>NZ_BAYA01000036.1 GCF_000685015.1 Paraburkholderia bannensis NBRC 103871 | reverse complement strand
CGGATTGAAGCGATGGCCCGCATCCGGTTCGTAGGGGCCGTGCACGCGGTAGCCGTAAATCGCGCCGGGCTTCAGGTCGGGAACAAAGACATGCCAAACTTCATCCGTATATTCGGGAAGAACGATGCGCTCGATCTCGTATTGCCCGCTCACGTCGAACAGGCACAGTTCGACACGCGTAGCATTCGCCGAAAATAGCGCAAAATTTACCCCGTTTCCCGTCCAGGTCGCGCCGAGGGGAAAGGGCTGTCCTTCGCTGATGCGCGTACTTGTTTTATTCATGATTGACCGGATCCAGACAGGTTGTTGAAGCGACCGAATCGTGCAACATGCTGCACGGGAGAAGCGGACGAAGAGGGCGGTCACGCTGATCGGCGAATTCGCTGCACCGGGGCGCGCGCCCAACCAACCCGGGGAACCCCGCGGCAGGCGGGCGGCGATTCACGCCGTCGGGCGGCGCCGGCGAGCGTCCGATACAGGTCAAGATAGCTTTGTGCAGGAACCGACCAGCTTGAGTCACGACGCATGGCGCTACGCTGGATCACCCGCCACTGCTGCGGAATCCCGTACGCGTCCAGCGCACGCCCGAGCGCATGGAAGACGTCAGCCGGACTTTCGCCATCAAACAGGTATCCGGTCGCGTCAACGACGGCTGCGCACTGTGTATCTCGATCACTGAGAGGGCGGGGCGGGCAGTCTATAATCGTATCGGCGAGACCGCCCACGCGCGAAGCCACCGGTATCGTGCCGTAGCGCATCGCGTAGAGCTGCGTGAGGCCACACGGCTCAAAACGGCTGGCGTGCAGCAGGATGTCGGCGCCCGCATGCAACTGGTGCGCGCGCGTTTCGTCATAGCCGATATGCGCGCCCAGCCGCCCGGGCCACGCGGCGGCGAGCCCACGCAGGTTCTGCTCGATAGCCGCGTCACCCTGGCCGAGCACAGCAAACTGAACGCGCGGCCAGCGAGCCAGCGCCGCGGGCAGTGCTTCGCAGACCACATCGGCGAGTTTTTGCGAGCATAGGCGACTGCCGATCGCCACGAGCGGCGCGAACGGGTCGACATGTAACCCGTAGCTCTGTTGTAGCGCTTTCTTGCAGGCGTGCTTGCCCGCGAGATCGTCCGGGCCGTAGGGCTGCGCAATCATCGGGTCCGTTTGCGGATTCCAGAGCGCATCGTCGATGCCGTTCACAATGCCGGTGAGCTTGTGCGCGTTCATGCCCAGAACGCCTTCCATACGGTTGCCGAAGTGCGGCGTGAGGATTTCGCGCGCATAGCGCTCGCTCACGGTGCTGAGAGCGTCGGCATATACGATGGCCGCTTTCATGAAGCTCAGCGTGTCGTAGAACTCGATGCTGCGCGGCTCGCGCAGCGCTGGTGCGAGGAGTTCGGCAGGAATGCCCGCGTAAGGGGCTAGGCCCACCGGATAATTGCCTTGGAACGCGAGATTATGAATCGTAAATAAACTGCGCGCCGACGCGCCCGCGAGCTTCATGAGAAGTGGTGTGAGGCCCGAATGCCAGTCGTGTGCGTGCACGATGCGCGGACGCTTCACGCCGCGCACGCCGGTCGCAATGCGCGCGGCGGCCGCTGAAAGCGACGCGAAGCGCGCGAAGTTGTCCAGATATTCTCGCCCTTGTTCATCCTGGTACAGTCTGTTCCCACGGCCGGCATAGAGGTGATTCATCTGAAGCAGTAGAACGGTCACATCCGCATCTGGCATCGCAGCGCGCCAGAGCCGGGCGTCGCCCCCAGGCAGTCCGCGCAGATATCCGATTGGAGAAGGCGCCACCACTGCGTCGAACGCGCAATCGTAGCCGGGAATTAGTATGGACACGTCGAGATCGAAAAGACTGAGAGCCGAAGAAAACGCACTTACCATATCACCCAACCCACCGCTCTTGGCCAGCGGTGCCGCTTCTGCGGCGACCATCATTACGTTTAGCAAAGCAGACCTCTCGAGGCTCGAGGGGAGCGGAATGCTCCCGGCGCTGGGGCACGTGAGCAAATGTCGGGCCACGCAGACTGGGAGCGATCTTGTTGCCCGTAGTTCACGCACTGCATTCAGGCGCGGCAGTTGCTTCTTGATTAGCAACTCCGAACTGTTCGTAGCGATTTTCCCGAGGGCAGGCAATGATCAATGCAATTGACAACGACTTCACGTTGAAGTCGCTAGTGCTGCACGTCTTCGAGCAGGATGGAGGCTGGCATTGGGGAATTACGGTTCCACGGACTCCGGCCGGCGGCTTCCGGGTCGTCGCGTTCAGCGATCGGGCCTTTCGTTGCGAAGTAGAGGCGCGACAGGACGGCGGAAACGCGATGGGGATAATGTTTGCAGGGTGACCGGCTATCCACGAACATGCCTTCGCGCCGATGCGCTATACGACTGTAAGCGTGCGTAGCCTTGAAACGCCCGGAGAGCATCGATAGATGACAGGCTTCTTAGATGTCCTGCGGGGCGCGATCCATGATCGAATCAGGCGCAATAGCCGTTCAAATTCTGCACGAGAGCCGTAGATAAAAATTGAATCGCAATGCTGCGGGGAAAGCGGAGGCGTCGGCGCGGTTTAGATCTGGTTTTAAGGCCCAGTTGATCGAGAAGCAGATTGACCGCCCAGCTGACTTCGGCAAGCCGAACAGCATATTTGTGCATTCATAGCATCTGTGAGACGCGCGCGCTCTGGTGAGTTCATTCAATCTCCGGCTTGGGCCATTGGTCGAGGAACCAGAACATAGACTGATTTTCATTGCAGAGCTACCGATCAGCCGTAAGCGGGAGGGTCATGTGCAACGCGTGGACATTGATGATTGATGCGTGCAAGTGTCATTCATGCGGCACGTGATTTGCTGGGGCTGGCACGCGATCCAGTGCGGCAGGAGAGCGAAAGCAACCGCATGGCCTCGCAAAACCAATATTCCCGAGCTACGAGAACGAAATGAGAAAAATCCAGAGATTGTGCGTCACCGTTTTTACGACTGCTATCGTTGCAACGCTCGGAGCCTGCGGCGGAGGCGGAAGTGATGCTGCAAAAGAACTTGGCATTCAGAACCCGGAGGTGCACTTCATACATGCTTTACCGGGCGGCCCAAACGTCGACTTTCTCGTTAATGGATCTGCCCTCCAGACCAATATCGCGTACAAGGGTGTGACAAACTTCGCCAACATCAACACGGGAGCTACGATCGTAGCCTACGCGAATACCGGTTCAACCACCACAATAGCAAGCGGCCAGTTCTCGGACGTTGCAAAGGGCCACGAGTACACCGTACTGGCACTACCCGCCCTAGCCGGTGGGGACATCGGGCTAATCGACGATCCGTTTGACAAGGGACTGCTGTCAAACAGCGCACGGATTCGGGCATTTAACGCGACGGTGAACGCACAAGATCTGGATATCTACATCGTACCCCAAGGCACAGACATCGGCGGCGTCTCGCCAACGATGAGCAACGTCAGGTTCAAAAGCGCCGTGCCGGCGAGCGGACAGGATTCCATCTATCTTAACGGCGGCACTTACGTTGCTATTGTCACGACAGCCGGATCGAAGACGCCGATTTTTCAGTCGACTACCTTCAATCTCTCAAACAATGCCGACTGGCTGATCACCACAGTTCCGATTTCAGGAACCCTGTCGCAACTAGCGGTGGGGCAGATTCACCTTCTGGTAGCGCAAGGTGGAAACGCGTCGCAACCGGCCGTCGAATACATCAATACGCTCACCAACCTTTAAAGGCCGATCTGAGCTTGGTCAGGGCCGCACTTTGTGCGGTGACCACGGCGGCGCCCCTTTGGCAGAGAATCGGTCGGCGCGTAGACACGTCAAAGCGCATCGGCTAACGTATGCTTGGGTTGCGCGCACTACGCGCGCAACCTAGCCCTCCGGCAGAGCCCGCAAACATCTGCCGGAACTTCGGCCGTCGTGTCTTCATTACGAAGCACGGCGGCTTTTTTTGCCGCGGATCCTCAAGTAGATGCGCGCGTTGGCGCAGGCGTTTCCGCAGCCTGAATTTAGGCAACAGCCCGTTAGACATGCCGCGGCTCCGTTTCGCAACGTTGCTCTACAAGCTCGACGACGTACCGTAGCGACTCGGGTACGCGGAAAATCCTCGAACGCAGGTCCAACGTCACGTTGCAATCGTTGTAACGAAGATCTGTTCGAACTTTTCGCCGAGGCGATGAAAACTCGGCGAGTAAATGATGACCTCGTTATCCATTAAAGGCGTACTCCCCGTGAAAAAGAAAAGTAGTTCGTTATTCCATTTAAAATATGCATAACATTTTCCGCGACCTTGCGTCACTGCGAAAACGTAGTCTGTACCGTTTAGCTTGCCAAAGCGGGACTGCGACCATTTTATCATGGGGCGGCTTCGTCCCGGGCGATAGTGCCAAGCATGTATCTGTTCTCCTATGGGTCGAATGATAAGGCCACGACGATCCTGTTCCCTTCCTGATCTTCCAATCATTGCTTTTCCTATCTTGAAAATTATTTCCGACCAAAGTGCTGTTAATGCATAAGTTTTACTATCTTTGGCAGCCTAGCCGAAAATGACCGCGCGCAAGTTGTTGAGCAAGTTGTTGGTTGACTACACAATCGTTATTTGCGAGGTAAGAAGTTGCGTATGCAATCGACATAATTTCACCTCTCTTTCAGGCAACCGAGGATATTACGTTTATTAAGAGCCTAAATGCTTCGAGGAAATACTCTAATTGATTGAAGGCAGAGACATAGACCTATCATAAAGACGCGTGGTACCACATAAACCTCTCCCTTTGTTCGGCAGAACACAGATAAGGATGGATCTTGGCATATAAATTATCCCGTGCGCCGGGGTTGCGTGATTCGAGAGAATATTATGTCGGCAATTTCTAAAGGCAAGATTTTCTTCAGGAAAGACTACGTGTGTTTCAACCTGGTGAAGGGCCAGCGGGTTTTTATGATTCAATTATCTCCCGATTGCCTCGAGGCCGCTTTCGGGGCGAATGGAGACCGAAAAAAACCAGGAGCGTGCGATTCGGGAAAATTTTAGTCGTATCGTAGAGATAGCGGAGTTGAAGGTCCTCTTGGGAGTGAATTCCCCGGTTAAATTGTTCGCTTCGGACTTCGTTTGATTCGTCGGCAGAGCGATTGGCGTTAAACGCAAGGGCGGTCGACTTCTTGAAAGGGTAAATCTAGCCCCCGCTGCCAAAGGGAGGGCTATGCCGGATCTCTGTGAGAAACGAGCCCGCGCTTCGCGACGAGTTCAAAACAGTTAACACACTCTGGCAGAGCCTAAAATTACTGTAAAGAACCAGACCGGTGGCTGCGTGACTATTGGACGACAACCCAGCTGTGACGGAGTCAGGGCTTGGCACACCTGAGCGATCATCACTCATCGGGCGTTCCTCCCGATTCCGAGTTCAGCCCCGGTGAGCGGTCGAGATCGGTTCGGGAGGGAGTACGGGCTACCATGGCCTGCAGAACTTCGATGTCCTGCTCGCTGACTACGACCCGAGCGTCCCGTCTGCGCCGTCGATCGCTGGTTAGGGTGATCCGTCGAGCTCCCACTCAGATCCGTCGTCCCGCGGCCCTCTCTGGTCGTCGCGCTTCGAGAGGTCGTAGTAGACGCTGGCGAACTTGCCGATGCCCGGCAGCTCGCCTTGGGGAAAGTTCGGCTCGATAGGTTCCACCGGGGGCACGAACGTTTCCGCCAGTTATCATTTCGAGGGAAAAGGCGGCGAAGACACTCTCTCGCGCAGCGTTCACTGCCCTTGAGTGAGGAGCATGCACTCACATTCCCGATAAAGCACTACCTCTCACTTTCACAGCTTCGCCACGGGCGAGAAGTTCGCAGGAACGTACTCGTACTACTCAGCGCAGTACTGCACGCGCGGACGATGCCACATACGATCGTTTTGGCCCTGCGCGTTTCGATGCCCGTATGTCGATCAAAAGCCGCTTCGTAACTCTTGCCTGCGCTCTAACCGTTCGGCCTCGCTGAGCGTTGCCCATACCCGGCATTTCGAAATGTGCGATGACGCAGGCGTTGCGGAAGACACCAACAGGCGTAGTGGACATCTCGTGTCCTATTGCGACACCGCGCCGTCGCCGGGCCCCATGGCCCGGTTGCACGCGCGTTGTTTAACTGTCCACGTCTTGTGGGAGGTATGCGGTTTGCGCTTCGGGGTACGCAGCGCTGGCAGGCTCTGTCGGCCAGGACAGGCGGCGGCAGACGCGCCATTGCGAGCCATCGATCCCCCAAGGAGAAACATAATGACTAAAGCGAAGGCTGATTCGAAAAAGAGTCTTACCGGCCTCGGTGGTGAACTGCATCAGCAGAGCGGCAATGGCAAAGGGAAGTCTGCGGTACCCAGCCTCACCACCAATCATGGCACCCCCATTTCCGATAATCAGAACAGCCTACGCGCGGGAGAAAGAGGGCCTTCACTGCTCGAAGACTTCATTCTTCGCGAGAAGATTTTTCATTTCGACCATGAGCGCATTCCCGAGCGGATCGTTCACGCCCGCGGCAGTGGCGCTCATGGCACCTTTGAATGCACGCGTGCCATTCCCGAACTGACGCGCGCCTCGCTATTTCAGAAAGCCGGCCACACAGTGCCTGTGTTTGCGCGTTTCTCGACGGTAGCAGGTGGGGCGGGGTCGGTGGATACGCCGCGCGACGTTCGCGGATTCGCGGTGAAGTTCTACACAGAAGAGGGCAACTGGGATCTCGTAGGCAACAACATTCCGGTGTTCTTCATCCAGGACGCGATCAAGTTTCCCGACCTGATCCACGCCGTCAAGATGGAGGCGGATCGCGGATATCCGCAGGCTGCCAGCGCTCACGATACCTTCTGGGATTTTGTGAGCCTCATGCCTGAGTCGCTGCACATGATCATGTGGGCCATGTCGGATCGCGCGATTCCCCGTTCGCTACGCATGATGCAGGGTTTCGGTGTGCACACGTTTCGCTTCATCAACGCCAAAGGCGAAGGCTCTTTTGTGAAGTTTCACTGGGTTCCTGTGCTCGGCCTGCAGTCGACCGTGTGGGACGAGGCCGTGAAAATTGCGGGTGCTGATCCGGACTATCACCGGCGCGACCTGTTTGAAGCGATTGCAGCAGGGGATTTTCCGCAGTGGGACCTGGGCGTACAGGTGTTCGACGAAAGCTGGGCCGAACAGCAACCGTATGACGTGCTCGATGCGACCAAGCTCATTCCCGAAGAGGAGATTCCCGTCGAGATCATTGGACGACTGACGCTGGATCGCAATCCGGATAATTTTTTTTCTGAGACGGAACAGGTTGCGTTCCTGCCATCGAACGTCGTGCCCGGAATCGACTTCACGAATGATCCCTTGCTGCAAGGGCGCCTCTTCAGCTATCTCGACACACAGAAGTCGCGGCTCGGCACGACGAATTTCCACCAGATCCCGGTGAATGCGCCTCGCTGCCCCATGCACAACTTCAACCGCGACGGTCTGATGCAAACTCAGGTGCCTGCCGGCCGCGCAAACTACGAGCCGAATAGTCTTGCCGAAGCGGGTGAGGACGGCGGACCGCGTGAAACGTCGGAAGGATTTCACACGTTTGCCCCAAATGCCGAGGGTAACGATCTGGCGAAAAGCTGCGCGTACGGTCCGAGCTGTTCAGTGACCACTACAGCCAGGCACGTCTTTTCTACCGGTCACAGCAGCCGCCGGAACAGGCGCACATAGCAACCGCAATTGCTTTCGAGCTATCCAAGGTTCAACTCGACCACGTCCGGAACCGCGTGATCTCCCAACTTCGCAATATCGACGAAGAACTCGCATCGCGCGTGGCAACTGGTCTGGCATTGCCGCTCCCCGGCAAGGCGCCCGCGGCGCGCGAGCCGGTCGATCTACCGCTTTCGCCTGCGTTGTCGTTGCTCGGCCGCGCCAAACATACTCTGGTGGGGCGCAAGGTCGGCATCCTGTTTTCGGACGGATCGAAGAAAGCGACGATCGACACCCTCGCCGAGGCAATCAGAAAAGAGGGCGGCACACCCATGTTGATCGCACCGCGTGTCGGCGGAATCAAGGTCGAAGGCGGCACGCTGAAGGCCGACGGACAACTGGCTGGAACACCCTCCGTGCTGGTCGATGCCATAGCCCTCGTGCTGACCGAAGACGCAGCGGAAAAGCTGTGCTCAGACAGTGCAGCAGTGGGCTTTGTTGCCGACGCCTTCGCGCATCTCAAGGCAATAGGCTTTACGGCAGGTGCGCAGGCGCTACTCAATCGGGCAGGCGTGCAGGCAGACGAAGGCGTAACCGACGATCTGGGCAAAGCATTCCTGAGCGCGGCCTCACGGCGATTCTTTGATCGGGAGCCATGTGTAAGGAACCTGTGCTAGCCAGACGCTCTCAGACTGACGGAGCGCATTCACGGATATGGTGACGGCAACATTTCAAATTGCCCGCTAGATTTCAAATTGCCCGCTAGTATTGAGACTTGAATACTAACGTCATAGCGATTCTGGTGCGAATCCGTCGATGGTGGCGATGCGTTCGGCGGCCAGGTTGCCCGATTGGAGACCTATCATCAAGTCCCAGTTGTTTCCGTGGCGGGAAACGTGTTTCTTCACGCTGGATCGCTCGCGCTCTCCGGGGGGCAGACAGGGCCGTCTGCGCCTGCTCGGCTTTGATGTTGAGTTATCGCACAACCGCCGGAACTGGGCGTCGAGGCTGCAATGCTGAGGCGGTCCTCTGCGGTGGATCGCACACGATGGCGCCAAAGCTGCGCGGCGACAAAGGAGGCTGGGTCGTTCATGCAAGCGCCGTGGGCAGCGCCCGGCATCTCGCCTCAAGCGCAGCAGCGGTGATAGACGCATTGATTTCGGCGGTCGCGGCATTAGGTGCCGGAATTTCCGACACTGGGGTGGCGTATCTTGGGCGCGATGCGCAGGCTTATCGTGGCCGGCCCGCCATCGCGCGGTTACTTCTGGCGGGACTCTGAGCGGATTGGCCCGTGCGGCGACGGGTGCGGATCTGGGCGCGTAGAAGACGCGTGGCTGAGCGGTGGAGATCTGGGAATGGCCGTGCTGGCGACCTTGGCGTGCGATCCAGGCACATGATCAAGATCACGTTAGTTTGAGAGAGCGGCGATAAAACCGGGCACGCGCTCTCGATACGTCAGCGCTGGCTATGTTCAACGGCTTTCACCTGCCCTTGGTGGCGAGCAGGCACAGGAAATCGCGGCGCAACGCTGCGTCTTCGAGGAAGAGGCAGCGCATGACGCTACTGGTCATTTTCGCGCCGTTATCTTTCGTGCCTCGCCAGTGCATACAGTAGTGGTCGGCTTCCATCGCGACTGCAAGCCCGTCGGGGCGGATCCTGTGTCCGAGCCGATCGTAGGTGAGCCGCCGTCGACACGCGACGTGTCGCCGGTCGCCGCGCCCACATCTCGCCTGCATCTCCGGAAAGCATGTCTGCGGACCCGGGGGCAGTAGCAAGGTAGGCCTGTTCGCAGCGGCGACGTCTTTAAATGCGTCTGCGGCTTTTCCTCTTGAAATCCCCGCCAGAGTGTCTATCTTAGTTCTCGCTCAGGCAGACGCGCGGCTTGCAAGGTTCCGCGCGCTGCGTGTTTCGATTTGTTTTGCCAGAAGCTGGCAGGCGAACTGGAGCGCGTATGCCCGTTCGCCTCCATCGTTTTTTGAGGAGAACTTCATCATGAGCGATTTCTACTACGGAACTGACCTCTTCAGCGAGTTCGACCGGCTGCAGCGGCGGATGGCTAACCTCTTCGGTAGTTATCCAACCAGTCTCCGGGCGAGCCACCTCGGAGCATTTCCGGCCGTTAACATAGGCGCCACCGACGACACGATTCAGATCGTCGCGTTCGCGCCCGGCATCAATGCGGAGGAACTCGACGTGTCGATCGATAAGGGACTGTTGACCATCAGTGGTGAGCGCAAGCCGGCTCAACCGCATTCGGGCGAGGACGAACGCATTTATGCACAGGAGCGCTTCACCGGCGCGTTCCGTCGGGTGATCGAGCTGCCGGAGAACGCCGACCCCGACAAGGTTCAGGCGCGCTACGAGAATGGTTGCCTGTCGATCGCCATCGGCAAGCGCGAATCCTCGAAGCCTCGTGCCATTACCGTCCAATGATCCGGGAGCCGACAATGAGCGATACCACCGAACTGAGCCGGCGCGACCCGTCGGCCGTCACGCGCACCGCGAACGAACCATCCGCGCGGCGGATGACCATCACACCTGCCGTCGATATCTACGAGGACAGTCACGGCGTCACACTGTGGGCCGACCTGCCTGGCGTCACGCGGGACAAGCTCGATGTGCGCGTCCATGATGGCAATCTAGCCATTGAGGCTGAGGCCGTCGTGCCGACACCGGCAAATCTGCGGTTGCAGCATGCCGAGGTTCGTGAGCCGCGGTTTGCGCGCACCTTCACGGTCTCCCCGGACTTCGATACAGCGAAGATCGAGGCGAACCTTAAGGATGGCGTACTGAAGCTCACGATCCCGCGCCGTGACGAGGCGCGTCCTCGGCGCATCGAAGTGCGTTCGGACTGAAGTCTGCGCTCGCGGGGCAGCTACGGCAGCAGGTACAGCAGATACAGCGGCTGTTTGCGGTTTGGCTGCCCCCGCCGTTAGCGCAGGCCGGCGAGTGGGCCGGTGGAAAAGCAGCCGTGCGGATGCAATAACCGGTTCTCCTGGCATATTCCAGAAGAGGCAATGATGAATCCCGATCCGAAAAAGTGGAATCCCTTCAAGTTCCTTCGCGAGGATGTGCGCAGGTCCGAAGCGAACAGCAAGGAGAGTTCGCCGAGTGGAGAAAACGAGCAAGGGCGGCCCTTGCTACCCGACATTGCGCGATTGTTCTCGCGAGAGCAATGGCGCGCGGTGGAGGAGTTTTTTCACGACCCATTTGCAGGCCGTAGTGCGCTCGAGCGATGGTTCGGCGACTTCAGTTCATCGCGCTTCCAGCCACGTATCGACGTCGTCGACGAGGGGCCGGTGCTGCGCGTGACCGCGGAACTTCCTGGAATGGATCGCGAAGACGTCAAGGTGAGCGCTGAGGACGGCGCAATAGTGCTGCGCGGCGAGAAGAAACAGGATGTGCGCAGTGGCGAAAACGGCTGCTACCGGCTCGAGCGCGCTCATGGACGCTTTGTGCGCACGATTCCGATGCCTGAATATGCCGATCCAGCTCGCACCCTGGCAAAATTCGATAATGGTGTGCTCACGTTGACCGTGCCGAAAACGGAGCCGGCGTCATACACGAGTTGCACCATCGATATCGGTTAGGGCAAGCATGCCGAGCCCCATGACGGACGGCGGAAAAGAGGACCGGGCCGTTAGCTCAGATGGTAGAGCAGCGGACTTTTAATCCGTTGGTCACTGGTTCGAATCCAGTACGGCCCACATGAAACCGGGCAGTCGACGCCACCAGGAAAACGGGGCTTGGTCCTCTGTTTGACTGCTGCCATCATCCCGGCGCAGGCAGTAAAATGGCCCTCCATCGCGGACATTAGAGCAACCGTCCCGGGGCAAGAAGGGCGCCAGATTCTTCCTGGCCATGGCCAGCGGTTAGCCAGACGTGCCGGAAGGATTACGACGGATGATCCCGGAGATTGTCGACGCATATTGCACTGCGTGCTCCTTCGGGCCGGGTTGAATTTCACACCAGAATTCCTGGTGGCGGGCACCGAGACGTCGGGCCGCCTCATAGAGGTAAAAGTGACTGGCAAGCCAGAACTGGCAGCCATCAAAGAAGACCTTCATTGCCGGCTGCGCCGCGCGCATTGAACCGCTGCGAATAGCGGCCATAGCATCATTTAATACGGCATCGTCGAACGATCCTCCACAGGCAAGCTCCTCACTCACCGAGAGCTGCAAAAACTTGAGATAGTCCAGGCCGAGCACGCCAGCAGGTAGTCTGGCCGGTGATCGGGCACGAAAATGTCCGGACATCACGATGTCAGATCATGCGGGATAACTATACGAACGGGAAACCTGGTCGCGCCATAGATCCCGAGCGGAACTGACCATCCATCCATTCATTCATCCACCATCAGATGGCGAATCACAAGTGCCGGATCGGCGATGTCGAGGATGAGCCTGCGCAGGACGCGCCTGCGCATGTGCTCTTCGTCGAGGATCCAGGGTGCACCTTTCTCGCTGAGATAGCGCTCCAGGGCGGCATGATGATCTTCGCTGTCGGGCAGATTCAGACGAGCGGCCAGCAATCCCGCAACGACGTCGTCGATCTCAATATCGAGTGGCATCGAATCAATGCTTAGTTCAAGCTTCATGTCTGACTCCGGTAAAAAGCGGCGCCGCATGACGGAGACAGCGTGCGGCGCCGAACGGGTTGCGCCGGTCGCGACTGTAGACCGACGCATGCAGGAAACCCTGCCGGATTAGTAATCGATCGCGGTGTCAGCAGACTGTGCCGACTTTTCGTCCTTTGGCGCTTCGGCAACCGTGGCATCCGTCGTCAGGATCAAGCCGGCAATCGAGGCCGCGTTCTGCAGCGCCGTGCGCGTCACCTTGGTCGGATCCACCACACCCGCCTCGACGAGATCGCCATACTCGCCGGTTCCTGCGTTGTAGCCGAAGTTGCCCTTGCCTTCGAGGACCTTCGCGATGACCACGGAAGGCTCGTCCCCAGCGTTGGCGGCGATCACGCGCAACGGCGCTTCGAGCGCACGCATCACGATCTGGATGCCCGCATCCTGGTCACTGTTGGCGCCTTTGAGGCCCGTCACGGCCGAACGCGCGCGCAGAAGCGCCACGCCGCCACCGGGCACGATGCCTTCCTCGACCGCCGCGCGCGTGGCGTGCAGCGCGTCGTCGACCCGATCTTTCTTTTCCTTCATCTCGACTTCGGTTGCCGCACCGACCTTGATGACGGCCACGCCACCGGCGAGCTTCGCGACGCGCTCCTGGAGTTTCTCGCGATCGTAGTCACTCGTCGTTTCCTCGATCTGCGCGCGGATCGACTTCACGCGCGCCTCGATGCGCTGCTCGTCGCCCGCGCCGTCGATGATGATCGTATCGTCCTTTCGCACCTCGACGCGCTTCGCACGTCCGAGATCCTCCAGCGTTGCTTTTTGCAACTGCTTGCCGGTTTCCTCGGAGATGACGGTTGCACCCGTGAGGATGGCGATGTCCTCGAGCATCGCCTTGCGTCGGTCGCCAAAGCCCGGCGCCTTGACGGCGGCGACCTTCAGGATGCCGCGCATTGCGTTGACCACGAGTGTGGCGAGCGCCTCACCGTCGATATCTTCCGCGACGATCAGCAGCGGCTTGCCGGCCTTGGACGTCGCCTCGAGCACCGGCAGCAGGTCACGGATGTTCGAGATTTTCTTGTCGTGCAGCAGGATCAACGCATCATCGAGATAGGCCACCTGCTTGTCCGGATCGTTGATGAAGTAGGGGCTCACGTAGCCGCGGTCGAACTGCATGCCCTCGACCACGTCGAGTTCGTTCTCGAGCGATTTGCCGTCCTCGACCGTGATCACGCCTTCCTTGCCGACCCGCTCCATGGCGTCGGCAATGATTCTGCCGATCGCCTCATCGGAGTTCGCTGAAATCGAACCGACCTGTGCGATCTCCCTGTTCGTGGAAATCGGCTTCGACAGCTTGCGCAGCTCGTCGAGCACGGCGGCTACCGCCTTGTCGATGCCGCGCTTCAGATCCATCGGGTTCATGCCAGCGGCGACATGCTTCATGCCTTCCTGGACGATGGCCTGCGCCAGAACGGTGGCCGTAGTGGTGCCGTCGCCGGCGACATCGGCGGTCTTCGAGGCGACCTGCTTGACGATCTGGGCGCCCATGTTCTCGAAGCGGTCCTTCAGCTCGATTTCCTTTGCAACCGACACGCCATCCTTGGTGATGGTCGGCGCGCCGAAACTGCGCTCGATCAGCACGTTGCGACCTTTCGGTCCGAGTGTGACCTTCACGGCGTCGGCCAGCACGTTCACGCCCTTGACAATACGGGCACGTGCGCTGTCGTGGAATTTGACGTCTTTTGCACTCATGTTATTGCTCCGGGTAAAGTCGTTGACTCGCGTCGCGAACGCCCGTCCCGGTGTTCGCGACCGCATCGGGATTTTCAGGCGGCCTTGCGGGTGGCGCCCGCGTCGACCTCGAGGACGCCCATGACGTCTTCCTCGCGCATCACGAGGAGTTCCTCTCCATCCACCTTGACTGTCTGACCCGCGTACTTTCCGAAGAGCACCCGGTCACCGACCTTGAGCTGGAGCGCGCGCAGCGTTCCGTCCTGCAGCAGCCGGCCGCTGCCGACTGCGACGATTTCGCCCTGTTCGGGCTTTTCTGCTGCCGAATCGGGAATCACGATGCCCGAGGCCGTCGTCCGCTGCGTCTCGATTCGCTTGACGATAACCCGGTCGTAGAGGGGACGAATCTGCATTCTCATCTCCTGAGCGATTAAAGGATCACCAATAAGGGAATTCGGCTGCTGTTACCGGAGCGTGTGGGACGCCTCGGAGCAGCCGAGCCAGTTTGCCTGGCGGAAAGCGAAATAGAGGCGTCCATCACACGCTTCAAGGGGCGCTAATACGGCTTTGTGTAACAAATTATTTCAGAGTGGCAGGAGGATGCGATCGATCTTGCCAAGGTGATAAACCGTTCGGCCGCGTCCGTCCGGTCGGCGAGGCCGAGGCTGCACGGGACAGGGCGGCTGGCGTCCGCCATCGGCATCCAGGGTGTCGTCTGGCTCATTGAGCGTGCGCCACAATCCGCCCTTGACAGGGCGGAACAGCCAGCGCACGTAACCCCTGCGCGCGGCAAGTTTCATCAGCTCGTCGCGATCAGTCCCGTCATCGAAGATTTGCGGATCGCGGACCATGTCCTCTCCATAGTCGCCGAACGCCTGACGACAGGCGAGCGCCTCCGCAGCGCTGGCACCGATCACGTTGCACCCGCGCCGCTCCGTACGCTCGACATCCCACGCACCGAATTGCCAGGCTGCATCCAGCAGCATCGCGTCCACACTCTCAAAGTTGTGCCATGGCGCATGAAGTGGAAAGGCTGACACAGGAACTGGCCGGGGCGGGATCTTGATGCCGGGCAGGACAAGCGGCGTCGCGCGCCGGAATCCATGCCAGTGGATTATGGCGATGAGCGGCGTATTCACCTGCGCCGCCGCCGTGACGGTAACGGCGAAAAGCGGCTGGCGCACGGTCTCAATCTGCTCCTGAAGTCTGTCGAAAAAGTCCATGAAGCCTCCTAGGTTGACATGTTGCAGAGCCTCTTGAAATTTCCGTTCCTTGCGCTATTTTATGCATCGCTCAGGCAGTCGCGATCAAGCGCTGCGTGTTTCGATTTGTTTGTCGGCGGGTTTCCCACGGGCAGGCGGACTGGAGCGCGTGGTTCCGTTCGTCCCCGTGTCGGCCCGGTTTTCCAGGAGCCATCATGAGCGACCTCTTCTTCAGCACCGGTCTTCCGGGCGAATTCGACCGCCTGCAATGGCAGATGGCCAGCCTCATTCCCGGCTTTCCCGCGCGCCTGCGCGCCATGCGCAGCGAAACCTTTCCTCCCGTCAACATCGGCAGCACCGACGACAGCGTCGAGATCGTCGCGTTCGCGCCAGGACTCGATCTGGCCGCGATTGACGTATCGATTGACAAAGGAGTGCCGACGATCAGTGGCGAGCGCAAGCTGTCCGGACCCGAAGCGGACGATGAGACGCGCGTGTATGCGACGGAGCGTTTCATGGGTGCCTTTCGCCGGGTGATTGAACTGCCGCAGCACGCAAAGCTTGAGGTGCGGGTGCAGGACGCCACCCTGAACATCGAGGCTGAAGCGGTGATCCCGACTCCCTCCGGGCTGCACCTGCAGCATGGCGAGGTGCGCCACCCGAGCTTCCAGCGCGCCTTTACGCTCAGCCCTGAACTTGACGTCTCGCTTATCGATGCGCAACTGCGCGACGGGGTGTTCGAGCTCAGCATTTCCCGTCGTGAGGAGGCAAAGCCGCGACGCATCGAGGTGAGCGTTGGTCAGGCGTAAGCGCAGGGGCAAGTCCGGTCATCCGGAGGAATGTATGAACGACGTACGCAGCGAAAGCTGGAAGGGCTTCATGATCGAGACCAGCGCGTTTCCGGTCCGGCACTGCGCGCTGCCTCCCGCTGGCCGGGAGACGTATGTAGCCGTCGTGCGCATCCGGCGCGCGGAGCGCACGGTCGCGGACTGGCACCTGCCGCGCTACGCGCAGCACCGGTCAAGCGTGGACGAGGCGCACCGGGAGGCGCTCGAGTACGCGATACACGCCATCAACGCGGGCTGTGTCAACGACACGGGTTCGCCGGCGCGCTTCCTCGCGTGACAAACACCGCGCTGCACGGTGCGCGGTCCTCGTTTGGCTGCATTACGTGTCGTTTTTTGTGCGGGGGCCCCCTGCTTTCGGGACCCTGTTTTACGGGAGAAGGAAATGCTCAGTCCACACGAATTTGCGACCCTGATGCTGATTAGTCAGGCACCGGACCAGATCGACATGAATCGCGCGGAACTCGACGCGTTGCTCGAGCGCCAACTGGTCATGCTGGAACATCGCGCCGGGGGGGCGCGACGCGTGTACCTCACCGGGAAGGGCAGAACGGTCCTCGACGCGCTTCACCCGGGCGACGCACCGCGTCGAAGCCTCGAGACCGCCGGGAACGACGGTGGAGCAAGGCCGGAAACGCGCTCCGTGCCTGGTGGCATCACGACGGATATTGTGGTGCCGTCAGGCTGAATGGCTGCGTGATCGCTACGCCAGGCTTGTCATCGTCGCAGAGAGACGCGGGCGCGAGGTTATCGGGGTCTTCCAGGCAATCTCGGGGCGACACAAGTCGTCGTGCTCGCGCCAGATTGCGCCGACGGGGGCATGCCTGCAGCTCGCCATGCGGAATGCTACATGAACCGATGGGAAACTCATTTCGCCGCGGGCGCTTGCGCATGGGTGAGGCGCCCTGCCGGAGGTGCGTTATGAATGTGGACAAAATCATCGAGTATCACGGCTGCGAGATCCGGGCGGTGGTCATCGCCATTGGGAAGGGCCGTTACGCAGCTGTGGCCATCATCACTGACCGGGACGACGAAACGCGCACGCTCGGCGTGGACGGGGAGTTCGCCAACCCACAGGAGGCGCGCGATGAAGCGTTGGAACTTGCCGTCGCATGGATCCAGCAACGCTCAGTCGTTTCAGACCACGTCCAACGGACTTGGCTCCCGGTCAGCAACTGCCGTCCGGACGCGAGGTGATTACCTGCGGCTTCACGGTCGATCCGGTTCCGGTTCGCTGCGCCTGCGGGACCATCTGGGCTCGAGCCACTTCGAGGAAAACAGCATGACAGACATCGCATTCATAGATTCCGACAAGGAGGCGCTTTATGAACGCATACGGCTGCTGCTCTTCAGCGCGGATCTGCCGGTGCAGCGTCTGGAAGCCGACATCGACGATATCGGACGTTTCACCGCGCCAGATGTGCGCTCACCGCACCTGCGTCTGGTCGAGTCCATGCCGCCGCTCACGCCTGCTGCCGAAGCGATCGTGCGCGCCGTGATCCGCGCGTACGGCATCGAGCTGTTCGGGCGCGACGGCGTGAATTCCCGTCTGCGTGCCCTGATAACAGCTGGACCAGTCAGATTTGGACAGACTGCCCTGATGCTGGGGCCGGACGCGCCCGTCCCGCAGCGGGCCCGTGCACTCGTCGAGGAGTTCAACCGGATTTTCGAGCGCTATCCTGAGAGCGGCTTCGCGCAGGCGCGATACCTTCTCTCGGGGATTGGCCTGCCGGTCGGTCGCGATGTGCCTCGTAGGCCAACTCGCTCGCGCAAGGGTGGCGGGAAGACTTTCACGCCGGCAAAAATCTTGCGTCGGGACCGTCGGCTCACGTCATAGCGGTCAGTTTTCGCGAGCGAGGCTCGGCCACGCGCGGACTTCCTTCGCACCTGCCGGTAGCGCAGAGTTCGCGCCACCACGGTTCGCACTGTCGTTGCGCAGCGTAGCAATTGTCGGAACAGTGTCATCATGATGGCGACGTTCGATCTGGCATGCTGGCCAGTCTGCCACGATCGACCCCGTCGGGCGAGCTACGTTGGGACTCAAGCCCGGCGTATCCAATGTTGAAGACCGTAATCACGGATCAGACGATTGATGTGGAGAGTTTTGATAGGCAATATGTTCTGCGTCAGGCGAGCACACCATCCCGGCCAACACGTGAACGCCTCTCAGACACTGATCAATTTTTCCAAACGGCGACTCCCCGCGCTCAGTAAGTGCCACGAGACGCACGCGGTCGCCAAACCTCATAAAAGGAGTAACAGCCACACCTGTTTCCAGAATCTCCAGCACGCGTCGCTCCGCAATACACGCCGAACCCACCGATCGATCCGCGTTCGAGACCGTCCCTGAACCGATAATCGTGCCCGCACTCAAACGCCGCGTGCGCGCCGCATGGGCGATAAGCGTACCGAAGTCGAAACTCATCTCATCGCCGCTGGGATTGCCGAACCATTTGCCGTTCCAGTCCACCCGCAGCCTGAGACTGACGCGACCGTCGTGCCAGTTGTGGCCCAGTTCGTCGGGCGTGAGCGCGATGGGCGCAAAGCTTGTCGACGGTTTGGCCTGCAAAAAGCCAAACCCTGATTTCATTTCGCGCGGTCCCAATGCACGCAGACTCCAGTCGTTCAGTTGCACGATCAGGCGTACGTGCGCGAGCGCATCGCGTGCCTCGACGCCCATCGGCACTGCCTGCGTGACCACGCCGAATTCACCTTCGAAGTCGATGCCTTGCGCTTCGTCGGGCAGAAAAACATCGTCGTTAGGGCCGAGAAAATCGTCGCTAGCGCCCTGGTACATCACGGGAATCGTGTCGAAATCGGGAATTGGTTCGGTGTTGAACGCGCGCTCCATCAGCCGTCCGTGGTTGAGAAACGCCGAGGCGTCGCACCACTGAGGGCTACGCGGCAAGGGCGCGGCACAGGCACGCGGATCGAAGGCGAAAGCGTCTTCGGTACGGCCCGCGTTTAACGCGTCATAACGCGCGGCAAGACGCGGCGCGAGCGCATCCCAGCGCTCCAGTGCGTCGAGCAGATTAGGCGCGATATCCTGCGCCGAAACCGCCCGCGCAAGATCGCGCGAAACGATCAGAAGCTCGCCATCACGGCTACCGTTACGGCGGGTGGCGAATTTCATGCGCGCTCCTCATCGACGATGGCAACCGCGCGCGTCCAGCCCGCCGACGCCTTGCGGATCTTGTGCGGAAAACAACTGATCGTGAAGCCGTGCGGCGGCAGCGCTTCGAGGTTATGCAGTTTCTCCAGGTGGCAATAGCCGATCTCGCGGCCCGCCTTGTGGCCTTCCCAGATCAGCGAGGTGTCGCCCGTCGCCGCCACTTTTTGCGACGTGTAGGAGAAGGGCGCGTCCCAGCTCCACGCGTCTGTGCCGGTGAGGCGCACGCCGCGCTCCAGCAGATACAGAGTCGCTTCGCGGCCCATGCCGCAGCCCGCGCCCAGATAGTCGTTGTGCCCGTAACGCGAACCCGCACGCGTGTTGACGACCACGATGTCGAGCGGCTCCAGCGTATGACCGATGCGTTCGAGTTCGGCTTCGACATCGGCAGCGGTCGCGACGTAGCCATCGGGAAAGTGCCGGAAATCGAGTTTCACGCCCGACTGGAAGCACCATTCGAGCGGCACTTCGTCGATCGTGATCGACGGGCGCGGCTCACCGAAGCGCGCATCCATCGTCGAATGAAAATGCCACGGTGCGTCCAGGTGCGTGCCGCTGTGGGTCGTGAGCGTGACCCATTCGGCGGCGGCGGCTTCGCCGTCGGGATAGTCCTCGGCGCGGGTGCCCGGCAGCATCGCCATGAATTCGGGCAGCGTGTCGGCGTGCGCCTGATAGGTGATCTTCGGCGCGAGCGGCGGCGGATCGGAGAGTACGTCGTTTTCCAGATAGATCGACAGGTCGATAAAGCGGCGCACGGGTTTCATGATGCGTGTCCAGTAGTGTGGGTTATACGGGGAATGCGCGCGAAACAGCCGCAGGCGAGGGCGCCCACGACGAGCGCCGCGCAGCCCAGGCTGCCACAGCCGAAGTGCTTGACCAGCACGCCGCCGAGCAACGGTCCGGCGGCGGCGCCCGCCATCACCATCGCGGGCGTGGCAGCGGCGGCGCGGCCGCTTGCGTCGAGGCGCGCAAGCAGGCCGAACGCGTAGGTGTGGCAGAAGATCATCACGGCGGGAAACACGGCGGTGGCCGCCGCGTACGAGGTGAAGCCGTTGCCGAGCGTGATCGTGAGCGCCAGCGCCGCCTGCGCGAACGGGCCGATGAGCACGACGGTGCGTGCGTTCAGGCGGCGCTGCGTGAGCGCGGCGAGCGGTGCGGGCAGCAGATTGACGAGGCCCAGCGCGATCAGCACCGAGGTCACCGCCGTCAGGCCAAAGCCGCGTTCGACGCCGATGCGCGCTACGAAGCTCGCGAGCATGGCCTGCGTGAGCGCCATGCAGATCACGCCCGCAATCGCGAACCACACGGGCGCGTCGAGCGGCGTTTTCCCGGCACGCGATGGCGCGACGTCGGCCTTCGGCGCGGCGGCAGGAAACGCCAGCGCGCTGATCAGTGCCGCCACCGCCATCACGGCTGCGACGATCGTGAAGAACGCCCGTGCGCCGTAAGCTGCGACGGCATGCGGCGTCGCACCGAGAAACGCAATCGAAAACGCGCCGAGCGCAAAGCCCGCAAACGCAAACAGCCGATGCGGATTCGCGCTGCGCCCGATCGTGCCGTGCGTGATGCTCAGGCTGCACCCGACCGCGAGACCCGCCAGCAGATGCAGCGCCGCCATCGCGGCATAGGTGCTGGCCGTGCCCGCGCCATAGAACGCCACGGCCGCGAGCGCGAAGCCCGCCGCCACGAAGGCGCGTGCGGGCAGTCTGGCCGCGAGGCGCAACAGGAGCGGCGAGCACACCGCGCTGCTCGCCACCACGCCTGCGAGAAACAAGGTCGGCAGCGCGCCCGCGTGCTGCGCGTCGAGCCGCAGGCCGCCGATCAGCGTGGCGACCCAGACCGGCAACGCCACGAGGTCGACCATACCCGCGCAGTGCGCGGCCATCAGCGCGGCCAGACCGGCCCGTCGATACGTGCTTCGTGCGGGCGTGGAGGCGTGGCCCGTCGAGAGTGCGCCGGCAGAATTGTCCATGATGGCGCTCCGCTCAGATCGCACGCGCGAGATAGTGATGCGTCTCGTGCATGATGCGCGCGTGTTCGGCGCGGTCGCCGTTGGCAATTTCGATTTCGCCGAGACGGCCCGAGTTTTCGACCACCACGCGGCAACGCTCGAAGCGGCGCACCTCGAAGGCTGCGAGCGCGTCGGCGGGCGTGGCGTGGCGCGCAAGTTCTTCGGCGAGCACGATGCCGTCTTCGATGCCGATGCCCGCACCCGAAGCCATATGTGGCGTCGTGGCGTGCACCGCGTCCCCGACCAGCACGACGCGCCCACGCGACCACGGACGCTGCATCAGCAGACTTTCGAGCGGCCGGTAGATGACGCTCGACTGCCCGTCGATCTGCTCGCGCACGCGTTGCAGCACCGGCGCGCCGAAGCCCGCCAGCAGATCGCGCAGCATGCCGGGCGCGGCGGCCGCATCGATGTGGGCGCGCGTCGGGCGGTCCTCGGTCAGGAACAGGTACATCTCGTCGCGAGAGACGGGATTGAGGCCCGCCTTGACCTTGTGGCCGAGCCACATCGACGCGCATGCGATCCCCGACGGGCGCGGCAGCACCGCGCGCCAGACGCCCTGGCCGGTGTAGCGCGGGGAGGGCGCGTCGGGAAACGTGGCGGTTCGCACCTTCGAGTAAAGCCCGTCCGCGCCGACGACGAGGTCGTAGCGCGCTTCGCTGCCATCGGTGAGCGTGACGTTCACGTGATCGGCCTGCGCGTCCAGGCGCTCGAACGAACAGCCGAGCTTCACGTTGACGCCCGCCGCACGCGTTGCGCGGGCGAGGATGTCGGCCAGCACCGGGCGCATGATCGCGCCGCCGCCGGGCACGTCCTCGCCCGCCACGCGCGGCGTCGGCAGCGCGCCGAGCGGCGTGCCGTCCGGCGCGAACAGGTTCACGCCGTCGCCCGCATGACCGCGTTCGACAAAGTCGTCGAGCACGCCCACGGTGCGCAGCGCGCGCAGCGTCGGGCCGCCGATGCTGATGCCCGCGCCATACGAGCGCCAGCCCGCGTCGATTTCGACGAGATCGACTTCGAAGCCGCGTTTGGCACATTCGATGGCGGTCGTCATGCCGGAAAATCCGCCGCCGATAATCAGGACGCGCCGCAAGGGCTGGTTCATGGTGAAGTCTCCTGGTCTTGCTGTTGTAAGTTGAGGTCTTGCAGATACACGCGGCCGTTTTCGTCGATATGCAATGGCACCGGCGTCAGCCGCTGGCCAAGGCACGGGCCTTTCACGCACAGGCCGCTCTCGATGTCGAACAGCGCGCCGTGGGCATGGCAAACGATGTGCGTGCCGCCCGCATCGAGCCAGGCGTCCTTGCGCCAGGCCATCGGCGTATCGCCGTAATGCGGGCAGGCGTCGCGCCATGCCCGCACTCCAGTCGCGTGACGCACGACGAACAGCGTCGGCTGACCCGTGCCGTGCGGATCAAAGCCGCGCGAGCACGGCTGCGGCAGCGCATCGAGATCCGTGAGATAGCGCACGGTCTTAACGAGCCGGCGGCGGGCCGCCCGGCGCCCATTTCTCGCGATGCTGAAGCAGGAAAAGCTGTGAGGCGTCGGCGCCCATCGGCGCGGCGCGGGCCTGCCATTCGTCGTCGTGCAGGTCCATATCGGCGTCGTATTCCACGTGGCAACCGAGCGGGCTGTTGAAGTACCAGAACCAGTTCGAGCCAAAGCGATGGCGGCCCGGTCCCCAGAACGACTGGTAGCCCTTTTCGACAAAGCGCGTGCCCGCCTGCACGACTTCGCTCGGGCCGCCCATATGGAACGTGAAGTGCTCGCAGCCCTTCATGAATGGCGGCGTTTCGATCAGGAACAGCGTGTGGTGATCGAGCGTGCCGGCAGGGCGCAGAAACGGGCCGACGCCGGTGAAGCGGTCGGTGCAGCGAAAGCCCAGGCGCTCGACGTAGAACGCTTCGGCGCGCGCGGCGTCGGGCACGAAGTAGACGACATGCGAGAGCGTGCGCGGCGTGAGCACGGCGGCGTCGTTTGCGGCGACCACATTGGGCGCGCGCTGCGCAGGCGCGCCCGGCGCATTGATGGCTTCCGCGGCAAGCGACAGCGGGCGGCGCACGCTGATCTGGAAGCCGAGCGTGAAACCCATGTCGTCGGTGCTTTCGAGCGAGCCGTCGGGCAGGGTGCGGACCTCGCGGTCCTTGCGCAGTTCCGTGGCGATCTGGTCGAGCGCGGCTGCGTCGGCCACGCCGTAGATGGTCTTGCGCAGCAGGCTGGCAGTGCCGAGCGAGGGCGGCAAACGGGCGTCGTTGGCGCGGCGGATCTCGATGGCGGTGCCGTCGAGCGCCTCGAAACGACCACCCGCGCTCGCGCCGTCCGCTTCATCCGCAATCTGGCTGGCGGCGACCGGCAACAGGCCGTAATCGACGAGATACTGGCTGCAAGCGGCGACGTCGTCCACGCCAAAGACGAGGCAGTCGGGGCCGATGATATTCATGCCTGATTCCTTGAGACTTGCGGTTTAAAGAGCCGTTAAAGGCGAATTAAAGTTGCGTGCGACCGCCGAGCGCTTCGGCCACCCAGTCGGCGATGTAATGCCCGGCGTTGATCGAGTTGTCGAAACTCGCGTGCTGCGCGCCGCCTTCGCGATCCGTAAAAATCTTGAGTTCGCGGCGCGGGCTGTTGATGAGCTGGTCATAAGTGCGCTGCGCCCACACGAGCGGAATCTGCGAGTCTTTCTCGCCGTGCGTGACCAGAAACGGCACGCGGATGCGATCGAGTACGCCGTCCAGATGCACGTCTTCGGCAATCCGCATGAAGTCGTCGATATCCTTCGCGCCCCATACCCAGCACACGTGCTTCCAGTAGTGCGGCACAGGGAAATCGCCTTCGCGCTGCAGGCGCTTTTTCTGGACGTCGCGCCAGTCGTGATTCGCGCCCCACACCACGCCGCACGCAAAGCGCGGTTCGAAGGCGACGGCGCGCGGGCAGTAATAACCGCCCAGCGAAACGCCTTCCATGCCGATGCGATGCGAATCGACGTCGTGACGCGTTTCGAGCCAGTCGACGATCCGGCTTGCCCAGCGCTCGCTGTCGAACACCGCGTTCATGCCGTGCAGCCGCAGCGCTTCGCCCGTGCCCGGCTGATCGACGATCAGCGAAGACACGCCGCGCTCGGCCAGCCAGGCGGGCAGGCCGACGAAATACTTCATCTCTTTCGTCGAGTCGAGACCGTTGACCTGCACGAGCAGCGGCGCGCGTTCAGGTGCGTTCTTCGCCCGCACATAGAGACCGGCGAGATGACCATCGCCATACGGAATTTCGACGCGTTCGCACGCATCGCGCGCGAGCGCGATCCCTTTTGCAAACACATCGAGTTCGCGCTGGTACAAGGCCATGCGCCCCGGCGAATCGTGCGCGAGCATGCGCTCGCTCGTCAGCAGATAGATGCTGGCGCGTTTGTATTTCTCGCCCGCCGAGAGCAGACGGCCGCGTGCTTCGTCTTCCGCGGCGAGTTCGCAGAGCGTGTCGGCCATCTTGACCCACGCTTCGCGGAATGCGCGCGTGCCTTCGGCATCGGGCTGCTTTGCCGCTTCCTGAAGCGGCGCGCACATCGCCTCGATTTCACCCATGCGCGCGCCCATTTCGATCGCGAGATCGATCGACAGATTCCAGACGTAATTGGTTGGGAAATAGCGGAACATATTTTTAATTCTTCCTTGCTGACGTTTGAAACGTTTGAAACGTGGCGTCGGGCGTTACATCAGCGGCACCGCGATGTTCAGCCAGACGTTATTGCTCTTCGAGGTATTGGCCGCGTAAAGCCCTTGCTGATAGTTCAGATTGATCTTGACCGGCCCGGCGTCGTACACGATCGACGGCCCGAAGCCAAAGCTGCGCGTGCGATAGCCGGAAGCCACCGTGGCGCCGTTTTGCGTGTCGTTGCTGTACTGATTGAGGTAGGAGCCCACCACGCCGAGCTTCCAGTGCCCGAGATGCCAGCCCGCTTCGAATTCGCCGAGATACGCGTCGCCCGATGTGTAGTTGGTCGTCGAATTGCGCTGGTTGAGCAGCAGTCGATTCGAAATACCGATATCGATACCGCCCGGCTGGTCGTAGCGCGCCGCAAAAACCGGCTGCAAGGACGTGTAGCCCACGGCCACGCTGGCCTTGGTCGCGCTGTACGAACCGGTTTCGAGCGCGATATCGAGGCCCGTTGCGAATGAGAGTTCACGCGTGGGCCGCCAGTCGATAATCAGCGGCGACACCGTGATATTCGACAGACCATTCTGTGTTGAATGCTGGGCCGCCACGGTCGTATGCAGCGAAACCACGGGAATCACCAGTTGCGAATAAAACCGCGCGCCATAGAACTCGAACGGATACGAGGCGAGCAGACGCGTGACTTCCGTGGCTACCGACGAATGAAACGGCACGGGCAGTTTCGAACCGTCGTTGCCATACAGCCCGTTTGAAAAGCTGTAATTGAACTGCTGCAAAACGAACAAGCCGGGGAACGGCGGCATCGACGCGATGTTGTCACCGGTGGCGCTCGCGGGATAGGGCGAGATGCCGCCTTCGAATGCATTGGCGTGCTGTGAAACGGTGATGAGTGACGCTAATGAGGCGAGCGAAGCGAATACGCAAGCGTTGCCGAAGCGTTTGAAATTGCCCTGCATGGTGTCTCCTGAACGATTCTGTGAATCGCTTTGTGGGTGTTTTTGTTGTGGGTGCGGCTAGGTTAAGATGCCGCGAAACATGTGAAAAATGGATTGAATCCATTCGCCGGATCGATTTGCTGAATACCAAGGGAAAACCCTGGATCGGCCAAAGAGACGGCAAAAACAAAAGCGGAGACGGGACGCATGCGTTTCAACAAGCTGGATCTCAATCTACTGGTTGCGCTCGATGCGTTGCTTAGCGAGCGCAGCATCAGCCGCGCAGCGGAGCGCGTGCATTTGAGCCAGTCGGCCATGAGCAATGCGCTCGCGCGCCTGCGCGATTACTTCGAAGACGAGTTGCTGGTGCAGGTCGGCCGCAAGATGGAGCCGACGCCGCGTGCGGAAGCGCTGGCGGATGCCGTGCGCGATGTGCTGGTGCGCGTCGAGGCCACGATCTCGACGCAACCGGCTTTCGTGCCGGCCGAGTCAACGCGCGAATTCCGCCTGCTGGTTTCGGACTACACGATGACCACGCTGATGCCGCACCTGCTGGCGCGCATCTATGTGGCGGCGCCGCATATCCGCATCGATCTGCGACCGCAGGTGGCGCATCCCGAACGCGCGCTCGAACGCGCCGACGCCGACCTCCTGATCATTCCCAGCGAATACTGCTCGCCGGAGCATCCGGTAGAAACCTTGCTGGAGGAGCAGTTCTGCTGTGTGCTGTGGAAAGACGCAGCGCTGGCGGCCGCGCCGCTGACGCGCGAGGCGTACCTGGACGCGGGGCATGTGCTCGTGTTGCCGGGACAAGGGCAACCGGCGCTCGAGCATTGGCTCGTGCAGCGCCTAGGCGTATCGCGCCGCGTGGAAGTGACGACTTACAGTTTCATGGCGTCGACCCAGCTGCTGATGGGCACCGAGCGGATTGCGACCGTGCATCGACGGCTGGCCATACAGGCACAGCGTCACGAACCGATTGTGATTCGCGAGGTGCCGCTGCCCATGCCGACGATGCGCCAGACGGTGCAGTGGCATGAGCATCGCACGGCCGATGCTGGATTGGCCTGGTTGCGCGAGCAGTTGCGCTTGACGGTAACCGCGATGGATAACGGCGGGACGTGGAATTGCAGGCAGTCAACCGGCACCTAGCTAGCGATTGGGGTAGGGGATCGCCGCAGTTTACTCGTGAGCGTCCTCAGCGTTAGCCTGCATAATTGTTAGAACGCAGTTTCTGCAGGTAAAGTCTGCTCACAGAGGCCTGGCTGGCGCGACGGCTCCGTCAATCTCTCGGTTGGGGGTGGAGCAAGCCTTAGCGAACATTTCACCGGTTGCCGGGCTCAATTCGTCTAGCTAACGACTTCGAAAGATCGCCAGTCATCCCAGATTGCGCAGGCAGCCGTAGTGAAAAAGATTCGGACTTGAATTCCAGGGAACGAATCCTGATAGCCGCTACAAAAATGCGCAGATGCGTGGCTATACCGGCCTGAATTTGCGTGATCTTGACCGGAGGCTTCTTAAGGAGCGCGGCGAACTCACGTCCCGACAGGAGCAGCCCCACGTATCTGAGGACACAGGCACTCTCTTAAAAATAGACATAGTCTTGTGCATAATAGGACGCCTAGTCATTACGTGGAATCAATCGAAATTCTGACCGAGCCGGAGCGCCGTCGCCGGCGCACCGCGCAGGAAAAAGTTGCCTCAGTGCAGGAAACACGCGAGCCGGGAGCGTCCGTCAGCGGTGGCGCGTCGGGACGGCGTGAATGCCAACCAGGTGTTCGGCTGGCGCAAGCAATACCAAGAAGGCAGTCTGGCAGCGGTGAAGGTAGGTGAATCTGTTGTGCCCGCATCCGAGTTGGCGACGGCCATCACGGAAATCAAGAAGCTGCAACGACTACTCGGGAAAAAACGATGGAAGTCGAAATCCTGAAAGAAGGTGTGGATTGGGGCCGCTCAAAAAACCTGATTGCGCGCTCGCCCTTGCTGCCGGGGGACGACCTTTGAAAACGGTCTGCGAAGTTTTCGGCGTGGCGCGCTCTGGTGTAGCAGCCAAACGGGTTCGCTCGCTCAGTTGGCAACGGCTACTGACGCATCTGGGCATTGCTGTGCCGAAGTCGAGAATAGACCAGCGCGCCGTGCGTCGATCACAAGCGTGTGTATCGGGTATGCGTGAGCATCAGTTGCTGCTGCGGAGCCCCGGAGTGCGACGAGACAGTCGACGGCATGATGGTCGCGTGGCTGTTGACTGTAGCAACACCCGCTGGTGCTCCGATGGCTTTGAGTTCCGGTGCGACGATGGTACGCCGCTGCGCATCACGTTCGCGCTGGACTGCTGAGACCGGGAAGCCATTAGCTGTGCGGCGACGACTGGCGGCCATAGTGGTGATGTGGTGCGCAACGTGATGCTGGCTGCCGTCAAGCCGGCACCACGCAGGCTACGCAGACCATCGAATGGCATCGGACAACGGCTCGGCATACATCGACCACCGCACACGCAGCTTCGCTCGTGATCGGAGGTGGGCGGTGTCCATTCCGTCTCAGCCATGTGCGGCTATTTGCGCGCTTCATTGTCCGTGCGTCGGGACGTAGGCTTCCCCGCAGCAACCGGCCATAACATGCTCCCCGACTTCGATGCGCCGCGCTTGGCAAAGGACTTGCTCCACAGTTGGCCACCTCCGTTTGCACATGATGCAGTTATGCCAAGACCGTCGTTTTCCACTCAGCTCCTTACGCTCTGGATTCTCATCGCCGTGCTGTGCGGTCTGTTGAGCGTCGCGATATGGCTTATGTTGTCGTCGGCGCTGAGCGAGCGCGTCATCGCCGCAAAGCAGCAGGCGGTGGCCGCTTGCACCGCGGTAGCATCGCGCTATGACCTGTCGATGCAGCGCTCGGGCGAAACCAACACCGACCTGATGCACGCGGTGCTTGATCTGGTGCTGATTCAGACCGATGGCGTCGAAGGCGGCTTCTGGACCAGCGCCCCGCCTTCGAAGGCGCCCAATGGCTTCATTGCGTACGCATTTCCTACCTACGGAGGCAGCGGCGTCAAACGCGATATTCCAGAAGCCGAGACACCACTTATTCTTCGCGCGCTGAAAAGCGCTGTGAGTGCCCGACAGTTGCAGGCCGAAATCGTGTCGAGCGGAACGGACGCCGTGCTCGCGGTCGCCTGTCCGGTCTCGCGTCACGCTGATCTGCTCGCATGGACGCTCACGCGCGCCCGCCCGCCGCTTGGACCCTACGGCGAGCGCGCCACCGCGATTCTGGCGGGCGTGCTCGCCGTCATAGTCGTGCTTGCGCTATTTCTGGCGCTGACGCTCAAGCGATGGCGTCAGAACCTCACACGGCTGGAACACGCGCTTGCTCCGGACGGCGGATTCGAGCAGGGTAAGCAGCTCGCGCGCTTCGGCGAGCGCGATCTCGACCCGATCGTCGACGCGCTCAACCGCTATGGCGAGCGGACCGAGCAACTCAAGCACGATACCGACGCGCTGAACCGTCAACTCGCGCAGGCCGAGCGATTCAGCACATTGGGGAAGATGGCGGCGCAAATCGCGCATGAGATTCGCAATCCGGCGGGCGCGATGCGACTCAAGGCGGAGAATGCGCTCGCGGGTGACGGTGCACGCCGCGAGGCCGCCTTGAGGACAATCATCGAGCAAGTAGGACGCATCGAGTTGCAGGTGACGAGCCTGCTTGCACTGACGCAATCCGTGACGGTCCACGCGCGCGAGGTCGATCTGCGCGCGTGGCTGGACGATATAGTTCATATGCATGAATCGCGCGCCGAAGGCAGGCATGTCACGCTCGGCGCGGAAGTCGCACCAAGCCCGACGCAGCCGGCTTTCGATCCCGCGCAGATGGCGCGGGCGCTCGACAACCTGCTCGTGAACGCGCTCAGGCACACGCCGTCAGGCGGAAGAGTGACGGTTCGCACGTACGGCACTGCTGCGGAAGACGGTGAGCGCCTCAGACTGGAAGTCATCGATAATGGGCCCGGCGTAAGCCCCGTCGAACGCGAGCGGATCTTCGAGCCGTTCGTGACGGGCCGCCCCGACGGATCGGGTCTCGGTCTCGCCGTCGTGCGTGAAATTGCGTCGGCGCACGGAGGCCGTGCTTACCTTGCGGAAGATTCGAACTTGACACGCTTTGTGATCGACTTGCCATGGCGACCATCCTGATCATCGACGATGACGACGCGTTCCGCGAAGGCCTCGCGGAAACCGTGCAGGACCTCGGCTATTCGCCGTCCGAAGCCCGCTCAGGCGACGATGCGTTTGAGCAGTTGCGCGAGTGTCCTGCACCCGACTGCATCTTTCTCGACTTCCGCTTGCCAGGCGCGGATGGCCTCGTCGTGTTGGAAACGCTGCGCAAGACGCCGGGGCTACTGACTGTGCCGGTCGTGATGCTCACCGCGCACGCGACGAGCGACAATACCATCGGTGCGATGCGGCTGGGCGCTTTCGAGCACCTCACCAAGCCGGTCGGACGAGACGAGATTGCGGCGCTGCTCACGCGCATTCTGTCGGCCCGGGTCGACACGCCCGCTACGCGCGTGTTCGTCGACGAGGCTCGATCCGATGAACCGCAACTGCTCGGGGTGAGCGAGGCCATGCGTGAGGTGCAGAAGCGCCTCGGCCGCGCGGCTGTCGGAAATTCGACGGTGCTGATTACCGGCGAAACGGGAACCGGCAAGGAAATCGCAGCGCGCGTACTACACCGTGCGTCGGCGCGCGCGAGCGGTCCGTTTGTCGCGGTGAACTGTGCGGCCATTCCCGACGAGCTGCTCGAAAGCGAACTCTTTGGGCACGGCAAAGGCGCATTCACGGGCGCACAGAGCGACAGGCGAGGGCGCGTCGAAGAAGCGCATGGCGGCACGTTCTTTCTCGACGAAGTAGGCGACATGCCGCTTCCCATGCAAGCCAAGCTCCTGCGCGTGCTTCAGGAGCGGCAATTCACACCGCTGGGCACGAACCGGATCGTTACGGTCGATGTGCGCGTGGTCGCCGCCACGCATCGCGATCTCGCTGCGATGGTCGAGGCGGGCACGTTCCGCCGGGACCTGCTGTTTCGCCTGAATGTAATTCCGCTGCATCTGCCGCCGTTGCGCGAGCGCGTGACCGATATCCTGCCGCTCGCCGAGCACTTCCTTGCGGGCGCACCGGCCGGGATCCCGCGCAAACATCTTTCAGCCGATGCACAGCGCCTGCTAGCGACCTTCACCTGGCCGGGCAATGTCCGCGAGCTGGCCAATGCGATCGAGCGGGCAAGCGCGCTCGCTCCCGCTCAGGTACTGACGCGCGATGACTTCGCGTTTCTGACCACGACCCGAGATAGCGCGGATGATGCGATTCCTCCGGCGCTGCTCGACCTTCCCCTGCCACAAGCGGTGGCACAACTGGAGCGCGCGCTGATCGTTCATGCGCTGTCAGCATCGGGCGGCAATCGCGCCGAGGCGGCGCGGCGGCTTGGCATCAGCCGCCAGTCCCTTTACACGCGCATGTCGGTGCTGGGTTTGTCAGAGGCTTCCACGTAAGGCCGACACCGTCAACGAACCGGACATATGCTGTCGGGTTCCCTGACACTTCCACACGGCTTGATCTGATAACGCGTTGAGCCACCGGCGTTTCACGAATGGCATAGCTCTTGCAAATGATTCCTCGCTACGCAAAAGGAGTGAATCATGCAATCGACCCGATATCCCAGCTGGCGAATCGCCGTGTTCGCCGCGGTGCTCACCGCGAGCGCCGCCTGTGCGGCACAAACTCAACCTCAGCCCGCTGCAACATCGGCCCCCCCGTCTCCCGTCGCCGAAGTACCTCCGCCTGCCGACGCGGCTCCGGTCGAAACCGCGCAAGGCAAGGTCGCGCGCTTTCTCACCAATCCGGATGGCGACGTCGATGGATTCATGACCGACGACGGCACCCTCGTGCATTTTCCGCCGCATATGAGCGCGCAACTGACGGCGGCAGTTCGTCGCGGCGATCTTGTTCAAGTGAGCGGCAGGCGCGATGAAGGCGGCAGCTTCGCGGCGCAGCGCATCACCGATACGCAAACCGGCCGGCAAGTGATCGACGAACCGTCGATGCCTGGCACACCGCCGATGCCGAGCGGCGAGCGCGGAGCAGGACTCTCGCGTCTGAGCGCGCAAGGACAGGTGGCGCACGTCACGACCGCGCCGCGCGGCGAACCCGATGGCGTGATCCTCTCCGACGGCACGGTCATCAAACTCACGCCGCCCGTGGCTCAACAGTTTGCGACGCTCATGCGCAAGGGCGCGACCGTATCGGCGCAAGGCTATGGCACACGAAATCAATACGGCACCGCGCTCCAGGCGACGGCTTTCGGCTCGCCGGGCAACCTCACTCCACTCTACGATCGCAACACGCCGATGCCTTAAGTCGGCACTTTCATAAAGGACAAAGAACATGCATTGGATCGACCCAACAAGCCTTCCGGAGACACGTGGCAAGGTCACACGCTTTCTACTGAACCCACACGGTGAAATCGACGGCCTCGTCATCGGCGCGCGTCAGGTTCACTTTCCTCCGCATCTGTCGAAGCAACTCGCGCGTCACGTCGCGCCCGGCGATATCGTTCGCGTGCGCGGCGTCAAGCCTCGCGATGCCGACATGATCGCTGCCGTGTCACTGACTACCCGGAGCGGTCTCGTAGTTCTCGACGAAGGTCCGCATCTCAACGGCGAAACGCACCACAAGCCGGATGTCGAACGCAAGCCAATGGATGCATCCGGGGAAGTGGTGCTTTCGCTCTTCGGCCCGAAAGGCGAACTGCGCGGGGCGCTGCTGGACGATGGCACATCGTTGCGCATGCCGCCTCACGCTGCCGCCGAACTGGCCGACTACCTGACGCCGGGCGCACACGTTCACGCCTGGGGCCACGGCGTCAGGAACCGGCACGGTCGCACGATCGAGGTCGACGAAATAGCCGAACTCGTCGATGCATCGCAGGCAGCCTGACGAGCCTGCATTTCACTATGGAGCGAGTGTCATGTTGAGCTGGGTACACTTCGGCGACCTCCATGCGTCGAACGACGACGGCTATGAAAGCCTCGACCATCTGAAGTCGATGATCGGGCTGGTCAATCGCCATTTGTCGGACCGTGTCGATTTCGCTTTCCTGCCGGGCGACAACGCGAACAACGGAACGCCCGAGCAGTATCGTCGGATCGCCGGTGAAGTGTCGGCGTTGAAGCTGCCGCTCCATGCGATTCCCGGTGACCACGACTACGAGCCGCGCAACCTCGACGCGTTCAACGCCTTTGCGAAAGCTCAGTTGCGGATGTCGCGCCTCATCTACGGCCACCGATGCTTTTTTCTGGATGTCGTATCGGCGGGGCGCGGCGGTCCTGACTTCAGGCTGTCGGACGCGGACCATCAGTGGCTCGAATCGGAACTCGCGTCGTCCTTGCGGGATCGTGAGCCGCCCGTCGTGTTCATGCACGCCTATCCGGGCGATATTGCCGATGGGCAAGCGCTGGCGTACGCATTCGCCCGCGCCAACGTCGCCATGGTCGACACCGGCCACACGCACTACAACGAGTTGCTCAACGACGGCTGGGTGATCTACGCATCGACCCGTTCCACCGGACAGATCGAAGAAGACAACGGTCGGCCCGGGTTCTCGGTGGTAGCGGTGGACGGCGGGGCCGTGAGCTGGAAATTTCACCCATTCGATGCCGCGTGGCCGTTCGTCATGATCACGCGTCCGGCCGACTGGCGGCTGCATCGCAGTCGGTCGGTGCCGAGGCCATCGGACGAGAAATGTGTGCGCGTGCTGGTGTCCGATGACGATGTTGTATCGATCACCGGCAGTCTCGACGGCATTCCGATCACGTTTGCCCGGAGCGCGGACGAAGCCGGAATATGGCAAGCGCCTTTGCCTGCTGCCACCGCGAATGATCGGCTGCCGTTGACGGTGACCGCCCGCACCGCCGACGGGCGAAGCGGCGAAGATTCCATCGCACTGTCGGCAGCGGGCCACGCGGACAAGCACCTCAAGCATCACTCGGCGCTCGGCATCGATGCGCATGCAGTCGAAGCGTGGGCGGAGCACGGCATCGTCGGCTCGCAGTTCGGGCCCAACAAGAATGGACGCCATTGGTGAGACGGGTGAGCCATGAACCCTCAGTACGCGCTCGAAGGACTGAACTTCTTCATGGCCGATGTGCAGGCGGGCATCGGGCCATTCCTTGGCGTCTTTCTTCAGGCGCATGGCTGGCATCCCGAGGCGATCGGCACGGTAATGACCTTGGGCGGTATCGCAGGCATGCTCGCGACTTCTCCGGCAGGCGCTCTCGTCGATGCCACGCATCACAAGCGCGGCATTATTGTCATCGCGGGGGTGTTGACGACGCTTGCATCGCTCGTGCTGTGGGTATCGCATAGTTACTGGATGGTGGCGGCGTCGCAGATCCTCACCGCCGTGACGGGGGCCGCGCTGGGTCCCGCCGTTGCCGGCGTGACGCTTGGAATCGTGCGTGCGAAGGGGTTCGACCGGCAGTTCGGCCGCAATCAGGTGGCCAATCACGCGGGCAACGTGGTCGGCGCGGCGCTGTCGGGCTGGCTCGGATGGCGCTACGGATTCGGCGCGGTGTTCGTGCTGGCCGCCGTGTTCGGCATCCTCACGGTCATCTCGACGCTGCTGATCCGGCGAGACGCGATCGACCACGACAGCGCACGCGGTCTCGGAGCATCAACGTCGGGCGCGTCGACCCCCGAGCATGAGCATGCGAGCGGCTTTCGCGTATTGCTGACCTGCCGGCCCTTGCTGCTGGTCGCCGCATCGCTCGCGATGTTCCATCTGGGCAATGCGGCGATGCTGCCGCTCTACGGCATTGCGGTCGTCGCCGAGCATCAGGGCGATCCGAGCGCCTTTACCGCGCAGACCATCGTGGTCGCGCAACTCGTGATGGTCGTCGCGGCCTGCTTTGCGAGCCGCCTGATTCAGCGCATCGGTTACTGGGGTGTGATTCTGATCACTTTCCTCGCGCTGCCGCTGCGTGGCATGACCGCCGCAATGTTCATCACCGCGTGGGGCGTGTGGCCGGTGCAGGCGCTCGACGGCATCGGCGCGGGCTTGCAGAGCGTCGCGGTGCCTGGGCTGGTCGTGCGTCTGTTGCAGGGTACGGGACGGGTGAATGTCGGGCAGGGCGTGGTCATGACCGTGCAGGGAATCGGCGCAGCGTTGAGTCCAGCGCTCGGCGGCGTGCTCGCCCAGCACTTTGGCTACGCGACTGCTTTTCTCGTGCTGGGCGCTGTGTCGACCGGATCACTGGCGCTGTGGCTGCTCTTCGGCACCATGCTAAAAAAAGCTTGCGGCATCAACCGCGGCATCAACAACGATTCCCCTCTGGCGACATGAATCCGATTTTTCTCTCATGGGGCATTGCGCTCGCCGCAACTGCCGGCGTCATCTTGCGGCCGTTTCGCTGGCCCGAAGCGATCTGGGCCGTGGCCGGCGCCGTGATGCTCGTAGCACTCGGGCTGCTTCCAGCCCATCTTGCGTGGCAAGCGGTCGGCAAGGGCACGGACGTTTATCTGTTCCTTATAGGCATGATGTTGCTTTCGGAACTGGGTCGTCGTGAAGGCTTGTTCGACTGGGTGGCGGTGCACGCCGTCAATTTTGCGAAGGGATCGCCTCGCAAGCTCTTTCTGCTGATCTATCTCGTTGGCGTCGTCGTGACGACCTTTCTGTCGAACGACGCAGCCGCTGTCGTCCTCACGCCCGCAGTGTTTGCTGCCGCCAGAAAAGCGCAAACGAAGCCGCTTCCCCTGCTCTACGTCTGCGCGTTCATCGCGAATGCGGCGAGCTTCGTCCTGCCGATCTCGAACCCCGCGAATCTCGTGCTCTATGCGAACCACACACCGGCGCTCGGTCTTTGGGTCGCGCGCTTCGCCCTGCCTTCGGTGTTGTCGATCGTCGCCACTTTCTTGATGTTGCGCTGGACGCAGCGTGCAAATCTCGGCGATACCTGCGCGCGCGACCTGTTGGTCGAACCACTCAGCACGAACGGCAAACTGACGCTGGCGAGCACGGGCGTGACTGCGATCGCACTGCTGGTCGTCTCGGCGTTCGATCTGCAACTCGGCCTGCCCACTGCGATTCTCGGCATCCTCACGGCGGTGGTTGTACTGATCAAGGAGCGCCAGTCACCCGTGGAGTTGGTCAGCGAAATATCGTGGAGCGCGTTGCCGCTCGTCGCGGGCCTCTTCGTGCTAGTCGAAGTGCTCGATCATACCGGTGTCATCCGCGAGCTCTCGGCGTTTCTGCGGCAGGCAAGCCAACAGAATCAGCCAATGACGGCGGCCGCTTCCGGTCTCGTCATCGCGTTCGGAAGCAATGCGATCAACAATCTGCCTGCCGGACTGATCGCCAGCGCGACCGCTTTGCAGGCGCACAGTCCTGAGCGCGTCATCGACGCTCTGCTGATCGGCGTGGACCTTGGCCCGAATCTTTCGATCACCGGCTCGCTCGCGACGATCCTCTGGCTCTCCTCGATTCGACGGGAAGGCGAGGAAGTGAGCTTCATGCAGTTCCTGAAGGTCGGCGTCGTCGTCATGCTTCCCGCGCTTGTCCTGGCGCTCGGCAGCCGGCTCCTGACCGGACATTGAAGGTTCACAAACGGAGACAGGAACAATGAGCGGCACGTGGATTCATCCCTTCATCATCCTAGGCGGCATTCTAAAGGCCGCAGGCGCTCCGATCAACGGCGAACTCAAAGGCACGCACCGCTTTGGGATTCGATTCATTCATTCCTCCGTTTCACGATTTTACGAAACGTTGGCTTCCACTTTTTTCATCCGACCTCATTCTGGTATGAGATGCAGCCTGAATCGAAGGACGACGCTTGGCGATATGCGCCGAAACATTTAGGCAAAGCATGTTTATGTCGTGGCTATTCGTGCGCGACTTGCTAGCTGCTGATCATCAACTTGTCGAGTCTGCTGGCACCGCCCGGGTTCTTTCCGACCGCATCAGGGCGCGGATTCCCATTCGCAGCCAAATAGATGGGACTTGCAGCCTACAACGACGAGGTTGCGTCCGCGGCGCTTCGCGTCATAGAGCGCAGCGTCAGCTTCACTGATAAAGGTTTCCGGATCCGGCGTCCCGTGTCTGGCGGACGTCACCCCAACGCTTGCCGTCACCGCGATGACCTCGCCCTGAACTTCCACGGGAGTGTCGCCGATCGTGCGGCGGATTTTTTCGGCTACATGTGTAGCATGGTCGATGGGCGTGCAGGGCAACAGTAGCGCGAATTCCTCGCCCCCGAAGCGCCCGAAGATGTCTTCTTTTCGCACCACGCCCGCCACTCGCTGCGCCATGGTGCGCAGCACTGTGTCGCCGACAATGTGGCCGAAATCGTCGTTGACTTTCTTGAAGTGATCGAGATCGAACAGCAGCACCGAAAGCTCGCCACCGTAACGCTGCCAGCGCGAGAATTCCTCGGCCAGACGCGTCTCGAAGTAGCGGCGATTGCCTATGCCGGTCAGACCGTCGCGGTTGGCGTATTCGCGCAGCCTGGAGACGGCATCCTCGCGCTCTCGCTGCATCACGCTCACGTGCGTCACATCGGTGATTGTTACGCACACGGCGATCACTTCGCGATCGCGCAGAAGCGGGATGAAGGTGCAGTCCTGCTGCATGTAATCGACGCCGCCCGTGATGGGCCGGTCGTGATCGAAGCGGAACAGATATGGGCGCTGCTCCCACGAGCTGAAGGCAAAGCCGCCGAGCTTGAATACGCTTTCAACCTTGCGCTCAAGCCAGGCACGGGGCAGTTCGGGAAAGCACTCCAACACCGGGCGGCCGATCACGTCTTCGGCGCCAACGCCGCTGTGATCCTGCATGAACCGGTTCCACAGCAGAACATTGAGCTTGTGGTCGAGTACGAATATCCCAAGATTCAGCCGCTCCACGACAAGCTGGGTGAGCAAGGCATTGCCCTGAAGCGTATCCGGAACCGATTGCTCGTTAGCGACACCGGCTTTATCGTTTTCTGGGTAGCGAATCATCTCTATCGCCTTGGTGGAGGAGTGCGTGCATTCGCACGTCGGCAAGCGCCTCAGATCGCGCCTTCAGACGCGTTGTGTTGTTCAGGGGTCACCATCTATGGGCTCCGCCAGCGAGATTCAAGAGCCAGAAGAGAGTTCTACGGTCTCTTTTGTACCTGCGATTGAGGGGGCGCGCCCTTGTGGAGTTGCCTCTGTAATTTCGGACACAGCTTCACACCAAGGTTGCTGAATCCATTGAGCGCCGGAACTCGCAAGGCGAGCGATACTCCCGCGCGCTATGGGCATGCTTCTCGCTAGTGGTATCGAAGTAAGCGCGGACAACAAGCCGCGCCACAGGCCCGAACATTGTTCCACTGTGTTGGCAAATCCGACGGTAATACCCCCGTCCGGTAAGCGGGATCAGAAGTAGAATTTCCAGCAAAGGGAGCTCTTCGCAATGAAGAAGTCGAGTTTCACGGATAGTCAGATCATGGATGCGCTCAAGCGCGCGGTCGCTTGCCCCGCGCGACTGGATGCTGCGGTAGCGACTGGCACCGACGAGGTCGTGCACGAATGGCTGACCGAGCACGCAACGGCAATCTTTAGCGCGCCGGGCGAAATCGCGTTATCGAACTCCCTGATTTCCGAAAGACTTCGGCTACGCTAGCAGCGTCACTGGAACTGCTAGATTATGAACGACGACAGCGATCCACTGGAATGCGTACACACTTCGGCAAGCATAAGCCTCACTGATATTCCAGCGAACCAAATCTGCGGGCAGTTCAACTGTAGAAAAAAGCCCCGCGTTTTGCTGGGCGAATTTGACAATCAGTCGATCAGGAATTGGGTTCGATCCTTGCCTTCGATCCACGCAGGTGCGCGACCGCGTCCACTCCACGTTTGACCTGTTTGGGGGTTGCGGTATTTTGCTCCGACCGGCCCTCGAAGCGCGCCTGGACCACGCGGGCCGATCGCACGTGCACGTGTGAACTGAACCTGGTCGTGCAGGTCGTATTCGTCAACAAGCTGACGAATCTGTTCCATCACGCCTGCGACTTCTGCTTCCCGCACGGCCGCGATCCGTGCTTCCAGCTCCGCACGTTGCGCCAGTAACGTCTGATAGTGAGACGTGACTTTTTCAGCGGCCGCTGAGGACTTGGACTTGTCGAAAAGCGCCTCGGCCTGTTTTACTACATCCTTTTTCGCAGTAGCCATCGTGTTTCCGGTATGTGCCATAGACAAAACCCGCTATATAGTGACGGGCGGTTCAAAAGGATACAAAAATAAACCCATGGTTTCCAGCGTGAAAAGCCGTCCGTCTCAGCGCAATCAGAGTGTTCGATAGCGAGATATCGCCGCTAAGATATAGACCGCAAACCCAATGGCGCGATCTTGGAAATTACTCTACTTACGTTAGCTAGAATTCTCTAGGCTCATTCGACGCCTGTCCGCACGCCGCCGCGGCAAACTCACAGCCATGTGAATGACGACAGACGTCCAATAACCCTTAACGACCGCTGCCATCCGCCACAACTATGCGGATCGCGACCGAACGATAGAGAACGGGACCGGCTCCTCGCACGGCATCGCATTCCGAACTAAACCGGCATTCACGGAGACACGCGAGACCGAACGCGCCGAATCATATCAATCCGGGGAAGCAACAAAGTTTATCCCTACTTCGCAAGACACGCAATCAATTGATTTTCGGAGAAATATTGCTCCTCGATTGCGAAAATTCACCTGAATTTCGGCGAAGCTTCTACTTTACTTCGCGAAACGCAACATCTTTAGTTCGGCGGACAGTAGCGGGTAAAGGCGGAAGAGCGCCGCCAGCGAGGCGCAGCTGGATTGCACGAGGCAAAAAGGGAAAGCGGAACACGCTCAGAAGTTGTACTGCACGTAAACCGAGGTGAAGTTGAGCCCGGGATTCGGCGTCTTGATGTCGGCGTTCGAGATGTGCTGGAAGCGCACGCCAGCCTGGTAGTTCTGGTGCGCGCCGAACTGTGCGCCGACGCCAACCATATCCGCGAACTGGAAGGCCGATGACAGCGTGCGGTCCGGCGTCAGCTCGACGTGCGTGAGCATGCGTACGCCCACACCCGCCTCGAAGTACGGACGGATCCAACCGGTGTCCTTGATGATTCGGAAGACCGGCGTCATACCGAACTCCCAGATGGTCGGCTGTGTGGCGGCAGTTTCACTGAGGTGCCAGTAGGCCCCGTGAAACTCTCCGATTAGGGTAAAGTGAAAGCCCACGATGTGCCACCACTGCAAACCAGGGTCCCAGACGAGCCCGAAGTCGAGCTTCTTGACATCGTGATCCGCCACGCCCGGGCCGATCTGAATTCCGAACTGGTCGGCTTGCGCACTGGCTGTGCCAGCAGCGAATATGGCGGCGCACAGGCCCCTGAGAAGGCTGCCCGCCCACACCGATTTTCTTGCTGTCATGAACATCCCCGACAAGGAACGACACTTTACGACGCGGCGATATCCGGCCCGCTCCACCTGAACCGCTGACTTCCCGTGCCGACGTTTGCCCGTCCCCGCGCGCGAGGATGCGGACGTCAGCGCCATTTGAACTGGCTTGAGTACATCGCTGCAGGCAAGTTCGGTCGTTTGCAAATGATTTTTCCGCGCAGTGTCGCCAGTTTAGTCGCGAATTTGTGATCGCGCTCAAAGCGAGCGCGATCAATCAGGGATGGAATGCTTACAGCGAGATTCATAGCGCTTGTAAGTGGTGCAAGCAGGTGGACCGGGTCGGGCTCGCATTCAGCGAATGGCTTCACGGGATGAGCGGAAAAAAGAGGTGGTCGCGCAAATTCGGACAGTCGGGTAAGTGGAATGCCCGGGGCCCACGTATTGGACGCACGCAGTGCGTCCACCGCCATGAACAGCCTTTCGCCATCGCTCAAAATTTGTCATTCAAGAGTCTGCTCTGCATTGAACAACGGCCTTCTGAAAGACGAAGTCAGCGCAGGTACCGGGCGCCCGAACAAATAACCCTGCATGACATTGCAACCAAGTTCACGCAGCGCCTTGCATTGAGCCTCAGTCTCTACTCCTTCGGTCACGCATGTTAGTCCTAAATTTCTACACATACCCATAATGCTTCGCACAATGTCCTGGGCGGCAACATCAGAGTCAATCTCCTGAACGAAACTACGGTCGATCTTCACCTTGTCGAGTGGCAACCGATGAATGCAATGCAAGCTCGAAAATCCCGTGCCGAAGTCGTCGAGCGCGATGTGAACGCCGAACTGTTTAAGTTGATTCAACGCGCTTCGCATCCGATCGAAATCGAGAATTACCGCGGTTTCGGTAATCTCGATCGTCAGACGCTCTGGCGAGACAGAACTTTTCCGGATCATGTCCATGACGGAAAAAATCGTGTCAGGCGAGTTCATGTCACGGGCGGACAGATTGAACGACACTCGAACGTGGGGCTCAGCCTCCCGCAGTGCGTCAAGGGCTTTCCCAAGAAGTATCAGTGTAATCGTATGGACGAGGTCGCTCCGCTCCGCGACTGCTATGAACTCTGACGGCGCAACATCACCCAACGTAGTGTTCCGCCAGCGTGCCAGAGCTTCAAACGACACGACGTATCCGTTCGTCACGTCGATAATAGGTTGGTAATGAAGGGTCATCTCGCGAGACAGGTCAGCCTGGCGGAGTAACTGCTCAATCACGTTTGACCTCCGGATCGCGCTTTCAATCTCGCTGGAAAAAATCGTGGTGCCACCGCGCCCGTGTTCCTTGGCGTGGTACAGGGCGTGGTCCGCACGCTCGAACAATTGCTGAGATGTTGTTGCGGCGATGGGAAACTGTGCAATGCCCAGCGATGCTGCTACCCGAATGCTTGCACCTGCGCAACGATAGGGTGCTTCCAGTACCTTGGATATCATATTTCCAAGCGTCTGCAGGCTTTCGATCTGCGTGTCGCCGGTCACCACAAGCCCAAATTCGTCACCGCCCAGGCGCGCGAACGTGCATTCTGGAGATTGGAGCCGCGTCAGCCGTCTGCTGACCTCCTCTAGCACCTGATCTCCGGTCGGATGGCCGTGGAGGTCGTTGACCTGTTTGAAACCATCGAGATCGATTACGCCCACCGCGAATGTCTTACAGCCATCGGCCATCTCACCGCAGAGTTCATCGAGCCGCTCCAGAAACGACCGCCGGTTCGGCAATCCGGTCAGCGCATCCAGGTTTGCAAGTCTAGAATTGGTATCGCTAAGCGCCTGTAAAGCCCTTCTGGATTGAATCAGGCTCGCGAAGTCCCGGTAATGCGTGAGCATCATCATGAGGATGGCAATCGTGACAAGCAACATGTTCAATGCGATGGCTACGAGAACCGAATTCCCCGTGCGGACGAAAAATATCGTGAAAGGGATGACCACGATCGCCGTCAGCAAAAGCGCGGCCCTACGCAGGTGCACGAGGCAAAAGATGCACCCTATGACGGTAATGGCCATGGAAAAGGCAATCTGTACGCGCGCGTAAGCATCGCCATACGGGTACAGCGCAAATCCCCAGGCTGTAAACCCGACCCCAAACGCGGCGGTGACCCAGGTTGCCAACGAGAGCCGTTGGTAGATTTCCCGATCCGTCAGATAACGATGGCGTCGACGGCGGCCGAGCCAAACGAGGAGGCGAGTCAAACCGATGGAACACAGGACGCCTGGGATATAGATAGAAAGCCACCTGGGTGAGTCGCGCAGATGTGTATAAGCAACTGCTCCGGTGTTGATCAGAAGTATGAAATAGAGCAGCGGCACTTGCCGCGAAAACGCGTGGAATTGCGCGTTGATGAGTTCGCCATCCAAGGCGGAACTTCGGCTATGCTCCGATTGATTATCAAAAGATACCATTATGATCCGCTTTTGTGAGGCGCGTTGGGAGCCAAGCGAAGGCCTTCCTAGTCGAGCTGACTTCAGTATAACGGCGTCACGCTGGTATACATGAATAGCAAGCGGTCGTTCTTCGATGATGATTGCGGTACGCCGGGTGGCGCGGAGGACCGTTATTGAGCTTAATTTGGCCTTTCACTGATCCCTCGTTAGATGACAGGACCGGTCGACACCGCAGTTTTTGGACGTTGGCGAATGTCCGTGCCGAGTCTGCTTGCAGGTGCGAGCCCGTCGGCACAGGCGGGCCGCCGTCCGGCGCGTTGTTACAAAATTAAGATCGCAACGGAGACGTTTTTAATTCGCTCTACGTCCATCCATCATTTACGCCGCCTCGTATCCTGCAATGATCACTGATGCAGTAATAGTTTCCGCACCGGAACGGTAATCGTCGACGACAAGAAGCGGCGGCCCCGCGGCCACCGAGCGACAACCGGTCCGGAGCATGTCCAATCGCTGGTGTGTGGATAATTTTCCATACAGAAAGTCGAATATGTAGTTCGACCATGTTGGCAACTGGCTGCGCGTCCGGTGTTGTGGCACGAGCTTTGCACTCGAATGCTACTGCCGATCGTGACGGCCCGCTCACCCGATACTCACGCAAGCGAAATTTCGACGCCACGCCCGAGCCTGTCGCCCCCAAAAAAACGGCGCGCGGTCGACGCGCGGCGCCGTCCTTTGTATCCAGAAACACTGGGCGAGCCACCTGCATCACGACTTCCGCCTCGGAGCCGGTGGCGTGCTGCTCTCCTGGGCGGTACCGAAGGGGCCGTGCTTCGACCCGAAGGTCACGCGCATGGCGGTGCATGTAGAGGATCATCCCCTCCACTACGCCAGCTTCGGGGGCACCATCCCCGAAAAACAGTATGGCGCGGGCACCGTCATTGTCTGGGATCAAGGCACCTGGGAACCCCAGGGCGATCCAGGAGCCGGCATGAAGTCGGGAAAACTCGTTTTCCGCCTTCATGGCGAAAAGCTCGCAGGACTGTGGGAACTGGTGCGGATCGCCAAACCAGGCGACCTGCAAGACCAATGGCTCCTGTTCAAGAAGCGCGACGAATGGGCAAGACCGCTTTCCGAGTACGACGACGTCAAGGTACTGCCAGATAGCGTCGTCGCGCATCCGTTGGGACTGCTTGAACAGCGGGAGCCGAAGGTGCCAGTATCTAAATCCGCCCACCCAGCGCCCGCAGACCTTTCTGCGGCAGTGTGCGCGCCGCTTCTTCGAAGATCGAGCCCCAGCTCGCGACACTGGCGTCGTCGTTGCCCACTGGCGGAGACTGGATTATCGAGATGAAGCTGGATGGCTACCGGCTGCTCGGGCGTATCGATGATGGGGACGTTCGGCTCCTTACGCGAGGAGGTCATGACTGGGCGGCACGTTTCCCCGTGCGACGAACGCAAGGCGCTGGCCCTTCCCGGTGCATGGCTGGACGGCGAGATTGTCATGCTGAAGAACGGCCTGCCGAACTTTTCTGCACTCCGGAACGCGATGGACGTCCACACCAACCGGGACATTGTCTATTTCCTGTTCGATCTGATGTATGTCGACGGCCGCGACATGCGGAAGGTGTCGTTATGGGCGCGCCGCGCCCGGCTCGCGGAGGTACTGGAACACGCGGGCGAGCATCTGCGCCTGAGCGAGGCGTTCGACGCGCCCGCCGCGGCGGTGTTCGAGGCCGCCGCCAGTCTCGGACTCGAAGGGCTCATGCTCAAGCGACGCCATGCGCCGTATGAATCTGGACGCACCCAGTCTCGGTTGAAGGCCAAGGCGCGCCTGCGTCAGGAGCTGGTCGTCTGCGGCTCTACTGCCCGCGGGAGCAAGGACGGCGAGATCGGCAGCCTCCAGCTGGGCTATTACGACGATGCGGGGAAGCTGCATGACGCGGGCAGCGTCGGCACCGGCTGGGATTCCCGCACCGCGCGCGACATATTGGGATCGCCTCGCCCCGCTGGAAATCCAGTCGTCGCCGTTCGACGTCACCGCGGCGAAGGCACGCCGCTGGTCGCGCCGCGCCACAGGCACACAGCGGTGGGTCGAGCCCCGGCTGCTTGCCGAAGTGGAGTTCGCGGAGTGGACAGCGGACGGCGTCGTGCGCCAGGCCGCGTTCAAGGGACTGCGCCTTGACAAGCCGGCGACGGCGGTTGTGCGGGAGGGCGGCAAGACGGGCGCGCCGGTATCGTCGCCTGCGTTTAAGATCACCCATCCGGAGCGGGTCGTCGCGCGCCAGCGGGGATCAGCGGCGAACTATTCTTCCAGAAACACGCCGAGCGAACCGCCATGCCGGGCGTGACGTTGCACGATCGCCGGTTGTGGCCGGATCATCCCGCTCTGCTGTCGATCGATACGGGTGAGGCACTGCTGTCGGCGGCCCAGATGAACACCGTCGAATTTCATACCTGGAACTCGACGGTCGCACGCATCGAGCGTCCTGACAGGGTGATTTTCGACCTTGACCCGGGCGAGGGCGTGAAGTGGGCGTATGTTCAGGAAGCGGCGCTGCTGGTGCAGACGCTGCTCGGCGAGCTTGAACTCAAAGCGTGGCTGAAGACGAGCGGAGGCAAGGGCCTGCATATCGTCGTGCCGCTTGCGCCGCGTCTGGGATACAGCGCGGTGAAAGACTTTTCGCAGGTATTCGGCGGACACATCGCGAAGACCATTCCCCAGCGCTTCTCGGCGACATCGGGGCCATCGAACCGGATCGGCAAGGTCTACGTCGACTATCTGCGCAACGGAATCGGCCAGGCGACGGGGCCGCGTTTTCTGCGCGGGCGAGGGCGGGCATGGGCGTGTCGATGCCCGTAGCGTGGCAGCAACTGCCTGAACTCAAAGGCGGTGCCCAGTGGAACGTGCAGACGGCGCGCGAGTACCTGAGCTTTCAGCCGACGGATCCATGGGCCGAGTACTGGTCGACGGCCCAGACGCTGGCAGGGGCAATGAAGCGTCTCAGATAGCGCGTCGCTCCTCACTGGCAGCCCGATACCGTATTCCGTGCATACTCGCGGGACAGTTCGTCAATGGCCAGTGTTCGTTGTAGACGACCCGCTTATGTGTGCTGTTCGCTGCGAAGCCGCGGCGAGCACGTCGTGAAGATCGGAGTAAGTTGCGCCGGAGGTTCCGGAGAGATGCCCGAGGGCCGCCATGGCGTGATCGTACATACCGTTGTCCAGGCTGCTCCTGAGTGGCGCGCACCCTTCGATCTCCGGGGGCCCGGCGATGGCCTCATCCCAGAAGCCATCCATTGCGTCACGCAGTTCGCCATAGGTATTTGCGAGATTGATCGCAGCGATGCGTTGGCTTAGCGTCATGACTGGATGTCCTGATTCACGTTGTGACGGATCTTCATGATTTACCCCGTCGCGCTTCAACCCCGATGAAGTGCGACTTTTGTGCCGGCCGACGCCGGCACTTTTTTTGGCACGCACGACCGCGTTCTGCGTGCCCCAAGCAGCAGAGCGAGCGACGGTGCGCCCATACCCGGCCTCCCGACGATCGCCAGGCGCATACGGACTACTGCTGCACCTTCACGTCCTCGCGCTTGGCTGTCTCCATTGCCTCGGGCTCCAGCTCCTCCGCTGATCGATTGAGGTGAACGAACAACCCCCATGCCGCCAGAAGGATGCCGGCGGAAACAATCAGCTCCGCCGCGTAACGAAGCTGTGTCGGATCCTGATGGAGCGCCTTGAACGTCGCGACGAGTCCTTCGATGGCAAGCGCAACCACCACGACGACCATGAATCGCGACAAGAAGCGTCGCACACGCGTCGGGCCGCTGACATCGGCCTCGCGAATGACCTCTTCCTCCACGATGGTCTCGGCGATCTGCATGGCGACCACAGCGCAGGCCAGCAGCCCCAGCGCCTCGATGATGGACTGCGCACTCGCCGGATCCCACTGAGCGATGAACGCCGTCCATCCTGCCCGCGCCGCAATGACAATCAGCATCAGGGCGGCGCACGTGAAGAGGGCGGCCATCAAGCCGTGTACGACCGTAAAGCAGCGCCAAACGAACTTCATGGTGTGGCTCCTTTGCATACCAGAGGGATGACAGCTTTTTTGTCGACGTAGCTAGCTCCTCACACTATCGAGCGCCGCCATGCACTTAGGTGCCGGATGACCGCGCGCGCATCACCCTTGAGCTTGCTCATCAACGACTCCAGATGACGCATGGCTTCGCCGTGGTTCGGGTTGATCTGAAGACACTTGATGTAGGCCTGTGCCGCGCCGTCAAGTTCGCCGAGTTGTTCGAGCATCGAGGCATGGCCGAAGGCCGCATCCTCGCTATGAGGATTCACCTCGAGGCAGCGCAGATAGCCGCGCGTGGCCTCGCGCAACTGGCCAGCGTGTTCAAGCAGCACCGCGCGGTTGTAATGCAACAGATCTGCATCCTCGAAATGCGTTAGCGCCTCTTCGAAGACCGTCAGCGCATCCGCGCAACGATCGTCACTGCTGGCGAGCAGCGCACCGAGGTTCGCGTACGCGTGATAGTGCGGCTGAGGCGATAGCGCGATGGCTTTTCGGTACGCGCGCTCGGCGTCCATGGGATTGATCTCGTGCAGCCTTTCTGCATTTTCGAACCAGCTCGCCGCCTGTCGCGCGCGATCCTGAAGAACGGCCGGTGAACTGTCCATCCGGCTGACGGGATTCTGGGTTTCGGGATTGCCGGCATCGCCGAAATCCAGCAGCAGTTGCCCGGAGTTTGCGTCCCACTGGGTTGCGCCCGTGCGCACGGCGACTGTGTCGCCGACCGCGCTAATCCGAAGGCCGGAAAACGGCGTGCTGTCGGGTAGCTCGCTTTTCAGTCGCGCCAGTGCGCGAAGTATCCGGCGCCCCGGAATTCTCGCCGCCTTCAGTTGATATGCTATGCGAAGCAAAACGACATCGCGGAAAGAGAAGCGCAGTTCGTTCCGGTGTCCGCGTGTCGGCGTGACGAAGCCGGCATTGATCAGGCTCGACAGCACCTTGCGTGAGACGCCCAGCAGGGATTGCAGATCCCGGATCGAGTACCCGTGTACAGGGGCGTTGCGCATTACTTTCGGGCCCGTTTAGCCGGGGCGGCTGCTGGCGTCACCTCGGCGCGTTTGACCGCGCGGGTGCGCTTCGCGGCAGGAAGGGGCGACACCTCCGCGACCGTGGCCCTGGCTGCGGAAGCCTTCTTTTTGGCGCCGCCGGTCAGGCTTGCCCGCAACGCGTCCATGAGGTTGATGACCTGGCCACCCGAGGGCGCGCTTTCTTCGGCTGACGCGACAATCTGCTGCCCCTCGATCTTTGCGTCGATCGCCGCGAGAACGCGCTCTTGCTCGACGTTTTCATACTGGTCGGGGTCGTAACTGTCAGACTCGCCCTGGGCGATGATCTGAAGTGCAAGCTTCAGTTCAGCGGCGGAAACCGGGGCGTGTTCGACGTCGCCATCCTTGAGCGAGCGGACTTCCGCGCTCCACAACAGCTGCTGGAACACCATCCCGTCGTCGGTTGCGCGGATCTGCACCATGCAGGTCTTGCCCTTGTTGTTCCAGCTGGCAAGCGCGCAGCGGCCACTCGCCTGAAGCGCGCGTTGCAGCAGGGGCTTGGCGCCGCGTTTGTCCGGTGCGATGAAGTACGCCCTGTCGTAGTAGAGCGGATCGACCGCCTTATCGGGCACGAACGCCACGATCTCGACGAGGTGGGTGGGGCTTTCTTCGAGCGCCTTGAGTTCGTCTGGCGTGAAGACCACAAATTTTCCCTTCTCGAACTCGTAACCCTTGGTCATTTCCGCACGCTCGTCCTTTTTGCTCGTGCTTCTCGACACGTACTGCTGCTCGAGGCGGGAGCCATCGGGCGCGAGCAGGTTGAACCGGATTGTGGCGGAGCTTTCCGTCGCGCTGAACAGGCGAACCGGTATCGACACGAGGCCGAAGCTCAACGAAAGGGAGGCAATGGATCGGGCGGTAACCATGGCTGCATCCTTGCAGGGCGGAGCACGCTCCGGGCGAAACGATGATTGGGGCAATCAGACACCGCGCACGCGATTCCAATATCCGGTTCGGGGTCTTGTCGGGTATGCGGCTGGCGAGCAGAAAGCATGCCCATGTGCCCATTAGAGCGAGGCCATAAGCGCGGGTAGTTGCATCGAAACAGAACCCGACGGCGAGCCTCGCTGAATCTCGCCGTTGGGGCCGTCAAATGTGGAACGCGTCCTGGCTGTCGTCGATCGAGATACTGGTAATCCAGGTCTGGGACTGGAGCTTCGTAAGGATTGCTTCCCGCATGCGGGAGGTATCGGGCCCGACGGCCAGTACCAGTTCATCGACATTGCGTCTCCCGTCATGCCGCGCGAGCATCCCGGTGGCCCGTGCCCCGCACTGCTGTAACACCTGCCAGACTGGCACGACCCTTAGCTGCCCGGAGGGGGCGGCGACGGTGAGTCTGCACCACCCACTTCCCCGCTGTTCGGCGAGCGCGATACGAGACGAACAGGGCGAACTCGTCGGCTTCGCGAAGATCACTCGGGACGTGTCAGAACGAAGGGCGGCCCAGGAACAGCTGGAAAAGACGCGTGCCGCGCTTCTGCAGTCGCAAAAGATGGAGGCTATCGGCAAGCTCACCGGTGGCGTTGCACATGATTTTAATAATGTCCTTCAGGTATTACGCGGGAACCTTGAACTGCTGGAGCGCCGCCACACCCGCGATGTCTGGTCGCGAGAACGGATCGGGAAAGCAATCGATGCCGTGGAACAAGGCGCCAATCTGGCGTCGCAGCTCCTCGCGTTTGGCCGGCGGCAGCCGCTACAGCCGGTCGCGGTCAACCTGGCTTCGATGCTCCGCAATATGGACGATCTGCTCAGGCGTGCCCTGGGCGAAATGATTGCCGTGGAGACGGTCGTGGCGGGCGGCCTCTGGAATACGCTGGTCGATCCTAATCGGCTCGAGAATGTCGTCCTGAATTTGTCGATCAACGCGCGCGACGCCATGCCAGGTGGCGGGAAGCTCACGCTTGAGCCATCGAATGCGACGCTGGACAGGGATTATGGCGTGCTGCCAGTCGACGTCGAAGAAGGGCAGTACGTCCTTCTCGCGATCAGTGACACGGGCACCGGCATGCCGCTCGACGTGCTGGAGCGTGCGTTTGAACCCTACTTCAGCGCAAAGGAGGAAGGCAAGGGAACCGGACTAGGGTTGAGTATGGCCTATGGGTTCGTAAAGCAGAGCGGCGGCCACATGCGTATCTACAGTGAACTCGATCACGGAACAACGGTAAAGATCTACCTTCCGCGCACAACGGAGAAGATCGACGACCTCGTAGAGACGCCCTTGCGGCCCACCGTAGTCGCAGGGGGGGCAGAGACGATACTGGTGGTCGAGGATGACCGGCACGTCCGGACAACGGTAGTGGAAATGCTCACGGACCTCGGCTACACCGTGTTGAAGGCGGAAAACGCACAGAGCGCCCTGGGCGTACTTAAAAGCGGCTTACACATCGATCTGCTTTTCTCGGACGTCGTGATGCCAGGCCCACTGCGCAGCACGGATCTGGCCAGAATGGCGGTTCAGATCCTGCCGGATATAAAGGTCTTGTTTACTTCCGGTTATACGCAGAACGCAATCGTCCATGGCGGGCGCCTGGATCCCGGTGTCCAGTTGATCAGCAAACCGTACAGTCGCGAACAACTGGCGAGCAAGATTCGGCGGGTCATCACGCGGCCCAGGACCTCCGCATCAGAAGTCGAACCCGCGTATGGCGCCGTCCATTCATCTTCGGCCGCCGCCTGTGTCGTCGTTGTTGTAGACGATGATCGGGATTCGCGGGAGGCAGTAAGCGAACTTTTGACTGAGATGGGTTACTGCGTTTGCCAGGCAGGCACCGCGGAGAAAGCGTTAGCCCTCCTCGCCCAAAGACAAGCCCGCGTTCTCATTACGGATATCCGGTTAGGAGGACAGTCTGGCCCGGAACTAGCCGTCGAGGCCCTACGAGCTGACGCAGAGCTAAGTGTGATTCTCGTGTCCGGCGATACGCCGCCCCAGGACGATGAACTTCCCTTTCCATTCGCATTCCTGCGCAAGCCATTCGCGGCTGAAGATTTCTGCCAGCTGATTCAGTCGCTGATACAGCTATAAGGCTGCTCCACTATACTCTTCGGCCAGACTAATCGAAAGCTGCAGATGGTAGCAATTCGATGACCGTCCTTAACGCCCCCCTGTCTGCCCAGATCCGCCGGATATTCCAAAGCGACCGGCGCGGCCGCTTCCACCGAGCGGTCGAAGTCATGGACACACACGAACTGGCGACGGTCGAGCAACCGAGTTTTTCTGTTTGACGCCGTTGCGTAGCCGTGTAGGCACGCATCCTGCGCTGCTGGGGTTCTGTTCACAGGGAGCGCAATCATGGCAACCAAAACCTCATCCGGCAAGCGGCAGGACACTGCAAAGCTTGCCACGCCCACCGATCTTGGAGAAGCAGCACGAAAGGAAGTTTCGGCTGGTTTGACGAAACTTCTCGCCGATGTATTCGCGCTCTATGTGAAGACCAAGAACTTTCACTGGCACGTCAGTGGCCCACATTTTCGTGACTATCATCTGCTGCTCGACGACCAGTCTGCGCTTGTCTTTGCAATGATCGACCCGGTGGCCGAACGTGCGCGAAAACTGGGCGGAACGACCCTGCGTTCGGTGGGTGAGATTGTTTCATTGAAACGCCTCTCAGATAATGACGAGGTTTTTGTTCCTCCTGAGGCGATGCTCTCGGAACTCCGCACCGATAATGAATCGCTTGTTCGATATATGCGCGAGCTTCACGAGCTTTGTGACGACAAGGATGACGTCGCAACGGCAAGTCTTCTCGAAAACTGGATCGATCAGACCGAGGAGCGGGTCTGGTTTCTATTTGAAACGACCCGTCAGTCAAGCTGAAAACGACTGTCAGAATCCAGTTTATCTTTTAGTTATTTCTTAATTTTGTAAGAATTATGGTAGATTGAAGATGGGCTGATTTTCACCTGAATATGTTTCGGATACCAAAGTAAGGGGTTTTAAAATGATTGGCATAGTGATCCCGGTGCACAATGAGGCGGAACTGCTAGCCGCTTGCCTTGCCGCGATTCGCTCTGCTTCGCGTCATTCCGGTTTGATGGGAGAACCTGTCCAGACGGTTGTTGTGCTTGATACGTGTTCCGACCAATCAGAGGTGATTGCGAAACGATTTCCTGTTGAAACTTTGCGGATTGACGCACGCAATGTGGGCGCCGCCCGCCGCGCGGGCGCGCGGGTTCTGCTGGAACGCGAAGCGCGCTGGTTGGCATTTACTGATGCCGACAGCCGTGTCGCCGCGGACTGGATCGTCGCCCAACTCGGCCAGGGAGCAGAGGCCGTGTGCGGCTCGGTTCATATTGACGACTGGGGATCTCATCCTGCTCAAGTGCGCGACTCATGGCGCGAACGCTATTGCGATGCAGACGGGCACCGCCATGTGCATGGCGCTAACCTCGGGGTAAGTACATCTGCGTACCTGCGGGCAGGTGAATTTCAAGCGCTCTGTTGCGGCGAGGACGTGGCGCTCGTGGAGATGCTGAGCGTGACTGGTGCGTCCATCGCCTGGAGCGCGGCTCCCCGTGTCGCCACCAGCGCACGAACGACTGCGAGGGTACGGGGAGGCTTTGGCGACACGCTTGCTTCGTGGGCCGAAGCTACCGGTACGAGGTGCGCCGAACCGGGGTGCGCGCCCCCCCTCATACGTGAACCCAACAATCAGGACGAAGTTTGCGCAGCCCCCCCCGTATGAATTGAGCTTCCTGCGCGTTTGTGGTTTGTTCCGATTAGCCGCCGAGACGGAGACACCAAATTGACTTCGTATCCTTCGTGGAGGGATCAGGCGCCGCTACCGCCTTTGCATCGTGCAGGGCAATGCGCAGCCCCACTGGTCATCTCTCCCCATCTCGATGACGCTGTTTTTAGTTGCGGTGCGCTGCTGGCCGCGATCCCAGGCTCGACGGTCTGCACAGTATTTGCGGGAGCACCCGACAAGCCACAACGCCGCGCGTGGGATGTGGCAGCGGGCTTTCGCGACTCCACGACTGCCATGACGATTCGTACGCGTGAGGACGCGCAGGCGTTGGCTCTATGTGGCGCTCGCGCTGAAAGGCTGTCGTTCCTCGACCGCCAGTATGACCCTTTGCCCGATGATGAGGCGATTGAAAGCGCGTTGGTCGCCCAGCTCGCGAAATGCCCAGGCGCCCCTTTCGTCGTTCCGCTGGGGTTGCGCCACCCTGATCATCGACGGGTCGCCGAAGCATGGCTCACGCTGCTACGAAGCCGTCTTATCCGTTCGTGCATTGTGTACGAGGAGGCCATTCACCGGACAGCTCGCGGCCTCACCGAGCAGCGTTTGCGAAATTTAAGCGATGTTGGTCTGCGTGCGGATGCGCTGGACGCGACATGGTGTCCTGAGCGCACGAGTGCACGTGCAACGAACATCAAGCGTTGTAGCGTCCTTGCTTATGACAGCCAGCTACGGGCATTCGGTAGCCGGGTTCCGGCCGATCTTGCCCAGCCCGAACGTTATTGGCATGTCTATTGGGCGATGACACCGCCTGCGCCGCGCACTACATCAAGTAGAAATCCGGCGACCGGGTAGCTGTAGTGTTCGCCGTTTCGATCTGGAAATTTGGGACGTCAAAGCGACTCAGGCGGCCATCGGTGTGTCGACCATGCATGGGCGGCGAGTAGGGTCAGGCCTGTCTACGCCAGACCTGAAGCAAAAACTCGTCGTCCCGGATCAATGTCACCTCCCGCAGTGCTTTTTCTTTCGCAGTCTGCGTGAAAATGCCGTGCACAGCGGCGCCTGCCGTCCGAAAGTCATCCGAGATTCGACGCCAGTGGCAGCACAGTAGGGCGCCCCCGGGTTCGAGAGAGGAGCAGGCAAGATGCGCAAGTTCAGCGCACCGTCCAGCGTCAAGGTAATAGCCGATTTCGCTAATCACGACCGCATCGTATTGTTCGGTCGGCCAAGCCTCAGGTACTGCCGACACTTGCACCTGTACGTGCGGAAAATTCGCGAGACGAGCTCGCGCGAGCGCGACCGCCCGAGGTGAGAAGTCTGAGCAGAGCAGGCGCGAACAGCGCATTGCGAGTTCCGCCGAGAGCGCGCCGTTCGCACATCCCGGTTCAAAAACATTGCGGTAATGCCTGTCGGGCAAGGAAGCAAGCAACAGCGCGCGTTTGCGCTTCTCATACCAGCTATTCTCGTAATGCCATGGGTCTTCGTCTGCCGCAAATTTCTCGTCAAAGTATCCCGCATCGCCACCACCGGCTAGTGCTTCAGTAGCTTTCATGGTTGCCAGTCTTCGCGGGACGTTCGAAGGGCGCGACCAACTTCGGCCAGATCGTGTTCCGCGTGGCTTTGACGCACAAAAACCGGCAAATCTGCGCTCATGTGTGCGAACCAGGCGTCACGGCACAAAGGACCAGCGCCGAGCCCTCGCGCACATGCGCGACTCACGCACTCGACCGCGCGTTCGACAACCGCACGGGTGCGAAGCGCGATCAGTTGGGGATCGCGGTCGGGAGCTGCGTCGATCGTGCATGCCGATTCACGCAGAAACGCCCGGGCAGCGATTAGGGCCGCGTCCGCGTCGCCAAGATGCGCATGGAGGTGTGGGTCGTCACGACGCGCCGCCGCGGCGCGCAACCGTGTGGCGAGCGCGGCGGCGGCGCCGAACCAGCAAGCCGCGATGCCCGCTCCGCCATGCCAGAAACCGGGACGATGCAGGTAGGAGCTCTCAGCGCCGACCAGCGTAGCTCGAGCGTCGTGGAGTTCGACGTCTACGCTTTCCGTGACGGACATGCCTACCGCTTCCCACCCTTGCGAACTCACGCGCACGCCAGCTTGGTCCATGGGTAAAATCGCGAGCCAGTCGCGACCGTCATCGTCCACGCAGGTGACAAGCGCATGGGTTACAAACGTGGCCCCCGAACACCACGATTTTGTACCAGACAGCCGAACGTTCCTGCCTTCCTGGTGGGAGAACTGGAGTTCGCCGTGGGAAGAACGGGCGGCCCACACTGCCCAGAGTTCAACTTCGGTGCTTTGCTCAGCGTTCGCCTCAGTAGGTCGACTGGAATATCCGAGCTCGGCCAGGATTGCCTGCGCGTCAGCGTGCGCTTCGTAGATCTTAACGAGCGGTAAGTCGCGAGCGGCCAAAGCGGCCAGAAACCGCCAGCGTTTCAAGGTTTGCCCCCCGCCCGGTTGTGGGAGAGAGGGGCAGTGCGCCACTACGCGGCGGGCGGCAACCGTCAGGGTGGATGCGTCAGCTGGAAAAGGAAGTCCGTCGAGTACGGCGCCCAGGTCGGCGGTGGCAGAGCCATTGCCCGTGTATTCGGTGGACTGAAGCACGAATGATGAGTTGGGACAAGCGGGCGCTCGCTGGGCGTGGCTGGCGAGGTGCTTCATACGAGCCTCCAATGTCGGATGTGCCGTGGATTTCGGGTCTGCCAGCGTGTGTGCAATTTGCGGGCCGTGTCGTTACCCCCGAGTTTTCGCGCGGCATTTTGCCCACTTGCCAAGGTACAGCTTTTGCTACGCCCTCTCTCACCCGGACGACGCTTCTTTCGACACGTCGTGCTGCGGCGACAGTGCGACCCAAGGAGAGTGGAATGAACGACGAGTATGAAGAGTTGATCCGGCAGCGCGCCTACCAATTGTGGGAGGAAGACGGATCGCCAGAAGGGAAGGCCGACGATTACTGGCGACGGGCGGAATTGCAGGTCAATGCGGAACGACCGGAGCTGAATGACGCCCTCTCGTCAGAGCAGGAAGAAGACAAGCGCCGACGTGCCGGCGAGCCACTTGATCAAGGCCCTGATCTATCGTCAGCCGAGCTTGCGCGGGATTCCCGACGTAAATAATGGTTTCTTACCCACCGCCAGGCTGACCATCTACCAGACGTCGGACGCTCATGACGTCTGGCATTTTCCGCCTGGCATGACTGGGAGAGAGCGCACGACCGGCTTGGCGCTCGGCGGGATCCGGCGCGATTAGTCTCGCGCGGCCAGCCGCGCAATGACGACTGCGCGAAAGACAAAAGTAGCAGATTTCGGGCCTAGGGACACCCGTTGATGGTCGTGCTTGTGATTCATCCGATGCCAATGCGTGGTGAGGTGGCGCACGTCGGCCAACCGCAAAAATGTTGTCAAATGCAGTTCGCTATTGATGGAACAGTGATTGCGCTAGCAGAAGCATAGGGGGCGGCGTCGCGCGTGGCCCTGAATTCGATAGGAGCAAAATCATGTCGCATATCATCGCTGCTCGTTTCACGACTTTCGACGCTGCTGATACGGCGAAGCAGGCGTTGCTGCAAAGCGGGTTTGTGGATGACGACGTGTCGGAAGTCTTTGTTAATCCGGGGGGGGCAACATGCCCAGTTTGCCGTGGGAGGAGACGAGTACGCCGATGCCCAGGCGAGACCGGCTGGAAAGGGCGCGATGGGCGGGGTGGCAGCTGGCGCGATAGTTGGACTGGTAGTGGCCGCAATCGTCACCGTCGCATTCTTTCATTCGATGCTTGTGCTGATTGTGGCGGAGCGCCGTGGGTGCCTATGTAGGATCACTTGCAGGCGCTATGTTGATGACGCGCGGAGGGGGCGAACGGCCAGGTGGGGTCGTGGAGAACACCCCGTTACGATAACGGGAGTCGGGGGTATTGCTGGCTGTCCATGTCAATGACAACCTACAGTACCGCGCAGTCGAAATATTACGGCGCTGTGCCGGTATGGACATTGAACAGGCCACCGGTCTATGGAGTTCTGGCCGTTGGATCGACTTTGATCCAACCCGTCCGGTGAGTCCTTTCCAGAGTCAGCGATCATAGGCTATAAGGACTACTGTCTTTGGAAGCGGAGCGAGGGGAACCGTGCGACACGTCTGGATCCATCTCTATGATGGCCAAGCGAAATGAACAATGGTGCGCACGGCGGCTATGCACGGAAATCCGCCTTACCCCGTCGTCCTTCGGCCCCGAAGAACGGCTTGTGCCGGCCATCTGGCCGGTACTTTTTTCTGGGACAGGTGTGAGTCCATTGGCGATTGTGCCAAACCGGTCAGCGCTCCAATCCTTCGTCATCCGCATCTTCGTCCGGGTCGGTTGGATCCGCGTGGCCAACTTCGATGAGCTGGATCATCCGTTCTGCCTCAAGGACAACCTCTTCACCTGCATCGATTAACGTCTCGTTACCCACTTTCCGATCTGCAATTACACGGATAGACTCGTCGCCATCGTTATAAACGCTTACTCTCATATGTTTCTTCCTGTTTGTCAGTGAAATGAGGTTCGCGCAGCAGAATTTAGGCCTAGGCAAATTGAAGCGTTGCGGCACTCGATATCTGTTTAACTGCATAAACTCGTTTATCAAATCTTAAGTTGCGATGCAAGAGGAATGGTTTTTGCTCACCACCGAACAAAATAAAGCGTGTCGCAGGTGAGGAGGCAATCATGTCCGAAACATTGCTTATTGGACTGTTTCCATTCATTCGTGGCGCAGAGGAGGCCTGGAAGAGCTTAGAAAACTCGAGCCCGAAAGCGTAAGGGCGCTAATTTTCGACCTTGGAGATGAAGGTACTCCGACGGTCTTACCTTCAGACGTTTTACCGCTTCAGGGGTCCGGGATCGCTGAATATGTGGCGCGCGGCGAGTGTCAAAGCGTCTTCGGTGACCACGATTTCCACCGATCAGACGAAATCCATCATCACTGCCAGCGTCCGAATAGCCGACTGTTGATTTGCAATAGGGAAAATCAAGCCGTCCGGCATCGACAACGGGTGTTGGTGTTCGCAATTAGTGCTAGCCGTGCTCACAGATGCGCGCCACCTGGATCGAAGATTGGCCCGGATTTCTCCAGGCCTAGCTTGCGCCGCTCGCTCGCGTCCACTTGTCCCGAGTGGGACGTGCGACTTAGGGCGGCCCAAATTGATCAAAGTCCCAGACTCACGACATTCGTCTCGCAGCGCCTACGCTCATTTGCGACGCGGCTCCCGCTGTTAGTGTGCAACGCGTAAAATCAGCGGCCGTCTGTCCGCCGTCGTGCGTGAACAATACGGGGAGCCAAACAATGAAGGGCGATAATAGATGGACAATAGCGCTGTAGTCGGGGAAATTGATGCTGACAGTGCCCTCATTGCAGGGACCGAAACCGCGGAGCAATCGGTCTTAGTGACGTTTCAGGGGGGAGGGGCAAAAGGGGTCGTGCACGTTGGGGCGCTTCTCGCGGTCGAGGAGCAGGGGCTTACGATCGCCGGAGCAGCCGGAACGTCGGCGGGAGCGATGGTCGCGGCGCTCGTCGCCGGGGGGTATTCGGGGCGGGAGTTGATGGACCCTGCAAACCAGTCCCACATTTTGGAGACGCTCGGTCCGAAGCTGGGCGTAACAAAGGCAACGGACCTGTTTGGACCGTTCGGTTGGAGAGCCATCAAGGCTTTGAGAAGCATGGCCGGTGGCAACTCCTTGATCGAGATCGGAGTGCTAGTGCTGGTTGTTTTGGGCCTAATCGATGTCTTTCATCCCGTTGCTGCGCTAATCACTTTTCTGGTGATGGTTGCTCTACTCGGTGCAGCGAAAAACAAGCTCTCGTCCGGAATTACGTCGGTGAAGCATGTGCGCCGGTTCATCGATCACGCGCTCTCGGAAAAGCTGGCTGACGCGCCGAATCCGCCAATATATCGAAAGCGAAATGTAACATTCAGAGATTTGCACGACGCTGGTCGCATTCCGCTCCATATAGTCGCGACTAACATCACCGACGAGCATGGTGAGGTTTTTTCTTATGAGCGCACTCCTGACGTTCCGGTGGCCGACGCAGTGGCAGCGTCAATTTGTTTGCCCGTCATTTTCGAGCCGTGGCGATTTATGTGTGCGCGCGGCGCCGGTATGTACCGAGATGCACGGGAGCGCAGTTTCCAGGATGGCGGTCTGATCTCGAATCTGCCGGTGTGGACGCTTCAGCGCCACCGTGACGAGCTGCTTTGTCCGATCATTGCATTCGGAATCGATCCGGATGGCGGAAGTGCGACAAGTGGCACCGATCAGGACGGCGGCGTGCCCAAGCCGCCAGAGCGCAAGGAAAAGCACCGGCTCGCCGCCATTGGAGAGTCGGTAATTTCGGGCACCCTAGAGATCGATGCTCGTGGCGTCGAAGATATGGTCCATGTGCCCATTCCCTGCTCCCTATCGCTGCTTGATTTTGATGCGAATATCACCACTTTGTTTGAAAACGTGGAGGAGGCGCGGAGATTCGTCTTTGAAGAATTGCGCCTTGAACTTACGGTATATCCCGACATCCTACGATCAATTTGTGGAAAAGTGCGGAACGCCGTCTCAATGGTCGTCCGCGGCGCTCCATGGTGTCGCCCGGGTGCTACGCGCTGGTTGCTAAAGTCACTGGAGCGTATCAACCACGCGGGGGCGGCGGCGATTTCGAACTCCTTGAGGGGGTCGGATTCACGGATGCGTACTCAATTTCCGTAATGGACCTCACGCGGGTCTGGGAGAGTAACCGGCACACCCTCGAACTACGACCGGCCGACGAGGAATGGATGCAGCCGCACTGGCGCATGTTGGTGCCTGTGTCACGTCGGAAGAAGGATTGCGAACTCCCGTTGATAGACGGCAACAAAGAGAAGCCCCTCGTCATTGTCGTTGAATTTTCAGACGTATTTGAAGAGTTACGACCGGATCAGGCGGATTTCGAGGATTTCTTCGGTAGCCTTTCCAGGTCGCTTGTCGGGTATACTGACTTTCACATCTATGACGCTATTCAGAAGAGGTCGTCATCGCCATGGTAATGACACAAGTGCGCACGCCGGCGCATACTCCGGCGAAGAAGGCAGTTTCGCGTAAGACGGGTGTTCGCTCCAAAGGGGACAACCGACCGGAGGTCATTGTTCAACCGGGTAAGGTTCGCAGTCGAGACGTGGCGCAAGTCTTTCAACTTGCTTTGGCTAAGGGCGGCAACGAGGTTGAGAGAAAACTTGCGGAGGCTCTCAAAGAATCCGAAGACGCTTTGCGACAGCTCAAGTTAATGAAGTTGCGGAGATTACAAGGCAAGTAAAAAAGGGGCTCTGGCCCCTTTTTTGTTCTAAGTAGTGGCTATTCCTGCCGGGCGGGGTCTGTCATAAGCGTTGCGAAGTAATCACCTGAAGTTCACCCTCATCACCGTGCACTCCAAGTAATAGCGATCGCACACCGGTCGTCGCACCGCGCGAATGATTGAAGCCGCCAACGACAAATTCCTGCCGCAGCCCCGCCTTGAGCTTGACCCAGTCGGTGCTTCGGCCTGAACGGTAGGGCGCGCTTACCCTTTTTCCCATGATGCCTTGCAGTCGCCGCTTTCGAGCCGAAGCAAGCAGCGACATCGGATCGTATGGAAAAAGATCCGAAACGCGTAACAGTGGGCCCTCCGCAGGACGAAGGAGCAGCTCCAGTTCGCCGCGGCGTTCACGTAATGGAGCGCACCTGAGATCGAATCCGTTCAGCCAGAGCAGATCGAAGGCGAAGAACGCGATGGTCGCCGTACTACGCGCGTCGAATGCGTTCTGCAACTTGCTGAAGTCGGCGCGACCGGTCTCATCGAGCACGACAATCTCTCCGTCCAACCACACTTCGTGCGCAGCGATACCGGCAAGTGCTTGCGCGGGCCGAGCGTAGGACGCAATAAATGGTCACTGGCGCCGGTTCGACCGGACGCGTTCTGAGTCGCCGAAGTGACGGTTTTGCTTCCACTCGGAGCGCAATAAAACCGTCACTTCGCCTCAGTCCGCATTAAATCTGACTTCGCATCGCAGTAGCGGCTACCGGAATTCCCGCGGCTCGATCGGCGCGAGTGCAGTTTCGTTGAAAATCGCAGCTATGTCGCGAACACAGGCTAACGACAGGGCCGGGCTTTGCGGCGGATTCGCCGCGTGTACGCCGACGGGATGGCGGTTCGCGGGGGTGACATTTCCACCGCTACTCAGTCGTGTTGAGCTGGTAGTTCGGGCCACTCTGGACGCGTCAGAGTAACGCTGAGGAGCCCGTGCACGGCCAAGGGCGCAGTCGCGCAGCGGATCGCGATGAAGGCCTAAAGCTGCGCGGCAGCACCGCGGCCTCTGCGGCGCGGCCCATGCGCCAGTAGTTCGCGAGCGGTCGCGAACAGTCAGGCGGAAAACAGGCTGACCCCTCGCATCGAGGGATCTATTGACGCCCAAGGCGTACCGGCGTGCACGCGCGGATCCACATTGACGAAACGTCTTGCCCACGTGACGGGATCCTCGTCGTTGTAGGTGAAGCGCACGTTCGCAAGCGCTGAGTCAAAGCCTCGGCCGATCGCATCGCTGATCGACTGCTGATCTTCCAGCGCCGAGAATGAGACCTGAAGACTTGACGCTGAGTCTGAGCAAACGAGTGTGATGAGATCCTTGTCTATCTCGATCTCGCGCCAGAACTGCTCAAGATCGAAGAACCGTCCGCCTCTAAAATACCAACAGGCGTGCCAAATACAGCCAGCTCGTGAGCCGAGTTGGTCGTCTTCGGGCGCGGGAGGCTGCGTCCATGGGCGGGTCGACACCATGAGTCGGAAACTCGCGTCGTACTGCCTCCTCGCATGTTCGATCAGGTGCGCGTACGAATGGTTTCCGTGCACCCAGTCCCGAACGAGGACATCCGACCATCGCTCGTCCGGCGATGACTGATCATTGAACGACGACGTTGCGCGGAACGCGCCGCGCTCAAGGTCACGCAGCGTTTGCTCTAGGCGATCGAGATCGTCGTCGTGAGGCCGGCGACAGTGGCCGATGCGATTCCTGATCTGTTTAAGCTCTTCGATTCGGCCCGCCCAGATTTTTCGGGCAGGCAAATACGGCCCAAAGAGGTCCCACTGTTCGTGTGTCAGTTCAAGAAGCGGCGCCGCGTCGAGGTACGCGAGTTGATCTTGCGCATCGGGCGTTTGCATGTAATGGTACGCCCCGTCCTGTTGCTGACGATTCGCCGAATTGGGCGGTAGCCCGTCGGCCCATGCGTTGCCATACTTGCTTCGCAACTCCACGTAGACAAGTGAACGCAGCCAGGTTTCGAGTTGCCACCATCGGCTGTAAAGCGCCGATGCGTGGGTGGGCATCGCGCCGGCGCTCCAACCCGCCGACAATGCCTTTTGAACTTGGACGGGCAACGCCTGCCAGTCCGATGCGTCTGATGCTGTCATGGTGCCCCGATGGTTGCTCTATCCGTGCTTCCGGCAGTTTAACTGCCACGCGTAGGCCGCAATCAGTTTGTTGGTGCCCACAATTGCCGCTAGCCGTGTCAGCAAGTTCGCTAGCGGGAGATTTACTGAAAACGTTCCGTATACCGAGCTAAAACTGCAAAATCGAGCAATTTCAGGCTGTTGTATCGCGGGAACAGACGAGGGGTGCGACGTCCAGTAACGATGCTAGCCTGTAAGCACTCGACCGGCACCGTAGCGTAGATCGTTGACGACGGGAGCGCGATATTATCGGATAGGATCGACGTGGGCAGTAGAGGGTAGCGACGACGCCACGTTCCACGGCAGCAGCTCGTCGATGCGGTTGATCGGATGGTCAGCGACGCGCTCGAGCACGTCGGCGAGATACGCCTCGGGATCGAGGCCGTTCAAGCGCGCCGTGCCAATCAGGCTATACATCGCGGCGGCACGTTCGCCACTGGAGTCGGCGCCGGCGAACAAGTAATTCCGTCTGCCGAGGGCGACGCCGCGCAGTGCTCGCTCGGCGATCAGGTTGTCTATTTCCGCACGCCCGTCGCTGCAGTAGTAGATGATCGCCGGCCAGCGATTCAGCGCGTACTGAATCGCCTTGGTCGTGTCGGATTTTGCGGAGAGCGTGGTGAGCGTTGCTTCGAACCAGCGTTTCATGTCGTCGAGCAGCGGCACCGCTCGCGCCTGGCGCACACTGTGCCGCTCATCAGGTGGTTTGCCACGGATCTGCTCCTCGATCTTGTAGAGGTATCCATTTGATTTTCGTGCAATTTTCCGGATAGGAGCATCCATGCCTGGCGTGCCTTTGCCTTGTGGCCCCGTATAAATCTCGTTTTGAATCAAACACCTGCTGACTCCCCCGTGGATCTTTGCCTCAGGCGCGGAGACTGGCGGTAGAAGCGTGGGGATCGCTCGCGAGACTGGGAAGGATTCGATGTGCGTACCGATCCACCGGAAAATTGAACGTGCCGCGCAGGTTGATTCCCTCCAGGTGCGTCGGTGCGATTCTTCTCAACTGCCCAGGGTCCAGTGGCACGCCCGTGGCCGCCTGAATTTCCTCAAGAGCGCGTTGCATATGGGTGGTGTTCCACGCCATCAGGATATTCGAGAGGAGTGTCAGCGCGGACGAGACTGCCGAGAGCGATTCCTGGCGGCGTGCAAGTTCGACGGGTATCTTGCCGATATGGATCGCGCGTTGAACGTTGTGAACCGCTTCTCCGCGGTTCAGGACATGCTGCATTTCTGCCCTGAACGGGGCATTGGTGAAATAGTCGATCAGAAAGATACTTCTGAACAGGCGACCAACGTGAACGCCGCCTTCATAAACGGCCTGCCCACGCGCTGCTGAGCCGAAGCGAGCCAGAGCTTCGACTGCCGTACATTTTCCTGAACGGATGGACGCAGCGATCCTGACTAACTCGTCCCATACGTCCACGATGAGTTCTATCCTCACATCGCGATCAGTGACCGCAGCGAGTTGCGGTGGGACTTCATGGTTTCGAGGGACATGAAGCCGCCGGTCACGAAGGTGTGACAGGCGAGGGCATAGATCGAATCCCAGTGTCCGTGCCAGGCCCATTGCGAAATCGGTGTTTATATGGTAAGCGGTCAATAAAAGACGCCCTTCCATCGAGGGGCAGAAGGTCAGAAGCTAGGTGTCCACGTGGACACCTGCACACTGACACTGATGACAGAGAACAAAGACCTGAAGAGCCGTCTGGTGATTGGCGAGAAACGCGACGGCCGACGCGAGTATGACGAAGGCGCACGCGACGAGCTGGTCATGATGTGCCTGAAGCCCGGCGTGTCGATCGCGCGTACGGCCATGGAACATGACGTAAATCCGAATCAGC
>NZ_BAYA01000037.1 GCF_000685015.1 Paraburkholderia bannensis NBRC 103871 | reverse complement strand
AGTGCGTCTTCTTGATGGGGGGGGCAGCGTTTGCGTTCATGTCTCGCTCCCGTCCGCGGGCGGCGTTTGCGCTGGCCACAGGAACAGTGTGCGTATATGCGTCGAAGGCATAATATCGACCACGCGCTGCTGCGTTTGGCCCTCATAGCTGACGGTCACCTTGTAGCGTCCATTCGGCAGCGAGGCCAGCATAAATGGGCCGTGAGAAGTGACATTCAGCAATGTCGTGCCATGCATGTCGGTGATACGCACCGGGACGTCCGCGAGGTACTCATTCCCTTGGCGTGTCTTGCCGGCGAATTCGAGCACCAGCGGGTAGTTGTGCATCTCGTCCTTGAGCGCGGTTGACTGGTCAATGCCGATACCGCCCGACAGATAGACGACGTTGCCTTGATGCTGAATCGGCGGCAGGCTTGACGTCGCGGCAAACGCGACATTCGCGGACTGCGAGACAACGAGCATGATGGCAAGAATACCTGTCTTAGTGAATGAGTTCATAGTGATCTCCACCGCGACCGTGAAAGCATCGATGACGCGGCATTGCTTTTCTGATGCGCGATCGGAACGACATACCGTTCCTGCTCACGGCATCTTCGTGTTTCCAATCTAGGTGGGGTGGATTAAACGAGACTTAAAACAACCTGATGACACGCGTGAAGTGCGTGCTAATCGATAGATGCGATGTGCGATCGCGTTCATTTCCGGAAGTAGGCAAGTCCGAGTCCTACCGACAAAAATGTTTGATACCGGCTCGTCAGAACTTGCCGATCAGGAACGATATTGATTTTATCGATTAGTGTTTGTAGTAAGTGCCCGTAAACATTGGAAGGCCATGGGTACCGTCAGGACGACGGTGTCCTGATGATACAAAACTGCGCCGTGTCTATGTCGGATCATTCCTTATGACCGAGACGTTATATCAGTTCAATTCCTTCAGGCGTGACGCGATACCCAGTCCCGTCAGAACTAGCGGCGTCTATTTCTATGAGACGCTCCTGTTGAAGGCTCAGGAGATCGGGATCGACGGGAACAAATTGCCCTGTCGAACTCAGCACGACAAGCAGCATGGCGATCTCATGGTGACTAAGGAACGCTTTCATGTGACGCCAACATGTCTGTCAACCACGAAATAGGGGGATGAGAGTTGAAGCGCTGCATCACAAAGCATGGAGCGATGTGCAGGTCTGCGCCGCGAGAAGCGCGGACAGTATTCGCCCGCCGGTTTGCCAACGATAGTTGGTGAACAGCACTCTTGAAGGCCAGCACGCATGTTCGCATGAATATATGTCGACAAGAGAAAAATGAACCCGTCACATACCGGGTCCAAAGCACCGGCCCTTGACAGGTATCAATGGTCGGCACCCCCCAGCTCCGTTAATCACTTCTGGACCAGCGCACTCAGCACGTTTCGCGCTCTCCCTGCCTTATGCGAAACGCTGACGATGCCTTCAACTGAACTTGCGGTTGCAACTGGGTGACAGTTCGGAAAAAGGGACTCCGTCGTCGAGGCCTGAAATAGGCTATGAAGCAAGACTTAAAGCAGCCTTAAACGACGAGTAAACCGTGCAGGGGTAGGAGCGGTGCATTGGACGGTAGCCAGCCTGAAGTCCCGAAGCGCGCCCTCGAGATGAACTCAACGGGCGTACGTTGTGGCATTGCGTGGCAATCACGATGACGTACAGCAGCTACTCTGCCGCGCAGATAAATCGCTCGTGTACCGGATCACTGACCCGCGCAGATCGGGACAGGGCGCCGCCACAGCTTGTTCAAACTCCGCGCCAGCCACGGCAGCCTGGTCGCGTCATACGACCTGCCGTTCTTCGCCGGATGGAGATTGGGTTCACAACTTACAGGAAACGCCGTTCATCGCGATGTAAAATCCGAACCGTCAAGGCTCCAGCACTCCTTTTCGATGCTGAGACGACGAATTCAACAAGGCAGCGGCGAAGAACGAAGCGGTCCGCGGGCCGCCTTAATTCAGGCGCCTTAACCATCGCGATCGCCCGAAGTCCGTATGATTCAATACTACCAGGTATCGATTCGTCTAAAGCAATGCAATCAGGCAATCGAACGCTCGACGACCCAACGCGTTTTATCCAGACCGCTACCGTGCGGTGCACGCAGCCTGGCAAGTAAAGGAGTGATGCCACGCTCACGCAAGCGGCGGCGGTGCGCGTCAGAACTCTAGCCACGGTCGCCTTGCACGATTTTTGGCTTGTGCAACGGGCGCCCGCGCTTGCCGCGCACGCAGGGAATCGCGTCTATCAGGGCATCGAGTTGGGTAACATCGTGAACATTCGCACCAGTCAGGATGACCGCGAGCGGGATGTCTTGCCCGTCGACGATGATGTGGTGCTTGCTGCCGAGCTTGCGCCGGCCCGTGGGGTTGGGGCCTGATTTTTTCCCGCTGCCATCGCGCGAATCGAAGAACTGTCGACGATGGCACGCGCCATATCGAGTTGTCAGCGACGACGCAGCTCCGCCAACAGCATCTCGTGGTTATATTGCCGGACCCCCACTTTCTGCCAGGCAACCAGCCGTCGGCAGCAAACGGTGCCCAAAAGACTGCGCGGCGCTCGCGCAGGCAGCAACGGTTCGATGAGTGACCACAATCAGCGGCGGTTCGCCATCTACTGCATGCAGCAGAGTGGGCTTGCCACGATTGCTTCTTTTGAGCCGCGGCCGCTCGGCAGCGCCACGCCGTCGCTCGCTATGCGCTTCGGGCACTGGCTTGGCAACTGAACGGCTGCTTCCAAGGCAGCGTCGGGCGTCAATCGCCGGCAAGAAGCTCTTCAAGCGCAGTGATTCCCACCGGTGGATCGGCTCGCCATGGAATCACGTAGACCCCGTGTTTCGACAGCGTTGACACCCGCTCCAGCTGCTGTCGTTCGCTACCCAAACGCGCCCGCAACACAGGATCCTCGGTGTCCGTGGCCAGCAATGACCGGTTGACCACCCATGCAAATGGTTCGATACCGGCCCTGCGGAGATCTTCCTGTAATGCCGCTGCCTGTGACACCGGCGTTGTTTCTGGCAATGTGACCAGGATGATCCTGGTGTAACTGGCATCCTGCAATCGCATCAATGGGGTCACGATGCGACCGGCCGCCTTGTCCTCAAACGAGCGCATCATCTGACGATGGTAGGCGCCCGCGGCGTCCATCAGCAACAAGGAGTGGCCGGTCGGAGCGGTATCGAGTACCACGAATGAACTGCCAGCCTGAGATACGACATGCGAGAAGGCATGGAACACGGCGACCTCTTCAGTACAGGGAGACCGTAGGTCCTCGATGAGTAGCGCCTTCTCGTCCTCTGTCATTTGGGGCGCGCGCGCAGCCACGATCTTGTCCACATACTTCCGGGTTTCCACTTTCGGATCGATGCGCCCCAGCGTGAGCCCCGGCACATCTCCCCGGAAGGTCATCGCCAGATGCGCTGCTGGATCAGTAGTGCTCAGATGCACCGACTTTCCGCTGCGAACGAGCCCCAGCGCAATAGCCGACGCGATAGTTGTCTTGCCGACGCCGCCTTTGCCCATGACCATGATCAGCCCACGCTTGGCGTGGGCCAGTTCCTTGACCAATTCCGACATGGTGTGATGCGCAAAGTGCGTGGGCACCCCTCGAGGCGTATCGCTTACGTAGGTCGATTCCGGGTCCAGGAGGGCGCGGAGCGCAGGCAAGCCCACCGAGTCCACCGCGCGCAGAGGCACATAATCCGCAGGAAGCTGCCGCAGCGGTTCGGGCATGGCTGCGAGAGCCTTCTTTCCCAAGGCATCGAATGCGTCGCCAATGCGGTCATTGGAGTGGCTCGCCTGAAAGACGGCGTTCACGACCAGACGCTGATTTACCAGCCCCAGCTCTCGCAGCTCGAGCGACGTACGCGCGGCTTCTTCCAATGCGCCGGTTTCAGGGCGAGCGACCAGCACGACGGTTGTCATACTCGCGTCGTTAAGCGCTGCCAGCGCCTGATTGAAGAGTTTCTCCTGCATTTTCAAGCCGGAATGCGGTCCCAGACAGGATGCACCCCGGTCATTGCCTTCGAGGAACCCGCTCCACGCTTTGGGCAGGCTCAACAACCGCAGCGTGTGACCAGTGGGGGCTGTGTCGAATACCACATGATCAAAGTGGGAACCACCATGAGAAAGTAAGCTGGAAAACTCGTCAAAAGTGGCGATCTCGGTGGTGCAGGCACCGGACAGCTGTTCTCGCACCGTCGCAATTTCCTCGGCACTTGCCTCGGGGCTCATCTGTTCGACGACGCGCGCGCGATAGTTCTCAGCTGCGACGTCCGGGTCGATATTCAGGACGAACATGCCGACCACACCCGGAACGGAGACCGGGCTATTGGTCAATTCAATACCGAGCATTTCATCCAGGTTGGACGCTGCATCGGTGCTGACCAATAAGACCCTTTTGCCGGCGTCGGCCAGCGCGATGGACGCGGCGGTGGAAACCGAAGTCTTTCCAACGCCACCCTTTCCGGTGAAGAACAAGTACCTGGTCGGTGCATCCAGCAATGCGAGCCGTGATGGCATGTGCTTCCCCATTCCGATTGACCTCGAATCATCTTGCATAACCACTACGCGTATCACAAGGTCTCGAGCGCCAGCGCTATGCCCTGTCCCCCGCCGATGCACAGCGTCACGATGCCGCGTCGGCCTCCGCCACGCTGCATCTGGTGCAGCAACCGGGTGGTCAGTACCGCACCGCTCGCGCCGATCGGATGACCGTGCGCAATCGCCCCGCCTTCCACATTCACAACGTCCTCCGCGAATCCCAACTCTCTTAGACACGCCAGTGCGATCGACGCGAACGCCTCGTTGATCTCCACGCGGTCTACCTCTGCCACGGACCAACCCGCGCGCGTGAGGGCCTGGCGCACGGCGGGAATCGGTCCGAGGCCGAACAAGCCCGGTTCCACGGCCCCTACGCCATAACTGACCAGCCGCGCCATCGGCGTCAGGCCATTGCGCTCGGCCCAGCCACGTTCGGCGACAAGCGTCGCAGCGGCCCCGCTGTTCAGGCCGGGCGCATTGCCGGCGGTGATGGTGCCGTCCTTGCGAAACGCCGGTTTAAGCCTGGCAAGCGATTCAGCGCTGGTGTCCGGCCGATTGTGTTCGTCGCGGCCAAAGATCGTCGGACCCTTGCGACCGGGCACCTCCAGCGGCGCGATCTCGGCATCGAACAGCCCGGCGGCCTGGGCTTGCGCGAAGCGTTGCTGCGAGCGCAGCGCCCAGCGATCCTGGTCTTCCCGGGAGACGCCGCACTGACTCACAAGATCTTCGGTATGCCAGCCCGAATGCTGACCGCTGAAGGCGTCGTTGAGCCCGTCCAGCAGCATGCTGTCAAACAGCGTCACATCGCCCATCCGGGCGCCCCAGCGCCCCTGCGGCAGCAGGTAGGGGCTACGGTCCATGTTTTCCATGCCGCCTGCGATCGCGCAATCGATCATGCCGGCCCAGATTTCGGTTGCCGCGCTGGCGATCGCCTGCGCGCCCGACCCGCAGACGCGGTTAACCGTGAGCGCGGGAACAGCGACCGGCAAGCCGCCGCTGATACCGGCCTGTCGCGCCGGATTCATCTTCACGCCTGCCTGAATGACGTTTCCCATGACGAGCGACTGCACCTTGTCGGCCGGCAATCCGGCGCGCCTGAGGCTTTCGCGGATAACGGCAGCGCCCAGTGTCGGCGCCGGCATGTCCTTGAGCGTGCCTCCATAGGTGCCTATCGCGGTGCGGACCGGGTTGCACAAGACGACTTCGACATTGCTCATGACTTTGCTCCTGACAGGAATGACGCGTGAATCACGTGGCACGGCGGATCGTGCCGGAGAATGCGGTTCGGGGGTGCGAGGGTATTAAACACCGCCCCGTATTTCTTCACGTTCAATGTAGCGATTTTGTTGCCAATGGTTCTCGTCAGCGTCGACAACCATCTTGTCGTCGACTGATTCGAGACATAGGGGGCTATCGTGACGGACTTCATGAGATGCGCCTCGACACTGCGTACGTGCCCATTGTCTGCCGGCGCCTCATTGCATCGAAACGGTGCGTGGCTGGGCCTCGTCGCGATGACGCGTCTGGCTCTTGCACCAGACGGCCTTTCATGATGCCCGGGCGAGTTCGATTCATCTTGACCTGTGTCAATGCGCGTTCCCTCGCCGGCGGGCAGGCTGACGTGATGATGGGAACGAGCCGCAGCATGGGCGACAGGGTAGGGAGGCTGACTTGAAAGATATCGATCGGGAAATCGACGGACTTTGGAAACGGATCAATCTCATGCAGGCTCAGGCGGACGCGATGATGACCGTACTCCAGGCAACCATGCCGACTGTAGAAAATTCGCCGACGTTCGCGGCATCAGTCCGTGAGATTTTCGATGCGCGGATGGCCAATCGGCTCTGTCGTGGCGTCGATGAAGCATTCGTCAACGAATATGTTTCCAGCCTCAAGGCGATCGTGCCCAGGCACCTTTCCGGCACGCTGACGCTGTGACCTCATCAGTAGAGCCTCTTTGCCTCAGGCCGGACGTGAGCATGGCGCCTTTCTCGCCGGGTTGCGGTTGTCCTGGCGCCACGGGCCGCGCTGATTCCGCGGCTTGCCGAGGCGCCTGCCGGGGACGCCGGCCTGAACCCAGGTGATCACGTCGCGGACAGACATGTAGTGTTTCGAAAGCGTAACGCCATGAAAGTGCTTCCGGTTCTGTGGCAACGACTCGTCTCCAGCGGCAAGACCAGCCCGCGTTGCGCGGGCACTGGCGACGAAGTGAACCGGGCAATCCGGCAACTCCGCGAGATCCTGATGCCGCTCGGCATCGAGCCGGTCCTGGAAACGCGTGAAATCGACGAGGCGACCTTCCAGACGACCCCAGCGGATCCAATCGCATCTGGATTGCCGGCAAGCCGATGGAAGCATGGCTGAACGGCACGGTCTGCAGTAGCCGTTGCTGCTCCGTCTGCGGTGACTCCGAATGCCGTACCGTCGAGGTCGAGGGCGCGAGCTACGAGGTGATTCCGGAGGCGCTGCTGGTGAAGGCCGAACTGATTGCGGCGTTAACCGTGAATGCCCAGGGCGGCCTGTCGCAGTCGAGCTAGAAGAACGGATGGAAACCCATGCCTGCGCACGTCGATGTCGTGGTGATTGGAGGCGGTCAGGCCGGACAGGCCAAAGGACAGTCAGATCGTAAGGAATGCAAATATACCCGTTCCGCCCATCAACGCATTGATGACTTCCTTGAAATGCTTTTCGTAGGTATTGAAGTTGTACACGCAGTACAGGCGCGCCGTGCCCAAAGCGCGATGGCGACGTGGATCTCCCGTTCGTCGATGATGATTTCGAGCGTGCCGAATGGCAGGCTCCTGGCGGGAGTGCTTGCTGGCATAACGCTCACCATGGGAATTCTTCCTGAAGAAATTCCGGTGATACTGACCGTGTTTATGGCGCTGGGCGCTCGTCGCATCGCTAACGAAGGCGTGCTGACGCGCCGCATGAGCGCGATCGAGACCCTTGGCCAGACTTCCGTACTGTGCGTCGACAAGACGGGCACATTGACCCAGAACCGTATGTCGGTGCGCGCCCTTTGCGCGCGAGGAAAACTGCAGATCATCGATCAGGCCACCCAGCACATTGACGAGACATATCACGAGCTCGTCGAATATCTCGTACTCGCAAGCAGGGATTCATGTCCCGCGTAAATCGCTTATGCCCATGCGAATTGACTACGACGTAGGTTCGCGCGTTTTTGAGCGACGTTACACGGGGCGATTCTCCCACGTCCGGCAGGCGAGTTTTCGCCGTCGCGAGCAACACACGAAGCCGCACAAAGCAAAGGCCAAGCTTAAAGCCAGCTGGAATTGCATTGTTGTTCCGATTCCTGTGCCGGGCGTTTTCAACCCGCACGCCGAGGCCAGGGAAGAGCCAATTTTCCGCCGGGATTTTTTGAGAAGTTGCATGTTTCCTGCCTTGACACAGCTTGATGGCACCGCCGCAGAGCGGGTTGATTTGAGTCAACTGCTGCAGACAGATTGACGGCAGCATACAAATCGACATCCCGTATCGATCGTGAGGCCCGACATGACTCCGCAATCCACCATGGACGCACCGTCCCCCTTCACGAGGATCATGGTCGCTGTGGACTCCACGCCGGCCTCTGCCGCAGCGCTGCGGTACATGCGGCAGTTCGTGCATGAGGGTGCTACCGTGCGCGTGGTATCCGTAGCGGAGAATCCACGCACGCTTGTGCCCCTCGGCGGGTGAGCTGGAGCGCAGCTGCAGGCGGCGCGCGATGAATTGAGACTTGATGCAGAGGCGGCCATCAAAGCCGCTCAAGCCAAACTGGACGGATGCGGCGCGCAAGTTGAGGGGCAGCTCGTCGACCTTTGTAAGGTCGGTGGCGACCTTGTCCACGCGCTCGCCGAAGCGGTATCGCAATGGTCACCCGATCTCGTTGTGATTGGAGCGCGTCATCAACGGGCCCTGCTGCGCTGGGTGGAAGGCGAGGTATCTGCGCCGCTCAGCCGGCTGCTTCACGCACCGATCCTGATCATCCCGGTCGAATATGAAGGTGTCCAGGATGGGCTGCCTTCGAGGATCCTGTTCGCGACCGACGGGAGCGACGCATCGCTGAACGCCTTGCGTGCAGGTTCCAGACTCGTGGCGCCACGCTCGGATTGGCGCGTCATTTACGTCGTTGATCGACTGCTTGCACCGGGGACCGGGCCGTTCGAAGAGCAGCTTGAAGACTCGCTGATGAAGAGCGGCCAGGTTGCCCTCAAGGTGGCGGGCGACGAACTTGCCGCGTGCAATCAGCAAAATGAACGGATAGTGGAGACGGCGCTTATCAAGACCAGGAGCACGTACGACGACGTGGCGCATGCAATTGACCGGGACGCGCGGCACTGGAAGGCGCAACTCGTTCTCCTTGGGACCCACGGGCGACGCGGCCTGACACGGTGGCTGCTTGGAAGTGTCGCTGAAAGGACGCTGAGATTGACATCGGTTCCGCTCTTGCTGGTACCGCCGATCGACAGTTAACGGCTCGGGAACACGCATGCCAATGCATCGCCATAGCTGGGTGGTTATCCCGCTTTGCTCGCGAAATATCAGGATTCCATATTGACGAGAAGCAGCGGTGTTCGAGTGATGTGTAAAACCCGGTGGGCAACACTGCCGAATGCGAACCGTTTAAGGCCGTGCATACTGTGCGTGCCCATGACCAGCAGATCCGCACCCCATTTAACCGCTTCGCTAACAATGGCATTCGCAACGTCGTCGCTCGTTTCCGACGGACCAATCGTGCCTGTTGTCGTACGTCTGGAGAAACCTTCCAGAATCTGTCTCGCGGCCTCCAATACCATCGCGCTCTCTTCGCCAATTGACTCCCGCCGTTCGCCAGGCCATGCAACGCTTCGACCAACTGCGTGCACGGCTCGCAAACAGGAAGCGGTTGTTGCGAAGCGCATGCCGTATCGAAGGCACTTCTGCGCGTCAGCAACGGATCCCACGGCGAAAAGAATCCGGTCCGGACGACGCGGCGCCTCAGCGCTGCATTGCGGCACAATGAGCATCGGACGCGCGCAAAATCTGACCAACGCCTCCGACACATTTCCCTCCAGCCAGCGGACGAGCAAGTGATGCTGGTGCGCCCCAACGACGATGAGGTCCGCATGCCACGATGCGGCGGCGTCGAGAATCGCGTAGACGACATCGGTACCCTGTACGGAAAGGTCAATAATCGCGGTTTCAGGTCGAATGCCTGCCCGCATGCAAATCTCACTGGCCGAGGAAAGCGCCTGCGTGGCGTCCCGCGCCAAGTCATCATGTATCGAATCCAGTACGGTCGTCGTGGCGTCTCCCGGGGGCAAGATCGATTGCGCGAGCAGCACGACACTTACGATGCGGATAGCACTGTCGGTCGGCGCCAGTTCGCACGCGAACCTCACCGCGCATAGCGACGCTTCAGAATGGTCTACAGCGATGAGCATCTTGAGCGGACTGTTCGCGCTGCGGCCCGATTTCGAGTTGTCCATGACGATACCTTCCCGTTCAGCGCTTCATCTCAGTAGCAATGTCACTTTCCGATCATCCGTGCCGAGCGCAAACTTTGATGACTCCACACTCGTCGGGATCTTCCAGATGAAAGATCACCTCGGTGCTGCCACTCGCTGGGACCTGAACCGTACGCATCTCGCTCTGCGAGGTAAGCGGCTCGTTCCGGCCGTTATAGACTGCGGCTGAGGGCGACATCAAAGTGATGTCCATCATTTCCGATCTGATGGGCATCACTTTGACACAGTCTGCAGAGAAGAAGCCGGGTACACGAACGGGGCGCCCGAATTACCCCCGCGAGCTTCGTGAGCGACTGGCAGCGGCCGCTTGTGAGCCGGGCGTATCAGTCGCAAAGCTGGCGCGGGAGAATGGCATTAACGCGAACATGCTGTTCACCTGGCGGCGGCGATATCTGGCCGATCAGCAAGCTCGATCTGCCGGGCTTATTCCGGTCGTACTGCTAAGCGACATGCCGACGGAGGTTATCGCATCAGCCCCCGCAGAAGTGCAAGTGCAGAGCGCGAAGCCTGAACCACCTGTCGGCACGATCGAGATCCGGATAGGTCGTGCGGTGGTTAAAGTAGACGGTCAGGTCGATGCCGATATGCTGCGGATCGTGCTGGGCAGTCTGCGCTTATGATCTCCCTACCGGCAGGCACGCGCATCTGGCTCGCTGCGGGCGTCACTGATATGCGATGCGGGTTCCAGGGGTTGGCAGCGAAGGTGCAAACCGCGCTTGAGGAGAATCCGCTGGGCGGCAACGTCTACATCTTCCGGGGGCGTCGGGGCGATCTGGTGAAGATTCTCTGGGCTACGGAGGACGGAATCTGGCTGCTCGCGAAGCGGCTTGAACGAGGCCGTTTTATATGGCCCAAGGCTGACGGTGGCAAGGTCCATCTGAGCTCCGCACAACTGTCGATGCTGCTTGAGGGCATCGACTGGCGGCAGCCCCGCCGTACTGCTGCATTATCGATGTTGTAAACCGCGCGGCAGACTCGTAAACTACGGCGCATGTCGAACGGCGCCGATCTCCCTGACGATATCGAACTGCTGAAGGCCTTGCTGGTCGAGGCCCGTAGTCTGCTTGCCGAACGCGATGTCGAGATTGAGCAGCTCAAGGCGCAGATCGACAAGCTCAGGCGCATGCAGTTCGGTCGCAAGTCCGAGCAGCTGCAGCGGCAAATCGAGACGCTCGAGACTCAACTTGAGGATCTGGCCGCCGGGCGCGGCGTTGTGGATGTGCAGCGTGCGCAGGCCCTCGGTGCAAATGCGTCCACCTCAAACACAACGACGGACGAAGCGGCTTCCAGGCAAGCGCTTCCCGCGCATCTGCCGCGCCAGGATCATGTGCTCGAGCCTGAATCAAGCTGCCCGGATTGCGGTCAACCATTGCGGGCGCTCGGCGAGGACTCCTCCGAACAACTCGCCCGGGTTGCAGCGGCGTTCAAGGTCATTCGCACGATCCGGCGCAAACTGGTTTGCCCGTGCTGCAGCACGATCACGCAGCCGCCGATGCCTGGGCTGCCGATCGAGCGGAGCATCGCCCATCCGAGCTTGCTGGCAGATATCCTCGTCTCGAAGTATGCAGACCACCAGCCGTTGTACCGGCAATCGGCGATCGCGGCGCGCGACGGCGTGACGCTTGACCGGGCCAGTATGGGGCGCTGGGTTGGCCAGTGTGAGGCGCTGTGCGCCCCGCTAACAGAGGCGCTGCGCCGCTATACCGTGGCCGCTACCAAGCTGCACGCGGATGACACGCCGATCCCGGTGCTCTCACCGGGCAACAGGAAGACCCGCACCGGCCGGCTGTGGGTCTACGTGCGAGACGATCATCGCTCGGGCTCGACGCAACCGGCTTCGGTCTGGTTCGCGTACTCGCCGAACCGGCAAGGCATCCACCCTCAAACCCATCTCGGCAGCTTCAAAGGAATTCTGCAAGCGGACGCCTACGCGGGCTTCGATGAATTGTTCCGCGACGGCTCGATACGCGAGGCGGCATGCCATGCCCACGCGAGGAGAAAGTTCTACGACATCCACGTGCGCACGCCATCTGACACGACACAAAAGGCACTCGAATATATTGGCGGGCTCTACGACATCGAGGCCTCCATTCGCGGTAGGCCCGCAGCCGTTCGGCTGCGAATACGGCAGGAGAAAGCCAGACCTCTGCTTCAAATCTACGAAGCGTGGCTCAGGGCAAAGCTCGAAACGCTGTCGTCGAAGTCCGATACGGCCAAGGCGATCAACTACACGCTGAACCAGTGGAGCGCACTGACGTTGTACTGCGAAGACGGGACGCTAGAGATTGACAACAACATCGCGGAGAACGCGCTGCGTTGTGTAAGCCTGGGCCGGAAAAATTTTTTATTCACCGGCTCAGACAGCGGCGGCGAACGGGCAGCCGCGATGTACGCATTGATTGGCACTTGCAGACTGAATGACATCGATCCGCGTGCCTACCTCGACTACGTGCTAACCCATATCGCCGATCACAAAATCAATCGCATCGACGAGCTCCTGCCGTGGTGTGTGGCCGACAAGCTGCACACGCCAGGCAGTCCGCCAGAACCCTCTATCTGACTGGCAGCTCCAGTTCACCATCATGCTTTACGCGCACGTGAATGGACGAACGGCCCAGCTGAGCCGCTTACTCTGCGAGCGCAAATGAACCTCGATCCTGTATGACCCGGGGGGCACGCGTACGAAGAGAAACGGACCGTCTGTCGACACGCGCATGAGGCGCTGACCCGTCACGGGCCAGATACTGACGTCGACCTCGGCAAGGTAAGAACCGGTTTTCGAGGCGAACGTCATTCGCAGGTTGTACCTGCTCGCTGCAGACCTGAACGCCTCGACCTCCGTTTTTCCAACCCCACCCGTGATGTACGAAATGCCATTACGTACGACGGGCGAGAGCGGCGTCTGCGCATGACCGACGTGGACCATACAGGCTAACAAGGCGAGAAGTGCGCCTTTGTGAAATCTGGACATCGGGACACCTGCTTGATGGCGTTACGGATACGACGCGCCGTGACAAGGCCCGCCATGACACCACTGTAGGCAAGGTGGGTCGCGAAAGCTTGATGTGTGTCAACCGGTACCTCATCGACGTGCATGCATGCAGATTTGCCATTGATGGCGCCCGGCACGAGTCGTTTCGCACTTCTTGAATTGACACAAGTCAATCACGTCTTCTCGCCGTCCTATACGCTGAATTTTCAGTCATCCGGAATGCGGATCGGTCTGGTGTGGAGGTACATGATGAATTCCAGGATTTTCTCTCTGCGTGCGTTGCGACATTGCGTCGTCGCAGTGCTGTTTGCTTCGCCAATTGCAGTTTCTCTCGCACAGCAAGGCGGTAATCTGCCTGCCAGAGGCAACGGACCATACGGTGGCGGCCACGGTATGATGGGAGGTTGCGACGGCGATTGCATGGGCGCAGGAATGATGGGCTCAGGCATGGGGGCCCCAGGTATGATGGGCGGTTATGGCTACGGTTGTGGCGTCGACCATGTCGGCTGGGATCCTGGCCTGAAACTGTCGCACGACCAGCAATCGCGCATGAATGCGATCGTCGATCAATCGCACAAGGCCCGCTGGCTGCTGATGGGCAAGATGCTCGATGAACAGTCGACGCTCCGCGATCTTTATGCGGCGCCCAAGCGCGACCAGGCAGCCATCGACGCCAGTTACGCCACCATGCGCGACCTGCGCAAGCAGATGTATGGGATCTCTGCCGACGAACACAAGCGTATCGATGCACTGTTGACCCGCGAGCAGCGCGAACGGTTGCGCGACTACTGACGCGAATTGGAGCCCGCAGAGTGTGGCCTTGCCCGAAACCGGGGCGACGGTTTCGTTAAGTTCGCCACCAGGCAAATGCGCACGCTCATGGAGTACCGAAGTGAAAACACTGGCGTTCCTGTTCGTCATCGTGTTGCTGATCAATCTCATGCCTGCGTTTGCACCGCCGACCTGGATGGCGATGTCGTGGGTTGGTTTCAACATCCAGGAGAGCAACGTGCTGCTCATCGCTGCCGTTGCGGCCAGCGCTGCCACGGCAGGCCGACTCATACTTGCCGCATTTTCCCGGTCGGTGGTGAGAGGGCGCTGGTTGCGCGACGCCGATCGAGAGAACATTGATGTGGTCAGCGCGTGGCTCGGCAAGCACAGGAAGAAGACAGCCGGCGCCTTTCTCGTGTATGCGCTCAGTCCGTTTCTGTCCAGCTATCTGTTCATTGCCTACGGGCTGTCGGGGCTGCCGCTCGGCTTCGTCGGTGCAGCGTTCTTTGCGGGGCGCATGGTCAGCTACACGATCTGGGCTCGCCTGGGACAGCTCGCGTCATCTTTCGTCGATCCCGAAGCCGTCCTGGAAGGGCAGTATCTCGGCGTCGGCTTCGTGCTTTCGCAATTGGCGTTGCTCGGGCTCGTGTACGTGCTCATGAAGCTCGACTGGAAACTGCTTCTTGAACAGCGAAAACTGAAATGGCGGCGGCCCCTTGGACAATCCGACCGCAATGATGCTGGCCCAGTCGGTTCCTGACCTGATGACATTGAGCGGATAGCAAGAAGGCAGGCGCCGCGGACAGGTCGTCCCGCACCCGGCAAGGACGCAGGCATCCAAGCTCCGCTTCTGCCGTTCGAGGAGTCATTCTATTTACATATAGTATATTTAAAAATATATTATGCACGTGTGAATTGAGTGATTTCCCAATGGACCCGAGCTACCCCATCATCGACCTGACCACCATGCAGGGTGCCGCGGCAAACGCGTGTGCGCTGCTCAAGGTGCTCGCCAATCCGGACCGCCTGCTGCTGATGTGCCGCCTCTCCCAGGGGGAACTGTCCGTGGGCGAACTCGAGGAGGAACTCGGCATCCGGCAGCCGACCCTGTCCCAGCAGTTGGGCCTGCTCCGCGAAAACGGCCTCGTGGCAACCCGCCGCGAGGGCAAGAACATTTTTTATTCGGTGGCGAGTCCGCAAGCGCTCGCCGTTATGGCCGTGCTTTATCAGCAGTTCTGCGCGAATCCTCCGGGGGACGAATCATGTTGATTGACTTCACACACTTCACACCCGGTCTCTCCTTGACCGGTGGACTCATCATCGGTCTGGCGGCGGCTGTGCTCGTGCTGTTCAATGGCCGCATCGCTGGCATCAGCGGCATTTTCGGTGGCCTGTTGAGCCTGCCACGCAACGACAGCGGTTGGCGCCTGGCCTTTGTCGCAGGCCTCATCATCGCCCCAGTCGTCGCAGGCCTCCTCGGCAAGCCGGCAATTGCGGATATCGAGGCGAACTGGGGCGTCATCCTGGTCGCAGGCTTCCTGGTGGGGCTCGGCACCCGCTATGCCAGCGGCTGCACCAGTGGCCACGGCGTGTGTGGCCTTTCGCGCGGGTCGCTGCGTTCGCTCGTCGCCACGCTGACCTTCATGGCGGCTGGGTTTTTGACCGTTTTCGTTCAACGGCACCTGATGGGAGGTTGACATGGCAATTCTCACCGCACTGCTTTCCGGACTGATTTTCGGCGTTGGACTGATGGTCTCCGGCATGAGCAACCCGGCCAAGGTGCTGGGCTTTCTCGATATCGCCGGTAGTTGGGACCCGTCCCTCGCATTTGTGATGGTGGGCGCCATCGTCGTGGCGTCGCTCGCGTTCTTCGTCGTGAGACGCCGCTCGCGCTCGTTACTAGGCTTGCCTGTGCAGCTTCCGGCAAGCACGACAATTACGCCAAGACTCGTCCTCGGCAGCGCGGCATTCGGAGTCGGCTGGGGCCTGGCGGGCTTTTGCCCGGGGCCCGCGCTGGTCGCATTGGGTGCGGGCTATCCGAAAGCCATCGGATTCGTGGCAGCCATGGTGGCGGGTATGCTCGTCTTCGAACTCGTCGAGCGGACGAAATCGAGCATGCAACGGGCGTAAGCAAGGTGCACAACAACGGCTCGCGGCTGTTCACGGCGGGACCGTGTGCACGCGGGGACGGTCTGGTTGCCGTGAACCACTGCTTGAGCGCATACGGCGCTTGATCAGATGAATGGGTCGGACCCGGTGCCCGAATCGCGTGGTCCAATGGCCAGATCGATTGCCGCACACCTGATTTGATTTATTTTGGACCCCAAATTTTCTGTTAGATCTCTGATAGCCGGAGGAACAGCGATGAGTGGATTACCTGTATTTAAAGACGTCGTACGCGCGGTCTCCAACCAGATGCGAGCCCTGCGTCAAACGCAGCCAGACCTGATGACGGCATTCAGCCAACTGGCGGCTGCGGGCACAAAGGACAGCGCTCTGGACAAAAAGACACGGGAGCTGGTTGCGCTGGGTATCGCCGTGTATTCCCGGTGTGACGACTGTATTGGCTTCCATGTCCAGACGCTGGTGAAGCTTGGCATGACGAGACAGGAACTCGAAGACGTCTTGGCTACCGCAGTCTACATGGGTGGTGGCCCGTCGATGATGTACGCCACCCATGCGCTAGCAGCGTTCGAGGAGTTTTCCGCCTGACAGGCGCAATCGCGTGTTCAACCATGCCGGGCAATTGTTTCCAGACGCGCCGGCATGTCGTGTCGGGAGCCATCGTGCCACCCTCGTCCCCGCATGAAGCGCATGGTGCTCGCTGCGCCCGCCGGTTCATGCGAGGACGGCCTTGGCGAGCATGCCGAGGGCCACGCATACGAGGATGACCGCGAACCCGGACTGGACGTGATGAGCGGCCAGGCGATGCGAAACGAGGCGCCCACCTAGCATCCCTGCGGCGGTAGCGGTGCTGAACCACAAGACGACGTCGAACGGAAATGCGGTACCGTGCATCGCCGTCGCCAGCACACCGCCGCCGCCAACCAGTGCAATCACCATTAGCGACGTTGCTACGATGCCGTGCATGGATACGTCAGTCAGCTTGCGCATTAGCGGCACGATAATGAATCCGCCGCCCACGCCGAGCAGCCCCGTCATCAGGCCGGTAAGCGACCCGATTGCCGCCAGTGCCAGTGCTGTAGGCCAGGACCAGTCAAACCGGCCCGTCGACGGGTTGATATGGGCGACGCAAAGCGGCGATGCTTGTTGTGCCGGTGCCTTGCGACTGAGCGTCTGCCGAAGTAGCCGGAAGGCAACGAAAAGCATGACACAGGCGAACAAGCCAAGCAGCAGCCTCTGGGGCAGGGCACGTGCGAGGCGCGCCCCCACTGCCGTGGCAGGGACTCCAAGTGCGGCCATCAGGAACGCGGCGCGATAACGGACCAGGCGTTTGCGGAACGCCTCGAGTGCGCCCACTGCCGCGCTGCCCGCGACGGCGACAAGCGCGACGGGCGTCGCCTGCTGCATGGGCCATCCCATGCCGAATACGAGCGCGGGTACGGCGAGAATGCCGCCACCGGCACCTGTGAGTCCGAGAATGGCGCCGACCAGGGCGCCGAGAAAAAGCGAGACCAGCATCGATCACCTCGAGGGACGGCAAGCGGACGATTATCAGTCGGCCACCTGGGGTTGCACGAACCACTCCCGTCCCTTGAGCATGCCTCGCCAGTAAAGCGGCGGCAGGATGCGCTCCTTGAGCAGCCAGGCGAGACCGGATGGCTTCTTCCCGTCGATGATCCATGCGGGGAAGGTCGGCGCGACCTTGCCGCCATAGAGAAACTCGGCGAGCACGATCTTCCCGCGCTCGACCGTGAGCGGGCAGGAACCGTAACCGTCATAGGTCGCCGCTCCGCGCGTGACGCCCAGCGCGGCAAGCACGTTGTGCGCGACGACCGGCGCCTGCTTGCGAGCGGCTGCCGCGGTCTTGGCGTTGGGCGTATTGGTCACGTCGCCTAGCCCGAAGATGTTCTCGTAGACCTTGTGCCGCAAGGTGCCCTGATCGACGTCGACCCAGCCGCCGGCATCGGCAAGCGGGCTGACACGGATGAAATCGGGCGCCTTCTGGGGCGGCACGACGTGGAGCAGGTCGAAACCGGTCTCGAATGTTTCGCTGCCGCCGCCAGGGAGTGCCCGCGTGAAGGTCGCTTGTTGTGCCTCACCGTCCACGGCCGTCAGGTTGAAGCCGAAGTTCAGATCGATGCCGTACGACTCGACGTACTTCATGAGTGCTGGCACATAGTCGGCTACACCGAAGAGCGCTGCGCCGGCGTTGTAAAACTCGACGTTGATCTGGTTGAGCGTGCCGGTGCGGCGCCAGTGATCGCACGAAAGATACATGGCCTTTTGCGGCGCACCCGCGCATTTGATCGGCATGGGCGGTTGAGTGAATAGCGCGCGACCGCCCTTGAGCTGCTGCACCCGTTGCCACGTGTAGGGCGCAAGGTCGTAACGATAGTTGGAGGTCACGCCGTTGCGCCCAAGCGTCTGCGGCAGTCCTTCAATGGCATTCCAGTCCAGCTTCAGGCCTGGGCAGACCACGAGTTGCCGGTATGTCACGACGCGGCAGCCTTCGAGGATCACGGCATTCGCTGTGGGCTCGAACGCGGCCACGGCCGCCTTGATCCAGCATACGTTGTGCGGGAGCACGCCACCCATGGGACGAGCGGTCGTTTCCGGACGGAATACGCCCGCACCCACCATCGTCCAGCCGGGCTGGTAGTAGTGCACGTCGGCGGGGTCGATGATGGCGATGTCAAGGTCGGGCGCCCGGGCAAGCAGGCTCGACGCGGTGGCGACGCCCGCCGCTCCCGCGCCGATGATCACGACATCGTGCTGGTCCTCGGTGGCGATGCGCGGCGAGCCGATGCGGCGCGCGAGCCCGCTCAAGTCGACCCCGGCGCGCTTGCCTGCGGCAAGAATCTCGACGAGCGACATGGTTGATGCGCTGGCCAGCGCCCACAGGGTCGCCGAGCGCATGCCGGTGCGGCAGTACGCGAGCAGCGGCCGCGCAAGGGTGGCCAGATAATCGCGAAATCGTTCGGCATCCTGATCGCTTACTTTGCCAGATTCCACAGGAAGGTAGTGTGCTTCCATGCCAAGCTGCCGTGCTGCCTGCTCGATTTCGGTGAATGTGGGCTGGTCCGCGCCTTCGCCGTCGGAACGGTTGCAGATGATCGCACGAAAGCCCATCTCGCGCAGCGCAGCCAGATCGGCAACGCGGATCTGGGGGGAAACGGCAAAGGTGTCCGTGAGCTTCTTAAGTTCCATGCTTGCCTCTTGTGTTTTCGTCGATGTTCGCCGCGTCGCTCAAAGCGCGTTGATCGGGATCTTGATGTATGAAACGCCGTTGCTCTCCGGCTCTGGCATGTGGCCGGCGCGCATGTTGACCTGCACCGACGGCAGGATGAGAACGGGCATGTCGAGCGTGGCGTCGCGGGCCTTGCGCATGGCGATGAACGACGCCTCGTCGATGCCGTCGTGCACGTGGACGTTGGCTTCGCGCTCTTCGGCCACGGTGCTTTCGAATTTCACGGCGCGGCCGCCTGGCTGATAGTCGTGGCACATGTACAGGCGCGTCTCGGCTGGCAGGCTGAGGACACGGCGGATCGACCGGTAGAGCGCCGACGCGTCGCCACCGGGAAAGTCGCAGCGGGCGGTTCCGTAGTCGGGCATGAATAGCGTGTCGCCGACGAAAGCGGCCTGCCGGGTGCCGTCGCCGACCACGTAGGTCACGCACGCAGGCGTATGGCCCGGCGTGTGCATCACGCGGACCTCGAGGTCGCCCACGGGAAACGCGTCGCCATCGGCAAACAGGCGATCGAACTGCGAGCCGTCGGTACGGAAGTCCGGCCCCGTGTTGAACAGCTTGCCGAATACGCCCTGTACGCGCGTGACCTGGTCGCCGATGGCGACCTTGCCTCCAAGCCTCGCCTTCAGATAAGGCGCCGCGGAAAGGTGATCGGCGTGGACATGGGTTTCAAGCAGCCAGTCCACACGGGCGCCCAGCGATTCGACGCGGCTGGCGAGCCGGTCTGCCGTGACAGTGCCCGTGCGCCCCGATTTCGGGTCGTAGTCAAGCACGGTGTCGATCAGCGCGCAGCGGCGCGTACCGACGTCGAGCAACATGTAGCTCACGGTCCACGTGGCGGGATCGAAGAACCCTTCGACGGTAAATCTGCAGGCAGGCATTGGGGTTATTCCTCGCAAATGACGGACTTACGGTCCTGGCAAGGAATGGCAGAACAATAATCGTGCCAACTCGTTTGCGCGCGGCGCAGTTGAATCTAAATCCATGATTCAGATTGGGTTTTCTGTGCCGTGCGATAAGCGGAGCCTGCGCGTCGGGGCGCGTGCATGCCATCCGCATGACACCTAAGACTGCCAGATGGCAGTCGGTGGCATAATTGGCAGTCTGAAATTCTCGGCTGCAAGCGCAAGGACCGACGATCATGACTTCGCATGACCTGACATCAACTAGTTTGCCGTATATGGCGCCGGATGTCGGCGCGCTAGTGTCGTACCTGGAGTACGATCCGCTGCCCGCGATCGTGCTCGATCCGCAATATCAGATTCTGGCGGCGAATCGGGCGTATCAGCGGCAATTTGGCGTAGAGGGGCAGGCGCACGTCGGCCGCAAGTGCTATCAGGTTTCCCACCATTACGACGTGCCCTGCGATCAGGCAGGAGAGCACTGCCCAATGAAGCGCGCAGCCGAGAGCCGCGGCGCGGACCGCGTGCTGCATATTCATCACACCCCGCGGGGCCCCGAACACGTCGACGTCGAGTTGCGGCCGATTTTTGACGCCCACTCGGAAATCATCGCGTACGTCGAGCGCCTCGCAACGGTTCGGGGCGCATCAGCGAGACCCAGCGCGGAAGGCCTTGTCGGACGAGCGCCGACTTTCAATGCAGCGATCTCCGCCCTGCAGCGCGTTGCACCATCGATATTGCCCGTGCTGCTGCTGGGCGAATCCGGAACGGGCAAGGAACTGTTCGCCCATGCGCTTCACGAAGCGAGCGATCGGGCGCAACGGCCATTCGTTGTCGTCGACTGCTCCGGCATTACCGAAACGCTTTTCGAAAGCGAGTTGTTCGGGTTCGAGAAGGGGGCGTTCACGGGTGCGACCAGCCGAAAGCCGGGGCTGGTTGAAACCGCGCAAGGCGGCACGCTGTTTCTCGACGAGATTGGCGATGTTCCTCTGTCGATCCAGGTCAAGCTGTTGCGGCTCATCGAAACCGGCACCTTCAGGCGTGTCGGCAGCACCGAGACCCAGCGCGCCGATTTCCGGCTCGTTGCCGCCACGCACAAGCCGCTCGAGCAGATGATTTCGGCGGGGCTGTTTCGCTCCGACCTTTACTTCCGGATCAGTGCGTTTCCGATTCGACTGCCCGCAGTGCGCGAGCGTGTGGAGGATATCCCGCTCCTGGCGGACTCCATTCTTGCGCGCATTGCCACTGCGGGACACGGCTTGCCACGCAAACCCCTGATTTCGCCTGACGCGCTTGCACTGCTGCGTGCGTATTCCTGGCCGGGCAACATCCGCGAACTACGCAACGTGCTCGAGCGTGCAAGCCTCCTGGCCGACGACGGTGTAATACGGCCCGACCAATTGCCGGAGTCACTCGCGCGAGAAGTCATGTCACCGGTCGAAACATTGCCCGCGACGGGTTTCGCTCTGCCTCGCAAGGTGTCGGACGCAGAACTCGCGCGCGCCGCTGCGGAATCGGGCGGCAAGCGCAGTGAACTCGCTACGCGGCTCGGGATGAGCGAGCGCACGCTGTACCGTCGGCTCAAGGCGCTCGCGAACGCTGGTAAAACCTGACGCCTGGGTTGTCCATCGGGTAGCAACGGTGTTTGCCACGTTACGCACGGCGCCTGTTGCGTGATGCACGACATCATATGCTGCCGTGTGCTTGACATCGCTTCGCTCAGAATGGAGCGGGAGCGCGTAGCACGTCCCGCCGCGCTGAAGGAAATCGCCAGCAGGTCTTGGCTGGATAGCGGGGCCGCCGCGTCGGCAGGATATGTCGAGAAGGTGGCGCGTCGGGTGCGCGCCAACGTCTTCGCGCCGTTCGATATTAAGGGCAATCCGTCTGCGGTAATCGTAGTCACGTGCCCCCAGCGGGGCGCTGCTCAGTGTCACGCTCAAGCGTCCGAGCGGAACCCGCAATGCGATCGTGCTGTGGTGGTCGCCGTTGGGAATTCGGATCCGATGCCGGTGGATGTCAACGGCAGCGCCCCGACGAGCTTCGTCATGACGTTTCGACCGAATGGATGAGGGCATGCATGCAGATGGTCTGGCACGCGGCGCCAGCGGCATCCGATGAATTCAGACGTTCGAGGAGAGTGCCTGCGGCACTCTCAAAGATCGATGCGTCTCACATTTGACATAATACTAATTATCGTATTTTAAAAGGGGTCGGACACTACAAAAATGCGCAAAAAGCATAGTTGCTCCAAACACGGTTCAATTCACTCATGTCACAAAAGGCAACTTGCTATGCCGCGCCTGCGCGAGCATCGACACGGTGATCTTGCGAACCTCCAACTTGCTCTGCGTAACATGCGCACGCAGCAAAATCCCGGCCTCGGCGACCTTGCCGCGCTCGATCAGCATCAGCATCGTCGCGTGTTCGTCGTAAGTCGCGTCGGTGCGATGTGGCTTCAGAAAATCGAGCCTCCGAACGATCCGGATGCGCTCGGTCACTTCGTTATGGACGCGCAGCATCTCCGCATTGCCGGTCGCTTCGATCAAGCCACGATGAAAGCTCTCGTCGAGCCGAAACATGCGTGCCGGATCGCTCTCGCGCGCTTCGGGCGCGACACACCAAACCGCCTTGAGCGCGTCGATGGCGGGATGCGGCGGCCGTGCGCTGGCTGCGCGTTCAATCGCGGCGAGTTCCAGCACAATGCGCAGATCGTAAAGTTGATCCAGCCGGTCGAAGTCGATATCGCACACTTTCCAGCCGCGCCGGAATCCCACTTCCAGATAGCCTTCGCGCAGCAGCCGGAACAGCGCATCGCGCATCGGCGTGCGTGACACGCCGTAATGCTGCGCGATATCCGTTTCCGAAAACCGGTCGCCCGGAAACAGCCGGAAATCGAAAATGTCGTGCTTGAGCCGCAGATAGACCTGTTCCGCCAGTTGATTCGTGCCATAGACCACTTTCGCGGCGCCTGCGCTTAAGTCGTCTTCGGCCGCGTCCGCGGGTTCTTGCTGCTTCGCTCCGGTTTGTCGTTTTGATTCGATGACCACGCTCTTGCCTGTTCCTTGTCGATCACGCGCGTCGTTCGTAAGCCGCCAGTGTATCCGGCGCGTCGATCAGACTCACGTGCGCAGCGACGATGATCCACCGGCCGAACGCCGCATCGGCCGCACCAAGCCGCGCCCAGGTCTGCATCTGCCGCCCAATGAGCGGCGTGGCGTCGCTGGTGAATTCGGTGCTCACCGTCGCGTAATCGTGGCCGAAGGCGGTCACCACCGTGCGATGTCGCGTGCGCGACTTGGGCACCGGCGCGCACGCTTCGCGCCACGCGCGAATGGCCTCGCCGCCGTGCTGGATTTCGGCGATGCCGTAGCGCACCGTCTCAGGCGCGTCCCAGAACAGCACGTTCATGGCGGCGATGTCGTTGTCGATCAGCGCGCGCTCATAGGCTTCGAACGCGGCCGTCACTTCGGCGACGATAGCCGGATCGTTGATCACAATGTTCTCATTCGTTGGCGTCATGATGTTTCGCTCTCCAGCAATTGCGAGAGGCTCGCGGTCCACCCGACGATGCCGCCCTGCGAGCGGATCATCGCCAGCGTGGCCTCCTTGAACGCGGGAAAGTAGCTAGCGGTGGCGTCTTCGATCAACAGACAGTCGTAGCCGCGGTCATTCGCTTCGCGCATCGACGTCTGCACGCACACCTCCGTCGTCACGCCCGCGAACACCAGGTGCGTGATGCCGCGCTGCGCGAGTGCTTCGCCAAGCCGAGTCGCGTAGAACGCGCCCTTGCCCGGCTTGTCGATGACGAGTTCGCCGCCAACGGGCACGAGCGCGTCGATAATCGCATTGCCCGGTTCGCCGCGCACGAGGATGCGCCCCATCGGGCCTTCATCGCCGATACGCGCGCTCGGCCGCCCGCGCAGCCGCTTGGCGGGCGGACAGTCGGAGAGATCCGCCGCATGCGATTCGCGCGTATGCACGACAAACCAGCCGTGCTCGCGCGCGTGACGCAACAGTCGCGCGACGTCCGGCACGATGGCGTTCAGCAGAGAGACATCGTTTCCGAGCGCCGCGCCAAAGCCGCCCGGCTCGATGAAGTCGCGCTGCATGTCGATCACCACGAGCGCGGTTGTCCGCGCCTCGAAGGCAAACGGTGAAGGCAATGCGCAAGCAAGTATCGGCATGGTCGATCAGCCCTTGTAAGTGCGTGCGGGTGGCGCGAAGCCGCAAGACGTTCCGTCGGTCACGCGCACCGTGCTTTCCCACGGCAGACGATATTCGCCACGCACCATGTCCTGCATGAAGGTGTACGGGCAATCCTGCGCGCCGCCTTTGACGGCCACATAGCCGCGATGGCCGAGCTGATAGATATTGTTCTCGACGCCCCAATGCGCGCGCGCCTCGCGCACCAGATCGGGTCGCATTTCGCAGGTGATGATTTCGTCGGGACGATGGCTGCCGTCCACCATCACGGTGCCGTCGAAATCGCAGAACATACCCTCGCCCATCGAATCGAACGTGCCGTCGCTGCCGCACAGGCAAACGCTCGCGGTCTGCGCGAGATTCTGAAACGCATTCGACTGATTCGTGATGCGCCACGCGTGACGAATCGGCGCCGTGTAGCCGGCGGTGCGCACGATCACTTCCGCGCCCTTGTATGCGGCTTCGCGCGCCATCTCCGGGAACATGCCGTCGTGACAGATGATGAGCCCGAGCTTCACGCCGCGCGGTCCCACGCACACGGGCACGCCGAGATTGCCCGGCTCCCACGGTTCGACCGGCACCCACGGATGGAGCTTGCGGTAATAAAGCTGAATCTCGCCGCGATCGTCGATGATCAGCCCGCTGTTATAGGGGTTCCCGTGCGGATTGCGCTCCATGATCGAGAAGCAGCCCCAGATGCGATGCGCCACGCACGCCGCCTGGAAGGCCGCCACTTCGGGACCGTCGAGCGTGCACATGATCGCGTCGTCGGTGCGCATCGACAGACCGTGCAGCGCGTATTCGGGAAACACCACGAGATCCATCGAGGCGTTGTTGCGCCGCGCCTTGCCGACCAGCTCAACGATGCGCTGCGTTTGCGCCGCGAGTTGCGCGGGCGTTTCGACGTCGGGATTGCGCAGTTGGACGAGGCCGATCACCACACCCGCGGGCGATCGGTTCAATCCGCCGAGTCCACTCGAACTCATTGATCAGGCTCCATGAAAGGCGGCGGCCGGAACCGTCGTTTCGGTTTGACGATCGTCGCGGTGGCCCGCCATGTGGCGGCCGAGCACCACGCGGTCTGCGTTCTCCACGGCAGTTTCGAACACCAGCCGACCTTGCGAGATGACCGCGATGCGGTCGGCCAGCTCCAACAGTTCGTCGAGATCCTCGCTCACCAGCAGCACGGCCGCGCCCGCGTCGCGTGCGGCCAGAATGCGCGCGTGAATATCGGCCACCGACGCGAAGTCGAGCCCAAACACCGGATTCGCAACGATCAGAACGTCGACCGGCTGGCCCAGTTCGCGCGCGAGCACCGCGCGCTGCACATTACCACCCGACAACGTGCCGATCGCGCGTTCCGGCACCGGCGGCCGCACGTTGAATTCGGCAATGCGCTGCTTCGCGCGCTCGCGCATGGCGCGCCGGTTCAAACGCCAGCCACCCGAGCGCAGCGGCGCGCGGTCGAAATCGCGCAGCGCGAGGTTTTCGGCAACACTCAGGTTCGCTACGCAGGCGTTGCGCAACGGCTCTTCCGGCAACGCGTAGACCGAAAGGCGCGTCATCGCTTTGCGCGTCGCGCGGTACGGCTCGCCTTTCACGCTCATCGCGCCAGACTGCGCGCGGCGCTGGCCAACCAGCGCCTCGACCAGTTCCTTCTGGCCGTTGCCCGAGACGCCCGCGAGCCCGAGAATTTCCCCGCCGCGCACGGCCAGCGACGCCTCGCGCACCGCCGCGTGGCCACGGTCGTCGAGCACCGTCAGGCTCGACAGTTCGAGCGCCACCGCCGCATTGGCGGCGAGCGGCTTGCGGGCGGGCCGCGCGGTGTCGATGCCCGCAGTGGCGCGCGCGTCGGCATCGGACGCGGCTTCGGCGCCGCCCATCATCCACGACGCGAGCCGGTCGCGGTCGGTATCGCGCACCGCGCAACTGCCGACCAGGCGCCCTTTGCGCAGCACTGTGACGTCGTCCGCATACGCCATCACTTCGCGGAACTTGTGCGTGATCATCAGCACCGTCAGTTCGTTGCGCGTCGCGAGATCGCGCATCAGGCCAAGCACTTCGTCGGCTTCCTGCGGCGTGAGCACGGATGTCGGTTCGTCGAGAATCAACAGGCGCTGACGCAGATACAGCTGTTTGAGAATTTCGAGCTTCTGCTTCTCCCCCGCCGCGAGACCCGACACCGGCGCGTCGAGCGCGAGCCGGAACGGCATCTCGCGCATAAATGCATCGAGTGATTTTCGTTCGCTATGCCAATCGATTTTCCACGACATTCGGCCACGCGCGAGCACCAGGTTCTCTTCGACCGACAAACCCGCCGCAAGTGTGAAATGCTGATAGACCATGCCGATGCCAAGCGCCTGCGCATCGCGGGGCGAAGCGATCCGCACCTCGCGCCCATCGGCGACAATCTGGCCGCTGTCGAGCACGCCATAACCGACGAGCCCTTTCACGAGCGTGCTCTTACCCGCGCCGTTTTCGCCGAGCAAGGCGTGCACCGTGCCCGCGCGCACCTTGAGCGTGACGCCGTCGAGCGCGCGGAACGTGCCGAAGCGCTTGCTCGCGCCCAGCACTTCGATGCCGAGCGCGCCACTTCTGGGCGGTAGGGGTTTTATGCTGGCGAGCGTCGACATGATCAGCGTCCCAGCGTGGCGAGCAATACGTGCGAATCGGACACGGTGCCGAACACGCCGCCCTGCATCAGCACCATGTTCAGGGCCGCGTCGTGATTGGATTTATCCGTCGCGCCGCAGCAGTCGGCGAGGATCGTGCATTCGAAGCCGCGATCGTTCGCCTCGCGCATTGTCGTGTGCACGCAGACGTCCGTGGTGATGCCGGTCAGCACCAGATTGGCGATCCCGCGCGTGCGCAGCACGAGTTCGAGATCCGTCGCGCAGAACGAGCCCTTGCCCGGCTTGTCGATCACGATCTCGCCCGGCAGCGGCGCGAGTTCGTCGATGATTTCCCAGCCCCGCTGGCCGCGCACGAGAATCTTGCCGCACGGTCCATCGTCGCCGATACCGATGCCGTCCGTCCCCGCCTGGCGGCTGCGCCAGCGCTTGTTCGCTGGCAGATCCGAGAGATCGGGCCGGTGTCCCTCGCGCGTGTGAATGATGGTGAAGCCCTGTGCGCGCATCGCCGCGAGCACGCGTTGGATCGGCTCGATCGGCGCGCGCGTGAGCGAGAGGTCGTAGCCCATCTTGTCGACATAGCCGCCGATGCCGCAGAAGTCGGTCTGCATGTCGATGATGACAAGCGCGGTGTTGTCGGCGCGCAATGCGCCGTCGTAGGGCCACGGATAAGGACGGGCTTCGATGAAACGGGTCATGTCGGTCTCCGGTGAGACGGGATCAATCGATAGCGAAACATGGCGTCAGCGCGTGAGGCTCAGCTCGCCCGGTGCGCCAGCGAGCGTGCGATCCGGGCGGCAATTGACGATCATGATCGCGAGCGTCAGCACGTAGGGCGCGGCATTGAACAGGTAATAGCCGCTCGTCACGCCGATCGCCTGCAACGCGGGACCGAGCGCGCCCGCCGCGCCGAACAGCAGCGCCGCCCACAGACAGCGCAGCGGCTGCCAGCGCGCGAAGATCACGAGCGCAACCGCCATCAGCCCCTGCCCGCTGGAGAGGCCTTCGTTCCAGCTGCCCGGATAGACGAGCGACAGATACGCGCCGCCCACGCCCGCGAAGAAGCCGCCAACCGCCGTGGCCACGATGCGAACGCGCGTGACCGGATAGCCCATTGCCCGCGCGCTCTCGGCGTTTTCGCCGACGAGCCGCAGCGTCATGCCCGAGCGTGTCGAGCGCAAACCCCATTGCAGGGCGAACGCCAGTGCAACGCCGATCAGAAACAGCGGGTTCACGTGCAGCGCGTTGTGCACTTGAGGCGACGCACTCCACGCACCGAAATCGAACGAACGCAGCATCGGCGCCTGCGGCTCGATAAAGGGCTTGCCGAGATAGAACGCGAGACCGGTGCCGAACAGCATCAGCGCGATGCCGAACGCGATGTCCGAGACGCGCGGCAGCGAACACACGAGGCCATGCAGGCCGCCGAGCAGCAGCCCGGCGCAACCGGCGATCAGCACGCCCGCCCACGGCGAGCCGCTCAGATACGCGCCCGCATAGCCGCTCATCGCGCCCGACACCAGGATGCCCTCGAGCCCGAGGTTCACGCGTCCGCCCTTCTCGGTCAGGCATTCGCCGAGACTCACGAACAGATACGGCGTGCTCACTCGCACGGCGCCCGCGATCAGCGAGAACAGCAGCACGGCAACGGGCGAATGCAGATCAGACATGACTTTGCTCCAGCGAAGAGGCGACGTCGGATGGCGCGGCGGCCTGCCACTTCGCGCGCCACACGGCGAGCCACCCGCCGAGAGCCTCCCACGCAAGCAGGTTGGCGAACAGCAGGCCCTGAAGCACGAGCGTGGTGGCGTCGGGCAGATCGAGACGGCGCTGGAGCAGACTGCCGCTTGCCTCGATGCCGCCGATCATCAGCGCACACGCGACGATCGCGAGCGGATTCTGGCGCGCGGCGAACGCCACGAGAATGCCCGCGTAACCGTAGCCCGCGAGCAGCGACGCGTTCGCGCTACCCTGCACTGCCGCGACTTCGAACATCCCCGCAAGTCCCGCCGCCGCGCCGCCGAGCACGCACGCCGTCAGCGCGAGCGAATTCACCGGCAGGCCGACGAGGCGCGCGGCGCGCGCGTTGCCGCCGGTCACGCGCATCGCGAAGCCCTTCGTGCTGTGGCGCACGAACACCCACGCGGCCACGCACGCGAGCGCGCCCCAGAACAGGCCCCAATGCACTTCGAGCCCGGGCAGCGAGCCAATGGAAAACGCATCGGGCAATGCGGGCGTCGACGGTTTGTTCAGGCTCGACGGATCGCGCAGCGGACCTTCGACGAGAAACTTGAACACGGCAATCGCGATATACGACATCAGCAGCGAACTGATCGTCTCGTTGACGCCGCGCCACTGCCGCAAGGCTCCGACCGCGCCAATCCACGCGCCGCCGACGATCATACCGGCCAGCGCCATGACCGGCGTGGCGGCGAACCACGGCGTGCCGGTCGGCAACAGGGGCGGCACGACCGCCGCTGCGAGTCCGCCGAGCGCGAGCGCGCCCTCCCCGCCGATCACGATCAGGCCCACCTGCGCGGGCAGCGCCACGCACAGCGCCGTGAGCATGAGCGGCGCGGCGCGCAGCAAGGTGCTCTGCCACGCGAACGACGAGCCGAACGCACCTTGCGCGATCAGCGTGATCGCGTCGCCCGCCGGTTGCCCCTCGATCAGCAGGAAGACCGAGAACAGCAGCAACGTGCTGACGATGGCCGCGAGCGTCGGCAGCGCGGGCAGCACGCCGATCAGCACGCGGGCGACGCCGGGCGGCGTCACCGGGGAAGCGGGAGCTCGCATGATCTCTCCTTGCGAGGTTGAGGGGCTTTGGACTTCACGGCGTGGTCGTTCAGATCTGACCGACCACGCCCGCGACGAGGTAATTCATGCTCTCGAGCGTGATGTCGGTCTGCGCGTAGTTCGTGCCTCCCGCGATGGCCGTGCCGCCCTTGTTGTCCTTCAGCGGTCCCTTGAAGATCGCAAATTGACCTGCCAACATCTGCGCCTTGACCGCGTCGGCGTTCTTCTTCGCATCGGGCGCGACCTTCGCGCCATACGGCGACATCTTCACGAAGCCTTCCTTGAGACCACCGCGCAGGATGTTGGGCTGCGGCTTGCCCGCCTGCGCATTGGCGACGAGCGTCTGGTATGGCGTCGCCCAATCCCACTCGGCGCCCGTGAGATAGCCCTTGGGCGCCAGCGCGGCCTGGCTCGCGTGATAGCCGCAGCTCATCGCGCCGCGCTTCTCCGCGGTTTCGATCACGACCTTGGGACCGTCGACGTGGCACGTCAGCACGTCACAACCCTGATCGACGAGACTGTTGGTCGCCTCGGCTTCCTTCACGGGCATCGACCAGTCACCCGTAAAAATCACATGCGTCGTGATCGACGGATCGACCGACTGCGCGCCGAGCGTGAACGCGTTGATGTTGCGCAGCACCTGCGGAATCGGCTTGGCGGCGACAAAGCCGAGCTTCTTCGTCTTACTCATGTGGCCCGCGACGACGCCGTTCAGGTATTGGCATTCGTCGATGTAGCCGAAGTAGCTCGCGATATTGGGCGGATTGCCCTGCTTCCACAGGCCGCCGCAATGCGCGAAGCGGACCTTCGGATATTTGGCCGCCATTTTCAGCACGTGCGGATCGAAGTAACCGAATGAGGTCGCGAAGATCAACGTCGCGCCGTCCTGCTCGATCATGGCCTCCATCGACTTCTGCACCGCGACCGTCTCCGGCACGTTCTCTTCCTCGACCACCTTCACGTTCGGCAGTTTCTTGATGACCGCCGTCGCTTGCGCCTGTGCCTGGTTGTAGCCGTAATCGCCCTTCGAGCCGACGTAGATCACGCCGACCGTCAATTTCTCGGCAGCGAATACGCTTTCGAAAGGCAGCAGGCTGCCGAGCGTAAGTGCGCCAGCCTGTTTGATGAAGTCGCGGCGTTGCGTCATGATCTGGATTCCTGAAGGTTGTCGGTCACTGCGTTCTGTGGTCGTTTTGGCTAAATCAAGCGGCGGGAGCGGACGAAGCGTGCGGTTGCGGCGCGCGGTGCGCCAGATACGAGCGCCAGCCGCCGTAAGCGGTAATGTCGGATGCGCCCGCTCCGGCAGCCAGTGCGGAGGGTTCGCAAACGAAACCCTTGACGGTGCGGCCATCGGCGATATCGAGCGAGCCGATCGCGAGCGGCGCAGGCACGGCCGCGACGAACGCGCCGAAGTTGCGCAACGGCACGTCCCACAGTTCGATGGCGATCGCCTCGCCTTGCGCGACGTCGCCCTGACGCACGAGGCCCGGCTTCGGCGGCGTGGTGCCTGCAAGCGCGTAGAGGCGGTAATGCGGCGCCGTCGTGGTCGCTTCGATCCATCGCGCGCCCGCCTCCAGCAATTGCCAGTTCAGCGGTTCGCCGCGCAGATGCGCGCCGACTACGGCGAGCGTGACGGTCAGCTCCTGAATCGGCAGCGGACGCGCAGCGATCACATCGGCATCGCGCGCTGCGGTGGTTGCAGCCGCTTCGCAAAACAGCGCCTGAATGCGCGCACCGAGCACCGCGATTTGCTGGTCCGCGCCAGATGGTCCGATCAGTGTGACGCCAGCCGGCAAGCCGTCTGCACGCGGCACACCCGGCACGGCGAGCGCGCACCAGTCGAGCAGATTGACGAAATTCGTATAGACGCCCAGACGGCTGTTCACCTCTACAGGATTAGCCTGCACCTCGGCGATGGTGGGATGTGTCGGCGTGGTCGGAACGATCAGAATATCGAATCGATCGAATAGCGCATCGGCTTCGCGCTTCAGACTCGCGAGCGCATATTGGCCGTTGAAGGCCGTGGCGGCGTCGAAGCGCTGCGCCTGGCCGATCACCTCCGCCACGGTCGGGTCGATCTCCGCACAATGAGTGTCGAAGAAGTCACCGAGCGCGGCGCGCCGCTCCGCCACCCACGGCCCGTCGTAGAGCAACGCCGCGACCTCCTGCAACGGCGCGAAAGCGAAACTCGCAGGCGTGAGCGCCAGATGGGTGGCGATGCCGTCGAGCGTCGCGGAAAACGCGTGTTCCGCGCTCGCGTCGCCGAAGAACGTGAGCGTGTCGGGCACACCGATGCGCGTCGGCGTATGCGTCAGGCCGCGAGAGACCAGCGGCTTCGAATAGCTGTCGCGCGCATCGAATGCCGCGAGGCGAGCGAGCACCGCCCATGCGTCGCCAACGTCGTGCGCGAACACCGATAGCGTATCGAGCGTGCGACACGCGGGCACGACACCACGCTTGCTCACGAGCCCGAGCGAGGGCTTGAGGCCCACGATGCCGTTGCAGCCCGCGGGCACGCGCCCCGAGCCCGCCGTATCGGTGCCCAGCGAAAACGCGACGATGCCCGCCGCCACGGCGACCGCCGAGCCGGAACTGGAGCCGCCTGAAATGTAGTCGTCGTGATCGACCTGACGCACCGCGCCATACGGCGAACGCGTGCCGACGAGGCCGGTCGCGAACTGATCGAGATTCGTCTTGCCGATCAGAATCGCGCCCGCGTCGAGCAAACGCGCGACCGCAAACGCCGTTTCGTCGGGCCTATACGCGAACGCCGCGCAACCGGCCGTCGTCGGCAAGCCCGCGACATCGACGTTGTCCTTGACCGTGAACGGCACGCCGAACAGCGGCATGCGCTCGAACAGCGCGGAGCCTTCGTCGGCGAGCTGTTGTTCGAGTTGCGCCGCCCGCGTGACGAGATCGGCTGCGTCGACAGTGAGAATCCACGCTTCGGGACGATGCGTGCTCGCGAGGCGGTGCAGCACGGTGTCGATGGTCTCGCGCGGCGAAGTCTCGCCACGGCGATAGGCGTCGAGCAGTGCACGAACTTTGATTGGCTGGAAGCGTGGCATGCGTTCAATCTTGAATACAAGATGGATCACATGATGCATCATCCATGCCAGACGACCATGCGCGCGCTGCAAAAGCCTGCCTGGCGTGCTTGTCGGATGATCGAACACGCGCTGCGCACGCAGAGCGCAGGGGACAATCGCGCGCCATCGTGGATCACACTGAATCATTCGGCGTCGCGTCCCGTGCAGCGATTCACGTTAGCTGTGCACGCATGTCATCGCCGCACCTTCGTGCAGCGCGCCCCACTTCGGGGCATGCCCGCGCAACTTCCTCGCGCCCGCCTCGCACTGACCTCATTCCTTCGGGCGTTTGCACTGCACTTCCGCCTGGCATCGATCTTGCGTATTTCGGTAAGTATCTTATTCATGAATGAACGCTGCCTGCGGAGAGTCCCAGCCAATGTCCGAAGCCCACCTTCTTAACGACGCGCCCGCCACCGCCAACCGTCTCGGCCGCGCCGACGCCTATCACTGGCTCGCGAGCCCGGCGCTCGTCGACATGTCGGCGCGCGGTCCCGAACCGCGTCTCGCGACGCTCGCCTGCGAACCGCAACACGTGCGCCTCGACCTGAGCCGCACGGCCATCGTCGTGATCGACATGCAGAACGACTTCTGCACCGAAGGCGGCTGGGTTTCGCAGATTGGCGGCGACTTCACAGCCGACCGTGCGCCCATCGCGCCGCTGCAAACGCTGCTGCCCGCGCTGCGCTCGCAAGGCGTGCCGGTGATCTGGGTGAACTGGGGCAATCGCCCGGACCTCGCCAACATGCCGCCGAACCAGTTGCATCTCTACAAGCCGACCGGCCAGGGCACCGGCCTTGGCGAACCGCTCACGAGCAACGGTGCGCACGTGCTCGAAAAAGACTCGTGGGCCGCCGCCGTGGTGGACGAACTAAAGCCGCTGCCGCAAGACATCTGCGTGGATAAATTTCGGATCAGCGGCTTCTGGGACACGCCGCTCGACAGCATCCTGCGCAATCTCGGCGTGCGTACGCTGCTTTTCGCGGGCGTGAACACCGATCAATGCGTGCTGCACTCGCTCACCGACGCCAACTTTCTCGGCTACGGCTGCGTGCTCGTCGAGGATTGCTGCGCGACCTCCTCGCCCGCGTTCTGCACCGAAGCGACGATCTGGAACGTGAAGAAATGCTTCGGCTTCGTCACCGATTCGACGCGCCTTGTTCAAGCGGCTAAGGCGCTCGAAGCCCAGGAGCAGCCCGCGTGAGCGCGTTCGTTCCCGGCGACGCTACACGCGTCGCGCCGCTCACGCGCGGCCCGCTCGAGCGCCTGCGCTTCGCGGTGAAGGATCTGATCGACGTGGCAGGCGTGCGCACGGGCGGCGGCAATCCCGACTGGCTCGCCGCGCAAACGCCCGCGCGCGAGCACGCGTCCTGCGTCTGGGCGCTGTTGCGCGCGGGCGCGGCGCTCGAAGGCAAAACGATCACAGACGAACTTGCCTATAGCCTCGAAGGCGCGAATCATCACTACGGCACGCCGCTCAATCCGCGCTGGCCGCATGCGCTGCCGGGCGGTTCGTCGAGCGGATCGGCTTCGGCGGTCGCGGCTGGCACGGTGGACTTCGCGCTCGGCACCGATACGGGCGGCTCGGTGCGCGTGCCCGCTTCGTTCTGCGGTCTTTACGGCATGCGTCCGACCCACGGCGCGATTGCGCTCGATGGCCTGGTGCCGTTCGCGCCGAGCCTCGACACCGTCGGCTGGTTTGCGCGTTCCGCCGATCTTTTGGCAAACGTTGGCGACGTGCTGTTACCCGCCGATAGCGCGTCGTCATCGCTCACTTTGCGACGCGTGGACGAAGCCTTCGCGTGCCGCGCCCGGCACGAAGTCGACGATGCCGCGCGTCTCGAGGCGCTCGCGCGTTCGTTCGGCGCACACGATTCGGTACCCATCTTCGATCGTATTCCGGCCATCGACTGGCTCGCGTGCTATCAAGCCGTGCAGGCAGCCGATATCGACGCGGCGCTCGGGGCATGGATACGCGCCGCGAAGCCGCGCTTCGGTCCGTCTATCGCACCGCGCTTTGCGCACATCGACGAGTACGACCGCGAACGCACGCCACATTGGCGCGCCCTGCGCGGGACGCTCGCCGCGCAACTCGACGCACGGCTGCAAGACAGCATGCTCGTCATGCCGACCACGCCCTGCGCGCTGCTCGCGAAGGACGCGGACGCAGACACGCTCGCGCGCTTCTATGACGACGCGCTCACGCTCAACGCCATCGCCTCGCTGGGCGGCCTGCCGCAAATCACGCTGCCGTTTGCCGACGAACGCGACCGTCCGCTCGCCCTCTCGCTGATCGGCGCGCGCGGCACCGATCGCGCGCTGCTGCGACTCGCGCAAACGCTGTCTCTCAGCCACGGCGAGATCGCGTCAATATAATGGAGTCCAAAATTTCTAATGCTTTAAACGCCCGTTCGCGCGACGGCATGGTGACGAGCCCGCACGCGCTCGCGAGTGCCGCCGGGCGCGAGGTGCTGCGCGCGGGCGGCAATGCCATCGAAGCCGCTATCGCCATCGGCGCGGTGCTGTGCGTCACATATCCACACTTCACGGGATTGGGCGGCGACGCTTTCTGGGTCGTCGCGGATCGAAGCGGCGACGTGCGCACGATTTCGGGCGCGGGCCAGGCCGCGATGCACCTGCCGCATCACGGCGAAGCGATTCCTGTGCGTGGCGGCGCGGCTGCGCTCACGAGCGCGGGCATGCTCGACACGTGGGCGCGCGCGTTCGCACATTCACGCGAAGCGTGGAGCGGCACACTCGCGTGGTCGACGCTGTTCGAGCGCGCAATCGAATACGCACAAGACGGCTTTGCCGTGACGCAATCGCAGCACTTCTGGCAAACGCTGCGTGCCGACCAACTGAACGCGCAGCCCGGTTTCGCCGCGACCTTCGCGCCCAACGACGCATCGGGCGCCCCGCCCGCGCCCGGTTCGCGCTTTGCGCAACCGGCGCTCGCGCGTAGTCTCGAACGCATCGCACGATTTGGCGCGCGCGAATTCTACGAGGGCGATCTCGCCGAGCGCATCGCGGGCGGCCTGCGCGATGCGGGCTCGCCACTCGACGCGCACGATCTCGCCAGCACACGCGCACGCGAGGAAGCGCCCTTGCGCGTGCCGTATCGCGGCGGCGAGCTCGTCGGTTTGCAGCCGCCCACGCAAGGCGTGACGATGCTGGAAATCATGGGCACGCTCGCGCACTTCGATTTTTCCGCTATCGAGGAAGGCAGCGCCGATTACTATCATCTGCTCGTGGAAGCGGTGAAATGCGCGTTCGTCGATCGCGACCGCTACGTGGGCGATCCCGATTTCGCCGAGGTGCCCGTCGACATGCTGCTTGCACCCGAGACGCTGGCGGCACATGCGCGGTCCATCGACATGCGCCGCGCACGTGCATGGCCGCATCGCTTTCGTCATGGCGACACGGTGTTCATCGGCGCGACCGATCGTGAGGGACGCTCGGTGAGCTTGCTGCAAACGGTGTATTTCGATTGGGGCAGCGGCGTGGTCGCAGGCGACACCGGCATTCTCTGGCATAACCGCGGCGCGGCATTCGGAACCGACGCGCGGCATCCCAACACGCTCGCGCCCGGCAAGCGGCCGTTCCACACGCTCACGCCGGGCATGTATCTGCGCGATGGGCGCCCGCATCTATTGTTCGGCACCCAGGGCGCGGACGGTCAGCCGCAAACGCTAGCGGCGATTCTCACGCGCTTGATCGATTACGGCATGGACCCGCTCGCAGCGCTCGCGCAGCCGCGCTTTCTGCTCGGGCGGACATTCTCCGACATGCGCGACGCGCTCAAGCTTGAGGCCGATGCGGGCGCGCAAGTGCTCGCGGAACTCTCGGCACGCGGCCACGAAGTCTCGACAATTGCCGCGCAAAGTCCGCTTGCGGGGCATCCCGGCGTGATCCGCATCGACGCCGATGGCTGGGCGCTCGGCGCGCACGACCCGCGCAGCGACGGTCTGGCGATGGCCGTCGATGCAAGCCCGCATACCCCGCCGCTCGCGGTCGGCTGAAAACCCGTCAGGCGCGTACGAACGCGCGCACCATCTCCTGCGCCTGCCGCTTCTGCTCGTCCTGCCAGCTCGGCGCGAGCAGATCGGCGTTGAAGATGCAGGACAGCGTGTACGCGTTCGACTTGTGGAACGAACACAAGCTCACGAGCGCGACATAGAGATGCAGCGGTTCGAGTCCGGCGCGCAGCGTCTTGTCCTTTTCGCCGCGCTCGATCAGCGTGCGCAACAGCACCAGCACCGGCGAGGCCATTTCGGGAATCGCTTTCGAGCGCTTCATCACGCGCGCGCGATTCAGGTTCTCGAACGAGAGCAGTTTGCCGAGTTCCTGATGGGCCGCGAAATGCCCTTCGATGAACTCGTAAAGCAGCACGATGCCTTCGACGGGCTTGACGCGATCGACGTCCAGTTCGAGCTTGAGTTCTTCGGCGCGCAAACGACCGAGCACGAATTCGAGCACTTCCAGATAGAGCGCTTCCTTGCCGCCGAAGTAGTGATAAATCATCCGGATGTTGACCTTCGCGCGGCTCGCGATGGTTTCCACGCGCGCGCCACTCAAGCCCTTCTCCGCGAATTCCGCGAGCGCGACGCGAAAGATGCGCCCGCGTGTCGCCGCCGCGAGACGCTGCCGCATGGTTTCTCGCACGGGTTCCTGCATGGATTCCTGCGCCGTCGCCGTGGTGGCTTGTGCCGGCTTCTGGGCAGCGGCTTTTTTCGATCTCGAAGGACTGGCGGAGCGAGCGGCGACACGCGTCATGGCAAAAGTAGGTTCGTTCGTGCGGAAGAAAAGTCCATCGGCGCATGCGCCGCTTGCCGCGAATATAGCAGCACGGCGCGCACTGCGCGAACTCGCGGGCCGCTGCATCGAATGGCGCGAATCCGTAGCGCGCGCCGGCGTGGTGCGTGCGCGTGCAATCGCTTTCTCTCACGCCCCGCGCACAGGCATCGAAACCGGCTTTGGTGCATGCATGACACGCGCGCCTACGCTCGCACACTTCACGCGCGCAGCGTCACACCCGGCACAAACCCGCATGAAAACAGGCACTGCGAGGCTTCGACCATCAAGCCGGCATGCGTTCGACATACATGGCACCCAACTTGCTTTTATCCGTTTCGTTCATGAATAGTTCACTTACCGAAACTGAAAAACGAAACTCAAACGCTACGGCAAAGGAGTGCTACACAATGTCTTCCGCGAAGCTGTTCTCGAATCGATTCCCGCAACGCCCTGCACCGGCGCGCCTGCGCGTGCTCGCCACGGTCAGCATCGCGCTGGGACTGGGCGCCGTCACGCCACCCGCGGTCTACGCAGCCGACGACGCGATGCATGTCGGCGTCCTGATTCCCGGCTCGAAGACCGACAAGGGCTGGATGGAATCCGGGTATGACGGCGTAATGGCCGCGCAAAAGGAATTCGGCCCGAAGCTCAAGACGCAGATCATCGAGAACATCAATTACGCGGACATGGAGCAGGCGCTCACGAACCTCGCCGCAAAGAACGAACTCGTCATCGGCGTAGGCGGCCAGACGCAGGCAGCCGTCATCAAGATCGCGAAGCGCTTTCCGAAAGTGAAATTTTCGATCGTCGGCGGCAGCAAGGGGCAAGCGATGCCGCCCAACGTCGCGGGCTACGACGTGAAGCAGGCCGAAATTGCGTTCGTCGCGGGCGCGGCCGCCGCGATGCTCACGAAGACCAACGCCGTGAGCTACGTCGGCGGCATGGAAATTCCGTCGATCGTGAACGCGGGCAAGGAATTCGGCGACGGCGCGCGCTATATCAATCCGAAGATCAAGTACTTCGAGAGCTACACCGGCGATTTCGACGACGTAGCGAAAGCGCGCGAAGCCACCGCCGCCGCCATCGCACAGGGCGCCGACATTCACTATCACATTCTTAATCTCGGCTTGCGCGGCATCGAGCAGGCGGCGAAGGAAAAGAACACGCACATCATCGGCAGCTACACCGACCGTTGCGGCAGCGATCCGCTCTATGTCGCGTACAGCATCACGGGCGTCGGCTACCAGGCGCAATACGCGATCGAGCAACTGGAGAAAGGCACGTGGCAGCCGGGCTACAAGGCCTTCGGTCTGGCGATGGGGCCGAAGTCGTCGGGCATGGCCGTGTGTCATTCCACGCCCGCGATCGACACGAAGCTCAAGCAGATCGAAGACGACATCCAGAGCGGCAAGATCAAGGTCATGGAAGGCTGATCATGAACGCCGTCGTATCTCCCGCGCCCGCGCCGGTGCTGTCGCTCGAAGGGATCGGCAAGCGCTTCGGTGCGTTTCAGGCGCTCGACGAGGTATCGCTCGACCTCATGGCCGGCGATGTGCATTGCCTGCTCGGCGAAAACGGCGCGGGCAAGTCCACGCTCTGCAACGTGATCTTCGGCGTGCATCAGCCCGACGCGGGCGCGATGCGCATGAACGGCGTCACGTATCGGCCGCGCAATCCGCGCGAGGCGATCGAGCACGGCATCGCGATGGTGCATCAGCACTTCAGTCTCGTCGACAATGCGAGCGTGCTCGACAATCTGCTGCTCGGCCAGGCGCGCGGGCGTATCGATCGCGCGCGCGAAGCCCAGCGCGTCGAAGCGACGCTCGCGCGCGTGGGCCTGACGCTGCCGCTCGACGCGCGGATCGCCGATCTCTCGGTGGGCGAGCGCCAGCGCGTGGAAATCGTCAAGTGTCTGATGCGCGAGCCGCGTCTGCTGCTGCTCGACGAACCGACCGCCGTGCTGCTGCCCGCCGAGATCGACGCGCTGCTCGACACCTGCGCGCGCGTAGCCGCGAACGGCTGCGCAGTCGTGCTCGTCACGCACAAGCTCAAGGAGATCTGCCGCATCGCCACGCACGCGACGGTGCTGCAATCGGGCCGCGTGGTCGCGCGCTCAGATGCGCCTGCGAACGACATCGACCGTCTCGTCGACGCGATGATCCGCCGCGCGTCGAACGCGCAAGCCGTCGATCTGCACGCGCAACTGTCGCTCGCGCAGCCGCACGAAGGTTCGCCGTGGTCGCGCGCGCTGAGCGACGAAGTGTTGCAGATCGACGGCCTCGCCGCGCGCGACGCCGATGGCGTGCTGCGTCTCGCCGATTGCACGCTCGTCGTAAATCGCGGCGAGATCGTCGGCATCGCGGGCGTGGAAGGCAACGGCCAGAACGAACTGGGCGCCGTGCTCGCGGGCATGATGCCCGCGGCGGCGGGACGCTTCTTCGTCGCGGGCCAGGACATGACGCGCGCGACGCCGCGCGAACTCACACGCGCGGGCGTGGGCATCGTGCCCGAGGACCGGCACGCGGTCGGCTGCGTGACCGGCATGAGCCTCGTCGACAACCTCATGCTCAATCATCTCGATCGCTACTCGCGCGCGGGCTGGCTGCAACTCCGCGCGATGCGCGAGCGCGCGGTCGAACTGATGGAACGCTTCGACGTGCGCGCGAGCGGGCCCGACGCGATCTTCGGCGGACTCTCGGGCGGCAATCAGCAAAAGGCCGTGCTCGCGCGCGAACTCACGCTCGACCCGCTGCATTTTCTGCTGGCCGCGCAACCGACGCGCGGGCTCGACGTCGGCGCGGTGGCCGCCGTCTACCGTCACATCCGCGCGGCGCGTGAACGCGGCGTGGGCGTGCTGCTGATCTCGTCCGAACTCGACGAACTGATGAGCGTCGCCGACCGCATCGTCGTGCTGTATCGCGGCCGCATCATGGGCAGTTGCACGCCCGAGGCGGCCAATCGCTCACGTATCGGCGCATGGATGGCCGGCGCAGGAGACTCGCAATGAATTCGCTTCGTAAATCGCTGGCCGCGCGCGCGTGGCCGCTGGCGTCGCCCGCCGCGCGCGCCGGCGCATCGCCGTTGCGCGGCGCGGGCGTGATCGGAGGCGCGATCGTGTTCGCGTTCTGCGTCGCGCTCGGCCTGATCGCGCTGATGGGCGTGAACGTGCGCGACGCGCTCGCCGCATTCGCCGACGGCGCATGGGGCTCGCCGTACGCCGTGGGCGCGTCGGTCAATCGCGCGCTCGTGTTCGCGCTCGTCGGCATCGGCTTCGTGATTGCGCATCGCGCGCAACTGACCAACGTCGGCGCGGAAGGACAGATCGCCATCGGCGGCATCGTCTCGACGGCGATGAGCCTGTACGGCCACTGCGCGGGCCTGCCCTTCGGCCTCGCCTTCATCGTGCCAATGCTCTGCGCGGCCGCCGCGGGCGCGCTCTGGGGCGGCGTCTCGGGCGTGCTGAAAGCGAAGGCGGGCACGAGCGAAGTCATCAGCACGCTGCTGCTCTCGTTCGTCGCCGTGTGGCTGCTTTACTGGTGCGTGCAAAGCGAAGCGCTCCTGCGTCAGCCGATGACCAGCGGCGCCACGCTGCCCGAATCGCTGGAGATTCCCGATGCCACGCACCTGCCCGCGCTGTTCGCGGACAGCGGCCTCGGCCTGCATATCGGCCTGCCTGTGACGCTCGTGCTCGACGTCGCCGCGACGCTGATGCTGCGCTACACGCGCTTCGGCTTCGCCTTGCGCGCGACCGGGCTGAACGCGGTGGCCGCACGGCGCGCGGGCTTGCCGATCACCTCGACGATCGTCGCCGCGCTCGCGATCGCGGGCGCATTCGGCGGACTCGCGGGCGCACTGATGCTGCAAGGCGATCAGGGCTCGCTCAAGGCGGGCTTCTCGTCGGGCTACGGTTTCGACGGCCTCGTGGTCGGGCTGCTGTCGCGCGGCTCGATCACGGGCGTGTTCGCGTGCGCACTGCTGTTCGGCTTTCTGCGCTCGGGCGGCATCAACATGGAGATGGTCGCCGCGGTGCCGTCGGCGCTGGTGCTGATCGTGCAGGGCATCGTGACAATTGCGCTCGCGGGCGGCGCAATCTGGCTCGAACGCAAGGGAGAACGTCAATGAACGCGGAACTGTTCGCCGTATTTGCGGGCTCGTCTATCCGCCTCGCCGCGCCCATGCTGCTGGCTTCCACGGGCGAGCTCGTGAGCGAGCGGGCGGGCGTGCTCAACATGAGCGTGGAAGGCATGATGCTGACCGGTGCATTCATCGGCGCGATGGCCTCGTGGTGGACCGGCAACCCGGCCATCGGCCTGCTATGCGGCATGCTGGGCGTACTGCCAGTCGCGCTGCTGCAGGCGTTCCTGAGCGTGACGCTGCGCGCGAATCAGGTCGTGACGGGCATCGGCATCAACATCCTCGCGCTGGGCGGCACGACGCTCGTCTATCGCGAGATATTCGGCTCGCGCTCGGAGGCGGCGATTCCAGGCCTAGCCCGCTGGTCACCGCCGGGCCTCGGTCAATTACCGTTGATCGGCGACGCCGTATTCCACCAGGTATGGCTGCTGTACGCGGGCCTGCTGGTACTCGCGGCGACGGCATGGACGATGCGTCATACGGCGCTCGGCATCGCATTGCATGCGGTGGGCGTATCACCGCGCGCCGTCGATCAGTCGGGCGTGTCCGTCGTGAAGCTGCGCTATGGTGCGGTGTTGTTCTCCGGCGTGATGTCGGCGGCGGCGGGCTGCTTTATCTCGATCGGGGATATCCATACCTTTACGGAAGGCCTGACCAACGGCACGGGCTACCTGGTGATCGCAGCGATCATCTTCGGCAACTGGAAGATTGGCCGAACTGCGCTGGCGTGCCTGCTGTTCGGTGCGGCCACCGCCATGCAATTCCAGTTGCAGATGTTCGGGCTGCATGTGCCCACCGCCTTGCTCGTGATGCTCCCGTATCTGCTCGCACTGATCGCGGTAGCCGGTCTGATCGGACGGCAAACCGCGCCGCCTTCGCTCACGCGTCCATTCAGCCGTTGAAGTTTTCCCCCTGACGCAGCGGTCTGCGCACCGCTGCTCCGTTTCCTTATTTTTTACATTCTTGAATTAGCATAACTAAATTAATATGAAAAATTCGGCTATCGCACGCACGGTATGGGGTCTTTTCGTAACGGGTACGCTCGCTCTCTCCGCTTCTTCGGCGTTCGCGCAGTCGAGCGTGCAACTCTACGGTCAGGTCGATACATGGATCGGCGCGCAGAAGGTCCCGGGGGGCCAGCGCGCCTGGGAAGTCTCGGGTGGCGGCATGTCCACCTCTTACTGGGGCTTGAAAGGCTCGGAAGACCTCGGCAACGGTTACAAGGCCGTCTTCGCACTCGAAGACTTCTTCCTGCCGCAGAACGGTCAGGCCGGCCGCTTTACGGGCGACACCTTCTTCTCGCGCAACGCGTATGTGGGCCTCGAATCTGTCTACGGCACGCTAACGCTCGGCCGCCAAACCACACCCCTGTTTATCTCGACAATTCTCTTCAACCCGTTCGTGGATTCGTACGAATTCTCGCCGATGATCTGGCACACGTATCTCGGCCTCGGCAGCGGCCCGAGCTATACGACTGATATGGGCGTGATCGGCGATTCAGGTTGGAGCAATACCGTGCAATATTCCACGCCGAACTATAACGGCCTGTCTGGCTCGCTGATGTACGGCCTCGGCAATCAGGCAGGCGAGAACGGTTCGAAGAAGTGGAGCGCGCAATTCCTGTACTTCCACGGCCCGTTCGCGGCTACCGCAGTCTATCAGTACGCGAATTACAACAGCACGCCAGGCGATCTGACCGCGCTCGTCGAAGGCATGCGTAGCCAGAGCGTCGCGCAGGTCGGGCTGTCCTACGATCTGAAAGCGGTGAAATTCTTTGGCCAATACATGTACACAAAGAACGACGAGCTCGCGAGCAGTTGGCATGTGAACACTTACCAGAGCGGCGTATCGGTTGCGCTGGGCGGCGGCACTGTAATGGCGTCGTATGCTTATTCGCGCGACAGCGGCGGCCTCAACCAGACACGGCAAACCGCAGCACTGGGCTACGACTACGCACTGTCCAAACGCACCGATGTCTACGCGGCGTATATGTACGACCACTTTGACAAGCTGGCGAGCGGTGATACCTTCGGAGCGGGCATTCGCACGAAGTTTTAAGGCACTATTGACCGCTTGCCACTGGCCCACGCACTAAAGGTAGTATCTCGATCGCCAATAGTACGCATCGCGTCACTCTCCCGAGCAGTGTTCTCTGCCCTTCGTCAGGCGGATGGATACGTTCGGGAATTTCGGCGCCCTCGGTGACGATATCGTAGACCGGGATCAACAACTCACTTCGGACTGCGGCGGCTCCCGCTCGAGATATTGGGCTGCTTCGCTGCACTCTTTCCGTTGTCTCAGCTTAGACAGAACCGCTCCTTAAGTGCCACGATTCATTGCCGATTTCAACGACGGGGCAGTGATGCGTAAGCGCAGACAAATAGGGGGTGCTCATTCAGAAGGGAGAACTGGTGGCGTTCACCGAATCCTGCCCCCGGTGAACGTCAACACACGCGGGCCTCACCGCGCTGGAGCGCCGAAACTCACTATCTTGACCACGTGCGCGACGCACTGATCCAGCTCTTCGCCGTGCGTGGCTGGCCGGCAACCTGACACGCCTGCGTGTCCTAGGTTGCTGGGGAAAACAACGGTATCAGTCCTTCCCATGGCTGTCACCGTAACCTTCTGCGGGTTATCGAACTCCTGTCGCCGACGGCAGTGCATTGGAAGAGTTAGAAAGATTCAAAGAAATATTTCGCACTATGTATATTTAACGTATTAAGTATAATCGCATTTTTATTTTATTTTGAGGTTGAACGATATAATCTGCAACTCGGATCACTAGCACCGGCCGTCGTCTGCCAGCACGCTGTACACGTGTTCCGCTGATTTTGCCAACCGCAGTCCGACCAAACCGCGCATGACCAACGAACCCGCCAATCCCGCCTAGGCCGAAGACTATCCCCATTGGCTCGCTGAGGTCAAACAACGCGGCGAACATGCGCGTCGTCGTCAGCGTAAATCGTGAATTGGTGACGGTATACTGACAGATCGGTCGGGACATTATCGAATGACAACTGGCTCAGGGCTGGGGCACCGGAGTTATCGACAGGCTGGCGCGGGATCTCAAGGCGGCGTTTCCCGAAATGCGTGGGTTCTCGCCGCGGAACCTGAAGTACATGCGCGCGCTGGCCCAGGCATTTCCGCAGCCGGAATTTGTGCAACAGCCCGTTGCACAATTGCCGTGGTCCCACGTCGACACCTTGCTCGACAAGCTCGACGACGCACTGCAGCGACACTGGTACGCAGAAAAATCCCTCGAACATGGCTGGTCGCGAAGCATACTGGTCATGCAGATCGAGACTGGGGCGCACTCGCGCGCGGCCAACGCCGTGACAAATTTCGCCGATCGGCTCCAGTCCCCCCAATCCGATCTCGCGCGTGACGCCCTGAAAGATCCGTATATCTTCGATTTCCGTGGCATGAATGAAAGCGCTCAGGAACGCGACATCGAGCGCATCCTGCTGGAACTGGGTGCTGGCTTCGCTTTCGTTGGGCGCCAATACCGGATGGGACGAGTTCTTCATCGATCTGCTGTTCTAGCACCTGAAGCTGAGATGCTACGTGGTTGTCGAAGTGAAAACGACGCCCTTCAAACCAGAATACGCCGGGCAGCTCAACTTCTATCTGTCCGCAACTGACGCGCAGGTGAAGGCACCGGACGACCAGCCGACCATGAGCTGCTCCTGTGCAAAGAGAAAAACCGGCTTGTGGCCAAATACCAGTTGATACTCAAAGTTCCCGCGGCGATGGAAACGGAGTTACCGACGATCGATCAGATCGAAGCCGAACTCCGCCCAGATCTTCCGGCAACCGGGCACAGGCGTGAAAGTGCCGGGGCCTTGAAGGTCGTGCCCAGCTGCGCGTGGTCGCCTTTCGTGCGCGGCAGGTACAACGTCATGCCGCGGCCCGCCTCAACGGCTACGTGCTCGATTCTCAGTCGGCTGAGTTCATCCGAGCGAAAGCCGCGCCAGAAACCCAGCAGCATCAGGGCACGGTTGCGAAGGCACGCGAGGCGCTCGCGCCCGTCGGCTTCCCTCGTGATCTGCTCATCGAGCCAGACCGTGAGCTTTTCGAGCTGCTCGAGCTGCATGGGCTTCGCCCGCTTCTCGGTTGCGGGATGCAGCGCGACGATACATCTGAGAACCTTGCGCACATATGGGGCCTTCGTCGGATCCGGAAAAACCTGCGTCTGATGCCATTGCGCGAGCGCTGCAAGCTGCGAGCACGGGGTATTGACCGACAAGGTTTCTGCGTGATCGGCAAGGTACCGCGCGATCATGTCGGCGCTCGCGGGCAGAAAGCCGCCCCATTCAAACTCGAAATGCCGAAGCGCCGACTGGTCACTGCGCCGAGTGTTTTCGCGCGTCGCGGCTTCGACGTAGCGATCGATGGCAGACATGGCTCGTGGGTAAAATCAGGTGATCTGTATCGGAGACGAAGATATGCAACAACGAACGTGTGCGCTAGCCGGCGTGCCCGATGGGAGCCAGGGTTTCGGTCGGTGAAGCGATGAACGAAGGCAAGCTGCTACAGGCAGACTGGGAAAATTTCACCCGCGAGGAGCTGCTCGCGGAGCTCGCCCGCCTGCAGGGCGAAATCGCGCGGCTCACCGCCTTGCTGCCGGCAACGCTGCAGGCGCAGGCAAAGCCCGTGCGGGTGGCCCGGAACGAACCATCGCCAGCAGTGCGAAACACGGGCGCCCCCGTACTTTCGCCCGAGCAGAAGGTGCAGCTCTTCCGGCGGCTGTTTCGCGGCCGCACGGATGTCTATCCGCTACGCTGGGAAAGCCGCAATTCCGGAAAATCCGGCTATGCGCCGGCGTGCGCCAACGAATGGCGCGCTGGGATCTGCGAAAAGCCCCGCATCCGGTGCGCCGACTGCGGTCATCGTGTACTGCTGACGCTGGACGACCAGGTCGTCTATACGCACCTGGCCGGCGATCGCACGGTGGGCCTCTATCCACTGATGCCGGACGGCACCTGCTACCTGCTCGCTGTCGACTTCGACGAGGAAGGCTGGCGTGCAGATGCGCAGGCGTTCCGGCAATCCTGCCTAGAGATGGACGTGCCCGTATCGCTCGAAATCTCGCGATCAGGCAATGGCGCGCACGCCTGGATCTTCTTCTCGTCGGCCGTTGCTGCACGGGACGCGCGACGGATGGGCTCAGCCCTCATCAGCCACACCTGTGCCCAGACCCGTCAGCTCGAACTGACGTCCTACGACCGGCTCTTCCCTAACCAGGATGTGCTGCCCAAAGGCGGCTTCGGTAACCTCATTGCCCTGCCGCTGCAAAAGCAGCCACGCGAGCATGGCTGGAGCGTGTTTGTCGATGACGGCTTTCAGCCGTATGCTGACCAGTGGTCGTATCTCGCGTCCGTGCAAACCATGGACAGCCGCGACATCGAGGGGGTGATCTTTCGCACCACGGGCGGTGCGCACCCGCTCGACGTTGCGTTCATCGCCGAAGAGGACCAGTCCGAACCGTGGAAGCCAGCGCCCGCGCAGCCGAAGCGGCTGGCCGGAACGATGCCGGTGTCGCTCACACTGACGCTCGCGAACCAGCTTTATCTTGAAAAGGCGCAGCTTCCGCAGGCACTGCTCAACCGGCTCATCCGGCTGGCCGCCTTCCAGAACCCGGAATTCTACCGGGCCCAGGCGCGCGGCTTCAGCGTATGGGACAAGCCACGCATCATAGGGCGCGCCGAGAACTGCCCGCGCCACATTGCATTGCCGCGCGGATGCCTCGACGACGTCATGACGCTACTGCGCGATAACGGCATCGCCTGCGACATCCGCGACGAGCGCTGCACCGGCGAGCCGCTTGCCGTTCCGTTTGCCGGCACGTTGCGCGATGACCAGCAGGCGGCCGTTACCGACCTGCTGCGACACGACACCGGCATCCTGCATGCGCCAACGGCGTTCGGCAAAACCGTGACGGCGGCCGCGATGATCGCGCAGCGAGGCGTCAACACGCTCGTGCTTGTGCACCGCCGGGAGCTGCTTGACCAGTGGCGCGAGCGCCTGCAGTCGTTTCTCGCACTCGACGCGCGCGAGATCGGCACGATCGGCGGCGGCAAGTCGAAGGCGACGGGCCGGATCGATGTCGCGATGCTGCAATCCGTGGCACCCGACGGTGCCCGCGGCGAGCTGTTGCGGCGTTACGGCCAGGTCGTCGTCGATGAATGTCACCACGTCTCCGCGGATTCCTTCGAGGCGGTGCTCAAGGCCGTTCATGCGCGTTATGTGCTGGGTCTGACCGCGACTCCGGTGCGGCGCGACAGCCAGCAGCCCGTCATGTTCATGCTGTGCGGACCGATCCGGCATGCGGCGAAATCCCCGGCCAGCGCGCCGCAGGTGCTCGAGGTTTTCCCGCAAAGGCTCACCGCCGCAGTGGACGTCGCGGCCGACGCGCCAATCCAGGCGGTGTTCGCTCAGCTCGCGCAGGACACCCCGCGCACGCAGATGATCGCGGCGGCTGTGCGTGAACAGTACAGGCAGGGGCGGAACGTGCTGGTACTCACCGAGCGGACGGACCATCTCGAAAGCCTGCAGCAGATGCTGCAAGACACGGCACAACCGCTGTTCGTGTTGCACGGTCGCCTCGGCCGGAGAGCGCGGGGGGCACAGCTGGCTGCCCTTGACGCGCTGGCCGGTAACACGCCCCGCGTGGTGCTGGCAACTGGCAGGCTCGTAGGTGAAGGCTTCGACCATCCGCCGCTGGACACGCTGGTGCTGGCCATGCCGGTTGCGTGGAGGGGCACGCTGCAGCAGTACGCCGGCCGGCTGCACCGCGAGCATGCGGGCAAGACCGGCGTACGGGTGATCGATTATGTGGATGGCGGCCATCCGGTGCTGCAGCGCATGTGGGAGAAACGCCAGCGCGGCTACCGGGCAATGGGCTATCAGGTCCGCACGCCCGGAGAAGATATCCAGCTCCAGTTGGCCTGAAACCGGTGGAGAATTCGTATTCCGTATCGTTTCGTGCTGTTTGCTGTCACCGGCACGTTAGTCGTCGCGCATTGCAGACTGAAGACCGAGATGCTCGACGAACGGATCGAAATCCCGGTCGCTGAAGAGAAGCGGCGCACCGTTTTCAATGCACCACGTCGCGATCAGCGTATCGATGGTTTTGCGGATCGTTACGCCCTGCGCTCGCAAGATGCGGTAATTCCGGGCCGCCTGAATGGCGTTATCCGGCCCCACCAGCGAGACGACATCGAATCGCGTCGTCATCAGCTGCCGGGCAGTATTGAATGCCGACTCGGCGGCAAATCCCTGCAGCACCTCGGCGACGATCAGGTCGCCAGTGACCAGCACCTCCCGGCCCAGCAGGGCATCCAGTCGGCTGGCTTGGGGTGAAGCCAGCCCCCGGAAGTAGTCGATCCACACGCTTGAATCGACGAGTATCACTGGTCGCGCCTCATGGCATCCAGGTCGTCTTCCCACGGTAATTTGCCGCGGAACTGGCGAATCTGCTCCTGCTGCTTGAGCCGGATGATCGTTTTCAGGCCAAGCTCGACCGCTTCACGTTTGGTCCGGATGCCCGTTGCGGCAAGCGCTTCGGCCATCAACCGGTCGTCGATCTCGATATTGGTACGCATGGCGCGCCTCGTAAATGTGTATAAAACAATTGAATTATACACATCAAACGCTTGTGGTCCACGCTCCGGGTTGCGACATCCCAATTTGAGCAGCAATCCCCGGAGATCGTTTTCCATATTTCGTACCGGTTGTGCGGCGGAACAAGCCTGATCCCGCGAGGCTCGCGACTCGCTCCGCGCGGGCCTCACGAAGCTGGCCGCGCAGCTCGAAGCACAGCAGCAGCTCCTGGCGGACTACCGGATGCGGCTGGGCGGCGCGGACGCGGCTGGCTGAAAGCGCCGCATCGCGTGCTGAAAGGACGTCACAATGGCAACGCGCGCGCCTTTCGGCGCTTGCCATGAAGCATTCCGGCTTTCGTGTCGGCCCGGAGTTTCATGGCTCCGCCGGGTTACGCACCCGCACATTCACCTTCTTCTCTTCCATGCGCTTCGCTACGGGAAACTGGCATGAGCGAATACCAATACTACGAGTTTGCATGCGTCGACCAGCTGCTTACGGCGACCCAGGAGGCAGAGTTGCGCAGTTTCTCCACGCGGGCCACGATCACCGCCTCAAGCTTCGTCAACGAATATCACTGGGGAAACCTCAAGGGCGACCCGCTCGCATGGGTACAGCAATATTTCGATGCCCACGTCTACTCCTCCAACTGGGGGAGCTGCCGCCTGCTTCTTCGACTGCCGCGCGGGACGTTTGACGCGGCGACGATCCGCGATTACGTCAATGCTGGACGAAAGAGTCGCTCCCGTTTCGAGAAAGCATTCGAGGCCACGGACGTCGATGACTGGTGCCTACTCGACTGGTCATTCAGTGATGACTCGAGCGAACACGCCCGCTTCTCGGAGGAGATGGATGGTGCGGGGTGGATGACGCGCCTGCTGCCTGTACGTGACGAGCTGCTCGGCGGCGATGCTCGCCCGCTTTATCTTGGGTGGCTTGCCCGACTCGGGAATGATGAGCTACACGATGATGAAATCGAACCGCCGGTGCCTGCGGGATTACAGGCGTTGACGCCCGCACAGGTAGCACTGGCCGAGTTTCTGATGCTGGATACGGATTGGCTCGCCGCCGCCGCCGAGGCCAGCCCGTCATTATTGGCCCTAGAATCCAGTGGGAGCGAAGACAGTCGCTTTGATCTCTGGTTACGTGAGTTGCCGGATGAGGAAATGCGGGCGAAACTGCGCATGCTGCTACACGGACGTAGCCGCGAAGCGGAGCGAACGCTTCGAAACGCTTTTCTCAAATGGGAGAATGGTAGGAATGCAAAGCAATTGAATTTGCCCGGGCGCCGTCGAATATCCGAAATCGAATCAAGGGTCACCTCTCATCGTGCCATCCGTGAAAAAAGGGAGCAGGAAGCACGCCAGGCGTCCGAGGCCCGTCGTCGTGAGGAACACACACGGTACCTCACATCACTTCTCGAGCAGGAAGACACGGCATGGTCAGGCATCGATGCACAACTGCGACGCACAACGGGCAGCGCCTACGATCAGGCATTCCAGATGTTGCAGGATCTCGCCGAAGCGTATGAAATCGCCTGGCGGGATGCCGTATTCCGGCGTCGTCTGGCGCAATTGATGTCGAGTCATGGCAAGCGGGGAGCCTGGCTTGCCCGGCTGCAAAAAGCGGGGTATTTGTGGCAACCCAAGTCTTAGCCTCTCTGGCCTGACCTGCTGCATCATTTCCGCAAATCTGGGATGGACCCTGAGCTCGGATGGCACGCCCGGCATATATGCCAATTTTCGGCGATTTGGCCAAGTCATAATAACTTGAGCGCCTATGATAGGAAATTGTACTTACCTTGTTCGCCCCCACTTCCGGATTCGACGAACTCGTTTTCACGGACTTTGCTGCGTTAGCAATTCCGCCTGTCCCGATTTCGCTCAAGCGGCGCAACCGAAGCCCCTTGAATCCCATGCCGAGTCCGCGCATCTAGGACAAACCTCGAGCGTTTCATCACCTCGACGACCGCCGACACTTCCCCTACACCCTGCTCAACACGGCTTTTCGTTCCACGGATCGCCTGATTCCTGCCAGCGCAGGTCGTTGCTGACCGTTAGTCGCAATTTCCGACAATCTGTAGTATTCGTAACGCTGAACGGCCGTGTGGGCACTGCGTCGTGAACAACCCAAGCACCCATCAAAAGCAGGAAATTCTCTGTCTGGTCACAGCAGCGCTACACGCCGCTCATTGGGCGACCTATGCTTATCGCGGCCGACGCAGGCACCTCCCCAGATGCACGAAGTCACAGTTTGCGATAACTGGCCTATCGCGAATGCACTCTGTGCAAGCTAAGCTGCATTTGTCCAGACCGCGCCTATCTGGGAACGCCCACAGCCCTGATGCCCCCTCGATTTAACAGGCCGGCCGCCGTACTCCCGACTTTGCGTCGCTCGTCGCACTGCGCGCACGGCACGGGATACTTGCGGCGTACAAGGCCGTAACAATCCCATCACGCGCAGCGCGCGTCCTCGCCATCGCCGCGATAACCTCACTCGTACGCGCGTGCACCGTACCGTCTCGATGGTCTGTAACAATGCATCCCGTGGGCAGCCCGACTGGTATGACGTGCGCCGCGTGACCGAAGGGCTGCTTTGGGTCGACACCGGAAGTTGGCGGGCAGCAGCGAAGGCCGGGCCGCGGCTTCTCGACGGCCCGGCTGCCCGGCCGGGTATCGGATGAGCAGGCTGCGCAGTTGCTGACGCGACCAACCCCGAACGACGCCGCCGTCCCGCCGTTCGACGGCCGCAGCTGCAGCATCCGCACCCTCCTCTGCTCCGGTTTCCCCACTTCTGGGCGGGCAGTCAGCAGGTCTCTGATTGAAAGGAAAATTATAAGGGGCCTAAAGGCAAAGCCCCTTCAAACCTGGGCCGGGCCAACCGGAAAACTGCACGAAAATCAAGGGGACACCTACGAACAGGTCATTTACCAGCCGACGCAGTGTCCGCCGATCTATCGTTGATACGCGGCGCTACCCGCCACACGGCATTACCAACGTCGTCAGCCACGAGCAATGCCCCATGGGCGTCCAGTGCAACACCAACGGGCCGACCGACGGTGTGACCATCTTCCGCAAGAAAGCCACTCAGAAAGTCCTCAGGTACACCGGCAGGTTTTCCATCGACAAATGGTATGAACACCACCTTGTAGCCAGTACGCGGTTTTCGGTTCCATGATCCATGCTGGCCGACAAATGCGCCTCCACGATAGTGAGGCGGGAAAAGCGCCCGGTCGTAAAAGACAAGACCTAGGGACGCCGTATGATTACCAAGCGCATAGTCCGGCACGATAGCCTTTGCAACCAGTTCGGGGCGTTGCGGTTTGACACGGGTGTCGATGTGCTGGCCGTAGTAGCTGTAGGGAAAGCCATAAAAAGCACCAGCTTTCACGGCGGTCATGTAGTCGGGAACCAGATTGTTGCCGAGATCGTCCCGCTCATTGACCGCCGTCCACAACGCACCGCTGTCCGGTTGCCAGGCAAGCCCGTTAGGGTTGCGCAAACCAGTAGCAAAGGGCCGCATTTGGCCCGTCACGATGTTGTACACGAGAATACGCGCTCGACCTTCTTCGGCGTCAATTCCATTTTCCGCAGCGTTGCTGTTCGATCCCACTGTGATGTACAGATGTTTGCCGGAGTGATCGGCCAGGATATTTTTGGTCCAGTGGTGGTTTATCGGGCCGGCCGGTAAGTCGGCAATCTTGACGCCGGGGCTGGTAATCTGGGTGGTGCCAGTTACGTAGTCGAAACGCAGCAGAGCGTCCGTATCAGCAACATAGAGTTGATTGCCAATGAGTGCCATGCCGAACGGCGAATGGAGGCCGCGCAGGAATACAGTCCGGGTGCTCGCGACGCCATCGCCGTGCGCGTCGCGCAGCAGCAAAATGCGATCGGGGCTCGGCACACCGGCGCCTGCACGCTTCATGACTTGCTTTCTGACCCAGCCGAACAGGCCACTGCCCTCATCGTGCTCTTTCGGCGCGTCGCTTTCGGCTACCAGTACGTCGCCATTGGGCAGCGTATAGAGCCAGCGCGGGTGCGCGAGCCCACCGGCAAACTCGGTGACGAAAAAACCATCAGGAACGGTCGGCTTGAAACCCTGGGGACGCACCTGAACGGGCGCGATGTTGACCATTGGAAGCAGCGACGACTCAGGGGGCGGCATGGGAGGCGAAGCGCCGAAGCCCGGATCGCCTGGACTTGATGGTCCGAACGCGCAGGAGGCCAGCGGCAAAACCATTGCAACAGCCAGACGGCTTAGCTGGCGCATGTGGGCTCCCAGTGAAGACGTTGATCGATGATCCATGGGAATGCCGCAAGAAGCGGGCCCAAGCCTCCCCGCCGAGGCACAAACCGCGCCGTCATTTGTGCGTTCCGGTCTTGCGGAATCTTCGTTGGCGGCTGCGTGGAAGCGGCAGAAAAATTCCCGCGCCGCAGCGGAGATCGCCTCACGCAGGGCGATCGAGCGATCAAGTTCGAAGCAGTAAAGGTTCAACGACGCCTAGGCACACATAGGCCGCATCGCAGTAACGCGAGTGGCTGGCCAACGCGCCGGGGCTCCTGACATTCCTGGCGACGATGCGGTATCAACCGCATGAGACTCGACCGAATGCGCCCGAGGCTGTGCCGCAACTCGAGACGATCCGGATTTCGCGTGCGGCTTTACGATTCCTGATGCCGCGATGCCAGTTTGTACTGCGGCATCGCCCTGTCACCAGCAATTCGAATCGTTCCACTTTGACCGGAAAGCATATTCACGGAAACAGACAGGAAATCACGCTTTCAACCATTATCACCAAAACACGTTGTCGAACGAACGAGATGCGCAATTCGAAGGAAAACGTTTGCCCGGCAATCAAAAAAAACCTGCGACGGCGCGCAGGTCTAAACTCGCCGGGCAGCTTATGCCGCACTCTTGCGAATGTTCACGTTCCATGACAGGCGCAAAAGTTTTTATGATCCTGTTGCGGACCGCGCCATGGTGCCCTCGGAACACACCAGATAATAAAAAGAAAATGCGGGAGATGTAAAGCGTTCGATCTCACGGCACTCAACAAACTTATCACGGACGGCATTGCTCGCCGATGGCCCGGTCACACACGACCATATGCGTTGTCGAAAGACTCTCCTCTCTGCCCACATCCCTGCAAGCGCGCGTTGAAGAATCCATACCTTCACTAACCATGGATGCGAGTACGCTTCTGGGCGACAAGACGGCCTTGAATACGGGAGTGGTCGTTATCTACCTTGCAGTGCGGGCAGCGGCCAAAGAGCAACACATTGCAGCCCAGATAATCGAAGTTGCGATCCCGTACGGCCTTCTCTTGCTGATCGGATAGCGAAGAGTCCGTGAAATTCTCAATCGCCCCACACATGCTGCAAATGATGTGCGAGTGTGGAAAACCGGGATTAGACTCATAAACAACCCTGTTCTCACCAACCCACGAACTGATCACCATACCTGAGGTAACCAGTTGGGCGAGAGAACGGTACACGCTCGCGAGGCTGCACTGCTCCGTTCCTTCGGGAACATGACGGAATATCTCATCGGCCGTCATATGTTGATCTGGATAATCGAGGAAAACCTTTAGCACTGCGATTCGACTCGATGTGGGCCGCATGCGAGCCCGCTTTAACGCAGCGCAGATGGAGCGGGTCACGTCCCGTTCATTTTCAGTGGTCAAGTCCTCACCCTCATCTCAAAATTTTGTCTATTTCGTGGAGTTGGATACGATTCGATATCGCACCCGATCGCGACGTGTGACCACGCTGAGATCATTGTCGCGAGAGCGGAACAGTCCAGATTGTTAACGTCGTTACGGGGCAAACGCCGCGGATTCGATGATGCGAAAGCCAGCTTCCCTGCAGCAACGCTGAATAAAGCCAACTTCAATGAATCAGCCGCCGCGCCGGAGCGGAGGCGACCGTATCGACGCGAGTGAAATCGGCACTGCATGTTTGCTAATCCAGTAACAGTGGTCGTTTGCGCCGACATAATTCCCAATCGCTTCAGGATACAGGGTATCCCTGAAGGTAACCTGAAGCAGGTAGCCACGCCTGACTGTGCAGAACTACCATTGCCTTTCGCCTACAATTGAAGAATTTTCGATTAAAGCAGTTGCATAGACGCGAATACGTTCTACTTGCATATGAGAATTCTTCTCGTTGAAGACGATGACCTGATCGGCAGCGGCCTTGAGATCAGCCTTGTTGAGGCCGGCTACAGTGTTGACTGGGTGCGCGATGGCCACGCAGCTACGATGGCACTTGCCACCACACATTACCTGATGGTCGTGCTGGATCTAGGCTTGCCCGGCAAATCCGGCAGCGACATCCTGCGCGGGCTGCGCGAGGGTGGTGACGATATCCCGGTGCTCGTCCTGACCGCCCGCGGCACGGTCGCAGACAGGGTTCGCGGCCTGGACGCCGGTGCGGACGATTATCTGGCAAAGCCCTTTGAACTGTCCGAAGTGCTCGCTCGCTGCCGCGCGCTCGTGCGGCGCTCACAGGGACGCGGCCAGGAAACAATCGTATGGCGTGAAATTGAAGTCGACGTTGCCTCGCGGACTGTGATGCGTAATAAAACACGTGTTGTGCTAACGGCAAAAGAGTGGACGATTGTTCACCAACTGCTTACCCATCAGGGTGTTCCGCAAGCGAAGCGCGTGCTGGAAGACCACCTCTACGGATGGCTGGACGGGGTTGAAAGCAACACGATTGAAGTGCACGTATCAAACCTGCGCAAGAAACTCGGGACCGACTTTATTCGCACGGTACGCGGCGTGGGCTATGTGGTTGAAAAGCCATGATTGCCCACTCCATACACCGCCGCCTGTCCCTTTTCGTGCTGCTTTGCGTGAGCGCCGTCTGGGGGCTCGCCGTCTTCGGCAGTTTCCGGTATGCATCGCGGGAGGTCCAGGAGTGGGAGGATGCACGTCTGGTGGAATACGCGACATTCATCGCCCGACTTGATGCCGCAGATGTCGAGCAGTTTGCCCGGCTGCCCATCAATGCACAGATCGAACTGTCGTGGCCAGGACGACAAAAGAGCCCGCAATCCGATAGTGATCGACTTCCGCGGGACATTCATTTTGCGTTGATCGATACGAGCCACCGTATCGTTTCGAATCTTCCGGTCGCGCCTTCTACGTTCACTGCAACTGGGGATAACGACGCGCCGAGAACCGTCGATGTTGGTGGAACCCCGTGGCGGCTGTATGAGTTCCGTGAACCGAAAAGCGGACGCAGCGTGCAGGTCATGGAATTGTCCAATACACGCAGTGATCTCGCGACGGAAGCCGCGATGCGAATTATCTGGCCTTTATTGCTAGCGCTTCCAGCTCTTGCAAAGTTGCTCTGGTACGTCATCGGGCGTAGCCTGATACCGCTGGACCTGCTCTCCGCGACAATCCGGGCGCGTGATGAACATTCGTTGACGCCGCTTACCATCGCGTCGATACCTGCAGAGGTCGAGACATTGGTCGGAGCCATCAACCGCCTTCTCTCGCAGCTCAGGCAGTCGATTGTCAGGGAACGCGCATTCACCTCTGATGCTGCTCACGAACTCAAGACTCCTCTTGCGGCGATCAAGGTTCAGGCCCAGGTTGCCTTGACGACTTCAGACCCGGCATTGCAGCGCCAGGCCATGCAACGCGTCGTACAGGGGGTTGACCGCAGTGCACGACTGGCAGAGCAGTTGCTGCTGCTTGCACGACTGGATGAGCAGGAGCACATTCCCGCCCGCATCCTCAATACTCACGATCTGATTGATGAAGCGGTCATGCGGCACGCCCAGCGCGCGAGCGACAAAGGTATTGCATTGGAGGGGAAGCCGCACTCCCGCCACGCGATCCGGGCCGACCCGGTACTGATCGGAATTCTGCTGGAGAATCTGGTCGATAACGCGATCAAGTATGGGCACCCAAATGGACGCGTTGAGGTGATCTCAATCGATCAGGGGCACACACAATGTCTGGCCGTGCTCGATGATGGCACGGGTGTCGCCCAGACCGATCTCGCGCGACTGACCGATCGTTTCTATCGTGGGACGGGCGTCCAGTCACCTGGCAGCGGTCTCGGGCTCTCGATCGTCGAACGCATTGTGCGGTATTTCAACGGCACTCTGCGATTCGGCACAGGTCTGGACGGGCGCGGCCTGGGTGTTTTTGTTGAATTTCCCGCCGTTCAAGGGACACAGGAAATGGCGTTGTCCGGACAGGCGAAGCGAACCGACGTACCGTCGTCTGCTACGGTTCCTTAAGCTTTTCTTAACGGAATATTTCTAGAATCACCGAATTACGGTCACAACGAGGCAGAGGAGATATCAGGATGCAGACTACCGAAAAGTACGATCATGTCGCACGCTTTCTCCATTGGCTGATTGTCCTGCTGGTCTGCGCGCAATTCATATTGGGATGGACAATGCCCGACGTACATCGTGACACACAGCCGGTCGGCTTGATCAGCGCGCACATTGTGGTTGGCACCGCGCTCCTGGCCGCGATGCTTTGCAGGCTGGCGTGGCGCCTGACGCATCGGCCGCCACCGGCCGACATTTCACGGTTACTGCGCATTGTCTCCTCGCTGACGCAGTTTGCGCTTTATGCGCTTTTGCTGATTGTGCCGCTACTTGGCTGGATTAACGCCTCTTCACGCGGCTGGGCAGTCACCCTGCTCTATGCAATCCCATTGCCAGGCCTCTCGCATACTGGCTCAACCTTCGGCCACGAGATGGGAGATGTGCATGGAGTCCTCGCCTGGGCGCTCTTCACCTTCATTTGCCTGCATATTATTGGGGCAATGATGCACCTACTTGTCTTCCGCGATCGCGTCGCACAACGCATGGCCCCGTGGTAAACGACAGCTCGGCGGCCCCAAATTTTTGAGGTGCATTCCCATTCACCGGTCGCGAAGCGACGCTCGCCTACGATCCAAGGCAGCGCTTTTGAAGCGTTACCTCAAACCACGCTCGCAATATTCGGCAATCCAGAATTTCCGATCACCGCGACGGTGGATGCAAAGCCACATGGTGCAGACCTCGCGT
>NZ_BAYA01000038.1 GCF_000685015.1 Paraburkholderia bannensis NBRC 103871 | reverse complement strand
GCGCCTGGCCGGCCGCGCCTGGCCGGCCGCGCCTGACCGGCCGTGCCGACTGGCCGCGCCTAGCGGGAGTGGCGCACGAGCCGCGCGCCATGCAGCGCCGTCAACGCGACGGCAATCCAGATCGGCACGTAAGTCGCAAGCTCGCGCAGCCCCAGATGCTCGCCGAGCAGCGTGACGGAGACGACTACCAGCAAGACCGGCTCGACATAGCCAAGGATGCCGAACAGCGCCATCGGCAGCAAACGGCTGGACTTCAGGTAACTCGCGAGCGCCACCGTGCTGATCACGCCCAGCCCCGGCAGCAGCACCCACGCTACCAGCGCATGCTGGCTGAGCAGCGCGAGCGAGCCGCCCGCGTGCACTTCGATGAAGGCCACCGGCAGCAGCAGCACCATTTCGACCGCAAAGGTCACGAGCGAATCCGCCTGGATCTTGCGGCGCAGCACGAAATACGGGGGGTAGCCCAGCGCCGTGAGCAGCGTCGGCCACGAAAACGCGTGCGTGGCCCAGAGTTCGTGCGCCACGCCCACCGCCGCGCAGGCGACCGCGAGCCATTGCAGCGGCTCCAGGCGCTCGTGGTAGTAATAGCGCCCGACCAGCACCATCACGAGCGGCAGCATGAAGTAGCCGAGCGACACTTCGAGCATGCGTCCGTGCAGCGGCGCCCACAGGAACACCCACAACTGCACGCCGAGCAAAGCGGCGCTCGTCACCAGCATCAGCGCGACGCGCGGGTTGCGGATCGCGCGCGTCACCAGTTCCAGCAATTGCGGCAGGCGCTTGCGCAGCACCAGCAGCGCGAGCGCGCCGGGCGCCGTCCAGATCACGCGCCACGCGAAAATGTCGAGTCCGCCGAGCGGCGCGAGCAACAAGGTGTACGCCGGGAGCAGCGTGAACAGCGCCGAAGCGCCCACGGAAAGCGTGAGGCCGCGCTTGAGATCGTGATGGTTCATCGAAGGATTGCGGCGCGGGCCGTTTGAGAAGTCTGCACGTCGTGCAACGCGTGCGAGCGCGACAAAAATCGGGACGAAGCGTCCCGGCGCGCGGCCATGCCAACCACGGGCGGCGCGGGAAAAAACGTTGTCATGTGAATCGGCTATTGAATTAGGCGTGCTGTCTGCCACTGCGCGCCAGCGGGCATTCTAATGCGCCGCAAGCTCGCTGCAAGCCCCGCCGGTGCGGCGGGCACGGCCGATGCGCCCGCTGCTCAAGCAGCGAATTCCGCGATTTAGTCCGTGAATTGCCCGCCGCGATGGACTAGAACGGAAGTCTTTGCTGGAGAACCGCCCTTCGTCCGGCGCGCGCATTGATCGGAACATTCGCCAGCGAATTCGCCGATCGATGCATCGATACCGCGCCCCGGCCGCCTGCCGTCCCATGCATCAGGAGCCCGCATGACCCTGCCCGCCTCCCGTCCCGAACCGCTCAATCCCGCCCACGCGAGCTTCGCCGCCGATGTCCGCAGCGGCCTCATGCACGCACCGCAGAAAGAATTGCCGTCGATGTACCTGTATGACGAAGTCGGCTCGGCGCTGTTCGAAGTCATCACGGTGCTGCCCGAATACGGCGTCACGCGCTCGGAAGAGCGGCTGCTCACGCGCTACGCCAACGAGATCGTCGAAGCGCTGCCCGCCGACGTCACCGTCGCCGAACTCGGCAGCGGCAGCGGCCGCAAGACGCGCCGCATCCTCGAAGCGCTGTGCCGCAAGCGCCCCACCTCCTACTGCCCGATCGAGATTTCGCGCACCGCCTTGCAGCTATGCCGGCGCGAACTGGCCGATATCGAGCGCATTTCCATCGTCGGCTACGAGCGCGACTATCTGGCCGGTCTCGCCGAAGTCAGCCGCCAGCGCAAGAACGGCGAGCGCCTGCTGGTGCTGTTTCTCGGCAGCACGATCGGCAACTTTGCGCGCCTCGCGGCCACGCGCTTCCTGCGCGAGATCCGCGCGATGCTGCGCCCCGGCGACACGCTGCTGCTGGGCACCGATCTCGTGAAGCCCGTCGCCACGCTGATCGCCGCCTACGACGATGCCATCGGCGCGACCGCCGCGTTCAACCTCAACCTGCTCTCGCGCATCAACCGCGAGCTGGACGCGGACTTCGACCTGCACGACTTCGAACATGTCGCGCGCTTCAATCCCGATGCGCGCAGCGTCGAGATGCACCTGCGCGCGAAGCGTCACCTCCATGCGCACGTGGGCGCGGCGCGGCTCGACATCGAGATGCAAGCCGGCGAGACGATCTGGACGGAGAGCAGCCACAAGTACCACGCCGACGAGATCCCGGCGATCGCCGCCGATGCCGGTTTCACCTGCGCGCGGCAGTGGGTCGAGAAGGAATGGGGATTCGCGGAGAGCCTGCTGGCCGTGGCTTGAAGTCGCTTGAAGTCGCTTGACGCGGCCTGACGTGGCTTAACGCCATAAAAACGAAAAAGCGGTGCGCTTTTCAGGGCGCACCGCTTTTTTCTTGCATCAGGGCGGCGTTATCAGTGCTGCTCGAAACGCTCGTAACGCTTTTCGGTGTAGCGCTCCTCGCTTTCCACCGACTTCACGCGCGCGGCGGGCGGCCCGTGGCGCAGCCACGAGAGCATGCGGTCGACCTGGTTCGCCGAGCCCTGGATCACGGCTTCGACCGAGCCGTCCTCCAGATTGGCGACATAGCCGCGAATGCGCAGCGCGTGCGCCTGACGCACCGTCGCGTGACGAAAACCCACGCCCTGCACCGTTCCGCGCACGCGCACGTAGTAGGTTTCAACGCGCGCATCCAGATCCGGTTCGCTCATGTTTCGATCTCCTGTTTCACCTGCGTACGGCATACGGTCGGCATTGTAGACGCGATTTCCGCGCGCCTGCGCCGGCGCGCGTGAGACCCGCGGTGCACGCGCGCCACGTACAATCCGTGCCACTGCGGCACCCGGGCAGGCCAATCCCCGGCCCGGCGCCCATCATCGAACCCGAATGCGAAACCAGAATGACCGACACTTCCCGCGCTAACAAAGACCTCGTGCTGATCACCGGCGCGTCCGGCTTCGTCGGCTCGGCCGTCGCCCGCATCGCGCTGGAGAAAGGCTTTGCCGTGCGCCTGCTGGTGCGCGCAACGAGCCCGCGCAAGAACCTCGAATCGCTCGACGTCGAAATCGTGACCGGCGACATGCGCGACGAAGCCTCGATGCGCAAGGCCCTGGACGGCGTGCGCTACCTGTTCCACGTGGCCGCCGACTACCGCCTGTGGGCGCCCGATCCGCTCGAAATCGAGCGCGCCAACCTGGAAGGCGCCGAAGCCACCATGCGCGCCGCGCTCGCCGCGGGCGTGGAGCGCATCGTCTACACCAGCAGCGTGGCCACGCTCAAGGTCACGAGCTCGGGCAATTCCGCCGACGAAACCTCGCCGCTCAAGGCCGATCAGGCGATCGGCGTGTACAAGCGCAGCAAGGTGATCGCCGAGCGCGCCGTCGAGCGCATGATCGAGCAGGACGGCCTGCCCGCCGTGATCGTCAATCCGTCCACGCCCATCGGCCCGCGCGACGTGAAGCCCACACCCACGGGCCGCATCATCGTCGAGGCGGCGACCGGCAAGATGCCCGCGTTCGTCGATACAGGCCTGAACCTCGTGCACGTCGACGACGTGGCGAACGGGCACTTCCTCGCGCTGGAGCGCGGGCGCATTGGCGAGCGCTACATCCTCGGCGGCGAGAACCTGCCGCTGCAACAGATGCTCGCCGATATCGCCGGGATGGTCGGGCGCAAGCCGCCGACCATTGCGTTGCCGCGCTGGCCGCTGTACCCGCTCGCGATGGGCGCGGAGGCCGTGGCGCGCATCACGAAGCGCGAGCCGTTCGTGACCGTCGACGCGCTCAAGATGTCGAAGAACAAGATGTATTTCACCTCGGCGAAGGCAGAACGCGAGCTGGGTTACCGCGCGCGGCCCTATCGCGAAGGCCTGAAGGACGCGCTCGCATGGTTCGGCGAAGCGGGTTATCTGGGTGCGAAATAAGGCTTGAATCGAAGCTTGATTCGAAGCTTGAATCGAGGCCCGATACAAGGCTTCTCGCGGCGCAAAAGCGGGACGCACCATCATTTGTTACAACTTTTGTTGCGACCTCCTTACAACGACCGCCGACCTGTTCCCGCGCTCTGTGGGTAAAATCGCGGGTCTTACCAGAGAAGCTCGCATGAATCTTCAAGACCAGATCGGCGCGATCGACGTGGGCGTCGATCAACTCATTCAGGCCGCCAGCGCCGCGCACGCGCCGGTTGCGGCCGACGCAGCGGCCCCGCAACCGGGCGGATCGGACACGCCGCACACCGCCGCGGATATCGAACCGCAAGCGCCCGCCGACGCTGCTGACACTGCTGAAGCTGACGCCGCCGTGGAGCCGACGCAGCCCGAGCCAGCCACGCTCGTCACGCAGGACGCCGCAAGCGAAGCCGGCGAGACCGCCGAAGCGCCGGCTGCAGACGCGCGCGCCACGCTGGAAGTGGGCCGTCCCTCGCAGAACGAAATCACCATGACCATCAACGGTCAGACGGTGTCACTGCATCCGATGCAGGTGAGCCAGCTGATCGAAGAACTCGCGAACGTGCGAGCGTCGATGCAGCCCGAGCCGCCGCCTGGCATCCCGCCCGGCTGGCGCTTCGCCTCGACGAAGAATCCGATGATGGCCGTGCAGAAGCAGACCAACGGCGATCGCCTGCTGGTGATGCGCCACACCGGCCACGGCTGGGTGCCGTTCACGTTCTCGCCGGACATGGTCGTGCAGATGTACATGATGCTGACGCAGCGCTGAGCGGCCATCGGCATCGTTCCGGCCGATAAAGGCCGCCGCGTGGAGCAACAAGCTGCATCGCAACAAGACTGGTTTTTGAGCTGAATGACGCCAGACCCGCAATCCCATCAGGGATTGCGGGTCTTTTTCTTGACGACGCGCAAAGCGGATTACTTCATATTTGCTAGCCTGAAAGGCAGCAAATTACGGATTTTCACTTCATCATAGAGAAGCAAAATTTCACATCATGCTTCTCTATAGTGAAGCACATGATTGGAACCTGCTTCACTATAGGCTATTATTTCGTCACTTCTTGATAGCCTATAGTGAAGCGAGATGGACTCTAAAATGAGACAGCTTCGGCTTGAGCAGATTCAGGCAGCAGCCGCGGCGTACAAGGATCTGACAAGCCGACGTCCCCCACAACGCGGATGGCTAAAGGCCATCCGGGAATCGCTAGGGCTCACCGAGCGGCAGCAAGCCGCCAGGTTGGGTATTACCGGTTCGAGCCTTCACAAGTCGGAGTTGGCGGAAGCAGAAGAGCGAATCACGCTCGGACAACTACGCAAGCTGGCTGAGGGACTGGACTGCGAGTTGGTCTATGCACTGGTTCCTAGAAAACCGCTGACTCAAGTGGTCGAAGACCAGGCCCGCTCAATCGCCCTCCAGGAAGTCAGTAGCGTCGCGCACACCATGAGTCTGGAAGATCAGCGTCCGGCAACGGAACGGCTGCGCAAACAGGTCGAACAGAGAACGGCGGAACTACTCCGGGGCCGCTGGTCGGATCTATGGCGATAAATCCGGATGAACAGGACGGTCAAACACCGCTCGATCCTGACGAACTGGCAGGGCTAATACCTGCTCACCTGTCGACCCACGGCGACCTGAATGACTGGGAGCAGGAGAACATCTTACGGGCCGTGCAATGGGCACGGCGTCAACGCAAGGCCGAGGTTCTCAGCGAAGCGTTCTGTCGCAACCTTCACAAGAAGATGTTCGACGCGACCTGGTCGTGGGCAGGTACATTCCGTAAGTCCGACAAGAACCTCGGATGCGACTGGACGCAGATCAGCGTCAAACTAAGAAACCTCTTCGACAACACACAGTGGTGGATCGAAAACGGTACCTTCCCGGCCGATGAGATTGCCGCACGATTTCATCGCGATCTGGTCTGGATTCACCCTTTCCCAAACGGCAACGGCCGGCACGCGCGCATGATGGCTGATGCGCTACTGCGCAGCCTGAAGCAGGAGCCATTTTCGTGGGGCAGCGGCGGGACGCTGGTTAAAGCCGACAACGCCCGGGCGGAGTACTTAACCGCCTTGCGGGCAGCAGACAAAGGCGATTACGCGCTGCTGCTGGTCTTCGTGCGAAGCACGACGTAGCCGGCTTTTTTCATTCTTGCGCAGCGCGCCCTGCGACGCGCTACGCGGCTTTTACCTCAACGTCCCTGCACCGGCGCCTGCACGCGCGCCTTCCACTGGCCGCCCTTGCCGCGCCAGAAGCGCCACGCCGACGCGAAGGTCGCGCCCACGTAAAACAGCGCGACGAGCGGCAGGAACGGCGCCCACAGCGGCGAGCGACGATAGTAGGCCAGCATCGGCGAGTACGCGCAGCACATCAGCGCCCACGCAAGCCACGCGGGCCAGCCCTTCGCGCCCAGCACGAGCGCCACGACCGGCGGCGCCAGGTAGATCACCGTCATGCCGACGATCGTGCCCAGCAACTGCCACGCCGAGTAATGCAGCTGCGTGAACGCGGTGCGCGCGATCATGTTCCAGATGTCCTTCCACGAATCGTAGGGGCGCAGCGACACGCTCTTTGCGGCCACGTCCAGACGGATCGGGTGATGCCCTTCGCCGCGATGCTTGATGCGTGCGGCCAGGCTGCAATCGTCGATGAGTTCGGCGCGGATCGACTCGATGCCGCCCGCTTCTTCCAGCGCCTTGCGGCGCACCAGCATGCAGCCGCCCGCAGCGGCCGCGGTCTTGTTGCGCGCGTCGTTGACCCACGCGAACGGATAGAGCTTGGCGAAGAAGAACACAAAGGCCGGAATCAGCGCCTTTTCCCAGACCGAGTCGCAGCGCAGACGCACCATCAGCGAAACGAGGTCGCGCTTTTCGGCCTGCGCGCGCACGACGAGTTGCGCCAGCGCATCGGCGGGATGGCCGATGTCGGCGTCGGTGAGCAGCAGGTAGTCGGCGTCCAGGCCCAGCGTGCGCACGGCTTCGATGCCCTGCGACTGCGCCCAGACCTTGCCCGACCAGCCCGCGGGCAGCGGCTTCGCGGTGATGACGGTGAGCTTTTCCGGGCACTGGAGCGCAAGCGCCGCGGCGCGCGCGGCTTCGGCGGTGCCGTCGGTGCTGTGGTCGTCGATGACGATGACATGGAAGTCGCCGCCGTACTCCTGGCGCAGCAGCGAAGTGACGGCCTCGCCGATCGCATCGGCTTCATTGCGCGCGGGCACCACGGCGCACGCCGACGGCCAGCCCGACGCAGGCTCGATCACGGGCAGCGGATCGGCGGGCCGCGAGCGCCAGAAACCGCCGCGGCCGAGCAGCAGCACCAGCCAGATCAGCAGCGAAAGACAGGAAACGGCGAAGAGAGTCGTGGTCATCATGCGTTGTTACTCTTGATCGAAGGCGCGCGCACGCCGACGCGGCGCGACAGCCACATGGCCGCCGTGCGTATCAGCACCCCGGCCCAGTCGGAAGCGCGCAGCGCTGGCCGCGCGCGAAATACGTCATAGTCGGCTCGCTCGATCACGTCGAGCATGCGCAGCCCGCCGTGAACCACGCTGCACAGTTCGAGGCTGAAGCGCCCCGGCACGCGCAGCGCCAGCGGCGCGCCGCTGAGCATCAGCGCGCGCACCTGGGCAATTTCGTGCCGCATCAGCGCGCGCCAGGCGTCGTCCACCACGCCTGCCGCGATCTGCGCCTCGGTCACGTTCAGGCGCTCGCGGTCGGCCTGTGGCAGATAGACGCGCCCGCGCCGCCAGTCGGCCGGCACGTCCTGCAAGAAGGTGATGAGCTGCAAGGCGGTGCAGATCGCATCGGAATCGGCGAGGTTCTCAGGCGTCGCTTCGTCGATCAGATGCAGCATCAGGTGCCCGACCGGGTTCGCCGAGCGCCGGCAGAAGTCCATCAGTTCCAGACGATCGGCATACCGCGTGGTGTCGATGTCCTGATCGAACGCCGACACCAGATCATAGAACGGCTGCAGCGGCAGGCGGCAGCGGCGCACCACGTCCGCGAGCTTCGCGAACAGCGTCGGATGCACCGGCGCGGTGCGCCCTTCGGCCACGGCGTCCAGGCCATCGCGGAAATCGGCCAGCCGCGTGTGACGCTCCTCGCGGCTCCAGTCTCCTTCGTCGGCGATGTCGTCGAGCGTGCGCGCGACGTGGTAGATCACGCCGACAGGCGCTCGCAGCGCCTTCGGCAGCAACAGGCTCGCTACCGGAAAATCGTCGTAGTGGTCGGGTTCCATCCAGGCGTCCTGATTGGGGTCGGGCCCGCATCGCGCCGGGCGCTCCGGCAGCGGGGACGTTAGTTTAAGGGTTCCCGCCTCATGTTGCACCGCGCCAACCCTCGTCTGGCCCTCGTTAAGAAAAATTGCACGACGATTACTTTCACAAGTCTTTCAGTTGAAGACGTGCTGCGTGACCGTCATCCCGCCGTCACCGGCTTGCCGCGGGGCTGTCATCGCGCTGCCACGCGGCCGCACGGGGGCTCGGGCGGGGTCACGGGTGAGGCCAATACGGCAGCGAAATCGGGGCAAAAGCACCGTCCGAATCGGGGCAAAAGCGAATGAAAGGCGATTATCGTCGCGTGCGCGCCGCACCTTCTCGTGCGCCACGCAGCAAAGGTGCGGCGATGGGGTTAAAATGCGCGTCTGGTTTTTCCGCCCTCCCCCAGGCGGACGTACGCATTCATTAGCACCTTATTAATATGATCGCCGCGGCGAGCAGGCCTGACAGGGTTTGCACGTAATTCGCGGCAGTCGGAGTTCGCCACCCTATGCGAGTCATCCTTGCCCAACCCCGCGGCTTTTGTGCGGGGGTTGTCCGCGCTATCGAGATTGTCGATCGCGCATTGCAGAAGCACGGCGCGCCGGTCTACGTGCGCCATGAGATCGTCCACAACCGTCACGTGGTCGAGAACCTGCGTAACAAGGGCGCGCGTTTCGTGGAAGAACTCGACGAAGTGCCCGAAGGCGCCGTCGCGATTTTCAGCGCGCACGGCGTTGCCAAGACGGTCGAACGTGCTGCCGAAGAACGCGAACTCGACGTGCTGGACGCCACCTGCCCGCTCGTCACCAAGGTTCACGTGCAAGGCCGCCAGTACGTCGCGGCGGGCCGCACGCTCATCCTGATCGGTCATGCCGGTCACCCCGAAGTCGAAGGCACGATCGGCCAGATTCCCGGCACCGTGCTGCTGGTGCAAAGCGAAGCGGACGTGCAGAAGCTGGATCTGCCGCTCGACGCGCCGCTCGCGTACGTGACGCAGACCACGCTGTCGGTGGACGATACGCGCGGCATTATCGATGCGCTCGTCAAGCGGTTCTCCGACATCGTCGGCCCGGACACGCGCGACATCTGCTACGCGACGCAAAACCGTCAGGCCGCCGTGCGCGATCTGTCGTCGCAAGTGGACGTGCTGCTGGTCGTAGGCGCCACGAACAGCTCGAACTCGAACCGTCTGCGCGAAATCGGCAGCGAATCGGGTCTGCCGAGCTACCTCGTGGCGGACGGCTCGGAAGTGAAGGCCGAGTGGTTCGCAGGCGCGCAGACGGTCGGCATCACTGCCGGTGCGTCGGCGCCTGAAGAAATGGTGGAAAACGTGATCGACGCGCTGCGCGCGTTGGGGCCTGTCGAGGTGTCGACGATGGCGGGCCGTGAAGAAAAAGTCGAATTCAAGCTGCCGTCGAAGCTGTTGCAACCGCTCGTCGCGCGCGAAGTTTAAGGAGGACACTCTTGTCTATTCCGCTGCTCCAAAAAGTCCGCGTTGGCTCCTACATCTTCCGCCAGCATTTCAGCGGCAATAAGCGTTATCCGCTCGCGCTCATGCTCGAGCCGCTGTTCCGCTGCAACCTGGCCTGCAACGGCTGCGGCAAGATCGACTATCCGGATCCCATCCTGAACCAGCGTCTGTCGCTTGAGGAATGCCTCGAAGCCGTGGACGAATGCGGTGCGCCGGTCGTCTCGATCGCCGGTGGCGAGCCGCTGCTGCACAAGGAAATGCCCCAGATCGTCAAGGGCATCATGGCGCGCAAGAAGTTCGTGTATCTCTGCACGAACGCGCTGCTCATGGAAAAGAAGATGGACGACTACCAGCCGAATCCGTACTTCGTCTGGTCGGTTCACCTGGACGGCGACCGCGAAGCGCACGATCACTCGGTGTCGCAGGAAGGCGTCTACGACAAGGCCGTCGCGGCCATCAAGGAAGCCAAGCGTCGCGGCTTCCGCGTGAACATCAACTGCACGCTGTTCAACGACGCGGTGCCCGAGCGCGTGGCGAAGTTCTTCGACACGGTCGGCGAAATCGGCGTGGACGGCATCACGGTGTCGCCGGGCTATGCCTATGAGCGCGCGCCGGATCAGCAGCACTTCCTGAACCGCGACAAGACCAAGAACCTGTTCCGCGAGATCTTCAAGCGCGGCAACAACGGCAAGAAGTGGTCGTTCAGCCAGTCGAGCCTGTTCCTCGACTTCCTGGCGGGCAACCAGACCTACGAATGCACGCCCTGGGGCAACCCGGCGCGTACGGTGTTCGGCTGGCAAAAGCCGTGCTATCTGGTCGGCGAAGGTTATGTGAAGACCTTCAAGGAACTGATGGAAACGACCGACTGGGACAAGTACGGTACGGGCAAGTACGAGAAGTGCGCGGACTGCATGGTTCACTGTGGCTTCGAGGCTACCGCCGTGATGGACACGGTCGCGCACCCGCTCAAGGCACTGAAGGTCGCGCTGAGCGGCCCGAAGACCGAAGGCGCATTCGTGAAGGACATCCCGCTGGATACGCAACGTCCGGCTGAATACGTGTTCTCGCGTCACGTCGAAATCAAGCTCGAAGAGATCAAGAACTCGGCGAAGACGAAGAAGCCGGTGACGGTCGCAGCTAGCTAAGTTTTGCTTCGGCGCTTTCAGGGCGCTGGAAGTTGAGAAGGGCGCAACGGTGCAAGCCGTTGCGCCCTTTGTGTTTTTGTTGCGGCAGATCGCGGCGGCGCAGTGGTGAGAATTTTCAGGATAGCCAGGGATCCAGAATAGACGGCTCCCGACGACACTCCGAACGCTCGCCATGGACTCCACCGATACCCAAACTGAGGCCGCTCCTTCAGCCATCCGGCCAGCCATCGATGCGTTGGCGCTCATCGATCGCGCGCTGGCGTTGCGCGCGCAAGGGCGCATCGACGACACGCGCGCCGCCTTGCGCGAAGCGCTCGCGCTCGATCCCACGCTGGCCGCCGCGCATTTCTATCTGGCCCAGACCTTCGCCGACGACGCAGAGCAAGCCGAACAGCACCTGCGTGTCGCCATCGCGCTCGATCCTGCGCTTGCCGAAGCGCACAACAACCTCGGCAACCTGCTGCGCAGGACACGGCCCGTCGAAGCCCGCGCGCTGCTTGAACGCGCTATCGCCTTGCAGCCGGATTTCATGCACGCGCATTTCAACCTGGGCGCGCTGTTGCTATCGAACGCCCCCCAAAGCGCCGAGGCCGCGCTACGGCGTGCGCTGGCGCTGGATCCCGGGTTCGCACCTGCGTGGAACAGCCTCGGCCTGCTGCTAGGCGCATCGCGCCCCGACGAGGCCGAAGCGGCGCTGCGTCGGGCCATCGCGCTGGATCCGGCGCTTGCGGTCGCGCATTTCAATCTCGGCAACCTGCTGTGCGACTGCGACTGGGAAGCGGCCGCCGCGGCGTTGCGCCAGGCGGTATCGCTCAAGCCCGACTTCGCGCTCGCCTGGAGCAATCTCGCGCACGCACTGTCGAAGCTGCATCCCGCCGAGGCGCAAGCCGCCGCACGTACCGCCATCGCAATCGACCCCACGCTCGCCGACGCGCACTACAACCTGGCGACACTGATCGGCGTGCGCGAGCCGCTGGAAGCGATCGAGGCCCTGCAGCGCGCGGTCGCCTTGCAGCCCGCGCATCACGAAGCCTGGTATCACCTGGGCGGCCTGCTGACGGGCCAGCGTCTGCAAGACGCCGAAGCCGCGTTGCAGCGATCGATCGCCCTCAACCCCGCGTTCCCCGATGCGCACGCCACGCTGGGCAATGCGCTGCTCGACATGGGACGACTCGACGATGCCGTGGCGTCGTACCGCCGCGCGCTCGCCCTTGCTTCCCCTGACGACCGCACGAGTCCCAATGTCTACATCGCGCACGGCGACCTGATCTTCGCGCTGGCTTTTCAGAGCGACGACCCACAGGTGCTGCTCGATGAATGCCGGCGCTTCGCGGCCCGCTTCGAGGCGCCGCTCACCACTGCCGCGACGCCTCACGACAACGACTGCACGCCGCAGCGGCGCTTGCGCATAGGCTATGTATCGCCCGATTTTCGTTCGCATTGCCAGGCGCTTTTCATGCTGCCATTGCTGCGCAATCACGATCACCGGGCATTCGAGATCTTCTGCTATGCGAGCGTCGCGAAACCTGATGCCATCACCCGGCAGTTCATGCCGCTCGCCGATGTCTGGCGCAATGTCCATACGCTCGACGACGCCGCGCTCGCAGACTTGATCCGCTCGGATCGCATCGACATCCTCGTCGATATCACCATGCATATGGCGGGCCACCGGCGCCTGCTGTTCGCGCGCCGCCCCGCGCCGGTGCAGGTCGCGTGGCTCGCCTATCCCGGCACGACGGGCAGTCCGGCGATGGACTACCGGCTCACCGACCCGTGGCTCGATCCCGTCGACGAAACGAACCGCGACGCACTGTACGCCGAACGCTCGATCCGCCTGCCCGATGCGTTCTGGTGCTTCGAGGCGCAGGTCGACGGCATAGCGGTCAATGCGCTGCCCGCAGCCGCATCGGCCGATGCGGCCTTTACGTTCGGATGCCTGAACAACCCGGCCAAGATCAGCGATCATGCACTCCGTCTGTGGAGCGCCGTGCTGGCTCGCGTGCCGCGCGCGCGTCTGCTTCTGCTCGCTCCGGAAGGTGCGCCGCGCGACGCGCTGCTCGCTCGGGCGCAAAAGCAGGGAATCGACCCAGCGCGTGTCTCGTTCGTCGCGCATCAGACGCGGGGCGCGTACCTGGAAACCTGGCGATGCGTCGATCTCGCGCTCGACACGTTCCCCTACAACGGCCACACCACGAGCCTCGACGCCTTCTGGATGGGCGTGCCGGTGGTTACGCGCACGGGGCGTTCAGCGGCAAGTCGCGGCGGCTGGAGCATCGCGGCGAACCTCGGCATGCTCGACCTGGTCGCGCATAGCGACGACGACTTCGTGCGCATCGCCGTCGAGCTGGCAAGCAATCTGCCGCGTCTTGCAGCCATGCGCGCGGGACTGCGCGCGCGTATGGAAGCGTCGCCGCTGATGGATGCGCCGCGTTTCGCCCGCCATATCGAGAACGCCTGGCGACTCATGTGGCGCGAGCACTGCGCCGCACAGGCGACGGTTTGAGCATAAAAAAAGCGCGATGACTTCCGTCATCGCGCCTTCTGTCCTCGGACGAGTGTCTTCGCCCTCAGCAGCACTTCCCCGCGCCCGAGCCATACCGCGCGTTCTGCCGCTCGCGGAAGAACTCCTCGTAGGTCATGACCGGACGGTCGGGATGGGTCGCGCGCATGTGCGCGACGTAGCCGTCGTAGTCCGGCAGGCCGACCATCAGCCGCATGGCCTGGCCGAGATAGCGCCCGGCCGTCTGCACGTTGTCGCGAAGTTCAGAGAACATGGTTCGCTCCGTTGCGTCGATGTCTATGCCGATGCGATCAGTGCGCGCCGTGACGCGCCGCAATCGTCGCGCCAGCCGGCAGCGCTTCGTACGGCGTCTCCTGCACGGTCGGACGCTCCGTGCGGCGAGCGCGTGCAATCGCGATCAGGCCGTACACCACGATGCTCACCACCACGAAGATGAACAGGCCCGACAGCGCCGCGTCCACGTAGTCGTTGAAGATCATGCGCTGCATCTGTTCCGCCGACTTCGCGGGCGCCAGGATCTTGCCCGCATCCAGTGCCGCCTGCAGTTTCTGCGCATGCGCCACGAAGCTCACCTTCGGGTTGCTGTCGAAGATCTTCTGCAGGCCTGCCGTCAGCGTGCAGATCAGCAGCCACAGCGTCGGCAGGGCAGTGACCCACGCGAACTTCTCGCGCTTCATCTTGAACAGCACGACCGTGGCGAGCATCAGCGCGATACCAGCGAGCATCTGGTTCGAGATGCCGAAGAGCGGCCACAGCGTGTTGATGCCGCCGAGCGGATCGACCACGCCCTGATACAGGAAGTAGCCCCACGCCGCCACGCACAGCGCCGTGGCGATCAGGTTCGCGGGCAGCGATTCCGTGCGCTTGAGCGCGGGGTGGAACGTGCCCAGCAGATCCTGCAGCATGAAGCGGCCCGCGCGCGTGCCTGCATCGACAGCGGTCAGGATGAAGAGCGCTTCGAACAGGATCGCGAAGTGATACCAGAACGCCATCATCGCTTCGCCGCCGATCACCTGGTGCAGGATCTGCGCCATGCCGACCGCCAGTGTCGGAGCGCCACCAGCGCGCGCGACGATGGTGGTCTCGCCCACGGCGTGAGCCGTCTGCGTGAGCATGTCCGGCGTGAGCACGAAGCCCCACTGGCCGACCGTGTGCGCAACCGCATCCGGCGACGTGCCGAGCACCGCGAGCGGCGCGTTCATCGCGAAGTACACGCCCGGCTCGATCACCGAAGCAGCCACCAGCGCCATGATCGCGACGAACGATTCCATCAGCATCGCGCCGTAACCGATGAAGCGCGCGTTGGTTTCGTTATCGAGCAGTTTGGGCGTGGTGCCCGACGAGATCAGCGCATGGAAGCCCGAGACCGAACCGCACGCGATCGTGATGAAGAGGAACGGGAACAGGTTGCCCGACCACACCGGCCCCGTGCCGTCGATGAACTTCGTGAACGCCGGCATCTTGAGTTCCGGCGCGACGATCAGAATGCCGATCGCGAGCGCGAGGATCGTGCCGATCTTCAGGAACGTCGACAGGTAGTCGCGCGGCGCGAGCAGCAGCCACACCGGCAGCACCGAGGCGACAAAACCGTAGCCAATCAGGATCCACGTGAGCTGGGTGCCCGTGAACGTGAACCATGCGGCCAGCGTCGGCGAATCGTGCACGTGCTGGCCGAAGGCGATCGACGCCATCAGCAGCACGAAGCCGATGATCGAAATTTCGCCGATCTTGCCGGGGCGGATATAGCGCACGTAGAGGCCCATGAAGATCGCAATGGGAATCGTCGCGGCCACGGTGAACGTGCCCCACGGCGAGTTCGTCAGCGCCTTCACCACGATCAGCGCGAGCACCGCGAGAATGATGATCATGATGAGGAAAGTGCCGAACAGCGCGATCACGCCCGGAATCGGCCCGAGTTCCATCTTCACGAGATCGCCCAGCGAGCGGCCGTCGCGACGCGTGGACAGGAACAGGACGACGAAGTCCTGCACCGCCCCCGCGAACACCACGCCCGCGAGAATCCACAGCATGCCGGGCATGTAGCCCATCTGCGCAGCCAGCACCGGGCCGACCAGCGGGCCCGCGCCCGCGATCGCCGCGAAGTGGTGGCCAAACAGCACGTACTTGTTGGTGGGCACGTAGTCGAGCCCGTCGTTGTGGCGCACGGCCGGCGTCATGCGCAGGCCGTCGAGTTGCAGCACCGTCGACGCAATGAAGCGCGAGTAGAAGCGGTAAGCGATCAGATAAACGCAGACCGCGCAAATCACGATCCACAGTGCGGAAATGCGTTCGCCGTGCGCGAGCGCGATGGTGCCGAACGCGAACGCGCCAAGCAGCGCGACTAGCGTCCAGACGACAAAACTGGAAGTCCGACTCATTGCGTCTCCTGTTTGATTTTTTTAATGGGTGGTCTTTGTTGCCGCGTTCTTCATACTAGACAAAGAAACGGCGCAACGTGGCGCACAGTATTCGCTTTCAACGCGCGGCCCACAACCGGACAACTACGTAAGGCGCCTACGTAGTATTACGTAGCCTGTCGCGTGATTTCGCATTTATGGGCAGCGCCAGCCTGCTTTGCGCAGCGCATCGCGCACCGGCGTCATCTGGCGCGGCGAATCGGCCAGCACGGCATCCACGCCCGCGCATGCGGCCGCTTTGTAGTCCGCCGCATTGTTCACGCCAATCGCGACGATCTGCACACCGGCGTTCGTTCGAAAACACTGCACGGCTTGCGGCGACCAGAGTTGTGCATCGGCGACGGTGGAGTGCGCTTCGCCCAGCGTGAAACGCTCGGTCAGTTCGATCGGGCGACGCCATTCGAAGGCTGCCCAGGCGTTGGCTGGCGGCGGCGCTTCGCACGTATGCGCGAGCGCGACGCTTGCGAGACGTCCCCGCGTCGCATCGCGCGATTCAAAGACACGCGCGCGCGGCCACCCAGCAAAAGCCTGCTGATAGGCCGCTTCGGTCGAGTAGAGCAGCACGCGATTCCATGCACCGGCGTCATCGAGCACGCGCGCCACGGCTGCGGCCTGCGGCGCTGCGGGCAGCGCTTTCATATCGAGTATCACGGGGATATCGGCGGGAATCGCGGCTAGTGCCTCAGCAAGCGTCGGAATGCCCACCGGCGTCTGCCGGTACGGCCACGCGTCTTGCGACCTGAACTGCCAGCCCGCGTTGACGTGTGCAAGTTCTGCTGCGGTCTTTGCGGCGACTGGCCCTTGCGCATCGGTTAGCGCAGCGAGATCCGTGGGCCGATAAAGCACCGGCACGCCGTCTCGACTCAACTGGACGGTGAGCCAGATTGCGTCGGCGCGATTCGCCAGCGCTGAGCGAATCGCAACAAGCGTGTTCTCCGGCGCGTCGCCCGTGCCTGCGCGATGCGCGATCACGAGCGGCATCGTTTGTGCAACGCGCGTCGATGCAGGGCCGCCAGCGCACGCAGCAAGCAACAGCGCCATCGCGATAGCAGAAGCCGGCACGCGCAAAGTCATCGTTCGAATCATGTTCCACTCATAGGGAAACGCGCCTTTACGGCAAACGCGAAATCGTTGTGCACGCATCTATCTCGCGAGACCCAGGACAGCAAACGGGAAATGGCACCATCCCCGCGAGCGCGCCCGGTTATGCTTGCACACTCTGCTCCCGAACGTCGCCATGCCCGCCCCATTTTTCTTCAACGACCGCCTGAAGACAAAAATCTTCCTGCTCGCGGTCGTGCCGTTTCTCGCGGCCATCGCCAGCATCGGCATTGGCGTGCGGCAGCAGGCCACCGCGCTCGCCCGCACGCAGCACGCCACCATGCAGGCCGCCTATCTGTCGAGCAAGGAAATCGAGCTGCGCCATTACGTCGAACTCGCCACCAGCGCGATCGAGCCGCTCTACGCGCCCAATGCCGCCACAACTAGCGCCACGACCAGCGCCGCGCCTGCCGACGATGCCGCCCGCCAGCGCGCCGCGCTCGCCGTGCTGCAAAAGATGGACTTCGGCCCCGACGGCTATTTCTTCGTCTACGACATGCATGGCCGCTCGCTGATGCATCCGCGCGAGCCCAGTCTGGTCGGCCAGGATCTGTGGAACCTGCGCGATCCGCAAGGCTCGCTCACGATCCAGCAACTCGTCAGCGCAGCGCAGCACGGCGGCGGCTACGTGCGCTACATGTGGCACCGGCCCTCGACGGGCAAGCTCGCGCCCAAGCTCGGCTATGTGGTCGCGCTGCCGCGCTGGGGCTGGATGGTCGGCACGGGGATCTATCTCGACGATGTCGATTCGACGCTCGCCCATATCGACGAGCGCGCCTCGGCGAATATCGAGCGCACGCTGCAATGGCTCGGCGTGATCGCGCTCGCGGGCGTGGGGGTGTTCGCGCTCGGCGCGCTGGTGCTCAACGTGAGCGAGTACCGCAGCACCGACGCCAAGCTCAAGCGCCTCGCGCAGCAGGTCGTCGAATCGCAGGAGCAGGAGCGCGCACGCCTGTCGCGCGAGTTGCACGACGGCATCAGCCAGATGCTGGTTTCGGCGAAACTGCTGCTCGAATCGGCGCTCGCGCGTTTCGAGCGCGGCGAGACGCGCGTGAGCGCCGCCGAGGCGTCGCTGTCCACCGGGCTCACGCGCCTGTCCGACACGTTGCGCGAAGTGCGCCGCATCTCGCACGCGCTGCGCCCGGCGATGCTCGACGATCTGGGTCTGGCTGCCGCGCTGGAGCAGCTCACGCGCGAACTCGCCGAAGAATCGTCGATGGAAATCGGCTTCACGCAGGCAGGCGAGGGCGGCGCGAACCTGAGCGCGTCGGCCGCGCCGTTGCCCGACGCCGTCAACACGGCGCTGTTCCGCATCGCGCAGGAAGCGCTCACCAACATCGTGAAGCACGCCCATGCGCGCCGCGCGGCGCTCACCCTCGATATCGCGCAGGATGGCGTGACGCTCGCCATCGCCGACAACGGCTGCGGCTTCGACGTCGCGCTCGCGCAGGCCGATCCGCGCGCGGGCACGGGGCTGCGCAACATGCGCGAGCGCCTGGAACCGCTGGGCGGCCGTCTGACCATCCATTCAAAACCGGGGCATACGGTGCTGACCGCGTGGGCGCCGATCCGGGCGAACAACGCCCGCAACGAACACGACGCAACGAAGAAGCACACAGAGACACCATGAACGAACCAGCCAAAGAGCCAGCGAAGGAGCCAACGAATGAGCCCGCGAAAGCGCAGGCGGCGAAGGCCGCGCGCCTCGTGCTCGTCGACGATCACCCGCTCGTGCGCGACGGCTTGCGCGCGCGGCTCGAAGCCGTGCCGGGCCTCGAAGTCGCCGGGGAAGCCGGCAACGCCGATGAAGCCATTGCGCTCGCCGCCGCGCTCGAACCCGATCTCGCGCTGATGGACGTCGGCATGGCCGGCATCAATGGCATCGCGCTCGCGGGGATTTTTCACGAACGCTTTCCGGCAATCCGCGTGCTGATGCTGTCGATGCACGACAACGTCGAATACGTCACCCAGGCGCTGCGTGCGGGCGCGAGCGGTTACGTGCTCAAGGATTCGCCGGGCGCGGAAATCGTGCGCGCGATCGAGGCGGTGCTGGCCGGGCAGACGTTTTTCAGCGCGGGGCTGGGCGCGCGCATGATCCAGGCGTCGCTCAAGGAAACGCCGATCGAGCGCCTGACGCCGCGCGAGCGCGACATCCTGGATGCGCTCGCCGAAGGTCTATCGAGCAAACAGATCGCGCAGCGCGCTGGGCTGTCGGTGCGCACGGTCGAGACACATCGGCTCAATCTCAAGCGCAAGCTCGATATCGACGGTCAGGCGGAATTGATCAAGTTTGCGGTGGAGAACCGCCGGAAGTAAGCAAGCAGGTCAACTCGCCAAAACACACACGGCGCGTCTCTTTCGAGCACGCGCCGTGCGAAAACTTCCTGAACGCCTAAGCTGTTCTAACGATGCGGGATCAGCTGCGAGCGTTGTGATCGATGAGGAACTTGATGAGACCGTCGATGCCGCCCTTGGCGATCTGGTCGGCGAACTGGGTCTGATAGACCTGGATCAGCCATGCACCCATCATGTTGATGTCATAGATCTTCCAGCCGTTGCCGGAACGCTCAAGACGATAGTCGATGGCGTCGTCGCCGCCGTTGCTCAGCACATGCGACTGCACGACGGTGTCCTTCGCGGCCGCGCCCGTGTTCGACGGTGCGAACTTGAAGTTGACCTGGGTGTCACGCAGTTGCGCGAGCGACGACGCATAGGTCTTCACGAGCAGGAGTTGAAATTGCTCATACAACTTTTGCTGCTGGTCGGGCGTAGCCGTCGTCCAGGCCTTGCCGATGGCGATACGCGTGGTGCGCTGGAAGTCGGTAGCGGGCACGAAATGGGTCTCGACCACCTTGGTGATCTGGGCCATGTCGCCGCCGCGAGCTTGCGGATCGGCCTGCATCGCCTTCACGGTGCCTTCCACGGCGGCCTTGACGACGGCGTCCGGCGACGACTGGGCAAAAGCGGCGCCCGACACGCCCGACAGGAAGGCGGCGGCGATAAATGCGGTCAGATAACGTTTCATACGCGTTTTTTGGAGCAGTGAATTACGGATGCCGGTGGGATGGGGCAAGGTTGCGGCACACACCACGCTGCGATCCCGCCCCGGCTGACCCAGTATAACGGCTTTACCGCCTGCGCTCGTGTGCGCAAGCCACGCCTCCTTGGGCCAGGCCGGTATACTTGAGCGCTTCACATCAAGAATAGTTAAACGACAAGGCCCCCTCGCCTTTATGCTGAAGCCATTCATCATCCACCTCGTCGCCTGGTCTGTGCGCCGCGCGGCGTGGGTCATCACACTCGCGCTCGTGCTCGCCGTCCTCGGCGGCGTGTACGTTGCGAAGCATTTCAAGATCAACACGGACATCAGCGGCCTCGTCGAGAACAACGCCGAATGGGCCGCGCTCGGCGAAGCCAAGGATCGTGCGTTCCCGCAGCGCAGCGGCTCGCTGCTGGTGGTGGTCGAAGCACAGGTGCCCGAACTCGCGGACGCCGCCGCCGACAAGCTCGCCGGCGCCCTCATGCAGGACAAGAACGAATTCAGCGCCGTCACGCAGCCCGCGGGCGGCCCGTTCTTCGAGCACAACGGCCTGCTGTTCCCGTCGACGCCAACCGTGCTGTCCACCACCGGCCAGCTCGTGCAGGCGCGCCCGCTGATCAACCAGCTCGCGAAGGATCCTAGCCTCGCGGGCCTCGCGGGCACGCTCACGACCACGCTGCAATTGCCGCTCACGATCGGTCAGGTCAAGCTGCCGCAAATGGCAAGCCTGCTCGGCAGCGCGGCCGATACCGTCGATCAGGTGCTCGCGGGCAAGCCCGCCGCGTTCTCGTGGCGCGCGCTGGTGGACAAGGACGCCGCAACCAGGCCCGCGTTCGCGTTCGTCACCGTTCAGCCGGTGCTGAATTTCGCCGCACTCAAGGCGGGCGCGAGCGCCTCGCAGGCGATCCGCGACACCGCCGCGTCGCTGCACCTCGACACCGAATACGGCGCGCGCGTGCGCCTGACCGGCGAACAGCCGCTCGCCGACGACGAATTCGCCTCGGTGCAGGACGGCGCCGCGCTCAACGGCGCGATCACGGCCATCGTCGTGCTCCTGATCCTGTGGCTCGCGCTGCGCTCGGGCCGCCTGATCGGCGCGGTGCTCATCACGCTGGTGGTGGGCCTGATCGCCACGGCGGCGCTGGGTCTGGCCATGATCGGCTCGCTCAACATGCTGTCGGTGGCCTTCATGGTGCTGTTCGTGGGGCTCGGCGTGGACTTCGGCGTGCAGTTCGGCGTGAAGTATCGCGAGGAGCGCTTTCAGGACGACCGGCTCGACGTCGCGCTCCTCAAGACCGCGCGGCTGATCGGCGTGCCGCTCACGCTCGCGGCGATTGCCGTGGCGGAAAGCTTCTTCTCGTTCCTGCCGACCGCCTACAAGGGGCTGTCCGAACTCGGCCAGATTGCGGGCGTGGGCATGTTCGTCGCGTACATCCTGAACATGACGCTGCTGCCTGCGCTCATCAGCGTGTTCAAGCCGAAGGGCGAGCGCGCTTCGCCGGGTTTCGCGTTTCTCGCGCCGGTGGACAAGTGGCTCGCCGAACACCGCAAGCCGGTGCTGATCGGCACGCTGATCGTGGTGGTGGGCGCGTCGCCGCTGCTGTATTTCCTGCGCTTCGACTTCAATCCGCTGCACCTGAAGGATCCGCATACAGAGTCGATGGCGACGCTGATCGCGCTGAAGAATTCGCCTGTCATTTCGATCAACGACGTGAGCGTGCTCGCGCCCACGCTTGCAGACGCCGACAAGATCGCCGCAAAGCTGTCGAAGCTGCCCGAAGTCGGGCGCGCGACCACGCTCAGCTCGCTGATCCCGACCGACCAGCAGCAAAAGCTCATGCTGATCGCGAGCGCCTCGCAGCAGCTGATGCCCGCGCTCACGCAACAGCCTTCGTCGCCGGTCACGGACGCGGTGCGCGTCGACACGCTCAAGCGCGCCGCCAATCAGCTCGCGCTCGCGGCGGGCGACCATCCGGGCCCGGGCGCCGCCGAGGCCAAACATCTGTCGGATGGCCTCATGAAGCTTGCGGCCGCCAGCCCGGCCGTGCGCGACAAGGCCGAAACCGCCTTCAGCCAGCCGCTCAAGCTCGCCTTCGCGCAGCTCGAACGCCTGCTGCAGCCGTCGGAAATCACGCGCGAGAACCTGCCGCCGGCGATGGTCGGCGACTGGGTGTCGTCGGTCACGGGCCAGGCGATCGTCGATGTCGCGCCGCGCGTGCCCGCGGGCGTCGATCCGAACGACGACGTCATGCTCGCGCGCTTCTCGCACGCCGTGAAGGCGGCGGAGCCAGGCGCAATCGGCGGCCCGATCTCGATCCTGCATTCGGCCAACGTCATCATCCTCGCGTTCCTGCAGGCGGCGGGCTGGTCGGTGCTGCTCATCACGGCGCTGCTGTGGATCACGCTGCGCCATTTCGGCGACGTGCTGCGCACGCTGATTCCTCTGCTGGTATCGGCGCTCGTGACACTTGAGTTGTGCGTTGTGTTCGGTATCCAACTCAATTTCGCCAACATCATCGCGCTTCCCCTGATGCTGGGTGTCGGCGTCGCGTTCAAAATCTATTTCGTGATGGCATGGCGCGCGGGGCAGACCGGCCTCCTGCATTCGAGCCTCACACATGCGGTGCTGTTCTCGGCCGCAACCACCGCCACGGCGTTCGGCAGCCTGTGGCTTTCGCACCATCCGGGCACGTCGAGCATGGGCAAGCTGCTCGCGCTGTCCTTGTTATGTACGCTGATTGGCGCCGTGGTGTTCCAGCCGGTGCTGATGGGCAAGCCGCGCGCGAAGCGCGCACGATCGCAAATGCAGGGGATCGATCAATGAAGAAGAAACAAGCCGCGCTCACCATGGCGGCGGCGAGCCTGGCGCTCCTCGTGACGTCAGGTTGCGCAACCGGTCCTGACCGCAAGCCGGGCGACCCGTTCGAGCCGGCCAACCGGGCGATCTTTACGTTCAACGACGCGCTCGACACCCATATCGCGCAGCCGATCGCGAAGGGTTACCAGAAAGTCACGCCGCAGCCGATGCGCCAGGCGATTTCCAACTTCTTCTCGAATCTCGGCGACATCAGCAACTTCGCCAACGATCTGTTGCAGTTGAAGATCACCGACGCGACCGAAGACCTGATGCGTCTCGCGATGAACACGACCTTCGGCCTGGGCGGCCTGATCGACTTCGCGACGCCTGCGGGCCTGCCGAAGCACCATCAGGACTTCGGCCTGACGATGGGCCACTACGGCGTGCCGGCGGGCCCCTATCTCGTGCTGCCGGTGTTCGGGCCGAGTTCGATTCGCGACGGCATCGGCATGGGTGTGGACGTGAAGTTCAACCTGCTCAACTACATCGAGCCGGCCGTGCGCAATCCGATGTATATCGCGCAGTTCGTCAGCACGCGCGCAGACCTGCTGGGCGCGACCGACCTGCTGCAACAGGCGGCGCTCGACAAGTATTCGTTCGTGCGCGACGCGTACCGCCAGCAGCGTCAGTCGATGATCCGCGGCTCGCAGAGCAACAACGCGCCGCTGCCGGATTACGGCGATCCAGGCGCAACGGATGACAACGGCGGCGGGGCGGGTACGACGAACAAGTCGAACAACGGGCTGCCGAATTATGAGGATCCGGGCGCGCCGAGCGATTCGGGTGCCGCTGGCGGGGCCGGCTCGGGCAAGGCGAATGACAACGGCCTGCCGAACTACGAAGATCCGGGCGAGGGCAGTGCAGCGACGCCTGCCGCCGGTGCGGCGGGCGCCGGGGCCGGGGCTGCTGCGGCAGCGGGCACGGCGGGTATCGCTGCGGGTGCAGCGGCGTCTGCGCCGGTTCCTGCTTCGGCGGCCAAGGCGGCTTCTGGGGCGGTTGCGGCGAAAGCGGCTTCGGCACCAGCGCCCGCTTCGGCTGCGGCTCCTGCCGTTCCGGCATCGGCGCCTTAAGCGCGATTTGATCGGCTCGCCTGCTGAGGTGGGCGACGCGTAGATGCGAAAAACCCGGCAAGGTCATCGACCTTGCCGGGTTTTTTATCGTTCAGCGCAACGAGGCGCGACTCAATGCACCGCTTCGTCTTCCGGCTGCTCAGCACGAGTGGCCTGGTTCGCCGCGGCCATTGCCGTCGCGTCCGCTGCCGTCTGCACGGTCTGGCGGTAACGCTCGTAGGCTTCCTCGGCGTAACGGATGCGCTCGCGGCCATGGGGAGCCGGCTTGCCGTCGGCGCCCATGTTCACGAACACCATCTTCTCGATCGTCAGGATGCTCTTGCGCGTGACCTTGTTGCGGACTTCGCAGCGCAGCGTGATCGACGTGCGGCCGAAGTCGGTCGCCGTAATACCCAGTTCGATGATGTCGCCCTGGCGCGCTGAACTCACGAAGTTCACTTCGGAGATCAGCTTCGTCACCACGCGCTGATTGTCGAGCTGGCAGATTGCGTAGATGGCCGCTTCTTCGTCGATCCAGCGCAGCAGGCTGCCGCCGAACAAGGTGCCATTAGGGTTGAGGTCTTCCGGCTTGACCCACTTGCGGGTATGAAAATTCATGTCTGGTACTCCCATGCTTGATCCGCCCCCAGACCTTATGGATTCAGACCTAGGGTTAACGCTGAGATAGTACCAGAGATAGGGGTTTTCCCTAGGATTTCAATATTCCGATCAGATCGAGACCCAAAAATCACAGGGTGTGATTTTTTGCTCGCCCCGGATACGGCGGTTCCTGGCTTGGGGAAACGTGGGGGAATTTTAAGTTGTGTACAGTTGCGAAACGAAACTTCTCCCACACCGACCGCAAAGCCTTGTCGGGCGGCCTCGGAAAGCGCGGACTGGATTATCCACAGATTTTGTTCACAAAGCTGTGGATAAAATCACAGCGACCGTTTATCCTCTGGGCCAAGTGGATCTGACGAGGTTTCGCAAGTTTTGACCTGCGGGACGTCCACCACACCGCCTGAGAGATCAGGTTCCGGCCGTGCCGGTTCCACCTGGTTGTTGGTAACGATGACCAGGCAAGCGTACTCGAGATTTATTGGGGCTCCTTCGGGAGCCCCGCCCATTTCAGGTAGCGAAATCTTCGCGACCTGCCTCGATTGCCGGTCTACGCGCTATCGGGATGACGTATGGCATCACCACGCAAGGTCTTGGCCGCAATGATCTTGAATCGCATCTTGCTCTTGCGATTCTTCGGCATACCAGGCGACGGTTTTCCCGCACCGCGTTCGTATGCGCTCTCGATCACCATGCGTAGCGTGCCAGCCGCGTCCCCCTTGCGCATACGAAAGTAGATGCTGTACTGCACCTCTTTTCCCTCATCGTCGATAACGCGCACGACCAGCCAGTTCGCGTGTTTTCCGAAGTAGCAGACCTCATCGTTCAAGCTCGCTATGACCGCAGGCAATTGCTTCGACCAGCGATAGCGGTCAAGGCAAAAGGCTCGCTCTTGACGTTGATGGTCGATCATCCGGCGGGAATGCCCGAGCACTTCGAAATCAAGTGGCTCGTCTTTAGACCTGGCGCCGACGTTGACGCAGTGGGAAAGGTACTCAACATGCATCGTGATCTTACGCGCGGGGAATCCTCCATTTCCGTCGATGTTGATTTCGACATTCGCAGCAAGCAGGTGGCTCAGATCGTAGAGCTGTCCCTGCACAACGATATGCCCCTGTCTCAGATAGTCTTGCCACCGCATTTTGTTTTTCTATGAAAGTGGGCGATACACCGCCAAGCCATTGGAAACTGCGTGTACCGCAGTGAGCTTGTGAGCGTATCCGACAGGTCGCGCGGGGCGTTAGATGGCACTGCTGACGAATGCGCCCTATGCGCCATCGAGTTGACGCATGTCAGCAGACTTCCGAGATACGGAAACTAGCGTTGCCGCAAGAGAGATATCGAAAACGGGAAGAATAGCGCGCGCGGTCGCGCGTATCTCCCCGTCACGCGCCAGAAGAACACTCAGCGAGGAAAAAACGCGCCAGAAGCCGTCAGCACGCGCCGCGCGCCGGTCAGCGCCTTGCGCGCCGCCCCAGCATCCGCCGCCACGCGCAGCAGGCCGCCCAGTTGCAGCGGGTCACGCGCCAGTTCGCGCAGGATCGGCAGCACCGCCGTCGATCCATCATCGCGCAGCCCCGCCATCGCAGCCTTCGGCAAGCTGCGCCACGCCGGGTCGACCACCGCGCGGCACACCGCGAACGGCAACCCGCGCGCGGCCGCCGCAGCGGCTGCCAGATGCGATTCCATATCGACGGCCAGCGCACCGCCGCTCGACTGATGCAGCGCGGCTTTGTCCGCCGCACCCGTGAGCGGCGCGGCCACGGCCGCTTCCACGCCGCGACGCGTCTGCGCAGCCATCGGCGAGGCCAGCAGCGCCGCCGCCATACGGTCGCTCCACGCCTTGTCACAAACGACGCCGCCGAACGGCCCCTCGACAGCCTCTGCGATCACCAGCGTGCCCGGCTCCAGATCGGGCCCCAGCCCGCCCGCCGTGCCGAAGCTGATCACGCCCGCCGCACCCCGATCCAGCGCCGCCGTCAACGCGCGCTCAAGCAGATCGGCGCGCGCGGCATAGACCGCTTCGATACCGTCGCGTCCCTTGCCCGCCGCGATACTCGCCTCGAACGCCATGCCGGTCACGGCGATCACGGGCAGCCCGCCACGGGTTTGCATCGATGCCACGGCCGCCATCACAGACCGACCTTCACGAGCGTCGTGCCTTCGCGCTTCAGGTTGCGGTAGCGCGCGAGCGCCCACAGCGGGAAGAACTTGCGATAGCCGTGATAGCGCAGATAGAACACGCGCGGGAAGCCCGTTGCCGTGAAGCGCGTTTCGTCCCACAGGCCGTGTTCGCGCTGCGTCTCCTGGAGCCACGCGATGCCGCGCGCGACCGCCGGATGGTTCACTTCGCCCACGGCCATCAGGCCGAGCAGCGCCCACGCGGTCTGCGAGGCCGTGCTCGCCGCGCGTTCGTAGCCGCGATAGTCGAGCTTGTAGCTGGTGCCGTCTTCGCCCCAGCCGCCGTCGTCGTTCTGGATCGCGATGAGCCACTGCGCCGCACGCCGCATGCGTGCGTCGTGGTGCTCCAGGCCCGCCGCGTTGAGCGCGCACAGCGCCGTCCACGTGCCGTAGATGTAGTTCATGCCCCAGCGGCCGTACCAGCTGCCATCGGCTTCCTGCTCGGCGAGGATGTAGTTGTAGGCGCGTCGCGCGGGTTCGCTGGTGGCGGGCGTTTCGCCCAGTTGGGCGAGCATCGACAGGCAGCGGCCCGAGACATCGGCGGTCGGCGGATCGAGCAGCGCGCCGTGATCCGAGAACGGAATGTTGTTCAGGTACTCGTGCGTGTTTTCCGGCTCGAACGCGCCCCAGCCGCCGTTGCTGCTCTGCATGCCGACGACCCATTCGCGCGCACGCGCCATCGGCTCGTCGAAGTTACGGGTCTTATCGAGCTTGTCCACGCGCTCCATCGCGGCCACGACCACGGCCGTGTCGTCCACGTCCGGGTAGTGCGGGTTCGCGTACTGGAAGGCCCAGCCGCCCGGGCGCACGTCAGGACGGCGCGAGATCCAGTCGCCGCGCACGTCGAGAATCTGCAGCGGCAGCAGCCATTCGAGGCCGCGACGCGCCGCCTCGCGCGCGCGCGCGTCGCCGGTTTCGATCAGCGCATGCGCCGCCAGCGACGTATCCCAGATCGGCGACAGGCAGGGCTGCACGTAGGCTTCGTCGGCGTGGATCGTGACGAGCTTTTCGACCGACTGGCGCGCGATTGCACGGTGCGGGTGGTCGGCCGGATAGCCGAGCACGTCGTACATCATCACGGCGTTCGCCATGGCCGGGAAAATCGCGCCCAGACCATCTTCGCCGTTCAGGCGCTCATCGACGAACGCCACGGCGGCGTCGATCGCGCGCTGGCGCAGGTAGGACGGGAAGAGGGGATCGGCCACGCGCAGCACGCCGTCGATGGCGCGGAAGAAACCGAACCAGCCGGGGCTTTGATGCGGTGCGCGCTCGTTCAGCCCGGTGCTCACGGGCGCGCTGCGGAACAGTTCGTCGATGCGCACGCCGCGCGGGTTCTTCGCGACCGGGCGCTTCGCGTTCAGCACGAGCAGCGGCACGATCACGGTGCGCGCCCAGTACGACACCTTCGAGAGATGGAAGGGGAACCACTTGGGCAGCAGCATGATCTCGACGGGCATCATCGGCACGGCGTACCAGGTCACCACGCCGAACAGCGCCAGCAGGATGCGCGTGAAGACGTTGGCCTTTTCCGCGCCGCCCGCCGCCAGGATCGCTTCGCGCGCGCGCACCATGTGCTCCGCGTCCTCGGCGTCGCCGATCATCTTCAGCGCGAAGTACGCCTTGATGCTCGCGCTCACGTCCATGTCGCCGTCGGTGAAGAGCGGCCAGCCGCCGCCCGGCAGCTGGATGCGGCGCAGGTAACGCGCGATCTTGCCTTCGAGTTCGAGGTTCGCTTGCTCGCCGAGGTAGTGAACCAGCAGCACGTATTCGGCGGGAATCGTCGCGTCGGCTTCGAGTTCGTAGACCCAGTGGCCGTCGGCGCGCTGGTCGGCGAGGATCGCCTCGGTCGCGCGGGCGACGGCGGCGTCCAGACCCGCGGCGAGGCCGGCATCATGCGCCAGCTCGGCGGCGGACACGGGCGCGCTTTCAGGCGCGGGCGCGGCGGCGCGCGCGTGTGCGGGGTCGTCGGCCGGCATGGCCTGGGAAAGATCGTTCATCGGTACATCCTGGTGTCAAGACAGGAGCAGATCCGCGGCCGTGCGGCCCGAGCGGATTGCGCCTTCGATCGACGCGGGCAGACCGGTAGCCGTCCAGTCGCCCGCGAGCGTCAAATTGTTCCAGCGGGTGCGCGCCGACGAGCGGCGCAGTTCCTCTTGCGGCGTGGCGGCAAAGACCGCCTGCGCATCGCTTGCGATCTGCCACGCGGGCAGCGGCTCGACGGGCAGCGACGCGGCGGCCGCCACGTCGGCCCAGACGCGCCGCGCAAGTTCGTCGCTCGCGAGGCGCAGCAGTGAACCGGCGTCGTGAATCGTCGCGCTCAGTCGGCCGGCTGTCGCATTGAGCCAGCCCGCCGTGCCGTTGACGAGCACCATCGGCGTGGCCAGTCCGGGCGGCGGCTCGACCGCGTAATGCAGCGTGATGATCGCCGTGTGTTGCTGCGGCGCCTGGAGTTCCGGCACGAGCGAAGCGGCAGCGGCGGACGGCACCGCCAGCACAACGGCTTCGTCGGCGCCCAGCAGCACACGGCCACTGTCGAAATCGAGCGACACCGCGCGGCGCGCTGCATCGTCGTACGCAATCCCCCGCAGCGGCGAATCGAGACGGATCGCCGCGCCGCCATGCTGCAGCATGCGTAGCGCCGGATCGATGAACGCGCTCGACAGGCCGTTGCGCGCCGTCAGCGGGCGGAATGCCTCGCCGCCGATCGACAGCGCCTCGCGCAGCATCGCGCCCGCCAGTTCCGCACTGGCTTCGTGCGGCTCGATATTGAGCGCGCAGAGGTAGAGCGGGCGCAGCAGCCGCTCCCAGAGCGGCCCCACGCACGGCATGGTCTGCGCAACCGTGCGGCCAGGCTTGGCGAACAGAAGCGGCAGCACGTTCAGGTAATCGAGCAGGCGCGTATCGGGCACGCGCGCGTTGGCATCGGCGATCCACCACGGCAGGCGCGAGCGCGAAAAACGCACGCTCCAGCGCGAGCGCGCCGCCAGGTCCATGAACGCGAAACCGGGTTCGTCGGGGCCGCTGAACGCGTCGGCGGCGCCGATGGCACGCGCATAGTCGAGCGTCTCGCCATGGCCCGACAGCACCACGTGGTTGCCGGTATCGAGCGTGGCCGCCAGCGTGCGGTCATAGTACGAACGGCATCGTCCACCTGCCTGCCCGGCGGCTTCGTGCAGTGCGATCTGCACTCCACGCCGCTGCAACCGGACGGCCGCCGCGAGACCCGCGAGCCCCGCGCCGATCACGTGGACGAGCCGGGGCATCAGAACAGCGCGTAGCGCGCCACGATCCACATGAGTCGTGCGCGCGGTTTGGCGACTTTCGTGCGCGGCAGGTCGAAGCCGCGATCCACGGTGCGCTCCAGCAGCACGCGGTAGACGCCCGACATGATGCGCGGCGCCTTGACCTGCACGCGCGGCGTGCGATCCATGATCGCGTCGGCTTCGGCGAAATGCTTGAGCGCGCGCTCCACCAGCGTCGCGCACACGCGCGGCAGGGAAGGGTCGGCGGCGATCTGGTGCGGCGTCGTCGCAGCAATGCCTTCGCGCGCTAGCAACTCGCGCGGCAGGTAGCAGCGGTTGATGTCCGCGTCTTCGTCGATGTCGCGCAGGATGTTAGTCAGTTGCAGCGCGCGCCCGAGGTGATGCGAGAGCAGGCGGCCAGGCTCGTCGTCCATCCCGAAAATTCTCACCGACAGGCGGCCCGCCGCGCTTGCGACGCGGTCGCAGTACAGGTCGAGCGTGTCCTCGTCGGGTGCGCAGATGTCTTCGGCGGCGTCCATGGCCATGCCGTCGATCATCGCGTGGAAATCCTCGCGCTTCAGGCCGAAGGTATGGATGTGACGCGTGAGCGCGGCAAGCGAGGCGCGCGGGGTGCCGGCATAGCACGCGTCGATGTCGGCGCGCCATTGGTCGAGCCCCGCCGCACGCTCGGCGCGCGGCAGGTCGCTGTCCGCGATGTCGTCGACAGCGCGGCAAAAGGCGTAGACCTGATACATGGCGTCGCGCTGCGCCGCAGGCAGGATCCGCATTGCCAGATAAAACGAGCTGCCCGACGAAGCGGCGGCGGCATCGGTCTGAAGTGTATCGTCCACGACGAGGTTGGAAACGGCCAAGACGATCTCCGCTGGGGGGCGCCCTCGACGGGGCGTTACAGATATTCGGGCCCGCATGTCGCGGGTCGCCCGCGCGCGCGGACACGCGCGAGGCACCGGCCCTGTCGGAACGCCGTTCAGGGTCCGAGGCCGGAAACGGGCAAAAGTATATCAACCTTTGCCTGCTGCCGCAGTCGAGGGCTTTCAGGAAACCTGCAGGAAATAGGGGCAGGGACTGACAGAATGCACCGTCAGTCCGTGATTTCGCGCATTGCACGCGAATACTTCCCCCAACATCGCCCAACTTCGCCGATTAGCACAGCAATCGCCCCCAGAACAGGCATCCCCGTCGAGGAGCTAATTCAGCTCGTGCAGCAGCACCACCGAGCGGTTGCGGCCCTGGCGCTTGGCGCTGTAGAGCGCGGCGTCGGCCTCGTTGATCATGACCTCGTAATCGTTCGAGCCCGGCCGCGCCGAAGCCGCGCCCACGCTCGCCGTCACGGCCACGATATCGCCCTGCACATCGACAGGCGTATCGCCGATCGTATGGCGGATCTTTTCGGCCACGTGCATCGCGTCGTCTAGCGGCGTACACGGCAGCAGCAGTGCGAATTCCTCGCCGCCGAACCGGCCGAAGATGTCTTCCTTGCGCACCACACCCGCCACGCGCTGCGCCATCGTGCGCAGCACCGTATCGCCGGCGACGTGGCCAAACTCGTCGTTGATCTTCTTGAAGTGGTCGAGATCGAACAGCAGCACCGACATCTCGCCGCCATAACGCTGCCAGCGCGAGAATTCCTCGGCCAGCCGCGTTTCGAAATAACGCCGATTGCCGATGCCGGTCAGGCCGTCGCGGTCGGCGTATTCGCGCAGCTTGGCGACGGCTTCTTCGCGCTCGCGCTGCATCACGCTCACGTGCGTCACGTCGGTGATCGTCACGCAGACGGCGATCACTTCGCGCTCGCGCATGAGCGGCATGAAGGTGCAGTCCTGCTGCATGTAATCGACGCCGCCCGTGATGGGCCGGTCGTGATCGAAGCGGAACAGGTAAGGGCGCTGCTCCCACGAGCTGAACGCGAAGCTGCCGAGCTGGAACACGCTTTCGACCTTGCGGGCGAGCCAGGCGCGCGGCAGTTCGGGAAAGCGCTCGAAAACCGGGCGGCCGATCACATCTTCAGCCGCCACGCCGCTGTGGTCCTGCATGAAGCGGTTCCACATCAGCACGTTCATCTCGCGGTCGAGCACGAAGATGCCGAAGCCGACACGCTCCGCAACGAGGTCAGAGAGCGAGGGCGATGAAGCAGGGGTAGTCATAGGCTATGGAGCATGGCGTCAATGGCGCGGCTCACATGATAAATCGACTCCTCGGCCATCAGCATGACGAGATGCGCGCGAAAGCGCTGGTCTTCCAGCGCGAAATTGACCTCGACGAGCAGCGCCAGGTCCCAGGCGAGCAGCCCGGGCTGGAACACTTCGTCGAGCGTGACGGCTTCGCCGAGCAGCCCCGGCTGCGAAAACACCGGCAGCCGCCCAAGCTGGTCGAGCATCGACGACACGCACGCGCCGGTCAGCACGTTCGCCACGTCGAAAATCAGTTCCTGCTCCGTGAGCGCGTCCCACGCCGATTCCGCGAACGGGCCGCCCACCAGCGCGCCCAGCTCGCCGATCTCGCCGCTGCGGCAGATCACCAGCGCCTCGCCCTTGATCTCGGAGCGAAAGCCCTGGCGCACCGCCGTGACCGGGCCGTCGATGCCCGTCATCTCGCGCAACGCCTGGGCCGCCTCGCGCACCGCGACCACGCGCACGCGCGGCACCGACAGTTCGATGAACGCGTTGAGCAAGCCAGACAGCCGCGTGGCCGCCTGTCCCATGCCGAGATTGGCGATCTCTTGCAGGGCGTCGCGCTGCAGTTCCGTGAACACTCGATCAGGCATACAACCCGTACTCCTTCAGGATGGGTAGCAGCGCTTCCTGGGTGACCGGCTTCGGCACAAACGCCATCGCGCCAAGCGCCAGCGCGCGCTCCTGGGCGCGCGGCTGGACATCGGCGGAAACGACGATCACGAAGGTGTTCAAGTCCTCGTGCTGGAGCGCTTCGAGAACCTGGAAGCCCGTCATGTCGGGCATCGTGAGGTCGAGAAACATGACCGGTGCACGCCCGGCGCGATAGTGCGCCAGCGCTTCTTTACCGTTCGACGCGTAGGAAATCTCGACGTCCCAGTCCTCGGGGAGCGCCTTCGTGAGCACCTTGCGGGCCAGCAGCGAATCGTCGGCGATCACGATGGGTAAGGACATGGATATGCGAATTGAGTGTGCGTTGGACGGAATGCGTTAAGACGGATTAACGGCGGCGCGCGCAAAACCTTTAGGGCATGCGCGCGTTTTTATGCGTAAGGCCTGAAATCGTCCGCGTATCGGCCGCTCGGCGCGGCTCGACCGACGGCGGCGGCAAAGGCCGCCAGCGTCCGGACGGCGCGGGAAACGTGCGGTAAACATCACCCATTTTCTGGAGTGTTATTTATCGTGTTCGCGATTCTCGAAGCAAACGGAAACAAATGCAACTCGACGATAATCATTCAGCGAACGAAAACGACTTATTTTCACCGCTTTCGGGAAATAATCGATCGTTCCCTTTATTAAAGTCCGACGAATATCCTTTTGTGTACGTTTGCGCTACATGGATTTTCGCGCAATCGACTCATCTGGCGGAAAAATCGCCTTACTTCGTGCGTGCCAGTTGTCGTGGGCACAATTGCATGCGATCGGCATGATCGTACGGGCGAAGCACAATGATTGAAAGGATCTGCACTGATGCCACCCTGAACGCGGCGACGCCTGCGCGGTCGTTTATCATGTCGTCAGCGATCTCAAAAGCGATGTCAAACGCTCCGCAGCGTCTTCCAGCCTTCTCCGTACGATGATTCCCGACCGGCCCGCAGGGCCAGACGACCGTTTGCTGCCGTCCCCGCGCACCGACGAGGCACCTTTTCCGGCGGCGCCCAGCCACGACTTCACGGTGCGCCGGCGCACCCTGATCGCGCTGCTGCTCGCCGCGATCGTGCTGCCGTGCGTCTATGTGGCGACGATGGCGTGGAGCGACCTGCGCACGCGCGAAGCCGACGCCACCGACGTCACGCTGCGCACCGTGCGCGTGGCCGAGGAACACGCGCTCAAGGTGTTCGACATGAACGATGCGCTCGATGCGCGCATCGTCGATGGCGTGGAAGAGCTCGACGACGAGGGCATTCGCGCGAACGAAGCGCAGATTCACGAAAAGCTCGACGCGATCGGCGGCGGCTATCCGCAGGTGGCGGCCGTGTCGATCTTCGGGCGCAATGGCGCACTGCTCGCGAGCAGCCGCTATTCGCCGCCGCCACCCGTTTCGATCGCCACACGCGACGACTTCGTCGGCATTCGCGACGGGCGCGTGCTCGATCATGTCTCGCGCGTGATGGTGGGGCAGGTGAGCGGCGAAACCGTTTTCAATACCGGCATCGCGCGCCGCGACGCGGCAGGGCAGTTCGCAGGCCTAGTCTCGGTCGCGCTGCGTCCGCACTACTTCAACAAGTTCTACAGCGAACTGCTGGGCGACGATTCGCCGATGGCGCTCGGCCTCGTGCGCAGTGACGGCGCGATCCTCGCGTTCGAGCCGCCGCCGCGCGCCACGGGGCCTGCTGCCGTGGCGCGGCCGGCTTCGGGCGCGGCCGGCGCGGCAGGCAATACGGCTGACGGCGCTGCAGCCTCAGGCGCGAAAGTGCCCGAAGCCATCACGCCCGGCACGCCGTTCGCCGCCGCGCTCGCGCTCGGCAAGGATTCGGGCGTCGTGCGCATGCACTCGCAGTTGCTCGGCGGCAATGCGATCGTGGCGTTCCGCCGCGTGGGCGCGTATCCCGTCTATGTCACCTGCGCCTATCGCGCCTCGGCGATCTGGGCCGGGTGGTACCGGCACTTGAGCGTGCTCCTGATCTCGATGTTCACGCCGTCGATTGCGCTGTGGTGCGTGATCTGGCTGTCGCTGCGCAGACTGGCCGCCGAAGAGGAAGCGTGGGAGCGCTGGCAGGCCGAAGCATCCATGCGCCGCTCGATCGAATCGGCTTACCGGCAGTCGCGCAAGATGGAGGCGCTCGGCAACCTGGTCGGCAGCGTCGCGCACGACTTCAACAATCTGCTGATGATCGTGTCCGCCAACGTGCAGATCGCGCGCCGGCGTGGCACGCCGGGGCTGGAGCGCGAGCTGTCCGCCGTCGAGCGCGCGCTCAAGAGCGGGCAGTCGCTCACGCGCCAGTTGCTGGGCGTTGCGCGCAAGCAGCCGCTGCGCAACGAGACGATTCATGTCGGCCGCTGGCTGCCCGCGTGCCGCGAGTTGTTGCGCGCGTCGCTCGGCGCGAAGGTGTCGCTCGTCGTCGATCTCGACGAGGACGTCTGGCCGGTGCTGGTCGACGTCGCCGAGTTCGAGCTCGCGCTCATCAATCTCGCCGTCAACGCGCGCGACGCCATGCCCAACGGCGGACGCTTCACCGTGCACGCGCACAACATGGCGTTCCGGCCGGGGGAGGGCTTCCCGCTCGACGGCGATTTCGTGCATGTCTCGCTTGAGGACACGGGCGTCGGCATGTCGCCCGATGTACTCGCGCGCGCTTTCGAGCCGCTCTACACGACCAAGCCGAAGGGCATGGGCACGGGTCTCGGGCTGCCGCAGGTGTTTGCGTTCTGCGAGCGCTCGGGCGGTCTCGCCGCTATCGACAGCGCGATTGGCGCGGGCACGTCCGTGCATCTGTATCTGCCGCGCGCCGCTGCCGTGGCCGCGCCCAAACGCGAGCCCGCACCGCGCGAGGAAAGCACGAATCCGCCGCAAGGCCTGCGCGTGCTGCTCGTCGAGGACAACGACGAAGTCGCGGCGGGCACCGAGGCGCTGTTGCAGATGATGGATCATCACGTCACCTGCGCGAGCGACGCGGCCAGCGCGCTTACGCTCGTCGATGCGGCGCGGGCTGACCGCCTCGACGATGCCGACGCGCCGTACTTCGATCTCGTGCTCTCGGACATCCACATGCCCGGCGAGATGAACGGCATCGACCTGGCTGAAGCGCTCCAGGCGCGCGATCCGGCGCTGCCCGTGATTCTCGTGACCGGTTACGCGGAAGAACTCGAACGCGCGCGTCACGTGGACGTTCGGGTACTGTCGAAACCGTTCGACATTGCTTTGCTAGAGAAAATGCTCGAAGCGATCCAGCGCGAGCGCCAGGCGCGCGCACGGCGGGAACGGGACGCGACGCTCTAGGTCGAACCGGCGCGGGATGCCTTCGAATGTGCGGACGGCCATCGTCCGCGGCATGCCGATTGCTGCACCATTGCCCAGTAAAGACGAGGAGTGAGTGAGCCATGAGACAAACCGTGACCGGTCTGTTCGAGACCTACGACGCCGCTCAGCATGCGCAGCAAGCGCTGCTCCAACGCGGCTTTGCGGCAAGCGACATCGAATTGCCCGTGCATGAGGCGGGCGTGCTGGCCGGCATCGAACGGCTGGTGTCGAGCTTCTTCTCCACGACCGGCGATGTGCGCGCCAATGCGGGCGCCGTGCCCGAACCCGCGCCGCACGCGCCCGGCGCCGCACCGGCACCGCAAGGCAATGTGCTGATCGGCGTGCGGGTGAGCGACGAGGCGCGCGCCGATCTCGCCCGCGACACGCTGCGTGACGAGCACGCGCTCGAAGTCGCGATACGCGGCGGCAGCTGGACGTGGCCATCGGCAGAAGCCGACCCGGCCGTGCGCGAACATTCCGCGCTGGAGGAACTGGGCCTTGCCGGTATCGCCGAGGCGATGCGGCGGCGTTCGGCGCCAGGCGATGTCGCCGATTCCGTGCCGCCCGCCGCGGTCAGTCCAGAGCATATGGCAGCCGAAGGGCGTCCCGTCAACGAAGCAGAAGTGACGGTGCTCGCTTCGGCAAGCGCACCCGGCGCGGGCGCGATCATGGGCACGCCGGCAGCGGCGCAGGAACCGCAGGTCAGGCACGTCAACGTCGACGTGCCGGGCGCGCCTCAGGCGACACCGGCGACCAGCACGAGCGCGGCGCGCATCCCCGACGAATTCATCGAATACGAAGAAGATTCGCACGATCATCGCGCGTCGGACGCGCCCGATCGGCCTGTGACGGGAACGCCGCCGACGCTGCACTAAGTGCACTAAGGCTATGTAATGCAAAGGCGCGTGCTGTTCGGACACGCGCTTTTTTTCGTGCCTGCCCAGCGTCAGCGGCCCAATTGCTTCTTCACCCACTGCACGTAGAGGTCGACGAACGTTTGCAGGAACTTGCGCGTGTCGTCGTTCACGATCTCGCCTTTCTCATTGATGCGGCTGGCGTCGTGCTTGATGAACATCTCGGGCTGGCCGAGCGTCGCGACGTCGAGATACGCGAGCACGTTGCGCAGATGCGCCTGGGCAAGCGCGGTGCCAATCGCACCCGGCGACGTGCCGAGCACCGCGCCCGGTTTGCCCGTCCATGAATTCTTGCCCCACGGACGCGAACCCCAGTCGATCGCATTCTTCAGCACACCCGGAATCGAGCGGTTGTATTCGGGCGTCACGAACAGCAGCGCATCGGCGGCTTCGATTTTCTGCTTGAACTGGCGCGCGACTTCGGGGAAATCGGCGTCGTAATCCTGGCTGTAGAGCGGCAGCACGCCGATGTCGAGAAACTCGAACGAAAAATCGGCCGGCGCCAGCGACGTCACGGCGTGCGCGAGCTGACGGTTGAACGATTCCTTGCGCAGACTGCCAACCACGACCGCAACTTGATAGGCCATCTCAGTGTCCTCCTCGGGGATACCGAAAGCGCGCGCGAAGCGCAGGGGAGAGAACCGACATCATAGGCGCGGGCGCGCAGTCGCATAGGTCACGGTGTCCGCATGCGCAGAAGGGGGGATGTGGACAAGTCGGGCGACCGCGGATTTATCCACAGTTTTTGTCGATAACCTTGTGCACAACTTCACGCGAAGGCCGGTGGCATCGGCGATGCGTCGGGATACGGAATGCGGAGGAGGGCGCCTGTGTTTTGAGCACGTCGTCGCGGCGCGTGATTCGCGCGCCGCGACGTCAGCGGCAGGGGAGGGGCTGCGGCGGGTTATGCGTGCGTTAAGCCTGCGATCAGGTGAGCAGGCTCCAGAGCACGAGCGTGAGAACGAGGCCAACGACCGACACGATGGTCTGCAGGATCGACCAGACAAACACCGTCTGCTTGAGCTTCAGGCCGAAGTACTCGCGCACCATCCAGAAGCCCGCGTCGTTCACGTGGCAGAAGAACACTGACCCTGCGCCAATGGCGAGCGCCATCAGCGAATTGTGCGTGGCGCTCAAGCCGCTGACGACGGGCGCGACGATGCCCGCCGTCGCCGTGGTCGCCACGGTGGCCGAGCCCGTCGCCTGACGCAGCGCGACGGCGATCAGCCAGGCGAGCAACAGCAGCGGCAGATGCGCGCCGACGGCGATCTTGCTGATCGTCGTGCTAATGCCGGCCAGCACGAGCGTCTGCTTGAGGCCGCCGCCCGCGCCGATGGTCAGCAGCAGACCGGCGATCGGCGGCAGGCTCTTGCGCAGGATAGTGCCAACACGATCGCGCGCCATGCCGCGCGACCAGCCGAGCGCGACGATTGCAAACAAAACGGTGAGTCCAAGTGCGATCAACGGCTCACCGAGGAAGTTGAGCACATTGAAGGCGACGGTATCGGGATGCAGTGCGAGTTTCGCGACCGTGCGACAGAGCATCAGCATCGCGGGCAGCAGGATCGTCAGCAGCGAGACGCCGAAGCCTGGCGCAGCCAGTTGTGGATCGTGACTCGTAAAGAGCTTGCCGAGATCTTCCGGTTCGGCCACCTGCATGCGGCGCGAGAGCCACGAACCGTAGAGCGGCCCCGCGAGAATGACCGCCGGAATTGCCACAAGAATGCCGAAGCCGAGCGTGATGCCAAGATCCGCGTGCAATGCGCTGACCGCGATCAGCGGGCCCGGGTGCGGCGGCAACAGCGCGTGCAGGGTCGTCATGCCCGCAAGCGCCGGAATGGCGATGCGCAGGATCGGCTGCTGCGAGCGCCGCGCCATGACGAAAATGATCGGCACCATCATCACAAGGCCGACTTCGAAAAAGAGCGGCAGGCCGATGATGACTGCGACGAGCGACATCATCCACGGCAAGGTGCGCGGCGTCGAGTGATCGAGCAGAGTGGAGACGAGGCGGTCGGCCGCCCCCGACTCGGCCATCAGCGCACCGAGCATGGCTCCTAGCGCGATGATGATGCCGACATCGCCGAGCAGCGCGCCCGCACCTTTGCTGAAAGCGCTCGCTACGCCCTCTAGCGGCACGCCGGCGGCAAACCCCGCCGCGAAAGTACCCACGAGGATCGACAGGAACGGGGCGAGTTTGAGCACGCTAATCAGAATGATGATCAGCACGAGGCCGAGCGCGCAGGAAAGGATCAGGCGTGTGTCGTGAAACGACCACGCGGATAAGTTGGCAAGGGACTCCACAGGATTCTCGATGGTCGGTCAGGTGGCGCTGCGGTTAGGGAAGGGGCCGTGTGCGGCTGTCGGCGCGGGAGCGGTATCGCTGCTGCCGCGTCCTGTCTCAGACGAACAATGCGGCGACGTTCTCGGGCGGACGGCCAATCACAGCGCGGCCATTGCGCACGACGATCGGGCGCTGGAGCAGGATGGGGTGCTTTGCGATGGCTTCATAGAGTTGATCGTCGCTGGTGCTTGCATCGAGACCAAGCTCGGCGTACTCGGTCTCGTTCGTGCGCATCATGTCCCGCAGCGGCCCACCAAGCAGGGCGTGCAGCGACTTCAATTGCTCGACGGTAAGCGGCGTCTTCAGGTATTCGATGACCTCGACGGGCTCGTTGGCCGCGTTGGAGGACGTCACCAGTTCGCAAGACGCGCGGGATTTCGAGCAGCGAGGGTTGTGATAAATCGTGATCATGGCTTGGGAGGGAAGTCGATAAGAGGTGATTCGGCGGAGCACCGCCAGAGTGCGATCCTGGCGGGACTGATTTTACCGGCGGGGTCGAGAAGGGGATACCGCGCGGGGATCGCTGCCATCCATCGAAGCAGGGCGCTTTATGCGCATAAAGAATCGATGCGCCTGGAGAGTGGAGGTACCACGAGAGGGCAGTGGGCGTTTGCGTCCACGATGGCTGCGTTGATGAGGGTGCCACTCCTGCTTTATGCGCATAAAGATTCCCCCGCGTGCCTGGCGAGTGCGCTTTCGTTGCGGTAGCCATTCTGTTGCCTCCGACCCACTGACGAGCATGCGTCGTTGAGTGCTGCCGGCTTTATGCGCATAAACCTGCCGCGAGTCGCAGACCTCTGCCTGGCCCAATAGCGCCTAGTAGCCCCCCACCAGCCCCGACCGTTCAGAGCCGCGCGTTGGTCGATCCCATTCAACGCTCGCTTCCCGCCGCCACCTCAGACAGCTTTATGCGCATAAACCTCTGCCAAACGGCCAGCGATGCACCTTCATCCGACGAAAATCAGGAGACTGCCGTTGAATCACAACTTAATCCAGGTAAAATCCAAAACAATTAGCAAAAGGAGAAAATCAATTGGCAGCAGAGATAATCGCAGTCACGCAGCAGAAGGGCGGGGTCGGCAAGAGCACGATCGCGATGCATCTCGGCGCAGCATTCCATGAACGGGGAAAGCGTGTACTCGTGGTCGATGCCGACGGCCAGAACACGCTGGTTCACTGGGCAAGTGCGTCCGCTGACGGAGACGTCGGCATTCCCTTCCCGGTGGTCAATCTCTCTGAAGCCGGTGGCCAGATCCACCGCGAAATCAAGAAGTTCATCGGGGACTACGACATCATCGTGGTCGACTGCCCGCCGTCGATCACCGAAAAAGTCTCAGGCGTCGTCCTCCTCGCCGCATCGATCGCCGTCATTCCCACATCGTCATCGCCGGCCGACTACTGGTCGAGCGTCGGCCTTGTGAAGCTGGTGCAGCAGGCGCAGGTCATGAACGAAGACCTCAAGGCTGTCTTCCTGCTGAACAAGACCGAAGAGAAACGTATGCTGACGCGCGAACTCAAGCGCGCGCTGGAAGAACTCGGTTTTCCTTTGCTCAAGACGCAGATCCCCACCCGCGAAGCGTACAAGCAGGCCATGGCCCTCGGCCAGACGGTGCTGCAAATGAATGATCGCGGAGCGCGGCTCGCCGCGGTCGAAGTGCGCGCCGTCGCCGACGAGATCGCGGAGATGCTCTCCTGACTTTATGCGCATAAAGGAACCTGAATGAAGTCCTCACAATTTGCCAAGGGTTTCCAGGCTCGGCCCGATACGACGAGCAGCGAAAAGCGTACGGCGCTCGATCGCCTCAACGCCATCGACGGTCTCGTCCAGGACAAGCCCAAGACGCGCGAGCCAGTGGGCCGGGCGAGCCAACCGGAATCGGACATTGAAGCCGCAGTCGATGGCCTCGACGCAGCCGAACACGAATCCGCCGAATACCGCGAGTGGCGCATTGATCAGGGCTACCGGCCCGGCCAGATCATCGAGCTGCCGCTCAAGGCCATCAAGCCCAGTCCCTTCAATCCGCGCCACTTCTATCTGAAGTCGTCGATTGCGGAACTGGCAGTCAACCTTGCGAAGCAGGGCCAGCAGCAGGCGATCCACGTGATCCCCGACTATGCGGCGCCGGGCAGCTACTTCGTGAGCGATGGCGGGCGACGCGTACGCGCGCTCAAGGAAGCCAACAAGGAAGTCGTCAAGGCGATCGTCGTCGATCTGCCGATTGGTCTTCAGAGCTACAAGCTCGGTTACGACCTCAACGTGCAGCGCGACTCGCAGACGGTGTTCGACAACGCCGTGGTCTGGAAGCGCTTCATCGACGACAAGTACTTCCAGAGCCAGCGTGAGCTGGCCGAGCACCTCGGCCTCGACGAGTCGACGGTGGCCGTCGCGCTGTCCATCGGCAAGCTGCCTGAGACGGTGATGCAAGAAATGGTCGCACGCCCGGATCGCTTCGGCTCGAACATGGCGTACCAGGTCGGCCGCTATCACGGCGCGCGCGGCACGGATGCAACGTTGCGACTCATCAACCGGATCCTTGCGGACGATCTCAGCACGCGTCAGGTCGCCGATATCGTCAAGGGCCGCGCCACGCCGCAGGAGAGTCCCAAGCCGGCAGGGCGCCAACGTTACGCCCAGCGTCTTGAGATCAAGTTCGACGGCGTTTCCGTCGGCGACCTGAAGTCGTACGGCGACGACCGCCTAGAGCTGCGGCTCAAAGGACTGGCGAAGGATAAGCGCGACGCGATCCTTCACCAGATCGAAGAAATGCTCAAGGCAAAGTAAGCCAGCCTGGAAATGAAAAAGCGGTCTTCACGTGTGATACGTGAAGACCGCTTTCATTTGTGCATCCCGTTGTAGCGCCACCGTCCAGGCGGCGCTACCGGATCCGTCGATCAGGCTGCGCGCGACTGGCTCAGCGTGAAGGCGAGCAGGTCGCCATCGGTGGGCTCGCCCCAGGTCTTGCGGGCCAGCCAGTCAAAGAAGGCCGTTTCGCCCAGTTTCGATTCGAGCCCGCGACGGCGCCAGTCGTCGCGCAAATGCGCACCCAGCCCCGGCAGTTCGTCGTTCTCGAACGAGGTGCGCGCGATCTCGCGTTCGAGGTCGCCTTGCTCCTCGTAGAGCGCGCGGGCCTCCTTGCGACGATAGGCGGCGTACTCGTCCATCAGACGCGCCTTGGGATCGTCCGCGGCAACCGCACCCGCGATCGCGCGTCCGGAATTTGCCGCACCTGCCGCGTCCTCGACCGGCGGCGCATAGCCCTTCTTCAGCGCATCCTTGAAGAGCGCCGCAGCGCTGCGCACCGGCGGCAGGCTCGTGCTGCGCATACGCTGCTCGGTGAGTTGCAGCGCGGCGCGAATACGATTCTCTTCGCTATCGGCGTAGAGCGATTGCGCTTCCTTGAGCGGAATGCCGATCTTCACCATACGATCCACAAGCGTGCTGTCGAACACATTCGGGTGCTCGTCGAGCGCCAGCATCGGCTGCTTGCGCTCGGTGACACGGAACTGGATTTCGGCGACGCGTCGACCCTCGCGATGCTCGATGAGCTCGACGAAGATGTTGGTGACCGCGTTGACTTCGGCGATAGCCGGACGCAGGTAGTCGCGCTTGAAGTACTTGTACTCGCGCTTGGCCTCGTCGCCGGCTTCGGTGTCCGGCGTACCCGAGAGGATCGGCCGCCACCATTCCCACGTCTCGCGCATCGTCAGATGACTCGGGTTCGTGAGATAGCGCACGCAGATTTCGTAGAGCGCGAGACCCGCGCTGCTGCGCAGCTGGCTCTGAAACTGAAGGCTCAGGCGGGCGTACTGGACAGGATCCAGCAGCTTCTTCTTGATCTTGGGCGCGAACGAGAATTCGACCCACACACGGCGCGTGGTCGGGTCTTCCAGAATTTCGGCGTCGGCGATCAGCGTGGAGATCCCCCACTTGCGGCCCGGCTTCTGGCTCGAGGTGCCCTGGCTCCATTCGACCTGCACCGACACCATGCGGCGCAGATGCTCCTTCACGAGCGCCGTATCGTTCGAATCGAATGCGGAGTTCGCAACGATGTCGGACAGCAGCGCCCGGTAAGTATCGCCAGCCTCGTCCGCCTGCTGCGCGACGGCGAGCAGGACATTGAAGAGCTTGCGGGTGAGGAGGGTGATCTTGCCGCTTTTCGGCTGAATTGCGATCGCCTCGACGGCCTTACGCAGTTCGGCCGAGCTGGGGCTCACCACATCGGTTTTTTTCACGCGCTTCGTGGCCATGCGTCGGGTCAAGGTGAGATTTCGCGAAAGGATACCGTCTGGGGTGAAACGCGTCTATAGGGCGCCTCTCACCATTGCCGGTGATGGCGGCTTCGGCCGCACACCTCACCGCGAACTGCTCCCGGAAAGCCTCACCTTTGCGCAACTCGCCTGGCGGCGGGCCTCCAGACAGCTATTGGGGTGCGCCGGAGAGCACTTGTTCCGGCTCATTTCGCAGGGTGTCGATTGAATCCCGAAAATGCTCACCTTAAAAATTTCCTGGCGTGGATGCAACATCGTCTGATGCGGGTGGGATCTTGCATCTCGCTCGAACAACTCCGGGTTCACTCTGGAAAACCGCCTCAGATACGGCGTCACACCCGCTCGAATCGGCCGTAAATCGGCCATATTTCTGGCAAAGAGACTCGTCAGGGCAGTTCGTAACCGCCTTTACGCCGATCGGTTCCCGAAAAGTCTCACCAATGGCATCAACCGCCGCCCGGTCATGCGGCCTTCGAGGTCTTTCTGGCTGTGCAATGGAGAGAGAACCCCTCCTGAAAAACCTCACCTTTGTCCCGTACCGATGACCGCTTCAACGCCCCTTTTATCTCCCCGAAAAAGCTCACCTTTTGAGCAGCCTGGAGAAAAAGCTAATGAATTCTGGGGGTTATCCACAAGCGTCGCGACTGGGCAAGCCACGACAGGCGTCCCGAAAAGGCTCACCTTTGCAGGCTTCGACAGCCATGCGCGGCATTCAAGATCATCCAGAGCCGATCCCGAAAATTCTCACCTTCACTGGCCGAAACGGCTATCAACAGAATTCCAGCTCCGTTATTTTTCAAGCTTTTGGCGTCAGTGAATACCAACTAGCTCCTGAAAAACCTCACCTGGGCGCGCAAAACGACAAAATAAGGCTCCCGAATAACCTCACCTGAAGCCTTTGCGGCGCTCTCGAACCGTCCTTTTCCCTGCAGCGCCATAAACTCCCGGAAATTCTCACCTCAAGCCTTAGTTTCCGCGCTCGCCCGCCTGTGGCGACGCAACTCGCAGGCCAGGCCGCCAATTTTTGCCCTCCCGTAAAAGCTCACTTGACGCTCCGAATGGGCCGGATTCGGTCGAAATGGGCCTTCGGCTCCCGGAAAGCATCACCTTCGCAGGGCGTTTTTTCCCGATATCCCTCACCACAGCCTTTTTGCCCCCCAGATTGGCGTCAAAAACCGCTGCGATCTGCGGCCCTGAATCCGCTCACCGTTGCATTTCGTGTAACAGAGCCCCGTTGCCCGGCGTATACGCGCACTGCGCCCGATCAGCTCCCGTAATCGCTCACCCTTGCCGGAGAATCAAGAATGGGGCGCTCCCTGAATCCGCTCACGTTCTGTCCCGCAGGCCCTCACCGGCCTCCCCGAAGCCCATCACCCGCGCGTCCTGTAGAGCCTCACCATCTGTCCCGTAAAGCTTCACCCATTCGGTCTGTAAACCACGCCAGGTAAGGGTTTGCCGTGGCGTTAACGTTTTTAACGGCTATCAATGGTGTTTACTTTTATTACTCTCTAGCCTCTTTTACCCCGCGAGCCTCTGGAGATATCCACAATCTCACCCCCTCATCACCGCTCGCGAAATAGATCCCGCTCCCGTGAAACATTGTCTATAAATGGCTCGTCACTAGAAAGCCAAACGTTTACAATTACTTAGACGGTAAACTTCGCTTTGTTTCACGAGGCGTTAACGCCAGACGCATACCGAGACGCGATTTTTACGTCCTTTGCTGACCCACGCTGTGACGCCGAAACGACGAGCTGGAAATTCGTATCGAACAATACGTAATTTGTTATTATTCGATCCATTCCCCTCGCCGAGACGACCATGATCCGAGACGAAGAACGTCAGGCCCTGCGCGAAGAACTCGAAAACCTGCGCAAAGACGGCACACGGAGACAGGAGCTTTCGCTCCACGCATGCAAACGGCTGTTTTTCGATTTCGGCATTCGCCCGTCGATGGCCACGGTTCGCGATCTGACGCAGACCGGCAGCGCCAGCGATATCCCCAAAGACATTGAACTGTTCTGGCAACGCATCCGAACCGCATCGAAAGTGCGTGTCGGTGGCGGAGCAATTCCACCGGCGCTCGAAGAACGTGCCGGTGAGTTGCTTGGCGCGCTATTCGAAGAAGCACGCGTGCTGGCGAAACAGACACTGGAAACGGAACGCGAAGCCATCGACGCCAGCCGCGAGGATGCCGAACAGGCATTGCGCGATGCGGAAGCCCGGCGACTCGCAGCCGACGAAATGTTGCAACGCAGCGAAACCCGTACGGAAGCCGCGTGGGTTCGTGTCCGCGAACTCGAAAGTCAGCTCGCGGTGTCATCTGCGCATGGCGCCTCGCATCATGACAATCTTCAGGCGACGGTGCGTCGCCTGGAGGCCGAAAACGAATCGCTGCAAAAGCGCATCGACACCGAGCAAGCCACCAATGCAGGCCTGCGCGACCGGATCGACGGACTGCACGAGGAAATGCGCCGCAGCACCGAGCATTACGCCCAGCAGATCAAGGATGCGCTGGCCGAAGCCGAGCGCCGTGTGAAGCCGATGCTGGTCGAACTCGATTCGCTGCGGACGATGTCGTCGACGTGGCAAGCGGCACAGCGCGATGCCAGCCGCAAGGAATTCGATTTCATCCAGCAACTGGCCACGGCCAAGGCGCGCGCCGACCGGCTCGACGCGGTATTGCGCGAGCGTTCCGATGAAGTCGATGGATTGACGCGACAGGTTGCGACGCTGCGCGCGCAACAGGGGATCGATGGCGCGGTGGCCAGTGTGTTGTGTGAGCTAGCCCGGACGGGAAGGCTCACGGAGGCGGAACTGTCCCAGCTTGGCACCGTTGTGGATGGTCACGTCGGTCTGCCGGCGCAATGTCCGAATTGCGAGGAAGGCGAGCCGGAGCTGTCGCAGGTGGACGGCCGATTCGAGCTTTCCTGCCCCGAATGCGATTACACGTCGGGGGCAGGCGTTTCGCGGCTGGAGGCTGTTGCGCGTTTCGGAGCGGGAAAACAACGCTCCGCGACGCGCTAAGGTGAGTGTTTACGGGAATTCTCGCGCTACTCGCCAGTGAGGTTTTGCGGGAGACGTAACGCGTGAAAGGCCCGCCAGGCTTCGCGGGCCCGATCCTTAACCGGCCGCTGCGGTACGCAGCGCGGCTTCACGATCGGCCCAGACGCGCCATGATCGATGCAGTCGACCGGCGGAAATCGGCTGCATGAAGCCAAGCCACTGGCCGACCTGATCGGCGTCCACGCCACGCTCGAACAGATCGGCGGCGAAACTGTTGCGCAGCGTTTGCGGACTGGCGCGCTCCGCGCGCGTCTGCGCGACGCCTGCGGCTTCCATCAATGCGTCGATCGCACGCAGCACCGTGGCCTTGTGCATCGGCCGCCCGCTGGGCGAGCCCGGAAACACGAGCTGGCCAGGCAGCCCCGCCAGGCGCCGCGCCTCGAGCCACGCCCCCATCACGTCGACGGCGAACGGCGCAAGCTTCGTGCTGTGCGTGAAAGCCGGATTGGCGGCTTCAATCGTGATCCATTCCGAACCGATCGCGGTGGCGTCCAGCCGCAGCGCGATCGCGTCGCCCGTTTTCAGCCCGCCGCCGAGAAACACCGCGACGAGCGCGCGGTCGCGCCGCTCGCGCCAGCGCCTGGCCGCCGATTGTTCGGTGAGCGGGGCGAACAGACGCGCGATCACCGCGGCGCGTTCGGTGGCCGTGAGAAAACCCGTGGGCTCGTTTTCGCGCGCATTGCGCCAGGCGGCTTCGCCGTCCTGGGCGATGAAGCGCGCGGGGTTCGTGGACGCCAGTTCGATCTGCCGGACGTGATCGAGCACGCGCTCGATCAGGCGCAGGTAGCGCAGCCGCTGCGGCTTCTTCACCTCCAGCCCGGCGACGAATTCGGCGATCGTGCCCGTATCCACGGAAACGATGGTCTTGCGCTTGAGCGCGAGCCATTCAAGAAAGCGGCCCCATTGCACGCGGTAGATATCCGCCGACGAACGGCGCAGATCCTGGGCGGCTAGCCACGCGTCGAAGGCGGCAGCAGGATCCTGTTGCCAGTCCTTGCGCTGCTGGTCGAAGAGATCGCGGGAAGGATGCGACGCGCTGGACGAGTGGGACAAATCGGAGGTGGTCATCACTGTCCTTCCGTTAGTTGCAACGCAGAAGGGAATTCTAGCGAAGGCGGGATACCGGCGGCATCCCGCGTGAGATCGATATGGGCTGTCATGGTCAGCCGCCCCATGCGCGCGAGCGCTTCACGGCAGCCTTCAGGCGTGCTTCGCGTTGCGCTTCTTCGGCACTGCGCGCGGCGTATTCATAGGCGCTCACCGCAAAGGCGAATACGGCGGGCAGCGCATTGGACTGACCGAAATCGACGGTTTCGTCGGTTTCCGGATAGGCGAGATCGCCCGGGCGCTGGAACAGGCCGAGCATGAGTGCGTCGTGACGGCTTGCGAAACCGAGATCGGCGAGCGCTTCTGCTTCGATCGCATGCAGCAGGCGCCAGGTTAGCGGCACCTGCTGGGCGATGTAGCGATGCGCGATGTTGCGCACGATCTGCTCAAGGTCGCGCGCGGCCGCCTGGAAACGCAAGGCGGCCAGATCCTGCTCGTTCGGGGTGCGCGAAGTGTGCATGGGCGGCTCCGGTCGTTCTTTTTACTGTATGAATATACAGTACTTGGAGCGATCGTGCAGCCTGCAATGTGGGGATTAGCCGTTCGGCCAGTCGTATTAGTCCTGCATGGCCACTGGATCAGCCGTGGATCACGACCAGCAGCGCCCGCGCTTCGCCCTTGCCGAGGTTGCGGATCGCATGAGGCTGATCGGCGATATAGCGCGCAGTGTCGGCGGCCTTCAGGCGCTCGACGGTGCCCGCCGCCTCGACCTCGATCGCGCCTTGCAGCACGGTGAGGTGCTCGCGCGTACCGGGCTCATGCGCGTTCGAGACCAGCGCGCCGCCGGGTTTGAGCGTCAGCTCGTACCATTCGAAATGACCGGCCAGCTCGATCGGCCCCCACACGCGCAGCTGATAACCCGCGTCATGACCGAGCAAGGTGGGAATGTCGTGCGGCCCGGCCACGGCGATGGCATCGGGCGCCCTGGGCGCGGCGAACAGCGAATCGAGCTTCACGCCCAGCGCATTGGTGAGCCGCCAGGCGACGGCGATGGTCGGATTGGCCTTGTCGCGCTCGATCTCCGAGAGCATCGACTTCGACACGCCAGCCGCGCGCGACAGCTCGTCAAGCGTCATCTTGCGCTCGCTGCGCAGCTTCTGGATCTGCTCGCCCACGCGCGGCGGCGCGGCGGGCGCCGGCTTGCCGGGCAGGTCAGGGAGCTCCGCCGCAGCGCTGGCCGCCTTGGCGCGGGACTTGCGCGCGACGGGCTTCGCGGCGGCGGCGGTGGCCGCTGCAGTCTCGTCGTCGGCCGGTTTCTTTACCTGCGTGCTCGCGCGCGCGCCTGAGCCGGTGCTTGCCATTCCCTGCCTCATCGTTTAGAGTTTGTTCGATATACCGAACTTGAGTTCGAAAAAACGAATAAATTCGCTTAAAGCTGACGGCGACTATAACAGCCGCGGCTTGCCCTGTCAGGAGCACGATTGCCATGAGCCATCCCTACTTCGACCACCTGCGCGCGACACTCGACCAGATCCGCGCCGATGGTTTCTACAAGAGCGAGCGCGTGATCGCGACGCCGCAGTCGTCCGCCATTGGCCTTGCCGACGGCAGCAACGTGCTGAACTTCTGCGCCAACAACTATCTGGGCCTCGCCAACGACGCGCGCCTGGTCGCCGCCGCGAAGGACGGGCTCGACCGCGACGGCTTCGGCATGGCGTCGGTGCGCTTCATCTGTGGCACGCAGACGGTGCACAAGCAGCTCGAAAGCGCGCTCGCCGCTTTCCTGGGCACTGAGGACAGCATCCTCTATTCGAGCTGTTTCGACGCGAACGGTGGTTTGTTCGAAACGCTGCTCGGCGACGAAGACGCGATCATCAGCGACGAACTCAACCACGCAAGCATCATCGACGGCGTGCGGCTTTCGAAGGCGCGCCGCTACCGCTACAAGAACAACGATCTCGCCGACCTCGAAGCGAAGCTGCGCGAAGCCGATGCGGGCGGCGCACGCTTCAAGCTCATCGCCACCGATGGCGTGTTCTCGATGGACGGCATCATCGCCGACCTCAAGGGCATCTGCGACCTGGCCGATCGCTACAACGCACTCGTGATGGTGGACGACTCGCACGCGGTCGGCTTCATTGGCGCGAACGGCCGTGGCACGCCCGAGCATTGCGGCGTCGCGCAGCGCGTGGACATCATTACGGGCACGCTCGGCAAGGCGCTAGGCGGCGCGTCGGGCGGCTACGTCGCGGCGAAAAAGGAAGTGATCGAGTTGCTGCGCCAGCGCTCGCGCCCGTACCTGTTCTCGAACACGCTCGCGCCCAGCATCGCCGCGGCGTCGCTGGCGGTGCTCGAACTGATCGCAAGCGACGAAGGCGCGAACCTGCGCGCCCGCGTGCAGGCCAATGGGGCGCATTTCCGCCGCGAGATGAGCGCGCTCGGCTTCACGCTCGTGCCGGGCGAGCACCCCATCATTCCGGTGATGCTCGGCGACGCGCAGGTGGCCTCGAAAATGGCCGACGCCTTGCTGCATGAAGGCGTCTACGTGATTGGCTTCTCCTACCCCGTGGTGCCGAAGGGCCGCGCGCGCATCCGTACGCAGATGAGCGCGGCGCACACGCCCGAGCAGGTCGAGCGCGCCGTGGCGGCATTTGCCCGCGTCGGCAAGCAGCTTGGCGTGATCTGAGTGGCGATTTGAACAGGATGACGAAATAAAATGAAAGCACTCGCCAAACTCGAACGCGGCCCCGGCCTGACGCTGACCGACGTGCCGAAGCCCGAAGTCGGCCACAACGACGTGATGATCAAGATTCATCGCACGGCAATCTGCGGCACCGACATTCACATCTGGAAATGGGACGACTGGGCGCAGAAGACGATTCCCGTGCCGATGCACGTGGGCCACGAATATGTCGGCGAAATCGTCGAAATGGGCCAGGAAGTGCGCGGATTCTCCATCGGCGACCGTGTCTCCGGCGAAGGTCACATCACCTGCGGTTTCTGCCGCAACTGTCGGGCGGGCCGCCGCCATCTGTGCCGCAACACCACGGGCGTGGGCGTGAACCGTGAAGGCGCGTTCGCAGAATATCTCGTGATTCCAGCCTTCAATGCGTTCAAGATCCCGCCGGAAATCTCCGATGATCTCGCCGCGATCTTCGATCCGTTCGGCAATGCCACGCACACGGCGCTGTCGTTCAATCTGGTCGGCGAAGACGTGCTGATCACGGGCGCGGGGCCGATCGGCATCATGGCCGTCGCGATCGCGAAGCATGTGGGCGCGCGCAACGTGGTCATCACCGACGTCAACGACTATCGGCTCGAACTCGCGCGCAAGATGGGCGCAACGCGCGCGGTGAACGTCGGGCGCGAATCGCTGCGCGACGTGATGGCCGACCTGCACATGACCGAAGGCTTTGACGTGGGGCTGGAAATGTCGGGCGTGCCGAGCGCATTCACGGCGCTGCTCGAATCGATGAACCATGGCGGCAAGGTCGCGCTGCTTGGCATTCCGCCTGCGCAGACCGCCATCGACTGGAACCAGGTGATCTTCAAGGGCCTTGAAATCAAGGGCATTTATGGCCGGGAGATGTTCGAGACCTGGTACAAGATGGTCGCGATGCTGCAAAGCGGGCTCGATCTTTCGCCGATCATCACGCACCGCTTCAGCGTTGACGATTACGAAAAGGGCTTCGCGGCCATGCTCTCGGGCGAGAGCGGCAAGGTGATCCTCGACTGGAGCGCTGCCTGAGTTTTTGTGCTGTTTATTGAACCGCCGCCGCGCTCGCTGGCGGCGGTTGCTCGAACTCCGCCTCGATGCGCACGTCGATCGCATCGCCCACCGCCGGATACCACGTCGTCAACCCGAACGCCGAGCGGCTGAACGTGCCGTGCGCGGAAAAGCCCAGTGTCGGCTGCTTCGTGAGCGGATTCGGCGCATAGCCGTTGAACGTCGCGTCGAGCGTCACCGGCTGCGTCGCGCCGCGTATCGTCAGGTTGCCTGTCAATTTCCCCGTCAGCTTGCCATTTGCCTCGCCGGTGCGCTCAAAACGCGTGCTCACGAAGCGGATCTGCGGATAACGCTGCGCATCGAGCATCTGCTCCCCCTTGACCATGCGATTGAGCACGTCCACGTTGGTGTCGAGGCTGGCGGCGTCGATATCGACTTGCACGCTTGCCTCTTCCAGCGTGTGCGCGCGCCAGTCGAGTTGCGCGCTCGCGCGATCGAAGCGCATCACGAAGCGCGTGTAGTGCAGATGGTCGACATCGAAGACGATGCTCCAGTGGTGGGGATCGAGCGTGTACTGGCCGACGGGGACGGCCGCTTCGGCCGGGCTGACGCTATGCGTCACCACGCGCAACGGCGTGCAGCCGAGCAATCCGGCGCACAGCAAGGCGGTCAGGATGCGGCGTCGATTCATGATCTCTCCGTGATGGAAGGCGCAAGCGCGGCATATCGGTAGAACGATTCAGGCCGCGTTTTTCTTCCATTGTCCGCCGTACCGCGTTTCTTCCGTTGAAACGGCAGCAAATGCCGTGCGCGACGCCGCGTAAAATCGCCGCTTGACTTGGGAGAATGATCGTTCTACATTGCGCGTCATGGAGAACGATCGTTCCACCTCAAATCGATAATGTCATGAGCAAGAGTGCTATTTCCGCTGAAGAATCGCTGTCTGCGTCGTCGCCTGCCGTGGCGCAGGTCGAGCCGTCGCTTGATGCGCGCGAGCGCCTGCTCGAAGCCGCCGAAGCGCTGATCTACGCGGGCGGTATCCACGCCACGGGCGTCGATGCGATCGTTCGCGCGGCAGGTGCTGCGCGCAAGAGCTTCTATACACATTTCGAATCGAAAGACGCGCTTGTCGCCGCCGCACTCACGCGACGCGACGAGCGCTGGATGCGCTGGTTCATCGACGGCACGCTTAAACGCGGCCGCACGCCGCGTACGCGCCTGCTGGCGATGTTCGACGTGCTGCGCGAGTGGTTTGCGTCGGATGGCTTTCACGGCTGTGCGTTCCTCAACGCGGCGGGCGAAACGGCTTCCCCCGACGATCCCGTGCGTGAGGTTGCGCGGATGCACAAGGCGCGTGTGCTCGCCTTCGTCGTCGAGCAATGCGACGCGTGGCGTCTGGCCAGCGGCGCAGATCGCCGCGTCGCCGCGCGGCTGGCGCGCCAATGGCTCGTCCTGATCGATGGTGCGATTGGCGTGGCGCTCGTGAGCGGTGACGCCGATGCGGCGCTCGATGCGCGGGCTGCGGGGCTGCTCGTGCTCGACGCACTCGCGCCAGCCGAAGGCCCGCGTCCGCGCCGCTGACGAACGCATTTCCCGCTTTGTTTGAATCAGGCGCGCCACGCCGGTGCGCCACCCTGTCGCTACAGAAAGGAGCACGACCATGACCGATGCGAAGACGACTTCCGTAGAAGCCCGCCCGCCGCTGCCGCCGTTCACGCGCGAAACCGCGATCCAGAAGGTGCGTGGCGCGGAAGACGGCTGGAATACACGGGATCCGCAGCGCGTGTCGCTCGCCTATACGCCGCAAAGCGTCTGGCGCAACCGGGCGGAGTTCGTGACGGGGCGTGAAGCGATCGTCGGCTTTCTCACGCGCAAATGGGCGCGTGAGCTCGATTACCGGCTCATCAAGGAGCTGTGGGCCTATACGGACAACCGCATCGCCGTGCGCTTCGCCTACGAGTGGCACGACGATTCGGGCAACTGGTTCCGCTCGTACGGCAACGAGAACTGGGAGTTCGACGCGAACGGGCTGATGGCGCATCGTCACGCCTGTATCAACGACCTGCCGATCCGCGAAGCCGACCGTCTCTATCACTGGCCGCTTGGCCGCCGGCCCGACGATCATCCGGGACTCAGCGACCTCGGACTCTGAGCGCCGCGTTCATCGCCGCGACGCACTGCGCTGGCATGATGGTCTGAGCCTCAGGTGAAGCAAGCGACAACGCAAACACAGTCGATGTGCCCGCCACGATCCGAGCAAAACCTCGGTACGCGCGCGGGCACGCTTGCTGTACAGTTTGCAGTCACCTGAAGGCAGAACAACAGCAAACCATAAATAGACCCAGCAGCAGACGCCCCGAAGCGATTCGGCGAGCGCGAGGACGGAGAGCCCATGCGGTTTTGGCAAGTGCGCGGTGGCAGGACAGGGAGAAAGACGATTGCGGGCGCGGCGCTCACGCTGCTGATGCTCGGCGCAGCAACGGGCGCACGCGCGGCCGACTGGTGCGGCGCAGGCTTATGGGTCGACGCGATGGTCGGCTCGTACCACATCCATCCCGACAAAGACTTCGAGCAGTTCAATCCCGGCCTCGGCATCGAATGCTGGCCGAGCGACCAATGGGGCGTCACGGTGGGCGGCTTCCGCAATTCGCTGCGCCGGCCTTCCTTCTATGGCGGCGGCGTGTGGGCGCCGGAATTCCTCCATTGGGGCTATGTGCGCCTCGCCGCCATGGGCGGCATCATCTCCGGCTACAACTACGGCAACTGGGGTCTTGGCCACAATCACACGATTGGCCCCGTGGCCGCACCGATCGTGATGGTTGCGTACAAGCGCGTGGGCGTGAACTTCATCGTCATTCCGCCGATTCCTTCCGACGATTTGCCCTTCACGGTCGGGTTCCAGTTACGCGTGAAGTTCTGAGCGTTTTTTAAAAGAATCTGGCTCGTTGAAATAATTTTTTCAAATTCGCTTGACGAGCTGTTCTGCGCCCTGCATAATTCGCCTCCTCCTGCTGATGCAGC
>NZ_BAYA01000039.1 GCF_000685015.1 Paraburkholderia bannensis NBRC 103871 | reverse complement strand
CTAGTGGCTTATTTCCGAGCAAGCGTGCATACCGTTTAAGAGTGCTGTCTCCCGCATCTACGATTGACTTTCGCCCCAAATTTCGGCCCCGAACTCGCAAGAACTCAAGCGACTCTCCCTCTTCTAAGGGCTTGATTTCGATATGTCGAGCTTCAATTGCTTCTCGCCTCCTAGACGTTAGCAATACACGCCCGACGCGCCGCGAAAGCTCGCGAATCTGCTTCGCGAGAATGCGAATTTCATCAGCATTCGTCGCCATCGTTTCGGTATTGTCGAGAATCAGCAAATGCGAGTCTCGATTGACACCCCATGTTTCGCCGAGATAACTGGAGAGCATTTGAATGAGAACATCGGGTGACTTGCTGTACCAAGACCGATCTAGGCTCCCTCCTTCCAACGCCCGAGGTATGAAGGTCGCCACATCAGCAACGCCGACATCCGTTAGCCGAATGATTTCCAGGCCATTCAAACCCCATCTAGTCTTCTTGGCAGTGTAGAACGTAATCAATTCCGGCCGATAGTCGGATCGAATCTGCCCTTCGATGACTCTTCGGACAAATTCAACTGTCAAGGTGGTTTTGCCAATTCCCCCATCTCCATAGAGCATGCACGCGCGAGATTCGGTGTCGTCGAGCCAATCGAGCAATTCATCGATCTCTTTTTGCCGACCTGTGAATTCCTCTGTCAATCGAGCCGGCAATAACGCTAGAGGTGACCATTCTTCGGAACTCGTCCTGATTATTTCGTACCGGTTAATTTCACCGCTTATTCCAGTTTCAAATATATCTAAAGTCTCGTACGAAATTTCGTCGCGCCGAAACCAGCCCCTCTCTACTTGGGCTTTTACTACACAGCGCCCGGCAGTCGATCGCTTGATACTGCGATAGCAAATCAAATTCCCGCCAAATGGCTTCAAAAGCCTTATGGGATATACCTCACCATTCGGAAGGGTAAGCGAGAATTTCTCGCCGCACGGGTCTATTGTCGGAAGGAGTGGCGCAAATTTTTCTAATAGAAACCGAATCGCATCGCTTTCTGCATCGTAATCCCCCTCGCCAGCAATCCCGTGCCCTTCGACGCCATCGTTTCGGACGGTAACGAGCGTTTGCATCAACCGTTCAGCATTTTTCCTCTGACCAGCGGGCAGGATCGACCAACAGTTCCGATTTTCACTCGAATCCTTCCATATGGCCCTGCTATATCCTGGAAGATGCTCGTTCTCAGCAATAACAAGCAAATCCAATATTGCCGAAACAAGGGTGCCGTCGGCCGGCATCCTAAGGCTTTCAACCGGCAAAGGAGATTCGTTTTGCCTTGTCGGCGTTCGACGACGCATTTCTAGAATCAGTTCGGCCAATACGAGACAGACGTGTTGGACAAGAATACGAAATACGGCCGTGTGCGCCGCGCGACGCTCCGGACCAGACGCCAACGAATGCGCATCATCCAAAAGGGTTATAAGCCGCGCTTTCATACATATCCTTGTTATCTGGCCGTTGATCAACGAGACCCGTATTGTACGGCACTACCTGTCGCTATTTAAATGACGCGCCTAGCATTTTGGTGAAAGTCTAGGCAAGCCAGGGAACGGCGGTACACGTTCCTAAAGCGGTCGCCCGAGGATAGGTTGCACATTGCGGTTCTTGGCCGGGCACGGACGCATGCGGTTTGCATCGATGCGGCCGCGAGTGGTTCAGCTGACGTGCGCAACTCGACCCATAGCGGGCACCCGACGTCCGTTTGCGAACGACTGCTGAGTAGCGGATAGCGGTCTCCACCATAGCGGTCGCTCCTATAAAACTACCCGCGAGCCGCCGCCGGCAAAGTCTGGCGCTTGTCCGTGACAGCTTTCTGGTACGGTCCTCCTGACCAATTTGTATGTTGCGGCTCTGACCACCTAATCTACGATTAGCGAGCAGGCCCCACATAATTCCGACATGGGCTGTTGGATCAGAGTAGCAGTTGCTGACATCACCTAGGGAATCAACCTATGAACGAAGCCTGGATTCTTCACGCCTCTGAAATTCGGCGACCGTTTTCGCGAGCGACCTGGGTACCCCTTCGTGCGTCGCTCAATGACGAGAAGGGCAACGTGACGGAAGTGGGGTATGTCAGCGACGTATTCGCTTGCGGCTCGGTGGCTTTTCCCAAGCAGCATCACGAGCTAGCCGAGCGTTTGAGTTGGAGCGACATCGGCATCGGGCGCACGGTAGCACCACATGCGTATTCGGACGGCCATTACTCGCCGATCGACGAGTATCAGTACAACGACAAAGAGCCCGTTGGGGTCAACCTCGTTTTCGAGCATCCGCAGCCCGTGGTCGGTGGCCGGCAGTGGATCCTGAATCCGGACTTGGTCGTGGCGCTTCGCCTGATTAAGGAGGGGCCGCACTGGGTCAGGCCGGAAGAGGACTTTGTTGTAGTCGCCAGGGAGACGGTTGACAGCGATGGCAGCCATCGCCTGATAGAAATCAAGCGCGAATTCCTGATGGACTATCTAGCCGCACGGGGTCTTTCCCTGCGCCTGTCCTATTACCGACAGCGCGTCGAGAACGTGGTCGAACTCAAGAACAGCCCCTATGCCGGCCTTAGCGAGATCCAGGAGCAGCGTGAAGGAGGAAGGTACGAGCTGCGCATCAAGGAGCTGAACGCAGTGTTCGGCGGAAGCTGGGCGTCGTTCCGTATGTGGCGTACCGACATCGACGAGGAGGAAGACGCTCCGGTCATGGGGCGCGAGACGAACGATAACACCGCCTCAGAGAGCGCCAGGGGCCATCGAAGCGGCTACCCCGGCGTGCGTGTCGAAGGCGAGTTCTGGCGAGATGAGTGGATCGAGCATCAGGAAAAGAGCACGCGTGTGCGTGGGGACGAGGATCAGAATCTGCCGTACTTCCTCGTCGATACTGACGGCTCGCGCAAGTTCTCGGCGGAGCTCAACGACGAAGACATCGGCCGGTGGCTCTGGTTCCGCCCGTCCGTGGTCAATGACCTACTGAGCCACCGAGGCTTCACCCTAAAGTGGTACACGGCTGAAACCGGCGCAATCAAATCCACTTCGGGGTATTCGACCCATTTCGGTATCAATGCCTCGGATCTCATCACAGTCTATGCTTACGACATTGCTAGGCTGCCCGCGTGGGAGCAGTTCCTCTGGACCGCGAATAACATTGCGCCGGAGGGGAAAGTCAGCGCGGAACTCCTCGCCTCACAGGTCAAGGCGCAGCCAGCGGAGACCAATGCCGTAGAGGAAATGCTGTTTGGGTACATGCGGTTGCTGGAGACCGACTTCTGCAAGACGTTCAGTGTGTCGCTGTTTTCACATGAAATTGACGATGTGCCGTCGATGCAGCACGTCTCTCGCTTTTCGAGCAAGGACCAGGCGTCGCTCTTGCGGCTGGCCAAGGAGCTCGTTCGCATCTTCTCCGACCGACTCGACGTACGCTCTCTTCGAAAGCTGTCAAACCACACCGACAAGGAGAAACTGGGTTCTAACAAGTTGCTGCAGAACATCGTGGCACAGAAGGCCGGGGAGGCTCGCGCACGCGAGGTCTTCGCTGCCATCGCTGGCGCCTACGACATGCGCCTTGGCGACGCACATCCGACGAGCTCCAAGATCGACGAAGCTCTTAAGCTCGCCGGCATCGACACCTCGGCGTCGTATCTGCGGCAAGGCGAGCAGTTGATTAGCAACTTCGGCTACGCCCTTTGGTGTATAGGGAATCTGCTTTTCGGAGGTCATGAGAAGAGCGCGGGATAAAGCCGTTTCCTGTCGGACGTCGTCAGTTGGTGGATCGACGATGAACGGCAGCAACTCAAGCTGAAGCAGTCGTTTGCGGGGATTCTTTCGACGACTGCCTCTGGCCGGCTACGGTCTCACCGTCTCTCATCAGTGCGTCGGCGAGTGGACGCTCCGGCCGACTCAGCGCGCAGCGTGACTCAGCAGCGCGCGAGTCGCCTCACTAACTACCGGGCATACCAACACGAGCAACCCCCGCATCACCGCCTCGCACCCCATCCCACAATTGCCTTACGCTCAACCAGTAACGTATCATATCGATACGTTACAAAATTGACCATAAGGCCGCCCCCATGCACTCCCGCTTCGACCGTTTCCGAACGACCGCGCTAGCCACCCAGCTCGAAGCGCTGATCGACGCACCCCAGCGCTACGTCGAATACGCCGTGCTCTCGCGCGTCGGAGTGGCGGCGGTTTCAGCGATTACCGACGAAATCGCCCTGAAGTTTCCAGAAATCGAGCAGGATCAAACCGCGCGGCAGTTTTGCGGCGCGATGGTGGCGGAGGTGATGCGGCGTCACGGGCACGAAGTCGTGCAGGCGCGCGGGCGCGTCGGCGGCACGTTGTTCAGCTACGGCGCGGTCTTCAGCGCCCAGCCGGTGAGCCTGCCGTTCGCCGGTGTGATCGACGCGCTCGCCGCAATGCCCGAGCGTTTTGCCTCGCTGGTCGCCCGCGTGCCGCATGCGCTCTGGACGCGCCGCCCGCAAGGCACGGGCTTTTCGCTGCTCGAACACGCTTGCCATTTGCGCGACCTGGACGCCATATTCGCCGCCCGCTTTAGCGCAGTGCGCAAGGCCGATCTGCCGCTGATCGAATCGGTCGACGGCACGACTATCGCGCAGGAGCGCAACTATATGGCGCAGGATCTGGCGTCGGCGCGGGACGAATTCGCGGCCAACCGGCAGCGGCTTTGCACGTCCCTCCGGCGGTTGACACCGGAGCAACTGGCGCGCTGCGGCCTGCGTGACGGCGTGCGTCGGATGACGTTGGAAGAGCTAGTGCGCGAGTTGCTCGATCACGACAGGACGCACGCACTCGAACTCGAAGAACTCGAACACGAGTTGCTGGAGCCCGCGCAGCAACCCATCGCATCGGCATAAAACCGCTAAAAACCAAGGGCTAAAACCTCAACGCCGCGCGGCTTCCGCTTCCAGATAAAGCTCGCGCAGCGCCTGCCCGAATACGCCGTCCACTTCGCGCAGCACGCCCGCGCGCGTGAAGAGGGCGATGGGCGGTAGCGTCCAGTCGAAGGTGTACGGCACGATCGCGACGCCTGCGATATGCACGAGTTCCTCGGCGATATCGGCGGGCACGATGGAGACGGCGTTCTCGTTCGCCGCGATCATCTCGCCGATCAGGCGCGACGTGTAGCTCTCCATGATCGGCACCGGCGGCGCCACGCCCGCGTGCAGGAAGAGATCGGAAATCTGCTCGCGGATCGGCGTGTTGGGCGCGCCCAGGATCCAGTCGAGTTCCGCGAGCTTTTGCCAGTTCGCCTTGCTGCGCCCGAGCCGCGCCGCCAGGCGCCGGCTGGCGATCAGCCTTGGCGTCTGTTGATACAGCACCTCGAAGCGCAATTGCGTGACATCGACCGTGGCCGACGCCCGCCCGATCACGAGATCGAGCGTGTGGTCGCGCAGTTGCGGCAGCAACGCGTCGCTGGTGCCTTCGTGGATCGTCATGGTGACGCGCTGCGGCAGGCGCGACTGCGCGAGGCGAATCGCCGTGGCCAGCGTGCGCCCCGAAATGAACGGAATCACGCCCACATGCAGGCGCGTGGCATGGCCCGCGACCACGGCTTCGATATCGCGCGCGAGGTGGTCGAGGTCGTGCAGCATGGCCTGGGCGCGGGCCAGCACCACGTTGCCCAGCGGCGTGGGCGTCATGCCGCGCGGCGAGCGCTCGAACAGCGGCGCGCCGAACATGCTCTCCATTTCGGCGAGCGCGTTGGTCACGGCGGGTTGGCTGGTGGCCATGTGCTCGGCCACGCGCGTGAGGGAGCCGTGCTGGCGGATCTGCAGCAGCAGCACCAGATGACGCATTTTGAGGCGCGAATTGAGGCGCCGGGTGACTTCTTCGATACTGAACGACACGATCCGCTTGTCCGGGTGACGGGCGGCGGGGGACAGGAGACCCGCCAGGTGAGGCTGGGGATGCCCGCCATGCCCGCGCCGTTGGCCGGTTCGGGATTGGGGGAGGCATCATGAAAAAATAATGGCCCCATACTAAATCAAAATGGGCAGCTTATGACGGCTCTCTAGAATCGCCTCATTCGAACATGACCGCCGCGCCGACCGTGCGCGGGGCCCATCATCAGAGTGAGGAACATGAACAAGACCGATCGCCAGGCCGCCCTCGAATATCACGAATTCCCCACCCCGGGCAAGATCTCGGTGACGGCCAGCAAGCCGCTCGTCACCCAGCGCGACCTCGCGCTCGCCTATACGCCGGGCGTGGCAGTGGCCTGCGAGGAGATCGTCACCGATCCGCAGAACTCGTTCCGTTACACGGCGCGCGGCAACCTGGTGGGCGTGATCACGAACGGTACGGCCGTGCTCGGTCTGGGCAACATCGGCGCGCTGGCGTCGAAGCCGGTCATGGAAGGTAAGGCAGTCCTGTTCAAGAAGTTCGCCGGCATCGACGTGTTCGACATCGAAGTCACCGAAAGCGATCCGGACAAGCTCGTCGACATCATCGCCAGCCTCGAAGCCACCTTCGGCGGCATCAATCTGGAAGACATCAAGGCGCCGGACTGCTTCACGGTCGAGCGCAAGCTGCGCGAGCGCATGAAGATTCCGGTCTTCCACGACGATCAGCACGGCACGGCGATCACCGTTTCGGCGGCGTTCCTCAATGGTCTGAAGGTTATCGGCAAGGACATCACCAAGGTCAAGGTCGTGACCTCGGGCGCGGGCGCGGCGGCGCTGGCCTGTCTCGACCTGATGGTCGACCTGGGCCTGCCGCTCAAGAACATCTGGGTGACGGACATCGACGGCGTGGTCTATCAAGGCCGCACGACGCTGATGGATCCGGACAAGGAGCGCTTCGCGCAGGATACGTCGGCGCGCTCGCTGTCCGAAGTGATCGAAGGCGCGGACGTGTTCCTCGGCCTGTCGGCGGGCGGCGTGCTCAAGGCCGACATGGTCAAGAAGATGGCCGACAAGCCGCTGATCCTGGCGCTTGCTAACCCGACGCCGGAAATCTTCCCGGAAGTCGCGCTCGAAGCGCGCCCGGACGCAGTGCTGGCCACGGGCCGTTCGGACTTCCCGAACCAGGTCAACAACGTCCTGTGCTTCCCGTACATTTTCCGCGGCGCACTCGATGTGGGCGCAACGACCATCACGCGCAACATGGAAATCGCGGCGGTGCACGCGATCGCCAAGCTCGCGGAAGAAGAGCTGAACGATTCGGTCGCGGCCGCCTACGGCGCCTATGACCTGCGCTTCGGCCCGAAATACCTGATTCCGAAGCCGTTCGATTCGCGCCTGATCGTGCGTATCGCTCCGGCTGTGGCGAAGGCTGCGATGGAAGACGGCGTGGCGACGCGTCCGATCGACGACTTCGCTGCCTACACGAACGAGCTGCAACAGTTCGTGTACCACTCGGGCGCGTTCATGAAGCCGATCTTCGCGGCTGCCAAGCAGTTCGTGCGCGACGGCGCGAAGTCGCGCATCGTCTTCGCGGAAGGCGAGGAAGAGCGCGTGCTGCGCGCGGTTCAGGTGATCGTCGACGAAAAGCTCGCACGCCCGATCCTGATCGGCCGTCCGGAAGTGCTGCTTGCGCGTATCGAGAAGTTCGGCCTGCGCCTGAAGCTGGGCGAAGATGTGGAAGTCACCAATCCTGAGTACGACGAACGATTCCATCAGTACTGGACGACGTACTGGGAACTGCGTTGCCGCGACGGCATTTCGAAGGAAATGGCGCGCGTGGAAATGCGCCGCCGTCTCACGCTGATCGGCGCGATGATGGTGCGCCTGGGCGACGCCGACGGCATGGTCTGCGGTACGGTCGGTGCGTACCATGACCACCTGCGTTTCGTCGACGAAGCGATCGGCATGCAGCGCAACGCCAAGACCTACGCGGCGATGAACATTCTGCTGCTCGACAAGCGCACGGTTGCAATCGTTGATACGCACATCAACGACAACCCGAACGCCGAGCAGATCGCCGAATTCACGCTCGCGGCCGCACGCCAGATGGAATGGCTCAACCTGCAACCGAAGGTGGCGCTGCTGTCGCGCTCGAACTTCGGCTCGGGCAGCTCGGCGTCGGGCACGAAGATGCGCGAAGTGCTCAAGCTCGTCAACGAACAGGCGCCGGACCTGGAAATCGACGGCGAAATGCATGGCGACTGCGCACTCGACGAAGCGCTGCGCCAGCGCATCCTGCCGCATTCGCGTCTGCAAGGCTCGGCGAACCTGCTGGTTTGCCCGAACGTGGACTCGGGCAACATCGCCTACAACCTGCTCAAGACGGGCGCAGGCAGCAACGTGGCGGTTGGCCCGTTCCTGCTGGGCGTGAATGCGCCGGTGAACATCCTCACGTCGAGCTCGACGGTGCGACGCATCATCAATATGGCTGCACTCACGGTGCTCCAGGCTAATCGCGATTAAGCGACGCTAGATCCGTCCGGATAAACCCGGAGAAAAAAGGCGGCGACCCGAAAGGGCGCCGCCTTTTTTGCGTCCGGTTTGAATCGTGACGCATCACGATCCGCTTTTGCTATCGCCTCATGCAGCAATCGGATTGTCCGGCTATCGCAGCCTGCCTATATTGGTGACCAATGCTCAAGTCCAATATCGGGAGACACCGCATGAAGCTGGTTCGCTGGGGCAGTCAAGGTAGTGAAAAACCGGGTGTGGTCGATCGCGAAGGCCGTGTGCGCGATCTTTCGGGCGTGCTGCCCGATGTGGCTGGCGAGTCGCTGGGCGCTGCGTCGCTCGACCGTCTTGCGTCGCTCGACCTGACGCAACTGCCGCTCGTGGCCGCCGAAACGCGTCTGGGCCCGTGTGTCGGCCAGGTGGGCAAGATCGTTTGCGTCGGCCTCAATTATTCGGATCACGCGGCCGAATCCAATATGCCGGTGCCCGCCGAGCCCGTCCTGTTCTTCAAGGCCACCAGTTCCCTGATTGGCCCAAATGACGATGTCGTGATCCCGCCGGGCGCGCAAAAGGTCGACTGGGAGGTCGAGTTGGGCGTCGTGATCGGCAAGGAGGCGCGCTACGTGTCGCGCGAACGTGCGCTCGATTATGTGGCCGGTTATTGCGTCGTCAACGATGTGTCCGAACGCGCCTGGCAGATCGAGCGAGGCGGCCAGTGGGACAAGGGCAAGAGTGCCGATACCTTCGCGCCGCTCGGGCCGTGGCTCGTCACCCGCGACGAGATCGCCGATCCGCAGGCGCTCGATATGTGGCTCGAAGTCGACGGCAAGCGCTATCAGCAGGGCAATACGCGCACGATGATTTTCGACGTGGCCACGGTCGTCTCTTACATCAGCCATTTCATGAGCCTGCAACCCGGCGATGTCATTTCGACGGGGACGCCGCCCGGCGTCGGCATGGGGCAGAAGCCGCAACCGGTTTATCTGCGCGCGGGACAGACCATGCGCCTCTCGGTAGCGGGGCTGGGCGAACAACAGCAGCGCGCCGTCGCTTCGACGGCCGATACGACACTGGCGTGAGGAGACGGCCAACATGAACCAGCTTGACCTGAAGAATCGTGTGATGGTGGTGACGGGCGGTGCGCGTGGCCTGGGCTACGCGATTGCGCAGCGTGCGCTGCGCTCGGGCGCGGCAGTGGCGTTGTGGGACATTGACGCCGAGCGTCTCGAACGCTCGCGCGCCGAACTTTCCGAACTCGGCAGTGTGTCCGCTGTGAAGGTGGAATTGACCGACGAAGCCTCCGTCGAGGCCGCCGCGCAGCACACGGTGCAGACGCATGGCGCGATCCATACGCTCGTCAATAGCGCGGGCATTACGGGCGGCAACGGCCTTACGTGGGAACTGCCGGTGGAAATGTGGCGCCGCGTGATCGAAGTGAACCTGATCGGCAGCTACCTGACTTGCCGCGCCGTGGTGCCGCGCATGATCGAGCAGGGCTATGGGCGCATCGTCAATATCGCTTCGGTGGCGGGCAAGGAAGGCAATCCCAATGCTTCGCACTACAGTGCATCGAAGGCCGGCTTGATCGGGCTGACGAAATCGCTCGGCAAGGAACTGGCCACGAAAGGCGTGCTGGTGAATGCGGTCACGCCCGCAGCAGCAAAGACCGAGATCTTCGATTCGATGTCGCAGCAGCACATCGATTACATGCTCGCGAAGATTCCAATGAACCGCTTCCTGATGCCCGATGAAGCGGCGGCGATGATCGTCTGGCTCTGTTCGGAGGATTGCGCGTTCAGCACGGGAGCGGTGTTCGATTTGTCGGGCGGGCGCGCGACGTATTAAACAAGGCGTTTCGATTCGATGCGCCATCAAGGCGCACGGCGAAAGAGAATAAGGGGCGGCCGCGCAGCGTACCGCTTCGCAACGGATCGACAGGAGACATCGATGCCGGATGCAGCGTCACTAACGCAGTCGTTACAAGCGCAGTCGTCACAATCGCAGGCTTTGCAGCGAGCAGGCAGCAAAGCTATGCGGCGTCTGTTGCCGTTCCTGCTGCTGATGTACGTGCTGGCGTTCCTGGATCGCGCGAACATCGGCTTCGCGCAGAAGGCGTTGCAACACGATACGGGCTTGTCCGATGCCGCGTTTGCGTTTGGCGCGGGCGTGTTTTTCGTCGGCTACGCGGTGTTCGAGGTGCCGAGCAACCTGCTTTTGCATCGCGTGGGCGCGCGGCTCTGGATGTGCCGCATCATGGTGACGTGGGGGCTGATTTCCGCTGCCATGGCTTGGGTGCAATCGCCTTCATCGTTTTACACGTTGCGCTTTTTGCTGGGCGTCGCGGAGGCCGGTTTTTTCCCCGGCATCATTTATTACCTCACGCAGTGGTTTCCGCAGTCGGCGCGGGCGCGTGCGATTGGCGTGTTTTATTTTGGCGCGCCGCTGGCGTTTATCTTCGGCGCGCCATTGTCCGGACTGCTGATCGATATGCATGGCGTGAGCGGCCTTGCCGGATGGCAGTGGCTGTTCCTCGTCGAAGGCGTGATGGCTTCGCTGGTGGGTATCTGGGCCTTCTGGTATCTCACCGACCGTCCCGAGCATGCCCATTGGCTAGCCGCCGACGAGCAACGCGCGCTGGCCGCCGCGCTGCGCATCGATGCCGGCGAGGCCGCAGAACATGGCCCGCGAGGCGCGTTCGCGGCCTTGTTCGACCGCCGCGTGCTGGCTTACGCCGTGATTTACGCGCTCATTCAAATGAGCGTCTACGGCGTGATCTTTTTCTTGCCGCAGCAAGTGGCGTCGCTTGCTGGCGCGGCAGTTGGCCTGAAGGTCGGCTTGCTGGCGGCTGTGCCCTGGTTATGTGCGCTCGCGTTGACCTGGTTCGTTCCGCGGCACGCCGATCGGGTGGGCAGCCATCGCGCCTGGACAGTCGGCCTGCTTGTGCTGTCGGGCCTGGGTATCGCGGTGTCGGGCATGGCGGGCGACATGGGTGTTCCGCTTGTCGCCATGATCGGTCTGTGCTGCGCGGCCAGCGGATTTATCGCGGCGCAGCCGCTGTTCTGGACGTTCCCGGCGCGCAACCTGGCGGGCGTCGCTTCGGCTAGCGGCATCGCGCTGATCAATTCGCTCGGCGGCCTGGGTGGCTTTCTCGCACCGCTGCTGCGCGCCGCCGCCGACCGGCATTTCGCCTCGCACGCGGCGGGCCTCGAATTGCTGGGCCTCGCCAGCCTCGCGGCGGCGGCGCTCGTTCTTATCGTCGTGCCGCGTGGCGGCGGGCGTCGCGCAAGCGCGTTCGAGCAACCAGCCGGCGGCGCGAATTGAATCGCATACCTGATTAATTGACCTGGCGTCAAGCACCTTCACTCTCAGGAGCAAGCATCCATGGCCATGCCTACCATCAAACACGTTCGCGCTTTCACGGTGCGCGGCGGCGGCGCGGACTATCACGATCAGGCCGACGGGCACTGGATTGACGATCACATCTCGACGCCGATGGCGCGCTATCCCGAGTATCGCCAGAGCCGCCGCTCGTTCGGCATCGACGTGCTGGGTACGCTCGTCGTCGAAGTGGAAGCGAGCGATGGCACCGTGGGTTTTGCGGTGACGACGGGCGGCGAAATCGGCGCATTCATCGTCGAGAAGCATCTTGCGCGTTTTCTCGAAGGCCAGCGCGTGACAGACCTGGAAAAGATCTGGGATCAGATGTATTACTCGACGCTTTATTACGGCCGCAAGGGCGTGGTGCTCAACACGATTTCGGGTGTCGATCTTGCGTTGTGGGACTTGCTCGGCAAGCTGCGCCAGGAGCCTGTCTATCAACTGCTGGGCGGCCCGGTGCGCGACGAACTCGTGTTCTATGCAACCGGCGCACGGCCCGACCTCGCGAAGGAAATGGGCTTTATCGGCGGCAAGCTGCCTTTGCTGCATGGCCCGGCAGAAGGTGAGGAAGGCCTCAGAAAGAACATCGAGTTGCTCGCCACGATGCGCGAGCGCGTGGGCGACGACTTCTGGCTCATGTACGACTGCTGGATGAGCCTCGACGTGCGCTACGCCACGCGCCTGGCCGAGGCCGCCAACGAATACGGGCTCAAATGGATCGAGGAATGCCTGCCGCCCGACGATTACTGGGGCTACGCCGAACTGCGCCGCAACGTGCCGCGCGGCATGATGGTCTCGACCGGCGAGCACGAAGCCACGCGCTGGGGCTTTCGCATGCTGCTGGAAATGGGCTGCTGCGACCTGATCCAGCCCGACGTGAATTGGTGCGGCGGCATGACCGAGCTCATCAAGATTTCCGCGCTGGCGGACGCGCACAACACGCTGGTCGTGCCGCACGGCTCGTCGGTGTACAGCTATCACTTCGTGGTCACGCGTCACAACTCGCCGTTCGCCGAGTTCCTGATGATGGCGCCCAAGGCCGATGAAGTCGTGCCGATGTTCACGCCGCTGCTGCTCGACGAGCCGGTGCCCGTGAAGGGCCGCATGAAGGTGCCGGATACGCCGGGGTTTGGCGTGCGTCTGAATCCAGACTGCAAGCTGTCGCGTCCTTACCAACACTAGGCAAAAACAGCCAGGAGAAAGCATCGTGCTGCTCAAGGACAAGGTAGTGATCGTCACTGGCGGATCGCGCGGCATCGGGCGTGCGATTGCGATTGCGAGCGCGCGCGAAGGCGCGGACGTCGCGATCAACTACTGGGGCGATAACGACGCCTCGTATGGCCGCCGCTCGGCGATCGGCGAGGTGATGGACGAGATCGAGCGTCTAGGGCGGCGTGCGATTGCGGTGGAGGGCAACGTGGCCGCGCCGCAAACGGGCGTCGATCTGGTGCGCCAGACCGTCGAGCATTTCGGCCATGTGGACGTGCTGGCGAGCAACGCGGGCATCTGTCCGTTCCACTCGTTCCTGGACATGCCGCCCGCCGTGCTCGAACGCACCATTGGCGTGAACCTGAACGGTGCGTTTTATGTCACGCAGGCCGTCGCGCGCCAGATGAAGGAGCAGGGCACCGGCGGCGCGATCGTCGCGACCAGTTCGATCAGCGCGCTGGTGGGCGGCGGCATGCAGACGCACTACACGCCTACCAAGGCGGGGGTGCATTCGCTGATGCAGTCGTGCGCGATTGCGCTGGGGCCTTACGGGATTCGCTGCAATTCGGTGATGCCAGGCACCATTGCGACCGACCTCAACGCCGAAGACCTCGCCGACGAAGAAAAGCGCACGTACTTCGAAAAACGCATTCCGCTGGGACGCCTGGGCGCGCCCGAGGACGTGGCCGAATGCGTGGTGTTTCTCGCGTCGGATCGCGCGCGTTATGTGACGGGCGCGGCATTGCTGGTGGACGGCGGCTTGTTCGTCAACCTGCAGTGACCTGCCACCGGCTGTAGCAGATTGATCAGGACTCAGGAATGTGTGGCGAGCCGCATATCGCGAACCGTGTCGTCCGGCTTGAAGGGCTGCGAAAAGCGCCGCAACAGGCCGACGAAATGCTCGGCGGGTTCCGCGAGCGTTTCGCCCTTGCGCGTGAGTACGCCGAAGCCCGGCAGGCTCTTCCCGATTTCGAGCGGCAGCACGGTAAGCAGCTTGCCGCGCACATGGTCGCGCACGACCGATTCGGGCAGCATCGCCACGGCGTCGAAGCTTTCGAGCAGTTGCAGCGTGGCGAAGATGGACGCCGATTCCGTGAGATTCATCGGCGTGGCGAGACCGGCGCGCGCCAGCTCGCCTTCGAACAGTTCGCGCGCGGGGCTTGTGATGGGCTGCGCCACCCATGGCCAGTCCATCAGTTCCGCAAGCGTGACCTGTTCGCGGCGCGCAAGCGGGTGACGCGCACGCACCACCAGAACGAGGGTTTCGCGGGCGAGCGGTTCGAAGCTGAAGTCGTTGTGCTGCAACGGCGTAGTGAGGCGGCCCAGCGCGAGATCGACGTCGCGGCGATGCAGCAGTTGCACGACCTGGTCGCTGGTTTCGCCAAGGATGCGCACGTGCAGCAGCGGCCGTTCGGTCTTGAGCGTGGCGACGGCCTGCGCGAGCAGATCGGGCGCGGCGCCCATGATCGCGCCCACCGTCAGCTGGCCGTGGCCGCCGCGGCGCTTGACGTCGAGATCCTCGGCGAAGCGTGTGAGGTCGGACAGCGCGCGGCGCGCGTAGGCCAGCGTGACGACGCCCAGCGCCGTGGGCTGCATGCCGCGCGCGTTGCGCTCGAAGAGACGAAAGCCAAAGGCCTCTTCGATGTCGCTGAGCATGCGGCTTGCGCTGGGTTGCGCGACGTTGATGGCATCGGCGGCCTGATGGACGTTGCGGGCATCGTCGAGCGCGACGAGCAGGGCGAGGTGCTTGAACTTGAGACGGTTGACGAGCGAAACGACGGCGGTCTGATGGTTCATGAGTCCTGCGATCCGGTTTGTGTATCGCCCGATCCCAACTACGGATTGGTTGGCTATCGATGCGGGAATTATAGTCGTTCGAATCGCCGCAAAACCATGTGAAACCCTGCGCAGAGGTTAGGGCAAACGCTTAGGCGTTCACGCAAGCAGCCCACTCAAGCGCCAGAAAAAACACAGCAACCAGGCTGGACGGAGACACGATCATGGAAACCGTTGCGTTCCGTATGCAACTCGATCCCGGCAAACGGGACGAATACGAGCGGCGTCACCGCGAAATCTGGCCCGAGCTCGCCAGTGCGCTGCGCGACGCGGGTGTCAATGATTACTGGATCTTTCTCGACGAAAGCACGCACGCGCTCTTTGCGGTGCTCAAGCGGCGCGACGATCACCAGATGGATCGGCTGCCCGAAACGGCCATCATGCGCAAATGGTGGGATTACATGGCCGACATCATGGCGACCGGCGAGGGCAACGTGCCCGTGACGCAGCCGCTCGTGCCGGTCTTCCATTTGTCCTGAATCGCCACGAGGAGCACGCCATGCAGGTGGTCGATCCGCACGTTCACTTCTGGGATCTCGACACGCATCACTATCCCTGGCTCGCGAATCCGGGGACGTCCTTCGTGGGCGATGCGCGCGATCTCAAGCATAACTATCTACCCGACGATCTCCTGCGTGAAGCGGGCGATATCGAAGTGCTCAAGGTCGTGCACGTAGAAGCGAATCACGATCCGGCCGATCCGGTCGAAGAAACGCGCTGGCTCGAATCGGTCGCCGATGCGGGAAAGGGCTTGCCCAATGCGATCGTCGCCGCCGCCGATCTGGGCGCGCCGAATGCGCCGGAAATTCTCGCGGCTCACGCGGCGTTCAAGCGTACGCGCGGCATACGGCAGATTCTCAACGTGCACGCAAATCCGCTCTACGACTATGTAGGCCGACACTATATGCGCGAGACGGCGTGGCGCAAGCACTTCGCGCTGCTGGAACAGCACGGGTTGTCATTCGACCTGCAACTCTATCCGTCGCAGATGGAAGAGGCTGCCGCACTCGCACGCGCCCATCCAGGCATCGCGCTTATCGTCAATCACGCGGGGATGTTCGTCGACCGCAATGGCGTGCAGGGCTGGCGCGACTGGCGTGACGGCCTGCGCGTGCTTGCCGCGTGCCCGAACGTATCGGTGAAGATCAGCGGCCTTGCGATGTTCGATCACGAATGGACAGTGGAAAGCCTGCGTCCCTACGTGCTCGAAGCCGTCGATGCGTTTGGTGTATCGCGCGCGATGTTCGCATCGAATTTTCCGGTTGACCGTCAATTTGGCGGCTATGCCGATTTATGGCACGCCTACGCCGCCATCGTGGGCGATGCCAGCGAGAGCGAGCGCGCCGCGCTATTTCGCAGCAACGCCGAACGCATTTACCGTATCTAGCGATCACGCGTTCCGACAGTCCAGATAGAAAGATTGCGGGCGCAACGAATCAGGAGACATGCGTGGAACCGAATGCAATGGCTGGGAGCGTGCCGCGTCTTGAGCTTAGAGGAGCCAGCAAGTCGTTCGGGCGCGTGCGTGCGCTCGTGGACGGCACGCTCGTGCTCAAGCCAGGTGAAGTGCACGCGCTGCTCGGCGAGAACGGCGCCGGTAAGTCGACGCTCGTGAAGATCCTTGCGGGCGTGCACCGTCCCGATAGCGGCGAGCTGCTGGTCGACGGCACCGCGCAAAGTTTTGCCACGCCGGCCCAGGCGCGCGATGCGGGCATTGCCGTGATTTATCAGGAGCCCACACTGTTCTTCGATCTCTCGATCGCCGAGAACATTTTCATGGGCCGTCAACCGCTCGACAGAATGGGCCGTATCGACTACGACGCCATGCATCGCGACGTGGCGGCGCTGCTGGTTTCTCTCGGCGTCGATCTCAAGGCCGAGCGGCTGGTGCGCGGCCTGTCGATTGCAGACCAGCAGGTGATCGAGATTGCCAAGGCGCTGTCGCTCAACGCCAATGTGCTCATCATGGACGAACCCACGGCGGCGCTTTCGCTGCCCGAGGTCGAACGGCTCTTCACGATTGCGCGCAAGCTGCGCGAGCGTGGCGTGGCGATCCTCTTCATCACGCACCGGCTTGAAGAGGTGTTCGCGCTCACGCAGCACGTGACCATCATGCGTGACGGCGCGAAGGTGTTCGACGCACCGACTTCGACGCTCACGACGCAGGATATCGTTGCGCGCATGGTGGGGCGCGACCTCGCCACGTTCTATCCGAAAGCCGAAGTGACGCCCGGCGACGTGATGCTGCGCGTGCGCGGCCTGACGCGGCGCGGCGTGTTCAAGGACATCGCCTTCGACGTGCGCGCGGGCGAGATCGTCGCGCTCGCGGGTCTTGTTGGCGCGGGCCGCAGCGAAGTGGCGCGCGCGATCTTCGGCATCGATCCGTGCGACGCGGGCCAGGTGCAGGTGGCGGGCAAGGCGCTTGCGATGGGCCGTCCCGCGCGCGCCGTGAAGGCCGGTCTCGCGCTCGTGCCTGAGGATCGTCGCCAGCAGGGACTGGCGCTCGAATTGAGCATCGCGCGCAATGCGTCGCTCACGGTGCTGGGGCGGCTGGTGCGCTTCGGCCTGATTTCCGCGGGGCGCGAGGTCGAGCTTGCGGGGCAGTGGGGCACGCGCCTGCGGTTGAAGGCGAGCGACCTCAATGCGCCGGTCGGCACGCTGTCGGGCGGCAACCAGCAGAAAGTGGTGCTGGGCAAATGGCTCGCGACGGGGCCGAAGGTGCTCATCATCGACGAGCCCACGCGCGGCATCGACGTGGGCGCGAAAGCGGAAGTCTATGGCGCGCTCGCCGAACTCGTGCGCGAGGGCATGGCGGTGCTGATGATTTCGAGCGAATTGCCCGAAGTGCTGGGCATGGCCGACCGCGTGCTGGTGATGCACGAAGGCCGCATCACCGCCGATATCGCGCGTGCCGACGCCGACGAGGAGCGCATCATGAGCGCCGCACTCGGCCAGGCCAACATACATCTGGGGCACGCAGCATGATGGGTCAATCCACTTCTCCTCATTCCCTGCACGGCGGCGAGCCGCGCGCGCCACGGCGCGGTGCGGCGGCGTTCGCGCAGACGCTGGCGAAAAGCCGCGAGACCACGCTGTTCGTGGTGCTGCTGCTTATCATCGGCGGCACGGCGCTGGCGAGGCCGCAGTTCCTCAATCTGCAGAACCTGCGGGACGTGCTGCTCAACGTGTCGATCGTGAGCCTGCTCACGGCGGGCATGACCATCGTGATCCTGATGCGCCACATCGATCTGTCGATCGGGTCGACGGTGGGGATCAGCGCCTACGCAGTGGGCAGCCTGTATGTCGCCTTTCCGCATATGCCGGTGATCGTGGCGCTGCTGGCGGGGCTGGCGATCGGCATGGTGGCGGGATCGATCAACGCGCTGCTGGTGGCGGTGGGGCGTGTGCCGTCGCTGGTGGCCACCCTGTCGACGCTCTATATCTTTCGGGGTGCAGATTATGCGTGGGTGCATGGCGGACAGATCAACGCCACGAGCCTGCCCGACGCGTTCTCGCATCTCGCGACCGGCGCGGTGCTGGGCATACCCGTGCTCGCGTTGATTGCGATGGTGCTCCTTGTCGCGCTCTCCATTTACCTCAAGCAGTTCCGTCCGGGCCGCGAGTACTACGCAATCGGCTCGAATCCCGAAGCCGCGCGCCTGGCCGGCATCCATGTCGAGCGCCGCGTGGCGGTGGGCTTCGTCATCAGTGGGGCCATTGCGGGCCTCGCGGGCGCGCTGTGGCTCGCGCGCTTCGGCACGGTCGACGCGAGCACGGCGAAGGGCATCGAGCTTCAGGTCGTGGCCGCCGCCGTGGTGGGCAGCGTGGCCATCACGGGGGGCGTGGGCACGATTCTCGGCGCGACGCTGGGCGCGCTGGTGCTTGGCGTCATCAGCATCGCGCTGGTGGTGCTGCACGTTTCGCCGTTCTGGGAGCAGGCCATTCAAGGCGCACTGATCGTCGCCGCCATTACCGCCGACACGCTGCTGGCCCGCTCCGTCGCCAAACGCATGATGAGGAAACGCGATCATGGCTAAACCCGATTCCGCTTTGCTGACCCGCCGCGCCGGACTGCCGCTGACCTGGGAGTCGCTGCTCGTGGTGATACTGCTGCTCTCGCTCGTAGTGGGGCGCGTGCTGTCCAACGTGTTTCTTAGCGGCGCGAACCTCAGCAACATCCTCGCCGATCTCACCGAAGTCGCGCTGATGGCGCTGCCGATGACGCTCATCATCGTCGCCGCCGAAATCGACCTGTCCGTCGCTTCGGTGCTGGGTGCGTCGAGCGCGCTCTTGGGCGTGCTCTGGCACATGGGCGTGCCGATGCCGCTGGCAATGGTGCTGGTGGTGATCGCGGGCGGCCTTGCAGGTCTCTTCAACGGCCTTGTGATCGTCAAGCTCAATCTGCCGTCGCTGGCGGTCACCATCGGCACGCTCGCGTTGTTTCGCGGCCTCGCGTACGTGCTGCTGGGCGACCAGGCCATCGCCGATTTTCCGCCCGCTTACACGCTGTTCGGCATGAGCAACCTGGGCAGCACGTTCATTCCGATGCCGTTCCTGATCGTGGCGGCGTGCGCCGTGGTCTTCACGCTGCTGCTGCAGGCCACCGCGTTTGGCCGCAGCCTCTACGCGATTGGCGCGAACAGCACGGCGGCGTCGTTTTCGGGCATCGACGTCGCGCGCGTCAAGCTGCGGCTCTTCGTGCTGTCGGGGGCGATGAGCGCGCTAGCGGGCATTGTTTATACGCTGCGTTTTACGAGTGCACGCGGCGACAACGGCGAGGGCTTCGAATTGTCGGTGATCGCGGCGGTGCTGTTCGGCGGCGTGAGCATCTTCGGCGGACGCGGCTCGATGTATGGCGTGCTGCTGTCGCTGCTGATCGTGGGCGTGCTCAAGAACGCGCTCACGCTCGCGGACGTATCGAGCGAAACACTCACCATCGTGACGGGGGCGTTGCTGCTCGCCTCGGTGCTCATTCCCAATCTCGCGGCGCGCTGGCGCACGCTGCGCGACCGCCGTGCGCTTGCACGTGCGGCGACCTGAAAACCCGCCACGCAGTCGAACAGGAAAACGCTGTAAAACAAGCAGTCAACATGGCAGTAAGCCGTCAAACCGCCCGGCGCGCACGCCGGGCCCTCATCGAGGAGACACGTTCATGATGAAGCCAGTCCGTCACGCCTGCACGGCGCTGCTCTGCGCCATGCTGCTGGGCGCGGGCCTGACCGCGCACGCTGCAGGTATCAAGGAAGGCCTGAAAATCGCCTTCGTGCCCAAGCAGATCAACAACCCCTACGAAGTGATCGCCGATAACGGCGGCATGGACGCCATCAAGGAATTCAAGGGCGACGGCAAGGTGGTCGGGCCGTCGGATGCGGGCGCGTCGTCGCAGGTGTCGTACATCAATACGCTCACCACGCAGCACCAGGACGCCATCGTGATCGCGGCCAACGATGCGAATGCGCTCGTGCCGTACCTGAAGCGCGCGATGGCGCAGGGCATCAAGGTCGTCACCTTCGATTCGGACACGGCGCCTGACGGCCGCCAGATCTTCGTGAACCAGGCCAACGCCGAAAGCATCGGGCGCGGGCAGATTCAACTGGTGGCCAAGCTGATGAATAACGAAGGCGAGTTCGCGATTCTGTCGGCGACGCCCAACGCGACCAACCAGAACACCTGGATCAAGTGGATGCAGGAGGAACTGAAGAAGCCCGAGTATTCGAAGATGAAGCTCGTGAAGATCGCCTATGGCAACGACGACGACCAGAAGTCTTTCGTCGAGACGCAAGGTCTGCTGCAGGCGTATCCGAACCTGAAGGCCATCGTTGCGCCCACTTCAGTAGGCATCGCGGCGGCGGCGCGTTATATCTCGTCGTCGTCGAGCAAGGGCAAAGTGGCTGTCACGGGTCTCGGCACGCCTAACCAGATGCGCGCTTTCGTGAAGAACGGCACCGTCAAGGCGTTCCAGTTGTGGGATCCGGGTGCACTCGGTTATCTGGCCGCTTACGCCGCTGCGAATCTCGCCTCGGGCACGATCACGGGCAAGGAAGGCGACAGCTTCGATGCGGGCAAGCTCGGCAAGCGCACCGTCGGCAAGAGCGGAGAAGTGATTCTCGGGCCGCCTACGACGTTCGATGCGTCGAATATCGACAACTTCAACTTCTAGTCCGTCTGGAGCAGGACGAAAACGATTTCATTTGGTATGCAGAATAAAAAGGCCCGGTTGATCCGGGCCTTTTTCATTGCGTGAACCGATCCATTGCCGGTGCTTGAAGCTTTCAATTTATTGCGCTTTCTGACTGTTCATTTCTTCAGATTAAAGCGCAATCCACAACATACCTTTTCTGCCCTTCAGTTTCGCGCGCATATGCCGATAGCATGGCGGGGCGGTGGCCTCACGAGGGCTGTCGATCCGCTCTCACTGCCTGATTCCGCGTATCAACCCCACGCTTCGAGCGCCGACGCCGCGCAAGCCAACCGCAAGGAAATGACGATGAAGTTGACCCTGAAGATTCCGCTCGCTTTTGCAGCGGCGCTCCTGCTGATGTTCGCGGGTGCGTTCTACGGAATCTATTCGCTGAACCAGTCACTTAACGTGTACGGCACGACGGTGCAGAACAGCGTGGCCAACGAGCGCGCGGTGATGGCGACGCTGCTCGCCTTCAAGGTGCAGGTGCAGGAGTGGAAGGACACGCTGCTGCGCGGCAAGGATCCGGCGATGCTCGACAAGCATTGGTCGGCATTCGAAGCGCGTGAGCGCGAAGTCGACACGCTGGCCCAGCAACTCAGGTCGAGTCTGCCCGAAGGCGAAAGCCGCGACCTGATCGATCGTTTCGCGAGCGCTCATACGACGATGGGGCAGGGTTATCGCACGGGGCTCGCGGCGTTCAAGGCGGCGGGTTTCGAGCCGTCCGCAGGCGATCATGCGGTAGCGGGCGTCGATCGCGCGCCGGCCGCGTTGCTCGACGAAGCCGCGCACAAGATCGCGGCTCAAAGCGCCGAGGTATCCGCAGAAGCCGCGGAGCAGGCGCATCGCGCGACGCTGCTTAGCGCGTTGCTGATGGTGGCCGCGCTCGCGGTGTCGATGACGGGCGCGTGGTGGTTCAGCCGCACTGTGACGAAGCCGCTTGCCCGCGCGCTCGAATGCACGCAGGCCGTCGCGCAGGGCGATCTCGCATTCGAAGTACGCGCGCAAGCCGGCGCGCGCGACGAAACCGCGATGCTGCTCGACGCGCTCAAGAGCATGCAGTCGAGTCTGTCGGGCGTCGTGAGCCAGGTGCGCAGCCACGCGCAGAGCGTGTCGTCGGCGAGCGACGAAATCGCGGCGGGCAATCTCGGCTTGTCGGCGCGCACGGAAGATCAGGCCGCGTCGCTCGAAGAGACGGCGGCCAGCATGGAAGAGCTCACGGCCACGGTGCGCCAGAACGCGCAGAACGCCAAGCAGGCCGCGCAACTGGCTGGCGACGCGGCAGGCACGGCCGCGCGCGGCAAGGATCTGATGGTCGAAGTCGTCGAGACGATGCGCGGTATTGCGTCGAGTTCGGGCGAGATCGTCGACATCATTGCCGTGATCGACAGCATCGCTTTTCAGACCAACATCCTCGCGCTGAACGCGGCGGTCGAGGCCGCGCGTGCGGGCGAGGAAGGGCGCGGCTTTGCGGTGGTGGCGTCGGAAGTGCGCACGCTCGCGCAGCGCAGCGGCGCGGCGGCCAAGGAAATCAAGGCGCTGATCGAGGCGTCGGCGCAACGCATCGACGCCGGATCGGCGCTCGTCAACGATGCGGGCAACGTGATCGGCGAGATGGTGGACGCAGTGCAGCGCGTGACCGTGATCGTCGACGAAATCTCCACCGCGTCGCAGGAGCAGAGCACCGGCATCGAGCAGGTGAACGTTGCCGTCACGCAGATGGACGAGGTCACGCAGCACAACGCGGCACTGGTCGAGGAGGCGTCGGCGGCGGCGCATGCGCTCGCGGAGCAGGCCGCCGAGTTGCGCGAAGCCGTCGGCGTGTTCAGGCTGGCCTGATTTGCACTGACGCGCGGCGCGCGTCGATGCGCGCGCCAATAAAAAAACGGCACGGATTTGAACCGTGCCGTTTTTTATTGGAGAGCCGATTGGAAGGCGCGCGCGGTTGTCGCGCCGCGCCGCCAGGCGCTCAATCCCAGTGGTGGTGCTTGTTGTGGTGGCGCTTGCCGCGATAGCCGCGCGAGTAGTCATCGGCGTAGGAGTTCGAGCGCGAGATATTGCCGCCGAGCGCCGAACCTGCGCCGCCGCCCAGTGCCGCGCCGACCAGACCGCCGGTGCGGCCGCCCATCGCATTGCCTGCCGCCGCGCCGGCACCGCCGCCCAGCGCGCCGCCGACGATGGCGCCCGTGCGCTCGCGACGATTCGACGTGACCGCGCCGCCTGCGCCGCCACCCACTGCACCCCCGATCACCGCGCCCGTGCTGCCACCGACCGCGCCGCCCAACGCTGCGCCAGCGACGCCGCCGAGCGCGCCGCCCAGCGCGTTGTTCATGTCGCCAGCCATGGCGGGCAACGAAACCGCTGCGGCCAGCGCCGCAATCGCAACCATCGGGATGAATTTCTTCGACATGGTGGAGCCCATTCGTTTTTTAAGATGGAGCGGAGTATAACGGGCAATCTGAAAGGCTTCTGTAACGCCGGCAGAGGCGGGGGGTAAGAGGTGTAACAAAATGATCCCAAACCTTCTGCAAAAGGCGAGAGAGCGTTGCGGAGCCTGAGAAAGTCCCATGACGGGCCCCAATTCCTACATCTTCCAGGACGATTCCTACGTGTGCTAACCTGTATATATATACAGTACTCGGCGCGCCGAATGAACCGGAAAGCAGGACGCAATCATGGGACGGAGTCATCGTCATTTACCGCCGCTCACGGCGGCGGAGCTTGCCGACATCTATGACCGGCACCCGCTGCCCGTCGTCCTGCAACTGTTGTGGGAGATCCACCGGTTGCGTTCGACGATCCGGCGCGCGAACCAGGTTCGTCTGATGATCGGCACGCGGGTGGGATCGGCGAACACGCCGGCGGGCATCTGGGAGCGCTTCGAACAAGACCTGGACGCCGAGCCGTGCCTGACCGATCCGCTTACGCCACGTCAGAAAGGCTTGCTGCACGAGGGCGAGCCGCAAGGGCGCCTGAAACGGCGGAGGCGTAATGGGGACTGATTCGATGACGGGGACACATCGGATCGGTTGAATATCGATGGAATATTCGAGGCGTACGGAAGGCAAATGTGAAGCAAGTCGTAGGGTTCATAGAAATTTGGTTGTAAGTGCCCCTTGCTAGAGTCGTCGCAGGCGTCGTGCCTTTCGTGGCAGTGAAAACAAGAGCGACAACTCATGCTGACAGCCCGCGCGTTCCAGCCCTACAAGTTTCTCGCTTTAATCCTGACGCCGCTTTTCGCGCTGCTCTTTGCTGCGCCTGCGGCCGCCTTCCAGACGCGGATCGTCTCGATCTCTAGCGCGGCCATGCACCGCGCGTTCGACGCGACCGTCGTGCTTCCCGACGACTACGCGCGCAGCAGCAGCGCGGCCCGCTATCCGGTGATCTATGTGCTGCACGGATCGGGCGGCAACTATGCCGACTGGACGTCGAATACGCAGATCGGCAAGCTCGCCGACCGCTATCACGTGATGCTCGTCATGCCCGACGGCGGCCACGAAAGCTGGTATATCGACAGTCCGTTCGATACGGCGAGCCGCTACGAGACCTATGTGGGCACCGAAGTCGTGTCGTATATCGACGCGCATTTCCGTACGATCGCTACGCGCCAGGCGCGCGCGATCACGGGGCTGAGCATGGGCGGCTTCGGCGCGCTGCGCATCGCACTCGATCATCCGGAGGCGTTTGGCGCGGCGGGCAGCATCAGCGGCGCGGTCGATCCGCGCAACTGCGAGGACGAACCGGGTATCGACCGCATCTTCGGCAATCCCGCGCGTCATGCCGATTTCTGGACGCGCAACGCGATCGTGGAAGGCGCGAACAGCTTCGAGCAGGCGCATATCGCGCTGACGATCGATTGCGGCGTCAGCGATTCTTTCGTGCAGTCCAATCGCACGTTGCACGAAAAACTCATTGCATTGGGCGTGCCGCACGACTACGCGGAGCGGCCCGGCGGCCATACGTGGTCGTACTGGTCGAATTCGATCCGCTATCAGGTGCTGTTCTTCGCCACGACGTTCCAGCACAACGGCTGGCATCCGGCCACGCATCAGGCGTGATGTCGTGAGCTCCGGTCATGCTTCGCATGACTGACTAATATCGCCGGTTCCGGCAGGCAGGCCCGCGCAATGCGGGCCTTTGTTTTTCTTCGCTCCCTTTTCCATACCGTTTCCGGCCAGCGCGGCGGCCCGTCTGTGGCACATCGATTGCGCTTTCGATGGCGCACGTGCGGTGCGCCGTGAGGCGCTGCCGCTTGTCGATAAACGGATCGTTACGAAGGAGAGCAACCATGAACCCGACGATAAAGGCGGTGACTTTGACTGTCGCGATGGCGTTGTCCGGCGCGGCTTTCGCAGCAGGCTCGGCCGGTAGCGGCAACGGCATGGGCGGCAGCAATGGCGTGGGCGCGGGAGGGGGCGACACGCAGGGCGCGGCGGGCGTCGTACCGGATGACAACCGCAACAGCAAGAACATGAAGGGTTACGGCAGCAGCGGCTACGGTTCGCCCGGCACGACTGGCGTGGGCGGCGGCCAGGGCGCAGGCACGGGTGCAACGCCCAGTCGCGCGCCGTCAACCATGCCGGGCTCGCAACAAAACAATATGCAGGAAATGCCGCAGACGACTTCGCCTAACACCACTCAATAAGCGGGCTGGCGGCAACGGCCGCATGCGGCGGCGCAGCGTCAGCGAAATGGCGTTGCGCCCCGACGGTCGACCTCGGGCATCGCGCTTGCTCAATGAAAACGGAACATGCAGGAGCAGGCGCTGGCGGGCAGTTTGCCGCACGAATTCGAGGACATGGCCAGGGAGGCCAGGAACACCGACATGGACATCCGATATCGCAACGAGCCGCCGCAATTCGACGGAGCGAATCTACAGATGCACTTCATTGCCGAGGTGGACGGCGAACCGCTCGACTGCGCGATCACGGCGGAGGCGCTGGAAGATCACTTCGGCGCGCAATCGGCGCTTGAAGGGCCCTTGCGCGAGGCGTTCCAGCGCGGGCAGACACGCATTCGCGCGGTCTGCACGCGCGCCATCGAGCAGGGCGCGGGCCCAGTGGTGCTGCATAGCGGCCGCTTCCGCGCGCCCGACGTGCCGGACGTCCTGCATTGAGCGTCGAGGAGTTCGCCGTGTCGAACTTCTACGTTAAACCGGACGTTGTTGAACCGGACGTGAAGCCGGACGTTAAGCCGGTCGGCCAGCTTGCGCGATTTCCCGTCGGCGCCGTGCGCTTCACCGGTTCGCAGTCGCGTTGGGTTTCGCTTGGCGCAGGAGCGGGGGCGGCGGAAGGCGCGCTGCCTGACGTGCAGGGTGCTCCCGCTCCTCTTTTTATGTTCGCTGCTCACGCTGCAACGACAGGCGAGCTGACGAATGCATTGCTTTTACCCGGTTTTTACCTGCCGCGTGCGCGCGGCACCTGACCTTAACCCGGAATGAACCGGAGACTGGAGGACGTCATGCTTCAATACGCAGTCATTTTCTTCATCATCGCAATCATCGCCGCCGTGTTCGGTTTCGGCGGCATCGCGGCGGGCGCGGCATCGATTGCCAAGATCCTGTTCTTCATTTTCCTCGTGGTGTTCCTCGTCACGTTGTTGCTGGGCGTCGTGCGGCGGGGCTGATGCACTGATCTGCACTCATCTCGCGTGACCAGTCTCACGATGAGAGAACGGCCCGCGCTGCGATGCGCGGGCCGTTTTTACGAATGCATTTATTCAGGATATCGAATGACAATCAGGCGATCGTATCCACCACGCCGCCGTCCACGCGCAGCGCCGCGCCCGTAGTCGCCGAAGCCTGCTTCGAGCACGCATAGACCACCATATTCGCCACTTCTTCCACGCTCGCCGCGCGCTGGATGATGGAAGACGAACGATGTTCGCGAACAAAGGCTGCCGCGACTTCCTCGGCGCTCTTGCCCGTTCGCGCGACTTCGTCCTTGAGCATGGCTTCGACGCCGTCCGAAAGCGTCGGCCCGGGCAGCACCGAATTGACCGTCACGCCCGTGCCCGCGAGCCGCTTGGCGAGACCGCGCGCCACCGCGAGCTGCGCGGTCTTGGTCATGCCGTAGTGAATCATGTCGGCGGGAATATTGAGCCCCGACTCCGACGAAATGAACACGATGCGGCCCCAGCCCTGTTTCACCATTGCCTCGGCATAGGCTCGCGACAGACGCACGCCCGACATGACATTGGTGTCGAAAAAGCGCTGCCATTCGCTATCGGGAATCTCGAAGAAGTCCTCCAGTTTGAACACGCCCAGGTTGTTCACGAGGATGTCCACCTTCGGATACGCCTTCACGAGGGCCGCACAGCCGGCCTCGTTTGACAGGTCGCCCACAAAGCCATGCACCTGCGCCCCCGGCACGGCTGCGCGCACGATGTCTTCGGCGTCGCGCACGTTGGCCTCGTTGCGGCTGCTCACGATCACGTTCGCGCCCGTGCCCGCCAGTCCCTTGGCGATGGCCAGACCGATACCCGCTGCCGAACCGGTGACGAGTGCAAGTTTTCCTGACAAGTCGATTTTCATGCTGGCTCCTGTCTCATGAAGAACGGGCAGTGTACTGCGCGTGCCATGGCGTTGCGCTCAAGGCTTGCGTTTTGTGTCAATCGATATAGAATGCGACGTATTGTATCGATTGATATAGAAAACGAGGAAAGCAAACATGTCGGCAACTCCATCGACTCTGGGCGTGCGCGTGCCCGACCGGCTCGACGCGCGGGCGCTTTTCGCGACGCTCGCGGGCTTGTGCGGCAGCTTTGTCGCGATCGGGCTTGCGCGCTTTGCGTACACGCCGCTGATTCCGCCGTTGATCCAGGCGCACTGGTTCTCGGCATCGCAGGCCGTCACGCTGGGCGCGGCCAATTTCGCGGGCTACCTGCTGGGTGCGTTGCTCGGCCGGTCGATTGCGCATGGGCTCGGCAACCGGCTCGCGCTGCGCGCGCTCATGGCGGCGGCAACGCTGGCGTTTTTTGCGTGTGCGTTCCCGCTGTCGGTCGCGTGGTTCTTCGCGTGGCGGCTTTTGTCGGGCGTGGCGGGCGGCGCGATCATGGTGCTGGTCGCAACGTCGATCCTGCCGCACGTGCCGCCTGCGCGGCGCGGCTTTGTCAGCGGGATGATCTTTTTCGGGCTGGGACTGGGCATTGCGGCGTCGGGCACGGCGATTCCCTGGCTGCTTCACTATGGCCTGCGAACGACGTGGATGGGACTTGGCGCGATTGCGTTGCTGCTCACGGCCATCAGCTGGTTCGGCTGGCCGCGCAGCGACGCGCCGGCGGCGGCGCGAGCGCATGAAAGCGCCCAGCACGGCAGTGCAAAGGCCGCGGGCGCGCTGCGCGTGCACTACGCACAATATGCGGCGAATGCGTTGGGGCTCGTGCCGGCGATGGTGCTGCTCGTCGACTATGTGGCGCGTGGTCTCGGGCACGGTGCGGCAAACGGTGCGTACATCTGGGTGCTGTATGGCGTCGCGGCCACCGCGGGGCCGATCGTGTGCGGGCAGGTGGCGGATCGTATCGGCTTTCGACTGACCTGGCGTTTCGCGCTGCTGGCGCAGGCCGTTGCGGTTGCCTTGCTCGCGGCGTCGAGCCAAATGGCGGCGATATTGGCCGCGACCGTGATACTCGGTGCATTCACGCCAGGCGTCGTGCCGCTTGCGCTTGGCCGCATCCACGAACTGGTTCCGCACGATCACCTGGAGCAGCGTGCCGCTTGGAGCCGCGCGACTACGGCTTTCGCGTTGTTCCAGGCGCTGGGTGGCTACGGTTACTCGTATCTGTTCACACACACGCACGAAAACTACGCGCTGATCTTCGCGTGTGGTGCGGTTGCATTGACGTTGGCATTCGTCGTGGATCTGTTCATGAGCCGTCGCTCAACCTGATTTGCAGGTCATTCGTATCACTAATCTAACGATAGCGAACGACCCACAAACGCCCGCGTGCCGACCGCACGCGGGCGTTTTCATTTGCAGCGGGCGGGCACGCGCCTCGTGGATTGATCCGACGAAAGCTCAACGACGCCGCCATCGATCATGGCGATTTCGGTCAACAGTCTGTTTCATTAAGTCGCATTGTCTCGCATAACTACGACTCATAGAATCGTAGTTATGCGTTGCGACGTTGCAGCGTGTTTTCCAGGTGCAGTGGTTCGACAAGGTTCGGACTCACGCAACGATCTACAGGAGTGGAACATGTCGAAGCGAATTCTGATTGTCGGGGCCGGTTTTGCCGGTATGTGGAGCGCACTGAGCGCGGCGCGTCTGATCGACGAGGCCGGTCGCGCCGATGTCGAAATCACGCTGATCGCGCCGGATCCGCATCTGCACGTGCGCCCGCGTCTGTACGAGGAAGGCCCGGAGAACATGAAGGCGCCGCTCACGGCAATCTTCGATGCAGTCGGCGTGAAGTTCGTGCAGGGCATGGTCGAGCAGATTCATACCGACCGTCGCGAAGTGACGGGACAGGACATGCAAGGCCGCGCCTTCACGCTGGGCTACGACCGCCTCGTGCTGGCGGCGGGCAGCAAGCTGTTCCGCCCCGAGATTGCGGGCCTTGCCGAACACGCCTTCAGCGTCGACCAGATCGACGAAGCCGCAGCGCTCGAAACCCATATCCGCAATCTCGCGCAGCAGCCCGATACGCCCGCGCGCAACACCGTCGTGGTGGCGGGCGGCGGCTTCACGGGTATTGAAACCGCAGCAGAAATGCCCGCACGCCTGCGTGCCGCGCTTGGCCAGGATGCACAGGTGCGCGTGGTTGTGGTCGAACGCAACGACGCGATCGGCCCCGATCTTGGCCCGGGCCCGCGTCCCGTGATCGAGACCGCATTGCGCGATCTGGGCGTCACGTGGCAACTGGGTCAAGGCGTCGCTGCGGTCGATGCCAACGGCGTGACGACGGCCGACGGCACACGCATCGACTCGAACACCGTGATCTGGACGGCCGGCGTGCGTGCCAGCGCGCTGACCGCGCAGATTCCGGCGCGCCGCGATGCTGCGGGCCGCCTCTACGTGGACAGCAATCTGGCCGTTGAGGGCGTGCCCGGCGTGTACGCAACGGGCGACGTCGCCAGCGCGGCCACCGACGACGTGGGTAACCGCACGTTGATGTCGTGCCAGCATGCGATGAATCTGGGCCGCTCCGCGGGGCACAATGCGGCCGCCGATCTGCTCGGCCTGGAAACCATCGCGTACAGCCAGCCGAAATACGTGACCTGTCTCGATCTCGGCCCGTGGGGCGCGGTGTACACGGAAGGCTGGGAGCGCGAAGTCAAGCTGAGCGGCCAGGAAGCGAAGCAGCTCAAGCAGCGCATCAACACCGAATGGATCTATCCGCCGCGCGCAGATCGCGCCGAGGTGCTGGCGGCTGCCGATCCGCGCCGGATCGTGGTTGCGTAAGCGAATTGAGGTCGTAACGTAAAAACAGGCTCTGAAAAGAGCCTGTTTTTTTTATGCCCGCGTTTTATAGCGGTTCTAAAGCGGTTTTATGGTGGTGTGATAGCGGCGATTACGCGCGATCGCTGCGCCGGTTCGCGGCGCGGTCGCTGAACCATTGCACCACGTGCTTGCCGTGGCTGGCTGGCGCCTTGGCGTGCGCGCGCGTGGCGAGATCGGCGAGCGTGTGCTTTTTCAGCTCGTCGCGCATGCTGCGCTCCGCGCCCTGCATGACGGCGTGGATCGAGCAGGTGCCGCGCGTGGCCCATGCCGGCGCGGCGTCGTCGAACAGCGCGCATTGCGAGCGGATCTCGCGGCAATCGAACAGCGGTTTGACGCCGTCGATGGCTTCGACGACATCGTGCACCGTGATCGCTTCCGGCGCGCGTGCGAGCGCGAAGCCGCCGCGAATCCCCTCGGTGGCCGAAACGAGTCCGGCCTTGGCAAGGCGCGTAAAAAGCTTGGCGGCGTAATCGACGGAGACGCCCTGCATCTCGGCGAGATCGCGCACGCTTGCCTCGCGCACGCCTTCGGGATCGGCCAGATAGAGCAGGCAATGCAAACCGTACTCGACGCCGGTGCTGATGTAAGACATGGCTATACCACGACTAATTGAATCGGAGTTATAAGGGTATCACGACCGCGCCGCTCGCGCAGGCTAAACCGCAGGTTTAGAAAGAGCCTTTAAAAAGGACTCAATGCGCACCATGCCCCGGCAGCAGCCCGAGCAGCGTGAGCGCGGGCGCGACGGCGCCGGTGAGCCACTCGCGCTCGGGATGAATACGGGCGATCACGCGCAGGCCCAGCAGTACCGCAAGCAGATGTTGGGCCGCTTCCGCTGCGCCGACCGTCTTCGCGATCTCGCCGCTGCGCTGGCCAGCTTGCACGCAGCGCAGGAAAAAGTCGCGAATCTGCGTGACTTCCGCGGCGATGGCGTTGCGCAGTTCGTCGTCGTCGGGAGCGGCTTCCAGGCCGGAATTCACCATCAGGCAGCCGCGCTTGGCTGGATCGTCGAGCGAGCGCTGAATCGTCTCGGCGAAAAAGCCGGCGATGGCCGTGCCGGGCGTCGCGGCGGCCTCGTGCCGCACGATGCGCTCTCGCAGCGAATGCTCCAGATAGTGATCGAGCACGCGCAGGAACAGCGCGCGCTTGTCGCCGAATGCGTTGTAGAGGCTCGGCTGCGTGAGGCCGGTGGCCTTCACGAGATCGCGCGTCGAGGTGGCCTCGTAGCCGCGCGCCCAGAACGCGCCGCACGCGGCGTCCAGTACGCTGGTTTCATCGAATTCGCGGGGACGGCCCATGGCGGCTCCATCGGGTAGGGACGTTTTATTTTAAATCAATCGATACAAAATGTCCCGCGTGGCGCATGTTGCCGGTTCAATCGCTCCCCATGTCCGGGTCGCTGATGCTGTCCCGCCCCGTTTCCAGGCGGCCGGCAAAGCGGCGCGTCACGCCGTTTTCGGCGCTCAGCGTGAAGTCGTACCAGCCGCCCGACGCGGCCAGCGGCCAGCTTTGTTCGGCGCGGCCATGCGGGGCGACCGTGGCAGTCCACGGCGAATCGCTGCGATACGCGTTGGGCTTCACGCTGCAGGTGGCGGGTTCGCGCCCGCTGTTGCCGATCGCGAGGGTCAGCACGTTGTTCGCCGCGTCGTAGCGCAATCGCGTTTCGGGATTCGGGCCGCGCTGGACAGCGCTGACGTCGCCGGTGAAGCCGCGATGAAAGCCGTTGGGGCCAAGCACCCACAGATCGTAGCGATCGGCGTCGGCGGATGCGGGCGTCCATTCGTCGCTTGAGTGCTTGCCTGCTTCGACCGTGTAGCGGCGGGGAATGCGCTCCAGATGCAGCCGGTCGTAGACGTGGAAGACCGCGCCCGCGCTGCCTTCGTTCACAAACTCAAGACGCACCTTGCGCCGTCCCTCGACACTCGCGTGGACATGCAATCGATACGGCAGCGCACGCGAAGGCCGCGAGAGCCGCGCCTGGCGTGGCAGCGTCTGGGCGGCAACGGCTGGCGGCGGCACGGCCTTCAGCCTGCTTTGCTGGGCGTTGAGCGCATCGGCGGCGGCCTTGTTCGTGACGGGGAAGGAGCTTGCCAATTTTTCGTTAGGCATGCTGAAGTTAAGTGCCGACGTCATGTCGCCGAACACCGCGCGCCGCCACGGGCTGATATTCGGTTCCTCGACGCCAAAGCGCCGTTCGAGAAAGCGCAGCACGGAGGTGTGATCGAACGCCTGCGAATTGACGAACCCGCCCGTGCTCCACGGCGAGATCACGAACATCGGCACGCGCGGGCCGGGGCCATAGGGCAGACCGTCCGGCGTGAGCGGCTTTTCGTCGTTGGGCGGGTTGGGCGCGGTGAAGTATTCGTGCTTCGTGCTGACGGTCGATTTGCCTGCATAGGTGCCGTCGGCGTTGGGCGACGGCACGTCTGGCGGCGGAACGTGATCGAAGAAGCAGTCGTTCTCGTCGTAGTTCACGAACAGCACGGTCTTGCTCCACACCTCGGGATTGGCCGTGAGCGTGTCGAGCACCTGCTGGATGTACCACGCGCCCTGATCAGGCGTCGAAACGGCGGGATGTTCGCAATAGGCCTGCGGGGAAATGATCCAGCTGACTTGCGGCATGCGGTTCGCGGCGATGTCGTCTCGCAGCGCTTGCAGGAAGCCGCCGTCGGGCATGGTGTTGCCAATGCCTTTATAGAGAGGCGAAGCGGCTTCGATTTCCGGCGTCCACGGCGCATTGGGTGCACCGGCGATCGATTCGTGCACTTTGCGGAAGCTCGCGAAACCGCAGAGCGGGTTGTCGTTGTAGTTATCGGGCTGGTTCTCGTAGACCTTCCAGCTCACCCCCGCTTTTTGCAGGCGCTCCGCGTAGGTCGTCCATTTCAGCCCCTTTTCCGAGGGGCCGAGCCAGTCCCAGCCGTTGTTGTTCACCACCGCGTGCGGTTCGAGGCCACCGCCGCCGGGGCCGTTCGTGCCTGTCCACAGGAAGATGCGGTTCGAATTGGTGCCGCCGTGCAGTGAACAATGGTAGGCGTCGCAGATCGTGAAGGCATTCGCGAGCGCGAAGTGAAACGGCAGATCGGCGACGTCCAGATAGCCCATCGACGTATCGCCTTTCGACTTCGGCCATTGCGTCATGCGGCCCTGATCCCAGGCGCTGTGCGCGTCGAGCCATTCGTGCGCGCCGCCCGCGAGCAGCGCGTTGCCTTTTGTCCTGTCGAGATGGAAGGGCAGCACGCTGCGCACACCGTCGCTCTGCTGCCAGACGCTCGCGCCTTGCGGCTGCGGAATCGTGATGCGGTCGCCGAAGCCGCGCACGCCCGGCAAAGTGCCGAAATAATGGTCGAACGAGCGGTTCTCCTGCATGAAGATCACGACGTGCTGGACGTCCTGAATCGTGCCGATGACAGAGCTGGCGGGAATCGCGAGCGCGCGACGAATGGCCGCTGGAAACAGGCCGAGCGTGGCGCCTGCAGCAGCGGCGTGCAGAAAGTGACGGCGATCCTTCGAGGTCATGGTGCCAGCTTGTTCCAGGGCGCGATGGGGCTTGACGAAGCTATCGTACCCGCAACGCGCGCCGGCGGCGTTTTGATCGCCAACGGCAGACGCCATGAACTATGTCGTTCTACGAAGCATCTGCAAAAGCTGATGACGAATCGACGGGTTCTGCATCGAGCACGCTCATGAACGCCTCGATCAGACGCGCATTGGTGCGGCTCTTGAGGTGGTAGAGATATTCGTGCATGACCGGGCCGTCCGGTTCGATCGGCACGCTCACGAGCGCCGCGCCGCGCGGCACTTCGCCCGACGGCATCAACGAGCAGCCCAGGCCATGCCGGATCGCTTCACAAATAGCTTCGCGGCTGCCGATTTCGATGAGCGCGGCGGGCGCGACGCCACGTCGCTTGAGCGCGGCTTCGGTGGCGTCGCGCGTGCGCGAGCCGGGCTCGCGCAGCAGCAGGGTTTCCCCGGCCAGCACGTTCAGGTCGGTGCTGCGCTTGTGTGCGAGCCGATGCGACGGATCGACCACCAGCACGAGCGAATCGCTCGCGATGCGGTGGCGCGTGAGCGAGGCATCGTCCACCCGATTCGATGAAACGGCGATATCGACGCGATATTCGACCAGTGCGTCGAGTACTTCCTGCGAGTTGCCCACCTCAATGCCAATCTGCACGTTCGGATAACGACGGCGAAACGCCGCGACCGCTGGCAGGATGTAGTAGGGGCCGGTGGTGCCCAGCCGGAAACTGCCCGCATCGAGCGCGCGGCCGTCGCGCAGCGCGCAGTCGATCGCGAGTTCGCTTTCCATCATGCGGTCGATGAGCGGCATGAGCGCCGCGCCCGTCTGCGTGAGCTCGACGCGGCTGCCGCGCCGATGGAACAGTTCGACGCCATAGTGCTTTTCGAGCTGCTGGATGCGCGCGGTGACGGTGGGCTGGCTGATCGAGAGGTGCCGGGCGGCGGCGGTGATGCTGCCGTGCCGGACGGTTTCATAGAAGGCGGCGACGAGCGGCGCGAGTTGCGGGGCGAGCATAAGGGCTGGGCGGCGATTCCAGACGGCAAATAGCCTCGACTGTACCGCGCGTGCGCGACAGTTTTGTTAAGACGATCCAGCAGAGCAACAGTGGCCTGGGCGGCAGCGGGCATCGGCTTTGCGCCCTGGTGGCATGGACAGCACGGAGGTTCGCCATGAAAGACGCGCGTAAAACCACGGACGGCCAGCCACAGCGGCCCGAGCATGAAGACGACGCCCCAGTCAAGCATCCCCGTCACGAAGGCGGTGAGCCGGTCGCGGCGAAGCATCCCCACGAGCCGCGCTCGGTCGGCGTGCAAGGTCACGAAGATCTTGAGCGCGGCCTGGAAGACACCGATCGCCGGGGCGGCGACGCCTATCAGGAGCGCACGCAGAATGATGCGCAGGTTAACCGGAATACGAAGGAGAACACGCGGCAGAAGCCGCATCGATGAGGGGCAGTGCGGATCGGACGCGGCGCATATTTCTCCACAGCATGCGCCGCGTGCGAGCGTCATGGGGCGGCGATCCGGTGCAACATATCGATCAGTTGCGAAATGGCGAACGGCTTGCGCAGGAAGGCGACGACGTCCGCATCGGGAGGAGGCGTCACCAGCGCCGACACGAGCACGAGCGGCACCGCGGCGAGCACGCTGTTGCGGCGCATTTCGCGCATCAGGGACAGGCCGTCCATATGCGGCATCATGCAGTCGGAAATCACGACGTCGGGCGGCTCGGCCAGGGCGCTTTTCAGCGCATCGAGACCATCTTCGGCCGTCCTGACCCGATAGCCTTCCTGTCCGACCAGTTCCTTGAGTGCGTTCAGCGTATTGATGTCGTCGTCGACGAGTAAAACGGTAGCCATACGTCGTGTACCTGGGTGCAGCGCACCCTCGTTTTTTTCGGGTCTTTGCGCGGTTCTTTGACTGGTTTCCAGACATGCCGGGCGGCGGCGCGAGCCTCCAGGCTCAGCCCATTGCCGGACGGTCGCAACCGTGCGTGCAATTTCCGTTCCTGCGGCTTTGGCTGGTTTCATGGCGATCCTCCCTGAGCTACCCGAGCGTCCCAAATGCGGCCTCAGGGCGTAGCGTCGCGTCGCGGCTCGGCGCGCGTGTCGAGTCCGGCCACGATCGAAGCCGACACTTCGGCAAAACCGCCGAATGCCTCATCGGGCAGCCGCTGCAGCGCGTCGAGCACGTCTGGGCCGGCGTGTGCCTGCGTGGCCGCGTCGATCAGCGTGCGCGGGTGCGCGGGATAGGACACGTCATTGACGGCGCGCTGAACCCGCTCGACGAGCGCATCGCGAGGATTGCCGGGCAAGGCGGCCGAGGTTGACGGGGAAGCCGTCGAAGAAGCGGAGGCGGTTGGCATGAGCATCTCCTGCGAATGATCCAGTCACAGGAGAGATACAGCAGATGGCGTTCCCGTCTGGTGCCGTTAATCGTCGACGATTGTTTTAACAGCGCGCGCCACCCAACAATAACCAATATGAATAACGGCAAATTGGATGTATATGCAATCAATTGAACCGGAGCGATGCCGATTCGGTGCTGATTCGATTCCGATCTGATTCCGATTCGGTGCGCGATTCGGTCACGCATAATTGCCGATCGGAATAATTTACTTATTTGTTTCAGGGGCGGGGATTCAGTCCATCATTGAAAAGCATAAATTCATATGTCGAAGCGATATTTTTAAAGTTTCTGCCCTAAACTGTTGCGGGCCCGTTTTTTCTGGCCCATGGCGCGCGATGCAGGCGCCGCCCCCAGACCTTGCGCCGTGCGCTGCTCATGCTAGATCCGGTCAATATCCTTCTTGTCACGGTGCTTTCGAGCATCATGAGTCTCGCCATTCTCGGCTCGCTGCGGCCTGCGCGCATTCCGGGCGTGAGCCGCTGGATCGGCGCTTACGTGTGGGCAAGCGTGGCGCTGGTGCTCACGGGGATGCAGCGCATGGGCATGCCGGTCTTGACCGTGCTCGTGTCGAACACGCTGCTGGCCATCGCCGTGACGCGTGCGCTGGAGGGTTGCCGCGAATTCTTTGGACTGCAGCCGCGTGCGCCGCTTGCCCGGATTGGCTGCGCCGTGGTTGCCATCGGCATCGCCTGGTGGTACTGGGCGGAGCCGAACCTGGCTGCGCGCATTGCGCTCGTTTCCGCGTTCCATGCCGCGATTTACGCGGCGATCGGCTGGATGGCGATACGCTACCGCCCGCCTGGCCGCCCCGTGTACAGCTATCGTTTCGTGACCGCTTCTGCATGGCTGGGCGCGTTCGCGCACGGGCTGCGCGGCGTGACCTACGGCTCGGGGATGATCGAGCAGAACACGCTGCTTGCCGTCACGCCGCTCAACGTCGTCTGGCTCGCGCTGGGGATCCTGGTGTTGCCGTCGTTATCCATCGGCATGGTGCTGCTCGCGCACGACCGCATGGCCGAACGTCTGGAGCGCCTCGCCAATCGCGACGAGCTCACGAGCGCCCTCACGCGGCGCGCCTTCGTCGCTCATGCGGGCGAGATGATCGAGGCCGCGCGCGTGAAGGGCACGCCGGTCGTGCTGGCGATTCTCGACATCGATCACTTCAAGGCCATCAACGATCACTTTGGCCACGCGGCGGGCGATCGCGCGCTGGCGCATTTTGGCCGCGTGGTGGCCACCGGCGTGCGCGAGAGCGATCTGTTCGGGCGCCTGGGCGGCGAGGAGTTCGCGCTGCTGTTCCCGGCGATTACGCGCGAGGCTGCGGTGATGCGGCTCGACGCGCTGCGTGTGGCCGCGCTCGCGGTGCGGCGCGGCGGTGATTCCGCGCCGCACGGGCAGGAGCCGTCGACACCCCAGACGCCGCACGCGGGGTTGACGTTCAGCGCGGGCGTCGATGTGCTGAACCCCGGCGATACGCTGGCCAGCCTGATGGCGCGCGCGGACGCTGCGCTCTACGAAGCCAAAACGCGCGGCCGCGATCGCGTGGTGACGGCGTAACCGGCGTCCTGAATGGGCGTCCTGAATTCCCAGAGCGACGCGAGTACATCAAAGCCGGTGTCATAAAAAAGTAAAAGAGAAACCGGCAATATTTCCAGCGGATTATGAGTCCGCCGTTTTCATTTCGATATCCTGTCGCCGCGCTGACGGCAATGCGCCGTGAATACCCACGCGCCATCCGATTCGACCACGAAATGCGCCCTTTTATGCGTTACATGAGGGCGCAATCGTTTCGCTATGCATAATGAATTTCGTTGCAGATGAAATTTATCATCTCGCTGTTTTTAAAGGATAATTACCAAAAGGTGTGAGTGACGTTGCGAGCAACGCGCATTCCAGCCGGCCGCGCGGCCCCATGCTCGCGCTGTCGTGACCGCACCGACCCCCACGCACTAACGCCGGACGCATCGCCGAAAAACAAGGCGCACGACGGATCGCCCGATACGATCCCCAGCGCCAGGCGGTTACGCGCGCTGTAGCGCGCCGCGCACGCTCCCGTGCGCCCCTGCATGCACCCTCGACGCGCATGCACCTGGGCGCGGGCGTGGCCGCTGGCGCAGCCGGCGCGGGCCCCGCATCGATTCGCGCGCTTCCTGCGTTTCCCACGATTGGCGTGCCCTGCGCGCGTTCATCAGTCTTCGGTTTTTCCGCATTCAAGAGTCCATGCCCGGCGTGTCCGCGCGAGGTTCGCTCGCGCGCGTCAAGCCGGCGTGGGCCCACTACCGGCCTGCCATCCCAACGGTTCTGTATGGGAAGTCGCCTGCGGGGAGGCGGCCACTGACCACAAGGAGCCTGAGATGCAAGTCAACAATAACAACTGGCGTGATGCGCAAAACAACGATGCCGCCCTGCCGGCTTTTCTCGCTGCGCGCGTAGACCGCTATTACGGGGAACGTGTGCAGCAAAGCTGGGGAGGCGGGCACATCATGCGCGGGCGCGTGCCGGACGCCAATGCGCTGCACCTGTCGAGCAACGACTATCTGTCGATTGCGCGCCACCCCGAGATTCTCGACGCGATGTGTTCGACGATCCGTGCGGACGGTAACGGACTGCTGATGTCCGGCATCTTTCTGCACGACGATGCGTGCCCGCAGCTCCAGCTAGAGGAGCGCTTCGCCCGCTATATGGGCGCGCAGGCGAGCGTGTTGTGCCAGTCGGGATTTGCCGCCAATACTGGCCTGATCCAGTCGATCGCCAATGAGCAGACGCCGGTCTATATCGACATGATGGCGCATATGTCGCTGTGGGAAGGCATTCGCAGTGCGGGCGCGAAACCCATCAGCTATATGCACAACGATGCCGCGCATCTGGAGCAGCGCATTCGCCGCAACGGGCCGGGCATTGTGATCGTCGATTCGGTGTACAGCACGAACGGCAGCGTGTGTCCGCTAGAGGATTTCGCCGATGTCTGCGCCGCGCACGATTGCGTGTTCGTGGTCGACGAATCGCATTCGCTCGGCACGCACGGGCCGCATGGCGCAGGGCTCGTTGCGCAGCTCGGGCTGGGCGATCGCGTGCACTTTCGCACGGCGAGTCTGGCGAAGGCATTTGCTGGTCGCGCGGGCATTATTAGCTGCTCACGGCGCTTTCAGGAGTATTTCAAGTTCGAGGCGCTGCCCGCGATTTTCAGCTCGACGCTGCTGCCGCACGAAACCGCGGGACTCGCGGCCACGCTCGATGTGATCGAACGCGACGACTGGCGCCGCGAGCGGCTCGCGTCGAATGCGCTGTACGTGCGCTCGCGCCTGAGCGCGCTGGGCTACAACCTCAACGGCAGCGAGACGCAGATCGTCGCGCTCGAAGCCGGCCCCGAAGCACAGACCATCGTGCTGCGCGACGCACTGGAGGCGCGGGGCATTTTCGCGTCGGTGTTCTGCGCGCCGGCCACGGCGCAGAACCGCTCGCTCATGCGGCTGTCGATCAACGCGATGTTGAGCGAGGACGAGCTTGAACGCATCGTCGATGTTTGCGCAGCGATTCGCGACGAAGTGCAACTGTCAAACTGGCCGTCCACGCGCCGGTTGCTGGAACGTGGCGCAAGCCGCGTGCAGATGCGCCAGGCGCCGGCGTTGCTCGATCTGCCGGTGGCGGCTTGAGGCCTTTGAGGCTTTTGAGGGATGCTGATGGCGGTTGACTGGACGACGCGGGCGCGGATTCGATGATTGAGTGAAACCGTGCCTGCATGATGGCGGGCCGGCGCGATGCTGGCTCGCCGCATTCTAGTGCGAGTTCCAGGCCGCCTGGATGTCGCGGTCGAGTCGTTGCAGATAATTGTCGAACGGCACGACGTTGTTCAGCGACAGACCCGCAGGCTGCTTCACGAGCGCATAGACATAGCGGCAATCGCCTTCGAATATCGATGCGGGGTGCATGTACGGGCGCCAGTCGGGGCATTGCGTGGGGTAGTAGCCTTCGGTGAGCCAGAAGTAGGGCACGCTGCTGCGGCTGTCGAGCTCGGCGAGGAACTTCGCGGGCGAGCCCTGTTCGACGGCGATTTCGCGCACGCCGCGCAGCGATTCGTCGGTATGGATGATGAGCAGCCATGCCGTGCCTTCGGCATCGAACATCAGCAGTCCGTGCGGCTGGTACGAAAGATAATGCTCGACGATCCCCAGCGATGCGAATATGCCCTTTACATGCGCCGCGAGCGCCGCGTCTTTAAGAAACGCATATTCGGACACCGCGAGTGCATCGAGCACGGCGCCGCTGGTCTTGTCGAAATAGGCGGCCTGCATATCCTGGATCGCCTGATTCAACATCTCCACCGCGTCCACTTCGTGCTTGCGGATAAAGCGGTCGATCAGCCCCTCGTTGAAGCTCTTTACGGCGACGCGTTCGTCGGCCTTGCCCGTCAGCATGATCTTCTTGAGGGCGGGATTCGCGAGGCGGCGGCAGAACTCGACGCCATTGAGTTCGGGCATGTCGTAGTCGACGACGACGACTGAGATCGATTCAAAACGCGCAGGCCGTTGCACGAGGCTGCGAATGGCATCCACGCGCATGGCGATGACCTGGTGCGCATCGTTTTCTTCCGTGCGATCCAGATAGGGGCTGAAAATGGGCGATGCGGGCTGATCTTGCGCTGCGCGCGCATTCAGGAATCTCAGCGCGCCGCTGGGCGAGCTGAACATGCGGAATGCGAGTTCCGGATCGAGTTGCAGGCTCAGATTCGAAAGAAATGCCGCACTGTCGTCAACAAAGGCGGCAGTGGTTGGCCAGGAAAACGGCTGAATGGCTTTCGTCATGGCGCAGGGAATGTCAAAACGAACTCGGTGTGTTTGCCTTTCTCTGAGGAGCAGGTGATCGCTCCTCCCATCGCCTGCATGACATCGCGACAGAATGCCAGCCCGATTCCCGCACCGAGCGAGACGTCATCGGTGATAGTGGAAGAAGTATAAAAGCGGGTAAAGACGTGCGGCAAGGCTTCAGGAGAAATACCCGCGCCCGTGTCGCTAAAAATCAGTTGATTAGAGCGTTTACCCGACTCAAGCCGAATCGTGATCTGCGCGCCCTCAATACTGCCCATATGCCGGAACGCATTTTTGAGCAGATTAAACAATACGTGGACTGTGAGCATTTCCGAACCGATAAATTCGAAATCGGGGCGCAGATTGCAATGCACGCGCGCGCGGTCGCCTTCGCGAAACGGATAGCGCGCGAGGGCCGTCTCCACACAATGCACGATCGAGCACTGCGTTGCGTTTTGCATGTTCGTGCCGCTGAAGCGCGCGGTCGCGAGCAGCATGTCGATGATTGCATTCGAATGCAGCGCTTCCTGTTCGATGCGACTGACCACGCCCTGCATCGAATGCAGATGCGCCACGCGTATCTTGGGCACCGGCAAGCGATGGCGCTGCGCAAGCACATAGGTGTCGAGCAGCGCGGGCAGGTAGCGCATGAGGCCCGCGGCGCCCACGCGGATCGCCACGAGCGGCGTGCGCAGTTCATGCGCGACGCTGCCCGCCGTGGCCAGCACGGCGCGATCCTGCTCGATCTGGATGCGATCCTGGTCGTAGTTCGCGACCGCGCCGATCGCCACGGCAAACGAGAAGATGGCGAGGTGCGTGAGGTAGATGCCGTTGAGCTGGATGGGATCGGTCGTCAGCAGGTAGGCGAGCAAGGCCAGCCCGATCCCGACGATGAACTGCAGCACGAGCATCAGCCAGTCGAGCAGCAACACCATCACGAAGGCCGCAATCAGCGCGCTTTCCACCCACACTTCATTGCCATTGTTCTTGAACAGCATGAACGTGAAGAAAAACGGCAGTGAATAAAGCGTGGCCAGATACCACCACCAGGGCAGAATTTTTTTAACAGATTCGGGCCAGCGTTCGGAAAAAAGAAACGGCAGAAACAATGCAGAGCCCACGAGGCGCAGTGCGAGGTTTTCATACGGCTGGGGAAACAGGTGTTTCCAGACGTAGTAATAAAGCGGAAATCCAATCGTCGCGACCAGCGCGAATGGCCGCATGCGCCGTCTGATATACAGGAGGTTGCGCAGCGCGGGCGCGAATGCACGCGCTACGCGCGGCTTCAGCGACGCCCAGCCGCGACGCGCGCGCGACGTGAATCTCGATACGTTCATCAGGGTGGAATCGCTCATGGTTCGATGGCGAAAGCGTGCGGCACGGTGGTCTCCCGTGATGCTTTCGCTTGAGTTTCCGCTTGCGCACCGCGTCTGCCGTGTGCGCCGCCGCGCCAGGCGCGGCCAGTTGCAGACAATACATCATTGTGACGTGCGGATGTGGCACGGCCAGGGCGGCGATGTCACATTTCGGCAACCTGGCACAAGCATGCGCCGGCCGGGATGCGGTGTGCATCGAATGGTACGCGGGAAGGGGGCGCCTGCACCTGTTCAGGCTTTTATTCCGGCCATCACCAGTTGCGCGGTGGCGCTCTGGCTCACGACGCGCTGGCGGGCTTCTGGAACTGCTCGCGCAGCCGGAAGCGCTGGATCTTCCCGGTGGCGGTTTTGGGCAGGTCGTCGACGAACAGAATGTCGCGCGGACACTTATGCGGCGCCAGACGCGTCTTCACGAACGCCTTCAGTTGCTGGGCGAGTTCCGTGAGCGGCAACTGGGCAGCGCGCGCCTCGGCCTTGAGCACGACGAAGGCGCAGGTCTTCACCAGCCCGTCCTGCTCGACGCCGATTACCGCTGCTTCGAGCACGGCCTCGTGTTGCACGAGCGCCATCTCCACTTCGATCGGCGAAACATACTGGCCGCTGACCTTGAGCATGTCGTCGCTGCGGCCCGCATAGACGTAGCAGCCGCTGGGCAGGCGGCGGTACTTGTCGCCGCTTTTCACCCAGTCGCCCAGGAAGGTCGCGCGCGACTTCTCGCGGTTGCTCCAGTACATCACGGCGGCGCTCGGGCCGCGAATATACAGGTCGCCGATCTCGCCATCGGCAACGAGCTTGCCCGCTTCGTCGCGCAATTCGATGTCGTAGCCGGGCACGGGGCGGCCGGTGGTGCCGTACTCGACTTCACCGGGCCGGTTGGACAGGAAGATGTGCAGCATCTCCGTGGAGCCGATCCCGTCGAGTATGTCGCTGCCAAAATGCCGGCTGAAGCGTTCGCCGATCTCGCGCGGCAATGCCTCGCCTGCCGACGTGCAGATGCGCAGTGCGACGTCCGCGCGCGCGGGCAAGGACGGCGACGCCATCATGCTCGCGTAAAGCGTGGGCACGCCGTAGAAGATCGTCGGGCGGTGGCGCACGAGGCGCGCGAATACGGCGTCGGCGGTGGGGCGCCCGGCCATCAGGATCGTGGTCGCGCCCACGGACAGCGGGAACGTCAGGGCGTTGCCCAGGCCATAGGCGAAGAACAGTTTGGCGGCGGAGAACACGATGTCGTTTTCGCCAATGCCGAGGATCGGCTTCGCATAGGCCTCGACCGTCCAGTACAGATTGGCGTGCGTATGCACCGTGCCTTTGGGCTTGCCCGTCGATCCGGACGAATAGAGCCAGAAGGCGATGTCGTCGCTGCCGGTTTGCGCGGCGCGTGAAGCGGGCGGGGCGTTGTCGATCAGTTCGTGCAGGATGTGATGTTCGCGCGCGAGGGGCGGCGTATCGTCGGCAGGCTGGGAAATCACGAACAGGCATTCGTCACATCGCGCCTGATCGAGCGCGGCGCTCACCACGCCTTGCACGGCACCCGACACGATCGCAAGCCGGGCGCGGCTGTGAGTGAGCATATGCACATAGTCGGGGACGCCCAGCACCGTATTGACGATCACCGGCACCACGCCCGCATACAGCGCGCCGAGAAACACGACGGGCAACTCGATCGTGTCGAGCATCACCAGCAGGATGCGTTCTTCGGCGCGCACGCCGAGCGCGCGCAACGCGGCGCAAAAGCGTCGTGCACGCGTCTCCAGTTCGCCGTACGAGAGCGTGTCGTGGTCGTCGACGTAGGCGGGCCAGGCGGCGCGCTGGGTGTTGAGCGCGAACAGATGCTCCGCGAAGTTGAACTGCGCGGGCGGCGGCGGCAGGGAGGGCGTTGCGCATTCGAGTGCCGCAGGCGGCGGCGCTGCCTGGATATCCACGTTGCTGTCTCCGCTGTATGTCGTTGTTGGCGCTACGGTACAGGGGGATTCGAATTGATACGGATTGCCTGGTAAATGCTCGTTTGCCCGCAGTTGCAACTTTGCGCTGCGACCTCGTCCGGGCGACGGGGGCGTACGGTTCCAGGTAGAGATTGTCGTTCAGGCGACTTTTATCGGAGAATCAGGGGCAAGCAAAGTGCGCCTAAAGCACTATAGTACATAAAACTAGGTTGAGAGGCCTTTGAAGATGAAGCAGACGTATATCGCCGATGCGCCGGCGAACGACGTGAGGGATAACGCGCCGGCCCGCGAGGGGGCCGACGCGGCAAGCGGCGCGCGCAGCGAGCGCGATCCTTTCCTGACGGCGATGGGCGAGCGCGTGAGGATGCTGCGCGCGCGCCGCGGCATGACGCGCAAGGCGCTGGCCGCCGAAACCGGCCTGTCCGAACGGCATCTCGCCAATCTGGAATCGGGCGTGGGCAACGCGTCGGTGCTGGTGCTGCGGCAGATCGCGGCCACGCTGAACTGCGCGCTCGCCGAGGTGATCGGCGACGTCACGACGTCATCGGCGGAATGGCTGCTGATCCGCGAACTGCTTCAGGGCCGCGACCCGGGCGCGCTGCAACGCGCACGCGTGGCGCTGGCGGAAATGTTCGTGCAGACGCCCGCCGACGAGCACCGCAACGAGCGCATCGCGCTGATCGGCCTGCGCGGCGCGGGCAAATCCACGCTCGGGCGCATGCTCGCCCAGGAGCGCAAGGTGCCGTTCGTCGAGCTCACGCGCGTGATCGAGCAACTGGCCGGCTGCCCGCCTTCGGAGATCCATTCGCTGTATGGCGCGAGCGCGTACCGCCGCTACGAGCAACGCGCGCTGGACGCCGTGATCGCGGAGCATCCCCGCGCCGTGATTGCCTCGCCGGGCGGCATCGTCGCTGAGCCGGGGACGTTCAACACCTTGCTCGCGCACTGCTTCACGGTCTGGCTGCAGGCTGCACCCGAGGAGCACATGCGCCGCGTGATCGCGCAAGGCGATTTGCGCCCGATGTCCGGCAACAGCGAGGCGATGGACGATCTCAAGCGCATCCTCGCGGGTCGCAGCGAGCTTTACGCGCGCGCGGACATGCGCTTCGACACCAGCGAGAAAACGCTGGCCGACGCCTACCTGCAACTGCGCGACCGGCTGGCGGCGCGGCTGGGCTCGGAGCCAGTGCGGCCCAATTGAGTGGTCGAGTGGTGGAGTGGGTGAGCCGGTTGAGGGTGGTGGCATGCATTACTTTTCATGGTTTACCCACTGCGCCGCTTGATATGCACTAAAGTGCTTTACATGGGTGGTTTGCTGCACTATCGTTCGAAGCAACGAGAGGCACATTCCCGCAATGTTCCCGATACCGGAGACTGCCCATGGCCGCCGCAGACACCGCCATCGCCACGGCTTCGCCGCCCACTGCCGGGCTAGCCGATCCGGCCCGCGTCCTGCGGGTCGATTACCGCACCGATCCTTCGCAATATCGCCACTGGACTTTGAGCGTCGATGGCCCGGTGGCGACGCTCGGCCTCGATATCGCGGAAGACGGCGGCATTCGCGAGGGCTACAAGCTCAAGCTCAATTCCTATGACCTGGGCGTCGATATCGAGCTTTACGATGCGCTTCAACGCATTCGTTTCGAGCATCCAGCAGTGCGCACGGTCGTCGTCACGAGCCTCAAGGAACGCGTGTTCTGCTCGGGCGCGAATATCTTCATGCTGGGCCTCTCGTCGCATGCGTGGAAGGTCAACTTCTGCAAGTTCACCAATGAAACGCGCAACGGGATCGAGGACTCCTCGCGTTTTTCAGGGCTTAAATTCATCGCCGCCGTCAACGGCGCGTGCGCGGGCGGCGGATATGAACTCGCGCTCGCGTGCGACGAGATCCTGCTCGTCGATGATCGTTCATCGACCGTCGCTTTGCCCGAAGTGCCGCTGCTTGGCGTGTTGCCGGGCACGGGCGGCCTCACGCGCCTAACCGACAAGCGCAAGGTGCGTCACGATCGCGCCGACATTTTTTGCACCGTTGCCGAAGGCATTCGCGGCGAGCGCGCCAAGGCGTGGCGGCTCGTGGACGACGTCGTCAAGCCCAACCGCTTCGCCGAGACCGTCCAGGCGCGCGCACTCGCGATGGCGGCGCAGAGCCTGCGCCCCGCTGAAGCCCAGGGCGTTGCGCTCACGCGCATCGAGCGTGTCGAACACGACAACGGTTTGAGCTACGCATGCATCGATGTAACGGTCGATCGAGCGAAACGTACGGCGACCTTCACGGTCAAGGCGCCTGATCTGGCGGCTTCGCCAGCGCCGCAGGGCATTGACGCAATCGTCGACGCGGGGGCCGCATGGTGGCCGCTGCGTATGGCGCGCGAACTCGACGATGCGATTCTTTTCATGCGTACCAACGAGCTGGAAACCGGCACCTGGATACTCAAGACGGCAGGCGATGCACGCGCCGTGCTGGCGGTGGACGCGGCCTTGCTGGCGCACAGCGATCACTGGTTCGTGCGCGAGACCATCGGCATGTTGCGCCGCACGTTGGCGCGCATCGACGTGTCCTCACGCTCGCTGTTTGCGCTCATCGAGCCGGGTTCGTGCTTCGCGGGCACGCTGGCGGAACTGGCCTTTGCCGCCGATCGCAGCTACATGGCGGCGCTCCCGTCGAACGAGGATGACGAGCCAGTTATTACGCTATCCGAAGCAAATTTTGGCCTGTATCCGATGGTCGCGCAGCAATCGCGTCTTGCGCGACGCTTCTACGAAGAACCCGGGCCGCTCGACGCCGCGCGTGCGCAAATCGGCAAGCCCATCAAGCCGCTGGAAGCTGAAGCACTAGGGCTCGTCACCGCCGCCCCCGACGACATCGACTGGGCCGATGAAATCCGCATCGCGCTGGAGGAGCGCGCGGCGATGTCGCCCGACGCGCTCACGGGCCTTGAAGCGAACCTGCGTTTTAACGGCCCGGAAACCATGGAAACGCGCATATTCGGGCGGCTCTCCGCCTGGCAGAACTGGATCTTCAATCGCCCCAATGCCGTGGGCGAGAAGGGCGCGCTCAAGGTGTACGGCAAGGGCAGCAAGGCCCAATTCGACCCGACACGCGTCTGACGTCCCCATTGCCGCCATGACAGCCAGGAATCGACATGTCCACGCTTAATGCCACGATCAATTACAGCGACAAGATCCCGAATAACGTCAACCTTGCCGGCGATCGCGCCTTGCAGCGTGCGCTCGAGCAATGGCAGCCGAATTTTCTGTCGTGGTGGGGCGACATGGGGCCGGAGGGCTCGCACGGTTTCGACGTCTATTTACGCACGGCGGTGAGCGTCGATGCGGGCGGCTGGGCGCATTTCGATCACGTGAAAATGCCGGATTATCGCTGGGGCATTTTCCTCGCGCCTGGCGACGCGGATCGCAAGATTCACTTCGGGGCGCATAAGGGCGAGCCCGCATGGCAGGACGTGCCGGGCGAGCATCGCGCCAACCTGCGCCGCATTATCGTCACCCAGGGCGATACCGAGCCGGCCTCGGTCGAGCAGCAGCGCCATCTGGGCCTGACCGCGCCGTCCATGTACGACTTGCGCAATCTTTTTCAGGTCAATGTGGAGGAGGGGCGCCATCTGTGGGCGATGGTCTACCTGCTGCATCGCCATTTTGGCCGTGACGGTCGTGAGGAAGCCGAAGCATTGCTGGAGCGCCGCTCGGGCGACGACGACAATCCGCGCATCCTGGGCGCGTTCAATGAAAAGACGCCGGACTGGCTGGCATTCTTCATGTTCACCTATTTTACGGATCGCGACGGCAAGTTTCAATTGTCGGCGCTCGCGGAATCGGGTTTCGATCCGCTTGCCCGCACCACGAAATTCATGCTGACCGAAGAAGCGCACCATATGTTCGTGGGCGAGTCGGGCGTGTCGCGCGTGGTGCAGCGCACGGCGCAGATCATGAAGGAACGGGATACCACCGATGCAAAGCGCCTGCGCGAGGCCGGTGTGATCGATCTGGAGACGATCCAGCGCTACCTGAACTTCCACTATTCGGTGACGATCGACCTGTTTGGCGCCGATCATTCGTCGAATGCGGCCACGTTTTACAGCGCGGGCCTGAAAGGCCGCTACGAAGAGACAAAACGCGACGACGATCATCGGCTCGAAGGCCAGACGTATCGCTTGCTCGACGTGCAGGACGGCAGGCTGGTCGAGCGCGACGTGCCGATGCTCAATGCGATGAACGAGGTGCTGCGCGACGACTACATCAAGGATTCGGTGGCGGGCGTGAACCGCTGGAACAAGGTGCTGGAGAAGGCGGGCGTCGACTTCCGCCTGAGCGTGCCGCACAAGGCGTTCAACCGGCGCATCGGCACCTTCGCGGGCGTGCGTGTTGCGCCCGATGGCCGCGTAATCGACGAGGCACAGTGGGCCGCGAACGAAGCAAACTGGCTGCCGACCGCGGAGGACCGCGCGTATGTTGCGTCGCTGATGGGGCACGTGGTGGAAGCAGGCAAGTTCGCGAACTGGATCGCGCCGCCTGCCATGGGTGTCAATCGCCAGCCCGTCGATTTCGAGTATGTGCGTTTCGATTGAGGCTTGAATCGCCATGGACGCGCACATCGAAACCCGCATCGAGATAATCAGGCAGCACCTGATCGATCCCGAGATCTGCATTCGCTGTAACACCTGCGAAGAGACCTGCCCGATCGACGCGATTACGCACGACGGAGCCAACTACGTCGTGAACGCGGAAGTCTGCAATGGCTGCATGGCGTGCGTGCCGCCGTGTCCGACCGGTGCAATCGACAACTGGCGCAACGTCCTCAGGAGCGAGGCGTACAGCGTCGACGACCAGTTCGGCTGGGAAGCGCTGCCTGCGCAGAATGAGGCCGTCAGCACGCCGGTCGAGGTGCCCGCTCAAGACGATGAAGCGCTGGTTGCGTCCGATACCGTGCGTGGCTCGACCGTCGCGCCGTGGTCGGCGGCGCGCCCCTATGTGCAACTGTATACGCACAAGGCTCCGGCCCTGGCCACGGTGGTTGGCAATTACCGGCTCACCGACGCCGCCGCGCCCAGCGACATCCACCATATCGTGCTCGATTTCGGCGCGCTGCCGTTCCCGGTGCTTGAGGGGCAGTCGATCGGCGTCCTTCCGCCCGGTACGAGCGCCGATGGCCGCGCGCATCACGTACGCCAATACTCGATTGCCAGCCCGCGTGACGGCGAACGGCCGGGTTACAACAACCTCTCGCTGACGGTCAAACGCGTGCAGCGCGAAGGCGACAACGGCAACGGCAACGGCAACGGCAACGGCAACGGCAACGGCAACGGCAACGGTAATGGTGTCTGCTCGAACTATCTCTGTGACTTGCAGAAGGGCGATGTGGTGACGGTGATCGGCCCGTTCGGCAATACCTTCCTGATGCCGAACCACCCGGACTCTCATCTGCTGATGATCTGCACCGGCACAGGCTCCGCACCGATGCGGGCGATGACGGAATACCGGCGTCGCCGCAGGGCGACCGGCGAAACGGGAAAACTCATGCTGTTCTTCGGCGCACGAACGCGTGGGGAATTGCCTTACTTTGGCCCGCTGATGAGTCTGCCGAAGGATTTCATCGACACGAACCTGGCTTTTTCGCGCACGCCCGGCGAGGCGAAGCGATACGTGCAGGACGCCATGCGCGAACGTGCCGACGATGTCGCGCAGCTGCTCGGCGACGGCAACACTCATGTCTACGTGTGTGGACTGCGCGGCATGGAAGACGGCGTGATGCAGGCGCTGGAATCCATCGCCCGGTCGCACAGCCTGGATTGGCCGGCGTTATGGGAGCGCCTCAGGCGCGAAGGGCGGCTGCACCTCGAAACCTACTAAAACATCTGAGGAAAGCTGCTAAAAACCATTTAAGCACGATCGTTCGCAACGAGGTAGGATGTCGCCATGCGCTGCGCTGGGCAAGCCGTGCAGCACGCTCAACCGATGGAGACATGACCCATGAACCTCGTTGCCGAACTCCCCGCAGGCCTCACCGGATTTGAACAATTGCAGCAGATGCTCGCCAATGGACGCGTCGCGCCGATCGGCGAAACGCTGGGCTTCAAGCTGGTGGAAGTGGAGGAGGGCCGTGTGGTGTTCGAGGGCGTGCCCGGCGTGCACGCCTATAACCCGATCGGCACCGTGCATGGCGGCTACGCGGCCACGCTGCTCGATTCCGCCTGCGGTTGCGCGGCGCATTCGCGCCTGGGTGCGAATCAGGGCTATACCACGCTCGAATTGAAGGTTGCCTATCATCGCGCGATGACGTCCAGCACTGGCCCGGTGTATGCCGAAGGCCGCGTGCTGACCATTGGCCGCCGCGCGGCCTTCACCGAAGCGACGATCAAGGACGCGGCGGGCAAGCTTTACGCGTCGGCGACGTCGACTTTGCTCGTGTTCGAGCGCGAGGCGGGCTGAGGCTGAAGCGCCGCTGAAAAGGCGCATGGACGCGATCAGATTGCGCCGTGCGCCTTGTCTTCGACGAGCTTCACGATCGTATGCAGCAGCCGGTTGGCGGGCGTCGCGACGCCCAGCGCCGCACCGCGCTGCACGACGAAACCGTTGAGATGATCGATCTCGCTGCGCTTGCCGCGCGCCAGATCCTGCGCCGTCGACGAGTACTGCTCCTGCATCGTTTCGGCGATACGGTTCACGGCTGCGTCCACATCGGGGGGCAGCGTCACGCCATCGGCTTGCGCCACGGCCTTGCATTCGGCCACTACGTCGCGCATCGAGTCACGCACCCCCACGCCTTGCACGAGCCGCCCATAAGGCAACTGCGAAATCGCCGACAGCGCGTTGTACGCGCAGTTCAGGATCAGCTTCGACCAGAGTGCGCCGCGCACGTTCGGCGAGATTTCAGTGGGCACGCCCGCATCGATCAGTGCGCGCGCAACGGTTTCGCTCTGGCGTGACGGCTCGATCACCAGTTCGCCGCGGCCGTTGTGGCGCACGTGGCCGGGGCCGGCCATTTCGCTCGCCACGTAGACGACCGCAGCGGCGACGTCCTGGGTGATTGTCGTGCGCAGCCGCTCGGCGTTATCGACGCCGTTTTGCAGCGTGAGCACGAGCGCCTCGGGATGCAGATGCGCTGCGATGGACTCGCCCGCGCTTACCGTATCGGTCGATTTCACGCAGAACAGCACGAGTTGCGCACCGGCGACGGCGCTGGCGTCGGCGCTTGCGTGCAGATGAGGAGCGCCGATGTGCTCGTCGAAGCTGAGCGTTTCGAGGCGCAGGCCGTCACGCTCGATGGCTTCGACGTGCGCCGCACGCCCGATCAACACCACGTCGTGTCCCGCGCGCGCGAGCATGCCGCCGTAATAGCAGCCCACTGCGCCCGCACCCATGATGGCGACTTTCATCGGCATCGCTCCTTGCTTAATGTTGTTGCGTACTCAACGGATTTGCCAGCGCTTGCGTTTACGTCTTAGCGCAGCTCGAAGCCCAGCGCGTTAAGCGCCTCGCGCAGACGGTCGCGGCCATGCAGCGATTCGCGGCTGCGCCAGCGTGCGAGCGAGCGCGAAGTCCAGCCTGCCGCACTCTGGCCCTGCGAGACCTGGAATTCGCCGATCGTTGCGTCATATTGCGCAATGCCGGTTTCCTGCGAAGCCGCGTCGTATTGCTCGCGATGGAGCACGACCGGCTGCGGCAGGCGCGGCTTGATCTGCGCGGGCTGCGACTCGTCCTCGTAGCCGATGCACAGGCCGAACACGGGCAGCACGCGCGGCGGCAGGCCCAGTTCAGCCGCCACTTGCTCCGGCTGATTGCGAATCGCGCCGATATAGACGCCGCTCATGCCGAGCGATTCCATCGCGACTACGGCGTTCTGCGCCGCGAGCGCCGCATCGATCACGCCGACGAACAGCGTCTCCATGTAGTGCAGGCCTTCGGCGCTCGCGCCGGTGCGCCCAGCGGCGGCTTCGAGGCGGTTGAGGTCGGCGAGCCACACGAGAAAGAGCGGCGCTTCGCGAATCTGCGACTGGTTGCCAGCCAATGCCGCCAGACGCGCCTTGCGCTCCGGATCCTCGATGGCGACCACGCTCCACGTTTGCAGATTCGACGACGTCGACGCCGATTGCGCGGCCGCGATCAGCGTTTCGAGCGTGCCTGCGGGCAGCGGCTTGTCGGCGTAATTGCGTACCGACCGGTGCGCAAGCAGAGAATCGAGCGTCTCGTTCCAGGCGGGCAGCGGCGCGCTCCAGGGCGTGCCGTATCGCGTTTCAAGGGCACGTTGAGCGGCGTCGGCGGACGTCTCGGGCGAGGTGAGGGTCGACATCGGGTGTGGATCTCCGGCAAATTTCGATTGAAAGCAGGGCGCCCTGGATGTTTCAGGGCGCGAGCGCCGTATGGTACATGGGCCGCGCGATTGGCGCTTGGGGCCGCCTGCGGGCTGTGGGCGTTACCGCTATCATCGGCAGGCGTGACCGAAAGATCGGGCTGTGCCAGTTGACTGAATTGGCCCGTCTTCCACTTGCCTTTCGGGCGCGCGTCATGCTGTGCGCCCACCGACTATCGATCCCGTCGTTTCCCCATCTTTCCCGTCTGCGAGGTAACTGCAATGTCCGATACTTCCACGATCGCGTCCCCCGTCTGGTTCGTCACCGGCTGTTCGAGCGGCTTCGGTCGCGAGCTGGTGCTTGCCGTGCTCGAACGCGGCTGGCGCTGCGTCGCCACGGCGCGTAACAAGGCGTCGCTCGACGATCTCGCGCCCGATGCGGGCGAGCGCCTGCTACGCGTGTCGCTCGACGTGACCGACGCCGCGCAGATCGAGAGCGCGGTGGCTCAGGCGCACAAGCAGTTCGGTACGATCGACGTGCTGGTCAATAATGCGGGCTACGGTTATCAAAGCTCGATCGAAGAAGGCGACGAACGCGAGATCCATGCGCAATTTGACGCGAACGTGTTCGGCCTCTTTGCGATGACGCGCGCGGTGTTGCCCGGCATGCGCGCGAAGCTCAGCGGTCATGTCATCAATATCACGTCGGTGGCGGGACTCGCGGGCTTTCCGGGGTCGGGGTATTACTCGGCTTCCAAGCATGCCGTCGAAGGCTTCTCCGACGCACTGCTCGCCGAAGCCGGGCCGCTCGGCATCAAGGTGACCTGCGTGGAGCCAGGGCCGTTTCGCACCGACTGGGCGGGGCGCTCGCTGGTGCAAACGCCCAATCGCATCGCCGATTACGCGGAAACGGCGGGCGCACGGATGCAGCGTACGGCCGAAGGCAGCGGCAAGCAGGCGGGTGACCCCAGGCGTGCGGCGCTCGCAATGATCCGCGTGAGCGAAGTTGAGAATCCGCCGCGCCATCTGGTGCTGGGTGCGTTTGGTGTCGATGCGGTGGCGGCGCGCTTGCGTGCAGCACTGGCCGATATCGACGCGTGGCGTGACACGAGCCTGGCTGCGGATTATCCAGAAGGCGAGTGATGTGTGAGGCGTGGCGGTGGCGGGTTGGTTCGGGCCGCCGCAAATGCGTGAGTCTCTACGCGTTTTTTAAAAGAATCTGGCTCGTTGAAATAATTTTTTCAAATTCGCTTGACGAGCTGTTCTGCGCCCTGCATAATTCGCCTCCTCCTGCTGATGCAGT
>NZ_BAYA01000040.1 GCF_000685015.1 Paraburkholderia bannensis NBRC 103871 | reverse complement strand
CAGGGCTTGCTTTTTCGAGGTCTTCGGCGGTGATGACTTCCCACTTGCCCTTCGGGATCGATACCACGACGCCAGTGCCGAAAAAGTAAGGCAGCGGGACTTCGTCCATGAACGGCGTGCCCTCGACGACGTGCGCCGGGGCATCGATGTGCGTTCCCGAGTGCATCACCGTCGTGATGCGCTGCGTGAGCACCCCGGACTTGGCCATGTTATGGAGACGTTCGATCTTCACGTCTTCGAAATACGGCCAGCAGGGCTGCCCGAGACCCCACGGATGACTGAGGTCGTAAAACTCCAGCCCCATGTCGTTATGTAAGTTCTCCTGATAGTTGATGCCTCGGACAGTCACAGTCATTTACATACTCCGGTCTAAAGATATCGTTGAAAATCTGTACCGCTATTCAGTACAGAAGTACCGTATTGCGGTGAAGTGAATACTAATCGGAAGGTCGATCGAAACCATAGGGATGAACCCGAGGTGATTCGACTTCATGCCCGATATATTTAAGTGACGAGAACAGGATGCGTATTGCGCATCTGGCAAACTACCGATATCTCTTAAGCAGGAATGGAATGCGAAATGGCTAGAGCAAGATCAGAGGAAGTCGAGCAACTTGAGGGGGAGGGTTCACCTGCCGAGAGACCGGCAGTCCAGGTGATAGCGAGGGCAGCGGCAGTGCTCCGGGCGCTCAAGGAACACCCGGAGGGTCTCTCGCTTGGCGAACTGGCGAAGCTGCTCTCCCTGCCGCGCTCGACGGTTCAGCGTATCGTCGATGCACTTCACGCTGAGAACCTGGTCATTGCTGCTTCACTGGCCAAAGGCGTGCGCCTTGGGCCCGCGCTGCTGCCTTTGGCGGCGGCCGCAAAATTTGCGATCGTCGATATCGCGCGTCCGACACTGCAGCAGATCTCCCGGGAGTGCGGAGAGACGGTTGACCTGTCCTTGCTCGACGCAGACAAAGTGGTGTTCGTGGATCAGGTGCGCGGAACCCATCGGTTGCGGGCTGAGTCGGACGTCGGGATTTCGTTTCCGTTGCACTCTAGTGCGCCGGGCAAGGCCATGCTGGCTGCACTAGAGCGCGACGAACTCGATCGTCTCAAGACCACATTGCGCCTCGGAAAGCTGACAAGCCACACGATCGCGACCTGGCCAGAGCTTGAGGACGCGCTTGCAGAGGTTCGCCGCACTGGCCTGAGCAGTGATCTTGAGGAAAACGCGGACGGGGTCTGCGCAATCGCTGCATCGCTTCGTCTTCCCACTGGCGAGCTGGCGGCGATCTCGATACCTGTGCCCACGCAGCGCTTTCACGACCTGCGGGAGCAGCTTGAGGTTCTGTTGCAGGAGCAGTGCGAGAAATTGCAGCAACGGCTCCGTGGGAGCCGGTTCGGTTAATAAGTGAATAACGCGCTTGCGTTACCGGCAGGATCTTCGCGGCTTCACCGAACGGCAAGAGCCCGCTTCTTGCGGGCTGCCAGCCTGATCATTTAAGCAACGCATTGCGCGCACGGAACGGATTCGCGCGGGGCGTTGTTTATCTTGCAGTTATTTCGTACTGCAGATGTATTGGGTGGCAATGCTACATCGGGACAAGGCGAGCTGATGCGCGCGCCTCGTGGCTGCACATCAGCGTCACCGGCTCAACCAAATTGCGCCTCGATTTCGGCCTTGCATTTGAGCAGGGTGGCCTTGATTTCCGGCAGTTGACGCTCGAATCTCAGTGACGGCACGGCAATCGAAAGGGCATGCCTCTCGTTCGTGCCGCACCCGACGATCACGCCAACTCCGCATACGCCTTCCGCATGCTCCTGCAGGTCGAATGCCAGTCCAGTGCGGCGAACGGATGCGATGTCGTCGAGGAGCGCATCAATATCGGTGACCGTGTGCTCGCTGCGCGCATCCAGCTGGCCGCTCACCAGCCTGCGGATATCGTCGTCTTCCAGGGTCGACAGAATCGCCTTCCCATGCGCGGTGCAATAGAGCGGGAACGCGGCTCCGACTGGTGAAACGACGCGTAGCTCCCGGTCGGAAGAATGCTGGAACAGGGTCAACGCATGTGACCCACGGAACACCGCCAGATCCACTGTTTCACGCAGTCGTCTCGACGCCGCTTCAATGAACGGTGCGCTGATCGTCACCACATCGGTATGAATCGACGCAGCAAGCCGCGTGATTGCGGGGCCAAGACGCACGCCCGCTGCACCCGCTACGACAAAACGTCGCGCCTCCAGCGCACCGACCAGTCGCTGGACGGTGCTTTTCGGCAGGCCCGTTGCCTTGGCGATATCGCCAAGACTCAAGCCTGACGCCTGTCCCTCAAGTGCTTCGAGAACCGCGGCCGCGCGCGCCACTACCTGTTTTCCGCCGCCATCGGTTTCCAGTTCATCTGCCACTTCATTTCTCCCTTGACTTCAAGTCGAAATCTTGCCAGACTTCGTGCCGTACCGTTTAACGATACTAGCGTATCATTATTCGGTACGATGAGAAAAGACTTCAAAAAGGGACAAACGGCAGGAAATCTCAGCGAGATTTCAAGGTCGATGTTGCGAACCCATTTGATTGATCGAATGTGTCGGGTTCGTCGCGCAAACCAATGAGAGTGCCGGTGAGTGTCTTACGTTAGCCAGGGCAGGTCGCTGCCAGCAGGCGATCGGGAATGGTTTCAGATGATTTGGACGACTAACGAGGTATAAAGCATGACAACGGATATCAAGCGGCGCCGGATTCTGGGTGCAGCGCCGGCCTTTCTTGCAGGCATGGCAGCCGCCAATGCGATGCCGTCCGCTCTCGCGGCGGCGCCGTCCAGCATGGCCGGTTGCGCCGATGCTGAGCGCACGAGAATTACCTACTACCAGGTGCCGATGCAAAAGCGCTGGCCAGTCAACGAGCAGCTTGTTCAGTCCAAGTCCTACGCCAAATATTTCACGAAGGACCTGGTCGCGCCGATGGCGATGGTCAACGCCCTGGAGCAGGGCCCTCTGCCCGCTGAATTCATTCTCCCGCCGACCGTAGCAGGCCTCGACAAGATGATGCGCACCTTTGAGAGCGCACCGGTCTCTGGCTATGCCCTGGTGGAAGAGGGCCCTCTGGCCTATGCGCAATCTCGCCATGTCTTTCCGGGCGTGACGGCCAAAATGTTCGAATGGTGGTTCACGTGGCACCCGCTCGAAAGCGAGCGATACATGCTGTGGTTCCCGTATGCGCACATTCACAATTCGGTTGACGATCCCGCACGGCTTGCCAATTCGAAGCTGACCTACGCAGAGCGGCTGTATGGCAACCCGAATCACATCACCGAATATATCGGCAACCTCTTTCTCGATGGCTACATCAGTTTCGATACGCCGGAGAGCTTCGGCGTCAATCCGGCTGCACTGAAGACCAACGGATTTACATTCAACGCCAGCGGAATCATTTCTCCCGCAGACGCGCGCAATGCGCCGCTTGTCCTGATGATTCACCTGGGGCGCGACACGCCGGCGGGGCTGGAGATGATCAACCGCTACTGGATCGGCACTCACTCGTCGTTCAATCGCTTCAAGAAGTTTCCGGATGGCGCACGTCTGTCGAAGGCGGTGACCCAGCGTATGGGCCTCGATAAAGCGGCACTGGAAAACTTTGCCTACGAGATGGCGCTGCACGACATGACCGAGTTCACCTGTCTCGGCGGTTTCTTGCCGCAGATCTATCGGGAGTACGGAGCCTGAAAATTCAGGACGGTGCCTGCATGGAAGATGTCGTGCAGGCATCGCAGGAAGTGGAAACTGTAGCTAGCTTTAGTCAGTGGTAACTGCCAGTGCCTCGAAACGGTAAAGGGTGCCGCGAGGGATCTGGCGTTGTTGTTGAAAGGATATACCGTTGGATAGGAAACCCTTGATAGGTCTGGCTGGCGTCATCGTCGCGGCGATGGCGGCAGAGTTCAACGATCAAGTAGGATCAAGTGCGCTAGTCGATGTACGTGGAGCCTTTGGCATCGGTCACGACGCCGGGCTCTGGATGGAAAGCATCTACGTCAGCGGCATGGTCATCGGCATGGCGCTTTCGCCTTGCTGGGCAGTGGCGGTCACGCTTCGACGCATGGTTCTGTTCGTGCTCGCGTTGAACTGCATATCGTCGTCTCTTCTGCCGCTCGCTCATAGCGAGCCGATTTTCCTGATGTTGCGCGCGCTGCAGGGACTCGCCCACGGGTTCACGATCCCCCTTGTCATGACTGCTGCGTTGCGTTTTCTGGGGCCGCAAATCCGCCTCTATGGCCTCGCGTGCTATGCGCTGACCGCAACGTTTTTCCCGAACCTGAGTTCTGCCATGTGTGCACTATGGACAGACATGGTTGGATGGCAGTTTGTCTATCTCGAAGCAATTCCGCTTTGCACGATTGGTGCGCTCTGCGTGTGGTACGGCATGCCGCAGGATTCGCCGAATTATGCGCGGCTCAAGAAGTATGACTGGCAAGGAACCCTGCTCGTGTTTATCGGCATGGGCGCGCTGACGACCCTGCTGAAGCACGGCCCCCATCTGGACTGGTTCAATTCAAGGTTGATCTGCACGTTGGCCGTCGTGAGCGTTGTCGCTATTCCGCTCCTGATCGTCAACGAGTTCAAGCAGGAGCTCCCGCTGTTTCGCCCGCAACTTCTCAAGCGGCGCAATGTGGCTTATGGCGTGCTGACGCTTTTCAGCTTTGTGATCATCGGGATGTCAGGCTCTGCGGTTCCATCCGAATACCTCGCGGAAGTGCAGGGATTCAGGCAGATGCAGATATGGACGTTGATGGCAGAAGTCGCGGCGCTACAACTGATATTTCTCCCTTTGGTGGTCAAGATCCTGGATGTGGAGTGGATCGATAGCCGGTGGGTCAATGGCCTCGGTTTGCTGTGCCTCATCACCGCCTGTATCGGTTGCAGCCAGCTCGACTCGACGTGGAGCCGGGAGCAGTTCTACGTCTGGCAGGCGCTTTCAGGATTTGGGCAGGCGTGTGTCGTCCTGTCATTGCTGATGATGGCGACGAATTCCATCGCGCCGCAAGAAGGGCCGTTTGCATCATCTCTGGTGAACATGCCACGCGGCGTCAGCGAGGTGCTCGGCGGCTGCATCCTGGAACTGATGGCCCAATTTCGTGGACAGCTTCACTCCACCCGTATTCTTGAGTCGGCTGGAACCCATCGGTTCACGACCATTCAGGCGAATGGCGGCCTCGACGTGCAGCACCTGCCGCCGCTTTTGGCCGATGGCACGCCGCGCACTGCCAGTAGCCTCGCCCAGTTTGCGCACGCTGTGGACGTTCAGGCGGCAGTCATGGTTATCAAGGATGACTATCTGTTGCTGGCGGCCTTTGCGGCCGTTGTATTCGCCGTGTTGCTTGTGCTTCCGCAACGCACACTGCCACCGCGCATCGCACTTTTGAAGAAGTAAGAAGTAATCAATCAGTTTCAAGAAATGAACGACATGACCAAACCCCCTGCTGGCCCGGCTTCAACCACGCAGAACGGGGCTCACCACGCGCACCCGAAAAAGAGCAAGCTGCCGCTGATAATCGGTGCAGCGGTAGTCGCAACTTTCGTTGGCGTGGCCGCCTGGAAAATCTACGTACCGACATCCGACGTCTATACGGACGATGCGCGCATCACCGCGCACTACACGACCATCGCGCCTCGTATTGCCGGGCAGGTCAACTATGTCGGCGTTCAGGATAACCAGTTTGTGCACGCTGGCCAGCTGCTCGCGACGATCGACGACCGTGACTATCGCACTGCCGTCGATCGTGCCGAAGCGCAGTTGTTGCGCGACCGTGCGCAGGTCGATGACGCGCTGGCATCGGTGGATCGACAGCCCGACGTCATCGCCCAGGAAGACGCGCAGGTGAGCCAGATCGAGGCAAGGCTCTCGCTCGCGCAGTCCAACGCCACGCGTTACCGCAACCTGGCCGAGTTTGGCTCGGGATCGCGCCAGGACACCCAGGCGGCGGACGCCACGCTTGCGGAAACGAAGGCGGAACTTGCCCGCTCGAAAGCGGCAGTGAGTGCCGCGCGACATCAGCTTGACCTGCTCAAGGCGCAGCACGAAGCCGCACTGGCAACTGTCAAGGCTGATGAGGCGGCGCTTGCCCAGGCGCAGCTCAATCTCAGCTATACGCGGATCACGGCGCCGGTGGATGGCGTCGTCGGCGAGCACAGCGTCGAGCAGGGAAATTTTGTCAATCCTGGATCGGCATTGATGGCGCTTGTGCCGCAAAAGGAAATCTATGTCGAAGCGCAGTATCGCGAGGTTGCGCTCAAGCACATGGAGCCGGGTCAGCACGTGCGCGTACATGTCGATGCTTACGATATCGACCTGGATGCCTATGTGGACAGCGTTGCGCCGGCGACCGGCGGTACGTTCGAGCCCATCGCGCCTGACAATGCGACCGGGAATTTCACCAAGATCGTCCAGCGGCTTCCGGTCAAGATCACGTTTGCGCCCAATCAGCCGCAAGTTGCGATGCTGCGCCTGGGTATGTCAGTCGAGACGACCGTGAGGACGAACTTTGCCGATGTGATGGCCAAAGGTCGGGACACTTATCACCGGGCCAACGAGGCAGGCCAGGAGCGCATGACCGATGGCGGCGACGGAACCCGCAACGAAGCTGCCCGTCCTGCCAGCGCCGCAGCAGGAGTGTGATCATGGGCGTCAAGCAAGTTACCGGGCGCTCCAGCCTTGAAATCAAGAAGCTGCCACAGCTTACTGTCTGTGTTCTGGGTGCGCTCGCATCCGCCATGCTCGTTGCAGGTTGCACCGTTGGGCCTGATTTTCGTCCACCGGCATTGCCGGAGAAGACGACGGCGATGGCGCCTTCGGTATGGGCGAGCACGCCGGATGATGCGACCAACAGGGTAACGGGCGCAGCGATAGACGAATCGTGGTGGAGCAGCTTTAACGACCCCGTCCTGTCCAGCCTTGTACAGCGTCTCGTCAAGGAGAATCTTGACCTCGCAGCGGCGAGCGAGCGGGTGCAGCAGGCCCAGGCCGCGCGCGGCGTGGCGGCGTCCGCAGGACGGCCTCACGTGGGCGCCTCGATCGCCGAATCGCACGATCGCATTAGTTCCGCTGGAACGGCAAATCTTGTCTCGCACCCGGACGGCGCGCCGCTTGAGTACAGCGACTGGAATGCGGGGCTGTCGGCGTCCTGGGAGCTCGATCTGTTTGGCAAGGTAAGACGTGCGGTTGAAGCATCGGATGCGGGCACTGACGCGGCAATCGAGGCCCGTCGCGGTATCGCACTGGATGCGCTAGCCGAACTCGCATGCGATTACATGACCTTGCGTGGATACCAGGCGCGCGAAGCCATCACACGCAGCAATCTCACCACCGCCAATCATTCATTGTCGCTGGTTCAAAACCAGTATGAGAACGGCGTCGGCAACAAACTCGACGTGGCGCGGGCGAAAGTTCGGCGGGACGCCATCGCCGCTTCGCTGCCGGAGATCCTGACCACCGAACAAGAGGCCATTAACGCCATCGGACTGTTGCTTGCCTTGCCACCGCGAGCGCTTCAAAGCGAACTGGCGCCTGTAAAAGACCTCCCGCTCTTGCCGCCCGAAGTGCCAGTGGGACTTCCATCGGAACTTCTGCGGCGCAGACCCGATGTTCGGGAGGCCGAAGCACGTCTGCATCAGGCAACTGCGCAGACTGGCGTCGCCATCGCATCGTTCTATCCGGATGTCAGCCTCAACGGCAGCGTTGGCACCGAAGCGCTGAATTTCGGCAGCTTGTTCGCGTTGCCGAGCCGTGCGTTCTCCATCGGGCCAACGATCGACCTGCCGATCTTCGAAGGCGGCCGTTTGCGCTCAACCCTGAAGCTGCGCAAATCGCAGCAAAAGGAGGCGGCGATTGCGTGGCAAAAGACGGTGCTCCAGGCCTGGCGAGACGTCGATAACGCCATCACAGCCTATGGAAACACGCAGGAGCGCAGGAAAGATCTCGTACTGGCAGTCAGCAATGCGCGCGACGCGTTGACCGCCGCACAGCAGCGCTATGAGCAGGGAAGCGTCAGCTTCCTGGAAATCGACACAGCACAGGAGGCGTTGCTCGCGAACGAAGATGCGCTCGAACAGACAGAGATCACGCTTCGCGCCGAACTCGTCGCGCTTTACAAAGCTTTGGGCGGAGGGTGGCAGGTCGTGGGTTGACTTTAGGTTGCCTCGCGACGAATCAGGTTTGGAGTTAGCAGATGGATACGACTGAAAATATGCGCATGTTCATGGCCGTCGTTGCGTCAGGAGGGTTTTCCGCAGCGGCGAAACAGCTGAAGGTATCGACGGCACAGGTATCACGCGCGGTCTCGCAGCTCGAAACCCATCTGCAGGCACGACTGCTGAACCGCAGCACGCGCAAGTATGTGCTCACAGAAGTGGGCGAAAAATACCTCGCGCGTTGCAAGACGATCATGAGATGGCTGGATTCCGCCGAAGCCGAGGCACGCAGCGCGGCGGAAGATCCGGCGGGAACGCTTCGGGTCTACGCTCCCCTGGGGTTTGGCCAGAGCGACATCGTGTCGACGGTGCTGCGGTTCCGGGAGCGGCATCCAACCGTCGATGTCGACGTCGTGTTTTCGGATGCGCCTTTGCATATCATCGAAGGCGGCTACGATACCGCCTTGATACTTGCGCCTTCGCTACCTGATTCGGTCATGGTGGCGCAGACTTTGGGTACGGTTGCGGTCGTAGCGTGCGCCTCTCCAGGTTATCTCCGGCGCCACGGCACACCTGCGGGTCTCGACGACCTGAATGGCCACACGTGCCTGCGCATGAACACGCCGCATATGCCGGCAGGCACCTGGACGCTTGCAGGCAAGGAGGTCGTCGAACGGATCCGGGACTTGCCGATCGGGCTGTCCTTCAATCACGAAAGCGCGCTGCTTGCGGCAATGCAGGAGGGGTTCGGGATTGGCGTGCTTCCGGTAGCTTCGGCGCTTCCCGCGCTCCGGCGCGGCGATCTGGCCTGCGTTCTTCAGGATATCGAACTAGGTGCGCTCAATTTGTACGTCATCTATCCCTCACGGCAATTCGTCGATGCGAAGACGCAGGCCTGGGTGAATTTTCTTAAACGAGAAATTCCGGCGGCGCTTGCTGAAGACAATCGCCAGCTTGAGGAATACCGGAAGCTGGCGCGTTGGACAAGCGCGCCAGTTGCGTAAACCTGCCCAGTTTCTCAGCGTGATCCGGCTCGTGCGCGCAGACGATGGTGAGTGATCGATACGGTTGCCACAGCGAAGCAGCCGAGGATGAAAGCGGTCACAAAAACGTGCTGAGTATTGGACGCAACAATATCCATGAACGAGGAAAGAAACTGGCCAAGAAAAATCGACATGGAAAGATAGGCCAGGTGACGTCCTCGCTGGGCAACAGGACTTTGCTCGACGGTCATGTGATTGACTAGCGGCACGGAAAATCCAAAGCCGCATCCCATGGCAATGCCGCCGCATATAGCGCTCGGGATGGAAGGCGAAAGAGCAAAGATGGCGTGCGCTACGACGTAACAGACGAACGCAAAAACAAGTGTCTGATTTTCACCAATCGAGCCCGCTACGCGTGGCATTTGCGACGCAGCGACGACGGCAACCAGCGAGATGAATGACAGGAAATAACCTGTCTGCGCTTCACTCAGTCCCAGTGAACCGAGCATGAGCGGCAGCGCAATGATTCCCGTGAAAAACAGAATCATCGAGGCGCTGGCCGAGAAAAAGACCAGCTTGAGTCCAGCAGAGACGGGAGCCGACTGCGCTTGCACTTCGCCGTCACCCTGAAGATGGACGTCGGGAACGAACATCCACACCATGGCCAGCATCGCCCATGCAACAAGGTAGAGCAGGAACGGGAACTGCCAGCCATAAGCGGCAAGCACGCCGCCGATCGACAGAAAGATGACCCCTCCCAGCTCGATCGACATGCCCTGTCTTGCGATCATGGCGAGCCGTGCCGACCCCTCGTAGAGCGCCGAGATCATCCCGGTGCCGGCGGACATGACGATCGCCGTTGCGCCGCCAAGCAGCAACCGGTCGCCAAGCACGACATACGGCCCGCGCAGGAAGACGCCAATGACACCGAGAAGCCCGTAGAGAAAGAGGCCGATACAGAGCGAGCGACGCAATCCCGCGCGCTCGATGAGTCGACCGACCATCGGCCCAAAGAGCACGACGCCCAGAGAAGGAGTTGTCACGAGCCAGCTGGCCGACGTGGGCAAGCCTAATGCCGAAGCGATCGATGGCAGGCCGGGGACGATAACGCAGCCGACCATGATCGTCAGGCAGGCAACGCTCAACAAGGTGAATCCAGCGAGTTTCGAAGTGGAACGTGATTTCATTATTGCGTCTGTTTCCGTGCTGTTCTATAGTGTCCACTGAGTGGAACACTGATATCCTTTGTACGGAACATAGGGTAGGACGTGCTGTCCAAATGGTCAAGATTTCTTTTGGTATTAACCCTTAAGGTGCAAAGCGTGGACGAGATTCAGGAAGCCGATGCGGACAACGCATCGGGCAAGCAGGTGATCGCGCGCGCGGTCGCTGTGCTCAGTGCCCTGGAGGGGCAATCGTCGGGACTCAGCCTCTCGCAGATCGCTCGATCTGCGCAGCTTCCTCGAACGACCGTGCATCGCCTCGTTCATGCACTGGAAGCTCAAGGTTTTGTGTCGACCGGCTCGGGAGGGGTCAGGTTGGGGCCGGCGCTTGTCCGGCTTGCGGCATCGGCGCAGACCGATGTGGTGGCCGTCGCAAAGCCTTTTGCTGATGCGCTAAGCCGACGCACGCGCGAGACTGTCGACATTTGCGTGTTGAGAGGGGCTCACGCGATCTCGGTCGACCAATATCTTTCCGATCAGGAGCTTCGTGTTGGATCGGCCATTGGCACGGCCTATCCGCTGCACTGTACGGCTCACGGAAAAATGCTGCTGTCGTTGCTTCAGGATGCTGAAGTGGGGACGCTGCTTGAGCACCGGCTTGAGCAACGGACGCAGGCAACAATTGTCAAGAAGCCGGAGCTGTTTCAGCACCTGGCCACGATCCGGGAACTCGGCTATGCGGTCGATCGCGAGGAGCATGCGCGAGGCGTCTGCGGACTGGGTATCGCAATCGAGACTTCATCCAACCAGAGCTATGCGATGGCGCTCGCCGTTCCCGCCTTGCGGTTTGAGGAGCGCTTCGAAGACTTGCTGGGAGCACTACGTCAGACCAAGTCGGAGATTGAATCGGCGCTTGGCGCTACGCGCCGTAATTCGGGGGCGGTCGCTGCCCCCCAGGCTTGACCACAAGGAATAGTGATCGGAAGGTGTGCGAAACATTTGTTTGGTACGCCGGTCACCAGTTTGCTGTGATTATGGGCTCAAGCTACGAAAGGGAAGCATTCAACTTTGTAGATATCGTTTTACGCTTCCCGTACCCCATGTCCCGCTTTTTACCGACGCATTACCGACGCATTATCGACTCATCACTGACGCATCAACGCCATCATCGCGCCGAAGCCGACAAACACGCCGCCCGTCACGCGGTTGAAAACCTTCGCCACTCGCTGGCTCTTGAGCGTCGCGCCGATGCGCGTGCCGAAGCTCGCATACACCAGGTACCAGCTCACCTCGCACACAGCGAACGTCGCGACCAGCACGCCGAACTGCGGCAGCGTGGGGCGGCTCGCGTCGATGAACTGCGGCAGCAGCGCGGCGGCGAACAGGATCGCCTTCGGGTTGCTGCTCGCCACCAGGAAGCCGTTGCGGAACAGCGTGGCCGCAGGGCGCGCCGGACGGGCCGTAAGCGCTTCGGTGCTGGCGTCGGCACGTTCGTTCGACTCGACGGGCGCACTCCACGCCTTGACGCCCAGATACACGAGATAGGCAGCGCCGATAAAGCGCAGGACGTTGAACATCGTCGGCCAGGCTTGCAGGAACACGCCCAGGCCCGCGGCGGAAACGGCCAGCATCAGCACGAGCGCCGACAGGCAGCCGCCCATGGTCGCGCTCGTGCGGCGCAGGCCGTACTGCGCGCCGTGCGACATGATGAGCAGCATATTGGGGCCGGGGATGGCGCAGACGACAAAGACAGTGGCGAGGAACAGCCACCAGGTATGGAGGTTCATTGCAACAGCCTGACAGGGATGGAAAAAGTGAACCCGGATTATGCCAGTGCGCGGCGCGGCGGGCAGGCGTGAATCGCGGCGGCGTGCGGTCTGGAGGGGCAGGCAGAAGTCCCGCAAGCGACCCGCAAGCGTCGCGCAAAAGAAAAAAGCCCGCCTGGAGGCGGGCTTGAACCACGTCTAAGGAGACATGGAGGAGACAGTTTCACTATAGGTAAGTTATTGACGCATCGCAATAAACATCCGAAGAATGAATCGTTAACCATTGTCAGATTTGGCGATTTATGATTGCTCTGCCTGTCTGCTGCGTCGAGAATGTCTCAACGCCATCGCCCCGTGTCTGTCATCCAGCGGTGCAGGCGGTGGGAGAACGGTGCGTCGGCAACGGTATCGAAGCGATTGATCGAAGGCGGCACCTCGACAGGCAAAAAATGCAGGGATGAGCAGGAACCGCAGGGCTTGAACGTGCGTTTCGGGCGCGACGCGCCTGAATCGTCAACTGGCATGAACCGGAGGGGTCAAATGGGCATTCTGGACAAGGTAGGCGAAATCGCTGGCGCAGTGGCAGCCGTCGAAGCGACGGAGAAGGTCGATGCGGATGCCGGTTTTCTGACCAAGGCGGCCGCGGCGGTCGCTGGTTTCGAGGGCGCAGGTGCGCTCGAAAAGATGGTCGAGAAGAAGGAAGACGAGAAGCAGGCCGACGACGGCACGCAGCAAGCCGACGCGGGCGACGCTTCGGCAGATCCGCAGGCCTGAGTGGCGCGGCGGATTCTCGCAACAGGAATAAGCACGGGGTTCCCGGGCGCGCCGTTTGAGGGAGCGGCGCGCATCGGATGAGAGTGGCAGGACTTCACGAGCCGCGGTTTGCGAACCGCGGTTTTTTTTCGTCCGCCGAATGGTGGGCCGGGTGGAATGCGCGCGACGTCAAGGCGCTTCATGCCGATGCCGTGCCGATGCAACGCCGCCCTCATTGCTTCACGAACACGAAATCACATTGACGCGTGGTCGTGCGCGAGCCGGTGCCTGAAGCCGCGTCGAAATGCGCGCTCACGCTGTATTCGTAGGGCGTGCGCGGATCCAGGTGGCCGACCGAGTAGCCTGGCGCGCTCGTCAGCCCCTGGCCGATCAGCGTGGAGCTGCCGTCGGGCTCGATCTTGCCGTCGAGCGTAAACCAGCCGCCGCGGCCCTTGTCGCCGCGCTCGCCGTGGAGCACGCCGTCCACCACCGTGGCCGGGAAGTGGAAGGTGTAGCTATAAGCGCCGTCGGGGCCGGTCTGGCAGGTGAGCGTGACGCTCCAGGTGCCGTCGAATTTTCCGGCTGACTGGGCGGGCTGCGTGAGCAGCGCGCCGCACACGATTCCCAGCAAGGCCGCCGCACGGGCATGGCGCCGGACGTGAATGGCTGGCATTGTCGGATCCTCCCGAAAGCCGCGCGGAACTCACATCGAATTCACGCTCAAGCCATTCTCGACGCAAGGTGCATACCCGCATGTGCGGCGGCTTACCTTCGATCCCAACAATCTGTCACGCGCACCCGCATCCGCTCAGCCCGCCGCCTTGCCGATGGCGTCGAGCTGGGCGAGCACGTCCGCGCTCAGTTCGAGCGTCTCGGCCTGCATGTTTTCGCGCAGGTGCCCCAGCGACGATGTCCCCGGAATCAGCAGGATATTCGGCGCGCGGTGCAGCAGCCAGGCGAGCGCGACCGTCATCGGCGTGGCGCCCAGCGACTGCGCGATCTCCGACAGCGCCGACGACTGGATCGGCGTGAAGCCGCCAAGCGGGAAAAACGGCACATACGCAATGCCCTGCGCGGCGAGCGTGTCGATCAGCGCATCGTCGGCGCGGTTCACCAGGTTGTAGTGGTTCTGCACGCAGACGATCGGCGCGATGCGGCCTGCGTCGGCGACCTGCTTTGCCGTCGCGTTCGACATGCCGATGTGGCGCACGAGGCCGCGCTCGCGCAGCGCGGCGAGCGCTTCCATCTGGCGCTCGATCGGGCCTTCCGAGGGCTGGTGGATGTCGCCCATGATGCGCAGGTTCACGATGTCCAGCGCGTCGAGACCCAGGTTGCGCAGGTTGTCGTGCACGGCGCGCTCGATGTCCGCCGGTTCGAGCGCCGGCAGCCACGCGCCCTTGTCGTCGCGCACCGCACCGACCTTGGTGACGATCGTCAGGTCGGCGGGATAGGGGTGCAGCGCCTCGCGGATGATCTGGTTGGTCACGTGCGGCCCGTAGAAGTCGCTCGTGTCGATGTGGTTCACGCCCAGCGCGAGCGCTTCGCGCAGCACCGCGACGGCCTGGGCGCGATCCTTCGGCGGGCCGAATACGCCCGGCCCGGCCAGTTGCATGGCGCCATAGCCCATGCGGTTGACGGTGCGGCCGGCCAGCGTGAAGGTGCGTGCGGGGGATTTCGTCGGTTGCGACATTGCGTTCTCCTCGAAAAGGGATGGCGTCAGTATGGGCGCCGCCGCGCTGTTAGATAATCCCAGTCGATCCGCACGGGTTGTTCAAAATTTTGCACAATGAGGGCGGATCCCGGAGGCTATCTTTCGCCATGGTCACGATCACGAATCAGGAAACTCGCCCGCAACCGAACCTCGCGTTCGAGATGAACGACCTCGCGGCCTTTGCCGCGGTCGCGCGCGCTGGAGGCTTTCGCGACGCCGCACGCGCGGGCGGGGTGTCGGCGTCCAGTCTTAGCACGGCGGTGCGGCGGCTCGAAGCCAAGCTTGGCCTGCGACTGCTGCACCGCACGACCCGCAGCGTCGCGCCCACCGAGGCGGGCCAGCGCCTGCTCGAAACCATCACGCCGCTGTTCGCGGAGATGAAGGCCGCGCTGGACGTGCTCAACGGCTATCGCGACCGTCCCGCCGGGGTGCTGCGCCTGAACGTCCCGGCCAACGTAGCGCGCAACGTGCTGCCGCCGATTCTCGCGCCGTTTGCGCAGGCTTACCCGGAAATTCGCGTCGAAGTGATGGTCGAGGACGGTTTCGTCGATGTCCTGCAAGTGGGCTGCGACGCCGGAATCCGCTATGACGAGCGGCTCGACCAGGACATGATCGCGCTGCCGATCGGGCCGCGTACGCAGCGTTTCGCCACGGCGGCGTCACCGGCTTATCTTGCGGCGCGCGGCGTGCCGGGGCATCCTCGCGACCTGCTCGACCATGCTTGCTTGCGCATCCGTTTTTCGGGCGGCGCAATGGCGATCTGGGAATACCACCGCGATGGCGAGACCCTGCGTCTCGACCCGCCGGGGCAGCTGGTGGTGAAGCCCGCGGCGTCGCTCGATCTCGCCATCGACATGGCATTGCGCGGCGCGGGCGTTGTCGCGCTGTTCGAGGACATGCTCACGCCGCATTTCGAGAGCGGCGCGCTGGTGCCGCTGCTTGCGGACTGGTGGCCCGAATTCTCCGGGCCGTTTCTTTACTATCCCGGGCGGCGTCATGTGCCTGCGCCGCTGCGGGCCTTCATCGATTTTCTGAAGTCGAAGGATGGTTCGGCATCCTGATTGATGGCTGGCGCGGGCGATAAAGCGGCGCGCGCCACGTCTGCGCGAGCAGGACGCCCGCGAGCGCCGTGACACCGCCCAGCAGGTGATAGCCATGCAGCTGCTCGCCGAACACGCTCACGGCCAGCGCCGCCGTGAACACGGGCAACAGGTTCATGAACATGCTGCAGCGGCTCGGCCCGAGGTGCTTGACGCCCTGCATCCAGAAGTACGGCAGCACGACCGACGCCAGCGACCCGGCGTAGGCAATCAGCGGCAGGCTCGCGCGGTTCGGCAGCGCTTCGGCCAGCGGCAGGCGCGAGAGCGGCAGCAGCATGAAGAGCAGCGCCGCAAGCGCCTGAAAATACGTCGATTGCCAGGACGGCAAGCCCACGTGCCAGCGTCGCAGCAGCACGCCGTAGAGCGCATACGCGAGCGCCGCAACCAGCATCAGCAGATCGCCCGCGTGGACGCCGCCTGCGAGCAGCGCGGCGGGATGGCCCGCCGTGATCAACCACACGAGTCCCGCGAACGACAGGACGCCGCCGCCTGCCATGCCGGCCGTTGGTGTCTCGCCGAGCAGGGCCACCGAGAGCAGCATCGTCAGCAGGGGCACGAGCGCCGTCATGATCGACATGTTGGTCGCCGTGGTGGTTTTCGCGGCGGCGTAGGAGAGGCACTGGAACAGCGCCATCGCAAGCAGGCCGAGCAAGGCGAGTTTCGGCAGTTGCGGCAGGATGGCCGCGCGGTTGCGCCATGCGGCGGCGGGCACGAACAGGCTCATCAGCGCGACGGCCAGCACGAGACGCCAGAACGTGATGGCGTAGGGATCGATCGTGTGCGCGGAGAGCCGCGACACCATGACGTTGCCTGACCACAGCAGGATGGCGGCAAGCGGGAAAAGCGCGTGGCGCAAAGAGGGGGCGGCGGGCATTGCGTCGGTTCTCACGAGAGCGGAAAGAACCCCGATCTTGCGGGCGGATCGCCGTGCCCGTCTCACGCTAGAATGGCAAAAGCTATCGCAAAACTGCCACATATTTTTGTGGCCCAAGCCATGATCGCCACGCCGCCCGCCGATATCCACGTCCCCTTCGAAGACACGCCCATGCCCGTCGCGGCATTGGCCGCCGATTATCCGCACGGCGCGTTCATTGCCACGCATCGGCACCGGCGCGCGCAACTGCTCTATGCGATCGAGGGCGTCATGCTGATCGAGGCCCAGACGGGCCGCTGGGTCGTGCCGCCCTCGCGGGCCGTGTGGCTCGACGCGGGCCTGGAGCACACGGTGCGCATGAGCGGCAAAGTCCGCATGCGTACCGTTTTTATCGAGCCGGGTGCGGTTGAGGGGCTGCCGCAGGGCAGTTGCGTGGTCGATGTGCCGCCGCTGTTGCGCGAACTGATCCTCGCGGCCGTGGACGTGCCGCTCGACTACGCGCCGGGCAGCCGGCACGACTGGCTCATGCGCCTGCTGCTGGCGGAACTGGCGGTGATTCCGCGCCTGCCGCTCTACCTGCCGTGGCCGGAGGAGGCGCGTTTGCGGCGCGTGTGCGATGCGATCGTGGCTGCGCCAGAGGCGGCGCACGAAGTCGCGCACTGGGCCGCCGAACTCGGCATGGCCGAACGCACGCTGCATCGCGCGTTCCAGCGCGAGACCGGCATGACGCTCGGACGCTGGCGGCAGCATGCGCGGCTATTCCTGGCGCTAGAGCGCCTCGCACACGGGGAGAAAATCGTGAGTGTCGCGCTCGATCACGGCTATGGGAGCCAGAGCGCGTTTGCCGCCATGTTCCGGCGGCATTTTGGCATCGCGCCTTCGGCGTTTTATCGCTGAAGGCGCGTGCAAGCGGCAGGTAAGCGCGAATTAGCGCGCGGCCTTTGCGGCCTTGTTCCAGCCGAATTCGACGAACACGCGGCACAGCTCGGTCATGCCCCTGGCGTCTTCGTCGTCGAAGCGCGCGAGGTTCGGGCTGTCCACGTCCCACACGCCGATCAGCGTGCCGTCTGCCGCGACCAGCGGCACGACGATTTCCGATTGCGACGCCGAATCGCAGGCGATATGGCCGGGAAACTCATGCACGTCGCGCACGACCTGGGTTTCGCGCGTTTGCGCCGCCGTGCCGCACACGCCCTTGCCAAGCGGAATGCGCACGCAGGCGGGCTTGCCCTGGAACGGGCCCACGACGAGTTCGGTGCCGTCGAAGAAGTAGAAACCGGCCCAGTTGAGCCCTTCGAGCGAGTTGAACACGAGCGACGAGAAGTTGGCCGCGTTCGCGATCGCATCGGCTTCACCCTCGATCAACGAGCGCGCCTGGGCGGCGAGCGTCTCGTAGAGAGCGGATTTGTCGGCGGGGAGGGCGTCGGAAAGCGAAAACATGAGCGAAATACCTGAAAAAGCCGGGTTGAGCGACGGCGTAAAAGCCGTCGCGATGTTCGAGGGCGCCAGTTTAGGCCACTTTGCGGGTTTTTGCCGAGGGGCGAATGACGGATGCCGGTGCTGCCAGCCCTCTCTGGCCTCAACGCCCGACCAGCAAGCGTGCGCCCACGGCCATCAGCAGCGCGCCGGCCGCGCGGTCGAGCACGGCCTTGCGGCGCACGAGCACGCCGCGCACGACGGGATGTGAAGCCAGCAGCGCCATCGCGCAATACCACGCGCATGAAATGGCGATGGCGAGCGCAACGACCACGGCATCGAACCACACTGGCACGTGTGTCGGCACCATCAACGCAAAGATGCTGCCGTAAAAGGCGATCGCCTTCGGATTGGTCATGCTGACCATGTAGCCGTTTTTTGCGGCTTGCCAGCCCGAGTGCGCGGAAAGTGTGGCAACCGGCAAGGCGCTGCGCGCGTTTGCAATCATCTTCACGCCGAGCCAGATCAGATAAAGCGCCCCGACGTAGCGCAGCGCGAGCGCGATCCACGCGGCCTGCGCGACGATCAGGCTCAATCCCGCAATCGCCGCCAATGCCCAGGTGCCTGACGCAGCGGCGAGTCCTAATCCCGTCATCAATCCGGCGCGCCGCGAAGCGACTGCCGTGGACGTCACGATCACGAAATTGGGGCCGGGGCTTGCGACGCTTAAAAACAGCACACCAGATAGCGCGATCAGCATATTCACATCGTTCAAGAGGAGCCTCCGTTATGAGTGCAATCGTTTGCGTTGCAAAACGCATTGGGTGCGCCCGATTAACGATTTCAAGCGCCATGATAACCGTTTGCCGCAGGGCTTTCCCGGACAGTAATTATTGCGGATTTAATCTGCTTTTCAGGGCCTCATGTCGTGCCGTGCGAACAGGCATGCGGGTTCTGCAATGCGCGCGGCATATTGCCCGGGAAAATGCATTCTCGCGGACTGCGAAGCAATTGGGTGAAATGGCCGTATAAGTCACGTCTGATTGCCGCAATGGCATGAAGATATCTCCTTAGAATTGCATAAAAATCGGCGAAGCCAGACGTGTTGAAAATGGGCGCGCAAAGGATTTCTTGAAAACAGGATGCGTTTTCCTTCAGGAAAAAATTGCGCACGCCGTAAACCTTATTAGATGCGTCAGTAATCGTTCTGATTTCTAACTGATGCATTGAAAACCGGACGAATTTCGTGGCAGCACCTCGATCAGAGCCGGAAAAACCAAAACATGACGCGTCGCAAAAGACGCGAATGCCTGAGAGAGGGCCGAAAGCCATGAAACACAAACTCCTGACGAGTGCATTGATCGTCGCGTTGAGCGGCGGCCCGATGGCATCGTTCGCCGATGCCGCGACGTATTCGAACGGCACCGCCACGGCGACGTTCACCGTGTCGCTGACCTTGCAGGCCAACTGCACGATCAGCGCGAATCCGCTGAGCTTCGGCACCAATGGCGTGCTGGCGACGGCGCTCAACCAGCAGACCACGGTGGCCGTCGATTGCACCAACACCACGCCTTATAACGTGGGGATCGACGGCGGCACGGTAAGCGGCTCGACCGTGACGAACCGTCTGCTCGCCGGCACCGCGACCGGCAATACGTCGACGACGGTGGGCTTCCAGCTCTACCAGGATTCGGGGCGCACCACCGTCTGGGGCAATACGCAGGGCACCAACACGGTGGGCGGCACGGGCACGGGCAGCGTGCAGACGATCAACGTGTACGGCCAGATTCCGGTTCAGACCACGCCGCGTCCGGATACGTACCAGACGACGGTCACCGCGACGGTCTACTTCTAGCCGGGAGACCGCCATGTACGTGCTCAATCGCATCCTGAACTACGCGCTGTCCGGTGTCGTCGTCGCGGCGGCGTGCCTGGGCGGCGCACAGGCCGCCACGTTGCAGATCTCGCCCGTCATGGTGGACCTGGCCGCGGACGCCAACGCTACGGGCCTCACGCTGCGCAACTCCGGCAGCAAGCCGATTTATGGCCAGGTGCGCGTCTATCGCTGGAGCCAGGCGGGCGGCGAAGACGCGCTCACGCCCACCCAGGACGTGGTCGCGAGCCCGCCGCTGATCGAGATTGGCGCAGGCGCGGAGCAGCTCGTGCGTCTCGTGCGCACGGCGCCCGCGGCGAGCAACGTCGAGCAGAGCTATCGCATCCTGATCGACGAGTTGCCCGAACCCGATGCCACGCCCACCAACGGTGTCGCGATCCGGCTGCGCTATTCGGTGCCGGTGTTCATCGATCCGGGCAGCGGCCCCACCGGCCAGCCGAATCTCGCGTGGCGTCTGCATCATGGCGACGCGGGCTGGACGCTCGAAGTCGCGAACTCGGGCGGCCGCCGCGCGCAGATCGCGGGCGTCGAGATCGTCGATGGCGCAGGCCATGCGATCCCCGTCAACAAGGGGTTGCTTGGCTATGCGCTGGCCGGGTCGATGCATCAATGGCCGCTCGCGCTGCCCGTTTCCGCCGATCTCAACGGCCCGCTCAAGATCCGCGCCGCTGTCAACGCGCAGCAGACCGAGGCGGCTGTGCTGAGCCACTAGGCGCTTCCGTCACGCCGCTTTCCTGCATTCGCGTTTGTGCCCTCGCGCAGCGCTGGGCAGCGAGCTTGTGCGCGATGCGGTGTCCGCTGACCTCATTCATTCGACAAGGATTGCGAATCAATTGACGTGGCGATTCAAGCGTGGGAACGCTCATGAACGCAAGGCGATCGCCCTCGCTGCCGCGCTGTTCTTCCTTGCGCAAACGCATGCGCGCGCGCAGCCAGCGGATGGCGCGAACGCTTCTTCAGGCAATTCAAACAGCAAGCCCGCCGCCGTCCTGCCCGACACCGTGCTCAACCCGCCCGCCGAACCCAATGCCTCGCTGGCCGGTCATGCTCACGCGGGCGCGTTGCCGCCGCAAAGCGACCTGTACCTCGAAGTCACGCTTAACGGCGACCGCACCGCGCTGATCGCGCATTTCCGTCAACGCGAGGGCCGTCTCTACGCCGAGGCCGCCGATCTCGACACCATCGGTCTGCGCGTGCCGGAGCTCCCCGTCGGCGCTCCGGGAAAGCCCGCCAACACCGAGATCGCGCTCGACAGCCTGCCGGGCCTGCATTACCGCTACGACGAAACGACCCAGTCCATCGCCATCGAAGCGCCCGACACGCTGCGCAAAGCCTATGTGTTCGACACGCGCGCGCTGGAAAAGGCCCCGCAGGCCAGCGCCTCGCGCGGCTTCGTCCTCAACTACGACGCCTACGTGGAAGAGGCGGGCAGTACGCAGTCCGCGCTCTGGTCTGAGCAGCGCTACTTCGATACGCATGGCGTGTTCAGCAACACGGGCACCGCGTATCTCTACCGGACGATGCACCGCTACGTGCGCTTCGATACGTCCTGGCAGACCTCGAACGCGACCACGCTCACGACGACGCAGGTCGGCGACACGATTTCCTCGTCGCTCGACTGGAGCCGCTCGCTGCGCATCGGCGGCTTCCAGTGGCGCAGCAACTTTGCGTTGCGGCCCGATCTCGTCACGTTCCCGGTGCCGTCGCTGTCCGGCTCGGCCGTGGTGCCGTCGTCGGTCGACCTCTACGTGAACAACGTGAGGCAGTTTTCAGGTTCGGTGCCGGGCGGCCCGTTCGTCATCAGCAACGTGCCTGGCATCACCGGCGCGGGCGAGGCGACCGTCATCACGCGCGATCCGCTCGGCCGCGCGGTCGCGACCACGGTGCCGCTCTATATCGACACACGCTTGCTGGCGGCGGGACTGTCGAGCTATTCGGTCGAAGCGGGCTTTTTGCGCCGCGACTATGGCGTCGAGTCGTTCAGCTACGATCCCCAACCCGTTGCGAGCGCATCGATGCGGCACGGCATCAGCGACCGGCTGACCGTCGAGGCGCACGCCGAAGTAACGGGCGGCCTCTACGACGCAGGCGCAGGGGCGCTCGTGCGGATCGGCCAGCTGGGCGTGATCAACGGCTCCCTCGCGGCATCGACAGGGCATTTCACGGGCGCCCAGGTGGGCCTGGGCTATCAGCTCATCACGCAGGCGTTTTCTGTCGAGTTGAGCACGCTGCGCGCCACGCGCCATTACGGCGACCTGGCCGCGCGCGACGGCTCGCCGGTGCCGCTCGCCACCGATCGCGCGACGGTGAGCGTGCCCTTGCCGGGCAGCCAGACGGTGGCGCTCAGCTACATCGGCTACCGTTATCCGGATGTCGCGGCGTCGCACATTGGTTCGGTATCCTATACGGTGAGCCTGCGCAACCTGGTTTCGCTGAGCGTGTCGGCGTTCCGCGATTTTTCCTCGCGCAGCTCGTCGGGCGTGTTCCTGAGCGCCAGCATGGGCCTGGGCGACAGAACCTCGATCAACGCCAGCGCGGGACGCCAGAACGGCGAGGGCACCTGGAACGTCAACGCGTCGCGCGCGCCCGACTACGACGGCGGCTGGGGCTATACCGTGCAGGACGGCGGCAGCAACGCGTCGCACTATCAGCAGGCGCAGGTGCAGTACCTCGGCCGATACGGCCAGGTCACCGCGCTCGGCCAGGCGCTGGACGGTCGCATGGCGGGCTCGCTCGACGTCACCGGCGCGCTGGTCGTGATGGACGGCGCCGCGCTGCCGGCGCGCCGCATCGACGACGGCTTTGCGCTCGTGTCCACGGACGGACTCGCGGGTGTGCCGGTGCTGCACGAAAACCGCGTGATCGGCACGACGGATTCGCACGGGCACCTGCTGGTGCCCGACCTCAACGCGTATCAGAACAACCTCATCAGCGTGGACAGCATGGGCCTGCCCGCCGAGGCCCATATGGCCACCACGCGCGCGAACGTGGTGCCGCAATCGCAATCGGGCGTGCTCGCGAGTTTCAGGGTCACGCAATATCGCGCGGCGTCGGTGATCCTGCGCGGCCCGGACGGGGCGAATTTGCCGGCTGGCGCGCGCGTACATCACGAGGAAAGCGGCTCCGACACGATCGTCGGCTACGACGGCCTGACCTTCATCGAAAACCTGCAAGCCGATAACCATTTGAGCGTGACGGCAAGCAGCAGCAAGGGCTCGATTCATTGCGCGGCCAGCTTCCGCTACGTGCGGCCGACCGACGGCTCGCTGCCGACTTATGGCCCGCTCACCTGCCAGACCGTATCCGGAGATAGACCATGACGCGTTCCTGTTCCCGACAGCGCCTTGCGATGCTGTTCGCCAGCGTGCTGCTGTGCGTGCTGGCCGCGCTCATGCCGAACCGCGCGCAGGCGCAGACCTGCACCGCGACTGTTTCGACGATCAGCTTCGGCACCATCAGTCCGATCACGCGCGCGGCCGTCAATGGCTCGGGCACGATCAACGTGACCTGCTACTGGACGGTGGTGTCGCTCGCGCCGACCGCGCTCGTATGCCTGAACCTCAACGCCGCGCAGCCGCGCGTGCTGACGCAGGCGGGCGGCACGGCGACACTGCAATACGACCTCTACAGCGACCAGGCGCATTCGACGTCGTGGGGCTCGACAGCGGCGGCAACCACGCCGATATCGGTCACCATCCAGCAGCCGCTGCTAGGCACAAGTGCGACCGTATCGATACCGTATTACGGGCAGATCGCCGCCAACCAGCCTACCGTGCCGACCACGAACAACGCCGACACCACCTATTCGCACGCCTTCAGCGGCGGCGAGACGTCGCTGATGTACGGCTACTACCTGCTCGGCATCCTGGGGCCGCCGGGTTGCTCGTCACTCACCACGAATGGCGGTTCGCTGCCCTTTACCGCGACCGCCAATGTCACCAACAACTGCAATATCAGCGCGAGCAACATCGTGTTTCCGGCGGCGGGCGTGCTCACCAGCGCGCTCGCGGCAACCGGGACGATCACGGCGCAATGCACCAACGGCGATGCGTTCAAGATCGCGCTGAACGGCGGTTCGAGCAATCAGGTCAACGCACGCACGATGGTGTTGTCAGGCGGCAACGCTACGGTGGGCTATCAAATTTATTCGGACTCGCAGCATGCGACCCCGTGGGGCGACGGAACGAACGGCACGAGCACCGTGAATGGAACCGGTTCCGGAAACGCCGCTTCGTTCACGATGTATGGCGTGGTTCCCGCGCAGAGCACGCCTGCGCCGGGAAATTACTCGGATAGCGTGACGGCAACCATCAGTTTCTGATCGCGCGCCAGCGACATGATTGCAAAGCGCTTTTTCCAACGCGCCCCATATCATCCGACTTATCGGGTTATACCCTAAGGCTATTTCCCCTCCGTGAGGACTCTGGTATAAATGCGCTCCCAAGCTGAGTACGTTTTAGCACGGTAAAAATTCACGGTCTGTAGCAGTGTTAACCAGGTGGTTAAAATTGCAGGCCGCAAGCGGTGATGAGGGAGTGCCATGGCGCGCGTGGTAGTGGTGGGCAGCATCAATATGGACATGGTCGTTGCGACCGATACGTTTCCGCGTCTTGGCGAAACGCTGTTCGGCTCGCGTTTTTCGACCTTCCCCGGCGGCAAGGGCGCGAACCAGGCGGTCGCCGCCGCGCGCCTGGGCGCGCAGGTCACGATGATCGGCTGCGTGGGCGCCGATGCGTTCGGCGAGCAGATGAAGCAGACGCTCGCACGCGAAGGCATCGACGTGAGCCACGTGCGCACCGGCGAGCAATCGACCGGCGTTGCATCGATCACGCTCTCGGGCGCGGACAACGCCATCATCATCGTGCCGGGTGCGAACGCCGAGCTCTCGCCCGAAGACATCGACCGCGCCAGCGACGCCTTCGCACAGGCCGACGTGATCCTCGCGCAGCTCGAAGTGCCGATGGCCACCGTGCTGCACGCAGCGCGCCTCGCCCGCGAACACGGCAAACCCTTCTTCCTCAATCCCGCGCCCGCCGTTGCGCTGAGTGACGAACTCGTCTCGCTCACGACGCTTCTGACGCCGAACGAACACGAACTCGCCACCGCGCTGCAAACGCCCGCGGGCTGGTGGGCCGAAGTGCTCGCGCGCATGCCTGGCCGCATTGCGATGACGCATGGCAAGGAAGGCGCGTACTTCACGCAGGCCGACGGCACGCTCGTGCATCAACCGGGCTTCACAGTCGAAGCCGTCGATACGACCGGCGCGGGCGACACCTTCAACGGCGCGATGGCGGCGTTCTGGCATCTCGGCATCGCTGAAGCAGCGCGGCGCGCGAACGCGGCCGGCGCGCTGTCCGTGACGCGCGCGGGTGCACAGGGCGGCATGCCCACGCTCGCCGAACTCAAGCAGTTCCTCGATCGGCAAGACCCGCAGTCGTGACTCGTTTCGAGTCTGCATTAAGTCTGTTTCAAGCCTGTTTCAAGCATTGAAGAGCAACAACGCGTAATGAAAAAACAAGGACACCTGAATCGCGACATCGCGCGCGTGCTGGCCGGCATGGGCCATACCGACAGCCTCGTGATCGCCGATTGCGGCCTGCCCATTCCGGCGGGCGTCGAATGCATCGATGTTTCGCTCACGCTCGGCGTGCCGGGTTTCTTCGATGTGCTCGACAGCATCCTCGCCGACTTCAAGGCGGAACGCGCCGTGTTCGCGAGCGAAGCGCAGGTGCATAACGCCGCCGTGGTCGCGAAGGGCCGCGAGATGGCCGCCGCGCAGATCGCCGTCGAAGAAGTGCCGCACGAAGAATTCAAGCGCCTGTGCCGCGACGCGAAAGTCGTGATCCGCACCGGCGAATGCAGTCCCTATGCGAATGTGATCCTGCATTCGGGCGTGATCTTCTAAGAGGTTCATGATGCAAGTGATGATGCAGGGCATCGGCAAGGCGTTCGGCCCGGTGCGTGTGCTCGAAGGCGTCGATTTCCATATCGAAGCAGGCGAGATCCACGCGCTGATGGGCGAGAACGGCGCCGGCAAATCGACGCTGATGAAGATCCTCAGCGGCGTCTATCAGGCCGACGCGGGCCAGATCCTCATTGATGGCCGCGCGACGACGATCCGCAACACCGTCGAAGCCGAACGCGCGGGCATTGCCATCATCCATCAGGAACTCAACCTCATCCCGCAGCTGACGGTGATGGAGAACCTGTTTCTCGGGCGCGAGCCGCACCGCTTCGGCATGGTCGATACCGCGACGATGCGCCGTGAAGCGCGCAAGTGGCTCGACAAGGTCGGCGCGCAGCGCATCGACCCGCAGACGGAGGCCGGTCATCTCTCGATCGGCCAGCAGCAGCTCGTGGAAATCGCCAAGGCGCTGTCGCTGAACGCGCAGGTGCTGGTGATGGACGAGCCGACGGCCGCGCTCACGAACCGCGAGATCGACACGCTGTTCGAGATCATGCAGGCGCTCAAGGCCAGCGGCGTGGCGATCGTCTACGTATCGCATCGCATGGAAGAGATCTTCCGCATCTGCGACAAGATCAGCGTGCTGCGCGACGGCCACTTCGTGGGCGAGCGCGCGATTCCGGAAACGAATTTCGACGAGATCGTCCGGCTGATGGTCGGGCGCGAACTGGGCGAGCGCTTTCCGAAGCGCAGCCACCAGCCCGGCGACGTGCGCCTGCGCGTGAACAATCTCGCCGACGATGGCCACGTTGCGGGCATTACGTTCGACGTGCGCGCGGGCGAGGTGCTGGGCATCGCGGGCCTGATGGGCGCCGGGCGCAGCGAAATCCTGCGCACGCTGTTCGGCGTCAACCGCAGGACGGCGGGCACCGTGACGCTCGACGGCCAGCCGCTCGACGTGCGCGACGCATGCAGCGCGATCGAGGCAGGCATCGGTTTCGTGACGGAAGACCGCAAGCGCCAGGGGCTCGTGCTGGGCATGTCGGTGCGCGAGAACGCCACGCTCGTGCATCTGGACAGCTACGCGAAGCTGGGCTTCGTGAGCGAGAAGGCCGAGCGCAGCGCCGTCGACGGTCTCATCAAGCAGTTGCGCGTGCGTACGCGCGACGCGGAACTCGACGTGAAGTCGCTCTCGGGCGGCAACCAGCAGAAGGTCGTGTTCGCCAAGTGGCTCGCGAAGCCGCCCAAGGTGCTGCTGCTCGACGAACCCACGCGCGGCGTGGACGTGGGCGGCAAGGCCGAGATCTACACGATCATCAACCAGCTCGCCGAACAGGGCGTGGCGATCGTGATGGTGTCGTCGGAACTGCCGGAAGTGCTGGCAATGAGCGACCGCATTCTCGTGATGCATCAGGGGCGCCAGGCCGGTCTTTTCGAGGCGGCCACCGCCACCCAGGAACAGATCATGACCGCCGCAGCAGGCGGTCACGCAGCGGCAGCGGCCTGAACACGCTGAACAAGCCGCACCGCGCTGCGCTCACACCTCATTCCAGGCAAACCCAAGCGAGACATTCATGTCGCAACTCACCATGACCCCCAGCAGCAAGGCGACGCTGCAAAAGCTAGGCCCGTTCATCGCACTGCTGATCATTGCGGTGGCGCTGTCGATCGTGAGCCCCAATTTCCTCACGCTCGACAACCTGCTCAACGTGATGCGTCAGGCGTCCATCAACGCGCTGATTGCCTTCGGCATGACGCTCGTGATCCTGCTGGGCGGCATCGACCTGTCGGCGGGCTCGGTGCTGGCGCTGTCGTCGGTCATCATCGCCACGTTGCTCAGCTCCGGCACGAACGCGCTGGTCGCGACCGTTGCGGGTCTCGCGGCAGGTGGTTTGATGGGCCTCGCCAACGGCCTTGTCATCAGCAAGGGCAAGGTTGCGCCGTTCATCGCGACGCTCGGCTCGATGACGGTGCTGCGCGGCCTCGCGCTGGTCGTCTCGAACGGCAGCCCGATCAGCAGCTTCAGCAGCGACTTCTTCTCGCTGCTCGGCGGCGGCTATGTCGCGCGCCTCGTGCCGATTCCCGTCGTGCTGATGCTCGTGATGTTCGGCGTGTTCTGGGTGCTGCTGCGCAAGACCGTGTTTGGCCGCCACATCTATGCGACGGGCGGCAATGCCGAATCGGCGAAGCTCTCGGGCGTCAAGGTCGATCGCATTCAGCTGTGGGTCTACACGATTTCGGGCGTGATGTCGGCGCTCGCGGGCGTGGTGCTGACCTCGCGCCTGAACTCGGCGCAGCCGACCGCGGGCACGGGCTACGAGCTCGACGCCATCGCTGCTGTCGTGCTGGGCGGCACGAGCCTCACGGGCGGGCGCGGCTGGATCTTCGGCACGCTGGTGGGCGCACTGCTGATCGGCGTGCTCAACAACGGGCTGAACCTGCTGGACGTGTCGTCGTTCTATCAGCAGGTCATCAAGGGCGGCGTGATCCTGCTCGCGGTGCTGATCGACCGCGGCAACAAGAAGTCGTCGTAATTCCGCTGTAACCGCCGTACCGCATTTCAAGCTTTGCTGGGCATCGCGCGTCGCTTTCGCGCGATGTCTCGATCCGAATTTGGTAGTAATCCTGATAATTTTTCGATCCACTCTCCACACATTAAAACGAGGAGGAAGACTATGCACAAGCCGTTCCAGCCATCGCTTTCGAAGATGTTCGCCGCGCTCGTCGCCGGTTCGCTCGCACTGGGCCTCGCGGCCTGTTCGAAGGAAGGCCCGGGCAGCGCCGCAGACGCGGGCGCCAGCGGCGCATCGGCTGCCGCTCCGGCATCGGGCGCGCTGACCGTCGGCCTGTCGATCTCGACGCTGAACAACCCGTTCTTCGTGTCGCTCAAGAAGGGCGCGGAAGACGAGGCGCAGAAAGACGGCGTGACGCTCATCACCGTCGATGCACAGAACGACCCGGCGAAGCAGCAGGCCAGCGTCGAAGACCTGATCGAGAAGAAGGTCAACGTCATCCTGATCAACCCGACCGATTCGTCGGCGGTGGCCAACGTCGTCAAGGAAGCGACCAGCAAGGGCATCAAGGTGATCTCGCTTGACCGCAGCGTGAATGGCGCGGACGTCAGCTCGCACATCGCCTCGGACAACAAGGCAGGCGGCAAGATGGCAGCCGACTTCCTGGCCGACAAGCTGGGCGGCAAGGGCAATATCGTCGAACTGCAGGGCATTCCGGGTTCTTCGGCAGCCAACGAGCGCGGCGCGGGCTTCGACGATGAGATCGCGGCCAAGGGCGGCGTGAAGATCGCCACGAAGCAGCCGGCCGACTTCGACCGCGCCAAGGGCCTTTCGGTGATGGAAAACATCATCCAGGGCAACAAGGACATCCAGGGCGTGTTCGCGCAGAACGACGAAATGGCCCTGGGCGCAGTGAAGGCGCTGCAGGCAGCGGGCCTGAAGAACGTGGCCGTGGTCGGCTTCGACGCCACCGACGACGCGATCGCCGCCGTCAAGGCAGGCCAGATGGCCGCGACCGTGCAGCAGCAGCCGGAGCTGATCGGCCAGTATGGCGTGCAGACCGCGAAGAAGCTCGCGGACGGCCAGACGGTAGACAAGTTCATCCCCGTGCCGCTGAACCTCTATAAGCAGCAGTAAAAAGCACTTTTAGACCTGACGGGCCCTGTTTTTATTACAGGGCCCGTCATTCTGTTGTACGCTTTCACGCAGCCACGGTAGTCGTCCATGCGTCGGCTGCTGCGGTAGCTGCATTCCCCGGCAGTCCCCAATCCCCCCCAGCCAGCAGGAAGCCCGCGTGTCCCAGTTCGAGCGTCTGACCATCGACGACATTGCCCGCCTCGCGGAGGTGTCGCGCACCACGGCCAGCATGGTGCTCAACGGCAATGCCGAGCGCTACCGCATTTCGGCGGCGACGGTCGAACGCGTGCTCCAGGTGGCGCGGGACAATCACTTCACGCCTTCCCAGTCGGCGCGTTCGCTGCGCTCGCGGCGCAGCAACACCATCGGGCTCGTCATTCCCGATCTCACCAACTCGGCACATGCTGCGCTCGCACAGGCAATGGAATCGCAATGCCGCGAGCAGTATCGCTATCAACTGGTGATCGTGACGAGCGACGAAGACCCCGTGCGCGAGACCGAAGGCATTGCGCATCTGGTCTCGCATCAGGTGGACGGCCTGGTGGTGGTGCCCTGTACCGCCGAAGCGCCGCGCTACGAGAAGTGGGTCAAGCGCCTGCCGCTCGTCTTCGCCGACCGCCGCGTGGACACCAGCGCGATTCCCTATGTAGTCACCGACGCCACGGAAACCGTCGCGACGCTGGTCGGCGAGGCTTTCGCCGAAGGCGCGCGTGAAGTCGTGTATTTCGGCGGCCAGCCTGAACTGTCCGCAAGCCGCGATCGTCTCGCGGGCTATCGGCAGGCATTGCAGGCGCACGGTCTCGCAGAGCAGGCCGATTGGGTGTTCCAGCGCGACTATCAGCGCGAATCCGGTTATGAGCTCATGAAGGCGTGGTTCGAGACGCATGGCCGCTATCCCGAGGCGCTGTTCGCGGGCTCGATCACCTTGCTCGAAGGCGTGCTGGAATTCGTCAACGAAGCGAATGCGCTCGCGCAGTCGCCGGGCCGTTTGATGATCTTCGACGACCATCAATTGCTTGACTGCCTGCCGCTGCGTATCGACGCCATCGTGCAGGACAGCGCGCAGCTGGCCGCGCATAGCCTGCGCTGCGTGTTTTCGCTGCTCGAAGGCGATGCGCCGCCCGAATCGCTCCAGGTGCCCGCGCACATTCACTATCGGCGCAAGCGCTGAATCTCGTTCGTCATCCTGAACAGTGCCTTTCGGACGGCGCGCTCAGAAGCTGTCCAGGCCACCGACTTTATCCGCGTTTTCAAGCGCCTTGCGCTCGCGGCGTTCCTCGTTGCCGCGCCGCGCGCGTTTGCGCTGGCGCGACAGCACGCTGATGACTTCGCCGGTGCTGGCGTGAGCGGGAATTTCGTTGCGGATCACGTTGGCCACCATCGGCAGGCCCTGGCGTTGACGCCGCAGCGCACGCGCAATCGCGTTGCGGCAGGCCTGACCGTGGCAGTCCCACTCGTCGCGCATTTTTCCGCAGTATTGGCAAGTGTCCATCGGTTCAGTTTACCCGGAATCGCGTGACGCTTTAGGGGCGCGATCCGGGTGAACAGCGGCACGCGCCTTAATTACGCGCCGGAATCTCCAGCCCGCGCTTCACCGCCGGACGCGCGATGAACGCTTCGAGCACGCGCTGCACGTTCGGGAAATCCTTGTAACCGACCAGGTCGCCGGCCTCGTAGAAGCCCACGAGATTGCGCACCCACGGGAAGGTCGCGATATCGGCGATCGTGTAGTGATCGCCCATCAGCCACTTGCGGCCTTCCAGGCGCTGCTCCAGTACACTCAGCAGGCGGCGCGATTCGGCGACGTAACGGTCGCGCGGACGCTTGTCCTCGTACTCCTTGCCCGCGAATTTGTGGAAGAAGCCGAGCTGGCCGAACATCGGCCCAATGCCGCCCATCTGGAACATCAGCCACTGGATCGTCTCGTAGCGCTCACGGCCTTCGCGCGCGAGAAACTGGCCGGTCTTGTCACCGAGCCAGATCAGGATGGCGCCCGATTCGAACAGCGCGAGCGGCTGGCCATCCGGGCCGTGCGGATCGATGATCGCGGGGATCTTGTTGTTCGGGTTCAGCGAAACAAATTCGGGCGAAAGCTGGTCGTTGGTGTCGAAGCGCACCAGATGCGGCTCGTAGGCGAGGCCCGTCTCTTCGAGCATGATCGACACCTTCACGCCGTTGGGCGTGGGCAGCGAATAAAGCTGGATGCGCTCGGGATGCAGCGCCGGCCACTTGGCGGAGATGGGGAAAGCGTTGAGGTCGCTCATGGGCTGTCCTGTTGTGAGGCGAATAGGGGCGGGCGCGTTCCGCGCGGAGCGCACCCAGGCGGGACAGTGTAGAGGAAATGGCGCGAGCCCGCAGACGGCGCACGGGCTGTGCATCGAGTGTGTAAATGCACGGTGCGCCGTCGTTCGGGCAGGGGCTTAGGGCTTGATCAAGCCTTCCGCGACCAGCGCTGCGTGCACGGCCGGACGCGCGCCCACGCGCTTCTGGTGCGCGAGCACAGCCGGGAATGCCGACAGGTCGAAGCCAATGTGCGCGGCCCAGTTGGTCGTCGTGAAGAGATAGGCGTCCGCTGCCGTGAACTGGTCGCCCACGAGCCATTCATGGTCGGCCAGGCGCTTGTCGAGCAGCGCGTATTGACGCTGCAAAGCGGCGACGGAGTCGGCGCGCACGCTCTCCGGTGAAGCCGGATTGAACAGCGGCGAATAGCGCTTGTGCACTTCCGTGCTGATGAAGCCGAGCATTTCCTGCAGACGATAGCGCGCGAGCGAATCGTAGGCGGGCGCGAGGCCGCTGGCCGGATTGCGGTCGGCGAGGTACTGCATGATCGCCGGGCCTTCGGTGAGCAGTTCGCCGTTGTCCAGTTCGAGCGCCGGCACGCAGCCCTTCGGGTTGATCGCGCGGAAGTCCTTGCCGCTGGCCGTTTGCTTGTCGCCGAGGCCGACCTCGTCGAGTTCGAGGTCGAGGCCCGCTTCGCGCGCGACGATATGCGAGGCAAGCGAGCAGGCGCCCGGGGAGAAATAGAGTTTCATCGTGAGTCCTGGTTGAACATACACACACGTAACTCCGCGCGTCGCGGGAGCGGCGCGCGGGGGCACTATGTTAGCGCGGGTAGACGCTGTTATTGCTTCCCGATGGGCGTTTCAGCTTCAACCAGTATTTGGCGTGCATCATTCATGGATTAACCCGGCGTCTGTATCGATTGTTGCAGGCTCAACAGGTTGAGCGGCGCGACGCGGATCAGGCCGGCGCGCGGACTGTCGATATCGGCGATCAGGGTGAGCGAAAGAGAAACCGTCACGGGCAGCACGAACATCAGCACGCGCCGTCCGCCTTTGCCGCGCGCGCCATAGCCCTGCATGATGTTGCTGAAGAATGCGATCACGAGCATCAGCACCCACGCCGCCACCGGAATGCGGTTGAGCCAGGCGGCCTGCGTATAGCCCTGCGTGTTGAGCACGTCGTTCATGCCGGCCACCGCCAGCGCCGTGATGGGATTGGGCTGCGTGGCCGCGGGCTGGCGCACGCTGTTCCAGAGCTGCGTTTGCAGTTCGGCGGTGCTGCGGTTGTTCGCGGCGAGCGTCGCGGGATCGCGGGTCTGGTAGTACTCGACGCGCGCCTCCAGATAGCGCGCGAGCAGCGCCTTGGTCCTGGCCGCATCCGCTCCCAGCAGATCCGCGCGCAGATACTCGGTGCCGATCGCGTTGGCTTCCTCCTCCTCGTAGTTCTTGCGCTGGTCGTATCGGCTCACCGCCATCGACAGCGTGAAGCCGATCAGCAGCGCCAGCAGCGTGAGCGTCGCGCCTTGCACGACGTTGTAGTTCTCGCGCGCTTCTTCGGAGAGCGGCGCGCGCCGGTGCAGCACCACCGCGCCGAGCGCGGCGGCCAGCGGCAGGCAGACGATCAGCGCGACAAACAGAAAGGCGGGATGCTGTATCAGTGACGTCACGATGGCTCCGTTAGGCGAAGGCGCATGCACGGCAGGATGGATAGCGGGGAGTGCGAAGTATTCGGTGTGGGGCGAGGGCGATTCTACGTCAAAGGCCATTTGCGTGACTGCGTGGCGCTACAGCGCCGCCTCCGGCGCCATTTCGTTCAGGTGCACGGCGCGCAGGTCGTCGATGAACGCGCGCTGGATATCGCCCGCATGCGGCGCGCGCCGCGTGACCATGTGGAACGTCACGTCGTAACGCAGCGCCGCCGGATTCACGGCGCGCAACAATCCCCCATCGACATATGGTTTTGCGAAATGAACCGGCAGGTAACCCAGGTGATGGCCGGAGAGGATCAGCAGCGCGACGGCTTCCATGTTGTCGGCGATGGCGGTGACGTTGCGCTCGTGGGTGGTCGAGTGCTGCGCCTCGGGCAGCGGATAGCTGCGCCAGGCCCATTCGCAGGCGGCGGCTTCGTCGGCGCCCACGGCATCGGGCTCGCCCGCGCGCTCGAACAGGGGATGGCGCGCGCCGCAATACGCGTACTGGCGCTCGATAAAGAGCGCGGTGTAATCGAGGCTCGGCACGCGGTGCCAGAAATAGCCGATGGCGATATCCACCTTGCCGTTGAGCACCTGCTCTTCCAGTTCGCCCGGCGAGCGGATCTGGATATTGAAACGCACGGCCTGGTCGCGCTGGCGAAAGCGCGCGATTGCATCGCTGATGCGCGCATTCTGGCTGAACGGCGTATGGCCGATCAGGCCCAGGTTCAGCTCGCCGACGAGCTGGCGATCCATGTTCGCGGCTTCGGCGCAGAAGCTGTTGGCGGCCACCAGCAGCCGGCGCGCCGACATGGCGAAGCGCTCGCCCTTGGCCGTGAGCTTGAAGCCCCCGCGCCCGCGTTCGCAGAGCCGGAAGCCCAGCCGCGTTTCCAGCGACGACAACTGCGTGCTGATGGTCGATTGCCCCACGTTGAGCGCGGCCTGGGCGGCGGTGAGCCCGCGCGCGTCGACCACGGCGAGGAAAACGCGGATCAGCCGCAGGTCGAAATCGGTCAGGTTGGCGAGCACGGGATACCTCTTACATTGATGCAGGTCGATGTAAACATCATCAGGCCATCATTTTATCCAAAATTTTTTCCCTCTAGCATTGCCAGCATTGGGTTTGAACCCACTGCTCCGATCGATGTTTACAGGGTTTTTACGGATATGAACGACTCCCACAACACCACGCTGAATCAGCCTCTCTCCGGCAACGCCATGCCGCGCTTTGGCGGCATCGCCTCGATGATGCGCCTGCCGATCGCCGAAACCAGCGCGGGGCTTGACGCCTGTTTCGTCGGCGTGCCGTTCGATCTGGGCACGTCTAACCGCAACGGCGCGCGCCTTGGCCCGCGCCAGATCCGCGCCGAATCGGTGCTGCTGCGGCCCTATAACATGGCGACGCGCGCCGCGCCGTTCGACTCGCTCCAGGTGGCCGATATCGGCGACGTGGCGATCAATCCGTTCGACATCCACAAGGCGATTGCCGATATCGAGGCCGCGTACGACGGCATCATCGCCGGCGGCTGCAAGCCGGTGACGCTGGGCGGCGATCACACCATCGCGCTGCCGATCCTGCGCGCGATGCACAAGAAGTACGGCAAGGTGGGCGTCGTCCACGTGGACGCGCACGCCGACGTCAACGACACCATGTACGGCGAGAAAATCGCTCACGGCACGCCGTTCCGCCGCGCGGTGGAAGAGGGCCTGCTCGATTGCGACCGCGTGGTGCAGATCGGCCTGCGCGGCACCGGCTATCACGCCGAGGATTTCGACTGGTGCCGCGACCAGGGCTTCCGCGTGGTGCAGGCCGAGGCGTGCTGGAACCGCTCGCTCGAAACGCTGATGAAGGAAGTGCGCGAGCAGATGGGCGATGGCCCCGTGTACCTGAGCTTCGATATCGACGGGCTCGATCCTGCTTTCGCGCCGGGCACGGGCACGCCCGAGATCGGCGGGCTCACCGTGCCGCAAGGCCTGGAAATCATTCGCGGGCTGCGCGGGCTGAACCTCGTTGGCGCGGATCTCGTGGAAGTGTCGCCGCCGTACGACCCGCAAGGCACCACGGCGCTGCTGGCCGCGAATCTCGCCTTCGAGATGCTGTGCGTGCTGCCTGGCGTGAAGTATCGCGCTTAAAGAGACGCATGAATGCGGGGCGAATCCAGATGATTCGCCATCCGAACTAAAAAGACATAACCAGACGAGATCCCCGGAGAGTGTTCATGAGCGAGACCGAACGCGACACAGAAACCCAGGTGCTGGCCGCCGCCGACGCCCTGATCGATTCCTTCGCGCGCCACGACCGCGACGCTTATTTCGCGGCCTTCGCGCCCGATGCGAGCTTCGTGTTTCATCACGTGAGCGAGCCGCTGCCCACGCGCGCCGCCTATGAAGCGCTGTGGCGCCAGTGGGAGCGCGAAGACGGCTTTCGCGTGCTGGGCTGCGAATCGCGCTCGCGCAGCGTGCAATGCATTGGCGACGTGGCGCTGTTCGTGCATAACGTGCGCACGCGCGTCGCGACCCATGCGGGCAGCGAAACGCTCGACGAGCGCGAGACGATTGCCTTCGCGCGCCGCGACGACCAATGGCTGGCGGTGCACGAGCATCTGTCGCCGCACGCCTGTGCGGCGCTGCACGACGCGGTCAACGAAGGCGAGGTGTGTGCATGAAGCGCGAATCGATGTGCACGGTTGCAGCGTCCTCGCTCGCGATCGAGCCGGGCGTGTTTATCGACGGTGCGTGGCGACAGGGCGCGGGCGTGCTGCTCGAACTCGTCGATCCGTGCAGCGCGCAGCCGTATGCGCGGGTGTCGAGTGCCGACGCCGACGATGTCGATGAAGCCGTAGCGGCTGCCGCGCGGGCCTTGCGCGGCTGGCGCAGCGCGAGCGTCACGCAGCGCGGCGAACGCCTCGAAAGCATCGCGCAAGGCATAGAAGCCCATGCGCGCGATCTCGTCGAACTGCAGATGCGGTGCAATGGCAAGCCGCGCTTTGAAGCCGAACTCGATGTCAGCGACGCCGCGGCCACCTTCCGCTACTACGCGCAGTTGTGCGCCGAGGGCGGCGTGGCCGAGCGCACGCCCGTCGCGTTGCCCGACGCCGCATTCGAAGCCGATGTGCGGCACGAGGCCGTAGGCGTCTGCGCGCTGATCGTGCCGTGGAACTTCCCGCTCGTGACGGCGGCGTGGAAGCTCGCGCCCGCACTCGCGGCGGGCTGCACGGTGGTCATCAAGCCTTCGGAACTGACGCCGCTGGCCGAACGCGCGCTCGTCGATATCGTCACGGCGGCCGGCGTGCCCGCAGGCGTGGTGAACCTGGTCGCGGGCGGCCGCGAGGTGGGCGCGCAGCTTGCCTCGCATCGCGGCGTGGCGAAGGTGTCGTTCACGGGCAGCACGGCGGCAGGCCAGGCGGTCATGCGCGCCGCCGCCGGGCGCATGCAGCGGGTCTCGCTCGAACTGGGCGGCAAGTCGGCGCTGATCGTATTCGACGACGCCGACCTGGATGAAGCCGTCGAACTCGCGTTCAATGGCGCATTCTTCAACGCGGGACAGATGTGTTCGGCAACGTCGCGCGTGCTGGTGGCGCGGGCGCTGCACGACGCGTTCGTGGAAAAGCTCGTCGCGCTCGCCCGTAGCGCCGTGGTGGGCGCACCGCACGTTGACGATGTGCGCGTGGGGCCGCTCATCAGCGCCGCACAGCGCGAGCGTGTGCTGGGCCTGCTCGCGCGCGGCAAGGAGCAGGGCGCACGCGTGCTGTGTGGGGGCGCCGCGGCCACGCAACGGGAAGGCGGATTCTTCGTCGCGCCGACGGTCTGCGCCAACGTCGCGCCCGACAACGTGCTCTGGTGCGAGGAGATCTTCGGGCCGGTCGCGCTGGTTCGGCCATTCGATACGGAATACGAAGCGATCGCGCTCGCCAACGACAGCGACTATGGCCTCGTCGCCACGGTGCTCACGGCCGATCCGGCGCGCGCCGCGCGAGTCAGCGATGCCTGCGAAGCGGGCGTGGTCTGGGTGAACGCCCCGCAGGTGATCTTCCCGCAGACGGGTTGGGGCGGACGCAAGCTCAGCGGCCTTGGCCGCGAACTCGGGCCCTGGGGCGTGCGCGCTTACCAGGAAATCAAGCACGTCATCCGGGCGCGCGCAGGCGCAGCTCATCCGGCGCAGCCCTGACACGCTGCGCCCCGCAAAGAATCCACGAGGAAGAGACAGATGAGCACCGATAACGTTAATGGCTGGGCAGCGCCCACCGCAACCGGCGCGAGCGACAGCGCCGACGCACCCAACGCGAAGCCCGGCAAGTGGCGCAAGATCGAGGTGCGCTCGATCGACTACGTCCCCGCGCACGAACGTCACGGCAGCGTGGCGGGCCAGGGGCCGTTCTGGTTCCTCGGCAATTTTCAGTTCTTCACGATCGCCATTGGTTTCGTGGGGCCGAGCATGGGGCTCTCGCTGGGCTACACGATTCTCTCGGGCGTGCTCGGCATTTTGTTCGGCACGCTGTTCATGGCCTTTCACGCTTCGCAGGGCGCGCATCTGGGCCTGCCGCAGATGATCCAGTCGCGCGCGCAGTTCGGCTATCGCGGCGTGGTGCTGATCCTGATTGCCACGCTGTTCACGTTCATCGGCTTCAATGTGGTCGATACGGTGCTGATGGCGAGCGGCGTGAAGGGGATCTTCGGCTGGTCGCCGACGCTCGTGACCATCGTGACGGCGCTGATCGCGCTGGCGCTGGCGATCTATGGACACGACTGGCTGCATCGCGTGTTCAAGTGGCTGCTGGTGGCGAGCCTGCCGCTTTACGTGCTGCTCACGCTCTGGATCCTGTTCGGCGCAGTGGGCGTGAAGGCCGGCGTGGCGCATGCGGGCGGCTTCTCGCTCGTCGCGTTTGCCGCGCAGTTTGCGGCTAGCGCGAGCTACAACATCACATATGCGCCGTATGTGTCGGACTACTCGCGCTATCTGCCGCGCGAGACGAAACCGCGCGCCATTATTGCGGCGGTGTTTATCGGCGCATCGGCATCGGCGATCTGGCTGATTGCGCTGGGTGCGTGGCTCGCAACGCGTCTGGGCGCATCGGATGGCCTTGTCGCGCTCTACGATGCGGGCAATGCGATGTTCCGCGGCTTCGGCGTGCTGATCTCGCTGGCTTCGGTGGGGGCGATGGTCGCGACGATGGGCCTGAACGCCTACAGCGCGATGCTGACCGTGGTCACGGCGGTGGATTCGTTCAAGCCCGTGCGGCCCACTTCGGCGGTGCGCGTGATTACGGTGCTCGCGCTGGGTCTCGTGTGGGTGGTGATTTCACTGTCGCTGTCGGGCAATGCGATCGACATTCTGTTCGCGGCGCTCACGATCATGCTGTATCTGCTGGTGCCCTGGACGTCGGTGAACCTGGTCGACTTCTTCTTCGTGCGACGCGGCCACTATGCGATCACGCAGCTGTTCACGCCCAACGGTCTTTACGGCGCATGGGGTTCGCGCGGGCTGATCGCTTATGCGGTGGGCTTCGCTTCGACCGTGCCGTTCTTTGTCCTGCCGGGCATCTATACGGGGCCGCTGGCGGCGCGTATCGGCGGCGTGGATGTGGCCTGGGCGGTAGGGCTGCTGGTGTCGGCGGTTGCGTACCTGGTGCTGGCGCGCTCGATCGACGCGGAAGGCGAGCGCAAGGCGGTGTTGCAGAGCGAGCGTGAGATCGCGTTGCTGGATGGCGCGGCGGGCAAGTCGCACTGAGCTGGCGACAGCGCTTGCCAGTAGATAGAGAAACGCGGCGCATGCTGAAAAGCATGCGCCGCGTTCTTTTTTGACATCTACATCCGACGAATGCGTTTAGCCTTTGTTCCAGAGCGTGCGGCCCCAGAACGTGAGCGTGCGATCCCAGGCCTGTTGCGACCAGACCGGATCGAACTGCGTGTGCGAGATGCGGCCTTCACCAACGGCGGTTTCGTTCGCAAACGCGTGGAACGCCATATAACGATGGAACTCGACGTTCACGCCGCCGTCACGCAGCTTCGTTTCGAGTTCGTCGACGGTCTCGATCTTGAAGAACGCGTCCTGCGTCCCCCAGTGGCCGAGCACCGGCACGGTGATCTTGCTCGCGTCGAGGTATTCGAGCGGGGGGAAGCCGTACCACACGACCGCGCCCGACAGGCCCGGGATCTGGTTGGCGGCCAGCAGCGTGAGCGCGCCGCCCATGCAGTAGCCGGTTACGCCGATGCGGTCGGTCAGCGTCTTCAGGTGGTCGACCGCGCCACGGATGTCCTGCGAAGCGGCATCGCCAAAGTCGAGGCCGCTCATCAGGTGGTGCGCCTCTTCTTCCTCGACGGTCTGCTTGCCGCGATAGAGGTCGGGGACGAGCGCGTAGTAACCGGCCTTGGCGAGGCGGTCGGCGACGCCGCGAATCTGGTCGTTCAAGCCCCACCATTCCTGGATCACGACGATGGCGGGCGCGCCTTCGGTCTTCTCAGGCGTGGCCAGGTAGCCCTGGAGCGATTTACCGTCGGGGCGGTTAAAGCTGATCATGGAGCCGCTGGACTGTGTCATGGATGTTCCTTGAGAATTCGGTTGATCGGTTGAGGGGGAAATCGCAACGCACAAGCATAGCGCCTGTGCAGCGGCTTTGCTTGTAAGGGCTTCGGGGCGCGCCGGGCGGGCCCGGGTGACTATTCGCCGATCAGATGCAAGACGACCTCGCGGGTGCTCGCATGGCGGCGATGCTCGAAGAGGTAAATGCCTTGCCAGGTGCCGAGCAGCGGTTCGCCGTGCTCGACTGGAATCGACAACTGTGTCTGGGTGAGGGCGGTGCGCAGATGAGCGGGCATGTCGTCGGGGCCTTCGGTGTCGTGCTCATAGCGCTGTGGGTCTTCGGGCGCGAGTTCATCGAAATAGCGTTCGAGATCCCGACGCACGGAAGCGTCTGCGTTCTCCTGGATCAGCAGCGACGCCGACGTATGGCGGCAGAACAGCGTCAGCAAGCCGGTGCCAATGCCGCTTTCGCGCACGAACATGCGCACTTCCTGCGTGAATTCAACGAGCCCGCGCAAGCGCGCGCGAACCTGCAAATGATGAATCGTCTGGCGCATGACTAGAACCTCCTGGAGCGATGCCGCGTGTAGCATGGACTGCGTGGGTTACATCGGCCGCCCCGCACGCGAAACGGCCCAGGCTGGTAGGATACCGGCCTTGCCAAGTCACCGCCCCGATTACCGGAGCATGCCAGGAGTATGTCGTTGAATCTCACCCGCTTCGCCAAGAACCGCCACGCCACCAAGGCTTTCGATCCCGCCCGCAAGATTCCGGCCGCCGTCATCGATGAACTGAAGGAACTGATCCGCTTCAGCCCGTCGTCGGTGAACTCGCAGCCGTGGCACTTTGTCGTCGCCGAAAGCGACGCTGCGCGCGCTCGCGTCGCGAAGTCGATGCAGCCGGGCTATGCCTATAACGAAGCGAAGGTCACGCGCGCCTCGCACGTCATGGTGCTGTGCGTGCGCAAGGACATGGACGAAGCGCATCTGGACGCCGTGCTGGCGCAGGAAGAGGCCGACGGCCGCTTTGCCAGCGCCGAAGCAAAGACGACGCAGCAGAACACGCGCGGCTTCTACGTCAACCTGCATCGCGAGCGTGACGACCTGTCCGCATGGATGGAGAAGCAGGCGTATCTCGCGCTTGGCACGCTGCTGATCGGCGCATCGACGCTCGAAATCGACGCCTGCCCGATGGAAGGTTTCGATGCGAAGGCGCTGGACGAAGAACTGGGCCTCGCCGCACGCGGCCTGACGGCGATTGTCGTGGTCGGACTTGGCTACCGCAGCGCCGACGACTTCAACGCGAAACTGCCGAAGTCGCGTCTCACCACGGAAGCGGTCTTTACCGACCTCGCCTGAATGCCGACGGGCGCCGCCAGGCGCTTTCAGGTGCTTTGAGTCGCTTCCTGCCGCGTCCAATAGCTCGACTAGGCCAATAACCGCGGCCGCGCTGCGGTTATTCGCCTTCGTGCCGTTCGTGTAGTATCGGCGCTTCCAGTGACGCGTTACATAACGGAGCGTTCAGGTCATGCAAGGCATCAAGCGCCGGGTCGTCTACCTCACGCTGTTCGAAGGGCTGGGCATTCTCATCACCGGCACGAGCTTCGCCTCGGTCGCGGGCAGCGGCGCGGATCGCGCGGGCGCAGCGGCGGTCTTCACCTCGCTCGTCGCGGTGGCGTGGAATGCGCTCTACAACTGGCTGTTCGAACGCTGGGAAGCGCGTCAGACCCAACGCGGACGTAGCCCTTTGCGACGCGTGCTGCATGCGATCGGCTTCGAGGGCGGGCTGGTGATCTTCCTGGTGCCGATGATCGCGCTGACGCTGCGCGTGTCGCTGTTCGAGGCCTTCGCCATGGACATCGGCCTCACGGTGTTTTTTCTGGTCTACGCGTACATCTTTAACCTGGTCTTCGACGCGGTTTTCGGTTTGCCGGCCTCGGCAATGCCTTTGCACGAGGCCGCGCAGAACTCGCAGGCCAAGCCGTGCAACTGAGCGCATGAACGCTCGCTTTGCCACGGCTTGCCGTCGAAAAACTTGTTTGCAATCCTGATAGTTGAACCTGTGCCGGTGCGTCACTGAACCGTGTAGCCGCGCCCCTGCATGCAGGCACCGAACGCCCTCCAGTACGTAGTGAGTTCGGCGCCTTGTGTCTGCTGCTGCGCCTGGGCCTGGGCCGCATGTTCGCGCCGCGCGCGCACGCCGCCCGCGACCGCGCCGGCTGTCGCGCCGACCGCTGCGCCGTGGCCAGCGCTGTTGCCGCTCACGTCGCCGATGATCGCGCCAGCAGCGGCGCCTCGCGCTGCGCCGGCCACGCGTGCACCGGTCGGGCCAGTGGGCGTCTGGACGGGTTGCGCAGCAACCGCTGGATCGATGCCCGTGTTCTGTTTCGCCCACGCATAACAGGCGCCTTCGTCCTGTTGCTGTTTTTGCGCCGACTGGCCATGTGCGGGGTAGACGGCCGGATGCTGCTGTGCAAATGACAGTGACGAGAGTACGAGCAAGAGGCCGATGCCAAGCTGTTTCATGGAGTACTCCTGAACACGGTGTAGGGGCGCCGCGCACCGCAGGCGCGGCATATGATGGTGTGAGTCGGCGGCACGCGTTGGCGTCGATGCAACCAAACGCCGACAACGCAGCATAGCCAATCGCGCAAATCACCGATGGCAGCCTGCGCAGCCATGCTGGGCGAGCCCCACTCCGTGTCAGGACGTTGCATCGCAACGCTTGCGAACGTGCCGAAACGTCGCACGAACGAACGTTGTCGAACCTTGGGCAGACGCAGTGGCCATTGCGGCCGCTTTGTCAGCCGCCAGGGGCAGCGCCCCTGCGGCTGTGGCGATGCCTGTTACTGTGCAGCGTGGTGCTTGTGGGCGTGCTTCTTATGATGCTTCGTGGTCGCCTTCGAATGCTTCGTGCTGTGCGCGCGATGGCCGCTGTGCGCCTGCGAGGCCGGCGCGCGCGCGGAATCCGACGCTTCGTCGAACTGAACGGTCGAGGGCTGGGCCTGCACGTTGCGTGCGTGCGCTTCGACCTGTGCGGCGCGTGCCGGGTCGTTGCTCATCTGGATGCCGTTATCCGCATTCTGTGCCGAGGCGATGCTCGCGATCGCAGACAGGGAAAGCAAAACGGCCATGGACGACTTCTTCATATTCTTCCTCGTGTTCGTAGTTGAATGACGCGACTTGCGTCTGCACGGGCTAACGGGCAGGAATGGATCGCCGTTGACGCCGCGGCCACGAGTTAACGCTTCTTTACAAGATTGACTGTCGATTGCCTCATCGCAAATAGAAAAGCCCCTGTCAGACGGGCTTGAAAGCGAATGAACCAGGACGGTCGGACTATTGCGTCGGCCCAGCAGCGTCGGCGCTGGCGCTAGCTTTTGTGCTGGCGGCCGTATCGGCATTCGCGCCCGGATCGACGCTGACCTTCTGCGGATGGCTCGCATCATGGAGCACGCCGCTCCACCCGCCGCCCAGGTCGCCGATCAGCGCCGCCGCGTCCAGCAAGCGTGACTGCTGCACCGTGAGCGCACTTTGTTGCGTGCTCAACTGAGTGGCCTGCGCCGTCGCAACCGTCGTGTAATCGACCGTGCCCGCCTGGTACTCGTTCTGCGCAATCTGCGCGCCGCGGATGGAGTCGCGCACCGCTGCGTCCAGCGCGTCACTTTGCTGCGCGAGGATACGCAGCCCCGAAAGATCGTTCTCGACGCTCTGGAACGCGCTCAACACGGTGGCGCGATAGTTCGCGACGGCGGCGTTGTAGCTCGCGCGCGCCGCGGCAACTTCGCCGCTGCGCTCGCCGCCATCGAAGATCGTCTCCGTTGCGCTCGCGCCCAGCGACCACACGTAGTTGCTCACGTGCAGCAGCCCCGCGAGCGGCGCTTGCGTGAAACCATCGAGCGCCGAGAGCGAAATCGTCGGATAGTAGGCGGCGACTGCGACACCAATCGCTGCATTCGCGGAGGCCATCTGCCGCTCGGCCGTGGCGATGTCGGGACGGCGTTGCAGCATCGTCGACGGGACGCCCGCGGGAATCTCGGGCAGGATGGGCAACTTGCCGTTGTGCGGGATCGTCATGTCCTCGGGATTGCGGCCGACCAGCACCGCAATCGCATGCTCGTACTGGGCACGCGCAACGCCCAGCGCGATCAGGCTCGCCTGCGCGTTTTCCAGTTGCGTGCGCGCCGTGATGAGGTCGGACGGCGCAACGGTGCCTGCCGTGTCCTGGTCCGTCACCACCCGCAGTGAATTCTTGTACGCCTCGACCGTCTGGGTGAGCAGGTCGATATCGGCGTCGGTGACGCGCAGGTCGATCACGGCGTTGGCGAGCGCAATCTGTTCGGATAGCTGAGCATTGGCGAGCGTCGCTTCGCTGGCCTGCGCCGTGGCCGACTGCTCCTCGACCTGGCGGCGCACCTGCCCCCAGAAGTCGAGCGTCCAGCTCACGTTCGCCTCCAGCGACCCCGAGTTGACGATACGCGCGCCGCCGCTGCTGAAGCTGCTGCTGGTGCTCGTGGATGCGCGTTCGCGCGTGGCCGATCCGGTGACGCCGATCGTCGGAAAGAGGCTCGCGCGCGCCACACGCACTTCGGCCAGCGCCTGCTGGTAGTTGGCGTAGCTCTGCGCGACGGTCTGGTTCGACACCGCCACGAGCGGCTCAAGCTCGTCCAGCAGCGGATCCTGGAAGCCGCTCCACCATTCGCCCTTGGGGCCTGCGGCGGCGGAGGGATCGGCCTGCGTCCAGCCGGGCAGCTCTTTCCACTGCGCGGGCGTGGCAACCTGCGGACGATGATAGTCGGGGCCGACCATGCAGCCGCTCATCAACAGCACGAGGCTCAGGGGCAAAAGACGAACAGCGCAACGTGCTTTCATGGACAGGGTTGAATCGATTGGATGAATCTTCATGATGCGCTCTCATCGGCCTGGTGGTTCCAGGGCAGGCGCGCGGCCAGGCGGGCGAGGCGGGCGCGCAGGCGGTCGAGGAACAGATAGATCACGGGCGTCGTGTACAGCGTGAACACCTGGCTCAGGATCAGGCCGCCCATCACCGTGACGCCGAGCGGCTGACGCAGCGACGCCCCCTGGCCAATGCCGATCGCGAGCGGCACCGCGCCCAGCACGGCCGCGAACGTCGTCATCATGATCGGGCGAAGACGCACCACGGCGGCCTCGTGGATCGCGTCGCGCGCGTTGCGGCCTTCATTGCGCTGCAACTGGATCGCGACGTCCACCATCATGATGCCGTTCTTCTTCACAATGCCGATCAGCAGAATAATGCCGATCATCGCGATCACCGAGAACGGCGTGCCGAAAATCAGCATCGCAAGCGTGGCGCCAATGCCCGCCGACGGCAGCGTCGAGAGAATCGTGAGCGGGTGAATCGTGTTCTCGTAGAGCACGCCCAGCACGATATACACCACGGCCAGCGCGGCGAGGATCAGCAGCGGCACCGTGCCCATCGATTGCGCGTAGGCCTGCGCCGCGCCCGCAAACGCGCCGTGGATCGAGGCGGGCATGCCGATATTGCGCTGCGCTTCCTCGATGATTTTGCCGGCTTCAGATAGCGAGCCGCCCTGCGGCAGGTTGAACGAGATCGTGCCCGCCACTTCGCCGCTCTGGTGGTTGACCTGGGTGGCCGTGTGGCCCGTCGTCCAGTTCATCAGCGCGCTGATCGGCACCATGGTTTCGGCGGCGGTGCTGTCCGCGCTGCCGCTCGAACTGCCGCCCTTGCTGTTGGCGATCGAGTTGTTCTGCTGGTTGGCCACGGCATTGGCGTTGCGCGAGTTGGTGTTGCTCGTGCTCGTCGTCGAGGTGCTCTGCGCCGTATAGGCAGTGATGCCCGAGACCGTGCTGCCCGACATCTGGGTGGACGCCGAGCCGCTCGCATTGCCTGCCGCCGTGCTCAGCCAGATGTGGCCGAACGACTGCGGATACTGCCAGTATTGCGGCGCGACTTCCATCACCACGAAATACTGGTTGATGGGGTTGTAGATGGTCGACACCGTGCGCTGGCCGAAGGCGTCGTAAAGCACACTGTCCACCTGGTTCGGGTCGAAGCCGTAGCGCTTGGCCGTCGCGCGGTTCACCGTCACGTAGGCCTGCAGGCCGTTTTGCTGAAGGTCGGAATTCACGTCGGTGAGCGTGCCGTGATACTTGTTCAGCTCGTCGACAAGTTTAGGTGTCCATTGGAAAAGCGCATCGGCGTCGTCGCTCGTGAGCGTGTACTGATACTCGGCCGCCGACTGCCGCCCGCCAATCTGCAGGTCTTGCTGCGCCTGCAGGAACAGCCGCGCGCCCGAGACCGCATTGAGCTTGGGCCGCAACCGGTTCACGACTTCGGTGGCGGACAGTTTGCGCTGCGCGAGCGGCTTGAGTTCGATAAAGACCGTCGCCGAATTCAAGGCCCGGCCGCCCGTGAAGCCTGCGACCGACGCCACGGCGGGATCTTTCTGCACGATCTCCTGCAACTGCGCGAGCTTCTTCTCCATCGCCGTGAAGGAGATGCTCTGGTCGGCGACGATCTGGCCGATCAGGATGCCGGTGTCCTGTTCGGGAAAGAACGTGCCGGACAGCAGCCGCGCGAGAAACACGTTGGCGACCAGCAGCGCGAACAGAATGAAGATCGTGAGGCGCGCATGATTGAGCGCGACGTCGAGCGTGCGCGAATAGAACTGCTTGAAGCGCTCGAACTGCGCCTCGATCCAAACGGCGGCGCGCGACGGCTCGTGTTTTTCGCGCTCGCGCTTGAGCACGTAGGCGCACATCGTGGGCGTGACCGTGAGCGAGACGATCAGCGAGATCACGATGGCGATGGACAGCGTCATCGCGAACTCATGAAACAGCAGGCCGACGATGCCCGGCATCAGCAGGATCGGCAGGAACACGGCGATCAGCGAAAGGCTCATCGACAGCACCGTGAAGCCCACTTCGCCCGCACCGCGCAGCGCGGCTTCCTTCGGGTCGAGTCCGGCTTCCATATGGCGCACGATGTTTTCCAGCACCACCACGGCGTCGTCCACCACGAAGCCGGTGCCGATGGTGAGCGCCATCAGCGAGAGCGAATCAATGCTGTAGCCGAGCAGGTACATCGGCCCGAACGTGCCGACGATCGACAGCGGCAGCGCGACCGCCGGAATCAGCGTGGCGCGCGGCGAGAGCAGGAACACGAACACCACGCCGATCACCAGCAGCACGGCGATGAAGAGCGTGCGTTCCGTGTCGGCGACGGACGCGCGCACGGACTCCGAGCGGTCAACGGCCACGTTCACCTTGATGGTGGCGGGCAGGGCGGCTTCGATGTTGGGCAGGCGCGCCTGGATCTGCTGCACGGTCTTCACGACGTTGCTGCCGGGCATGGGATAGACGATCACCAGCACGGCAGACTTGCCGTTATAGAGGCCCGCGTTGCGGATATTTTCGTTGGAGTCGCGTACCGTGCCCACGTCGCGCAGATAAACAGGCGCGCCGTCGCGATAGGCGATCACCACGTCGCGATAGGGCGCGGCGTTGCTGATCTGGTCGTTCGAGGTCACCACGAAGCGCTGGTCGCCCTGGTCGAGGTGGCCTTTGGCGCTATTCGCATTGGCCGCGCCAATCGCCGCGCGCACGTCCTCCAGCCCGATGCCGTAGCTATTGAGCTTGCCCGGCTCCAGTTCCACGCGCACCGAGGGCAACGCGCCGCCGCCCAGCGTAATCTGGCCCACGCCGTCCACCTGCGAGAGCTGCTGCATGATGACCGAGTCGGCGGAATCGTAGAGCTGTGCCTTGGTGAGCGTGTCCGAGGTGAGCGCGAGCACCATGATCGGCGCACTCGCGGGGTTGTACTGGCGATAGGTAGGATTGCTGCGCAATGTGGTCGGCAGGTCGGCGCGCGCGGCCTGGATCGCGGCTTCGACGTCGCGCGCCGCGCCGTTGATGTCGCGGTTCAGGCCGAACACAATCACGATCAGCGACGATCCCACGTTGTTGATCGAGGTGAGCTGGCTCACGTCGGCGATAGTGCCCAGGCGCCGCTCCAGCGGCTCGGCCACGGTCGACGCCATGGTTTCGGGACTCGCGCCCGCCATGTTGGCCTGCACCACGATCACGGGGTACGCGATATTGGGCAGCGGCGCGACCGGCAGCCGGAAAAACGCCAGCGCGCCAGCGAGCAGGATCGCGATCGCCAGCAGCGAAGTGGCGACCGGCCTGCGGATAAAGAGCGCCGAGAGGTTCACGGCGTGCCCTCGGGCGCGGGCGTGCGCGGCGGCTCATGCGGGCCATCGGCATCGGCGTCGCTGTCGTCTTCCGGCTTGTTCTTGCGGCCAAAACGGATCGCAAGGCGGTCGAAGCACAGATAGATCACCGGCGTCGTGAACAGCGTGAGCATCTGCGAAAGCGTGAGGCCGCCGATGATCGCAAGACCCAGCGGGCGGCGCAGCTCGGAACCCGTGCCGGTGCCCAGCAGCATCGGCAGCGCGCCGAGCATGGCCGCGAGCGTGGTCATCAGGATCGGGCGGAAGCGCAGCAGCGACGCTTCGAAAATCGCCTCGCGCGGCGGCTTGCCGTGCACGCGTTCGGCTTCGAGCGCGAAGTCCACCATCATGATGGCGTTCTTCTTGACAATGCCGATCAGCAGCACGATGCCGATAATGCCGATCACGTCGAGATCCTTGCCGGCGATCATCAGCGCAAGCAGCGCGCCAATCCCCGCGGACGGCAGCGTCGAGAGAATCGTCACCGGATGCACGTAGCTTTCGTACAGCACCCCCAGCACGATATAGACGGCCACGAGGGCGGCGATCAGCAGATAGACCTCAGAAGACAGCGAGTCCTCGAACGCCTGCGCCGCGCCCTGGAACGACGATGTGATCGACGGCGGCAGCTTGACGTCCGCTTCCGCCTTGCGGATGTCGCGCACGGCGGCGGAAAGCGACGCGCCATCGGCGAGATTGAACGAGATCGTCACCGAAGGGAACTGCGCGAGGTGGCTGATCGTCAGCGGCGAGCGCGTGATGCTGATGGTCGCAATCCCCTTGAGCGGCACCTGGCCGGAGCTGGCGGTCTGGCTCGGCAGATAGATGTCGCCGATCGAGTCGACGGTCGGCAGCGACTCGGGTTTCGCCACCAGGATCACGCGGTACTGGTCGGACTGCTGGAAGATCGTGGAGACGATGCGCTGGCCCAATGCGTCGTAAAGCGCGTTGTCGATGGTCGCCGCCGTGATGCCGTAACGCGCCGCAAGCTGGCGGTTCACCTGCACGTTGACGGACAGGCCGTCGGTGTTCAGGTCGCTGGTCACGTCGGCGATCGACGGGATCTGCTTCATCTTCGCGATCAGCGCGGGCACGTACTGATTGAAGGCCTGCTGGTTCGGCCCGCGCAACACGAAGTTGTACTGGTTGGGCGACACCGTCGTATCGAGCGTCAGGTCTTGCTCGGGTTGCAGGTAAAGACGCACGCCCGCGACTTTCGACGCCGACTGCTGGATACGTCGCGCGATTTCCTCGGCGCTGCCGGAGCGGTCGTCGTGCGGCTTCAGGTTGATGAGGAAACGCCCGTTGTTCAGCGTGTTGTTGATGCCGTCGATGCCCACGTAAGAGGTGAGCGAAACAACATCGGGATCCTTGAGGATTTCTTCGGCGAGCGCGGATTGACGGCGCACCATCGCCTGGTACGACACCGAATTGTCGGCCACGCTGATGGCCTGGATCACGCCCACGTCCTGCACGGGGAAGAGGCCCTTGGGAATCACGACATACAAGAGGCCCGTGAGCGCGACGGTCACCACGAAAACAATGAGCGTGAGCGCCTGGTGATCGAGCACCCAGCGCAGGCCGCGTTCATAGGCGTTCAGCGTCTTGTTGAACAGGCCTTCGCTGATGCGCTCGAAGCGGCTGGGGTGGCGCTCGGCCTGGGCGCGCAGGATACGCGCGCACATCATCGGCACGACGGTCAGCGACACGACGGCCGACAGCACGATCGTCACTGCGAGCGTGACGGCGAATTCGCTGAAGAGACGCCCGATCACGCCGCCCATGAACAGCAGCGGGATCAGCACGGCGATCAGCGAGATCGTCAGCGAGAGAATCGTGAAGCCGATCTGCCCCGCGCCTTTTAGCGCTGCCTGCAAGGGCTTTTCGCCTTCCTCCAGGTAGCGCACGACGTTCTCGATCATCACGATCGAGTCGTCCACCACGAAGCCCGTGGCGATGATGAGCGCCATCAGCGAGAGATTGTCGATCGAGTAACCCAGCTCGTACATCATCGCGAGCGTGCCGATTAGCGAAACCGGCACGGAGATGCTCGGGATGATGGTGGCAGGCAGGTTGCGCAGGAACACGAAGATCACCGCCACCACCAGCGCGACGGCAAGCACGAGTTCGAACGCGGCGTCATGCACCGACGCCTGGATCACGCCCACGCTGTTCGACACGACCGTGACTTTCATGCCGGCGGGCAGCGTCGCTTCAAGCTGCGGCAACTGGCGCATGATCTGGTTGACCGTGGCGATCACGTTCGCGCCCGGCTGGCGCTGCACGTTGAGCACGATCGCGGGCTGCTTGTTGTACCAGGCGCCGCGCTCCACGTCCTGGGCCGCCGTGGACACGCGCGCGACGTCGCGCATGAAGACCGGCGCGCCGTTCTGGTAGGCGATGACGGTATCTTCGTAGTCCTTGGGATCGGAAATCTGGTCGTTGGAATTGATCGTGTAGTCGAGCTCGGGGCCGTCGAAATTGCCCTTCGGCGCACTCACGTTCACGTTGGCGAGCAGCGTGCGCAGGTCGTCCAGATTCAGGCCGTAGGCGGCGAGCTTCTGCGGATCGGCTTCCACGCGCACGGCCGGCACGTTGCCGCCCGCCGTGCTCACGAGACCCACGCCCGGCACTTCGGAAATCTTGGTGGCGAGCCGGTTATTGGCCGCGTCCTGCAACTGCGTGAGCGACATCGAATTCGATGTGATCGCGAGTGTGAGGATCGGCTGGTCGGCGGGATTGACCTTGGCGTAGGTCGGCGGCGCGGGCAGGCCGCTCGGCAGGAAGCTGTTGGCGGCGTTGATGGCCTGCTGCACGTTCTGCTCGGCGACGTCCAGATTGAGCGAGAGATCGAATTGCAGCGTGATGACCGACGCGCCCTCGGAGCTGTACGAGACCATCTGCTGCAGGCCCGGGATCTCGCCGAGCTGCACTTCGAGTGGCGCGGTCACCGTGGTCGCCATGACGCTCGGGCTGGCGCCGGGGTAGAAGGTCTGCACCTGGATCGTCGGGTAATCGACGGAGGGCAGCGACGACACGGGCAGGAACTTCATCGCCACGAGCCCGACCAGCACCATCGCGATCATCAGCAACGATGTCGCGACGGGCCGCAGAATGAAAAGACGCGAAATATTCATCGGCGCTTAAGGCGTGGGATCAGGAGGCGTCGGAGGCCGCGGATGCGCTCGAATCCGCGGACGCTGCCGCAGGCGCGGAAGCCGCACGCGCGTGCGAGGCATTGCCCATGCGCGCCGCGCTGGCGCCGCTCGCGGCAGCGGGCTTGCCGGTCGATGGCTGGATCTTCGTGCCGTCGTTGAGGCGGTCGAGGCCGTCGGTCACCACGCGCTGGCCTGCCTGGAGTCCGCTCTTGACGACGGTGTGCTGTCCGTCGCTCGGGCCGAGCGTGACCTTGTGGACGGAGACGGTGTTGTCGGCGTTCACGAGATACACGTAGTCGCCAGGCGCGCCCGACTGCACGGCGGGCGTGGGCACCAGGACGGCGTTCTGCATCGTGTCCACGAGCAGGCGCACATTGACGAATTCGTTGGGGAACAGCGCCTCGTCGTCGTTGGGGACGCTCGCGCGCAGCGTGACCGTGCCGGTGGCCGTGGCCATCTGGTTGCTGATCGCGTAGAGCGTGCCGGTCGCCAGTTGCTTCGTGTTCTCGCTGTTAAAAATGGTGATCGGCAGCTTCGCACCGGCATTGACGCGTTGCAGCACGTCCGACAGCGCGTTCTGCGGCACCGTGAACTGCACGGTGGTGGGCTTGATCGTCGTGATGACGGCAATCCCCGTCGAGCTGGACGCCGTCACGTAATTGCCCGGATCGACCAGGCGCAGACCCACGCGGCCCGAAACGGGTGCGGTGATGCGGCAATAGATCAGGTCGAGTTCGTATTGCTTGATGTTGGCGAGGTCGGACTTCACGGCCGCCTCGTCCTGCGCGACGAGGAACTTCTGGTCGCTATAGGTCTGCTCGGCGATCGACTTCTTCTCGTTCAGTTGCGCATAGCGTTCGAGGTCGGCGCGTGCCTGGGCGAGCGAGGCGCGATCCTTGGCGAGTTGCGCCTCGGCCTGCTCCTTGCTGATCTCGTACTGGCGCGGATCGATCTGCGCAAGGAACTGGCCTTTGACGACGTCCTGACCTTCGCGATAGCCGACTTCCGTGAGATAGCCACTCAGTTGCGGCAGCACCGTGACGGTGGCGACCGGCGTGACGGTGCCAAGCGCATCGAGCGTCACGGGCATCGAACCGAGCGTGGCCGGCGCGACCGTCACGACCTGCGGCGCCGCACCGCGCGCGGGTTTTTGGCGGTGCAATATGTGGAAGACCACGAAAACGATCAGCAGCACGATCAGCGCGAGCAGGATCCAGCGGCCACGACCGCTGCGCTTGCGCGGCGGCGGGCTGGGCGGAGGCGGCGTGACCGGCACGGGCGGCCTGGGCGGCGTGGATGAGGGGGGCAGGTGGTTGGGCGTGTCGCTCATGCCAGTCTCCCAGAGCCAATATCGAGGCCGACGAGGCCGCTCGTGCCAGTGCTTTGCGCTGCGCACGCACGCGTGCGCCAGCAGGGGCCGTGTGGGGCGCGCGGCAGGCGGGCCGCGCAGGCGCCGTACCGGGTGTCGTCGGTTCGCATACGAATTCTCATGGTTGTTGTGTGCAGTCGCTGCGCGAGTCCCTTATGCATGCCGTTATGCATGCCGGATCGCGAGAGCCTGAGATATGCAGTCTAACCAAATCGAGCGCTAATTTCGAAACGTAGGTTAATTGAAAGGTTTTAGCGTGTTACAAGCGCCCGAAAATACTTTAAATGTGCAGCGAGCGAATCTCGTGAAATAGCTTGTAAGGGATTCGATTTGCCGGACTTAGCTCCGGGCATCGCATCCGTATCCGGTCGCTATGCTCACGTCCTCATGGCAGCGAAGGATCTGAGGAGGTGACCGGAACATGTCAAAACATTATTCATCCATCAGGCGTGCGTTGAATCGCTCTATGCTGGGCCTCGCGCTCGCTGGCGCCCTGTCGCTCCAGGGCTGTTCGACCACGCTTGAAAATATCGCACTGGGCGCCGGGGTTGGCGTCGTGGGGACGGTGTCGGCGCTGGGCTGCCTGCTGGCTTGCCAGGATCACGGGCCGGGCTGGTGATGCACGGATTCGCAGATTCGCGCGCAAATCGGCGATCCGGTTTGGGCATCTGCGTTTGTCATATTCATCGAAGAAACTAGAGGGTTAGGGGCGTGGAATCCGCGTGGCCGTAATGCGCAGTAACCGATTCCGCGGTTTCTCGTTCCATGAGCTAAGGTTCCCTTCAGGCTGCGTCCGTACGCTTGAGCGCCAAGGGGGCCATTGCCTTGTAACGCATGGTCTTTTTGGAAAGTGGATTGCATGCGGATTGAAACGCGTCTGGAAGATTTCGCTGCGGCTGTCCGGTCTGGAACCCACCTTTAGGCGTAAGTCCGCGCATCCTCGCGGCAGTATCGACGACATGAAAACGCTGTTTTTGCAGGCCCCGTCCTATGACGGCTTCGACGGTGGCGCGGGTTCGCGCTACCAGGCGAAGCGCGAGATCCGCTCGTTCTGGTATCCGACCTGGCTTGCGCAGCCCGCAGCGCTCGTGCCCGAAAGCCGCGTGCTCGACGCACCCGCCGACGGCATCGGCGTCGAAGAGACGCTGAAGATCGCGATGGACTATGACCTCGTCATCATCCACACGAGCACGCCGTCGTTCCCGACCGATGCGCTCTTTGCCGAAGACCTGAAAAAGCGCAAGCCGTCGCTGCTCGTGGGCATGGTGGGCGCGAAGGTGATGGTCGATCCGCATAACTCGCTGACGGCGACCGAGGCAATCGATTTCGTCTGCCGCGAAGAATTCGATTACACCTGCAAGGAAATTGCCGAAGGCAAGCCGTTCCCCG
>NZ_BAYA01000041.1 GCF_000685015.1 Paraburkholderia bannensis NBRC 103871 | reverse complement strand
GCAGGATGTCGCCGGAGCGCCCCGCCGTTTCTCCCGGCAGGCTTCGCAGCCAGTACGGCAAGCAGCGAAGGGGGCGAATCTTAGCGCTACGCGCGCCGCCGCGCAAGGGGGCGGCGCAAGTATTTCTTACTTCCCATCAATCGCAGCCAGCGGCACGGCGTTCGCCATCGCCGCGTAGCCCGCGTCGCTCGGGTGGATGTGGTCACCGCTGTCGTAATCGCGGCGCAGGCGCAGCGGGTCAGCCGGATCGCGCAGCGCCGCATCGAAGTCCACTACCCCATCGAACTGCCCACTCGTGCGGATCCACTGATTCACCTTCGAGCGGATCGCCTCACGCTCAGGCGGCAGCTCGGCGGGCGTAATCGTCGCGCCAAGCAGGCGGACGCCACGCGCATGCGCCGCCGCGATAACACGGCGATACCCGGCGATCAGATCGTCCGCATTCACCTGCGTATGGGGGAAATCACAGTCGAGTCCCGAGCGCGGCGGCATCGCCTGGAAGTTGATGTCGTTAATGCCGATCAGCAGCACCGCCGTCCGCACACCCACGTGTCCGAGCGCATCGCGCTGGAAGCGGCGCTCAAGCGCCTCTCCATAGCAAGGCGAATCGCTCAGCAGCCGGTTGCCGCTAATGCCGAGGTCGATCACCGCCACATTTGTCCGTTCACGGGTGATACGACGCGCCAGCGCGTCGGGCCAGCGGCGATTCGCATTGAGCGATGAGCGCATGCCGTCCGTGATGGAGTCGCCGATTGCCGCGATCGTCTGCGCGCCCGGCGCCTCGACCGCCAGCCCCGTCACCCAAGCGTACTGCGTGAAACGCACCGGAAACGCGCCGATCGACGGATCGGCCACGTGGTCGCCCGGCCGCGAGACATAGTTCACCTGACTCGACACGCGATGCCAGGCCACCACCTTCTGCTCAGCCCCCATATAGCTGCTGATCGCATACGGTGCGCCTTGCTTCAGGCCAATATGGATCGGATCGCTGTCGAGCTCGGCGCCAGGCGGCAACGACACCGACTGCCGGCCACCGAACGTCACCCGCACGCTATCAGCCTGGCTCACCGCCGAGCCGCCAGCCGACGGCGCGATCGCCATCGCTTCGATCACGAGCGGCGCGCGCCCATAGAGATTGCTGATGTGCACGCGCGCGACGTCCCCGCCGAGCGTCGGATAAACGATCTGCCGAACCGTGCGGCCCGCGACATCGGGTGCGCGATAGAGCGCGGGCAGCGCGTCACGCTGCGGAATGGACTGGAGCGCCGTCGCCCAGCTCGTTACCCAATGTCCGCCAGCCGCGGCAGCTTGCGGGGCCGGCGGTTGGGCGAAAGCCGGCGTCGCCGCGCCGATCGAAACGAGCAAAGCGGCGCCAGCCGCAGTGGTAGCAAAAGGGATCTTCATGCAGTCGGTTGCGCGCGTAGTCGCGGATAGTCAAGCAAAGCGACCATTGTGCCCCATGGGCCCGTATCGAGACCTTCCATCCTCCTGACACACAACCCGTCCAAAGCGCCCCCGATCCCCTAAAACACAGACACCACCACCGACAAGTTGCACCCGCGCGCCTCACCCATTTGCGCAAGCTCAAAATATTCATTTACCGACCGGTCGGTTGGTTTATACTGCACTCCACACCAAACTCTGACGAGAGCGTTCCCATGTACACGCAATCCCTCGACATTCCAGGCAATGTCGCTCCGCTGGACGCGGCGGCGGCTTCGCCGGAGCAGGCGCAGTTCGACGAAATCATGGCCGCCGACGGCAAGATCGAGCCGCAGGACTGGATGCCCGACGCCTACCGCAAGACGCTGGTGCGCCAGATCTCGCAGCACGCGCACTCGGAAATCGTCGGCATGCTGCCCGAGGGCAACTGGATCAGCCGCGCGCCCAGCCTCAAGCGCAAGGCGATCCTGCTCGCCAAGGTGCAGGACGAAGCCGGTCACGGCCTCTATCTCTATAGCGCGGCCGAGACGCTAGGGGTCTCGCGCGACCAGCTGGTCGACGCACTGCACGCGGGCAAGGCCAAGTACTCAAGCATCTTCAATTACCCGACGCCCACCTGGGCGGACGTCGGCGTGATCGGCTGGCTGGTCGACGGCGCGGCGATCATGAACCAGATCCCGCTGTGCCGCTGCACCTACGGGCCGTATGCGCGCGCCATGATCCGCATCTGCAAGGAAGAGTCGTTCCATCAGCGCCAGGGCTTCGACGCCCTGCTCGCCATGATGAGCGGCACCGATGCGCAACGCGAACTCGTGCAGCAGGCCGTGAACCGCTGGTGGTGGCCGGTGCTGATGATGTTCGGCCCGAGCGACGCCGATTCCGTGCACAGCAACCAGTCGGCCAAATGGGGGATCAAGCGCATCTCCAACGACGACCTGCGCCAGAAGTTCGTCGATGCCACGGTCGAGCAGGCCAAGGTGCTCGGCGTCACGCTGCCCGATGCGGATCTCAAGTGGAACGAGGCGCGCGGCCACTACGACTACGGCACGATCGACTGGGAAGAATTCTGGCGCGTCGTCAATGGCGACGGCCCGTGCAATCGCGAGCGTCTGGGCACGCGCGTGAAGGCGCACAACGAAGGCGCATGGGTGCGCGAAGCCGCCCTCGCCCACGCCGAAAAGCAACGTCAGCGCGCCGAACAACACGCCGCGTAACACCAACAGACACTGGAAGGAGATAGCACGATGAACAAGGAATGGCCGATCTGGGAAGTGTTCGTGCGCAGCAAGCAGGGCCTCGACCACAAGCATTGCGGCAGCCTGCACGCCGCCGACGCCTCGATGGCGCTGCGCATGGCGCGCGACGTCTACACGCGCCGTCAGGAAGGCGTGAGCATCTGGGTGGTGCCGTCGGCGGCGATCACGGCATCGGATCCGAACGAGAAGGCCGAGCTGTTCGACCCGGCTGGCGACAAGATCTATCGCCACCCGACGTTCTACACGCTGCCCGACGAAGTCAACCACATGTAAGAGCGCCAACATGACGACGCCCACGCAAGAACACCTCGCGTACGTGCTGCGCCTCGCCGATACGGCGCTGATCCTCGGTCAGCGCAACACGGAATGGTGCGGCCACGGCCCGATCCTCGAAGAAGACATCGCGCTCGCCAACATGAGCCTCGACCTGATCGGCCAGGCGCGCCTGCTCTATACGCACGCCGCGACGCTCGACAAGGCGCTCACCGGCCGCGAGCGCACCGAGGACGATTACGCCTACTTCCGCGCCGAGCGCGAGTTCGCCAACTACACGCTCGCCGAGCTGCCGCACTTCGGCCCGCTCGCCGGCACGACGCATTCGGCCAACGATTACGCCGTGACGATCGTGCGCAACTTCCTCTATGCGTCGCTGATGGCGCACCTGTGGACGGCGCTGCTGCGTTCCGCCGATCCGCAACTGGCCGCGATCGCCGAACGCTCGATCAAGGAAACGCGCTACCACGTGCATCACGCGCGCGAATGGCTGATCCGTTTCGGCGACGGCACCGAGGAATCGCATCGCCGCGCCCAGACCGCGCTCGACTGGCTGATGCCGTACACGCGCGAATTCTTCAGCACCGACGCCGTGGAAAGCACGGTCGCCGAAGCCGGTATCGCACCACTGACTGCACAGCTCGAAGCCGCGTGGCGCGCCGATGTCGAAGCCGCGCTGGAAGAAGCGACGCTCACCGCACCCGCGCCGGTCAAGCACATCACGACCGGCAAGCATGGCGAGCATTCGGAACACATGGGCTTCGTGCTCGCCGAAATGCAGAGCCTCGCGCGCCAGCATCCGGGCGCGCGCTGGTAAGCGCGGGCCTGGGACAGGTACGTACAGGCACGCACAGGTACGCACAGGAAAAGGAAGTCACGACGATGCAAGCGAGCGCCGATCACACTCTCGAACGCGCCTGGCAAGTCCTCGAATCGGTGCCCGATCCGGAGATTCCGGTCGTATCGATCCGCGAGCTGGGCATTCTGCGCGACGTACGCCGCGCCGACGACGGCCAGCTCGAAGTGGTCATCACGCCGACCTATTCGGGCTGCCCGGCGATGTCGCAGATCGCCGAAGATGTCGCGCACGCGCTCGACGCCGCGCAGATCGCGCCGCACCGCATCGTGACGACGCTCGCCCCTGCCTGGACTACCGACTGGATCACCGACGAAGCGCGCGAAAAGCTGCGCGCCTATGGCATCGCGCCGCCAACCGGCAACTGCGGCAGCGGCGCTGCGCCCGGCGCAAGCGAAAAAACCATCACCTTCATGCCGAAGCTGCCCGCGCCCACCTGCCCGCGCTGCGGCTCGAAGCACACCGAGCGGCTCGCGCAATTCGGCTCGACCGCGTGCAAGGCGCTCTACCGCTGCATCGACTGCCGCGAACCCTTCGACTACTTCAAACCCTACTGACATGGCCACTCCGCAATTCCATTCGCTGCGCATCCGCGAAGTGCGGCCCGAAACCGCGGACGCGGTCTCCGTCGCCTTCGACGTTCCCCCCGAGCTGCGCGACGCGTATCGCTTCACGCAAGGGCAGTTCGTCACGCTCAAGACCCATATCGACGGCGAGGAAACCCGCCGCTCGTACTCGATCTGCGTCGGCGTGACCGACTACGACCGTGACGGCGAACTGCGCATCGGCATCAAACGCGTGCGCGGCGGGCGCTTCTCGAACTTTGCCTTCGACCAGCTCGCGCCTGGCCACGAAATCGACGTGATGACGCCCGATGGGCGCTTCTTCACGCACCTGAACGCGGAGCACGGCAAGCATTACGTGGCGTTCTCCGGCGGCTCGGGCATTACGCCGGTGCTGGCGATCATCAAGACCACGCTCGAAACGGAGTCGCGCAGCGCCTTTACGCTCGTCTACGGCAACCGCAGCGTGGACGCGATCATGTTCGCCGAGGAACTGGAAGACCTGAAGAACCGCTTCATGGATCGCTTCCGCCTCTATCACGTGCTGTCCGACGACCTGCAGGACGTGGAGCTGTTCAACGGCGTGCTCGATCAGGAGAAGTGCGCGGCCTTCATCGAATCGCTGCTGCCCGCCGAGGAAATCGACGAAGCCTTTATCTGCGGCCCCGGCCCGATGATGGACGCCGCCGAAGCCGCGCTCAAGGACGCAGGCGTGGCGCAGCAGAAGGTGCACGTCGAGCGCTTCGGCTCGCCGCTGCCGCAGGCGGGCGTGCCCGTGGTCGAGATCACCGAAAGCACGCCGGCCGCCGACCTGGAAATCGTCATCGACGGCAAAAAGCGCAAGCTGCGCCTGCCCTACGCGGGCGTGAGCCTGCTCGACGTCGGCCTGAAGGCGGGTCTTGCGCTGCCGTACGCGTGCAAGGGCGGCGTGTGCTGCACCTGCCGCGCGAAGGTGCTCGAAGGCAAAGTGAAGATGGACAAGAACTACACGCTGGAGGAGCAGGAAGTGAAGGACGGCTTCGTGCTGACCTGCCAGTGCCATCCCGCCAGCGAGCGCGTCGTGGTGAGTTTCGACGAACGATAAGCGGCTCGCGTGCGGGTTGATTCGCCTTCGACGATGTAGGACGAATAGACCTTAGAGCAACAGCACGCTTTCGGCGCTCCGGCGATCCGCTTACACTAGGGGCCGCCCGTCAGTGGTGCAGCGCAGCGCTGCATCGGTGCGGGCGGCCCTTTTTGTCGCTTGCGTGTCGCCTGTATGCCCGGCACGCATCTGGCACTTATTCAGTCGTTCAAGGCGTTCATGGTGAACGCAACGAGTTGTCGATGACCACGATCCACCTCATCCACGGCGAGCCGGCAGCGACCGCGCTGCGTCAGGCTTTGCAGGCCCACGAGGCCGCACGCCCCGCAAGCGTCCAGTCGGCCGCGCACGTGATTGCGCTGGCCGACGACCTCACGGTCGGGCCGCTGCGCGATATCGACGAGGCAGCCAACCCCGGCACGGCGCAGCGCGCGGCCTTCTGGCAGCGCGTGGACGGCGAATGCGGCGCGCCGGAGGCGCAAGAGGTAATGCAGACGCTCGCGCAAGACGACTGCGCCGCGCTGAAGGCGCTGGAAGCCGACAACGCCAGCGTGGTGATCTGGCACACGCACGACGCTGCCGATCAGCTCACGCTGCGCCGCGCCTGCTACCGGCTGCGCAACGTGCCGCAACGCCTGAACGAAGTGCGCCTGAGCCCCGCCGATCTGGCCGGCACACAGGACGAAGTCGCCGCGCGCCTGCAAGCGCGCGTGCCGGACGCAGCGCCGATCTCGGTGCTGCGCATCACGCGCCTCGCGCTCGAATGGCAGGAGGCGAAGTTCGCCAATGGCGAGACGCGCCGCTGGCGCGACAACACCTTTACGAGCGGCACCTGGGCCGACCTGGACGCACAGATCCTCGACATCCTCGGCGAAGCGACTCCGCCCAGCGATTCCGGCGCGCCCTGGCTCGCCTGCGACACACTAGGCGCGGCGCTCGTGCGCGCCGGCGCGGGCTTCACGGTCGCCGAGCCGGTCGTGCGCTGGCGCCTGCGTGAGCTCGCATCGGCGGGCGAGCTGCGTCTGCGCGACGACCTTTGCGCCGCGCGTACCGGCGCCCAGGACGCCCGCGTCGCGCGCCCCATTCCGGTGCATGCCGCGGCTCACCTCTCCCTTTCCCGCTGATCTTTTGCCGAACCCCTGCTGAACCAACATGGCACGCACCCGAGCGCCCGACCACGAAACCCAGCGCGACCAGATCCTCGAACTCGCCGCCGCCAAGTTCGCACAGACGAGCTATCCGAGCACCTCGATGTCCGATCTCGCTGCGGCGAGCGGCACCTCGAAGGCACGCCTGTATCACTACTACGAGAGCAAGGAAGCGATCCTGTTCGATCTGCTTGACCGTTACACCAAACGGCTCATGCTGATCATCGCCGAGGTGGAAGGCGCGAGCCAGCGCAAGGGTCTGGACGAGCGCGAATGCTTCGCCGAGCTGATCCGCGCGTTTCTCGCCGAGTACGAGACCTCGCACAGCCGCCATGTGGCCCTGCTCAACGACGTGAAGTATCTCGTGGACGCGCAGCGCGAGATCATCCTGAACCGTCAGCGCGACGTAGTCGCTGCGTTCACCCGCCAGCTCGCGCGCGCCTATCCGGGTCGCGTGACGGCGGAAAACCAGACTTCGCTGACGATGATGCTGTTCGGCATGATCAACTGGACGTTCACCTGGCTCAAACCCGGTGGCCGCATGGGTTACCGCGACTTCGCCGAACAGGTGATCGACGTCATGGATCACGGGCTGCAGAACGCCTGAACCGATCCCGATGATCAACCGGGCGGTCGATCAATTCGGGCCAGATTGATGCACCGCAACATGATGTGTAGTCACAACAATTGACGCGTCAAGCTATTCACCACGAATACATTATAAAAATCAATAAGTTACGCGTTCTAATTTGTTAATTAGGTGGAACACTCAAATCCGGAATCCGGGTTTTCCCTAGATCGACCTTAGGGTTTCCGCTAGAATTCGTTTTGCGGCGCATCATCCATGCGCCGTTTTCGTGTTCCAGGGAGGCCCCACCATGACGACTATTTCGACCCAAGCCAACGAGCCGATCCTCGCATCTGCCCGTCCGCTCGCGTCCGGACATTCGCCGGCCATGGTGCGCGTACTCACCTCGGCCGACCGCGAACGCCTGCTCGCGCACTTTCTCACGCTCGACAGCGAAGACCGCCTGCTGCGCTTCGGCCAGGCCGCGCCCGACCACGTGATCGAAAACTACGTGCGCTCGATGGACTTCACGCGCGACACCGTGTTCGGCGTGTTCGACCACCAGTTGCAACTCGTGGGCGCGGGCCATCTGGCTTACCTGCCGGCGGACGGCAATGGCCGTACGGCGGAGTTCGGCGTGTCGGTGCTCGAAAGCGCGCGCGGCCAGGGCATTGGCTCGAAGCTGTTCGAGCGCGCCGCAATCCGCAGCCGCAACACGCACGTCACCACGCTGTACATGCATTGCCTGTCGCGCAACTCGACGATGATGCACATTGCCAAGAAGTCGGGCATGAAGATCGAGTACGCCTACGGCGAAGCCGACGCTTATCTCTCGCTCGAACCGGCCGACCAGAGCAGCATCATTGCGGAAATGCTCCAGGAGCAGGCCGCCGTGTTCGACTATGCGCTCAAGCGCCAGGCGCGCCAGACCTCGAAGCTGATCGAAACGATCCTGCCGCAGGCCATCGCGGCGTGACTGCTGCCCGGCCTGGGTTGAATGCGCATGACTAAAAAAGCGGCTTCGGCCGCTTTTTTTACGCGCGCTTCCTGCTGCACTCCCTACTGCTGAGGAATTGGCAGCGCCGTCGTTTCCTTGAAGGTTTGCAGCGAAAAGCTCGACCTCACGTCGATCACCGACGGATGGTGCAGCAACTGATCCTGCACGAAGCGCGAGAAGTGCGCCATGTCCTCCACCTGCACGCGCAGCAGGAAATCCATGTCGCCCGTCATGGCGTGGCACGCCACCACTTCCGGCCAGGTTTGCACCGCCGCGCGAAAGAGCTCCGCGTGCGTCACGCCTTCACGCCCCGACGCCGTCGGCCCGCGCTTCTCCAGCCGCACGTTGACGTAAGCCAGCAAGTCCAGGCCGAGCATTTGCGCGTCGAGCAGCGCGACATACGTGCGGATCACGCCGCTTTCCTCCAGCCGCCGGATGCGCCGCAGACACGGACTGGGTGAAAGATTGACGCGCTCGGCGATCTCCTGGTTTGAGAGCCGGCCATTTTCCTGAAGAATCGCCAGAATTTTCCGATCGATTGCGTCCAGTTCGATGCTCGCCATTTTCTGCCGTCCATTGATTTGATCAAGGCAGTTTATAGCTCAAATTGACGCGCAAGCGATTAAGTTCGCAAGTTTTCGCCCAGCTCGCACAGCTACACTTTGTCGCATCAAATCACGTACTTGAGCGCAAATCAGGAGACAGGCATGCAGGTATCCACCTGGGATAATCCCGTCGGCACCGACGGTTTCGAATTCATCGAATACACCGCGCCGGATCCCAAGGCACTCGGCAAGCTGTTCGAGCGCATGGGCTTCACCGCTGTCGCACGCCATCGCCACAAGGACGTGACGCTCTACCGCCAGGGCGACATCAACTTCATCGTCAACGGCGAGCCGGATTCGTTCGCCCAGCGTTTCGCGCGCCTGCATGGCCCGTCGATCTGCGCGATCGCGTTCCGCGTCGAGGATGCCGCCAAGGCCTACAGGCACGCGCTCGACCTGGGCGCCTGGGGCTTCGACAACAAGACCGGCCCGATGGAGCTGAACATCCCGGCCATCAAGGGCATTGGCGATTCGCTGATCTATTTCGTCGACCGCTGGCGCGGCAAGAACGGCGCGCAGCCGGGCAGCATCGGCGACATCAGCATTTACGACGTCGACTTCGTGCCGATCGAGGGCGCTGACCAGAACCCGGCCGGCCACGGTCTCACCTACATCGATCACCTGACGCACAACGTCCACCGCGGCCGCATGGCCGAATGGGCGGAGTTCTACGAACGCCTCTTCAACTTCCGCGAAATCCGCTATTTCGATATCGAAGGCAAGGTGACGGGCGTGAAGTCGAAGGCAATGACCTCGCCGTGCGGCAAGATCCGCATTCCGATCAACGAGGAAGGCGGCGAGACGGCTGGCCAGATCCAGGAATACCTCGACGCGTATCACGGCGAGGGCATCCAGCACATCGCGCTCGGCACCAACGACATCTATGGCACGGTCGACGGCCTGCGCGCCTCGGAGATCGCGCTGCTCGACACCATCGATACCTACTATGAGCTGGTGAACCGCCGCATCCCGGGCCACACCGAACCGCTGGACGAGCTGAAGAAGCGCAAGATCCTGATCGACGGTCTGCCCGAAGACCTGCTGCTGCAGATCTTCACGGAGAACCAGATCGGCCCGATCTTCTTCGAGATCATCCAGCGCAAGGGCAATCAGGGCTTTGGCGAGGGCAACTTCAAGGCGCTGTTCGAGTCGATCGAGCTTGACCAGATCCGCCGCGGCGTCGTGCAAGACAAGGTTTAAGCCGGGGAAGACTGGCGATGAATGAAAAAAGGGCGAAGATCACGCGATCTTCGCCCTTTTTAGTTTTTGAATCCGGCGCCGCACACCTACGACGGCGAATTCAGGTGAATGGGATGCCGCGCGGATCAGCGCCACATCGTCGAAACCATGGATCGAACGGCTTAACGCCCGGCCTTCGAGGCCGCCAGCGGGTTCGAGTCAGCCTTCGCGCACAGCGTGTACTGCGCGCACGACGTCGCTGCATTCGCCGCGCTCTGGGTGCGGGCGTTCGAATGCAGGGGCGCGCTCATGGCGAAGAACGCAGCCGAAACCGTCAGGAAGGTCTGGATATGTCGATTGTTCATCTTGTGTACTCCTTTTTTCAGACTTGCCTCTCACTAAGCAATCTACGTTTGCGCCCCAATATTTGACTGGCGCCACGCAGTTCGCTCAAGTGAGGGAGTTAGACAGGATATTCAAGACCGGTTCCCTGACAGTGCAACATTTACACGTTGTTACCTGGCACCCCATTCGGATACATCCTTTGTTACAAAGGGATGACAGGGCTTTCACGCGGCACGGCGTCGCAGTCAGAAAAAATGCTGCAAAGCGTCAGATTTCGCCGCATTTATGATGCAGAGCGGCGGGTTTGTCCGAGTGCTACTATCGAAAAAAAGACGCCAATATGGCGAGCCCGGCCAACGCATTCACAAGATGCTGCGGCCACCGAAAGTTCTGGCGATCCCAAAACGGATTGGTTGGATGGAGGAAGACAAATAATGAATGCCCCGCTCGACGCAGGTCAGCGCGCTTCGCTTGAAGCCGCACTCGCTTCCGTCACGCTCGACGATAAATACACCCTCGAACGCGGTCGCGCGTACATGAGCGGCATCCAGGCGCTGGTTCGCCTGCCGATGTTGCAGCAGGAACGCGACAAGGCCGCCGGTCTCAATACCGCGGGGTTCATCTCAGGCTATCGCGGCTCGCCTCTGGGCGGTCTCGATCAGTCGCTCTGGAAGGCGAAGCAGCATCTCGCCGCGCATCAGATCGTTTTTCAGCCCGGCGTCAACGAAGACCTCGCCGCGACCGCCGTCTGGGGCTCGCAGCAGGTGAACCTGTACCCCTCGGCGAAACACGATGGCGTGTTTTCGATGTGGTACGGCAAGGGCCCGGGCGTCGACCGTTGCGGCGATGTCTTCAAGCACGGCAATTCGGCGGGATCGTCGCGTCATGGCGGCGTGCTCGTGCTTGCCGGCGACGACCATGCGGCCAAGTCTTCGACGCTCGCGCACCAGTCGGAGCACATCTTCAAGGCCTGCGGCCTGCCGGTGCTGTTCCCCTCCAACGTGCAGGAATATCTCGATTTCGGCCTGCACGGCTGGGCGATGAGCCGCTATTCCGGCCTCTGGGTGGCGATGAAGTGCGTGACCGACGTGGTGGAATCGTCGGCATCGGTCGAGATCGACCCGTATCGCACGCGTATCGTGTTGCCCGAAGATTTCATGATGCCGGACGGCGGCCTGAACATCCGCTGGCCCGATCCGCCGCTCGTGCAGGAAGCGCGTCTGCTCGACTACAAGTGGTACGCGGCGCTCGCCTATGTGCGCGCCAACAAGCTCGACCGCATCGAGATCGATTCGCCCCAGGCGCGCTTCGGCATCATGACGGGCGGCAAGGCCTATCTGGACGTGCGCCAGGCGCTCACCGACCTGGGGCTCGACGACGAAACCTGCTCGCGCATCGGCATTCGCCTCTACAAGGTCGGCTGCGTGTGGCCGCTCGAAGCGCAAGGCGCGCATGCCTTCGCGCGCGGTCTCGAAGAGATTCTCGTGGTCGAGGAAAAGCGCCAGATCCTCGAATACGCGATCAAGGAAGAGCTGTACAACTGGCCGGACGCGCAGCGTCCGCGCGTGTACGGCAAGTTCGACGAGAAGGATGGCGCAGGCGGCGAATGGTCGGTGCCGATGGGCAACTGGCTGTTGCCCGCGCACTACGAACTCTCGCCCGCGATCATCGCCAAGGCGATCGCCACGCGCCTGGACAAGCTCGATCTGCCGTCCGACGTGCGCGCGCGCATCGGCGCCCGCATCGCCGTGATCGAGGCGAAGGAAAAAGCGCTGGCCAAGCCGCGCGTGCAGGTCGAACGCAAGCCGTGGTTCTGCTCGGGCTGCCCGCACAACACGTCGACCAACGTGCCGGAAGGCTCGCGCGCGATGGCCGGCATCGGCTGCCACTACATGACCGTGTGGATGGATCGCAGCACCAGTACCTTCAGCCAGATGGGCGGCGAAGGCGTGGCCTGGGTCGGCCAGGCGCCGTTCACCCACGACACGCACGTGTTCGCCAATCTAGGCGACGGCACCTACTTCCACTCGGGCCTGCTGGCGATTCGCGCGGCCATCGCGTCGAAGGCGAACATCACCTACAAGATCCTCTACAACGACGCGGTCGCGATGACGGGCGGCCAGCCTGTCGACGGCGTGCTGACGATTCCGCAGATCACGCATCAGGTGGCGTCCGAAGGCGCGAAGAAAATCGTCATCGTCACCGACGATCCCGACAAGTACGACGGCGAAGTCACGGCGAAACTCGCGCCGGGCGTGACGATCCACCATCGCGACCAGCTCGACGCGATGCAGCGCGAACTGCGCGAGATCGCCGGCACGACCATCCTGATCTACGACCAGACCTGCGCCACGGAAAAGCGCCGCCGCCGCAAGCGCGGCACCTATCCGGATCCGGCCAAACGCGTGGTCATCAACGAGTCCGTCTGCGAAGGCTGCGGCGACTGCTCGGTGCAGTCGAACTGTCTGTCGGTCGAGCCGCTCGACACCGAATACGGCACGAAGCGCCAGATCAACCAGTCCACCTGCAACAAGGACTATTCGTGCGTGAAGGGCTTCTGCCCGAGCTTCGTGACCGTCGAAGGCGGCCAGCTACGCAAGCCGAAGTCCGATCGCGTCGCCAATGACGCGATGCCGCCGGTGCCGACGCCCGACGTGCCCGCCATCGGCCGCCCCTACGGCGTGCTCGTGACAGGCGTCGGCGGCACGGGCGTGGTGACGATCGGCGCGCTGCTCGGCATGGCCGCGCACCTCGAAGCCAAGGGCGTGACCGTGCTCGACGTGACCGGCCTCGCGCAAAAGGGCGGCGCGGTGATGAGCCACGTGCAGATCGCCAACCATCCCGCCGATATCCACGCCACGCGCATCGCCATGGGCGAAGCGAGTCTCGTGATTGGCTGCGATGCGATCGTGACGGCGGGCGACGACTGCGTCTCGCGTATGCAAGTGGGCCAGACGCATGTCGTGCTCAACAGCGCCGCCACGCCGACCGCCGAGTTCATCAAGAATCCGCAGTGGCAATTCCCGGGCTCGAACACGGAAGCCGACGTGCGCGCGGCCGCAGGCGTCGACAACGTCGCGACCGTCGATGCCAACCGCTACGCACTCGCGCTGCTGGGCGACGCGATCTATACGAACCCGTTCGTGCTCGGTTACGCGTGGCAAAAGGGCTGGCTGCCGCTCACGCACGAGTCGCTCACGCGCGCGATCGAACTGAACGCCGTGCAGGTGGAGAAGAACCTGGCGGCGTTCGAGTGGGGCCGCCGCGTCGCGCATGATCGTGCGGCCGTGGATGCGCTCGCGAAGAAGCCCGCTGGCGAGCAGAACCCCTCGGGCGCAAAGATCGTCTCGCTGCACACGCCGAAGGCGCTCGACGCGCTGATCGACAAGCGTGCGCAGTATCTCGCCGCGTACCAGAACGACGCTTATGCACAGCGCTATCGCCGCTTTATCGACGATGTGCGCCGCGCCGAGGCGAAGCTCGATCGCGCGGACGGCCAGCAGCCGCTCACCGAAGCCGTCGCCAAGAACCTGCACAAGCTGATGGCCTACAAGGACGAGTACGAAGTCGCGCGCCTGTACGCCGATCCGGCTTTCGTCGAGAAGATCAAGGCGAGCTTTGAAGGCGACTGGAAGCTCAACTTCCATCTCGCGCCGCCGTCGTTCGCGAAGCACGACGACAAGGGCCATCTGCAGAAAAAGCAATACGGCCCGCGCATGCTCACGGCGATGCGCGTGCTCGCGAAGCTCAAGTTCCTGCGCGGCACGGCGCTCGATCCGTTCGGCCGCACCGAGGAACGCCGCCACGAACGCGCGCTGATCGGCGAGTATGAAACGCTGATGCGTGAAGTGATCGGCGGCTTGAGCGAGGCGAACCTGCCGCTCGCGCTGGAACTGGCGACGCTGCCCGACGCGATCCGCGGCTACGGCCACGTGAAGGAAAACAACCTCAAGGCCACGCGCGCGAAGTGGGCGACGCTGCTCGCGAAGTGGCGCTCGCCGGAAAACGGCGCGGCGCGGCATGCGGCTTGATGGTTTCCTGATGCTGTAACGCAGTAAAAACAAAGGGCGCTCCGTGTTGAACGGAGCGCCCTTTTCACTTCTGGCACATCAAGCGGCCAGTAACGGGCCGCTGCGAACTTACTTCGCCACGCTGGCGTTAGCCGAAGCCACCGCCGTCATGTTGATGATGCGTCGCACGGTCGCGGCCGGCGTCAGGATGTGCACCGGCTTCGATGCGCCCAGCAGGAACGGGCCGACCGTCACGCCTTCGCCGCCGATCATCTTCAGCAGGTTGTACGTGATGTTCGCCGCTTCCACGTTCGGCATGATCAGCAGGTTCGCTTCGCCCGCGAGCGTCGTGCCCGGGAACGACTGCTTGCGGATCATCTCCGACAACGCCGCATCGCCGTGCATTTCACCATCGACTTCGAGCTGCGGCGCACGTTCGGCCAGCAGCTGGCGCGCAGCCTGCATGCGCTGCGACGTCGACGAACGCACGCTGCCAAAGTTCGACGACGACAGCAGCGCGACCTTCGGCGTGATGCCGAATTTTTCGATTTCGCGCGCGGCGAGAATAGTCATGTCGGCGAGCTGTTCGGCGCTCGGCACTTCGTTCACGTACGTGTCGCTGATGAACAGGTTGCGGCCCGGCAGCATCAGCAGGTTCATCGCCGCGTAGTTCTCGGCTTCCTTCGCCTTGCCGAACACCTGCTCGATGAACTTCAGGTGATAGTCGAAGCTGTTGAGCAGGCCGCAGACCATGCCGTCGGCGTCGCCCAGGTGCACGAGGATCGCGCCGATCAGCGTGTTGAACTTGCGCATCGACGCCTTCGCCACTTCCGGCGTGATGCCCTGGCGCGCGCCCAGTTCGTGGTACGCCTGCCAGCTCTTCTGGAAGCGCGGATCGTCTTCCGGATCGACGATCTCGAAGTCGGTGCCCGCGCGCAGCTTCGAGCCCATCTTCTTCAGACGCATTTCCACCACCGACGGACGGCCGACGATGATCGGACGCGCGATCTTCTCGGTCAGCACGAATTGCGCGGCGCGCAGCACGCGCTCGTCTTCGCCTTCCGCGAACACGATGCGCGCGTTGTTGGCCTTCGCCGCCGCGAACACCGGACGCATCACCATGCCCGTGCGATAGACGGTTGCGCCCAGCTCTTCGCGGTACGCGTCCATGTCCTTGATCGGACGCGTCGCCACGCCCGAATCCATCGCGGCTTGCGCGACAGCCGGCGCGATCTTGATGATGAGGCGCGGATCGAACGGCTTCGGAATCAGGTATTCCGGGCCGAATTCGAGCGTGTGGCCTTCATAGGCCTTCGCCACTTCGTCGCCCTGGTCGGTTTCTTCGGCCAGCTCAGCAATTGCGCGCACGCACGCAAGCTTCATCTCTTCCGTGATGGTCGTCGCGCCCACATCCAGCGCGCCGCGGAAGATGAACGGGAAGCACAGCACGTTGTTGACCTGGTTCGGATAGTCCGAACGGCCCGTCGCGATGATCGCGTCCGGGCGCACACGCTTGGCTTCTTCCGGGCGGATTTCCGGTTCCGGGTTGGCCAGCGCCAGAATCAGCGGCGTGGTGCCCATGTCGACGACCATTTCGGCCTTCAGAACGCCTGCGCTAGAGCAGCCGAGGAACACGTCCGCGCCCTTGATGGCGTCGCCAAGCGTACGCGCATCGGTGTTGGCCGCGTAGCGCTGCTTCGACGGATCGAGGTTGCCGCGACCTTCATAGATCACGCCCTTTGAATCCGTGACGAGGATGTTTTCCTTCTTCGCGCCGAGCTTCACCAGCAGGTCCAGACAGGCGATCGCCGCTGCGCCCGCACCCGAGCACACCAGCTTGATGCTGCCCAGTTCCTTGCCCACGACCTTCAGGCCGTTGAGGATGGCCGCCGAAGCGATGATCGCCGTGCCGTGCTGGTCGTCGTGGAAGACGGGAATCTTCATGCGCTCGCGCAGCTTCTGCTCGATGTAGAAGCACTCGGGCGCCTTGATGTCTTCCAGGTTGATGCCGCCGAGCGTCGGTTCGAGCATCGCGATGGCTTCGACGAGCTTGTCCGGGTCGTTTTCGTCGAGTTCGATGTCGAACACGTCGATGCCCGCGAACTTCTTGAAGAGACAGCCCTTGCCTTCCATCACCGGCTTGGCCGCGAGCGGGCCGATATTGCCGAGACCGAGCACGGCCGTGCCGTTGGTCACGACGCCGACGAGGTTGCCGCGCGAGGTGTACTTCTGCGCGTCGAGCGGATCGGCGTGGATCGCTTCACACGCAGCGGCCACGCCCGGCGAATACGCGAGCGAGAGATCGAGCTGGTTCGAGAGCGGTTTGGTCGGCGTGACCGAGATCTTGCCGGGCTTCGGATTCTGGTGATAAGCGAGCGCGCTTTGCTTCAGTTGTTCATCCATTTTCGGGCCTGCCAGACGTGAGAGACGAGAGAGGAATGTTTATGTTCGACTAGTGTTCTTAACCCCGCAGATTTGCACTTTTCATTGAACGCTCGTGCGCAACGGCAGCACGACGGCAACAACCTGGCAGTTCACGGGCGAAACGGCGCCGGCAAAAAAGCGGGGCGATTAGTGTACACCTCACGATGTTCGAGGCGACTCGGGTCAAAGACTGATACCGGGGATTTGTGCTGGATGCCTTCCGGCGCGAAACCGGCAGGCCGCCAGACGCGAACTTGCGGCGTGCGCGCGGCGCGTACGCGACACATGGACGGCGTACGGCGCATTTATCGAATCGGGATGTGACGATGCGTGCGGTTCGCGACAGCGACGGCGAGCGGCACAGCCCTGCGCGTCGCGGGCATTTCGCGAAATTATTGCAGCGTGATGGCGCGCGTATTGCGCGATCGAGACAAGCGATGCGATTCGCTTCGGCTTACGGTGCGGCGTTGCGCCGCACCGTCACGTGCAAAGCGATCAATGTATCCGGCGATTATTCCAGCGCCGCCCCGCGCCGCTCGGGAATCAGGAACAGCGTGGCGAGGATGTCGAGCACGTAAATCGCGGCCAGCATGCCTAGCGCCGCGGTGAACGAATAGCGTGCGGCGAGCGCGCCGACCGCAAGCGGCCCGAAGCCGCCCACGGCCCGGCCGATGTTGAACAGGACGTTCTGCGCGGTGGCGCGCGCAGCGGTCGGGTAAAGCTCGGAAATCAGCGCGCCGTAGCCGCCGATCATGCCGTTGACGAACACGCCCATCGCCGCGCCGCCAATCAGCAGTGCAAACGGCGTGCTCAGATGCGCGTACACGAACACCATCACCACCGCGCCCACCTGATAGACCAGGAAAGTCGGGCGGCGGCCGAAGCAATCGGCGGCCACGCCAAAGAGCCAGATCCCGAACGCCATGCCCGCCACCGTCGCGGCAGTCCAGAGGCCCGACTTCGTCAGCGAATAGCCGAACGACTTCGACAGGTACGCGGGCAGCCAGATCATCAGGCCGTAATAGCCGAAGTTCTGCACCGAGCACAGCACCGCCACGCCCAGACTCGCGCGCGCCGTGCGGCCATCGGCGACCAGCAAACGCAGCGCACGCGGCTTGTCGTGCGGCGCGGCCTGCGCGGCGCGCTCGCGGTGCGCGACAAACAGTTCGGGTTCTTCCACGCGCCGGCGCACGACGAACGACGCCACGGCGGGCAGCAGGCCGACCGCAAACATGCCGCGCCAGCCGATCACGGGCAGCAGCAAGGGCGTGAGCAGCGCCGCCGCGAGCACGCCCACCTGCCAGCCCAGGCCCACGTAAGACGACGCCCGCGCCCGCAGCCGCGCGGGCCAGGCCTCGGCGACCAGCGCCATGCCGATGCCGAACTCGCCGCCCAGCCCAATCCCCGCGATCGTGCGGTAGATGAGCAGATCGGTGTAGCCGCGCGCCAGCGCGCACAGGCCGGTGAACACAGCGAACACCAGGATCGTCCAGCTGAGCACGCGCACGCGGCCGAAGCGATCCGACAGCAGGCCGAACACGATGCCGCCCACCACCGCGCCCACCAGCGTCCAGGTGACGAGCGCGCCGGACTGCGCGCCCGTCAAATGCAGGTCTGCGCCGATGGCGGGCAGCATGAAGCCGAGCATCAGCAGATCGAAGCCGTCCATCGCATAACCCAGCACCGAAGCGACCAATGCACGCACGGCGTGGCCGCGCGGCGCGTCGTCGTCATTCTTGCTGTTGTCCGAGTGCGCGATCGCGGCGGGCGCGAAGGCGGTGTCGGCAGGTGCGTCATCGGGCGGTCGAGCGGAATGGGAAGCGGGATGGGAAGCGGGAGACATGGCGAAAGATCCTGTGCTGGGCGCTAGCCCGACGAAAACCGGCGAGAGTTTACTGGCGCGCCAGTACGCTCACAACCGCCCAGCCCGTCCGATCGCGCCCTACAAATCGGCAAGGGGCCTGTCGCGCGACACTGTCAGCGCGACTCGTCGGCAACCGTCAAGTCGGGTAAAATACCGGCCTACGCGCGCAAGAGAAGCCGTCCGGAGCGAGCGAGTCGCCTTGAAACCAGACCTCAGACGATCGACGCCCTCCAGACCGCGCATCGCGGGTTCCGATACACAAGATACGGACTCGCCGTGCCAGCGCCACCGGGCCCAGCGCCCACCCTCCTGAGCACTCACATCCAAGGATTCGCCCATGACAGGCAACGATCGCCAGACGATCTCGGACGCAACCGCGAAAATGCTGCTCGAAGTGCAAGCTGTGCACTTCAACGCGGAAAAGCCCTTTATCTTCACTTCCGGCTGGGCGAGCCCGGTCTACATCGACTGCCGCAAGCTGATCTCGTACCCGCGCGTGCGCCGCGGCCTGATGGAAATGGCCGAAGCGACGATCCTGCGCGACGTCGGCTATGAGCAGATCGACGCCGTCGCCGGCGGCGAAACCGCGGGCATCCCGTTCGCGGCATGGCTCTCCGACCGCCTGATGGTGCCGATGCAGTACGTGCGCAAGAAGCCGAAGGGCTTCGGCCGCAACGCGCAGATCGAAGGCCTGCTGACCGAAGGCCAGCGCGTCCTGCTCGTCGAAGACCTGACGACGGACAGCCGCAGCAAGATCAACTTCATCAACGCACTGCGTACCGCAGGCGCGCAGGTGAACCACTGCTTCGTGCTGTTCCACTACAACATCTTCAAGGAAAGCGTCTCGGTCCTGAAGGACATCGACGTCGACCTGCACGCACTCGCTACGTGGTGGGACGTGCTGCGCGTCGCCAAGGAATCGGGCTACTTCGAAACCAAGACGCTCGACGAAGTCGAAAAATTCCTGCACGCACCGGCTGAATGGTCGGCTGCGCACGGCGGCGCGACGTCGGCACCGCAGTAAGCCAACCAGCACTGAGCACGGCGGCAGCCGAATAAGCCCGCCGCCGTTGCAACAAAAAGGCCATCCGATTGATCGTCGGATGGCCTTTTTTTCGTCTTGCGTGCCTCTTGCGTCTTTGAACCGATCAGGCGCGCGGCGTCACTTCGCTGCCCAGCCCTTCGTCAGGCGCATGCGACGAGAGATTGAGCAGCCCGTTGCTCTGCGCGTACTGGAACAATTCCGAATCGCGGTCGAGGCCGAGCTTGCGCATCGCCGTGTTCTTCTGCGTGCTGATGGTCTTGATGCTGCGGTTGAGCTTCTCGGAAATTTCCTTGATCGTCATGCCCGAAACAAACAGCCGCACCACTTCGAGTTCGCGCTTCGACAAAATCACTTCGTCGTTCTTGCCGCCGCTATTGATACGCAGCGATTCGAGCGCGACCTTGACCTGCGGGCTCATGTATTCGAGATTGCGGCTCACGTGCTGCACGGCCAGGCCGATGTGGCTCAGATCGTCGGACTTGTGCACGACGGCGATCACGCCCAGCTCGCCCAGGCGTTTGAGCAGCGCGGCATTTTCGAGCATCGTCAGGACGACGATAGGAACTTCCGGAAAGTTACGACGCAGATAGCCGATCAGCGGCAATCCATCGCCATATTGGCCGCCGGGCATGGCGAGGTCGGTCACGAGCACATCGCAGGGCGTCGATTGCAGCGCCTTGATCAGTTCGGTGGACTGACGAGCTCGGGCAACCACCTGAATGCCAGGAAACTTCAGGAGCGCATGCTCCGCGCCGAACAAGATCACCGGATGATCGTCCGCGACTACGACCCTGATTGGCTGCTGCTGCATTACCCCTCCGTGGAGACAGTCCTGCCCGTCGTTATTTGTTGACTTAGATTGCCCCGTGTGTCCCCGGAACCCCGTTTCCGCATATTGAGGAAAGCTCGCGACTATAGCCGATTTCCTCGCAAAGGCCGCCGCTGCTGGCCCAGAACTTATCCTTTTAATGCCGATAGTTTGAACGATATTCGATCTGGGACACAATTCATTCTGATCCGTCAGAAAATCGCTCAGCAGTTTTAACAAACATACAGGAGAACTAGCCGATGCGGTCTGCCGACATCAAGCCGTATCCTACAGCGCCCGCGGGCTGGCGTTCCACTGCACGGGCATGCGCCAGCATCGTCGCAGCGATCCTGCCTTGCATCGCGTCCCCATCGGCCAGTGCGCAAGGCGGCTTTGTCGTCAGCAGCGCGAACTTTCGGGACGGGGGCCGGGTCGCTGCTGCGCAGGTATTCAATCAGGATAGCTGCACGGGTGCAAACCGCTCTCCACAATTGACCTGGCGCAATGCGCCCGCCGGCACGCGCAGCTATGCGGTTACGATTTTCGATCCCGACGCATCGAGCCGCGGCTGGTGGCACTGGGCCGCAGCCGACATTCCGGCGCGCGTGAACACGTTGCCGGAAAACGCGAGCGCATCCGGTGCGCTCGGCACGCTGGGCGCGATCGAGGCGCGCAACGACTTCGGCGACGACGGTTACGGCGGCCCGTGCCCGCCGCCCGGCAAGCCGCATCGCTACATCGTCACGGTCTATGCGCTCAGGGTGGACAAGCTCTCACTTGCCTCAGGCCGGCCCGCGACGATGTTCGCGCGCGAAATCGAAAGCGCGGCGATCGGCAGTGCGAAACTCATTGTTTCCTACGGCCGCTGACAGCGGATCACATCGAATCTCACGTACGTTTGCAATCTTCGTACGTGCACGACGAATTGAATCGGGCTACGAAATACTGTTGTCCCGCAAGGGAATCGACACTGTCAGAAAAAGTATGGACGCGAGCGGCTACCATGTGACGGCGCACCACGCACGCCTCGCTGCACTTCGCTGCGCACCCGTTCTTTCCATCGTCTGCATTGTTTGCATTGTTTGATTACCTGGAGCGCCCCATGTCCCGAATCGTCGTTGCGTATCACAGTGGCTACGGCCACACCAAGAAACTCGCCGAAGCCGTGTTCGCCGGTTTGCAGGATGCAGGCGCCCAGGCCACGCTGCTCGCCGTCGCACAGATCGACGACGCCGGCTGGGCCGAGCTCGATGCCGCCGACGCCATCGTGTTCGGCGCGCCGACCTACATGGGCGGCCCGGCCGCCGAGTTCAAGAAGTTTGCCGACGCCAGCTCCAAGGCCTGGTTCACGCAAAAGTGGAAGGACAAGATCGCGGCCGGCTTCACGAATTCGGCGACGATGAACGGCGACAAGTTCTCGACGATCCAGTACTTCGTCACGCTCGCCATGCAGCACAGCATGATCTGGACGGGCACCGGCATGATGCCGTCGAACACCAAGGCCGCCACGCGCGACGACCTGAACTTCGTGGGCGGCTTCACCGGACTGCTCGCGCAATCGCCCGCCGACGCCACACCCGAAGAAGCGCCGCCGCGCGGCGACCTCGAAACTGCGAAGGCGTTCGGCGCACGTGTGGCTGCGGTCACGGCGCGCTGGCTGGCCGGCCGAGCAGCATCGGCCTGAAATCTGCACCTGCGCGTTTAGGGGCGCGAACGGGCCGCGATGCGCTCGGGCCGCGCCCCGATTGCCGTTGCGGCCTGCCAGGTCTTATCCGTACGGGTAACGCCTGATTTTTTTCCCGCACACGCCGCACGCGAGACGGCATACGGTCTTAAAATACCGTTCCCGCGCCGTATCGGTGACTGCCGCACACTTCTGGCTGTGCGGCGGGCGGCGCCCGCAATCCCCGCGTTTCAGAGGAAGCGAGATGAGCACGAAAGTTTTTGTCGACGGACAGGAAGGCACGACCGGCCTGAAGATTTTCGAATACCTGTCGCAGCGCGCCGACGTCGAGATCCTGCGGATCGACGAGGCCAAACGCAAGGACGTCGAGGAACGCCGTCGTCTCATCAATGCGTCGGACGTCACTTTCCTGTGCCTGCCGGACGTCGCTTCGCGCGAGTCGGCTTCGCTCGTCGAGAACGACCGCACCGTCCTGATCGACGCCAGCACGGCGTTCCGCACTCACGCGGACTGGGCTTACGGCCTGCCCGAACTGACCAAGGCGCAGCGCGAGAAGGTGCGCACCTCGAAGCGCATCGCCGTGCCGGGCTGCCACGCCTCGGCCTTCATTCTGGCCATGCGCCCGCTCGTCGAAGCCGGCCTGGTCGCGCCCGAATTCGCAGCGCACAGCTACTCGCTGACCGGCTACAGCGGCGGCGGCAAGTCGATGATCGCGGAGTACGAAGCCGGCGGCAACGCGAAGCTCATGAGCCCGCGCCCCTACGCACTGGGCCTGAAGCACAAGCATCTGCCGGAAATGGCTTTCCACGGCAAGCTCGCGAACGCGCCCGTGTTCACGCCGATCGTCGGCCCGTTCTTCAAGGGTCTCGCGGTCACGACGTACTACACGCCGTCGCAGCTCGCGCGCAGCGCAAAGCCCGAAGACGTCGTGGCGCTGTTCGCCGAGTACTACGCGGGCGAGAAGTTCGTGCGCGTGATGCCGTTTAACGGCGAGGCCAACCTCGATAACAACGCATTCGACGTGCAGGCTAACAACGACACGAACCGCGTCGATCTGTTCGTGTTCGGCAACGACGAGCAGTTCGTGACCGTGGCGCGTCTGGACAACCTGGGCAAGGGCGCATCGGGCGCAGCCGTCCAGTGTATGAACCTGGCGATCGGCGCAGCGGAAGATACCGGCCTGAAGAGCTAAAAGAGCGTAAAAGCAGGAAAAATCGGGCAAACCCGACACTTCCACGCTGAAACGAAAAAACCCGGCGCCTCGCAGTGCCGGGTTTTTTATTGGTGCGCCGCATTTCGCTGACCCAGCACGCGCACAACGTGCGCACGCAAAACGTACAGACGAAAAAAAGCCCGCCAATGGTAGGCGGGCTGAATCCATATCAGAGGAGACATGGAGGAGACAAGAACGAGTATAGCGAACTACTTGGTGCGACGCAACATGTAAAGTAGTATCCACCCTTTATGTTGTAAAATGGCAACATAAAGGCGCTCAGGATTACCCGAATGGCGCCACAGCGCTTTACGCGACCAGCGAAAGAATAAAAGTCAGTTGATCGAGCCCCACCGGGCGCACCAGGTGAATGTCGAAGCCCGCGGCCAGCGCTTCGTCGCGATGCTGTGATTCGCCCCAGCCGCCCAGTGCAATCAGGAGCGGCGTGCGGGCGCCGCAGGCTGCGCGCAGCCGTTGCACCAGCGTGCCGAAATCGTCGTCCGGCGCGAGCGAAAGCCCCACGACGAGCACGTCGGGCACGAAGCGCGAAGCGGCCTGCACCGCGTCGTCGAGGGTTGCCGCGATGGCCGTCGCGTACTGAAGATCGGACAGCAAGGTGCTGAGTCCGGCCAGCGACTTTGCATCGTCGTCGGCGATCAGGATGCGCCTGTCCATTCGCCGTCTCCCATCCTGCTCAGTTGCGACGCGGTTGCGATTAAAGCCGCGCATTCATTGCGCGGCGCAGTATCCAGATTGTCCACAGCCGCCCTGCCATCCTGCGTGCGTCAACACGCGGTCGTATGAGGATTTTGACCGGGGCGCATCGCCATAAGTCCCGCGTTCGCGCCCCGCATCGGTCGAAAGCCCGGCTTAGCCCCGGCCCGCGCGGCGCGCCGCCACCTTGCCGAGCACCGCGAAATCGCGCTCGCCGTCGCCGTGCGCCACCGCTTCGATCAGGCTGTCGCGCACCACGCTGCCCACGGGCAACGGCGTCGACACAGCTTCGGCCGCTGCGAGCGCAAGCCGCACATCCTTCAGGCCGAGCCGAGCCTTGAATAGCGCCGGTTCGTAGCGATTTTCCGCGATCATGCCGCCGTAGCCCGCATAAACCGGGCCCGGAAAGATGCCGCTCGTGATGACATCGAGGAAGTCGCGCATCGCGACGCCGTGGCCGCCCAGCAGCGCCGACGCCTCGCCGAGCGTCTCGACCGCCGACGCCAGCATGAAATTGGCGGCGAGCTTCATCACGTTGGCCTGCTGCGGCAGCGCGCCGATCCGCCAGGTCTTCTGGCCGATGGCGTCGAGCAGCGGCTGCACGCGGTCGATGGCTTCGGCGGCGCCCGCCGCGACGATCGTGAGCTTCGCCGCCGCCGCCACGTCGGGACGCCCGAGCACCGGCGCGGCGACGTAGTGCAGACCGCGCTCGGCGTGCTCGCGGGCGAGCGTCTCGGCCAGCGCCACCGAAATCGTCGCCATGTTCACGTGCACGAGGCCGCGCGGCGCATGTTCGAGCAAAGGGGCGTCGATCACGGCGCGCAGCGCCGCATCGTCGGCGAGCATGGACAGCACGGCGTCGCCCGCGAAGGCCTCGGCGGGCGTGGCGACCACGCGCGCACCCGCGGCGGCGAGCGCCTGCGCCTTCTCGGGCGAGCGATTCCAGACACGCACGGTGTGGCCTGCCTTCAGCAGATTGGCGACCATTGCACCGCCCATTTCGCCGAGGCCAATAAAACCAATATCCATCTCACGCTCCAGGAAGTTAGACCTGGAGTAAAGCACAGCGCGGCGGCCCGTGCAGCGACGCTTCTATGCGGCGCTCAATGCCGCTCCATGCGCGGCGCGATGCGCGATACTGCATGGATGGGCACCGCCTTCACCGCCACCTTCCGCTTCTACGAGGAGCTGAACGATTTTCTCGCCCGGCCGCTGCGCCGACGCGCGTTCAGTTGCCCGTGTGCGGCCAATTCAACGGCCAAGCACATGATCGAGGCGCTGGGCGTGCCGCATACCGAAGTCGAACTGATCCTCGTGAACGGCGAATCGGTCGGCTTCGAACACTCTCTTGCCGAAGGCGACCGCGTCGCCGTGTACCCAAAGTTCGAGGCGCTCGACATCCGGCCCCTGCTGCGCGTGCGCGCCAATCCGCTGCGCGAGATGCGTTTCATCGCCGATGCGCATCTGGGCGGCCTCGCGCAATTGCTGCGGCTCGCGGGCTTCGACACGCTTTACGACAATCATTACGCCGATGAAGCCATCGAAGCACTCGCGGCCGCCGAGCATCGCGTCGTCCTCACGCGCGACCGCGAACTGCTCAAGCGCCGCACCATCACGCACGGTTGTTACGTGCGCGCGCTCAGGCCGCGTGCGCAGCTCGACGAGCTGTTCGAGCGGCTCGATCTGGCCGCGAGCGCGCGGCCGTTTCGCCTGTGCCTCACCTGCAACGCGCCGCTGCGGCGCATCCCGCGCGCCGAGGTGCAGGCGCGCGTGCCAGCAGGCGTGTTCGAGCGGCACACCCGCTTCGTCACCTGCGACGTCTGCGCACGCGTCTTCTGGGAAGGCACGCACTGGCGCCGCATGCGCGCGCTGATCGACGACGTGGCGGGCGCGGCGCCCGATCAAGCCGGGCGATCCGTGCAGGACGGCAATGCAGCACCCTGACCCCAATCACCGCGATGGACGCGGGCGGGCGTTTGCGTACAATGCGCGCCACTGCCCAAAACACTGCCAAACACCGGAGCCGTATCCATGGCCATGAAAAAGTTCGACCTTGAGAAAAACAAGGCGCTGAAGCTGATGCAAGCAACCCACAAAGCCGGCCCTGAGCGCTTCGGCAAAGACGCGGCGCCTGCCGCGCTCGACCGCCGCGAGCAGCGCAAGCTCGACCAGGCCGCCGGCCTCGTGCCGTTCGCGTGCAAGCTCAACGCCGATCTCGTCGCGCAACTCAAGACGCGCGCGCAAGCGCACCCGGAAGGCCTGACCGGCCTGATGACCGAGCTGCTGCAAGCTGGCCTCGCAAAAGACGCTTGAGCCGTCAGCGGCAAAGCGCGCCTGAAATAAAAAAAGCCAGAGCAATGCGCTCTGGCTTTTTTCTTTGGTGCGGCTGGGACGCTTAGTTCTGCGTGCCCTTGTCGCTCGTGCCAGCGGCCGATGCGGCGTCCGAAACGGCTGCACGCTTGCCGTGGTGCTTGAGCTTCTTGTGCTGCTTCTTGGCCTTGGCCGGTGCGCTGGCTGCCGGAGCGGTCGCTGCGGCGCCCGATGCGTCTTGAGCCAGAGCCTGAACCGAAATCAGTGCGACGGATGCTGCGATAAGCGAGGCGAGAATCTTGTTCATCTGTTGTTCCCCAAACCTGACAAATATGACCGGCACGTTGTGAATTGAATACGCGAGAAGTCGCGAAATGGTCCGCTGGCCGATCTGGGCGGCCGTTTCGCGCGAAGCAGTATTACGCAGCGTTAGCGCTTTGTCATCCACGATACGGATGGGTGTATTTTCCGGGAGACAACCGGCTTTCAATTCGGATACGATCGGGATTCGCTAGAGATTCCGCACGGTTGTTCGCCCCGCAGATCCCGCTTTTTTGCCCAACTTTGCGCGAAATGATCGCCGATCGCGCAATCCTGCTTTACCCCGATTACCTCGTCATTCCGGCCTGCACCGCTTTGAAACCGTCTTCCCGTCAACATTTGCGCGCCAACCTGCTGATGCTCGCGGCCGCCATGATCTGGGGCTCCGCCTTCGTGGCCCAGCGCCTGAGCCTCGACGCCATCGGCCCGTTCCTCTTTACCGGCCTGCGCTTCCTGCTAGGCGCGGCCATCGTCTCGGCGTTCGTGTTTGCGACGCGCCGCGGCTCGCGCAGATCGTGCGGGGTTCGGCCAGCAGCCGCTTCCCACGGCTTCGATGTGGCCCTGCTTCGTGACGGCGTGATCCTCGGTCTCGTTCTGTCCGTGGCGATCTCGCTCCAGCAGATCGGCCTGCGTTACACGAAAATCGCCAATGCGGGCTTCATCAGCTCGCTTTACGTCGTGATCGTGCCGATGCTCGGCGTGTTCCTGCGCCATCGCACCGGCGCCGGCACGTGGATCGGCGCGGCGCTGGCCGCCGCCGGCCTCTATCTCCTGAGCATCAACGAGCATTTCTCGATCATGTACGGCGACTGGTATCAGCTCGGCTGCGCGATCGTCATTTCGATCCAGGTGATGCTCGTGGGCCACTACGCGCCGCGCCACGATCCGCTTGCGTTGTCGATCGTGCAGTTCATCGCCTGCGGGGCGGCCTGCCTTGCCGTGGCGATCGGCTTCGAACCGTTGCGCATGGCCGATATTGCGCGCGCCGCGCCCGCCATCCTTTACGGCGGGGCGATGTCGGTGGGTGTCGGCTACACGATCCAGGTGGTCGCGCAGCGCGATGCCGCGCCCGCGCACGCCGCCGTGATCTTCAGCATGGAAGGCGTGTTTGCTGCGATTGCCGGATGGGCTGCGCTCGGCGAAACACTTTCCACGCGCGCGCTCGTTGGCTGCGCATTGATGCTTGCCGGTTTGCTCGCTTGCCAGTTATTGCCTGCTTCGCGCAGTCGCGATGAAGCAGAAGCCATTGCCGCAAAACAATCCGTCGAATCGGCCTGATTTTGTTTTTTAATACCCCGCTTATTCGCGGCATGAATCCCGCAATAGACAACGCTTTTTACAAAAATCATTTCGACCGGATGCAATAATCCCATGACAGCAATGTCATGGGATTGCTGGCTTACTGACAGACTTTCGTAACTACTCGTAAAATTTCCTCAGCGAAAGTTTTTCTACGAGTAAGTCATGCGTTGGGCTCTTCTAATTGGTTTTCTGCTGTGCGCCGTCTATACCCATTTTCGGGGCAAGGCGCGCCACGGCAGCTTCTTTCGCCAGCTAGGCGATCACTCGACCTTCATGGCGCCGCTCAATGGCTTCGCCTATTTGTTTTCGAAGGTGCCGAATACGCCCTATATCGAAACAAAGCATTTTCCCGAACTCGCACTGCTTAAATCCGAATGGCGAGTGTTTCGCGAGGAAGCCCTTGCGCTTCAGGCGGCCAGCCGTATTCAGGCAGCGGAACAGTACAACGATATCGGCTTTAATTCGTTTTTCCGCACTGGCTGGAAACGCTTTTATCTGAAGTGGTACGACAATCCGCACCCTTCGGCGGCGGCGCTCTGTCCGCGCACAATCGAGATTTTGCAGCGCATTCCGTCGATCAAAGCGGCGATGTTCGCGATGCTGCCAGCCAATGGCGCGCTTAATCCGCATCGCGATCCGTTTGCGGGTTCGTTGCGCTATCACCTCGGCCTGGTTACGCCGAATGACGACCGTTGCGCGATTGTCGTCGACGAGATTGCGTATTCGTGGCGCGACGGGAAGGACGTCGTGTTCGACGAAACCTATCTGCATTACGCGGCGAACAAGACGCAGCAAGACCGCATCATCCTGTTCTGCGATATCGAGCGGCCAATGAAATACCGCTGGGCGCAATCGATCATGAGCGGGATCGGCGATCTGCTGATGCGCGCGGCCGCCTCGCCGAACGAAACCGGCGACCGCACCGGTGGCCTCAATTGCGCATTCCGCCATGTGTATTCGGTGCGCCTCGCAGCCAAGCGGCTCAAGGCGTGGAACCGCACGGCCTACTACATCGTGAAGTGGGTGCTGTTCGGCGCGATCGCGCTCGCGATCTTCTGGCGCTAGTCAGCACGAAGATGGCTGGAAGTTGCACGAGCGTCGCCTTCGGGCGGCGCTTTTTTTTGCTCGCGCCTAGCATGCAAGCGCGCCCCACTTATCCACGGCGACCTCTGAATAAGCTGGGGAATACCTCACGGACGAACTGTGGATCAGTTCTTGATAACTCGCCCTGCTCGCGCAAGGAGCAAAAAGTTATCCTCGAAGCCCCATTTGGATACAGGAATTGTCCGCATGGCTGTCCGGCACGCATCGAATTGAATTCAATGAGAAATACCGCGTTATCCACAGGAAGTACCAGGGCTTGTTAACTATTACTACGTTTACGTATACATATTTATAACTTCAATTGGTTTACGTAAATCCGCCGGTGCTGCCTGACTCCAACTGCCCTAACCAGCGCGCTCACGCGCGGAAATCGAATCGACGAAACGTGGCAGGCCCAGCAACGCGCGTCGAACAATCGAGCGTCGAATGTCCACGCGCCGTCCTGAAAAAAGCACGGTCTCGCTCGCGGAGACCACCGCATCGCGATCCCAGCCTGCCCATGCGAAACAATGGGCGATCGCCGCCCGCCCGCCGTCTTCTGGCTCAAGCCATCCGATACTCGCGAGCGCCACGTTTGCACGCCCTTCGCGTTCTTTAAGCAAGGCCTCGGCCAGTGCTTGCGCGAGCGCCTCGCTGACGGCTTCGTTCGTCGCCGTCGTTTCCAGATAGCCCGCCAGCGCGCGGGGCGTATGCACTACGACGCCGATATCGAGGCTCGTCGCCGCGCCTGGCAAATCCGCTAGCGCAGCCGTAATCGCGCCGGCCGTAGCGGTTTCGAGGCTTGCGAGCACGAGCTCACGCGACTTCAGATAACCGGCGATCTGTCTGGAAATATTCATGGGTGCAGGACGTAAAAAAGGCGTGCGGCGAACAGGCCGGCACGCCAGCAAAGCCAGGAAAGCGAAATGAACGCGGTCGTACCGGTTATCGGCGATCAGCCGCCGTTCATCATGTGTTCGATCGAAGGCTCTAGCTTGCGCAGGCCCACCGTCGCCGGCTGTGCCTCCACGACACCGAAAAACTCGGTGCGGCTTGGCGATGGATCCACCAGCAGGTTGCGCGCATGACGCCCGTAGCGCGAAGGCGGCAGCAGCCGCTCTGGCGGAATCACCTCGAACGACGTACCGATGGCGATAAAAATATCGTCGTCGTTCATGGCCTGCTGGATACGCCAGAGCGTTTCGTACTCGGGTGCGGCTTCGTTGAAGAACACGACGCCTGGCTTCACGCTCTCGACCTGGCCACACGACGGACATGCCGCGTTGGCGTCCAGCGCGCTGCCGCCGCTCGGAAAGCGGTACTCGCAGTCGGTGCAAAGCAGCGAAATCATGTCGCCATGCAGATGCGTGACCTGGCGCGCACCGGCCTGCTCCAGCAAACCGTCGATGTTCTGGGTAATCAGGTGCACACGCTCCGTGCCCCAGGTGTCCTGCCACTGCGCAAGCAGCCGATGCGCGTCGTTCGGCTGTGCGTCCGAACATTCGGCGATGCGCTGGTTGTAGAAGCGGAACACCGCGGGCCGGTTGCGACGCCACGTGCGGTAGTTGCAGACTTCGTCGATGCTGGTGTGCGTCCAGATGCCGTCGCCAGTGCGAAACGTCGAGATGCCGCTCTCTGCTGAAAGCCCGGCGCCCGAGAACGCGTAGAGGCGTGGCAACCGTTGGGTGGACGGTCGCTTTTGTTCGGTTAGTTGCATAAGTGACGCCTTAGATGCTTGAAGGTACGCGATGTTGTGTGTTGCCGTGCGGAATTCGACTCGCGCCATTATGGCGCTGCATTCGGGCTTACACGCGGTTACAGCAGCAAGCAACCCGTATCACCCTGGAACGATTCCAGTCCCTACGATCCCGCCATTCGGAGAGACGAGGGTCAACATGAAAACCACCATAAAACGCACACTGCACATTTCGATACTGTCGGCAGCCGGACTGGCCTGTGCCGTGGCCGCCAGCGAGGCGTCGGCTCATACTGACCTGAGCGTGATGCTGGGCGTGCCCGGGCCGGTCTATGTGGCGCCGCCGCCGCCCGTGGTCTACCAGGAGGCGCCAGTGGCCTATGCGGCCCCCGCCTATGGATACGTTCAGGGCTACGGCTACCGCGGCGACGATGGTGACGAAGGCGACGATCGCCGCTGGCACGATCACGGCCGCCATCGCGGCTGGTACAAGCATCACCGCGACGACGACGACGATTGAGCCACTTCCACCCGCCTCGTCCGCTTACTGTGCTTGCGCCTTCTGCGGCGTGAAGTCGAGCGTGGGCGGCTTTGAGATCGCCGCTTCGTCCGTCACGCTGAAATTGGGCCTCGGCTTGTAGCCGAACGCCCTGGCGACCAGCACGGAAACTGACGGATCTGCACGTTGTACTGCTGGGGCGTGGCCGTGCTTCACCAGCTGCCCGACGCGCCGCCACCGCCGCTCGAACCTCCGTCGCCGCCCGACCAGTCGGAACCTGACGACGAGGAACTGGACGTATCGGAGTTGGAACTCGAAATCCAGCCAGTGCTGTACGACGTACCGGTCGAAGAATCCGCGTGGCTCCCGCCGCGCGCAAAGCGCATCGTGGCCTCCAGCCAGGCGACGATCAGCGCCATCACGGTCACGAACAGCGTCATCACCAGCAGCACGCTGACGAAGCCGTAACCCATCGCGCAGCCCGCGAGCACCGATGCGCACAGCGCGCCGAACGAGACGCCCGTGTACTGGCGCACCTTCTTCGAGACGAACAGACCGTGCCCCAGGCCCACCAGCGGCCAGCTGAAGATGGCGGGCAGCAACAGCGCGGGCAGCAGCAACGTGCCGCCCGCACCCTGAAGGCCAGGCCCGAGAATCGCAGGCGACGCGAAAAAGAGCGCAGCGAGCGCCGTGACGACATAGCCGCCGCCCAGCCTGTAGCCCCAGGTCATCTTGCGCCACGCGGCGACGGCGCCGAAAGCGACGTTGAGCAGCGCGAACGTGCACCAGAAGAACGGCCTGCCAGCGTGATCCTCCGGCGGCGGGCTGGGGGTCAGCGAAGGCGTTGCGCGGATGGTCTCGTCCGGTTGCTGCGGCGTGGCGGCATCATTAGGCGCATTGGTGGCGGCGCGGCCGCCCAGCCGCAGCGTCAGCTCGTCCACTGCCGCGCTGATCCCGCTTTCGTAGTTCTGCCCGCGAAACGCGGGCACGATAAGTTCGTGAATGATGCGCCCGGCGACCACATCGGGAATCGTGCCTTCCAGCCCGTAGCCCACTTCGATACGCACGTGGTGGTCATGCAGCGCCGCGACCAGCAGGATGCCGTTGTCGACCTGCTTATGCCCAAGTTTCCATTGCTCGAAGATCTTCGTGGCGTATTGCTCGATGGAGTCGCTGCCGGTGCCAGGCACGAGCAGCACGGCCAGTTGATCGCCGGTCTGCTGTTCGAGCGTAGCGAGGCGTTCGGTGAGATCGGCTTTGCAGGCCTCTGAGAGCACGCCTGTGAGGTCGGTGACGCGGCCTTGAGGGCGAGTGAGCGAACTCGCCGGCAGCGTCGTATCGGCGATTGGCGCGGTATAGGCATGCGAGCAGGCATTCGCGCTCGCCGCGACGCTCACGTCGGAGGCGGCGCTGCTGCCGTCGTTGCTTGCGTCAAGCTCGCCAGCCTGCGCCGCCATGCAGAGCACCAGCGCAGCGAGCCATCCCCATCGAACCATAAGACCACGCCCCCTCGATTGTCCGTCCGGCGGTCGGGCGCGTTACGCGTCGATCCGTCAGAGGAAAGCAAACTGGCGCCAGTCTGCATCAATTGCGGATGCCTGCAAATCTTCCATGCGAAGCGCATCGGCAAAAGAAAAAGGCGCCGGATTTTCGTCCGGCGCCTTTCTATCCCATCTGCGCAATCGCTATTCGAACAGCCTTATTCGACCGTCACCGACTTCGCGAGGTTACGCGGCTTGTCGACGTCGGTGCCACGGGCGCTGGCCGTGTGATACGCGAGCATCTGCAACGGCACGACGTGCAGGATCGGCGAGAGCAGGCCGTAGTGCTCCGGCATGCGGATCACGTGGATGCCCTCTTCGCTCGTGATGTGCGTATCGGCGTCGGCGAACACGTAGAGCTGGCCGCCGCGCGCACGCACTTCCTGCATGTTCGACTTGAGCTTTTCGAGCAGCGCGTCGTTGGGTGCGACCGTCACGACCGGCATGGCTTCCGTCACCAGCGCGAGCGGGCCGTGCTTGAGCTCGCCCGCCGGATACGCTTCCGCGTGGATGTAGGAGATTTCCTTGAGCTTGAGCGCGCCTTCCAGCGCGATCGGGTAATGCAGCCCGCGGCCGAGGAACAGCGCGTTTTCCTTGCGCGCGAATTCCTCCGACCACGCGATGATCTGCGGCTCCAGCGCCAGCACGCCGTTGAGCGCTGCCGGCAGGTGGCGCAACAGCTTGAGATATTCGGCTTCCTGCTGGGCGTTCACCTGCCCGCGCAGCTTGCCCAGCGTCACCGCGAGGATGAACAGGCCGACGAGCTGCGTCGTGAACGCCTTGGTCGACGCCACGCCAATTTCGCGGCCCGCGTGCGTGAGGAACTTGAATTCGGTCAGGCGCACCATCGCGCTCGTCGCCACGTTGCACACGGCCAGCGTGTGCTCCATGCCGAGCGACTGCGCGTGCTTGAGCGCGGCCAGCGTGTCCGCCGTTTCGCCCGACTGCGAGATCGTCACGACCAGCGAGCGCGGGTTCGGCACCGATTCGCGGTAGCGGTATTCGCTGGCGATTTCCACGTCCGTGCGGATCTTCGCAACGGTTTCGAGCCAGTACTTGGCCGTCAGGCCCGCGTAGTAGCTCGTGCCGCAGGCGAGGATCAGGATGCTGTCGATGCCCTTGAAGACTTCGCCGGCATTCTCGCCGAACAGCACCGGATCGAACGCTTCGTCGAGCGCCGGAATCGTGTCCGAGATCGCGCGCGGCTGCTCGAAGATTTCCTTCTGCATGTAATGGCGATACGGGCCGAGATCGACCGCGCCGCCGTACGCCTGCACGTCGCGCGATTCGCGCGTGACGAGGTTGCCCGCGCGATCGGCGATACGCACGCCTTCGAGCGAGATCTCGCAGACGTCGCCTTCTTCCAGGTAGCTGATGCGGTTGGCGCTGCCCGCGATGGCGAGCGCGTCCGAAGCGATGAACGCTTCGCCTTCGCCGTAGCCCACGACGAGCGGCGAGCCCGCGCGCGCGCCCACGACCACATGCGGCTGATCCTTGTGCACCACGCCGATCGCGTAAGCGCCCGCCAGCTGCTGCACGGCTTCGCGCACGGCGGCGAACAGGTCGCCCTTGTAGAGGCTGTGGATCAGGTGCGCGATGACTTCGGTGTCGGTCTGCGAGACGAACTCGTAGCCACGGCCCTTGAGCATTTCGCGCAGCGCTTCGTAGTTCTCGATGATGCCGTTGTGCACGATCGCCAGCGCGTCGCGCGAGAAGATCGGGTGCGCGTTGTTGACGGTCGGCGCGCCGTGGGTGGCCCAGCGCGTGTGCGCGATGCCGGTCACGCCTTCGAAATGCGACTCGCGCACCTGCTCGTCGAGTTCGGCCACGCGCGAGACGCTGCGCACGCGCTGCGGGCCAGCCGCCGTGACGGTGGCCACGCCGCACGAGTCGTAGCCGCGGTATTCGAGCCGCCGCAGCCCTTCGATGAGAACGGGAACGATATTACGTTGCGCTACTGCGCCGACGATGCCGCACATGGAGTTCGATCCTTTGCAATGAGAGGCGAGGCGGCGCGCGCTGCGCTTGTGACGCGGGAAATGCGCGCCGCCGCCTTGAGTGTCCTGCTTGTTCTGCTTGTCCTGCCGTTCAGCTTTTCTTTTTCACCGGCCGAACGTAGCCGGTCTTTTCGATCTGGGTCTTTTCGTTGAGGACGAGCGCGCCTTCCGGCACATCCTTCCACACCGTCGTGCCCGCCGCGATGGTCACGCCGCGGCCCACGCGCACCGGCGCGACGAGCTGCGTGTCCGAGCCGACGAACACCTGATCCTCGATCACGGTGCGATGCTTGTTCGCGCCGTCGTAATTGCAGGTGATGGTGCCCGCGCCGATGTTCACGCCCGCGCCCACATCGGCGTCACCGACATAGCTCAGGTGATTGGCCTTCGAGCCGACGCCGATATTGGCGTTCTTCACTTCGACGAAATTGCCTACGTGGACTTCGTCGGCGAGCTGCGCGCCCGGACGCAGACGCGCGTAAGGGCCGAGCACCGCATTCGCGCCCACCTTCGCGCTTTCGATATGCGTGTACGCGTCCACGCGCGTGCCCGCGCCGATCTCGGCATCGCGGATCACGCAGTTCGGGCCGATGCGCACGTTGTCGCCCAGCGTCACGTTGCCTTCGAACACGCAGTTCACGTCGATGAACACGTCGCGCCCGCAGCGCATCGAGCCACGCAGGTCGAAGCGCGCCGGATCGGCGAGCGTGACGCCCGCGACCAGCAGCGAATCGGCGGCGTTGCGCTGATACACGCGTTCGAGTTCGGCCAGCTGCTGCTTGCTGTTCACGCCGAGCGTTTCCCATTCCTCGTCGGGCTGCGCCGTGACGACCGGATGGCCGGCCTTGATAGCCGCTTCCACGACATCGGTGAGGTAATACTCGCCCTGCGCGTTGTCGTTGCCGAGCGCCGCGAGCCAGCCCGCGAGCGGCGCGGTCGGCGTGACGACGATGCCGGTGTTGATCTCGTCGATCAGGCGTTCGTCGTCGCTGGCGTCCTTCTGCTCGACGATGCGGATGACCGAGCCGGTCGCGCCGCGCACGATGCGGCCGTAACCCGTGGGGTTATCGAGCGTCACCGTGAGGATGCCGTAGGCGTTCGCGCCCGCCGCATCGGTCAGGCGCTTGAGCGTGGAGGCGCGCGTGAGCGGCACGTCGCCGTAGAGCACGAGCGTGGGCACGTTCGGGTCGAGCAGCGGCAGAGCCTGCGCAAGCGCATGGCCGGTGCCGAGCTGCTGTTCCTGCACGGCGAACTGCACGTCGGGCGCGCCGACAGCCGCACGCACGGCGTCGCCGCCATGGCCGATCACGACCACGAGGCGCGACGGCTCAAGACTGCGGGCAGTGTCGATGACGTGCGAGAGGAGCGGCTGGCCTGCGAGAGGGTGAAGCACTTTCGGCAGCGCGGAGTGCATGCGTTTGCCCATGCCTGCCGCGAGGATCACGATGTTCATTGCATCGATGACTTGAGTGGGAATGAAGCGATCGATTCTAGCATGTGGGCTATTCTCAAAACGCCCCACCACAAGGCGCTTGCAGCCGAATAGAACACTCTTTTACACACTTCTCATCCGCTTGAAAGCAGACGTGAAAAAGCGGCCGGAATTGTGCACTCGCGGCCGCCTTGGGGTCTGATGCGCTTTCGCAAGCGCTGCGATGAAACCCGTCGATCAGATCTCGTCGAAGGGTCGGAACTGGATCGTCGCGCCTTCGGCGGGCGCGGAGGTTTCGGTCGAGCACGGATCTTCGTCGAAGGCGATATCGCCGTTCGGGTCGGCTTCGCCCGTCGTGCGCAGGCCCTTGAAGTCGAACAGCGACGCGTCCATGAGGTGCGACGGCACGACATTGCCGAGCGCGTTGAACATGTTCTCGATGCGGCCCGGGAAGCGCTTGTCCCATTCGCGGATCAGCGCCTTCATTTCCGCGCGCTTCAGGTTGGGCTGGCTGCCGCACAGGTTGCACGGAATGATCGGGAATTCGCGCAGTTCGGCGTACTTCTCCAGATCGGTTTCCTTCACGTAGGCGAGCGGGCGGATCACGATGTTCTTGCCGTCGTCCGACTGCAGCTTGGGCGGCATGCCCTTGAGCTTGCCGCCGTAGAACATGTTCAGCAGCAGCGTTTGCAGGATGTCGTCGCGATGGTGGCCGAGCGCGATCTTGGTCGCGCCCAGCTCGCCCGCCACGCGGTACAGGATGCCGCGGCGCAGGCGCGAACACAGCGAGCAGGTCGTCTTGCCCTCGGGCACGAGGCGCTTGACGATGCTGTAGGTGTCCTGGTTCTCGATGTGATACGGCACGCCGATCTTGTCGAGATACGCAGGCAGGATGTGCTCCGGAAAGCCCGGCTGCTTCTGGTCGAGGTTCACGGCGACGATCGAAAAGTCGATCGGCGCACGCTCGCGCAGGCGCATCAGCACGTCGAGCATCGCATAGCTGTCCTTGCCGCCGGACAGGCAGACCATGACCTTGTCGCCGTCCTCGATCATGTTGTAGTCGCCGATCGCCTGGCCGACCTGACGCACGATGCGCTTGTACAGCTTGTTGTTCTCGTAGGCTTCCTTCTGCTCGCGCCTGGTCAGCGCCTGGCGGCCGCTGGCTTCGGGCGTGTTCACCTCGGGCGTGTCGGTCGCTTCAGTCGTGCCGTTCTGGAGCTGATCCACGGGCAGCGTTTCGGGTGCGTTCATGGCTCAGTCCTCCTTGATACGGAACACTTCGACGCCCACGGCGTCGCAGTCCGGATAGACGTCGGGCTTTTCGGTCGACACGCGCACCGCACGCACCTGTTCGTGCGCGAGCAGTGCATTGGCGAGCTCGTCCACGAGCGTTTCCTGCAGATGGATATGGCCCTGGCCGATACGTGCGGCGACGGTCGCGCGCATGAAGTCGTAGTCGACGACTTCGCGCAGCTTGTCTTCGCGCGGCGTGGTCGAGGCGAGCGGCACATACAGGTCGACATTGATCACGACGCGCTGTTCGCCGCGTTTTTCGAAGTCATGCACGCCGATGTTGATGTGCACTTCGTAGTTGCGCAGGAAAAGGCGGCGGCAGTCGGCGAGCCGGGGATGCAGGAGTACGGCGGACATGTTCGTTCCAGTCGATAAAAGCGTGCGTCGTGTTGCGGATTCGGCACGTCTCGCGGGCGCGGGCGCCCGGAAGGTCATACGGTTGATCTTGCAAAGCGCGTGGGCGGCAAGGTTGCGCGCCCGCTTGCGCGGGGTTCGGGCCGGCGATCGGGCGGCTCCGGCAGTATCGCCGGACGCGTCGATCCGTTTGACCGGTCAGGCCGGCCGCCCCGCCCCTGCCGGCCCAGCCGCACGCGGAGCGTGCGCTTGGGTAGGGGCAGCGGTAAATTCATTTAGTTGCGTTTCATGACGCACTCAGTCTTGCAGTCGCACAATCACGCAAGGTGGCTCAGCCGCCCGTCAAAAACATCACGTCGCGCGGCAGCGGCACCAGATGCTGGCCGCCATCGACGACGAGCGTCGTGCCGGTCACGCCGCCAGCCTGCGCCAGATACAGCGCGGCTTCGACGAGATCGTTCGGCCGCGACGCGCGCCCAAGCGGCGTCACCTTGTGGGCAGCGGCAAAGCCGTCCTGCGTCTGGTCGCCTGATTGCAGCGTCAGTCCCGGCGCGAGTCCCACCACGCGCAGCTTCGGCGCCAGCGCCTGGGCCAGCGCCACGGTCGCGTTCTGCAAGGCGGCCTTGGTCAGCGTGTACGACAGGTAGTCCGGATTCATGTTGTACAGCTTCTGGTCGAGCACGTTGATGACGCAGGTGCGCAGCGTCTCGTCGTCCACGGCGGCTTCGGGCGTCGCGGCCCAGAGCATGCGCGCGAGCACGAGCGGTGCGCCGACGTTAATCGCCATCAGATGCTGCAGGCGTTCGTAGCCGACGTCGCGCGCCGTGTCTTCCTCAAAGCGCGAAGCATTGTTGATCACGCACGCGGGCAGCCCCAGCGCCGCCACGCAGTCCGGCACGAGCCGCGCCACTTGCGCCTCGTTGGCCAGGTCGGCGTGCAGGGCAATCGCCCGGCGGCCCATCGCGCGGATTTCGGCGACGACTTCCTCGGCTTCATCGGCCGATTCGCCGTAATGCACCGCGACGTCCCAGCCGCGCGCCGCAAAACCCACCGACAGCGCCCGGCCGATACGGCGCGCGCCGCCCGTCACCAGCACGACTCGCGCAGGGCTAGATGCAGGGTCGGATACCGATTTGCCCGCCTGTGCGATGCCGCCGATCTCGCGATCCGTTACGCCGATGCCGGAAGATGCGCTCATTTACAATGCCGGGATGAATCCGAAAGCTCACGAACCCGCTAGTTTACCTGTTCCCGAGCCGATCGCGCTCGCGCAGTCCGAGGCGCTCGCCGCAACCCTGCGCGCGGAGATCGCCGCCGCGGGCGGCTGGCTGCCGTTCGACCGCTATATGGAGCGCGCGCTCTACGCGCCGGGACTCGGTTATTACAGCGGCGGCTCGCGCAAGTTCGGCCTGCTCGCCGACGATGGCAGCGACTTCGTGACCGCGCCCGAGATGTCGCCGCTGTTCGCCGCCACGCTCGCGCGCGCGGTCGGCGAAGCGCTCGCGGCCAGCGGCACGCGCGCACTGATGGAGTTCGGCGCGGGCACGGGGCGGCTTGCGGCGGGCGTCATGCTCGCGCTCGAAGCGCAGGGCGTGCCGTTCGATTCCTACGCAATCGTCGATCTGTCGGGCGAACTGCGCGAGCGTCAGCGCGAAACCCTCGCGCAGCGCGCGCCGCATCTGCTTGAGCGCGTGCAGTGGCTCGACGCGTTGCCCGCGAGCTTCGAAGGCGTCGTGATCGGCAACGAGGTGCTCGACGCCATGCCGGTGCGCCTCTTCGCGCGCAAGGACGCGGTGTGGCACGAGCGCGGCGTGGCCGTGAACGACGACCACGCTTTTGTGTTCTCCGACCGCCCCGCCATGAGCGGGCGCGACGCCGACTGGGCCCAGGGCGTACCGGGCAGCGTGCTGGCCGCCATCGACGGCAGCTATGATTACGTGGCGGAGACGCACGAAGCCGCACTCGCCTTCACGCGCACGGTCTGCGCGATGCTCACGCGCGGCGCGGTGTTTTTTATCGACTACGGCTTTCCGGAAAGCGAGTACTACCACCCGCAGCGCGTGCAGGGCACGCTGATGTGCCACTACCGTCACCGCGCGCACGACGATCCGTTCCTCTACCCCGGCTTGCAGGACATCACCGCGCACGTCGAATTCACGGGCATCGCCCAGGCGGGCGTCGAGACCGGCGCTGACCTGCTCGGCTACACCTCGCAGGCGCGCTTCCTGATGAACGCGGGCATCACCGAGGTGCTCAGCGAAATCGATGTCAACGATGTCGCGCGCTTCATCCCTGCCGCCAACGCTGTGCAAAAACTCGTTTCGGAAGCCGAAATGGGCGAGCTGTTCAAGGTGATCGCATTCTCGCGCGGCATCGACTCGACGATTGCTGCGTTCGCTCGCGGCGACCGCAGCCATACGCTTTAACCCCATCGGCTCGAACGATAACCGCTTTAACGATACCCACTGGAACGCGCGACCATGATCCGCTGGTTCATCACCACTTTCATTGCCGTCGCGATCCTGTCGGGCGCACAGCCGTGGCTGCGCAAGCTCGGCATCGGCCGGCTGCCCGGCGACGTCACGCTGCGGCTCTTCGGCCGCGAGTACCCGCTGCCGTTCATGTCGACGCTCGTGCTGTCGATGGCGCTCTCGTTGATCGTGCGCGCGCTCTGAGAGCGAACGATCCAAATAAGAAAAGGCGCACGCGTGCGCCTTTTCTTTTGCCACCAAAGCCCGCTCAGCTTTCCGCAGTCAGCGCCGCTTCCACCGATTCCACCCGCGCCTGGTGCACGGCGTCCTTGATCTTCTCCGCGACGTTTTTATCGGCGCTGGCTTCGGTCACCGTGCGCGCAATCGCGCCCGCGTCCACCGCACGCGCCGCCACCAGCGCCACGCGCAAACGCTCGGCTTGCGGATACGGGGCGTTTTCCCAGTTCAGGCGCCCGCGCAGATCGGATTCGCACGCCTGCAAGGCCTCGGCGAAACGCGCGGGCTTGCGCAGTGCGTCGCTGCGTTCGAGCATGCGCACGAGCGCCGCCGCGCCCATGTCCATCACGCGATGCACGTTGCCATGCTCGCGCGCGACCAGCAACGCGAGATCGCGACATTCGTTGGGCACGCGCAGGCGGTCGCACAGCGGCTTGAGGAGATCGACGCTGCGTCCTTCATGACCGATGTGGCGCGGCAAGATGTCCTCGGGCGTGGTCGCCTTGCCCAGGTCGTGCGTGAGCGCGGCGAAGCGCACCGGCAGCGCGTAACCCTGCGCGGCCGCGTGGTCGATCACCATCATCACGTGGATGCCGGTATCGACTTCCGGGTGATAGTCCGCGCGCTGCGGCACGCCAAAGAGGCTGTCGACCTCGGGCATGACGCGCGCGAGCGCGCCGCATTCGCGCAGCACCTCGAACATGCGCGAAGGTTTTGCTTCCATCAGCCCGCGCGACACTTCCTGCCAGACGCGCTCGGGCACGAGCGCATCGGCCTCGCCCGATTCGACCATCGCACGCATGAGCGCCAGGGTTTCCGGGGCAATGCTGAAATCGGCAAAACGCGCGGCGAAGCGCGCCACGCGCAGGATCCGCACCGGGTCTTCCAGAAACGCATCGCTCACGTGGCGAAACACGCGCGCATTCAGGTCGCGCGCGCCGCCGAACGGATCGACCACCGGCCCGGTCATGACGCCGCCAGGCTGCACCTCGCGCGCCATCGCGTTGATCGTGAGATCGCGCCGCGCGAGATCTTCTTCGAGCGTCACGTCCGGCGCGTAGAAGAACTGGAAGCCGTGATAGCCCGCGGCGGTCTTGCGCTCGGTGCGCGCGAGCGCGTACTCCTCCTGGGTCTGCGGATGCAGGAAGACCGGGAAGTCCTTGCCCACCGGACGATAACCCTGCGCGGCCATCTGCTCGGGCGTCGCGCCGACCACGACATAGTCGCGGTCGCGCACCGGCAGGCCGAGCATTTCATCGCGGATCGCGCCGCCTACGACATAGATCTTCATGCGTCGCCGTCGTCCGGGCCGTCGAGTTCGTCATGCCCGATACGATGCGTTTCGTTGTGCGCGCCTTCGATCCACGCGGCCACGGCGGGCAGCGCGCTCACGCGTTCGGCGTAGGCGGCGGCCTTCGGCGAGAGCGGCGGCGCGTAGCTGTTGAAGCGCATCACGACCGGCGCGTACATCGCATCGGCAATGCCGAACTCGCCGAACAGGAACGGGCCGCCGCTCGCGTCGAGGCAGGCGTTCCAGAGCGCATCGATACGCGCGACATCGGCGAGCGCGCCGGGCGTCGCGCCCGCGCCCGGCTTCGAGGTGCGAATCGCCATCGGCATGCGGGTGCGCAGCTCGGCGAAGCCCGAGTGCATTTCGGCGCTCACGCTGCGGGCCTGCGCGCGCGCGTTCGCATCGCGCGGCCACATGGCGTGCTGCGGGAAGCGCTCGGCGAGCGTCTCGGCGATGGCAAGCGAATCCCACACGGCCGCACCGTCGTCGCCGATCAGGCAAGGCACCTTGCCCGATGCCGAGAACGACAGGATCGCGTCCTTTGTGCCGGGCTGGTCGAGCTCGATCAGCACTTCCTCGAACGGGATGCCGAAATGCGTGAGCAGCAGCCAGGGGCGCATCGACCACGACGAATAGTTCTTGTCTCCAATGACGAGCTTCATGTTGAGCGTTAGAGGGTTGTGGGTTGATTGAGTATGGCGTTCAACGGCCCGCGCTCGCGCGGAAAATGTTCAGCCGCGAGCGCAGCGAGGCATCGGCGAGATAGAGCGGCGCGATGGTTTCGATGCTGGCCGGCTCGATCCCCAGCTCCGGCGCGAGCGGCCCGCTCATCACGCTATCGACCTTCATCGAGTCGAGATTGTCGCGCGTGAGCACCGGCTCGCCGGGCGCGAGTTCGAACGAAAACGCCTGCATCCGCGCGAACGCATTGGGCAGCCGCATGATCCGCGCGTGCCGCCCGACGACGTCGCCGCAATACTGCACGAGCTGCTCCAGCGTATAGATGCTCGGGCCGCCGAGTTCGTAAGTGTGCCCGCTCGCGGCGTCGAGATCGAGCACATTGACGATCGCCTTCGACACGTCGCCCACGTACACCGGCTGGAACTTCGCATCCGGCATGCCCAGCGGGATCATCGGAAAGAGCTTTTGCAGCACGGCAAAACGGTTGAGGAAATTGTCCTCGGGCCCGAACACGACGGACGGCCGCAGGATCGTCGTGGCCAGCGCCGTGGCCGCGTGCACGGCCTTTTCGCCGTCGCCCTTCGAGCGCAGGTACATGCTCGGCCCGCGCGGATCGGCGCCCAGCGAACTCATATGAATGAGCCGATGCACGTTCTTGCCTTCGCAGGCGGCGACGATTTTGGTGGGCAGTTCGACGTGCAGTTTCGCGAAGCCCGCGCCGTACGGCTTGCCGTGGCCGCCGTGCAGCGTGCCGACCAGGTTGATGACGGCGTCGGTGCCTTCCACGAAACGGGCGAGCGCGACCGGATCGGTCACGTCGGTTTCGATCACATCGATGGGAAGCAGGGTGAGGTGGCTGGCCGCGGCACGCCGCCGGGTGGCGACGCGGACATCCTTGCCGGCCTCGACGAGTGCGTTGACGAGATGGCTGCCGATGAATCCCGAACCGCCGATGACCGCGATGGCTTGATGTCGCATCTCCGACCTCCTCGTGAGCTGGGCGGCGCGGCGTCCAGTTCACGCAGGAGGTCCGGCGGCTCGTGCGGTGCGCCCCGCTGCTTTCACGGAGCGCGCCGCGCGGCGCAGAATCGGCTTAAGGAGTGATATAGCCGAGACGCGCCTTGAGCGACTGCGGACGGCCTTCGAACAGTGCCGCGTAGTAGACCGTGTTCGACAACACGTTTTTCACGTAATCGCGGGTTTCCTGGAACGGAATGGTTTCCGCGAAGATGGCCCCTTCGACGCCGCCTTGCAGGGTCGAGCGCCATGCGCGCGGGCGTCCCGGCCCGGCGTTGTAACCGGCCGTGGCGAGCACGGCAGAGCCATCGAACTGATTGTAGATCATCGACAAATAGTTCGTTCCCAGCAGGATGTTGGTGTCGAGATCGTTCAATTGATCGCGCGAGAGCGGGCCAATGCCGATCTTCTTCGCGACCATCTGCGCCGTGGCCGGCATGATCTGCATGAGGCCGCTTGCGCCCACGCCCGACTTCGCGTTGAGGATGAAGCGAGATTCCTGGCGGATCAGGCCATAGGCCCATTCGACGTCGAGGCCGTTGGTCTGCGCGTCGCGCTCCACCACGTCGCGGAACGGCGCGAGATAGCGCAGCGAAAAGTCATGCTCGCTGACGGTTTTATCGGCCGTGTTGACGGTACGGTCGAGCAACTGGATGCGCTTCGCGTACTCGGCGCTGGCCAGCAGTTGACGGTCGCTCATGCCGCGCAGCGGCCAGTTCCACTCGCGATTGCCTTCGAGACGCAGGTTGAGCGCGTAGAAACGCTGCGCGAGCGCGAAGCCCGGCGTCTGCGCGGCCTGGGCGATGTCGGCGTCGCTGACGGTCGTCTTCGGCGGAATCGTGATCTTCTGGCCGAGTTCTTCGGTGGCGAGCTGGCCGTAGAAGTTATAGCCCTGCGAGATCGACGCGAATTCCTGGTTCGCCTGGCCCGTTTCGCCCGCCTGCTTGAGCGCGCGTGCGTGCCAGTAGACCCACGAAGGCTGCGCGCGCAGCGCGGCTGGCATCTGTTCGATCGACCAGCGCACCATCGTCCAGTCGCCGCCGAGCAGCGCGGCGCGCGTGCGCCATTCGTACGCAGGATACGAGAGCGGTGCGTTGGCCGACAGGCGATACCAGCCGAGCACGCCCGGCATGCGCTTGAGCGCCGCCTGGTAGCCGATCGTGCCCCAGCCGATCGCGCGCTCCGGCGAGGTCAGCGAAGGCGCGACCGCCGCGAACGTGGAAGCCGACATGGCCGGATCGTTGCGCGCCATCACCGTGACGGCGAGCAGCGCGAGCTGATGCGACTGGTCGTCTGCGCCGACACCGCGCGCGAGCGTGAGCGGCGGCGTGCTGACCGCCTGGCTGAATGCCGTGGGATCCGGGCGTTGCGCGAGCGCGTCGAGGAGCTTCGTACCCGTCGAAGTCTGGTTCTGCTCGTAGGCGAGGCGAATCTGCTGCCAGACGTCGTTGCTCGTGAACTGGTTCTTGATGGCGAGCGCCGTGACCAGGTCGACGCAGCCGTCGCCGTAATAACGCGGTTCGGTGAGCAGCGCGCGCGCATCGTCGGCGACGTTGTCGCCACGCGCCGCGCGCGACTCCAGCGCGTAGCACTTGACCTGCGTGTCGTCGTTGAGCACGAAGCGCGTGTACTGCTTGTCGAAGTTCGCCCAGTCGTGGCGCGCGCCCAGCACCAGCAGATAGTCGTTGCGCAGACGGTCGGCGATGGCCTGGCCGTCATAGCGCTGCAGGAACGACAGCACGGGCGCGTCGGGCGCGTCCACGCGTGCATGGCCCTGCGAATCGAACAGTTGCGGCTTGAGCTGGAAATACTCCAGATACGCAGGCGCCGGATAATCCGGAATCGACGCGGCGAGTTGCGCGGCGCGCCCCGCATCGTTGTTGCGTGCGGCTTCGCGAAGCTGGATGAAAGTCTGGTCGTCGGGCGTGAGCGTCGCCCCCACTGGCAGCGCGACGGGCCGCACGGCATCGGCCGTGCGGCACGCCACGAGCGCCGCGGCGGTCAGTGCGAGACCGACCACGCGATATACTCGGACAAGGCGTTTGGACATCGTTATTTCTGGAGCGCGAGGTGAACCCAAGCATAGCACGCAACCCTTTGGCCGAAGCCAAAAAGACGTGGCGTTTACGGCTTCGCGAGGCCCGTCTGGCGGCCTTTTCCGACGAAGTTGCGACTGCCGCGCTGACGGCGAATCTCGATGCACTCATCGCGCATCTCGCGCCCCGTACGATCGGTTTTTACTGGCCGTTGCCCGGCGAGTTCGATGCGCGCGCCTGGATCGCCGCGTGGCTCGCCGCCGATGCATCGCGTCGCGCCGCATTGCCGGTCATTCACGAACGTCACACACCCTTGCAGTTCTATTTCTGGACGCCGCACGCGGCGATGCGCGAAGGCCATCACGGCATTCCCGAACCGGCCGCGCAGGACGCACAGGACCTGGCCCTCCCCGATCTGCTGCTGGTGCCATGCGTGGGTTTCGATCGCGCGGGCTACCGGCTGGGTTACGGCGGCGGCTATTACGACCGCACGCTCGCCGCCTGGCCCGCCGCACAGCCCCCGCTCACGGTGGGCGTCGCCTGGGAGGCGTGCCGGATCGACGACGGCGTGCTCGAACCGGAAGCGCACGACCTGCCGCTCGACGCCGTCGTCACCGATGCGCACTCGCATCTCGCGGGACGTTTGCAAGCGCGTTGAGCACGAGCTTCCCCACGTCGCCACGCCGTTTCTTTCACCGCTGTGTCTGTTCGACGCATCGCGCTGTGCCCTGGGGCAAACGCTTATCCAGAAATTGTCGATAATTCGTCGAGAAAGTAACTTGACCCCATCCGTGTGCCCGGCGCTGCGCATCGCGTAGAACAGCGCGCCGCCCGCTGGCGACGGATTCCAAACCTCATGCGCAATCCTGCTCCCCGTATTTATCCGCTTGGCGATGAGGCGCTCGTCTGCGAAGCGCCGCCGCCCGCCACGCTCGACGTGCAGCGCCGCATCTGGGCCGTGGCCGCGCTCGCGCGCGGCTGGGACGCCGTGCGCGAAGTCGTGCCCGGCATGAACAACCTGACGATCGTTTTCGATGCGCTGGCTGCCGACGCCGTCGCGCTCACCCGCGCGCTCGAAGCCGCCTGGCACGATGCCGACGCCAGCGACGCGCTCAAGTCCGACGCCGCGACCGGCCGCGAAGTCGAGATCCCTGTGCACTACGGCGGCGAGGCGGGCCCCGATCTGGGCGCCGTCGCGCGCCACACGGGCCTCGCTCCCGCCGATGTCGCCGCGCGCCACGCAGCGGGCGTCTATACGGTGTTCTTCCTCGGCTTCCAGCCCGGTTTCGCTTATCTGGGTGGCCTCGACGCCGCGTTGCACGCACCGCGCCGTGCGACGCCGCGCGTGGCCGTGCCCGCCGGATCGGTCGGCATCGGCGGCGCGCAGACCGGGATCTATCCCGCGCGCTCGCCCGGCGGCTGGCAACTGATCGGCCGCACCGCGCTCAACCTGTTCGATCCCACGCGCAATCCGCCCAGCCTGCTCATGCCGGGCGACCGCGTGCGCTTCGTCATTGAGCGCATCGACGCAAGCGTCAACGAGGAGGCCCACGCATGATCGAAGTCTTGCGCGCAGGTCTGCTCACCACAGTCCAGGATCTCGGCCGCCACGGCTTGCGGCATCTGGGCGTCGCCAGCGGCGGCGCACTCGACACGCTCGCGCTCGAAGTCGGCAACCGGCTGGTCGGCAATCGTCCGGACGCCGCCGGTCTCGAAATCACCTTCGGCCCGGTCGCGCTGCGCTTTGCGCGCGCCACGCGCGTGGCCATCACCGGCACCGACTTCGGCGCGACGCTCGGCGGCAAGCCGGTCTGGTCGTGGTGGAGCCTGCCGGTCGCGGCAGGCGAGGAACTCGTGCTGCCGGGCGCGAAACGCGGCATGCGTGCCTACGTGTGCGTGGCGGGCGGCATCGACGTCCTGCCGATGCTCGGCTCGCGCAGCACCGACCTGGCGGCCGGTTTCGGCGGTCTTGCGGGCCGTGCGCTCAAGGACGGCGACCGGCTCGCCACGGGCGCGTCGTTCGCACCGGGCGGCGAGCGCGCCTCGCTCGCGCCCGGCGCACCGGCGTTCGGCGTGAAGGCGCCGTCGCAATGCGGCTTCGTCTACGTCGATGAACCGCATCACCGGCGCGGCCGCCATCCGGACGGCGTGCTGTGGGCGGTGCCGGTACGCGTGTTGCGCGGCCCCGAGTACGACAGTTTCACGCCCGATGCACAGCGCGCATTCTGGGCCGACGAGTGGTGCGTCACGCCCAACAGCAACCGCATGGGCTACCGCCTCGAAGGCACGCCGCTCGCGCGCGAGCCGGAAGCAGCCAGCGCCGACCTGCTCTCGCACGCCGTGCTGCCCGGCACGATCCAGGTGCCGCCGAACGGCCAGCCGATCGTGCTGATGAGCGATGCGCAGACCACGGGCGGCTATCCGAAGATCGGCGCGGTGATACGCGCGGATCTCTGGAAGCTCGCGCAGGTGCGCCTGGCGTCGGGCTTGCGATTTGTCGAGACGACACCGACGGTCGCGCGTCACGCGCTGCTCGAAGAGCGCGCGTACCTGCGCCAGATCGACACGGCGATCGCCATGCAGGACGAGCGCCGCGCACGTTCGCGATGACCCGCAATAACCCGCGATAACCACAACGAAAGCAGCCGGAGCAACGCTGCATCACACGCAGGCAACGCATCAAGCGCCCTCGCCGCCCGGACCAGGCAGCGAGGGCGGCGTCAGGCAATACGGAGAGAACCACCATGACCACCATCGATCTGAACGCCGACCTCGGCGAAGGCTGCGGCTCCGACGAGGCGCTGCTCGACCTCGTGAGCTCGGCCAATATTGCGTGCGGCTGGCACGCGGGCGGCGCCAACGCGATGCGCGAATGCGTGCGCTGGGCCGTCGGCAAGGGCGTCTCGATCGGCGCGCATCCGAGCTTCAACGATCCGGAAAACTTCGGCCGCAAGGAAATGGATCTGCCCGCCGAGGAAATCTACGCGGGCGTGCTGTATCAACTGGGCGCGCTGTCGGCGATCGCGCAGGCCGAGGGCGGGCGCATCGCGCACGTGAAGCCGCACGGCGCGCTCTATAACCAGGCCGCGCGAGACGCGAAAATCGCCGATGCGATCGTCTCCGCGGTGCATGACTTCGATCCGTCGGTGACGGTGTTTGCACTCGCGGGCAGCGGGCTCGTGAGCGCCGCGCGCGAAGCGGGGCTTGTCGCCATCGAGGAAGTGTTCGCCGACCGCGGCTATCGCGCCGACGGCTCGCTCGTGCCGCGCAGCGAGCCGGGCGCGCTGCTCGACGACGAGGAGACCGTGCTCGCACGCACGCTCGCGATGATCCGCGAGCAACGCGTGCAGGCCGTCGATGGCGCGTGGGTGCCGCTCAATGCGCAGACCATCTGCCTGCACGGCGACGGCCCGCACGCACTGGCGTTCGCGCGGCGCATCCGCGCGGCGCTCGACGAAGCGGGCATCGGCGTGCGCGTGGCGGGCGCGGCCTGAGCATCTTCAGGCGCTCGTGGGTTGGGTGAGCGGTTGAGTGAGCGCCGGCATGTCCCGCATCGCCTCGGCGAAGCGCGGGAAATGCTGCGCGACCAGCGCGTCCGGCAGGATGTACTGCGGAAAGCTCGCCGATGTGTTGTACGCGTGCAGCACGTGCACGCACAGGCCGACGTCGTCGGCGACCAGCATCAGCTTCGCGCCGCGCCTGCACGCCGCCTGCGTGAACGCGCCATCCTCGTTGAACGACGACGGCTCGAACGGCCCCGCCGCCCAAAGGCGCTTCGTGTAGACATAGCTGAAGCCGTAGCCCAGATGGTTGTCGGCGAATGCCTTGTGCTCGGTCGGAAAACTCAGCGATGTCATCGGCTGCCGGCTCCAGCGGAAATGCAGCCCGCTCTTGCGCAGCGTGTCCCACCACGCGAACTGGCCGTACACGCGGCTATACAGAAAGAAGGCGCTGAGCTTGACCATGTCCGCGTTGCCCGCCTTCATCTGGTCGAGCATCGTGCGCAGGTACGCCGGCGCGTAGAACTCGTCGTCGTCGAAGTGGGCGATGACCTCGGCGCGCGCGAGACCGGCCGCGAGGTTGCGCTTCTCGCCGATGCTCATGCGTTGCGACACGTGCCGATACACCACGCGCGGGTCGCGCAGGCTCGCCATGAAGGCGCTGGGCTCGGCGCTGTCGTCAACCACGATCCACTCGCACTCGCCCACGTCCTGCTGCGCGAACGAGCGATAAGCGAACGGCAGCATGGCTTCGCGCTGCCATGTAGGCGTGATGACGCTAACGACGGGAACGTCAGGCCTGGCAGATCCGGCTAAAGGTGGATTCAGCATGATGCGGCTAGTGAGCAGAGGAAAGTCGCATCGTAGAAGCACCGCACATTCGCCGATATCGGATTCCAACTAAAGCAGACGGGCTGCGCGCATGTTCCCCGTGGCATCGTCAGTCTCGCCGTCACTTTCGGATTTTTCTGATCCTCGATCGGAAGCCTGATCCGTACCTTGTTGGATTCCCTACACAATCCGGTCAGCGGCCCGCGCAGCCTGCCCAGCGCGTGCGGCACCCGCCAGCCGCACGATCTCCATGACCTCCGATTCTTCCGCCAGCCGCTTCTCAGCAGCCCTGGCCGCGCACGGCGCAGGCCGCCTCGACGAAGCGCAAGCCGTCTACCAGGCGCTGATCGAGCAAGACCCGGCTCATACCGACGCGCTGCACTACCTGGGCGTCGTGCGGCATCAGCAAGGCGACCATCGCGGCGCGCTCGAACTGATGGATCGCGCGCTCCAGCACGCGCCCAGCGACGCCATCTGCTGGAGCAACCGCGCTCTCGCCGCTCGCGCGCTCGGCCTGCACAGCGAAGCCGCGCACAACCTGCGCGAAGCGCTGCGCCTGAATTCCGGTTTCGCCGACGCCCATAACAATCTCGCGCTCACCTTGCGCGACATGGGCGATCTTGCGGGCGCGGCGCGCCACTGCCGCGCGGCGCTCGCGCTGAACCCGGCGGCCACCGACGCGCGGCTCAATCTCGGCAGCGTGCTCGCGAAGCTCGGGCGCTATGAGGAAGCGCTCGCGTGCTATCGCGAGGCGCTCGAACTCGCGGGCGACGACGCCGCGCTGCACTTCAATATGGCCAATGCGCTGCGCGCGCTCGGCGACGATGCCGCCGCCATCACGCATTACCGCCGCTGTATCGCCCTCGCGCCTGGCTATGCCGCCGCATGGGTGAACCTGGGCACCGCGCTCGGCCAGAGCGGCGACTATCGCGAAGCGGAGCGTTGCTACCGCGAGGCCGTGGCGCTGGAGCCCAACGCGGCCAATCTCGTGTGCCTGGGCGCGTCGCTCGGCGCGCAAGGCCGCAACGACGAGGAAGCGCCTTACTACGAACAGGCGCTCGCGCTCGATCCCGAACACGCCGACGCTCGCCAGAACCTCGTCTGGCTCAAGCTCAAGCGCGGCGAATACCGCGAGGGCTGGGCCGAATACGCGCGGCGCTGGCGTGCCTGCGATTACGCGCCATTCGACATCGAAGGCATCGCTGAATGGCGCGGCGAACCCCTTGACGGCAAGCGCGTGCTGCTGGTGCACGAGCAGGGTTACGGCGACCAGATCCAGTTCGTGCGCTACGTCACCGAGATCGCCGCGCGCGGCGCGAGCGTCGATGTCTGCATCACGCAGCCGCTGCAACTGCTCGCGCAGTCGGTGCCGGGCGTGCACCGCGCCTGGACTGGCAAGCCCGCGGGCGACTACGACTACTGGATCTACGCAATGAGCGCACCGTCCGTTTGCAGGACGGAACTCGACACGATCCCGGCCACGGTGCCGTATCTGTTCGCGCGCGAGGTCGAGATCGAGGCGTGGAAGGCGCGGGTGGAAACGGTCGCGGGCAAGGCCGCGGGTCATCGCAGGATTGGCCTCGTCTGGGCGGGCAATCCAGGCTTCTACAACGACCGCAACCGTTCCGTGGCGCTTGCGGCATTTGCTCCGCTATTCGCGCTCGACAAGCTCCACTGGTTCTCGCTGCAAAAGGGCGACGCGGCCCGCGCGCAGCTTGCGGCGCTGGAGACCGGCGCAACCCTCCACGATTTCACCGATGAGCTGCGTGACTTCGGCGATACCGCTGCGCTCATCATGAACCTCGATATCGTGATCGCGGTGGATACGTCGGTTGCTCATCTGGCGGGCGCGCTCGGCAAGCCGGTCTGGGTGCTGGTGCCCGCGAACGGCGAATGGCGCTGGCTCGAAAAGCGCGCGGACTCGCCGTGGTATCCCACCGCGCGATTGTTCCGGCAGGAGGAAGTGGGCGACTGGAGCACGGTGATCGCGGCGTTGCGCGAAGCGCTGGAGAGAAAGCCGAAGCGCGTCAGCACGCGCAAGCCGGCGCCCAAGCCCGGGAAAACGTCCGGGAAACCTTCACGAGCCCGTAAGGCGCCCGAGCAGGATGCCCTGTTCAGCCCGGATCAACCGTAAAGCCGCGCTGACGCAGCAGTTGCAGCACGCCCTTGCGCCCGCCCAGATGCAAAGCGCCGATCGCCACGAACAACGGCTTGTTCGGCCCCGCGTACTGCTGCATGCGCGCGACGAAGCGCCGGTTGCGCTCGTAGACGATGCGGTTGTCCACCGATGCCGCCACGCGTTGATCGTGCGAGAGCTTTTCAGTCCGCGCGGTTTCCCAGGCCGCGATCGCGTCGGCGTCGCCCACGCGCCACAGGCGCAGGAGCGTCTGCACATCGGCGAGATTCTGCGCAGGCGTTTGCGCGAGATCCTGCGCCAGCATCTCGCGCTGCTGCGCGAGGTTCAGGCTCGTGAAGGCGCGCATCTGCTCGCCCAGTCGCTCAAGGCCCACGACGCGGCGGCCCTTCAGGCGCAGGTAGACGTTCTGCAACTGCGCCTCGGTGCCGTACTCGGTTTGCAGGCCTGCACTCAGCGAGTCGTAGGTCTCCACCAGCAGCGAAGCGAGCCACGGCTTCATCTTGCGGATTTCGGCGAGCGCCTCGGGATTGCCGCGCAGGCGCGCCGCAAGCTTCGCCCACAGCGGCTCGGGCAGCATCTGTTCGAGGCACGGACGGCGGCATACGCCATATTTCGACACATCGTCCTGCGAGACCAGCAGATCGTCGGGCGAGAGTTCGAGCGCGAGCGTAGGCGACGCGTTGAGCGCCGCGAGGATCGGCGCACGAAACGGCTGGTTCGGCGGGTAGTCGACGGGGTCGCCCACGTGGAGCGTGCCAAGCAGGTAGATCGTAGTGGTGCCGCGCGTGGCGACATAGAACGGCATGCGAGCCGGTTGCGTGCGCACCGGGCCGCCCGCGGTCGTGCCTGAGGCGTAGCTCTGCACGGGGGGCGGCGAGTGGAAGCCCGGCAGGCTCCCCCCCGACGACGAACCCGGCAACCGTGAAGCCGGCACCGGGGGACGCACGCCGGGCGTATTGGCGGCAGCGCCCGCGCCGAAGGCGCGCGGCATGAAGGTGCGCGAACCCTGCAAACCCGGCGAACCGGCGGCATTCGAAGCACCGGCGAGCCTCAGCGGACGGTCGAGCGAAGGCCCGAGCGCCACGGCAAGCGCGAGCGCCGCGCCCATCGCAGCGCGCGCCGTTCGTCCCTGGCGCCAGACCCACGCCCGCAATTTCAAAGCGGCGCGACGGCCGCTTCTACGTTGGCGGCGCGCAAAACGACGCGCCGCCGTCGCTTCAAGCATCCTATTCCCCCACCTCCTCTGCACGATGGCAGGATACCTGACGCCCATCGACTTCGCGAAGTTGCGGCACTTCCTGGCGGCAGCGCTCGATCGCATACGGACAACGCTGATGGAACGTACAGCCCGACGGCGGATTCAGCGGCGACGGCAATTCACCTTCGAGCCGGATCTTCACGCGCCGGTCTGCCTCGAAGATCGCGGGCGTCGCCGACAGCAGC
>NZ_BAYA01000042.1 GCF_000685015.1 Paraburkholderia bannensis NBRC 103871 | reverse complement strand
TTTATATGGACAAGTTGCGCTTTTGATCAATCCGTGTTCGGCATCAATCGGCGTGTGCTCAGCCGAATCAGCGGGAGAGATGGGCACCGTCAGGCTCTCCCAGATCGGTCAGAAGCCGTGTGACCCGATCCGCAATTGACCGATGCCGCGCCTGCTCGTTCGCCCAGCCGCGTGCCTGTGCGTCCTCAGCCAGCGCCATTTCGAGCTTCGAAGTAGGGGTGTCAGGGCGGACACTGCTATGAGTGGTCACGGCAGCAAACTGCACTGCCATAGTAGCACTCGAACAGATGTGTCCTATGGCTGATCCCGGCGCGATGTCGCTGGCAACCGATACAACTAGGCGTGCGTCGAACATGCGGAAAATCAGACTTCTGGGTAAGTGGCTGGAACCGCGGGTAAGCGCGAAGGCGCCCATTGCTTGATACTTGAATCAACGATAAAACCCCAATCACCGCGCGTCCCGGCGTAAGCCACCCATTGACTAATCGCGTGGTCTGAAACATCGGTTCGGATCCGTGATAACCCCGCTCAATCTAGCCGCAAAGAGGAACATTCATGAATCAGCTCGTCCATAAAGCGAAAGCCTTGCTCGCGGAACCTGATGGGTTTCGGGTCGAAATTCGCGAGGCAGATTCGCGTGCCGATATTATTCTTGACCGCCCTCCGTTCAATATCGTGTCTATGCTGCAGCGCGAACAAATCCGCGTCGTGTTCGAAGCGCTGGACGACGATCCCAGGGTGCGCGTCATCGTTTTGCGCGCCGTGGGCGAGCATTTTTCGAGCGGCGGCGACATCAAGGGCTTCATCGAGTCATCACCGGAGCATGTATCGAAGCTTGCCTGGAACGTGGCCTCGCCAGCGCGCTGCAGCAAGCCCGTGATTGCCGCCAATCGCGGCTACTGCTTCGGCGTCGGCTTCGAGCTATCGCTTGCCTGCGATTTCCGCATTGCCACGCACACCACCCTGTACGCGCTTCCCGAACAGAAGCTTGGCCAAATTCCCGGCTCGGGCGGTTCCGCGCGTCTGCAAAAAATGGTCGGCATCGGGCGGACCAAGGACATCGTCATGCGGTCGCGCCGCATTCCTGGCGAGCAGGCGTACGATTGGGGTATCGCGACCGAATGCGTTGCCGACAGCGACCTCGAAACGGCAACCGACACGCTCGTTCGCGAGCTGATTGCGTTTTCTCCGCTGGCTCAGCGCACTGCGAAAAAGCTGCTGAACGACACGGAAGACGCACCGCTTTCAGTTGCAATCGAACTGGAAGGACTCAACTACAGCCGGCTTCGGAGTTCGGAAGACTTCCGCGAGGGCGTCGACGCGTTTCATGAGAAGCGCAAAGCAACCTTCAAGGGTAAGTGACGTCAATCCAGCCGCGTAAGAGCTGAGGACGACTGAGCTCGGGGAAGTCCATCGAGCGAGAAATATTTTGTGGGAGACCGAACGAGTGTCAAGCGCGATAAAAATCTACCAGGGCAGGTTTGGGCGGGTCGCACTGCTAGATATGGATGCGCCGCTCGTTCACCATGCCCATCACCACTGTCATCTGCTCATCAAGGCGGCGGGGCCCGACACGTTCTTCGCAGTGCATGACGAAATGCAGCCGCTGTCAGCCGACACGGCGGTTCTTGTCAATCCGTGGGAACCGCACGCGTACACGCACAATGGCAACTCGGAGCAGCGCACGGTCATTCTGGCGATGTACATCGAGCCGGACTGGCTGGCACAGATTCGGCACCCGCTAGCCGGTAGCGGGCATCCGCAGTTTTTTCCGCAACCCTGTGTGCAGTTGTCGCCGCGGGCCCGCAAGCTGGCAGAGGAACTGTCGCTGGAAATGTGGTGGTCGGACAGCATTGCGTCCGAGAGGCTCGAAGGGCTTCTTTGCGAACTGATGATCTCGGTGATCGACCCGGACCGGAGCTGGCAAGACCTGTCACGGCAAATGGAAATAGCCAGCCGCCGACCGAGCGATCCGCGCATTCGCAAAGCAATCGTGTGGCTTCGCGAAAACACGCGAGGCGACCCGGATATGCATCGGCTCGCGGAACACTGCGGCCTGTCGCGAGCGCATTTTTTCGCCTTGTTTCATCGCTGCACCGGTGTCACGCCGAACGTGTATCTCAACGTGTTGCGCATGGAAAGCGCGATCCGCGAGCTGGCGTCAGGGAAGACTTCGTTGACGGACATCTCCTACGATCTCGGATTCTCGGCCCCAGGGCATTTCACGCGTTTTTTTCGTCAGCATCAGGGCATCACCCCGAGTGAATACCGCCGCGTCGTCGAGCTTTACGACGATCGCGGAGACGTGGAGATCTAGGCATCGCGCCGAACGGAGACAAAAGTGAACCGAGTTGATGTCGAAGTGCTGGAAGCGGCGCTGGATTGGCAGCGTCGCGGCGCGGTTGTGTTTGTCGTTACGGTCGTGCGGACGTGGGGCTCCGCGCCCCGTCCCGTCGGCTCGATGCTGGCCGTTCGCGCGGACGGCGCCATGAAAGGATCGGTTTCCGGCGGTTGCGTCGAAGACGATCTCGCGGAGCGTGCGAGAGGCGGCTCGTTCTCGGAGCGCAGGCCGGAAGTACTCCGATATGGCGTGACAGCAGATGAAGCACATCGGTTCGGTCTGCCGTGCGGAGGCACGCTCGAACTTGTTGTCGAGCCGCTCCGCCCGGAATCGAAGCTCGCCGACGTACTGGACAGTACGTTGAGTGGCAAGACCGTGATGCGGACGCTCGACGCGCTGACAGGAAAGGTGAGGTTGGAACATCTGGATGCGTGGCTTCCCGGCACGTTCGATGGCCGGTATCTGCAATCGGTCTACGGTCCGCAATTGCGCGTCGTGTTGATCGGCGCCAGTCAGTTGGCCGAGTACGTCGCGCGGCTGGCTGTTCCGCTGGGATATACGGTCATTGTGTGCGATCCGCGAGAAGAGTATCAAACCGTCTGGGACGTGCCCCGCACGGAATTCAACCGGGAAATGCCGGACGATCTGTTGCTGCGCATCGGCGTCGACTGCAATACGGCGATCGTGACGTTGACACACGATCCGAAGCTCGACGATATGGCGCTGCTCGAGGCGCTGACTACCGAGGCTTTTTATATTGGCGCGATTGGTTCGCGCGCAAACAGCGAGCGGCGCAAGGCGCGTCTCAGGCTCTTCGATCTGAGCGAACAGCAGATAGCGCGGCTTCATGCACCCGTTGGCCTTTATATCGGCGCGCAAACTCCGCCGGAAATCGCGGTGTCCATCGTGGCCGAAATGACGGCGATTCGCCGCCACGTCCCCGTTCTTCAGCGTCATTCGATGCGTGCAACGCGCGAAGCTGATTCGATGTACGTAGCGGTCGCCTGATCCGGCCGACGATCGGCGAAAAGCATCAGACTCCAGGGTAAATCGCACGATCACCGGGTAAAGCGATTCCGCATAAGCGCCTTTACATTGTAGTCAACGAAGCATGCTGACTTGCCCCGAACCGGGCCGCAAGCAAAGCATCGGCATTCATGTGTGGATAGATTCCTTGCGCCTGCGGCCTTATGCGTCGGCAGCGAAAGTCCACCGCGCCACTCATTCATGCAGGAGACACCCGTGAGCGAAGCCGGAACCGAGCTCCTGGTCGAGCAGGAAGCTCGCCCAGAACCAACCGTCGTTCAATCGGACGCCGAGCGGCGCTCGCGTCGCCATGTCGGACGGCCCATGGAGCGTCTCGAAGATGCGGCCATCCTGACGGGACATGGCCGCTACGGCGACGATATCGCGGTGAAGCCCGGCACGCTGCATGCGGCTGTACTCAGATCGCCTCATCCGCACGCCGAAATAATCGGCATCGACATTACGGGCGCGCTCGCGCAGAAAGGCGTGCATGCCGTATTGACCGGCGACGATGTGCGCGAGTGGTCGCGGCCCTTCGTCGTAGGCGTTAAATCGCCGATGGAGCATTGGTCGCTCGCGATCGACCGCGTGCGTTACAGCGGCGAACCCGTGGCCGTGGTCGTTGCGGAATCGCGGGCGCTGGCCGAAGACGGGCTTGAATCTATCAAGGTGGAATACAAGCCGTTGCCGCCAGTCACGTCGATCGAGGCAGCCATTGCCGACGACGCGCCCGTGCTGCATCCGAAGGTCGGCACGAACGTGGTGAGCGACCGTCACTTTCGTTACGGCGACCCCGAAGCGGCCTTCGCAAAGGCCCCGCATCGCGTGACGCTCGAAGCGCACTACCCGCGCAATACCTGCACGCCGATCGAATGCGCCGTGGTGGTCGCGGAGTTTCTGGCCGGGAATGAAGGCTACGAGGTCACGTCGAATTTCATGGGGCCGTTTTCGCTGCACGCGGTCATGGCGATGGCGCTCAAGCTTCCCGCCAACCGCTTGCGGCACAAGGCACCGCGCGATTCGGGCGGCAGCTTCGGCGTCAAGCAGTCGGTATTTCCTTATGTGGTGCTGATGTGTCTCGCGTCCCGCAAGGCGGGTGCGCCGGTCAAGTGGGTCGAGGACCGGCTCGAACATCTGAGCGCCGCCACATCCGCGACGGCGCGTCTGACGAAGCTCGAGGCCGCTGTCGAAAAAGACGGCCGCATCACCGCGCTTTCCTACGACCAGATCGAGGACTGCGGCGGCTATCTTCGTGCACCGGAGCCGGCCACGTTCTACCGGATGCACGGCTGCCTCACGGGCGCGTATGCGATTCCCAATCTGCTCGTGCGCAACCGCGTGGCGCTCACCACAAAGACACCGACCGGCCTCGTGCGCGGATTCGGCGGGCCACAGGTCTACTTCGCGCTCGAAAGGCTCATGCAGCGCATTTCGATCGAATTGAAGCTCGATATCGTGGAGGTCTACCGGCGCAACTTTATCGCCGCCGATGCGTTTCCGTATCGCACGCCGTCGGGCGCGCTCTACGACTCGGGCAACTATCAGGAAGCGTTGCGGCGCGCGCTGTCGGACGGCGGCTACGACGAACTGGCGGCGCGCCGTGAAACCGCGCGCGGCGAGGGCCGTCTCTACGGCATCGGCTTTGCGTCAATCATCGAGCCGTCGGTCTCGAACATGGGCTATATCTCGACCGTTCTGCCCGCCGAAGCGCGGCGCAAGGCCGGCCCGAAGAACGGCGCAATCGCCAGCGCAACCGTCAGCGTCGATCTGCTGGGCGGCGTGGTCGTCACAGTGGCGTCCACGCCGGCCGGGCAGGGGCACATGACGGTATGCGCGCAGGTGGTGGCCGATGTGCTCGGTCTCGACCCCGTCGATGTCGTCGTCAATGTCGAATTCGACACGCACAAGGACGCGTGGTCGGTGGCGTCGGGAAACTACTCGAGCCGCTTTGCGGGCGCCGTGGCGGGAACCGTTCATCTGGCCGCCATGCGGGTGAAGGACAAGCTCGCGCGCATCGTCGCGGCGCAGTTCAGCTGCGCACCGGAGCAGATCACGTTTGAGAGCGGCCGCATCGTGCCGATGGGCGACGAAGAAAAAGCGTTGCCGTTCAGCCGCGCCGCAAGCAACGCGCCACATTGGGCGCCCGCGCTTCTGCCCGAAGGAGAAGAGCCCGGCCTGCGCGAAACGGTGTTCTGGACGCCGCCGAACATGGAGCCGCCGGACGAGCAGGACCGCATCAATACATCCGCCTGCTACGGATTCGCGTTCGACATGTGCGGCGTGGAAATCGATCGCGTGACCGGCCGTATCCGGATTGACCGTTACGTGACCGCCCACGATGCCGGCACGTTGCTGAATCCCGCGCTCGCGGACGGGCAGATTCGCGGCGCGTTCGCGCAGGGGATCGGCGCGTCGCTGCTCGAAGAGTTCAGGTACGGTGCGGACGGCAGCTTTCAGTCGGGCACGCTCGCGGACTATCTGATGCCGACGACCTGCGAGGTCCCGGACCCGCTGATCCTGCATCTGGAAACGCCGTCGCCCTTCACGCCGCTCGGGGCGAAGGGACTCGGCGAGGGCAACAACATGAGCACGCCGCCGTGCATCGGCAATGCGGTTGCGGATGCATTGGGCATCGAGGACGTGCGTCTGCCGCTCACGCCCGCGAAGGTGCTGGTGCTCATCGGCATCGACGATCCGGAGCCGTCGCGGCCCGAATATCGCGAGGCTGCGCCCAAGAAAAAACCGGCGGCTGGGGGCAAGGCGCTGACGGCGCAAGGCACGGTCGAACTGGAGGCGACGCCGGAGGCCGTGTTCGCGGTGCTGATGGATCCGGTTGCGCTCGCCAAGGTGGTGCCGGGCTGCAATGCGCTCGAAACGACCGGGCCAAACCAGTATCGCGCGGACGTCACGGTCGGCGTCGGCATGATCAAGGCGCGCTTCGAGGCGCGAATTGGTCTCTCCGATATTGAAGCACCACGCAGGCTTCGGCTCGCTGGCGCGGGTATATCGCCGCTCGGCACGGCCAAGGGCGAGGGGCTCGTCGAACTCACACCCACCGCCAAAGGCACGTCGCTGTCGTACGACTACGAAGCACAGGTCTCGGGCAAGGTCGCCGCCGTCGGCGCCCGAATGCTGGACGGCGCGGCAAAGGTGGTGCTGACCCAGCTGTTCGAATCGCTCGGCCGGCAGGCCGGGGGCAGGCCCGTGGGCGGTGGCGGTGGGTCGTGGTTGCACAGGCTGCTCGCCCGGTTCCGGAGAAAGTCATGAAACCCTCGCAATTCAGTTATCTGCGCGCGGAAAGCACCCAGCACGCGCTCGAGGCGCTGCATCACGGTGGTGCGGATGCCCGCATCATGGCCGGCGGCCAGTCGTTGATGGCCGTCCTGAACATGCGGTTGTCGCAGCCCCGCTGGATTGTCGATGTGTCGCGCACGGACGATCTGAACGTCGTGGAAGTCGACACGAAGGGCGGCTACCTCGTCGTCAAGGCCGCGGCGACACAAGGCAGCGTGGAGTGGCGAACGACGCTCGAACAGGAAGTGCCGTTGCTGCGCCACACCTTTCCCTACATTTCGCACTTTCAGATCAGAAACCGGGGCACGGTATGCGGATCGGTCGCTCATGCGGATCCGAGCGCCGAACTGCCGCTCGTTCTCGCGACGCTCGGCGGAGACGTGATGCTGCGCTCGAAAAAGAAGAAACGCACGCTGCCCACCGACGCGTTTTTCCAGGGAATGCTAATGACCGCACGCGAACCGGACGAACTCGTCGAGGCCGTGCGTTTTCCTCTCAGGAAACCCGGTGAGCGCTTCGCGTTCACGGAATTCTCGGCGCGGCACGGTGACTTTGCGCTGGTGGCATGCGCGGCTGTCGTGACCAACGACTCGATCCGGATCGGCGTGGGCGGTGTGGCCGACCGGCCCGTGGTCGAACAGCTTCCCAGACTGACCGGCGACGATCTGCGAGCGGCGCTCAACGATTTTGCGTGGAAGCTGGGCGCTCAGGACGACGCGCACGTGAGCGCGAGCCATCGCAGACATCTCGTTCGGCATCTCGGATGGAAAGTGATACAGGAGGCAATGTGAAGAAGGGCAACGACAGTAGTCCGCTGCGCGACGCTCATCAGTCAGGCGTGTTGCGCAGCATTACGGTGAATCTGAACGGCAGGTCGCGAAGCGGTGCATGCGAGCCGCGCGAACTGCTTTCCGATTTCATCAGGCACGAATTGGGCGCGACCGGCACGCATGTCGGCTGCGAGCACGGCGTATGTGGCGCCTGCACGGTGCATGTGGACGGCGTGGCGTCCCGCTCGTGTCTGATGCTCGCCGTGCAGGCGGACGGGCGGCGTATCGACACGGTCGAAGGGCTGGCCGCCGGCAATACGCTGAGCGATCTGCAGGCGGCGTTCCAGCGCAACCATGCGCTTCAGTGCGGATTCTGCACGGCGGGCATCCTGATGTCATGCGCCGACTATCTGCAACGCGTGACGAATCCTAGCGAAGAAGAGGTGCGCGAAATGCTCTCGGGGCACATCTGCCGCTGTACCGGCTATACGCCCATTGTGAAGGCCGTCCTCGAAGTGGCAGCCTTGCGCCGCCAGAACGAAAACGAAAGCGGGCATGAGCACGCGATGGAGGTGAGTCATGCTTGATCTTGGGCGCACGTTTCTGCAGGCGGTCGAGCGCAATCCAAACGCGCTGGCCGTCATCGACGGCGATGTGGAACTCACGTATGCGCAGTGGTACGCCCGAATTGGGGACGTAGCCGCGGCGCTGCAAAGCCTCGGGCTCGAACGCGGCGACCGCCTGATCGTCGTGCTGCAAAACCGCTGGGAAATGGCGACGGTGCATTGGGCCTGTCAGTTCACGGGCATCGTGATCGTGCCGGTCAACTGGCGCGCCAAACCCGAAGAGCTGGATCACACGATTGGCGATGCGGGCGCGAAAGTCGTGATCTACGAACCGGCATCGAAGGACGCCGTCACGGCAAGCGAACTGGCCCGAACGGTGACACGTGTCGGCCTGGACGGCACCGATGGTGCGACGTGCGGCTTCGAAGCGTTGATTGAGAAGCAGACCGGGAGCACCGCAGCGCTCGCGCCGCAGCCTGCCGCATCGGCGGACGATTACTCGGTGATGCTCTATACGTCCGGCACGACGGGTCTCGCCAAGGGTGTTCCGCGCCGGCATCGGCATGAGCGCGCGGCGGCGCTCGCACATGTTGCGCAGAACCTGTACCGGCGCGGTGAACGGACGCTGGGCGTGATGCCGCTTTATCACACCATGGGCGTCCGCTCGTTGCTCGCCATGGCGATGGTCGACGGTGTGTTCGTGTGCGTGCGCCGCTGGAATGCAGGGTATGCGCTGCAATCCATCGCAAAACACGCGATCACCTGCCTGTATCTGGTGCCGACGCTCTATCACGATCTGCTTGCGGCGCCCGAGTTCGCGCAAACGGATATCGGCTCGATCACGAAGCTCGGTTTCGCCGGCGCACCCATGAACGACGGCCTACTCAAGCGCTGCGCGGCCGCGTTCAACCCCGAACTGTTCGTGAATCACTACGGCTCTTCCGAGGTGTACACCTTCAGCGTCGATCAGGACGCCACGCGCAAGCCGGGTAGTGCGGGACGCGCGGGCATCAATACGCGTCTGCGGGTCGTCGATCTCGACGGATCGAGTCCGCGTGCGCTTGCGCGCGCAGGGGAGGAAGGACAGATCATCGCCGAACTGGCCGGCGACGAAGCCTTCGAAGGCTACTGGAAGCGTCCCGACGCCGATGCCAGATCGATCAGGGAAGGCTGGTACTTTACGGGCGACACGGGCTATCTGGACGCGGACGGCGATCTCTATGTGACGGGTCGCGTCGACGACATGATCATCAGCGGCGGCGAGAACATTTCTCCCGTCGATATCGAATCGATTCTCTCGCTGCATCCCGCCGTTGATGAAGTCGCCGTGGTCGGCCTGAAAGACGAGCGCTGGGGCCAAAAGGTGGTGGCCTTCATCAAATGCTCATGCAGCGTCGACGCGACAGCGCTCGATGAATTCTGCCGTACCTCGGATCTGGTGAATTTCAAGCGGCCGCGCGAATACGTTTTCGTGGACGCGATACCCAAGTCCCCGGTGGGCAAAATCCTGAGACGCAAGCTTTCCAGCGGCGAATGCGTGCACGAGAACGGCGTCGTGAACGTGGCGAGTGAGAACAGGAAAACGTGACGCGCACGCGCAAAGAACAAAAACACAGTGCGACATTAAAAACTAGTAATCCTAATTAGACAGAACATTGGATGGAGATCATCATGGAAGAGGCGTTGCGCAATGACCGCATGGTCACTGGCGTGGGCAGCAGGCAGATTCTCGCGGCCGTCGCGGCCTCGTGTCTGGGTTGGGCACTGGATTTGTTCGACCTGTTCGTCGTGCTGTTTGTCGCGCCAGTGATCGGAAAGCTGTTCTTTCCTTCGACGAGTTCTATGTTGTCCCTCGCGGCGGTGTATGCGTCCTTCGCCGTCACGCTGCTGTTGCGGCCGCTCGGTTCCGCGATTTTTGGCTCGCTGGCCGACCGGCACGGACGCAAGCGGTCGATGATCATTTCGGTCGTCGGCGTCGGCCTCTCGACTGCGGCGTTCGGCTTGCTGCCGACCGTTGTGCAGGTGGGCGTCATTGCGCCGGTTCTGTTTCTGGTGCTGCGTCTGGTGCAAGGTGTGTTTGTTGGCGGCGTGGTCGCGTCGACGCATACCATTGGCACGGAAACGGTGAGTCCAAAGTATCGCGGGGCCGTTTCCGGATTCGTCGGCGGAGGCGGTGCGGGACTTGGCGCGCTGCTCGCGTCTCTGGTCTATCTGGCGACATCGGCATCGTTTCCTGGCTCACAATTCGAAGTATGGGGATGGCGATGCATGTTCTTCGCTGGCATTATCAGCTCGTTTCTGGGTGTATTCGTATTCAACAGTCTGGAGGAGTCTCCTGTATGGGTTGCGCTTGCCGCCGAAAAGCGCAAGGCCGCACCGGCCACCGGGCGTGACGCGCAAAAGCCTGTCGACTCGCCAGTCCGGTTGCTGTTTTCGAAGCAGTACCGCGGCATCCTGCTTATGAACCTGTTGCTGACGATCGGTGGCGGAAGCGGCTACTACCTGACCTCGGGATTTCTGCCCACCTTCCTCAAGGTCGTGAATCAAACGCCCAGCAGCGTTGCAGGTCTCATTCTCATGATATCGAGCGTAGCCGTGATTGTCGCAACGACGGCGGCCGGCCATCTGAGCACGATCATCGGGCGCAAGCGTAGTTTCATCTGGCTCGGCGTGGCGCGGCTCATCTGCTTCCCGTTGCTCGTCATCGCGATGGCACAGACGAGCAACGTCGTCATGATTGGCGGCTGCGCGGTGCTGCTGAGTGTATTGGGAAGCGCCAGTTACGCACCGATCCTCATCTTCCTCAACGAGCGCTTTCCGACCGCAATCCGGGCATCGGGCACCGGTCTTTCGTGGAACATGGGCTTCGCCATCGGCGGCATGATGCCTACGCTGGTCTCTGTTCTTGCCCGAACGCCTGCTGATCTGCCGATTGTGCTAGCCGTGTGTTTGGCAGCCGTGAGCGTGCTCTACCTGTTCGGTGCGTTCGTTATCCCGGAGACTCGAGACAACCTTACGCACAATACCTGATCGGACCCGCCACGCGAGGTGTGCGGGTGCGCTGATACGGGCATTTGTTCCACGCGTGGTGACGTAGGTGCCACGATTTCAGCTGCCGCATCCAGCGACCCACCAGATCTGGAACCGGCCATTGGGCGCGCGCCGGGTTGAAGGATAGTTGTGGGTCGATTGGCAGTTCGCAGGCGAAGACGTGCTTTCCGTAGCCGCGTCTCAGCGCCACTCTCGCGACACCGGGACGCGTGTCCGGGGCACGGTGACACGAATACAGTCTACCGCAGCCCGCATTTGAGCTTGATCAAGTCCGCGCTGCGCCCTGGTCGGTACGGAGCGTCCTCGCGCTTGCCCATGATTCCCTCAAACTGCGGCTTCCGTGCCGATGCGAGTGGGGATTCGGGCTCCTGAGAAGATAACTGGCTCTTGTGACGACTGCGCTCCCTGTCCCGCGCTAATACTCCAGCGGATGAATATTTGATTTTTAGAGGGATTTTTGCTCAGACGCGGGCCTGCTTCGTCGATTCGAGAACGGGGCACACGACGCAATACGCGGCGCGGGCATCATCCAGTCCCGAAACAAAACCGATGAATTGAAAATCCGGCGAGCCATCTTCTCGCTTGGCGATGCGTTCGTGGTTCAGGTTAGCGAGTCGTCCTCTTGCTCCTCGAAGTGAGCACGGGCGCGCCCGGAAGCTCCGCTGGCAGTCGACCTGAAGCGGTGTCGATACTCAACTGGGCTGAGGCCAAGGCGGCGAATGAAGGCGCGACGTAGCGAGTCAGCGCTGTCGAATCCACAGCGGCGCGCAATCTCAGCGACCGTACGCTGCGTACTTTCGAGCAAGGTACGCGCTGCGTCGATGCGTGCGTGATTCAGGAACGCGATCAGGCCCACCCCGCATTCTCGGCTGAAAATCCTGGAGAGATTGCGGGGGCTCATATGGACACGCTGTGCGAGTGCTTCGACGCTATGGTCTACGTCCAGATGGTCCAGCATGTACTGCTGAACTTCCTGGACGTGTGTGTTATCTGAAACCTGGGTCTCAAGCAGGGGGCTAAATTGCGACTGCCCCCCTGCACGACGAACGTAGACGATCAGATATTTTGCAACGCGCAGCGCGATTTCGCGGCCAAAGTCTTCCTCTATCATGGCCAGCGCGAGATCAATGCCGGCGGTCACCCCCGCAGTCGTGTAGAGGTTATCGTCCTTGACGTAAATCAAGTCCGGTTCGACATTCGCCTTGGGAAACATCGACGAAAGCCTTGCCACGTCCATCCAGTGGGTCGCGACAGTGCGGCCATCAAGCAGACCGGCGGCGCCGAACGCGAATGCACCGTTGCAGATTGCAGCGAGTCGACGTGTTTGGCGTTGCTGGGTGCGCAGCCAGTCGGTGATCGTCGTGTCCTCGAGCACGTCGAAGACCCCGAGACCGCCTGGCACTATGACCGTGTCGAACTGAGGGCACGGGTCGAAGATCGTTCGGTCGGGCTGAACCGTCAAACCGCTTGAGGATTTGATCGCACCTCGCGTCGTACCGACGGTCAGCATTTCGTATTCAGCCGCACGTTCGGAGACAAGGCTCACTTCGGCAAAGGCGTCGCGTGGTCCAGCGATATCCAACAACTGGAAGCCAGGGAATAGCAGCATCGCTACGGTTATCTTGCGCATTGGGAGCCTTGTTGAGGGCAACGAGATGCGTTCAGACGGCCACCTTTGGCGAGGCAGGGCGCCGTGCGCGGTGTAGCAGCATCGAGATGACCCAGCAGGCCGAGAAGATGCCGATGATCGCGTAGCCTAGCATGCCAAAATTGTCGCCCAGCGCGCTTGCCGTGTTCCAGAAGACGCCGTGCAGCGCGTAGCGGGCCTGCAGTAGGCCCAGCACCTCGATCGTCCCGACGATGAGCGCGACAGCAACTGAAGTCGCGGTGATGGCGAAGTTATAGGCCAGCTTGCGCTCCGGCTTCATGTACGCCCAGCCGTACGCGCCCAGCATCAGATGTCCGTCCAGTGTGTCGATGAGCGACATCCCGGCACTGAAAAGTGCGGGAAATACCAGCACGCTCCAGGGCGATATGCCGTGAGCTGCCTGGGTCGCGGACATCCCGAGGAGACTCACTTCGGTTGCGGTATCGAATCCGAGGCCAAAGAGGAAGCCGAGCGGGAACAAATGCCAACTGCGCGAAACGAGCAGAAACAGGGGCCGCAGGAGGCGCGTCAACGGCCCGAACGGTGGCGGCGTTTCGGACTCAGCGCCGGAACGGCGGCGACGCCATGCCTTCACGATTGACTTCAAGACGAACAGGTTCAGGATGGCAATCGCGAACAGAAATCCGGTCGAGACAAGCGTGCTGACCGTTGCGCCAAGGTCTTTGTATGTAGCGAACCGGCTGTTCAGCGCGGTCGAGACCAGAGCGACGCCCAATGAGGCGAACACAATGATCGTAGAATGACCCATCGAAAAGAAGAGTCCCACCGCGACGGGGCGCTGACCTTCCTGCATCAACTTGCGTGTCGAGTTGTCAATCGCCGCAATATGATCGGCATCCACGGCATGACGAAGGCCAAGTCCATAGGCAATGAGTGCCGTCCCGAGCAGCACGGGATGCTGCCAGAACGCGATCGCAGCCCACGCCCACGAGAGCAGATTGAACGCGATGAGGAGCCCATAGGTACCGAGCAGACGGCGCTTGACGACGGGGTTGGCCCCAGTCAGTACGTCGGACAGTTGTCGAATCATTCTACGGCTCCTGCTGAGGCGAGAGGCGGTGTATCGGCTGGCGATCGTTGAGTGGGCAGTTGCGGCAGGCAGGCAGCAATCTCGGTTCGCGTAAGTGTGCCTGCTTCAAGCATTGTCTCGTCCAATGCAATCAGGAAGCGTTCGTAGTAGTCCCACGGCGGCTGCCCCGAACACGGTTGGGATTCCCATGAGGCGATCGAGCGAATCAGATTCTGGCGAAACGCTTCCCACTCGAAACATCCCGCCTTTGACAAAGCCATCGCGAGGCCGAAGACCTGCCGTTCCCAAGGCCGGTCAAAGCGTAGCTTGCCCTGTAGACGTGGCGGCGAGTCGGGCTGACCGAGCATTTCCGCAGCCGCGAATTCCTCGAAGCGCGTAAACATGATCAGGTGCCTCCGTGGGTGACGTGCGGTGGCGGGACCAGCGCCACGCCCATCATCGACTCCGGCGTGACGAGTGCTGCGAGTTCCTCTTCAGTCATGGCGTCAGTGCCTTCCGGTCGCTCCGGCACGACGAACCAGCGAATCTGTGCGCTGCTGTCCCACACCTTCACCTGAACGTTTTCGTCGATAGTCACGCCGAATTCTCGCAGCACCGCGCGGGGTTCTCGTACACCGCGTGCCCGGAAGACCGGATCCTTGTACCAGTAAGGCGGCAGGCCAAGAACTGGCCACGGATAGCAAGAACACAGCGTACAAATGACCAGGTTGTGTACGCCAGTGCCGTTCGCGACGGCGGCCATATGTTCGCCTTCTGCGCCGTCCATGCCGGACGGCAAGTCGAGTTCAGCGATCGCGGCCGGCGTATCGGCTAGCAGGCGCGCCTTGAAATCGGCGTCCAGCCAGGCGCGGGCGACAATCTTTGCGCCGTTGAATGGTCCCGCAATCGTTTCGAAGTGGCCGAGCACTGTATCGACGGAATTACTGCCAAGCACGCCTTTCTCGATGAGAAGGGCTTCAAGTGCACGAACCTTTGCGGCGCTTGCGGATTCGCGGTCGTCTTCGTAACTAAACAGGTCTTGCATCGTTGGTTCCTTGTAGGGTGTTTGTCGGCGCGCGAAATCCGGCGCCATTTGCTTCGTCGCGGTCAGTGGCTGTCGACGAGGTACGCTTCGAAAAGGTCCGCGTATAGCGTTGTATTCGGTTCGCTCTTTTCGGTGCCCCAGATATCCGCTATATCGAAGGCGACCCGGTAGACGGGCATCGGGGCGCCGATCCCATCAACGCCGGTCGACACGAAGTACGAGAACGCTCCTGGATAGACGTGATCGATGACACCAGGCTTATTGCGCAGGTAGCCCGGCAGGCGCGTATGGTCCACCGCATCCGGGTCGGCGACACGCACCGTAGCACCGGCTACGAAACGGGGCTCCGACTTGCGCGGATTCATTCCCGAATCACCCTGTGTCAGGTAGGCGTCGACTTGCGAGTCGATCGCTGCGTTCGGCTGGTCGGGAAGCGGGGCATCCGGATGGGCTTGGTATTCGGCTGTGCGTTGCGCAAGCTCCCCGGCGGTGATGTAGCCGCGATCGATATAGAACTGCGAAATGCCCATGAGCCACTTCTCGTAGTAGCGGTACTTGAAGTATTCGAACGGCTGCATGGCTTCGGCACCTGTGCGAAGCGAAGCCCAAGTCCATGTATCGCGGAAGGCGGTGGGCAGTTTGTCGACCGGGTAGTGGGGCAATGAATCAACAAGATGGGTGCTGGTTGCCATCATGACGGTGTGGATACCAAAAATCCGGCGTTCCCAGTCCTGCACGAATACGCGGGTATCAAGATTGACGGGGCCGAGATTTGCGATGCCGCCGAGGTGGTGCTGAAGTTTCATCGTTGATTTTCCTATTGAATAGGGGACGTCAGACGGTTACTGGAAGCTCGGTTGAGACTTGCGCGTAAGTAGCGCTGCAAACGCCTCGGAGACAATGCCAAACACCGCACCGGTCGCGAGTGCCACGGCAGCCACCAGCAAGGGGTTGTGCAGACCAGGTGTTGTGATTGGATGGCCGGTCGCGATCGTCGTGCCTACCGTCGAAGCGAAACCCCAGACGACAGCCGGCAGGATGTTCAGCAGTTTGAGCTTCGAGGCCTGAACCATCGCGGCGCTGCCGACACCGACTGCGAGCGCAGCCGCGAAAGGCGTGCCGTCGGTACTAGCAATTGCGAGCAGCGACAGCGAGGCGATGCAGGCGCCGACGAGGTTTGATGTGAGACTTTGCAGGAAACCGTGCGGGCCGCCGCCGACCACGAAGAACGATGCCCATGCAATAAACGTCACCCACACAGGCACGGGTAGCGCTGTGGCGGTGACAAACGTGTCGACGAACGCGAGCAATCCAATGCTCACGGTAAGCGCTTCGATCTTCTTCATGACGGACTCCAGTTGTAGGAAGTGGACTGCGGGAGGTGCGGGTTAAGCGGACACGCAGTTGGCGACGCAGTCTGCGAACGCTGCGCTCAGACGTTTTTCGTCGAGATCTCGGCCAATGAACACGAGGCGGCTTGTGCGCTCCTCGCCGACGCGCCACGCTGCACCGGGGCCGCCTTCGAGCAACATATGCACGCTATGGAAATTAAAGCGGCGCGGTTCGCCATCAAAGTTGAGGATGCCCTTCATACGCATGAGTTGAGCGCCTTCACGCTGCACCAGCTGATTGACCCAACGCGTGAAGCGCGCGGCATCGAGTGGCCGCGTGTCGGTCACGGAGCACGTACGAATCGATGTGTCGTGCTCGTGATCGTGCGGGGCGTCTGCATCGAGCAGGTCTGGCTCGAGCTCAAGTACGGTGGGTAGTGCAAAACGGCGTACGCCAAGTAATGAGTCGGCGGCAATCCGGCCGTGACTGGAGGACATGAGCGTGGCAATGGGGTTCAGCGTTCGTATGGACCGCTCGATCTGATCGCGCTCCTTGCTGTCGACGAGATCGATTTTGTTGACGATGACGACGTCCGCGAACGCAATCTGCTCGCGCGCAATTTCGTCGCCTAGCTGGCGCGGCAAGTTACAGGCGTCGACGACCGTCGCGACGGACTCGAGATCCAAAGCCTCGCGCAGGTCTGGATCCGCCAGGAATGTCTGGAGCACGGGCGCCGGGTCCGCAAGGCCAGATGTCTCGACAATCAGTCTGTCGATGGGCGTGGCTCCCAGCTCGTTTTGACAAGCGAGCAGAGTTTTCAGGCTTGAGACCAGATCAGCGCGAACGGTACAGCACACACACCCATTGTTAATTTCGACAAGCGCTTGCTCCTCGGCCTCAATTAGTTCGCCGTCGATACCCACTTCGCCGAACTCGTTGACAACTATTCCAATACGACCCACATACGAGTGCAACAGATGATTGACCAGCGTTGTTTTGCCGGCGCCGAGAAAGCCGGAGATCACAGTGACAGGGAGCTTGCGAATGAGATGCGGGGTCTGCGCGGACATTTAATGGCCTCTGGATGAGCGAACGTCCCTGAGAACAGCGAGGAGCGGGCCAAGAGTCAAGGCCTGGCGCGCGTGGACCCAATGCTGTCTTGCGGCGTCGGGTAGCGTGTCACGAATGGCCCGAACTAACCAAAAGAGACGTCGATCTGCGTTGCCCGGTGCGGATCGCATCCAGAAATTGCACAAGGGAGTGCACCATATGAGCCGCTGTTCACACATGGATGGTGCCGTGGGCGCACATTTCCACCCCAAAGCGGTGCGTCGCTTTGAAGGCGGTTGGTTCTGGAAAGGCCTTTGGCTATGCAGGGAACTGCTACGCGTGCAGATGGCTGCGGCACTCCATCCAAACTGCTGCATCCTGCGCACGCAGGTGAAAGGCGCGATCGCCGAAGTTAAAGCGGATCAATACCATTTCCATGATGCTGATCTTCCAAGGACGATAGCTTCATTCACCGGAGCCCGCCGGGTGAGGAGCGGGATAGCCATCGTGAGCGCGGCGAGAAGGGATGTACGGGTCTCGTGATCTTAGCGCCCACTTATGTCCACTGCTTTTAACAGAGGGCAACTGTCGCTGCTGATTTGCAGCGGTAGTCGCCCCCACCGGGGTCTGGCAGAGGGAAGTCAAGACAGGCATGCTGGCGAGGAGTTCGCCGGGCAAAGGTTGGGTACGAGACTCTCGCAAGTGCAGGCGAGAGGGTGAGTCAGGCGGCTATAGTCCTCGCCGCCACTCACGCGGATTCTGGAGTGTTGCGTCAACGGGTTAAATCGATAGTCCGCAAGAGGCGGTGATTACTGTTTTACAACATAAATTGGCGGGGAATAGGTGCTCAAAACAACGTCACTGCGCTGTTCTGGCCGCTGCTTCTCATATTTTGCGCTAGCTTCGGTTGGCTGCCTCAACACGGTGTAGTCTGTTTTCCCGATGGACCAGGAAGACGGATTAGCCGACGTATCGAAGTGGATTGCCGATGCATCGCTTTGTGCCAAAGCCACACCCGGAATTGCAATGACTGTTGCAACGAGGATTTTTTGAAGCATATTCATGAGTTTCATCCGATTTAATCAGGCGGGCCATACGAAGCGGACGTCCCGGTATCGAAATCGGGCATACATGTAAACGCTTCTCAAGCACCCGTCATTAAAGTGCATATGCACATAAAGACGCGCAAAATTTCTAAACCATCGTCTGGTCAGGTTGTCGTGCCCTGAAGTCCAAACGCGCGCCGGAGGCTCTTGTCGACCTGGGCGAACGGCGCAAAGCGACGTAAAAAGCTGAGAAGCTTCGCGCGTCCGTCCGCTGGCTGCCTGAGCTGCCGTGCGCCCCCGATGATTGAAAGGACCTTCTTCGCGACTACGCCCGGAGGGGGGGCAGTATTCACTTGTTGCTGAACCGCGTTGACGCTGCTCGCCAATGCGGCGGCATAGTCCTGGATGACGGCCAGCGTTCGCGTTGCGTTCGTGTCCAGCTTCGTTCGCGTAAAGCTCGGCTCCACGAGCACGACACGGACGCCCAACGCTCGAACCTCATGGTCCAGCGATTCGGACAGTCCTTCGAGCGCGTGCTTGCTGCTTGCATAGATCCCCATGAAAGGGGCTGGCAGGAAACCCAGAACCGAACTGATGTTCACCACGAGTCCGGTGCGATTCTGTCGCATCGAGGGCAGGACGGCGCGCACTACACGCAGGACACCGAAGACATTGACGTCGAACAATGCTTTGGCTTCGGCGTCACTGGTTGCCTCTACTGGACCAACCAGGGAGACACCAGCATTGTTGATAAGGATATCGATGCGCCCGGCTTTCTCCAGTACGAAGTTCACCGCCGAGGTCACTGACGTCTCGTTCTGCACATCCATCTGAACGTACTCGACGCCAGGCGCCCCAGCTACGGTATCCAGTCTGCGCACGCCACCGAAAACACGATATCCCGCATCTGACAGCGTTCGTGCGGTTGCGTCTCCGATGCCGGACGACGCGCCGGTAATCAAAACGACTTTTCTGGTCATGAGAAGTATTCCTGCTATATGGAATAACGTGTGTCAGGAAATGGTGTGAACGAGTTGCGCCATGTGAGCCTGGATGCCGTCCGGATCATTCCTGAACGCCTTTGCCGTGGTTTGCGAGAGTTCGCCGGGAAATACTTCATCCAGTTCTTCAGCGAGGGCGTCCAGTGTTCCAGCGGCGACTTGCTCGGGCGTCAGTTTCGGTTCCGGCAAAGCTGCGCCCATAGCTGTGTCCGTTTGTGCTGGCAAGACGGCAAGAACCTGAACGCCTCGCGACTTCAGTTCGGCCCGCAAGGTCCGGGTGAGATGCAATGCCGCCGCTTTCGACGCCGAGTACGTTCCAGCGACGGGCAACGTGATATGTGAGAGAACCGAGAGAATGTTGACGACGGCTCCGCCCGCGCGAAATGCCGGGGTGTCGCGCAAAGCCTGCGAGAGGGCGAGAACGCCGAAGTAGTTGACTTCCATCTCTGTGCGTGCGCCGGTGGTGTCGCTGGCAGACAGTACACCGGTAAAGGCGGCTGTGCCTGCGTTGTTGATCAGCAGAGTGATATCGGTAGCGGTTTTCGCGGTGGCCGCAATCTGCTCAGGACGGGCAAGATCCAGTTCTACGGCGACAAGACGGTCCGAGCTGGCAATCAGGTCCTGCACGGACGCCGGGTTTCGCACGCCCAGATAGATCTTTGCCGCGCCACGATCGAGCAATGTTTTGACAAAAGCACGGCCAATACCGCCGTTCGCGCCGGTCAGCAGTACGACGGAACCTTCGATGATCATGTTTAACTCCAGGAGGGTAAGAGGTCGGGCGGTAGCAACAATTTATCATTGCGAATACAATGAATACAATGATTACGAATGCAATGAATAAAGTCAAGCGATTTCCAGGAAGGTATTTCGAATGCGCCGCAACCATCGCAGGCAGGAAGTCTCAACCGGAACCGTCGTTTTTCTATGCGACCGGTAGCGCTCGGCATGCCGGAGCGCTTGACCCGCCGGTGCGAGGCCGTAAAATTACGTTCGCAATCAATAAATCCAGCCGGGCCGTCGTCGGTCGTCGTGCCTGGGTTTTCTGGAGGACAGCATGAAGGTCACGAAGGCACAGGCGACTGAAAACCGTGAAGCAATCGAGAAAGCCGCGGCCGCCCTGGTGCGGGAGCGAGGGTTTGACCAGACGAGCGTTGGCGCGGTCGCGGCGGCGGCGGGTCTGACACATGGCGCGCTTTACAGCCACTACGGGTCTAAGGAGGCGCTGGCAACTGCTGCGACAAACCGCGCTTTCCAGGACACGCTGGAAGCATTTGCCGGACTTTCGGCGACGGAGTTTTTTCAGCGCTATCTGTCTGCTGCTCACCGCGATCACCCCCAGTTCGGTTGTCCCAACGCGGCACTCGTGAGTGAGGTCTGGCGACAGTCTGTCGCCACGCGCGAAGCGTTTCACGACGGCGTAAAGCGCTACGTACAATTGATTGCGAAGCTGCTCGAGACCGAAGATGAAGCGCAGGATAGGGCCACGGCTGTGACGATGCTTGCCGCGATGGTCGGGGCGGTTGCCCTGTCGCGGGCGATAAAGGATGTCGATCTGGCATATTCCGACGAAATTCTTAACGATGTGGGCATTGAGCTCGTGCGATTCACCGAAGAGCGCGAGCATGCCGGCGACAACGACTCTTCGCGCGCTACGGATGCACGTGCGGGATCCTCGGTGTCCGAGCGGCCGGTCTTACGGGCGAAACGCGGTGCGAGGGCCGCCTCGAGCCGGCGCAAATGAAGTTCAGTGCACGTCGAGCAGGAGCCGGGTGGCTTCGCTTGGGCATCGATCTGAAGCCAATGCCCGGTATCGATCGCACAAAGCAAGCCGGTCGTCCCCTGTGAATCGATGTGCTGCACGATGCTCACCCGTAGCGCCGGAATTCAGCAATGCGGCGCGGGTTGGCGGCGACCTCGTCGGGCAGGTGGTACGTTATCTGCGTGAAGGCGACGGCTGCACCAGGTTGTTGTCTGACTTTCCTGTCGATCACGGGCCCGGGAAAATCATAGTAGTCCACTGTCTGCGCCTTGGTGAGGTCACGCTGAAGCAGGTTGCGCAGAAAACCGATCAGCCAGGCATAATGCCGCGAGCCTTGAAGGAGATGCAAGGCAAGCGCTTGCAGCTTCCTGTTCGCGAAAAGTGCGATCAGCCCGGGAACCCACAACCCGGGCGAATGGCCATAAAAGACATTCGTCAAGCCTTCGGCCCTCGTTTGGCCGGCGTCATGGTTGCCACTCTTTCCGGAGCGGTTTCGGGCAATCGACGCCGCCTTGCAGGCCTCTGACAGTGGAAATGCGGGGGCGCGCAGCACGGCTGCGGGTATCCGTCTGGCGATGCGACCAGCGTCTGGCATGCGGAGATTACGCGCCGCCCGGGACCGCATTCTTCCCGACGGAGCGTGCAGATTGCGATTGCTGTGGTTGAAGTGAATCCGGATTCCATCCACCGCCGAGTGCCTTGAACGTCGCGATAGCCGCGCGAGCCGTTTCCGTTTGCGCCTGTGCCCTCGCGTCAGAGGCCTGCAGAAGGGTTTCGTCGGCGTGCAGTACATCGATGAAGCTTGCGGCGCCCCCCCGGTAAGCGGCCATCGAGGAATCTCGCGCTTTCGATAGTGAGGATTCTGCGTGCGAAAGTGTGTCGGCCTGCGCCCCGCGGTTCACCAGCGACGAGAGCGAGTTTTCAACATCCTCAGTCGCGCGAAGGACGGCCTGGCGATAGGCTGCAAGGGCTTCCGCATCCGCACCCTTTGCTTCCTTGACGTCCGCGTTGATGCGCCCAAAGTCGAACAGGCGCCAGCGTAACCCGACGAGACCTGCCATCTGGCTGGCACCGCCCGTGAACAGCGTGCCGGTGGCCGCGGCGGTTGCACTGCCCAGGAATGCGCTCAGCGAGACCGTAGGATAGTACTCGCTGATTGCCGCGCCAATGCGGGCATTGGACGCCGCGAGGTGACGTTCCGCGGCAATCAGATCCGGTCGCCGTTGCAGCAGGTCTGCGGGTGTGCCCATTTCCGAGATGGAAGGGGCCGCGGGGATTGGACCTGCGGCTGTGAGCTCTGTCCGGTGGGTACCCGGAGGGGAGCCGAGCATGACGTCAAGTGAGTTCAGCGCCGCGTCCAGTCCCGCATTCAGGACGGGGACCGTTGCCTTAACCTGGTCGAGCGATCCTTGTGCTTGCTGAACCTGATAGTCAGCAGCTGCGCCCTTCGAGTAAAGGAGCTTCACATCAGCGAGCAGTTCTTCCTGTGTTTTTACCTGCCGGTTTGCGATATCCAGGCGGGTCTGCAGGCCACGTATCGTAACGTAGATGTCTGCGGTCTGAGCTGCGACAGCAAGCCGGGTGGCGACAGCCGCTGCCTGAGTGGCTGAATAGTTCGCGAGCGCCGCTTCACGCTGCCTGCGCAGGCCGCCGAAAATGTCGATCTCCCAGCTTGCTTCCAGGTTGACTTCGTACTCGCTGCCCCAACGGTTATAGCCGGGCTGCGCGTTGAGCAGTTGACCGACTGGCGTATCGACCGACTGGTAGGCCCGGGACGCTGAGCCCGAGACCGTGGCCGAAGGGAGCAGTGCTGCATCAGCGCCACCCAGGCGTGCCCGGGCCTGGTCGATCCGAGCGACGGCCTGGGCGAGGTCCAGGTTCTGGGCAAGCGCCAGGGAAACGTAGCGGGTCAGCAGTGGATCATTGAAACCCTCCCACCAGGCTGACAGATCTGCTGGGGTAGCAGTTGCGGCCTTTGCGGCCGGCGGCTGCGTCATATAGCTCTGCGCGAGCGGTGCATCCGGCCGGTGGTAGTCGGGACCCACGGCGCAGGCAGAAAGGGCAGCGGCGCTAATCAGGAGAAGAAGGGGACGAAACGAATGCATGATGATCTCGGAAAGTGGTAGGTCAGTGACCAATATACAATATGGTCACTGGTTGTCAATGACTCTCTGAGAGGCTAAGCTTGAGACATGAACACGCCCATCACCCCCCGCCCCCCGTCCCGCGGCCCCTCGGAACACGAGGTTCGCGCCCAGATCGTCGAAGCAGCGACTGAATATTTCAGTCGTTACGGATACGAGAAGACTACGGTTTCCGACCTCGCTAAGGAAATTGGTTTTTCGAAAGCGTATATCTATAAGTTTTTTGACTCGAAGCAGGCCATAGGCGAGGTAATCTGCTCTAACCGCCTTGCTGCCATCATCACGACAGTGAACGCCGCCGTCGAAGACGCCCACAGCGCAACCGAGAAATTTCGTCGGATGTTCAAGGCGTTACTCGCCTCAGGCAGTCAGCTCTTCTTCCAGGATCGCAAGCTTTACGATATCGCCGCTGTTGCTGCCGCCTCGCCATGGCCCTCAGCAAGGGGCTACGAGGAGCGGATCCGGCAACTTTTGTCCGAAATTGTGCTTCTCGGACGGGAAACGGGCGAATTTGAGCGCAAGACGCCGCTGGATGAGGCGGTGAATGCGATCCTCCTGGTGATGAAGCCTTACTTCAATCCCTTGCTGCTGCAATACAACCTCGATGGAGCGGAGGAAGCGGCGCTCCAGCTCGCGGGCCTGGTGCTCAGAAGCCTGGCACCATAAATTTTCAATTGTGACTATTGACTGATTTGGTCACCGGTATCAGAATGAGGTCTCCTATCCGTCGCAAGGAGCGACCTCATGTTCCGGCATCGTTACTTTGTTTTCTCAGTGAGCCTGGCGTCGCTTGCCCTCGCGGCATGCGGTGACCGGCATGTTTCCGATCCGCGTACCGAGGCTCCGCTCGTACGCACAAGCGTTGTCCAAAATGCACCGGGGGCGAGCCGCTCGTTCACGGGTGTGGTTGGCGCCCGCGTCCAGAGCGATCTTGGCTTCCGGGTTCAGGGAAAGGTCATCGAGCGTCTGGTAGACGCGGGGCAAACAGTCAAGCGTGGCCAGCCGTTGATGCGCATTGACCCGATCGATCTGGGGCTGCAGGCACACTCGCAGCAGGAACTGGTTAATGCGGCGCAGGCTCGCGCTAGCCAGACCGCAGACGACGAAGCCAGGTATCGCGATCTCGTGGCTGCGGGTGCGGTGTCAGCATCGACGTATGAGCAGCTCAAGGCGGCTGCCGATTCAGCCAGGGCACAGCTCGTTGCCGCAAAGGCGCAGGCTGATCTGGCGAACAACGCCTCGGGGTATGCCGTTCTCGTGGCGGATGCGGACGGCGTGGTCGTGGAGACACTGGCCGAACCGGGCCAGGTCGTCTCCCAGGGGCAGATTGTCGTGCGTCTTGCGCACGCCGGCCCGCGCGAAGCCATCGTACATCTGCCCGAAACACTTCGCCCCGCTCCCGGTTCGGTTGTGCAGGCGACACTCTACGGCGCGGACAAGAAGAGTGTCCCTGCCACGTTGCGGCAGCTCTCGGACTCCGCCGATCGTCTGACGCGCACTTACGAGGCCAGGTACGTCCTCACGGGCGCACTGTCCGATGCGCCGCTTGGTGCCACCGTGACTGTCAACCTGCCAGGGGGACAGCGGCAGGGCGCACTTGAGGTACCTGCGGGCGCATTGTTTGATCCGGGAACCGGCACGGGTGTCTGGACGATCGAGGGATCGCCAGCGCATGCGTCCTGGCGCAAGGTTCACATCGCGGCATTGGGCAACGAGACGGCAACTGTCACCGGCGATCTTCACGAAGGGGAGCGAGTAGTGGCGCTTGGGGCCCAGTTGCTTCACGTTGGCGAAAAGGTGCGCCTCGCCGACGACAGTATGTCGACGGCTTCGGTCGCGCGGGAAGGAGAGACTCGATGAGCGGCTTTAATCTCTCGGCACTTGCGGTGCGCGAGCGCTCGGTCACCCTGTTTCTGATCATCCTGATTTCTGTTGCCGGGATCGTCGCGTTCTTAAAACTCGGACGGGCGGAAGACCCGCCCTTTACCGTCAAGTCGATGACGGTCATCACCGCCTGGCCCGGTGCCACGGCGCAGGAAATGCAGGATCAGGTCGCCGAACCGCTTGAAAAGCGCATGCAGGAGCTGCGCTGGTACGACCGCACTGAAACCTACACCCGTCCGGGGCTGGCGTTCACGACCGTGACTTTACTGGACAGTACGCCGCCCGCCGAGGTGCCCGAGCAGTTCTATCAGGCCCGCAAGAAGCTCTCCGATGAGGCGGCGAATCTGCCCCATGGCGTAATCGGTCCGCTTGTCAATGATGAGTACTCCGACGTAACGTTTGCGCTGTTCGCGCTGAAGGCAAAGGGGCAACCCGAGCGCCTGCTCGTGCGCGATGCGGAGGATCTGCGTCAGCGGCTGCTTCACGTGCCGGGCGTCAAGAAGGTGAACATTGTCGGCGAGCAGGCCGAACGGATTTATATCTCGTTCTCGCACGACCGGCTCGCGACACTTGGCGTAACGCCGCAGGACATCTTTGCGGCGCTTAACGGACAGAATGTTCTGACACCGGCCGGGTCAATCGATACGGCGGGCGCGCAGGTGTTTATTCGCGTCGAGGGGGCGTTCGACAAGTTGCAGAGAATTCGCGACACGCCCATCGTCGTTCAGGGCCGCACGCTCAAGCTCTCGGATGTGGCCACCGTCGAGCGTGGTTACGAAGATCCGGCCACCTTCCAGATTCGCAACGACGGCGAACCGGCGTTGCTTCTTGGCGTTGTCATGCGCGACGGGTGGAACGGCCTGAACCTCGGACAGGCACTTGACAAGGAAGTGACTTCGATCAATGCCGGGTTGCCTTTGGGGATGCGTCTTACCAAGGTGACCGACCAGGCCGTTAATATCCACTCGGCCATCGACGAGTTCATGGTCAAGTTCTTTGTCGCACTGCTCGTGGTGATGGTCGTGAGCTTCGCCAGCATGGGGTGGCGCGTCGGCATCGTGGTGTCGGCAGCCGTGCCGCTGACACTCGCGGGCGTCTTCGTCGTCATGGCGGCAACAGGCAAGAATTTTGACCGCATTACACTCGGCTCGCTGATCCTCGCGCTCGGGCTGCTTGTCGACGATGCCATTATCGCCATCGAGATGATGGTCGTGAAAATGGAGGAGGGGTATAGCCGTGTTCAGGCATCGGCCTATGCCTGGAGCCACACGGCCGCCCCGATGCTTTCAGGCACGCTGGTAACGGCAGTCGGGTTCATGCCGAATGGCTTTGCGCGCTCGACGGCGGGGGAATATACCAGCAACATGTTCTGGATCGTTGGTATCGCGCTGATCACATCATGGATCGTTGCGGTTGTCTTCACTCCGTATCTGGGTGTCAAGCTGCTGCCCGACATTCCCAAAATCGAGGGCGGGCATGCGGCGATCTATAACACCCCCAATTACCAGCGCTTCCGGAAGTTCCTGGTACGTGTAGTCCAGCGCAAGTGGATGGTCGCAGGGGCTGTCGTCGTGTCGTTCGTGATTGCGGTGATGGGAATGGGTGTGGTGAAGAAGCAGTTCTTCCCGACCTCGGATCGCCCGGAAGTTCTCGTTGAGGTGCAGATGCCGTATGGCTCATCCATCGAACAGACTTCGGCGGCAACGGAAAAAGTCGAGGCATGGCTCGCGAAACAGCCCGAAGCGAAGATCGTGACGTCGTACATTGGGCAAGGTGCACCGCGTTTCTATCTGGCGATGTCTCCGGAACTCCCGGATCCGTCCTTCGCGAAGATCGTGATAAACACGAACGATGAGAAGCAGCGGGAAACCCTCAAGTTCCGTCTGCGCGCGGTCATCGCGCAAGGTCTGGTGCCTGGAGCGCAGGTTCGCGTCACCCAGCTCGTGTTCGGTCCTTATTCGCCGTATCCGGTTGCGTTCCGCGTCATGGGCCCGGATCCGCAAAAGCTTCGCGCCATTGCCGCGCAGGTCGAGGGCGTCATGAGTGCCAGCCCGATGATGAGAACGGTCAATACGGACTGGGGCCCCGTGGTTCCCACCCTGCACTTCACGCTGGATCAGGACCGGCTCGGGGCTGTCGGTCTGACGTCCAGTGCGGTTGCGCAACAGTTGCAGTTCCTGCTGACCGGCATTCCTGTCACGAACGTGCGCGAGGACATTCGATCTGTCGAAGTCGTTGCGAGGTCGGCTGGCGATATCCGTCTCGATCCGGAAAGGATTAACGGATTTACCCTGGTCGGCGCGGCGGGTCAGCGCGTGCCGCTGTCGCAGGTAGGCAAGGTCGATGTCCGGATGGAGGATCCGATTCTTCGTCGGCGCGACCGCACGCCGACCATTACCGTACGGGGCGATATCGCCGAGGGCCTTCAGCCGCCTGATGTATCGACGGCAATGCTGGCAAAACTGCAGCCGGTCATCGCTCAGTTGCCGGATGGGTACCGGATAGAGGAAGCCGGGGCAATTGAGGAGGCAGGCAAGGCGAATCAGGCTCTCGTGCCACTGTTTCCGATCATGATTGCGCTCACGTTGCTGATCATCATCTTCCAGACGCGGTCGATCGCCGCCACGATGATGGTGTTTGCGACCAGCCCGCTGGGGTTGATCGGCGTAGTGCCGACACTGCTGCTGTTCAACCAGCCGTTCGGGATCAACGCTCTCGTGGGACTCATTGCGCTCTCCGGCATCCTGATGCGCAATACGCTGATCCTGATCGGTCAGATCGAGCAAAACGCGCGGGAAGGCATGACGCCGTTCCACGCAGTGGTGGAAGCCACGATCCAGCGATCCCGGCCAGTTATCCTGACTGCGGTCGCTGCAATGCTGGCCTTCATCCCGCTGACACATTCGGTGTTCTGGGGCACGCTGGCCTACACGTTGATTGGGGGAACCTTTGCGGGAACGATCCTGACGCTCGCTTTCCTGCCAGCGATGTATTCCATCTGGTTCAAGATCAGGCCGGACGGCAGTGAAGGTCAGGCCGCTCACGAGGACAGTGCTAGCGCGGTCGTCCAGCCGTAAGCAGCCTCCCCAGATTTCCCGCTTGTGGTTGCGCCGATTCTGGCTATTCCGCGAGCGGGTTTTCGAAGAGGGAGGGCGCGACCGGGCCGATCTGGATAAGCCTCTCAGCCCGATCATCGTGTGCGCCGCTGCGTTTGCGGTCCGACAGTTTTGCACCGCATCTCTTTCTGGTAGTCGTGTCTGCCAGATATCACGCCAAGAATTGGGAGTATCGTGAAAACCTTTCAGCAAGCATTTACTTTCGACGATGTCCTGCTCGTGCCTCGATACTCGGACGTGGTTCCGAAGGATGTCGATATCTCCACGAAGCTTTCTCGAAGAATCCATATCAACCTGCCATTTCTGTCGGCAGCGATGGATACCGTGACCGAGAGCAGACTTGCAATTGCCATGGCGCAACTCGGCGGTCTTGGAATCGTTCACAAGAATCTGTCTGCACGTGATCAGGCCGACGAGGTCCGGAAGGTGAAGCGCTATGAGGCCGGGGTGGTGCGTGATCCCGTAACAGTAGCGCCCGGGAGTGCAGTCGGAGAAATCAGGGCCTTGGTAGACCAGCTAGGCATCTCGGGCTTTCCGGTTGTGGATGAAGGCAAGCTGGTAGGCATTGTCACGAATCGAGACCTGCGATTCGCGGCGCCTGAGCAACTGGTGCGCGCGATCATGACACCCCGCGAGGCATTGGTAACAATGGAGGAGCACGAGAAGAGCAGCGTGGCGTTTGAGCTGATGCGCTGGCACCGGATTGAGCGCGTCCTCGTTGTCTCGAGCGAATTTGAGCTGAGAGGCCTCGTAACAGCAAAGGATCTTTCGCTGACGCGAGATTTCCCCCTCGCGACGAAGGATTCTGAGGGAAGGCTCCGTGTGGGTGCGGCGGTTGGCGTGTCTGACGCCGATATCGACCGGGTGGATCTCCTTGTAGAGGCGGGTGTTGATCTGATAGTTATCGACACGGCACACGGTCATTCCAAAGGTGTTATTGACAGGCTGCGCTGGGTCAAGAGTCAATACGCACACGTCGATGTTGTGGCTGGCAATATCGCTACCGCTGCGGCTGCAAAGGCTCTGGTGGATGCTGGTGCCGATGCGGTCAAGGTGGGAATCGGGCCGGGCTCGATCTGTACTACGCGTGTCGTTGCAGGCGTTGGTGTCCCCCAGGTGTCCGCTGTGTCGTGGGTGGCAGACGCAATTCGTGGCTCGGGCGTTCCCGTGATTTCCGACGGTGGAGTCAGATATTCCGGCGATGCCAGCAAGGCATTGGCGGCAGGCGCGGACAGTGTAATGATGGGTAGCCTCATTGCGGGGACAGAAGAGTCCCCGGGTGATGTATTTCTTTACGAAGGCCGTCAATTCAAGGCGTATCGCGGGATGGGTTCTATCGGTGCGATGAAGGAGGGCTCGGCAGACCGGTACTTCCAGGATAACTCTGCAAATCTCGACAAGCTTGTACCTGAGGGTATCGAGGCACGCGTTGCATACAAAGGTCCGGTGGCGCCGATCCTGTTCCAGATGGCGGGCGGCCTACGGGCTAGCATGGGCTACTGCGGCTGCGCAAATGTCCCGGAATTCCAGAAGCACGCTGAGTTTGTCAGCATAACCGGCGCGGGACTTCGTGAGTCTCATGTACATGATGTTCAGATCACCAAGGAGGCTCCGAACTATCGGATGGGATAACGGAAACGATATCCGAAGCCAGAGGCGGCCGTTGCCTTTGTGGACCTTGTCGACCGCCATCTTCGTATTCTCTACAAAGACTTCCCCAATCTAAGCGAGCACTAACCTATCGGGCCGACTGCGACACGGTTGAAAGGTGGCGATCCGAAGACCGGCGTACGTTGCGTATGTCGCTGTGGGTTCGAGGTACAAGGACCGCGTGTCTAAATACGAACATCGGTCGGGCAGACAGTGCTCCCTGATGAAAGGCGCGCGCCAAAGGCTCCAGTCGTACAGCCGGCATTCGGGTCCTAGGCATCCCAATCGTCCGTCTGATGCTCACCGGGACCACCCCGAATGCGCCTGCACCTACGCGGCACTCGTAAGCGACGTACGGCGATAAGCTGCCGGCACGCACGAAGCCTTCCGCGACGGCCCCCAGCGCTATGTGAGGTTGATTGCCCAAACGCTGGGGACGGGCGGTGAGGCCCAAGGCCAGGCGACAGCGGTGACCACGGTAGCTGCTTGGGTAAATGCGGTTGTCTTATCGTGGGCAATCCGGGACACTGATCCTTCTTGTTCGAGTGGATTCCTCAGGGACGTCAGCGCGCAACTCTCGCGCTTCACAGCGACTGACGAGCGCCTGCGTGGCGAGAACTTGCCTCACGCCGGAACTGAATGTGCAGACGTACATGAGTGAGCCCGGATAGCCGATACGGGCCGACTCTGTATCAACTTGAGAGCACGTTGGAAAGTGTTTTAGAAGGCGGAACGACCATCTCGACGTTGCCCGTCTCAACGTCATAGACCAGGCCCGAGACCGTATAACCTCCGACGATATCGGCGTTCGCACGCAGGGCCGCCACGTCGAGCGCGACTGCTTTATACGGGTCGTTGAATTCCAGGGTGTCGAGTTCAGCTAGCGTCACTCCCATATGTTTTGCCAGGAGGCGCGGTTCATGACAGTAGCACCGCTTGATGCCGCAGTCGGTATGGTGCAAAACGATGAGGTTCCACTCGGGTCCGATGTCTCCACCTGCAGCAATCGCTACTGTGCGCAGAATACCTAGCGTTTCAAAGACAGCAGGATTCACGCGGCCGCCGACGTTACGGAAGATTCCTGCCTCGCCGGAAGCGAGCTTGAACAGATCCATGGGATCGACGCGCGGGTCCACGCATCCAATGATTAACGCTTTGCTTGTCGGCATCATCCGAAGGCGCGGATCGAATCCATTTTCGGCAAACTCGACATTACGACGCATCAGCGTATCGATGTAGTCCATGACGTTCTCCTCGCAAATGAAATATGACGCTTTTGAGCATCAGGCGACTGCATCAGAGCGTGTTCAGCGGGATTCTGAGGTAGCACTTGCCGTTGTCGTCCGCCGGTGGAAAGGCACCGGCCCGCATGTTCACCTGCATCGCATGAAGAATCAGCTTCGGTAAGGCCAGTGTCTGGTCTCGCGCAGTGCGCGCCGCTATAAACGCGCTCTCCGTTATACCGTCACGAATATGTACGTTCGCGGTGCGTTCGGCCCCGATGGTTGTTTCCCAGGCGTAGGTGTCGCGCCCGGCGGCCTTGTAGTCGTGGCTCAGGAACAATCTTGCTTCGTCGGGAAGGCGCAGTAGTCGCCGTATGGAGCGGTAAAGCTGCCGCGCGTCTCCGCCGGGCAAGTCGGTCCTTGCAGTCCCGTAGTCCGGCATGAAGATCGTGTTGCCGCAGAACACTGAGTCGCCGATGACATAGGCGACACCGGCTGGCGTATGGCCAGGGGCGTTTAGCACCCTGCACTCGATCGCGCCGATTTTGAATTCCTCCCCGTCATCGAACAGATGATCGAACTGCGAGCCGTCTCGCGGGAACTCCGGTCCGGCATTGAACAGCTCACCAAAAATTGTCTGGACCGTCATTATGGCGCGCCCGACTGCAAGCCTACCGCCGACGTACGCCTGCAGAACAGGCGCGGCGGTCAGGTGGTCTGCATGCGCATGGGTCTCAAGTAACCATTCAGTCGAGAGGCCCTCGGATTCAATATACGCAACGATGGCCTGGGCAGACGTCGACGAATATCGGCAGGTCGGCGCGTCGAAGTCGAGCACAGGATCGATGACCGCCGCCGCAAGTGAGACAGGATCATGAACGACATAGCTTGCGCTAAACGTGGCCTCATCAAAAAATGCACGGATAATCGGAGTCGGATATTGACCAGCGCGGGTCTGAACAATGTTCGCGATGGCGTGTTCGAGTGGTTGATCCACGCGACGTCTCCTTTGTCTTGCCACGACTGTTTCTGATTCACACTTCAGGAATACCTGAGCGGAATGCGGTTCTCCGGAGCAACAGCATCTGCGCCCCGATGGCGGAGCCGGTTTTGCAGTGGGACATTTGATTCTGCGACGAACCTGACTGATGTCTACCCGACCCGGTCCTGCGACCGATCTACAGATGACGCCTTGATCATCGCCGTCGAGTTGCTGCACATCGCGTTTCGCGTGCGTTTTGGACGAAAGACCGGATCCCCCCGTACAATCAAGTGGCCCGACAGTATGCAGACTCCGCTTTTTCGGGCAACGACTTTCCGCCATGTCTGTTCCCCATATCGACACCCGATCGAACTGCTCCACGAGACGAGCACGGTATCGGGTGACGGGCGGTCAAGAATCACTATGTGGACGATCTCGGGGTTTAAGTTGTCACTGGCGAAACGCTCGTCCCCTCGTAGGAAGGGAGGTACAGGTGGAGACATTCGTAGAGAGTCGAGAATCCTGCCCCAGCGATGCCAATCGACAGCCTTTGTGACGCCTTCGATACGGGGAGTGCTTTCCATAGTTTGATTACCGCCATTTGGTAAGGAGCGTAGCGGGGGAAACAGCGTTGCTGAGCGTGCGCCTTTTCCGATCGCCTGCATGGAGCGGCATACAGGCTAATTGCAGGCACATTGTCAGCTTTGCAGGAAATCGAGCAGATCCAGGTTGATTGCATTCGCGTTTATCGTGGCCATGCCGTGCGAGCCGCCGGGGTAGACCTTGAGCCTTGCATTCGGTGCGATCTCGACGGAACGCCGCGCCGATGCGTCGATGGGGACGATCTGATCGTCGTCGCCATGCAGAATCAGCAGGGGCACGTCGATTTTTTTCAGATCTTCGGTATAGTCGACCTCGGAGAATTCACGGATGCAATCGAATTGTCCTTTGATCGAACCCATCAGCCCTTGAGCCTGGAAAGCGTCGATCGTACCCTGCGAGACTTCCGCGCTTGCCCGGTTGAAGTTGTAGAAGGGAGTCGCCAGATCCTTGTAGAGCTGCGAGCGGTTGTTGACCACGCCTGTGCGAAGTCCATCGAATACCTCCAGCGGCAAGCCACCGGGATTCTCTGCGGTTTTCAGCATGATCGGCGGGACGGCGCCGATCAGTACCGCCTTTGCGACGCGCCCGGTTCCGTGTCGGCCAATGTAATGGGCGACCTCGCCACCGCCGGTTGAGTGTCCAACCAGTACGGCCCCTTGTACATCGAGATGATTCAAAAGCGCTGCGAGGTCGTCGGCGTACTGATCCATGTTGTTGCCGTCCCACGGCTGGCCAGAGCGGCCGTGTCCGCGACGATCATGCGCAATGACGCGATAGCCCCGGGTTCCTAGAAACAGCATCTGTGCATCCCAGGCGTCGGCGCAGAGCGGCCATCCGTGGGAAAAAACGACAGGCGTTCCAGTACCCCAGTCTTTGTAGAAAATTTCAGTACCATCCGTCGACTTGAAGTAGCTCATTATGGATTCCTGATTGATTGGTTCTCGATGAAATTTTTCGGAAAGGGCCATGCGGCGATCAAACTGGAACGGCGTTTGGGATTCGTTTGCCGGACTGGCACTCTTGATTCCCAGCGTAACGCATGAAGCCATTGCGATCTTGGACAAAGCAACGGCACGATGGAAAAATCATGGGCGTTCGCTGCAAGGATGCAGGCATCAGGTTTCGAAGCGTCGACGGCAACGCTTGCGTGAAGCTAGCGCCGACGATTGTGCAAACGCCAATCTTTCGGCCCGCACCCTTCCAGCCGCGAAAACACGCGCGAGAAATGGCTCTGATCGAAAAATCCACAGTTGGACGCGATAGTTGCAAGGCTCGCGTCGGTCTCACGTAATTGGGTTTTAGCCCGTTCGATTCTCTGCTTGAGCAACCACTGATGGGGCGTGAGCCCGGTGGTCTGTTTGAATGCCTCGGAAAAATAGCTTGAGGAAAGACCGCACTGGCCCGCGAGGTCGAGAATGGACGGATTGCCGTGCAGATGAGCTTCGAAGAACTCGTTGACGCGTCGCATCTGCCATGGAGCGAGTCCGGCTCGGCGAGCGCGATTGGGCGTATTGGCGTTGCCATACCGCATGACCACATGCTCGCAGAAAGCGAGGGCAATGTAATCGACAAGCAATGAGCCAACGGTCTCTGACTGTTCCAGTACTGTCTGCAATGTTTGCGAAAGGCGGAACAGGACTGGATCGCTGGCGCCGAAGCCTCGTTGCATGAGACCTCCGATGCGCCGCCGCCCTTTTTGATAGGCAAATTCCTCGAGGGTGCTTTGGGAAAGATAGAGCCGGATGTTATCGAACGGAAAATCCAGCCGACGCGTCGGACCCGTGCGCAGGTCGAAAAGATAGCTATGGCCTGGTATGCACGATGTCGGTTCGTTGAAACGCCCCCCGGAATAACGAACGTCGGAATCCGGACACATGATCAGCGGAATCTGGAAGACAAACGCTTCTTCGGGACGTGGCGCCAGAGAGCGTCCAGGTTGCGGCCGGTCGTTTGTTAACCTTGAGAACGAGATTGGCGGACCCTGCGAAACAATACCTGCGCGCACGGTCGGTGCTTCCAGCAGGTTGAACTGCCTGGCGATCGTTGCCTCCAGCGACGGCAGGTCCAGATCCACGGGACTTCTCTCGTTCATTCATCTCGCTCGCGAAGGGGCCGTTCCAATGGTCCTACCCTTGCCGGATGGCCGGGGGGAAAAGCCTGAATCGCAAATCTAACTGAATTTTATTACTGCTGCGCGCGCTGGCCATCGTTATCTGCGATGGTTGCCAGTTGGCGCGGGAAGTCGCTGCAAGGTTTGCGATCATTGACCAGGCGGACAGGCATGACCCGCGACTGCGGGTCACCGTGAAGAAGTGCGTGCACGGCCATTTGCTTCGTGACGCCTGGTTGTCACGCTTCAATTAGGCGTAGCGGCACACTATGACGCCGAAAACCCGAAACAATCATGACGTTTGTTCACGGGCCCCGAGGTGGCTGATCATGCGGGCGCGATTCCCCACTATCGCATTCCGCCACTGGCGATGATATGTTCACCCGTCAACCACTTTGCATCGTCGGAGGAGAGGAAAACCGCAATCGACGCCACATCGTCAGGTCTGCCTACACGCCCTAGCGGCGTCTGGCTGACCGCCGAACTCTCGAACTCCGATCCAATCACCCCGGCGGTCTCTGCGCCTTCGGTCACGATTACGCCCGGATTGATCGTGTTCACGCGAATCTTTCGCGGCCCGAGTTCGCGAGCGAGTGCGCCGGTGATGGAATCGACCGCGCCTTTCGTGCCGCTATAAACGGCGGTCGTTGCCGGCGTGAGCGTCGAAACGACCGAGCTGACATTGATGATGCTGGCGCCCTCGCCAAGGTGCTGGAGCGCCGCCTGCGTGGTGAGCAGAACGCCAAGCACGTTGATGTCGAACTGCCTGCGGTATTGCGCCTCCGTGAACGCGTCGATGGGCGCGAACTCGTAGACGCCGGAGTTGTTCACGAGGATGTCGAGGCGGCCATAGGTTTCGATCGCCGCATCGACGATGCCCTTTGCGTCGGCGGCCTTCGACACGTCGCCGCCCACGGCAATCGCCTTGCCTCCGGTTGCTGTGATTACGGACACAACGGCGTCCGCGCCGGTCTTGCTGCTCGCATAGTTCACGACAACCGATGCGCCCTCTGCCGCAAGTGCCTTCGCGATGGCCGCGCCGATGCCTTTCGACGCGCCGGTGACGACTGCCACTTTCCCTGCAAGTTTGCTCATGATTTTCACCTCAGTGTGAGTGAATCCGCTGATAGAAACCGACGTCGCGTCGCGCACGATGCAATCGCCAATGCTTTCTGCCACCCCGGGCTGGTGCGCCGTCGCGAAGTCGGAGCGACGATCGCCGGGCGCACGACGAATCGACGCGTATCGTCCCGCAGGACTTTTGCTTCAGCCCGGCCACGGCGAATTGCGGATCACGGAACAAAAATTGCCGCGATGGAAATGCGGCTCCTTGTCGGCGATCACGTCGGCTTTCACGTTGCCGAAGGTGGTCTCCGGTTTGTGTTTGATGCCGTCATAGAAGGCTTGAATGATCTCCTCCTTGAAGCGTGGCGGGCGCGGATGCGCATGCGTCACGGCTTCGCGTTCCTCGTGGGAAAAATCGTGGTAGGAGAGGCCGAGCACGTCCATCTCGACACCGGCCGTCACCAGCGCGACGATCGGGTGCATATGGCGCGGAATGCCGGGCGTGGTGTGCAACGCGATGGCCGTCCAGACGAGATCGATGTCGGCCGCGGTAATGCCCCGCGTCGAGAGAAAATCGCGGGCCGCATTGGCACCGTCGACTTCGAATCGTTCGGTGGCGCTGCTGTACGCACCGGCAAGGCCTACGTCATGAAACATGGCGCCCGCGTACAGGAGTTCAGGATCGAATTTCAGGCCGCGGCGCGCGCCCTCCAGTGCACCGAACAAATACACGCGGCTCGAATGATGAAAGAGCAGCGGGCTGGACGTGTCGCGCACGAACTCGGTAATTTCCCGTGCAAGCAGACTATCGGGGACGGCGACATCCTGAACGAACTGTGACATGACGTTTCTCCATAGAGAGGTGAGCGGGCGTCGGCATCGAGGCAGACGCCGCGCGCGAATGGCGTGCTATTTCGTTTCAGTCGTCGCCGCGAGTCGGGCCAGCGCCTCGCGAACGCCCGCGCCATACAGGGGGTCAGCCTTCGAGCAATTGAGAATGTGGCGTTCCTGGATAGACGCCTGAACGGAGGCCATCTGGCGAGCGGTGTTATCGAACAGCACTTGCTGTTGCGCCTTGCTCATCAGACGAAACAGATCGCCCGGCTGAGCGAAGTGATCCACGTCCACGCGATGGTCCCAATGAGCGGCGTCGCCTTCGATGCGCAGCGGCGGCTCGTGAAGCTCGGGCCGCACTTCCCATTCGCCGGCACTGTTCGGGTAGTAAGAGGGCGTGCCGCCAAGGTTGTCGTCGGTGCGCATGGCGCCGTCCCGGTGGTAGCTGTGCACGGGGCACTTCGGCGCATTGACGGGAATGTGATTGAAGTTCACGCCGAGCCGATACCGTTGCGTGTCGCCGTAAGAGAAAAGGCGCGCCTGCAGCATCTTGTCCGGCGAGAAGCCAATGCCGGGCACCACATTCGCGGGCGAGAAGGCTGCCTGCTCGACCTCGGCGAAAAAATTGCCGGGATTGCGGTTCAATTCGAGGACGCCAACCTCGATCAACGGGAAATCGCGTTTCGGCCAGACCTTGGTGAGATCGAACGGATTGAATGGCAGCGACCTGGCTTCATCGTCGGTCATCACCTGAATGAAGAGCGTCCAGCGCGGAAACTCGCCGCGCTCGATGCTCTCGTAAAGATCGCGGCCGTGCGTTTCACGGTCCTTTCCGACGAGGTGTTCGGCCTCGCTATCGGTCAGATTCTCGATGCCTTGCTGCGTACGAAGGTGAAACTTCACCCACGTCCGGCGATTGTCGGCATCGATAAGACTGAACGTATGGCTGCCGAATCCGTGCATGTGGCGATAGCTGCGCGGAATGCCGCGATCGCTCATGACGATCGTGACCTGATGCAGCGCTTCCGGCAACAGCGTCCAGAAGTCCCAGTTACTGTTCGCGCTGCGCAGTCCCGTGCGCGGGTCGCGTTTGATCGCATGGTTGAGATCGGGAAAGCGCAGCGGATCGCGGAAAAAGAACACGGGCGTGTTATTGCCCACGATGTCCCAGTTTCCTTCTTCGGTGTAGAACTTCACCGCGAAGCCCCGGATGTCGCGCTCGGCATCGGCGGCGCCGCGCTCGCCTGCCACGGTCGAAAAGCGCAGGAATACCGGCGTGGTCTTGCCGATTTCCGAAAAGAGCTTGGCTTTGGTATAGCGTGTGATGTCGTGCGTCACCGTGAAGGTGCCGTGGGCACCCGACCCTTTGGCGTGCATGCGCCGTTCGGGAATGACCTCGCGGTCAAAATGAGCGAGTTTCTCTATCAGCCAGATATCCTGCAGCAGCGCGGGACCGCGCGGCCCGGCCGTTTCGATGTTCAGGTTGTCGACAACGGGTGCACCCGTTGCGTGATCAAGACGCGTAGACGTATTGCGATTTGTCATGCCACGACTCCAGGGAAGGTTGTGCGGTACCGGCGCAGCACCGTAGCGTTCCGGGCTGGTGGATGCGCGAGGCTTTATGGGCAAATCAGTGTGTTTTTTTCTGCAGGCGTGACGGACGAAGCCCGCCACCGCGCTGCGATAGCCACTCGATCAATGCGAGATGAGGGGCGGAGGCATCGACTTGTCGATGTGAAGAGAGCGTACCTGTTGGGTGTCAGACCGATCTTGGATAAAACAACGATTCAATGGACGAATCGTGGGCGGTTGTGTGAACCAGAGGCAATCGCTGATTTGCGAAGGGCAGAGGAATCGGGCGAATTATGTGCCGATAAAAATCGAGCAGGCGCCAATGCATCGATAACGACGCCCAAGCATGCCGGACGCTATGGGTTCTGCTGGCGCCATCTTTCGGCCCGCATCATTTGAGGTGCGAAAACACTGATCAGTGTCGCTATGTGCTGGACGTATCCGTCGCGGCGGTCACTCGCCATAAATGGCGCGGTACCCGTCTGCGCGAACCCGGAATGTGAGCAGATTTCGTCGCTGCCTTCTGCACTGGGCGACGTTGTCAGCGTAAGGACAGCGACGTGGGCGTCTGAGGCGAAGCCGGGTCCCAGCCGCCGCCGAGCGCCTTGAACGTCAAGATCGCTGCCAATCTTTGTAAATCTCCCCGCTCACAGATCGCCGTGCGGTCTGGCGCGGCACCGCCCATCCGGCTCCATAAACCCTCGCGAAAAGTGCCTTTCAGCGATGCGCAAAAAAAACCTTGACGTCAATGACGATCATCATCATTATACAACTCAACGATGATGATCGTCATCATTGTGCCATGTACTCATGGCCATTCATTCCTGAAGGAGCTCAATCGTGTCTGACTTGCATTCCACCGCGCCCACCCAGTTCATCGAAGTCGACGGCGTCAACTACGCCTATCGCCGTTGGGGCAGGAAAAACAGCATCCCGCTCGTGTTCATCATCCACTATCGCGGCGGAATGGACCATTGGGATCCAATCATGACGGATGGCTTGGCAGAAGGCCGCGAAGTAATCCTGATCGACGGCCGCGGCGTAGCGAGTTCGTCGGGTACTCCGCGTAATCGCGCTGAAGATATGGCGGATGACATCGCGTCGGTCGTACGCGCACTGGGAATTCCCAAGATCGATGTGGTCGGCTTCTCAATCGGTGGCTTCCAGGCTCAGGAATTGGCGCTGCGCCACCCCGTACTGGTGCGTAAGGTGATACTGCTCGGCACCGGTCCGCGTGGCGGCGACCCGTGGATTGACCCCAAGATGGCCGAAGTCGCTCCTAAGGCCGAATTGGGAGTCGACGATTTCCTGTTCCTGTTTTTTGGCCGCTCTGAAGAGGCAAAGCAGGCCGGTCGTGCATTCTGGGCACGTCGCCACTTGCGCCAAGACCAGGATCTGGCGACTTCTCCCGAAGTCGCCAAAGCCCAATGGGAACTGTATCAGGCTTACATGGTGCCGGTGGGCAGCGATAAGCCGTACGCCCACCTGAATGCCCTGAAACAGCCGACCTTGGTCGTGAATGGCATCGAAGACATTATGATCGCCACGGTCAACTCCCTCTATCTTGGACAGAATATTCCGAATGCACAGGTCATCCTGTATCCGGACGCCGGTCACGGCGCGCACTTTCAATACCCGGAGCGCTTTCTCAAGCATGCAATCCAGTTCCTCGATGAGTAATACGGATTAGAGCTCCGGTCGAGGGGGCGTAGAACTAGGACAAAGTCGGATCAGGCATCATCTGATCCACAGGTGGGCTGACGTTGGCAGGGCTGAACTAATCGCTCCGTTTCCATACTTTGGGATGACTATCCGATGAGCATGATTTATGGTGTCCTTGGACTTTCCCGAACGCAACCAGCTTCAGTGTTATCTCATGCCGCTGGACGTCAACGCGCCCAGCGGCTGCAGCCCCCCGATTTAGGTATAGAACCGATACGATGTCGACCGAATAATGCGTCACCCACCGCTGACGATAATGTCTCCATTCCCTCTACACACAGCTCACCGTCGCGGTCTACACAGCCGGTGTGGCCGTTGATTACAGCGGCACGGATCGACATGAATAGTTTGATCGTGTCTCAGGCTCGGAAAAGGTGCATTTACGGTGTATATCGGCGCGGGGTGAACTCATCCTGAAAACAAAGGGAAAAGCGATGAAGATAAGCAAAGAGCAAGCACAGGAAAATCATGATCGGGTAGTTGAGATTGCGGCGCGTCTGTTCCGAGAGCGAGGGTTCGACGGCGTCGGCGTAGCTGAGTTGATGAAAACCGCGGGCTTTACGCACGGTGGCTTTTATAACCATTTTCCTTCTAAGGAGGCGTTGGCCGTTAAGGCCGCGAACTTCGCTTACAGGCACCGTGGAGAACAAGTCGGACCAGACGACGGCATCGAGAAAATTCTGAGCAAGTACTTGTCGGACGAGCATCTGAAGGATCTTGGCGGGTCTTGTCCGACCGCTGCATTGGGTAGCGACGCTGCGCGTCAGACGGAGGAAGTGAGAGATGCATTTGGCGAAGGCATCAAGGGAATGATCAGGAGCTACGATGCCGCGCTCGGTGACCACGCGCCGCAGTCCCGCGACGCCCGGCGCGCCCTTGCTCTGAACCTGCTTGCGAAAGCGGTGGGCGCTGTCGTAATGGCGCGCGCGGTGCCGGCGAACGATCCGCTTGCACACGAAATTTTGAGGACCTGTCTCGCCGGAGCGCTCGACGATGTGGCCGACGCGATGCCAAGTAAACACGACGGAGGCATCGGCTAACAGCGGGAAGCTCCTGACTCCATAAATCGGCCCCGCTTGGGACGCCGGATAAAATGGGTACCGTGTACGATATCCCCTGTGCGAACCGAACCGTTCAAGTCCGCGGCATGGCTGCAAAGACCAACGCAAGAACAGCACAGATGGGAGAAGTTAAGCCGCACCTGGCGGCAGGCCTCATCCGTCGGCGCAAGGAATTTTGTTACCACTAGACGGCCGAATACTCGCGGCTCCCACGACCATCGGATACAAAATTGCTTGCAACGAGTTCAAGCAAATCTATGGTCCGCCCCAGTTTTGCAACCCCTGACGCTTGATGCAGTGTTGGCTTGCTCAAATCTATCCGGCGTCGAAGTGGGGACTGCTCCCCGCGCCACGATGAAGTTCGCGCCTGCGGTCCCCATAAAGTTGTGCGGCTTCAAGAGCCTCTTTGCTTGCCGGGGTGTTCCACAGGCCGGTATGCCGTTCACGTCATCACGTTTCAGTCGTCGCAAAAGCAGAGAAGAGGATGGAGAGTCCGCGTTCGTTCAAGCCGACGCTGTCGCACGCCCTGAATCAAAGGTGGTATGACGGGCAACGATCGCCCAGGCGGTGCGAGCCAGCTTGTTAGCCAGCGCGCATGCCACCACGTTCGAGTGGCGCCGCGTCAGAAGCGCACGCGTCCAGTCCGCTAGATGACCGGTTCGCTTCTCCAGACATCGCATGTAGGCCCGGGCGCATTGGACGAGGAGACTTCGGATGTTCTTGTCGCCACGCCGACTGATTCCTAGAAGGTTGGATCTACCGCCCGTACTGTACTGGCGGGGAACAAGACCGAGCGAGGCCGCGAAATCGCGACTGCATCTGTACTGCTTGCCGTCGCCCATCTCTGAGGCAAGTACGCTTGCAGTGATCGGCCCGATACCGGGAATGCTCATCAGTCTTTGCCCGACGTCGTCATCGGCAAGCTGATGCGCCAGCTCGCGATCGAGCTCGGTGATCTGCTGCTGGAGATACTTGAAATGCTCGTGCAGCCGCTCAAGGATAGCGACAAGCCGGGGCGGCAAAGCGTGGAAGCTGAGAAGCTCCGGCAGTCGCACAACGCCGGTCTTGCCGGTCGGCAGGCTGACGCCGAACTCAAGCAGGAAACCATGCATCTGGTTGATCGTTCTCGTTCGATCCCGCACCATCGTTTCACGAACGCGATGTAGTACCGAAAGTGTTTGCTGCGACTCGGTCTTCGGTGTCACAAACCGCATGGCCGGACGCGATGCGGCTTCGCAGATTGCTTCGGCATCGACGAAGTCGTTCTTGTTTGACTTGACGAATGGCCGCACAAATTGCGGTGAGATCAGTCTGACTTCGTGACCGAACGTGGCCAGCTTGCGTGCCATGTAGTGAGAACCGGCACACGCCTCCATGACGACGGTGCAGGTAGCATAGGTCGCGAAGAACTCGATCAGTTGCTTGCGCCCCAGTTTCCTCCGAAATACAGCCTTGCCCTTGCTGTCCTGACCGTGGACGTGAAAACTGTGCTTGCCAAGATCAATCCCAACGAGCGTCGCATGATCCATGATGGTCTCCAGTTACGAGTGAGCTCGGTCAGAGTACCCCACCCGGTGAGGCGGGGCGGACCATGTCATTAGTTGTGTCTATCGGACCTCAAAACCTTCGTCGAGCGCCGCGCAACTGGTGATGGTGCGCGACAACCTGCGTCACGCCTCGATCGCCACCACATCACTGTACCTGCATGGCGACGAAGTTAGGCGTGCGCGCCAGCTCACCGCTGGATCAACTGAATCGGCGCGAAGGCAACTTTTAATCAGTGACTCGTCGGGCGTGGCACACCACGCCGCATTGGATTCAGGAGTCTCCAAAGGACTGATACAAGCATGGGTTCGACGCGAAATACCTGTTCACGTATCGACGTTCGGATGCCGGCTACGCGCTCAGCAAATCGGCTCCGGCTTTAATCTATCGCGGTCAGATATATCGACTTTCGAAGGCTGTGCCCGTGGGAGACAACCACAGCATTGCGCCTTCGGATTTCGATCCGGGTCTGGCCATCTGGAGCGAGGCGCAAAAAAGCAGCCAGCGATACTTCTGCGTCGCGTTTGAGTTTGATGGTTTGGGTCGCAGTGGGTCGCTCCAGAATATCCATGGTGGATACATGCTGGACGAAAAAACCGGACACGTGTATTTTGCCGTTCGCGATGTCCGATAGCGTTTCGCGTCCTTGGGCGCAGTCGCGCCGGATTCTTTCTAGCGGTGTTCGCATTCAGATCAATATGCCTTCGATATTCCGTATTCCGCGAGTGCATTCAATTTCCTTGATCGTCGCGCTTGGTGTGTCGGGCATGGCATCGGCTGCATCATTCGATTGCAGCAAGGCCGTTTCGGCGACCGATCGGCAGATTTGCGCTTCGCCTGAATTGCAGAAGCTGGACGAACAGATAAGCGTGCTTTTCCGACAGCATACAGCCGGTAGTGATGCCGATGCATGGCGCACGGATCAGCGGGCCTGGCTGCGCAAGCGTGACCAGTGTTCCGATACGAGTTGTCTGCAAGGCGCGTATCACGAGCGCGTGACGGTGCTCGAGCATGGCGCTGGCCCGTTTCATTGGCAGGGCACATGGTGGCGCGTCGACGCGAGCGGGCAATATGGTGGGCAGCTCGGCCTGAGCGATTTAACGGCCCAAGGGGTGCGGTTTCATCTCGAAGCGAGCGCGGGTGCCAATCAAGGCGAACTCGACGGCAAGGCGCGATTCGATTCAAACGGCGTCGCGCACTACGTCAGCGGCGATGCTTCGCAGCGTTGCGTGCTGAATTTCAGGCGCGCGGTTAATCGCATCGAGATTGAGCAGCAAGGCGACTTCTCTGCGTGCGGCGCGGGCATGGGCGTGACTTACGACGGTACGTATGTGCGGGCGGCGCGCGCCCCTAACCGAAAGCCTGATCTGGTCACGTTAGGTATTGTCAAGACCGGCGCACAGGACCGCGCGATTCGGAGTCTGCTGGGTAGCGACTACGATGTGCTTGCCGCCACGGCGGGAGCCGTCAATGAGAGTCCCTCGGAGTCCACCGCGCCGGGCACGATTGTCGTCGATACGTTCGTGCAGGGGCTCGCGTGCGATATGAAGGCAGTCGTGATCTATGACACCAGCGCTCACCTGTGGGTGGGTCTCTGGTCGTCATCCGCGAAGGCAGCGTCGCCAAAGCTGCCCGCCGATGTCACAGAATTGCGCTATTACACGAATAACCCCGCCGACAAGCAGCATCCGCCCAAGCCCATTGAGTCACGCCGCAATCAGGTGTGTCCGTCCGAGCGCGAAGTGCTGCGTCTGATGCCCTGAGTGCCAATTCCTCGCGTTGGGGTCACGGCGATAACGGCAGTTGGTCGGCCCTGACCCATCGCACCTAGTGGCGGCCAGCGACATTGGCGCAATCGACGCAAGCCCAGCCATCCGCTGTCTGCTTCAAAAGCGTGACCGTGTCGGCCTGCGTAGCGATCGTCAGGTGCGGACAGGAAGTGCGGCGCGCGCTGGGTTATGACCGGGCCGCCCGGCTGCCCGCGAAATTACTACGATCCGGTCACCGGCAGCAAGTGGTCTGGGAAGGGCAAACGCCCGCGCTGGCTTGTAGGCAAGCGTCTGGAGGACTACTCGATCGACGCGCCGCAACCGCAGGCCTAGTGGCTCGGCGAGGAATGAGGCGGCCCCGTCGCATCTCAGCAGGGCTTCCCGGAATTCCAGCGGCTCGATCAGCGCGAGCAAAATGACCGGTCTCGGGCGATGCCACTATGGGACGTTCGCAACGGTGAGCACATGGCCGTTCGAACGGCAGTTGCAGCCGAAGAGCGGCCTTTCATGTAGTCGTTACTGATACGCGCTTTCCCGGACGGGGCGGCGGCCGAACTCGCTGAATCACGTACTCGCGAAAGTTGGTGGAAAGATTTCTGCCTACGACGCGACTGCGACGCGGTCAGTCAGCTCAAACCGTTGAATTCGTACGTTGAACCGACCTTCTGGTAAGTGACGACCTTGATACCTGGCTTGCCTGAAATCGCTTTGCTATGACTGGCCTTCGGCTTTTCCGGGAGGACTAGGTAGCGGTTCACTGCGATCCCGAGCTCGTCCATAATGCACTCGCCGTGGATCAACAACTGCCCTACACCCGTGTACACATCCGTCGTCCAAGCCGAAGTCTTGACCTCGAATAGATCGACACTAGACGTCGCGACGATAGCCAGATCAATGGCTTGCGCTTTCTGGCTATCCCCCCCGCCTCTCAGTCGTGCTTCCAGGGCTCGGACAATCGCGCCGTGCTCGACGGTGCGTTTGCCGCCGCCATGTCCCTTGGTGCGCACCTCGCCGGAATACTCGTCGAAATAGGCCCGCAGTTTCAGAAGGCGCTCGGCGGGAGAAGTGGGGGCTGGGTCGCTCGCTTTTCCCCCGTTTGACCCGTTAGGACCGTTGGGGTCACGAGGTGCAGTGCTGACAGACTCGTTTTCGCCATCTCCATGCAACTCTTCTCCTAGGCGGGTCGCGACTTCTCGGGCTTCCTCAGCGAATTCCCATAACCGGTCGACCAGTTCAGGGTGGTTTAGCCCGGCGATCAAGATGACCCTCGAGGTCTTCTTGCGATGATCAGCCGCTTCGACGGTCGTGGCCGCAAACTCGCGGAACACTTTGTCCTTCGGAAGTCCCGCCCGACCTTTTGTCAGCTTGCCCCGGTGCGCCACGAAAATCTCGCCGTCGGCATCCCTGATAAAAGCGCCGGCTATGCGCCGGTTATAGGTACCCGCCGGAAAATTCAATTGCACTGCTATCTCGATCCACTTTGTGCTGCCCGGATCGGCGGAAAGCAATAAATTCATGAGCTTGTCGGAATCGGAGCCCGCTGACCAAGCTCGAAGACGAGTGCCAGTCTGCGCCTCGAAGTACACCATGCCGGTTTGGTGGCCGGATGGGTAGGTTATCTCACGGCTCTCCTTGTAGGGGAGAGCCGCGCGCAAGTGCTTCGCAAGTTGCTTGTTCAATCGCGCGATTTCGGCGACATCTGTCACGACCTCGTAGTGCTCTTCCACCTTTATATCCCCACCACCTTGTTTTATTGAGCGACCATCATGCCAGACGACGTTGCCAAGTCGAAGCAGTCGTTGAGAAGAATGGATCGGCTTTTCCATCTCCGGTGATAGGGAAGAGACCGAAGACATGTCGCACGTTCGCGAGCGTCAGCGTGCGGCCACAACCGGCCGTTCGCGTCCGTCGTCGATCCGGAACTCTGGCGACAGCTTCCCGCCCGTAATCAGCCTTTCGATTGCGGGAAAGGAATGTCCCCCGGTCGCACGGCCGTAACCTACCGTCGCAGTTACTCCCTCGTGAACACGATCCGCACCGTCCCCCGGCCGAGCACGTCCGGGAGCGACGCCGGTTGGTCAATGCTACCCAGCCGCGTGTACGAGTACGGCGAATTGAACGTGAGATAGAAGACGACCAGCGTGTCTGCGCGCCACAGCATCAGATCGCCAACGCGGATCGTTCCGGGTTGGCTTTCCCTGGCCGCCAGAGCCTTCGGAAGCTTTGCGTGCTTCTCGTTGCCGTTCAGGTCCGGCATGTCCAAGGTGAGCGGCAACTGGGCCGCGAATGCACGAGCCGCTTCGGTGTCTGCGAGCGTGATCGAAAAGCGGCGTTCACCGACCGCCATCCAGATGCGGCGTTCGACTTTGGTGTTCGCGTTGGAACCGGCAGCAGCTCCCGGCGGAACGGCGTAGGCGTGCATCAGGTTCATGCAAAGCGCAGCGGCCGCAACGGATTTGATCTTCATGGTCTCGCACCTCGTGTTTCGCCGTCTTACCAGGGCTGGTTGGAGGGCCCCACAGTAAACTCGTTGACGGTCGTGTCGTCGGGCAGATCGATGGCGAACGCCACGACCTCGGCGACCCGGTCCGCGCTGATGCCGTATTGCCGGTAGATGGCATGCATGCTGTCGGCCGACGCCTTGTCGCTGATGGTGTCCAGCAACTCGGTGTTGATGGCCGCCGGATAGATGGTCGCCGTCCGCACTTTGGTGCCCTCCATCGCAGACTCCATGCGCAAAACCTCCATGAAGTCGCGCACGAACCACTTGGTGCCGCCGTACACGGCCCCGCCGGGATAGGCCTTCAGGCCTGCCACGGACGACGTCGCGATGACGTGGCCGGACTTCTGTGCGATGAACGAGGGCAACACGGCGGCCACGCCGTTGAGGACGCCCTTGACGTTCACATCGATCATGCGGTGCCAGTCGTCTGTTTTCAGCGCCGAGAGGGGCGAGTTGGGCATGAGGCCGGCGTTCAGGAACATGACATCGACGCGCCCGAACGTCTGCTTCGCGAGGTTGACGATGTCGTCGTTGTCGGATTGGCTGGTTACGTCGAGCGGGTGACACACGGCTTTGCCGCCAGCCTTCTCAATCTCGTCCGCGAGTTGCTTCAGTTCCTTTTCGCGGCGGGCGCCCAGCACCACCTTGGCGCCCCTGGCCGCGAGCAGCCTTGCGGTGGCTGCACCGATGCCCGACGATGCGCCCGTGATGATGACAACCTTGTCCCTGATCATGACTTCTCTCCCAAATACTGTTTGTCGGAAACGGGCTCCAGCCACTCCACCGGCTTTCCGTCGAGTGCCTCGTGAACGGCGATGTGTGTCCTTGCTGTCGTCGACATGGGGCCGTGCCAGTGCTTGTGGTTCGGTGGGCCCCAGATCACGTCGCCGGCACCGATCTCCACCTTTTCCTCGCCTTCGCACTGCGTCCAGCCGCATCCCGCTGTGAAGTTGAGCGTCTGCCCGAGCGGGTGCGTGTGCCAGTTCGTGCGTGCCCCCGGCTCTAAAGTCACGGCGCGCACGAGTGACGAGCGGGTGCCGGAGGGTTGCTCAAGGGATCAATGCGAACGCTGCCCGTAAATCACTCGACAGGCCCCTTGATGGACGGTTGCGTTCTTGGGCGTTTCAGTTCCATGGCAGCTCCTTCACATCACGCCTGCTTCAGGTTCTGCCTGAAGAAGGCTTCCAGCCTGTCGAAAGGAATCTTCTCCAGGCGGTCATAAAGGTCGACGTGGTCCGCGTCCGGGACGATCACAAGCTCTTTCGGACCGGATGCGGCCTTGTAGGCGTCTTCAGAGTAGTACCTCGAGTGGGCATTCGCGCCAGCGACCAGCATGATCGGTCGTGGCGCGATCATGGCGATGTTCGCGGCCAGCGGGAACTCGAAAAACGACATCGGCGTCGTGGCCGTCCACGCCGTGGTGGAGTTGATCGAGCGCTGATGGAAGCCGCGCGGCGTACGGTAGTAGTCGAAGAACGCGGCTAGCACGGGGTCGGGATTGGCCGGCAGCTTTTCCGGCAGTACTCGGTTGCCCTTCAGGAGCTGGCCGTTCGCGTCGAAGGGCACTTCGTGAAAACCCAGCGCGAACGCTCCCTTCCCGGCATCGATCCAGCGTTGCTGGCTCAGATACTCGATCACCTTGTGCTGCTGTTCGAGGGTGTAGCCGTCCTTGTAGCCGCGGCTCATGCTGCGGGACATGTCGTACATCGAAGCCGTGGCCACCGCCTTGATCCGCGAATCGCCGCCGGCGGCCGTCAACGCCATGCCGCTCAGGCCGCAGATCGCCATGGCGCCAATGCACTCGCGGTCCACATCCGGCAACAGGCCGATCTGATCGACCGCGGCGCTGAAGTCCTCGGTGAAGATATCCGGCGACGCCACGTTGCGCACCTCGCCACCGCTCTCGCCAGTGAACGACGGATCGAATGCCAGCGTGACGAAGCCGCGTTCCGCGAACGTCTGGGCGTAAAGGCCGGACGATTGTTCCTTCACCGCTCCAAACGGGCCGCTTAGCACCAGCGCTGGCAGCTTGCCGGTGCCGGGATTCTTCGGCCTGTACAGGTCGCCGGCGAGAACGATCCCGAAGCGGTTCCTGAACGTCACCTTCCGATGGGTCACGCGATTGCTTTGCGCGAACACCTTGTCCCATCGACCGGTCGATTCCATGCGACCTCCGCCTGGAGGTTTGCGATCGCTGGCCAGTGCGGGCGCAGCCGTCACTGCGGCCGCTCCGAGAGCGAGGGCGCCTTGCAGTGCACGCCGACGGGAATTCGAGAAATCCATGTACTTTCCTTTCGATGAGTTGTTCACGCTACCCGGCGGCTGCGATATGCCGTCGTCAATGCGAGGGCTGCCGCAGATACGAGGAGGAGTGCACTAAAGCCGAAGGTGCTGGCGTAACCGCTGGCATCGAATAGCACCCCTCCGATCGTCGAGCCCAGTGCAATGGCCAACTGGACCACGGCCACCATCAGCCCGCCGCCTGCCTCGGCACTTTCCGGCAGCGTCGTTGCCAGCCAGCTCCACCAGCCGACGGGTGCGGCGGTTGCGAGCAACCCCCACACGGCAAGCAGCCCAACGGCGGCGGCGGTTTGCTCTCCGAACAGAACCAGCGCCGCGGCCACCGCAGCCATCGCGAGCGGGATGGCGACGAGGGTCAGGTACAGGTTGCGGGAGAGGAACCAGCCGATGACCACGGTGCCGATGAAGCCCGCCGCCCCAATCGTGAGCAGTACCAGCGAGAGGGTCGAGGCGTTGGCGTTCGTCGTCGTTTCCAGGAAGGGGCGCACATAGGTGAAGAGCGCGAACTGCCCCATGAAGAAAAGGCCGACTGCAGACATCCCCAGCAGCACCAGCGGATCCGCCAGCAGGCGCAGTGCGTTGCGGGATCCGGGAACTGGTGCGTCTCCCCGCATCGACGGCAGGCTCGCCCATTGCCAGGCGAGGGCGAGCACTGCGACGGGCACGAGACCGAAGAAGGCACCACGCCATCCGACCAGCGAGCCGATGAAACTGCCCAGCGGTGCGGCGATGACCGTGGCGAGCGCATTGCCGCCGTTGAAGATCGCCAGCGCGCGCGGGACCTTCGACGCCGGCACGAGCCGAATAGCCGTAGCGGCGGACATGGACCAGAAGCCGCCGACGGACACCCCGATCAGGACGCGGCCCATCATGTACATCACAAGACCCTGCGCCGAAGCGATCAGGGCACCGGACACGGCCATGGAAGCGGTCATACAGAGCAGGATGGTCTTGCGATCTATCCGCCGCGCCAACGCCGGAAGCAGGAGACTAGTCAAGACAGCGAAGGCGCCGGACACGGCAATCGCCTGACCAGCCACGCCCTCGCTCACGCGCAGGTCCGTCGCGATCGGCGTGAGCAGGCTGACCGGCATGAACTCCGATGCAATCAGTGCGAAGACGCACAGCGCCATGGCGAACACGCCACTCCAGTAGCTCGGTTGTGGGCCTCTCGCAGCAGCGGCAGGCGATTGCGTTGACAGCGGCTTGCTGCAAAGTTGAGGGCAGATGGGCGAGGGTGCTTTGGTCATGCCTCAAATTATGGTGACGACCCGCGGGCGCTACTAGATAATGAAACGTGAATACATTTAGTAGCTTGGCTAATGAATGGGAGGATGGGACCGTGGCAAGGAGGAATCTGAACGATCTGCTGGGCTTCGTGACCGTCGCCCGCGAGGGCAGCTTCACACGCGCGGCGGCGAGTCTGGGGGTTACACAGTCGGCGTTGAGCCAATCCATCCGCGGGCTGGAGGAGCGACTGCAGATCCGACTGTTGACTCGGACGACGCGCAGCGTGTCAACGACGGCAGCCGGCGAGCGCCTGATGCTGGCGATCGGGCAGCGCTTTGACGAGATTGAATCCGAACTCGATGCATTGACCGAACTGCGGGACAAGCCGGCCGGCACGGTCCGCATGACCTGCGGCGATCACGTACTGCAAAGCATCCTGCTGCCCCGGCTCGCGCCCTTGCTGCGGGAATATCCTGACGTCACGGTGGAGTTCGACGTGAACTACGGGTTCCGTGACATCGTGGCCGACCGCTTTGATGCCGGCGTGCGCATTGGCAGTACGATCGACAAGGACATGATCGCAGTCGCGATCGGGCCAGCGCTGCGCTTGGCGGTGGTCGCATCACCTGGGTATTTCGCAGCCTGCACCGCGCCGAAGCAGCCCCGCGACCTGACGAAACATCGTTGCATCAACCAGCGCATGCCGACTTCCGGCGGCCTGTACGTGTGGGACTTCGAACGGCGCGGCCGCAAGTTCAACGTGCGCGTGGACGGGCCCCTCGTCTTCAACACCACGCCGCCGCAAGTGGAAGCGGCGCTCGCCGGCCTGGGCATCGCCCTGCTGCCCGAAGACGAGGTGATGCCACATGTCAGCGCCGGGCGGCTGGTGCGCGTGCTGGAAGACTGGTGCCCGAAATTTGCCGGATACCACCTCTATTACCCGAGTCGACGGCAGCCTTCTCCGGCGTTCTCGTTAGTCGTGGACGCATTGCGCTTTCGCGGGTGATGTCATCGAACCCGAAAAACGAAGTGCGACAGTAGGTTGCGGTCCGTCTACAACGGCCGGTTCGCGTAATTGACCGGCCGTCCAGCAAGCAGCGCGTTGATTGTCTCAGAAGGGTCGATATCGGAAGTTCGCAGAGAGCGGCGATGTGCTTGCTGGGGTCGCCTCAGAGCTAATCTTTCGGCACCGGGCCGGGTGTCCGCCGCGTTGTGACACATTTATAGTCGCAACGGTGTCACTTTTAATACGGTCTACGATAATCATAGACGGTTTGCAAGACACACATACGAGGCAAGCATGTCGCTGGAAGACACGAAGAAACATTTGATTGCGGCGTTGCAGGATCAAGAAAACCGTGTCATTGCTCTGTCGGGGAAATGGGGCACTGGAAAGAGCCATTTATGGCGCGACGTCAAGGAGGATAGTGAGGATGATGAGATCGGGCGCGCGGCTTATGTCTCTGTCTTCGGCGTCTCGGATATCAATCAACTACAACTCAAAGCGTTGCGCGCGGCGGTGCCTGTAGCCGCTGACAATTCGGCTTGGGCGGAGCGCATCCGCAGGATCGCGAAAGCAGGATCAGAGGTTTTGAAATCGATCAACCGGGCGTTCGGCGCTCTCGATGAGCTGGCCCTATTGATGGCGCCGCAATTTCTCCGCGGCCGCATCGTTGTGCTTGACGACATTGAGCGGAAGCATCCAAAGCTATCGGTTGACGAAATCCTTGGTTTTATCGACGAACTTACGCAGCAGCATGATGCTCGCTTCGTACTGATTCTGAACGATGACAAGCTCGACGAAGCTGCGAATGACGCCTGGGCCACGCTTCGAGAAAAGGTCATCGATCAAGAGGTACGGCTGATCACAACGCCGCAAGAGTCGTTCGAGATCGCGCGGGCACAGACCAAAACGCCGGACGGCTACGCGGCTCGCACTAAGTCGGCCGTTGACACGCTGGGCGTGGACAACATCCGCGTCATCCGCAAGATCATTCGCAATGTCAACCGGGTCTTGGCCGGACGAGCACTTGCGCCGGAAATCCTCCATCGCACGATACCCTCGATCGCGCTGCTGAGTACGATTCATTATCACGGCATGGACGACGCTCCCGACTTCGATTTTGTGTTGAACACGGGCAGTTGGGACGATGTCAGAGACGAGGTCGAAAGGCAAAAAGGAGAGGGGAAAAGCAACGCGATTGCAACGCAGCGTGCGAAGTGGCGGGAGCTGCTAAGCGAGCTTGGCATCAACAATTGCGACGAGTTCGAGGAGCTCCTGATCGCTTTCCTAAAAGATGGTCAGTTCGACGCTAGTGGGGTGACGAAGATTCTTGACCGCTACGAGCGAGAAGCCGACCAGTTGCTCGCGAAAGAGACCGGACAGGCGTTAAGTCGGCGCTTGTACTGGGACGCCGACGCCAGCGAGAAGCAGCTTGTTGACGACGCTAGGAAATCGATCCCGTATGCGAAGCACTGGGATGCTTACCTTGTGACCATTCTTTTCAACGAACTTGCGGCTCTGCAGGGTGGCAACGAGGTGGGAGAGGCGTTCGTGCAGGCTTGGATAAAGGAATTCCGGACGAGGGAGAAGTCCAGAGGCAATTACGACGACGATTTTGATAATCTTCACCCGGCCATCGTGGCGGAGATCAAGGCTGATCAAGCGCATCAAGCGCATCAAGCAGAGAGGGCAACGGCGTCGCTACTTGAGGTGGTTCGACGTATCGTCAAGCAGAGCGGGTGGGGCGCAAACGAAGAGTTTGCGATGAGGAAGGCTACCGCACTTGACTTCGAGGCGACAATTCGCGGGGCAAATATGGAGGATCGCAGCTTTTTCTTGCGGCACATGATTCGCATGCGAAACGAGCGGCGAAACTACGACTCTCACTTCGGCAACGCGACCCAACGATTCGTGGATGCATGTCGAGCGATCCTGAGCGCCCCGGCTTCCGATCGACTCGCGCGCTTGATTCGTCGAGTCGTGGCAGGAACGCC
>NZ_BAYA01000043.1 GCF_000685015.1 Paraburkholderia bannensis NBRC 103871 | reverse complement strand
CCGCGTTTGCAGTCAAACAATTGCAGAGAGATTCAGTTTCAGCAATATCACGTCGGCGGTTGGAGCACTGGATGCGCCGACCAAGTACTTGTCTGACCCAATTGCGTCCTCGTGCCTTGGCAAATCGCAACACTAGGCGCGTAAAGTGGAACACAGAGTTTGGTTCGGCACCCTTCCCCAAGTTGCTACAATAAATTCGGTAAAAAACGGGCAAGAACCGCGGGTCAGCTCATAAATAACTGAGAGTCATTAAAACGCCCTCTTGAGTCTGGAACTGACCGGCGTCGAACCGCTGGAAAGGCGTTGGCTAATAAGCGGAACATGACGCCAAACATCTGCGAAGCAGGACGGTTGAAGCTGTTTGCCGCTTACCGTGCCTGCTCTTCGTATCGGTCGCCCTCTGATATTTACTTGACACCAACTTGTGACGAGCCTTCCGTCGACGCGCCATAAGCAGCGTTCTCCTGTGCGACGCGCATTTCGGCAGACTGAATGTCTGCCGGGTAGGTGCGTGGGTTCATGCGCGCAGGATTGTAACCTGCGTGCTCCAGTTGCACCATTTCAGCGCGAACTTGCGCGCGGGTGAGTGGTTGACTGGACTGTGCAAATGACAAAGTGGGGGCAGAAAACACTACGGCCAAAGAGACAGCAACGAGAGAAATTTTCATGATCAAGGCTCCATAAGGGTAAGGATCAATTTAATCCTTAGATAAAAGTCTATAGGCAATATCACCTAAGGATAACCCCTCTTGAGCCGAATTCACTGTTATCGTGAATGCGACAATCGCGCCCTCGTTTGCTCCAGCCCTTTCACCGAGCTATCAGATAAAAGGCACTCAACCGTCAATAATAAAAATATTTTATATTGTGATTGACATCCCCGGCCTCATTGCCAGCAACGAAGCTGGCAAGTGCAAATGGTTTTGTTTTAAAAAAATAAACATTCATTCATTTTTCCTCGCGATTTTCTCATTTAAACATCAATTTTTCAATAGGTGGTATCCATTTTCCCGTAACGCGTGGTCGGTTGATTTCTTTTCAAATCAGAGCGTTGCATCGTTTCGCTCAAGGCGAGACTGGTAAGTGTCAAACATTGCATTGCAATTTGACGACATTTATCGCCTTGCAAATTTTTACTTCTCGCCTCGCAACGGCACCTTTGATACATTCGCTTCGTCGTAAAAAGAAGAAAAAAGGTTGCGGGAAAAAGTAGTTTCGCTTCCTAATCGCGCCTGCTGGGGAACTGAAAGTAGAACTGCGATCAGCAGAGGTGTCGTGATCCCAGAGCAGGGAACTTCGCTAACTTGGTTAATTGCTTGCGAATGGTTAGTGATACTTAGTAAGTATTCTCACGGAGGAGACAATGAAGAAGGCATTGCTTGCCGCGGCGCTTATGTCTGCTGGAATCGTCGCACACGCACAAAGCAGCGTAACGATGTACGGACGCCTCGATGCGGGGCTGCAGTATCGCCAGGGTATTCCTGGTGGAAACTCCGTTCAGATGGAAAGCGGTGACTGGGGGGAATCGGAGTTCGGCCTGCGGGGGGCTGAAGATCTCGGCGGCGGCACAAAGGCGATATTCAAACTCGAAATGGGCCTGAATGCGACCAATGGTAACTATCAGAACGGTTCGCTGTTCGGTCGTGAAGCGCGCGTTGGCCTTACAAATGACACGTGGGGCACGTTCAAGATTGGTTATGCCGGTGCGTCTGAAATCATTCAGGATAGTTGGGATCTCGATCCGCAACTTATGCAGCAGTACGCCATTTCGACGCTCGTGCGCGGCCGCAACTGGGCGCAGGCCGGCAACAGCGTGGAATACACGTCGCCGCTTTTCGCAGGCCTCACGCTGAAGGGCCAATACGACCTGGCCAACAGCTCGAACTGGAACGGTAACGGCGGTACTGGCAGCGCTCCAGGTCAGCTTGGTGCGACTTCCGGGTTCGGGAGCAGCCAAGGCCGCTCAGATGGAGCCAAGATCCAGTACAACGCCGCCAATTTTGAGCTTCAGGCAATCTACGACGAAATCCGTGACCCGTTTGGTCGCTTCAGTAACGTCTATCTTTATTCACGTTCGATCATGGCGGGCGGCACGTACTCGATCGGACCAGTCAAGCTCTATGCGGGCTACCAGCATCTCTCTGCACCTGATGCAGACGCTGCCGGCTACGATTTTGCAAGCTCACCGAATGGCGCTGGCCTGCCGACGGGGGTCGACCACGAGTGGGGTGGTGCCGCATGGCAGGTCACGGCAGCAACGGCACTTACCGCCGCGGTCTATCACGCAAATGCTAACAACGGCAACGGTAACGCGACGATGTACACCCTCGCCGGAACGTACAATCTGTCGAAACGCACGTTTCTGTATACCGAGTTGGGCTATGTACATAATAGCTCGACGTCGAACATTGGCCTCGGTAACGGTTACGCGGATCCGTACGGTGCGAGCGGTGCTACCAACGCAAACGGCGGTGGCTCAGTGGGTGATGGCATCAATGAAGGACCGGGATATGGTCATAGCCAGTTCGCCGCGAATGTCGGCATCATGACCCAATTCTGATAAACGGCCAGCGGGAGGCCGCCTCGGCTTCCCGCTGGCCGGGGTAGAGAGACAGCAACAACCTTTCAGGGCAAGGAGATAAGACATGAAGGTCATACACGTTGCGAAGGCGACTACTGTTGCATTTGCATTGATGCTGGCTATGGGTGCACATGCGCAGGCCAGTGACGCCCAGGCTAACAGCATGCCGGGCGCAACGGCAGCTTCCCGCAAAGAAATGAGGGTTGCCAATCGCGCGCTCACGAAGAAGGTGCGTCACGCTTTGGCACGTACAAAGGGACTTGATCCGACTCACATTTACGTAAAGGCTGTCAACGGCGCAGTGATTCTCACGGGTAATTGTGTCAGCCAAGATCAGATCAACCTCGCGGGCGAGATCGCACAGAAAGTCGACGGTGTGACGTCAGTCGCGAACAAACTTAGCGTTAAGACTCCTCGATAATGGCTTGTTGAACCACTGTCGACTGTCGCTTTGTTGTTTGAGATGTCAGGCGGTGTTCGTACCGCCTGACATTGGTCGCTCCATACTTTCCACGCTCCTATTTGCGCCCGGTTGGTCTTACTCCCACTTCAGATGCACGCCTCATCCCCTCGTCGCCGAGCCTCTGCATTTATAAAGCAACGCTTTGATGGTGCACATCGCTTGACAAGCGACGATCGACCGCCGATTCGGCTTCAGTACTCGGCCACCCGGCCGTTGATCTTCGGCTGCGCAAACCGGATGTGTGCATTTGTACGTCGACACTTCAGCGCTGTTGTCATAAATACGCGCATAGCCCGCAACCACGGTTACCGCAGACACAGCTCAATCTGCGCATCGCCCACGCGCCAACGCTTCGACGTGAACCTGTATGCTGGTCTAAGCGCGGAGCCGTCTTCAGCGCATCTATTCTCTGTTGACTAGGCAAACTCGCACACAACGATCTGGTGATGAAGTTTCCCGATAAAAATCCGGCGTCTGCTAGGCTTTATAGTTGCGGTCAGCGTAAATGAGACGCACAATTAGGCACCAACACTATCTTAGTATCCTCTGTACCGGACGCCGTCATGCCCACAAAACGTAGATCGCACTTTTCTGCAGGCCGGTCGAAAGCGATGCTGCTTCCTATGGCCCGCGAAAAATCGACTGACCTTATCCTGCGAACGCGATTGTTTCTTGAAAGCATCAAAAACGGAAATAGCGATCGAGATAAAATTAATCATCTGGCTAAGATTTGCATAATTAGTGGATACATTGCGAGAGCTGGGCATGGAAGAATCCCGGCCGAAAAGTTCGAAATGGTTGAAAAGGAACTGGCTCGGTTACTTTATGATGCTCAATTAAATGACAGGTGGCGTGAACCCAATGCCTTATTGCTGCAAGCGATAACGGACGTTGTTAACGAATATGATCGTATGCTTGGCGTTGTGCGCTTCGAACTTTTCGCACAAGCCAGTGAGTATATGGAGTATCTTCTGAACGTCGCGGCGAGTAGAAGGGGCGATGACCTGGGAGATCTAATTGGGCCGCTGTCTTGCGAATTAAATTTACGCCAATAGAGTTGAACGCTATTTTTGTGCATAGTCGCTGACATATATTGCGCTGGGAGTTGGCCTACTCCGATGTATCAGTGAGGCGGTCGGCGTGCGATGGCGGAAAGGTGCTGTGTCGCGCGAAAGGTATGTGTACGATCGCGCATAGCGCTTGCTATAAGGCGTATGGCGCGTAAATTTTTCAGCACTGAAAAGTGGAACGAAGTAAATTATCGGTAGGGTTTTCAATTTTCTTGAATATATTGCAGTAAGCTTGGCGGACAATAAAATCCCCGAACAAGCTTTCCGAGTTAAAGATTGGGTATATAACCAGAAAAGCCACGCGTACTTTCGATGATGGACGTTTGGGCAGCAAAATCTATTGGAAATCTACTTTGGCACGTTTCATGCTTTGGTTGTCAATCGATAACGTGAGATGACAGTGAAAAAAAATCACGAGGGCATTGTAGTGTTGCTCGTTGATGACGATGATCTCGCCAGAGCGGCTGTGCCCACAGCGCTGGGGGCTTGTGGATTTGTTGTAATCACGGCAGAAAATGGCCAGATTGCCTTGGATACTGCAGTGGTCACCCTGCCGGATATCGTAATCACCGATCTCACTATGCCAGTGATGAACGGCTATCGGCTATGCTCTGCGCTTCGCACTCATCCATTGTTGATGACGATACCGATTATAGTATTTTCTTCCTTAATTTCCCAGGATTCGTTAGATCTCCCTCGATTTAATGCAATATTTCTCCAGAAGCCCGTCGAAATTGCTACTCTTGTTGCGTCAATCATCGCCCTGCTCCATACCGGACAGGCTAGCGGATTGAGCAGTCACGACGAGACGTAACTGCCAGGGCAGTTCATCGTGTTCTCGTGGAACACTATCGAGAATAGCGTATCCATCCAATGTCAGGGTGCCGGTATAGACGTGAGTGTCAAGTTGAGTTGCTCGTGTAATTCAGGGCACGCGGACATCTTCAGGTCGATGGCACTGAAGCGCGGCTGAACTATCGAGGTCAGTTATATATCAGAGCTTTGTGCGAGGGGCGCGGATTGTAGGTGTTCCCTTGATTTCGTCCACGTTTGCGGTAATGCACATCTCTGCACTCGCGCGCCCTTTCCTTGTAGCCTGTTTGATTGGGATAGGGGGCAGCTTATAGCTGCGCCCCTCCCACACCACCCGGCTGCGGGCCGGCACCGGGCGGTTCGAGCAGTTGAGGTTATGAGAGACGGGGTATCCCGAGGCTGTCGAGGTAGGCAACACTAAGTACCTGATGAATTATGGTGCCGCACCGTGCACGGGCACCGGCGCTCGCGGCACCTCGAGCTACCTCGTCAGAAGCCCCAACCTGCGAAGCTCCCGATAGATAGTCGTGCCCCTACGCCATTGCTTGAGTTGCGCAGCTCGAACGCGATGTCGAATCCACGAATCCAGATTTTGAAATACCTTTGGGGTCTGCGCCAGACGGAAATAGGCTTTCCATCCCGGCATGTACTCCCGGAGCAGTTCCGCAACCTGTTCCATGCTTCTACCACCCATGCGTCGAGTAATTGCCCTGATACGGTCCTTGAAGGTTTCGATTGCTTTGGGAGCTACCGCTATCTTGACGAAGCCTCCGGACCACCTTCGCAGGCAGTATCCAAGGAATTTTCGCCCAAACACTATTCCCACCGCAGTTTTCGCCTCATTTACCGTCAGCTTTAACCCCAAGTAGATTCGACGCATAGCGGCCAGAACTCGCTCGCCTGCACGCTGAGACCGAACGTACACGTTGCAGTCGTCGGCGTACCGGGCAAAGCAAAGGCCGCACTTTTCTAGCGTCTTGTCCACTTCGTCAAGCAACACGTTGGCCAGGAGCGGCGCACCTTGCGGTGTTCCTTCTGTACGCGCCTGGACTGCGCCATCCATCATGACGCGCGCCTGCAGGAACCGCCGAATTAGCCGTAGGACGGCCTTGTCGTCAATCCTTCGGGAGAGTCTATCCATGAGGATGTCGTGATTTACCCTATCAAAGAACTCCTCCAGGTCTACGTCCACAACAACTTGTCGGCCTTCTTGCACATATCGCTGCGCCTGAAGCACTGCGTCGTGTGCGCTTCGGCCCGGACGAAATCCGAAGCTGGATTCCCTAGAACGTCGGGTCTATCAAAGGTTGCATGACCTGTAGTAGGGCCTGCTGTATCAGGCGGTCCACGACGGTCGGAATTCCCAACTCACGAACACCGCCACCCGGCTTTGGAATTTCCACGCGGCGCACGGCACTTGCCCGATATCGCTCATCGAGAAGCTCTTGCCGGATTGACGGCCATTCGGTCTTAAGATATTCCGCCGTTTCGTCGATGGACCGACCATCGACTCCTGCACTGCCTTTATTAGCTTTGACGTGTTTCCACGCTTCCGCCATATTCTCGCGCGCAAGGGCCTGCCGTAGCAGGTCCTTGCGCCCCAGACCTTCGGGGCTACAAGTCGCCGGAGGCGTTTCATCGTGCATCGCTTCGAGGTGGCTTCACCCGCTCTCTACGCAAGGCACCCGGTGTGACCCGGCATCTGATGCATTTCAACTCCGAGATTCATAGTCGCTGGTCTTCCTTCTCGTTCGGCCCTTCATCACTAGCCTCAGCCTCGCCGGCATATCCTGTGACTAATATGGCCTCTGCTGACTTCTCGCTCCGGAAACTCTCCGTCGCCCTTTCAGGCATGAGGCGAGACCTCGCCAGCCCGCCTGTCAGCGTCGGATAGATACTCCTCATTTTCGTCGAAGTAATTTTCCCCAGTTTTTGTCTGGCGCCGCCGCGTAAGCGGCGGCGCCCTCCCGATCACCGACCATATGCCACTACGGATCCGTCGAGGGGGTGTCGGTGATCGAGCTGGGAGAGGTTATGACGATTCTGGCATTGCACCGGCAGGGGCTGAGCATCTCGGCCATCGCCGCTCGACTGGGTATGGACCGCAAGACCATTCGCAAATACATCAAGGGTGGTGTGCAGGCGCCGCGTTACGGTCCACGTGCACCGCGACCCTGCGTCATCGACCCGTTCGTTCACTATGTGACCGAGCGTGTGCGTGAGTATCCGGACCTGAGCATCGAGCGGCTGCTGCGGGAGATTCAGGCCATGGGTTACGCAGGCGGTCGAACAGCTCTGGGCGACCTGGTTCGGGAAGTCCGGCCACCGCGACAGCGTGGCTTCGAGGTGCGCTTTGAGACTCCAGCTGGCCACCAGGCGCAGGTAGACTTCGCACACTTCAATGTTGAGTTCGACGATGTACCGGGGCAGCGACGCTCAATCTGGTTGTTCTCGATTGTGCTCGGGCACAGCCGCTATCTGTGGGGGCGTTTCGTCGAACATCAGGACCTGCAGACCGTCCTGCGCTGCCACATGGAAGCGTTCGAGCACATTGGTGGTGTGCCACGCGAAGTGCTGTACGACCGCATGAAGGCAGCGGTGCTGGGCGAAGTCGAGAAGCACATCGTCTACAACGCGAAGCTGGTCGCGTTTGCACAGCACTATGGTTTCGCTCCGCGTGCGTGCAAGGCGTATCGCGCCAAGACCAAGGGCAAGGTCGAACGCCCCTATCGCTATATCCGGCAGGACTTCTTCCTCGCGCGACGATTCCAGAATCTCGCCGATCTGAACCGCCAGTTGCGCAACTGGCTCGACACGGTGGCCAACTCACGAGTACACGGCACGACGCATCGCGTTGTCATGCAGCACTTCCGGGAGGAACGCCCCGCGCTCCAGGTGTTGCCGGCCGGCGCCTTCAATGGCGTCATCAGACTCGAGCGGCGCGTGAGCCACGAAGGTCTGGTCTCGGTCGGCGGCAACTACTATAGCGTGCCCGACCGCACCCGCAGACGCACGCTCGACGTCCATAGTCTGGCTCACGAGATCCGCATCTACGAGGACGGCGAACTGCTCGCAGTGCACCCCGTGCTGGAAGGCCGGCGACGAACATCGTTGCTGCCTGGCCATCGGAGCGCGGGCCAGCGCAGGCAGCAGGCGGCGCGCGACGTATCGTCGGGCACGACTGGTGTCGGACGTCGGCCGCTGTCGTTTTACGATCAGGTGGCCAGGCGTCTGGCTGATGCCGGGAGGCGCGCATGAACAGCGTTCCAACCTCAACCGTCGAACGGATACAGCGTTACCTCGTTGGCTTGCGTATGCCGCGTGCGCTTGAAGCGCTGGATGCCACCTTGAAGCGTTTCGAACAGGGCGACAGCTCGATGCTCGAAGTACTGGAGACGTTGCTGGGCGAGGAGTTCACGACGCGCGAGACGCGGCGCATCCGCATGGCGCTGCAGACAGCGAGGCTGGGCACCGTCAAGACGCTCGCCGGATATGACTTCAGCTTCCAGCCGAGTCTCGATCGCGATCGCATCATGACGCTTGCGCAACTTGAGTTCATCAAACGACGCCAGACGGTCCACTTCCTCGGGCCGCCAGGAACTGGCAAATCACACCTCTCCATTGCACTAGGTGTCGAAGCGGTGCGCGCCGGCAAGAGCGTGTACTTCGGCTCACTGGCAGAAATCGTCAATTCGATGGCGAAGGCCGAACGCGAAGGCAACCTCGCCCAGCGTGTGCGCTTTCTTGCGCGCAACAGTCTGCTCATCGTTGACGAGATCGGCTATCTGCCGATCGGCTCCAACGGGGGCAACTTGTTCTTCCAGCTCGTCAACGCATGTTACGAGCGCTGCGCCATCGTCCTCACGTCCAATCGCAGCTTCGGCGAATGGGGTGAGGTCTTCGGTGACACAGTCGTCGCAGCGGCGCTGCTCGACAGGTTGCTGCATCACGCGATTGTTGTCCAGATTGAAGGTTCGTCGTACCGGCTGCGGGAGCATGCCGATCTCCTGCCTGACCACCTGCGCAACCGACCATCCGCCCTAAACCCGGCACCGGTCGAACCTGCTAACCGACGCCCGGGTCGCCCCCGAAAGAGCTCACCTGATCCATTCAGCGGCTGATCACCGCAAATACACAGGGTGGGGAAATTTACTTCGACGAACACGACATTAGGATACAGCCGCTACAAATAAAATGTCGATAATCTTGGTTATGTTAAATCTGAGTGTTGGGCCAGCGCCTCACAAATCTCCGGTGCTCCGGTTCGAATCGGGCCGGTCGCCCGTGACTACTTGCCGACGTGATGATGCAATATGCGTCTGCGTGCGGCCATAACCTGTCGTTCAGCGAGCGAACGGAACTGTCATCGGATCGACCGCACAACTCCGCTAACGACCATTGCTCACGTGTAGCGACGAATGGCTGCGATGGGTCCGCACACGCTCACTGACGGTCGACGGTTCGGAGATGTGCAAGGCTCACCGAAGTAGCTCGCATGCTCAAGCAAGAGCTATCGCCCGGCTGCTTTTCGCCTAGGAAAACAGCCAAGTTCCAGCTCGAGGGCCGTGATGCTTGCGACCGCAAGCACACATTCAACGCGGCTGAAACGCAATCACGGCCATGCCGGCAAGCGAGAGCGCAACGCCTGCCCAATCCCAGTTTGTCGGTCTCAGCCCCTCCACCATCCACAGCCAAAGCAGCGCGACCGCAATGTATACGCCACCGTAGGCTGCATAGACGCGCCCAGCGGCAGAGGGATGCAAAGTTAGCAACCACGAGAAGATCGCCAGGGAAATCGCCGCAGGAACCAGCAGGAAAGCACTCTTACCCTCCTTGAGCCAGAGGTATGGAAGATAGCAGCCTACGATCTCGGCAATCGCGGTAACGGCATAGAGAAGCAGTGTTTTCATCAAAAGAGTAATTGCGCGACGGCGGGAATAATACATCGACAGAAGTAAAACGAAGTGGCCCGCTGCATGTCGGCGCGCAACTGATCCCAATCCGCTATGTCCAAATCGGTCGCGTAGAACGGCCAGGACAAACGCCGTGCCGGGTGAATGCAGACTTCGTTGCGCGACTACCTTACAATCATCGAAATTGCTTATCCGAGCTACCTGCGCGCTCGTATTACGCCCGAACAGTTCTCTCCTGCAGGTCTATCAAGCTATGCAAGCGGGGAACGAAAATGAAAAGAAAATCGCGGCGCCGCAAAGCCGCTCGCGACGAGCGCTCCGGCTCATTCAGATCGCAATCACGGTCGCAATCCTTGGTCTTTTGATCGTCCTGATCATCTCGAAGATGATGACGAGACCGGAGGTGATCAAGCACAACCTTGCGAAACAGGACATTGCCGCAATCGTAGAGGCCCTGAATAGCTACCGTCGCGACAACGGCCGCTACCCGACCCAGCCGCAAGGCCTGCACGCCCTGATTGAAAGGCCCGACACGGATCCCGTACCGCGCGCCTGGAAGAAAGACGGCTATCTTGCCCGCTTGCCAGACGACCCGTGGGGCAACGCCTACCTGTATCTCAATCCTGGCGTGCATGGTGACATCGACGTATTCAGCTATGGTCGGGATGCCAGGCAAGGCGGTGAAGGCGACGACGCCGACGTGGGCTCATGGGAATAGTAGTATCTCCCACGGAGTGCTAGGACCGGCCACGAAAAGACGCTCGTACCGGTGAATCAAAAGACCGAATGTCAGCTATATCTCGACCTGCTTCACAAGTTCGCTGATCAGCCCCCGGCTGTTGGAGACGTATGTCCCAGCACAGCAGCGATCGCAAGAGTCGCCAGCATTACGAGCGCTTCAACAGACAGCAAGGTGTCGAAGCGCTCCTTCCCGGCCACGAAGGCTGCGCCATCCTGTTGCGCCCACGCGCGAAGCTGCGGAAGAACCACCAGCCGGTTCCAGCCGCCCAATGCCACGGCTGCGGCAACACACACGAGCTTCGCAGCAAGTATCCGGCCCCAGCCAGTCGCGAAAATCCGTACATCCGTCTGTGACGTATCCTGAATCACGTTGTAGAAGCCGGTGACCAGCACAACGACAAGGGCAACCGTCGCCAGATACGAGAGTTCGTTGCGGAAAGCCACCTGTTTTTCGGCAGTCGCATACGTGGAAGGCAAGCGTCTGACCAGGACTGCGGCGACAATCACACTGCCGGCCCACAATGCCGTCGCGCATAAATGCACGACGTGGATGACCTCACGGGCCGAGAAGTCGCCCGCGTCAGCTGCGTGGCTGGCCGCAGCCTTGCCCGCGGCCCACACGACGAGGCCTATGACGAAAAGCGGCAGGCCACGGCGACCAGAAAACCCGCTCAGCGTCGCCAGCAACGCACCGACAAATCCAATGGACCACGCGACACCGTAGTGCGATTGCGTCAGCACCGCCGCGACCGCGCTCCCGGCTTCGGCAAGCGGTGTGCCGCTCATGACGGCCGCCTGCAACCAGAGGTATGCGAGGGCCATCAACGCCAACCCGATCGTGACACCCGCCTGCCAGCCACGCAGCGTGGCCGGCACGCCCACGCCGCAGCGCTTGCCGAGCACCTCGCACGCGAGGAGGCCGGCTGCCGTCGCAAACAGCACGTTCTGCACGGCAGCTACGGCAATCTGTGTGGCGACGAGCGGCTCCACGGTCACTTCACCGTAAACCGGTAGTGTCCCTGCGTGCGATGTCCGTCAGCAGCGACAGCCACCCACGCAACCGTATAGACGCCAGGCGTCAACGAACTGACGCCCACCGATATGCGCTTGCTGTTCGACGGCTCGACTTCGGACTTCCCATTCGTGACGGCCTTGCCCTGTGCGTCGGTGACAGTGATGGAGCTGAACGCAGGTTCGAGCGCATCGTCGAAGTCGATCACCACCGCATTGAGCTTTGCCTGCACGGTCGAACCCGCTGGTGGTTCCTGATGCTTCGGATAAGCGTGCGCCCAGGCGAGATGTGCAGCAAGCAGCGCGACCGATGCGACAGCCCTGCGCAATGTAGCGAGTTTCATCGCGGAATCCCTGTGTGCGTGCTTACTGGAAAAGCGGTTTGCCGAGCGTGTGCGGCGCGACATCGTCGAAGAAGATGTGCACCTGCGCCAGGATGCCGACGTGCGAGCCGCTCGCCCGGTTAATCGGTATCTGTGCTTCGATGCCTAGCTGGCCGTAGCGGTTCATCCAGATGAAGCCCGGGTTGACGGTTCCCGTCGTTTGCCCCTGGCTTCTGGAAAGAGGCACTTCGACGAGAGGAATCAGGTTGGAAAATGGCTGCGGCAAGCCGAGATCGTGAACGTGCTGCTGCAGATAAGGCAGGCTGTACTGGAACGTGAAGCCGTAGTCGAACGAGTTCGGCTGGCCGCTACCGGTGGTCAGCGACGGCCCGGCTTCGCCGGTCACGGCAATGGGACGCAGCCAAGCGAGCGAGTCTGGCAGGTCGCCCATGCCCTTCCCGGCAAAGATCGTGGGCGAGATCGTCGAGAAGTTGCTGGCGATGGCACGGCTACCCGTGCCGCCGAGTTCGGCGTTCACCCCCACCGATGTCATGAATTCGTGTGCGTCGTTCACGTAGAGCAGGTACTTGATTCCCACGCCGAAGTTGTCGAAACCGCGAGCGGTGGGATTGTTCTGCATGACGTAGCTGCCGTCCACAGAGAGCGCGAGCCGCGGCGTAATGAGCTTGTCGTACTCAAAGTCAAAGGTGTTGATGCTTTGATCGCCTGCGTCGCCAGGCACGCGCTGGTGCCCGAATTCGAGATTGGCTTCGTCACCGACGCCGGGGTCGTCGACGGAGAGCGTGGAGGGAAAGACGCGGTCGCCCGCGATGGCGTGGGCGTGGGTGACAGAAACATGGGCAAGGCAGGCAATGGTGGCCAGCAGCGCAGAGCGCGCCGGGGACGCATACCGGTTGATGATGGTTCGCATATTGGTTATCTCCAGTTGTCGTTCGTAGCGGTCGTGTAGAGGCACGGCAAGCGGCCACTTGCGACAGGCGCAGAGCGGCAGTTTTGCAGGTCAAAACGGGATCAGGAGAAGACCGGGGGCGCCCTGGGCTGAGCTTTTGTGAAGCTGACATCGGCACGGATGGCGACCAACGCGACGATGACCGGCATCGTCGTTGTGGTGAGCGATGCAAAGAGGCTGGCCGGATTGCCGGGCAGCGTCGGGATATGCCCAACCATGCCGCAATAGCCACAGGCCTGCCAGTGCGGAAGCACGCCGTGCGTAGGCTTGCCGTCATGTACCGATGGCACAACTTCGTCATCGGCCGAACAATACGCGGTCAGCGCATCGCTGAGACGGTGTTGCGACGCGAGCACCTGCGAAACCACCGGCGCGAGCGTCGCCAGCAGGATTGCAAGCAATCCCAGCAGGCTTCCAAGGCGATGGAGACGAGCGCGGTACATGGCGCGTAGCGAATGGCAAGAAATGGAAAGAGATGGCTATGAATTATGCCACGCGGTCATATGGCCAATCGTCGGAATCCGGGGGATTCTCTGCACCCCATAACAGAAAGCGATACGCAAGTATTCGGTGATGCTTACTGAATCCGTACGAGGAAACAAGGCGATCGTCCTCTCGATATCGGCAACGGAGACGCCCGATCAAGAAGGAATCCGGGCAAGCGGCGTTTCTTGCGCGCTTGCCCGGTGTGCCTTTAAAAGTCGTAGGAAACAGTCACCTGCGCCGACAACGGAGGGCTAGGCGTCAGCGTGTAGTCAAAGGTCGCGGCCGAGCCTCCGGTGTAATACTTCCGGTTGAACAGATTAAAGATGTTCAACTGTGCTTTCCAGGGGCCTCGCTTATACGAGGCCATCGCATCGGTGCGCACATACCCGGCGAGCTTGAAGGTGTTGGGCAGGGTCGCTTCCCGCGGGCCGACGTAATAAACGCCCGCTCCGACCTGCAAACCCGGAACCGACTGCAACTGATAGACGGTCCATACGCTTGCGCTGTTGCGCGGAACATTGCTCAGGCTGTCGCCTACGGGATACGTCGTGTCGCTCGTGACTTTCGCGAGCGTGTAGGCATAGGTGACGATGGCCTTCCATTGCGGCGTGATGTTGCCGGTGATGTCGAGTTCAACACCCTGGCTCCGCTGCTTGCCCGTGAGCACTTCCAGTAACGGATTGATGGGATCCGTGGTCAGGATGTGGTTCCGGTTGATATTGAACAACGCGAGGTTGGCATTCAGCCGGTTCTTGATGAGTTCCTGCTTCACACCTATTTCGTACTGCTCCGCGACTTCTGCGGCGTAGGTGACGTTGCTGCCGCTGTGGCCGACATTCGGTGCGTAGCTGCGGCTCCAGTCGGTGAAGAACGACGTACTGGCCGTCGGCTGCCAGACCAGCCCGACGCGTGGCGAGAAGGCCGTCTGCTGACCGTGGCCCGTCGGCTCACCGGCTTCATCGGCGGTGTTGATGAAGCGGTCCGCCCGCAACCCCACCTGCAGCTTGACCTGTCGCGTCAGATCGATCAGGTCCTGCACATAGACACCGTAGTCGGCGCCGCGCCCCTCATGCCCAGCCAGGGAACCGGCTGGGGTCAGCCCGGAGACATAGCTGGGATTGAAGAGATCCACCGTCATCGTGGAAACCTGCGAACCCCCGCTGCCCACTTCCAGATAGCCGTAGTCCACACCCGCCAGTAACGAATGCTTCAGGCTGCCGGTGAAGAAGTTACCCACCAGTTCGGCTCGGGCGGAATATTGGCGCGAGACTTCGTTGGCTCCGCTGTAGACAGAGTATTCGAGGAGATTGTCCGTAGCGCTCGTGCTGTCAGGAAACGACTGCGTCGAGTGCTGGCGCGCGTACGAATACTGCCCGGCCAGGCGCAGTTTCCAGTTCTCGGACAGCGCATGCTCGAATAACAGCGTTTCGGAAACGGTATCGTTTCGGCCGTAGTCGCCGTCGCGGAATCCGTAATACCGGGAGCGCGAAAGCTGCTGGTAGTTGGTGACGGCGGGCACACCGAAGTCAAAGCCATCCCGGTTCAGGTGGTTGAACTCGCTCAAGAGCGTCACCGAGGTGCCGTGATGATTGTCCCAGGTGATAGCCGGTGCAATCGACCACGATTTGTAGCCGCCGTTATCCTGGAACGTCGAGTTGGTCTCGGCTGATGCATTGAGCCGGATACTCAGGTCGTCGTTCAGGACGCGATTGACATCGACCGTCGTGCGGCCGAGGCCGTAGCTACCTGCCGTCGCGCTGACTTCGCCGAAGTTCTCCCACTCCGGCCGTTTGGACACGGTGTTGATATAGCCGCCTACCGCACCGATGCCGCCGTACAGGGCGCCTGCCGGCCCCTTGAATACCTCGACTTCGTCGATATTCTGAACGTCGCGAAAGGCGTAGTAGCCGTAGTTGCGGAAGCCGTCGCGCAAGCCGTTGCTTTCGCTGAAGCCGCGGATATTGAAGAACGTCGCGCCATTGCCGCCGTAGCTCGCCTCAGCGTGGACGCCGCTGACGTTATCGGCGATCTGGTCGATGCTCGTCACGCCGCGGTCCTGCAACGTTTCCGATGGCACGACCTGAATGGAGGCCGCATAGTCCTTGATCGGCGTATCGGTCCTGGTCGTGCTCGTGGCAGTGTCGGTGCTATAGCTCGAGCCCGCCGTGGCGGTGACCTTGATTGAGGGCAACTGACTGTCTGCCGCGACCGGCTCATGACCTGTTGCCGATGCCGTAGCACCTGGCTGGGGCGTCTGTGCATCGGTTTTTGTGCTCGTTGAGGACGTCGCCGGATCGGCTGCCTGTGCTTGAGCTTCGGCCACGAAACCCGCGCACAAAATGGCCACCGCCACGCCCAACGGCAGAGCTTTAAAGCGCGTCTGCGCCCCCGAAAAATCCTGGCTGGCACCGCACGTCACGAGCGCGCGCGTGCCGACGCCGGCCGCGCGCAGCGGTCGTTGTCTGGTCTTCATGTTATCGATTCAGCGAAAAGAAATAGTCGTGCGGGCGCGGCACCGTCGCGGTGCGCGCAGCTTGGAGACGGGTTTCAGCTGAAAAGCGGAGGCGCTCGCGACAGGGGCCGGAAATGAGGAAAGGTGCGAACCAGCGGGCGCGCAAGACTTGTGCTCCACAACTGGGTGACGCGTGTCAGCGTGAAGAGCACCACGGCAAGCGCGATGCTCACGCAGGCGACGACCAGCGCGGCACTGAACGGACAGAGGCCGTTGTCTCCCGCCATCGTGTCGTGAGCCGGTGAGCCGTGCATGCTTATGCCGTCGTGCATCATGCCCGCCATGTGGCTCATGTCCATGCCGGGCATCATGTCAGCCATATCCTGCATCGCGCCGGAATCTTTGGCAAACAGCGGGCCATGGCCGGAACACATCACGAGTGCGAAACCGCCCTGCGCCGCCGGATCCGGATCGAGCATGACGGCGCCCGGCAGGAGCGCGCGCGCAAGAAAGATGGCAAAAGCAGCAAGAAACAATACCCGGCTCGCCGTGCCACCTCGCAGCAGGAAACGGCGAAGGGAGAACATGGCGCGTATGTTACCAAGCTTTCGTCTCGTAATCTGGGCAGAATTGCCACGCTCCAGCGAGCGACGCTTTTCTATCCCGGCTGGTTGACCGGTCTACAGGGTGCAGCTACGCTTGCGGGCGATGGTTCCCGGCGACGGGATCAAAAGGGAATGCAGTAAGGGCGCACGCGCCCGAGTCTGCGGCTGCCCCCGCAACTGTGAGCGGCGAGCTTGTGCCGATTGTGGCCACTGGGAAACCGGGAAGGCCGGCACTGAGCCCAGACCCGCGAGCCAGGAGACCTGCCATCAACCGAGGTCCATGCAGCCGCAACGGGCGGGGTGTCCCAATGCGCAAGCCACCGTCGCAGACGGTCGCCCGTTGCAGGACAGCCCGACCTCAGGATCTCCCGCATGTCCCTGTCACTGCAAACCACGCCCGCACCGGGCACACTTCGGCGCCGCGTTACCGGCATCTATCTCGTACTCGCCGCATTCAACATCGGCGCCTGGATCTGGGCCTTCATCGCATTCCATGCGCACCCGCTGCTGTTGAGCACGGGTCTGCTCGCCTATGGCTTCGGATTGCGCCATGCGATCGACGCCGATCACATCGCCGCCATCGACAACGTCACGCGCAAGCTTATGCAGGACGGCCAGCGACCGGTGACCGCGGGCTTCTTTTTCGCTCTCGGGCATTCCGCGGTAGTGCTAGTCGTGGCCGCGGCCGTCGCCGCAACTGCGGCTGCCCTCGAAGGCCGCTTCGAGGCGTGGAAGGATATGGGCGGAATCATTTCGACCAGCGTATCGGCGCTCTTTCTGTTCCTGATTGCCGCGATGAACATCATCATCCTGCGTGGCGTGTGGCGCGCATTTGGCAAGGTGCGTCGAGGCGAACCCTACAACCATGATGATCTCGACCTGCTGCTGAACAACCGTGGCCTGATGGCGCGGCTTTTCCGGCCGCTCTTTCGTCTGGTGTCCAACCCGGTCTGGATGCTCCCGCTTGGCTTTCTGTTTGGGCTGGGCTTCGACACGGCAACCGAGGTGAGTCTGCTCGGCATTTCGGCGACCCAGGCGGCGCAAGGCCTGTCGATGTCCGTGGTGCTGGTATTCCCCGTGCTGTTCGCCGCAGGCATGTCGCTCGTCGATACCACCGACGGCATCCTGATGCTGGGGGCCTACGACTGGGCGTTCGTACGCCCCATCCGCAAGCTGTACTACAACGTCACCATCACGCTTGTTTCCGTGCTCGTGGCGGTGCTGATCGGTGGCATCGAGACGCTTGGGCTGCTCAGCGACCAGTTCGGTTTCAAAGGCGGCTTCTGGGACATCATCGGCACGCTCAATGACAACTTCAATGACCTCGGCTTCATCATCATCGGCGTATTCATTCTGGCGTGGCTCGTATCGTTCGTCATTTACCGGATGAAGGGTTACGACGACCTGCCCGCGGCTCGGTCCAGCAATTTCTAAGTGCTTTTGCGCAGCACGCGGCGGTATGCCTGCAGCGTTTGCTATTCATTGAATTGCTTATTTGCCAGCGCAACCCAGCCCAGGTGAGCTACCATGCGCGCATGACTGCCTCTATGCGCGCCCGACTGCGATCCGGCACATGGCTAGCACTGCTCGCCATGTGCCTGACTGTTTTTGCGCCGCTCATCAGCCAGATCCATGCTGCTGCGCGCGGTCTGGAGCCTGACGCAGCGATCTGCTCGGCCGGCCCGATCGGCCACGCTCCCCACCTGCTTCACCAGGGAACACTTTCGGCGTGCGGCTATTGCGACCTGCTCGCAACACCCGCTGCCCCGCCGCCCGTTGCCGCCGTAGGTCCCTCCTGGCTGCCACTGCTCACCGCAGTTCTGTCGCTGCCTGAATGGCGGGCGGAATTGCCGGCCATTGCCTGGTTCGCAGGCTATCCGCGCGCGCCACCCACCGCCCGCTAGAACGTCCCTTCACGTTTCGCACCCCGCTTGATCCGCTATCCCGATGCCTCGCTCATGTCGAGAGGCATCGGTCGGTCGCGCGCGCCCCTTTACCGCGCCCTGTATCCGCTTACACCTATGCAAAAACCCCGTATATTTGCGGCGCCCCGCTCATGGCGCCGCGTGATTGCCGCCGTTACAACGGTCCTGACACTGTCTGGAACGTTTGCCCTGACCGCGTGCGACCAGAAACCCCCACTGTCATTCCAGAACCTCGATATCACCGGAAACACGCGATTCGCCAGCGACTTCTCGCTGCCGGACACAAACGGGAAGACGCGGACGCTCGCTGACTATCGCGGGCAGGTCGTCGTGCTGGTGTTCGGCTATACGCATTGTCCCGATGTCTGCCCGACCACGCTTGCCGAGCTATCGCAGGCCATGCAACAACTTGGCCCGGAAAAAGCGAAGCACATCCAGGTGCTCTTCGTCTCACTTGATCCAGAGCGGGACACGCCTTCGGTCCTCGCCCAGTACGCCGCCGCTTTCAATCCCTTATTCCGCGCCTTGCGTCCTGCCGATGGCAGCCAGCTCAAAAAAATTGCTACGGACTTCAATCTGGTCTACGAAAAAGTTGCCGGATCGAGCGCGGACAACTACACCATGAATCACACGGCTGCGAGCCTCGTATTTGACACGCAGGGCAAGCTGCGCCTGTACGTACGCGATGCGCAGGGTGCCCAGTCATGGGTACATGATCTGGGCGAACTGCTCGACGCGACCTGACGGATATTGCCCTGATTCCCTTTCTACCTCCAGACAGGAAAAGCCATGCACACTCTTTTTCGCACGATCGCCATTGCCCTTCCGCTTTCGGCGATGTCACTCACCGCAGCCGCGGCGCCCAATTCGATGATGGTTTCTGATTGCTGGATTCGCTCGATGCCTGGCGATACGCCGTCGGGCGGCTATTTCAAGCTCATGAATATGAGCGACAAGCCCATCGATCTCGTCGGCGTCAACACGGACGCGTTTGGCATGTCGATGCTGCACCAGACACAAAGTAGCGGCAGCACATCGAAGATGGTCATGGTCGACAAGGCGAGCGTGCCAGCTAACGGCACACTCTCGTTCGCGCCAGGCGGCTATCACGTCATGTTCGAGCACGCGAAGAAGCCGCTCGCAGTTGGGTCAACTGTTCCGGTGACCTTCAAGTTCAGCGACGGAGAAAGCATCGACGTACAGTGCGCAGTCAAGAACGCCGCGGGTCAGTAATGTAGACAGCGTGAAATCCGCCGAATGCGCATGCAACACTCAGGGTGACGAAGTCGATTACTTTGGCACCCTGAATAAATAGCGATTACCGCGCTAAACCGCTATACGCCGTATCACGTGGTGTTTTAACGCAGGTTGTTTATAGATGCCTATTTAATGCGGTGCTAAACTACCGTGCACTCCACTGACCTGTGACATGAATCTTCGCGCCTGCAACCGGATGACCGCCTGGCTTGGCCTGATCGCCATGTGGCTCATCGTGCTCGCGCCGCTGGTCAGTCAACTGGTGGTGGCCGAACGCGCGCACCAGCCCGTCGCATCCTTATGCTCCGCGGCTCAACGCGCCGACACCTCATCCCATAAAACGCTCGACGACGCGCTCTCCGCCTGCGCCTATTGTGATCTGCTGGCCACGCACACGGCGATGCCGCCGATGCCCGCGATCATGCCAGCGCTTTTCGCGCTGATCGTCGCCGCCGTTGTCCCCGCACTGTTCTCCTCGTACACGCCACTCGGCGCGTTCCCTTCGGGGCGGCCAAGAGCGCCTCCGGCTGCACACTGATTCTCCATTCCATCTGATTCGCACTGCGCGCACGCCATCCCTGCCAATGCGCGCGGATGCACGCGGTCAATCGCGCACGCGCCACGTCGCTGCGTGAGGTTTCCGCTCGTCCTGCGGCAGCCGGTTTTCGCCCACGCTGTTCTTCTGCGCGCGCCGCTTGCGTGGCGCAGACGCGATACGTGCTGCGCGCATTTCCGTTCCCGCTCGTTTTCGAAGCACGCCCGAGAGGTCCTCTTCAATGCGCTTCCTCAAATGGCTTCATCAGTACGCCGTATGGCTGAACGTCACGGCCTGCGTCGCCGTCCTGGTATGGGCTGGCTGGGCATGGTCCGTGGTGTACGGCGTCCCCCTGGCGTCCGCGCCCATGCAACTTCAGCCGGTGCAGACACGGCCGCTGCAGATGCGGCCGATGCAGGCCTGCCCATGCCGGCAACCCGGCAACGATCCACGCGCGACCCTGCGCATCTGACGCTGCACGCGTCACTCTCTTCACCCATGACCCATCACATGAACGATCCCTGGCTGAAAGAGCGCGTCGTTTCGCTGCGTGCGCTCAAGAATCCCACCGAGCACCAGCGGGCACTGCTGGCGCTCTATGACAATCCCGCGCGCGATATCGATGAGGATCGCAAACTATCCGCCCTCGTCAAGGCCGAAAAAGCCGCCGCGCGCGCACAGAAAGCCCGTGCGAATGCCGCCCGCGCGCTCAAGCAGGACCGGCTTGCCCAGCGTCGCGCCCGCGACCAGCTGGCCATCGTGCGAAGTGCGCTGATCGATTGCGCGGTGCTGGAGAATCGCGACCCCGGCGAGTTGCTGGGTGCGCTGCTGTGCTTCATCGACCAGGGTGCGCCGTGCGACCGCCAGAGCTGGAAGCAGGCCGGCGACGCGCTGCTCGCGAGGCAGATCGCGGCAGGCATGCCCACCACGCGTTCTCGCAACCGCACGAGTCGTGCCTTGCCTGCCAGTGCGGCCTCGCAGGAACTGTAGAAAACGAACGGCCAGCGTAATAAAGAAGGCGCGCAGCGCCGGCTGGCCCGTTTGCCCTGAATACGTCACGCCACACGAGCCATAACAACCATGACCAGGCTGACCCTCGTCGCTGCGGCTTCGCTTGCGACGTTCGGCACATTCGCCACGATCGTCACCATCGCAACATTGGCGACCTACCCTTTAACCCTGCATGCGCAGGAGACCGGCACCGATGCTGAACCCATCGCGGCCGGTTCCAGCACCGAAGCGCCGGCCTTGCCCGTGATCCGGATCACGGGCAGCCGTTACCGATTCACCGAATCGGACACCGCGCTCGAGAGCCATACCGCCACGCGCACCGACACGCCCCTGATCGAGGTCGCGCAGTCGGTGCAAGTGATTCCGCGCAACCTGATCGAGGAGCAGGACGCGCGCACGCTGGCCAGCGCGCTCGTCAACGTCTCGGGCGTCATTCCGAGCCAGCCGGAAGAGAATGGATTTGTCGGCAATATCGTGCGGGGTTTCCCGGCCGAAATCTATATGGACGGCTTGCCGATGTACGGCATGAGCGCGACCAACAGTCCGGCCAGTCTGGTCGGCGTGGAACAGATCGACGTGCTCAAGGGCCCCGCTTCCACCCTGTACGGCGGCGGCATCGGCTCGCCGCTGGGCGGCCTGATCAACATCGAATCCGAGCGACCCTCCAGCGAAGCAGGCGGCTATGTGGCGATGCGCACGGGCAGCTATGGCACCGTCAATCCCTACTTCGACCTGACTGGTCCCTTGACCTCCGCGATCAACGCGCGCATCGCAGGCGAATATCAGAGCAACGGAAGCTGGATCGACAAGGTCAAGGGCGACCGCTGGTCGGTCAAGCCGAGCGTGTCATTCCAGCTCGATCCGAAAACGGTTCTGCTGGTCCAGGGGCAGTTCAGTCACACCAGCCAGCTCGAATATTCGGGCCTGCCTGCTGCCCAGGCGCTGGCCGGTCAGCTCGACCGCTACGCCTTCCCCGGCGCGCCGATCGGCCAGCCCCGCACGACCATCGACAACCAGCTCGCCACGGCGGAACTGCAGCACATATTCAACGACAACCTGAAACTCACGGTCAGCGGACGGTATTACCACAGCAGCATGCCCGAGTACGGCAGCTTTGTTTATCCGGGCGCCTATCCGCCCGATGCCGCGACCCCGACCACCTACCCGATCCTGCCGCTCAACATGCAGACCAGCGCGTGGGAGGCGACCTTCGACGCCAATCTGCTGGCGAAAGTCAACGCACTGGGCGGGCGTCACGAATTGCTGGTGGGCGTGGACTACGACCACACCGATTTCAGTTCCGATATGGGCTTCAGCGGCGTTCCCGTCGGCTCGCTCAATCTGTCCCAGCCGGTCTATAACCTCGGCTACGGTTCGCTCGCCCCGCTGAGCCTCACGCAGACCGACCGCTACCAGACCATCGCCGCCTATATCCAGGATCAGGCGACCTACGGGCGGCTGCATCTGACGGGCTCGCTGCGTTACACGCAACTCAATTTCCGCGAAACCGAAGAAGCCACCAACGAAACCTATCACCACGTTTCGCCGCGCGTGGGGGCGAGTTTCGACGTGGCGCCCGGCGTGGCCGTGTACGCCGCCTATGCAACGGCGTTTCGCGCGGCATTCGGTTATGTCGGTCTGACGCCGCCGCAGCCGGAGACCTCGCGCAACATCGAGGCGGGCGTGAAGCTGGCGCTGGAGCGCATCGGCCTGTCAGGCACCATCGCCGCCTTCGAGCAGACACGCAACAACGTCGCCACGCCCGACCCGGACAATCCACTCTATTCGATCCAGACAGGCCAGCAGCGCGCGCGTGGCTTCGAGACGGATCTCGTGTGGGAGCCGGTGCCTGCCTTCTCGCTGCTCGTGAACTACGCCTATACCAACGCGAAAGTCACGCAGGACAACTCCATTCCTGTTGGCGACACGCTGGCGCGCGTACCAAAGAACAGTGGACGCGTCGCGTTCCGCTACCGGGTGGCGAACGGCATCGCCCAGGGGCTGTCGTTCGGCGCGGGCGTGACCGCGTACAGCGCACGTGAGCTGACCTTGCCGAATACGGTGTCGGTGCCTGGTTATGCGGTCTTCGATGCGCAGCTTGCCTATACCTTCGATCGCTACACGATCGCCCTTTCCGGCGTGAATCTGACGAACCGAAGGGTCTACGAGCCCTATGAATACCTTTCGTTCCCGGTGGTGATGCCCATTCAGCCGCGCTCCGTTTATCTCACCCTGAAGGCACAAATATGATCGATATCGACCGTCGCAATCTCATCGCCATAGCGCTGTTGGCCCCGCTGGCTGCCGGCGGCACCGGCGCGAGCGCGCAGCAAAACGAAGCGCACAGCGCGCATATGTACATGCCGGACAGCACGGTCCACTGGGAAGGCAATGAACAGATCGCCATGCTGATCTATCCGGGCATGACCGTGATGGATCTGATCGGGCCACACTGCATGTTCGGCTCGCTGATGGGCGCGAAGATCCACCTGGTCTCGAAGACGCCCGAGCCGGTGACGAGCGACGCGGGAGTCACAATCGTGCCCACCGCAACCTTCGAGACCTGCCCGCGTGATCTCACCGTGCTGTTTGCCCCCGGCGGCACTGATGGCACCCTGGCTGCGGCCACCGACCCCGCAACGCTCACGTTCATGGCGGATCGCGGCGCGCGCGCAAACTATGTGACCAGCGTCTGTTCCGGTTCGTTGATCCTGGGCGCGGCGGGCCTGCTCAAAGGGTACAAGGCGACGTCGCACTGGTCTTGCCGCGATGCGCTGGCCGGTTTTGGCGCCATCCCGACGGATGCCCGCGTGGTACGCGATCGCAACCGTGTCACAGGCGCGGGCGTCACCGCCGGGCTCGATTTCGGCCTGATGATGATCGCGGAACTGCGCAGCCGCTTTTACGCCGAGTGCACGCAACTCGTGAGCGAATACGATCCTCGACCGCCGTTCCACGCGGGGTCCATGAAGACCGCGCCGGAGAAGGTCAAGGCCGATATGATCGAACTGCTCTCAGGGTTTTCGAAGCAGGCGGCACAACTGTCAAGCAGGACAAAACAAAGTTGAAACGGCCGAACGCGCGGGCTGACCGCTGCCTGGCGACATATGTCCGAGCAGCGCTGCCAACACGAGCACGGCCAGCATGACGAATGCGTCGCCCGTCAGTGCGGTGTCGAAACGGCGCTGGAGCGGCGACGTATTTCCCGAACACGTGCCAGCCGTCCAAGTGTTCATCGGGAACTCCACCACGGGAATCGGGTTCTTCAGGCCACGCGCTGCCCCATGTGCCGAAACACAAACCGGTCCGCGATCCAGACCAGCACGATCGTTGCCCCCATCAGCGGAAATATCGCGCCGAGCAGGACCAGTCCCGCGACCCAGCCACGCATGGGGGGGGCGCCGCGTTCACGCGACGGCGCACCAAGCCTGCGCGCGGGGCGGCGCTTCCACCACATCACCGCCCCCGTGATCGCCATCGCGCCAAGCCCCAGCGAAATCAGCGCGCTGACAATCTGGTTGCCAAGGCCGAAATAGCGGCCCATGTGCAGCGAAGTGCCGTAAGAGACCGCCTGGGCAATCGCGCCATAATCGGCATAGCGGATATCGCGGATCACCGCACCGCTATATTGGTCAATATAAATGGTCCGTTCGAGCTTCGGGTCAGCAGGGAAATACGAAACTGTATAAACCCCTTCGCGCGAAGCAGGCAGCGCGAGCGTATAGTCGTTCGACACCCCCAGCGCGGCGGCCTGGCCAATGAGCTGCTGGATCGGCAGCGGCTTCGCGGCTACGCTCGCCGCCCCCGAATCCGGCACAGGGACGTTGCCGACGGCCCAGGGCTCGATGGGCACCGGCAGATCGTCCATGACCATGCCCGGCATCGAATCGTCGCCATCGTGATGATGCATGGCGGCCATCGAATGAGCGTCGTGCGCAGTAGGCCTTGCGGGTTGACCTGGCAGTACCGACTGAACCGCCAGATCGCCCCATGAGCCAGGCGGCGAACCCAGGTTTGCACTGGTCGCCAGCGATTTAAAGTGCTTGCCCCATGAACCTGTCCACGGCAGCCCCGTCAACACGAAGGCCGCCGCACCGATCGCGAGCCAGATCCCCATGGCCGCATGCACGCTCTTCCAGAGAGGTCGCTCGCGCAACGAAAAGCGCGGCCAGAATTCCGCACGCTGACCGTTCTGCCGGCGCGGCCACCAGAGCGCCACCCCGGTTCCAATCATCACCAGCGTCCAGCAGGCGGCCAGTTCCATCACGAGTTCGCCGGGTTTGCCCAGCAAGAGCTTGCGATGCAGCATGCGGTCGACCTGCATGAAGCGGTTCGCCACGCTCAGCGTGCCCAGCACCTTGCCGTCGTACGGGTTCACATAGACGCTCTGCTGATCGCCATCGGGCAGGCGGAATACAAACTCCGCGCTGCGATCGGCGTCCGTGAGCACCTGCACCGAAACCGGCACGCTGCCGGCTGGCACGGCACTAAGCGCGTGGCCGAGCAAGGTGTCCGCGTCAAGCTTCGCGGTGGACTGTGGCTCGACCACGAGCCGGTGCGGATACAGCATTGGTTCGAGCTGCGCCTTGAAGCAATAGAGCGTGCCGGTAATCGCCAGCACCACCAGAAACGGCATGACAAACAGACCGGCGTAGAAGTGCCAACGCCAGAGCGTCCGGTAGCCGTCGCTTGCGGCTGTTGCGCGCGTATCCGGCTGGTCGAATGTGGTCGACATGCAATCCTCCTGCAGAAAAATCCGATATCACCGCCGTGCCTGCGCATGCGCAGGCACGGCTCAAACCGTGGTTAGAGCGTCACGCGAATGCCGCCGTAGACACTGAACGGCTGGCCGAGCTGCGGCGCCGTCGTGGTGCCCTGCGCGCCCGTGTCGTAGTAGTAATGGCCGCCGAGGTTCTGGATCAGGCCATACAGTTCGACGGTCTTGCTGACGTGCCAGGACGCGCCCAGATCGACCACGGCGGCACCGCCGTTCCACACCGTGTGCGCCGTGTTGTACCAGTAGCCAGGCCAGGCCTTGAGCTGTGCGCTCAGCGTCACCGTCGAAATGGGTTGCCAGTTCACGCCCGCCGTCCACATCCATTGCGGAATCTGGCCGATCTGGCTGTTCACGGGCGCGGCGGCCGGGTAATTCGATTCGACCAGGTAGGCCTGGGTCCAGCTCACTCCGCTCGTCAGCGTGACCGAGGGCGCGAGTTTCACGTCGCCCATCAGCTCCAAGCCGCGGATCACCGCGGTGCCCACGTTGCGATACTGGCGCACCGAAGTAATGCCGCTCAGCCCCGTGCCCGCGATATAGCTCGCGCAGCTTGCCGACGACGAACACAGCGACGGATAGTCAATGAAGTTGCTGATGCGGTTGTGGAAGGCCGTGAATGAGACGTTGTAGAGGTCGCGCTTGAAGTCCAGCCCCACCTCCTCGCCCACATTGGTTTCCGGCACGAGGTTGGGATTGGTTGAGTTATAGGTGCCGCCGGAGACATATGAGCGATACATCTGGTTCATGCCCGGCGCGGAGAAGTCGCGATACACCGCCGCGCGCAGATCGAGCCCATTGTCGAAGTAATATTTCGCGCCCAGACGCGGGTTGAACGTGAACTTGCTGCTGTTCGCCAGTTGCTGGTCGAGGCTGCCCGACAGCGACTGGCCCGCGATGGAGGCGTTGCTGGCGCGCCAGTAGTCGCCGCGCAGGCCGAGCGTGATGTCCAGCGGCACGGCGTCGAAGCGGTAGGTACCCTGCGAAAACAGCCCGAAAAACTGATGCTGGCCGTGCGCCTGGAATTCCGCCGTATTCGCGCCTGCGGCGCTATAGAGGCTGTTCTGGTCATCCACGCCGATGTAACGATAGTCCATGCCGATCTTCAGGTCATGGATGGGCCCGATATCCTTCTGCCAGTACACCGAACCGCCGCCAGTCTTGTAGGGAGCGCTTTCAATCTGCGAGACATAGGAATAACCGGCCGTCGGCGTGGAGAGCGAATAGCCGCCCGTCTGCGTGGCGTTCTGCGTCGCGAAGTTCGTGCGGTCGAGCCAGACGTAGGCATTCAGGCTGCTGCCATCGTCGAAGCGATGCGTGCCGCCCGCACGCAAACCGTACTTCTCCCAGCTGTTCTTCGCGTTCGCGTAGATCACGCCGTCCTCGTGCTTTTCGTGATCGTAGAGTTCGAGGTAGTACTTCGAGGCGGCGTCCGGCGTGAGATAGAACGACAGGCCCACGTTGTTGGCAAAGCCCGATGTCGCCACGTCCGAAGCATTGCGGTACTGCGAAGGCGTCTGGTTATAGCCGTCGGTGTGATACGTGCTCGCTGTCAGGCCCACCGTGAGCGCGGGCGTCGAGAACAGCGTAAGGGCGGCGTCCGCGCTACGCGTATTGAAGCTGCCGTACATCACGTCGAGCGTCTTCTCGTTCGCGTTCGGCTCGCGCGTGATGATGTCGATCACGCCGCCCATGGCGAGGTTGCCCCACAGGCTCGTCGCGCCGCCGCCGCGAATGACCTCGATACGATCGACCTGCCCCTTCGGCACCAGCGACCAGTCCACCGTGCGGAAATAGCCGTCGTTGATGGGAACTCCATCGACGAGCACCAGCGTCTTGGTGCCATAAGCGTTGCCGAAACCGCGAATGCTGACGATCGACGAGGTGGGATGCAGGGCGAAAGTCGAAGTCTGCGGCGTGTACACACCCGGAATCTTGTTGACGACCTGATCGACCGTTGTTGCCGGTGCCTGCGCAACCTGCTTGCGCGTGAGCTCGGTCGTGCTCAGGTCCATCTGGTCGAGCGACGAACCCTTGGTCGCGGAAACGGTTACGCTTGGCAGCGTCGTCACGGCTTCGGAGGCGGCGTTCGTGGGCGACGCGGTTTCGTCGGTCTGCGCTGCGTGTGCGTGTGGCGCGCCCGCGAGCGCTGCGAAGGTGGCAATGGCGGCCATCACCGTCATGCGCATCGGTGTGCGGTTGAACCGGGCGAATGGGTTCGCCCCCGGAAATGCTTGTGCGACAGCGCTCGCCACAGGCGTGCGCATGCGCGCGACGTCCGCATGCAGCGGACGTTGTTCGGTCTTCATGTTGTTAATTCAGCGAAAAGAAATAGTCGTGCTTACGCCGCGCCGATGTGGCGCGCGTAGCGGATGGACTGACTTCAGCTGAACCGGGGAGGCGCGCGCGATGGCGGCTGGAAGTGAAGCGGCGAACGCGACAGCGACTGCGCGACCACCGTGATCCATGACTGCGCGGCACGGATCAGTACGAACAATACGCAGGCGAGCGCGACACCCACACAGGCGACGACGAGCGCAGCGCTGAAGGGACAGAGCCCGTCGTCACCCGCCATGGAGCCATGTCCGGTTGCGCCGGACGCGCCACTCATCTCCATGCCGTGAGCAGTCATGCCCGCCATGTGGCTCATATTCATGCCTGGCATGGAGGCGGCCATGCCAGGCATGTCCATCATGGCAGCGCCCTGAGCGAACATCGGGCCATGCCCCGAACACATGACGAGCGCAAACCCGCCCTGCGCCGCCGAAACCGGGTCGAGCATCACCGCGCCCGGCAAGAGCGCGCGCGCAAGAAGAACGGTGAAAGCGGCCAGGAAAAGCGCCCGGCTCGCCATCCCGCTCCGCAGCAGGAACCGGCGAAGGGCATTCATGGCGCATATTTTACCGGGGATTTGTGCAATCCCACGGTTGTTCCTGCAACCATCCCGCGACGAAATGCCCCTCGTGACGCGCTCAGAACCGGTAATTCAGCAGCAGTTCGAGCCTGCGGTCGTTGCCGAGCAGATACTGCGTCTCGTCGTAATAGGCCGACTGTACGTAATGACGATTGAACACGTTGTAGGCTCGCGCCGTAATCGTCGTATCTTTGCGCGGTTGCCAGGCCAGGGCCAGATCGACGGTGGTGTACGAAGGCATCACCAGCGTGTTGGCCGTATCGGCGTAACGCTTGCCAACGTATTTGAGCCCGGCGATCGCGGTCCAACCCGGCGCGAAGCGCTCGCTGATCCACAGGTTGGCAAGCTGTTGCGGCACGGAAACCGGCACGTTGCCCGCACGCGACACCGCCGCCCCGCCCGAACTTTCGACGAAGTTATCGTAGCGCGCGCGCAGCAGCGCGACGTTGGCATCGACGCGCAGCGCCGGCGTAATCTGCGCCCCCACCGTGCCTTCGAGCCCGCGCGAGGACTGCTGCCCCACCTGGATCGACTGATTGGGATTCAGCGGATCGGCCGTGACGAGGTTGTTCTTGACGATGCGATAAGCCGCGAGGGTCCAGTCCACCCGGCCATCCAGCAGCGTCTGCTTGATGCCCACCTCGATCTGCTTGCCGGTGGCCAGAGTGTATTGCGCCTTAGTCGCGTTAAGCATCAGCAGCGAACTGACCGGGTCGGCCGCCGTCGCGTATTGTCCATAGACCGCCAGGTTCGGCTGGATATCGAACACCGTGCCGATACGCCAGCCCGTGTAGGGAAAGACCTTCGTGAAGCCAACGCCATTGACCAGATCGTCACGGTTCACGCTCGCATGGTCGTAACGCACGCCACCGATGATCGACCAGCGCTGTGTGAGCTTGAGCCGGTCTTCGGCGAAGACCGCATACTGATTGGACTGCGAACGATACTTCGGATAGGTGCCGGCTGCGTTGATGAAGCTGCCCGGATCGAAGTCATAGGGATCGACATAGCTGGTGCCCGAATACGGCGAGTTGTTGTCATGCTGGAAGGTCGTGTGATTGAACTCAAAGCCGGTCGAGAAGGTACTCTGCATGCCGAACAACGTGCCTTCGAGCGTGGCCGTCGTCACGTTGCCGTACTGCTCCTGATCGTGAAAAATCTCCGTATAACCGCTGCGTTCGATCAGTCCCGTCTGCGGCACATAGGTGTAGTCCTCCGCGTCCTTCCAGTGACGGTTGCTCTTCATGCGATAGAACGTGGTCGTCACGTTAAGCGCATCGCTGGGCTGCAAGTTCGCCGAAACGGTCGTCCAGCTATCGCGATACGAAATCTCGCTGTCGCCGACGTTGTAGTTCTTCGAGACCAGCGAACGGTCGAACGCACCGTTGATGAGCGGAATGCCGAAATACTGCATCGGATGCTGGAAACCCTGCGCATACGACGCCGTCACATAGAGGTCCGGCGTCAGGTCGTACCGCAGTGCCAGAGAGACGGAGAGATCGCGCGAATCGCCCCGGTCCACCCAGTTCGCGGAGCGGTTCGCGCTCACGTCGAAACGATAGGACAGGCGGTCGGTCAACGAACCGCCGCTGCCAAATGCGGCGCGTGCCGTGCGCTCGGTGCCCGCGCCCAATTGCAGTTCGTTTTCAATCGGCCCGCGGGTCGGCTTTTTCGGCACGATATTGACGACGCCGCCAATCGCGCCCTCGCCATAAATCACCGAAGCGGGACCGCGCAGGACATCGATGTGATCGACGAACCAGGTATCGAACGGATACGTCACGCCGATTGCGCCATAAGGACGCAGGCCGTCATACAGTTGCGTGACCGACGAACTGCCGACGAAGCCGCGCGCGCTCAGCTCCGAGCCGCCATTGCCGGGATGCGGCGATTCGCTGATGCCGGTGGCACGGCTGACTGCATCGACGATCGACGTATCGCCATGTTCGACCAGTTTCGCCCGGTCGATCTGCTCGACGCTCGCGGGCGTTTCAAGCGACGAAAGGCCAAGATGGCTGCCGGTTGCGAGGGGCTTTTGCAGTGCGTCCTCTTTCTTGACGCTCACGCGGACCGCGTCGAGCGTCTTGTCTGCTGGAGCAACGGTACTTTCCTGGGCATGTGTTGCGCCGGCGAATACGGCGAGAACCGCGGCAGCGGTCAGGGAAATACGGGGATTCATGTTGTGCTTCGTGTGAAGTGTGCGCACGCGCGCGTCCTGCTGCGCGATATCCGGCGCAAAGTGATCGGTGACACCGGCACGCCACCATGACGGGCGCGCGTGTAACCCCGCCACGCGCGCAGGCGTTAGCGAGGCTCGCTGCTGATGCAGCGATTCCGGGATCAAACGGGAAATCGGGAGCGACGCGTGGCCGGTCAGCCACGCGGCGTCAGATTGCGATCACTGAAGGCGGTGCGCGGGCCAGTTGCCGCGAATGGACGAACCAGACACGAAGCGGTTCACGCCGCCGGGAAAGCGGCGCGGCGGGGCGCGAAAGAAGATGGCTGACGAGCAGCAGCAGAATCGCCAGTTGAATGACTTGAGCGAATACCGCGCTGTATGCGCACATCACGTCGGGCGATGTGTGTTGCAAGGTCCAACCCGAACTGGACGCAGTATGAGCGTCAATGTCGTGCACAGTGGCCACCGATGCCTCGACCGAGGCGAGGGACACAGCGCCGGTTGCTGACGCGGGCAAAACGAGTTCGCCATGCCCGCTGCAAAGCACGAGCGTCAAGCCCTGCTCCGGCGCAACGGCGCCGGGCATCAGTCCGGATGGCAGCAGCAACCGGAACGCGAGAACAAGCAGGAAGAACCGCAAAACCCAGCAGGACAACGCGCTCCGCCGCCGCATGTTGCGAAGGCGATTCATGGCAGCGCGATTTTACCCATCTTTACAGAAAACTTAAAACTTCCCTTCAGTCGATTCTAAAAATGCAAACATAGGGATCAACCGGATCAGGGCGATCTGCCCAGCCACGATTTATTGTTTTGGCGTTGAATCTTCTGCCGCGGACCATACAGGCCAGGAACAGCGATTCCGGCCTTCCGCTTCGATACAGGGAATCAACGTCTGCGCCAGCACAGGCAATTGATCGGCTGATCTGGCAGTCCGGTATTTCACGCTGTGCACGCACTCCCGATCGCCAAATTCACAACGATTGAGCCGCGTTCGATCGCCGGTGGCCGTTCGCTAGGCCTTTTGGGCATGTTTCGGAGCAGACGTATAAGGTATCCCGCAAGCGACAGCGGCCGCAGGTATCACATCGCTACGCGCGCGAGACGAGTGCGTGCGCGAAGCCACGAGTCTAGTTCACAAGTCGTCCACCCTTGTCCACCAACATAACTTCGCATCACCGCCTCAGGGCAAACGGGAGCGAAACCGCGCCACGATGACGAGCACCGAGGTGAGCGCACGGTTGCTCATAGTCTAATAAGGCCAGGGATCGAGTGGCCGCTGCTTCTCGACGCCACCTGGCTGATGATGCCCGGGCCCGGGCATCGGATGACGAGGCGCGCGCAGTTGTCGATGGAAGCAAACCCGAGCAACGCCTGCCGTCCCGCCGTTCGAGGGCAGCGGCTGCAGTGTCGGTACCTTCCTTTGCTCCGGTTTCCCCGCTTTAGGATCGGCAGTCAGCAGGCCTTTGATTGGAAAGGAAAATTATAAGGGGCCTAAAGGCAAAGTCGCTTGGGACCTAGGTCGACCTAACCGGAAAATTGCACGAAAATCAAATGGATACCTAATATGATGAATAAGCAAAAAATCCGAATCAGGGACGCTTTGCAGAAGACCCATCATCGGAATATACTGTATAAATATACAGTATAGAGGCCACGATGGCAGCGCAGCCCCTAGTTCGTCCAGAAACCATCCATCCCGACTTGTGGCGGGCGTCGCAGCTTGGTTCTGCCGGGCATCGCACGGTTCGGAGCGGTTTTGACGCTCTGGATGCGGAATTGCCCGGACAAGGATGGCCAGCGGGCTCTTTGACGGAATTCATGCTGCCGCAGCCAGGCTGCGGCGAGCTTCGTTTGCTGCGACCGGCACTAAAGGGCGTCTCGCAGCGCCCCGTGTTTATGGTCCACCCCCCTCACCGCCTTCAGACCGCTGCGTTCACGTGGTGGGGACTCGACACAACCAACCTGTGTGTACTCAACCCAGCGTCAACTGCCGACGCACTCTGGGCAACTGAGCAGATCCTGCGGACTGGAACGGCTGGCGCGTTGCTGCTCTGGCAGTTGCAAGTGCGCGCGGATGCGCTGCGCCGCCTGCATCTGGCAGCACAGCGAGCCGAAACACTGATGTTTCTGTTCCGGCCGATGGCTGCTTTGGTTTCCACATCCCCCGCACCGTTGAGGTTGGCGCTTGAACCCGCGCCTGGCGGTATCAATGCCTCCTTCATCAAGCGTCGCGGACCACATCTCGACAGCCCGGTTTTTGTTCCGTTATCACCGTCACCTGTTCTCCTGAATCGCCATGCACCACTGGATCGGCGTACATCTGCCGCGCCTGCCCATCGAGAGTTTTTGCCCGACCTGGCACATGCCGGTGTCTGAGGATGGCGTCGTGGTGCTCGATAAAGGCTGCGTACTGGCCATGGATGCGAATGCCGTTGCGCAGGGCATCGTCACCGGGATGCGGCGCGGTGGCGTGCTGACGCTCGCGCCGCACGCAGACATTCGTGAACGGGATCTCGCAAGAGAACAGGAGACCCTGCAGGGTGCGGCATTCGCGCTGCTTCAGTTCACGCCCAGCGTCGTGATGGCAGATGAACACGTCGTGCTGGCCGACGTGACAGCAAGCGTACGACTGTTCGGTGGCCTGCGCGCACTGCGCCAGCAGATGCGTCGCGCGATCGCCGGGTTTGGCGTGACGTGCGTCACGTCAATTGCAACAACGGCCGAGGCGGCGTGGCTGCTCGCGCGCACCGGCGGTGGCGTAGCGCTGGGCGAGCGCAGCCAGGCCCGCGCACTGGCACGCGTGCCAGTGACCGTAGTTCCCGCGGCGCGCCGATACGCGGAGTGGTTTGATGGCCTCGGCTGCACCACCCTGGCGGACGTCATGCGTTTGCCGCGCGCAGGTCTTAAAAAGCGCTGTGGCACAGCACTGCTCGACACAATCGATCGAGCCGTGGGCGCCGCGCCGGAGGTTCACGACTGGCTGGAGATGCCGCCAACATTCGAGGCGCGCATCGAGTTGCCGGACAGGATTGAGCACGTCGAGGCCACGCTCTTCGCTGCGCGCCGGATGACGCTCCAGATGACGGGGTGGCTCGCTGCGCGCCAACTTGCGGTGGCCCGCTTCGCCCTCTTCCTCGAACATGAGCGCGGACGCTGCGCAATCGAACCGACCGAAGTCGAGATTGCGTTGGGCGAGCCGACATGGCATGAAGAACATCTCGTGCGCCTGCTGAAAGAGCGACTCGCGCGGATCGAGCTCACAGCACCCGTCATCGCCATGCGTCTGGAGGCGCGGGACGTGCGCCCCGCCGACGCCCCCAGCGATTCGTTGTTTCCAGAACCCGGCGGGACGCCTCAGGATCACGCGCGGCTAATGGAACTGCTCGTCGCGCGCCTGGGTGCGGAGAATGTGCTGCGCGCCAGTCCCCTTGCGGATCATCGCCCGGAGAAAGCGGCCCGCTGGATACCGACTTCGAGCGAAGTATCGCGCGAACGAACGCCGCTGCCTCGCGACCTGCCGCGACCCGCCTGGCTGCTCGATGCCCCGATCCAGCTGATCATGCGCGGTCACCGTCCCTTTTATGGCACCCCTTTGCGTATGGTGTCGCCGGGCGAGCGGATCGAATGCGGCTGGCAGGATGGAGAAACCGTCACGCGAGACTACTTCGTGGCCGAATCTGAAAATAATCTGCACTACTGGATATATCGCGAGCGCGTCGGCAGTCGCGACGAACGCGAGCCGCGATGGTTTCTGCATGGCCTCTTTGGATAGGTCATGGCAACGCCCGATGCATTCGGTGCACTGCCCGCCTACGCGGAATTGCAGTGCGTCTCGAACTTCTCTTTTCTTCGCGGCGCATCGCACGCAGACGATCTGGCCGCGCGCGCGGCGCAGCTCGGCTACACGGCGATTGCGATTACCGACGAGTGCTCACTCGCTGGCGTTGTGCGCGCGCACGTCGAGGCGAAAAAAGCGGGCATCCCGCTGATCGTTGGCAGTGAGTTCGGACTGACGAATGCCGATGGGGCCCAGGCTCTGCGCTTTACCGCGCTCGCGACCACGCGCGAAGGCTACGGCAATCTCAGCGAGCTGATCACGCTCGCGCGCATGAGGGCCGACAAGGGCACATATCGCCTTGCGACGCGCGACCTCGATCATCCCGATCCTGAACAGGCGCACCTGCGAGCATTGCCGGGGTGCATCGTGATTCTCAGCCCGGAGTACCCTGCTGATGAAGCGCGCACCGATGCGCAGGTCGAATGGATGGCCTCGACCTTTGGCGAGCGCGCGCGCGTCGCGCTGACGCTGCACGCTCGCGCGATGGACGACATCCATCGTGGCGTGATCGAGCAGGCAGCTGCGCGCCACGGCGTGCCAGTGGTGGCCACCGGCGCGCCGGTCATGCACGTGCGCTCTCGCAAGCCCTTGCAAGACGTGCTGACTGCGATACGCCTGGGCCGTGCGGTTGCCGACTGTGGCTACGATCTCGCGCCAAACGCTGAGCAGCATCTGCGTTCCCGGCTAAGGCTCGCTAATTTGTATCCCGCTGGTGCGCTTGCCGAAAGCGTGGCGATCGCGCGGCGTTGCACGTTTTCGCTCGACGAGCTGCGTTACGAGTATCCCGACGAACTGGTGCCGCAGGGATTTACGCCCGAGGCGTATCTACGGCAGGAGACGTACATTGGCGCGCACCGCAGGTGGCCCTCGGGCATTCCCCACAAAGTCCAGGCACAGATCGAGCACGAACTCGCGCTCATATCCGACCTGAAGTACGAGCCATACTTCCTGACCGTCTACGATATTGTGCGCTTCGCGCGCAACGAAGGGATCCTGTGCCAGGGGCGCGGGTCGGCGGCAAACTCTGCCGTCTGTTACGCACTTGGCGTGACCGAGGTCGATCCGGCGCGCTCCTCTATGCTCTTCGAGCGCTTCATCAGCAGGGAGCGCGGCGAGCCACCAGACATCGACGTCGACTTCGAGCACCAGCGGCGCGAGGAGGTGGTGCAATACATCTATCGCAAGTATGGTCGCGACCGGGCCGCACTGACGGCTGCGGTGACGACGTATCGGCCTCGCAGCGCGCTTCGGGAATCCGGCAAGGCGCTCGGCGTCGATCCAGCGATCGTTGACCGCGTCGCGAAAGCACATCAGTGGTTCGATTCGCGCGACGATCTGCTTGAACGCTTCCGGGAGGCGGGGCTCGACCCGCAGGCACCGATAATTGTGCAGTGGGCGAATTTTGCCGCCCTCCTCCTCGGCTTCCCACGGCATCTCTCCCAGCACAGTGGCGGCTTCGTCATCAGTCGCGGAAAGCTCTCGCGTCTCGTGCCCATCGAAAATGCCGCGATGGCGGATCGCTCGATCATCCAGTGGGACAAGGACGACATCGAGGCGCTTGGGCTGCTGAAGATCGACGTGCTCGCGCTCGGTATGCTGTCGGCGGTGCGCCGCGCACTCGACCTCATCTCGGACAAGCGTGGCGAGGTATTCGAGCTCCAGGATATTCCGGCGGAGGATCCGGCGACCTACGAGATGATCTGCCGCGCCGACACCGTGGGCGTGTTCCAGATCGAATCGCGGGCCCAGATGAGTATGCTCCCGCGCCTTCAGCCGCGATGCTTTTACGACCTCGTTATCGAAGTGGCGATCGTGCGTCCCGGCCCGGTACAGGGCGGTATGGTGCATCCCTACCTGCGCCGCCGGCAGGGTATCGAGCCGGTCACCTTCCCGAGTGCGCAGATGGAACAGGCGCTCGCGCGTACGCTGGGCGTTCCGATCTTTCAGGAGCAGGTTATGCAGGTGGCCATGCTTGCGGCCGGCTTCTCCGCTGGCGAGGCGGACCAGCTGCGGCGCGCGATGGCTGCATGGCGGCGCAAGGGCGGCCTGGGCGTCTACTACGACCGCATCGTGAATGGAATGCTTGCCCGTGGCTACGATCGTGAATTCGCCGAACAGATCTTCGCGCAGATCCAGGGCTTCGGCGAATATGGCTTTCCGGAAAGCCACGCAGCGAGTTTCGCGCTCATGGTCTACGCGAGCGCGTGGCTCAAATGCCACGAGCCGACCGTGTTCGCATGCAGCCTGCTGAACAGCCAGCCGATGGGCTTCTATTCGCCCTCGCAGCTCGTGCAGGATGCGAAGCGGCATGGTGTAGTCGTACTGCCTGTCGACGTGACGGTGAGCAACTGGGATTCAGCCATCGAAGGCCCGACGACTCACGATCCTTTGCGGCTCGGCATGTCGCTGGTGCGCGGCATGAAAGCGGAAGCGGCCGCGCGCATCGAGATGGCGCGCGCCGTGCGGCCTTTCCTCGACGTATCCGATCTTGCGCGACGCGCCCAGCTCGATCGGCGCGACCTCGAAGTCCTCGCGGCAGCAAACGCCCTTCGGTCACTCGCCGGAGACCGCCGCGCCGCTCTCTGGCAGGCCGTTGCGGCCGCGCCTGATCGCGACCTCCTGCGCGGCGCGACGGACGACGACGAGACGCCTGCGCTGGCGCCGATGACGGAAGGCCAGGAGATCGTCAGCGATTACCGGATGACAGGCCTCACGCTCGGGCGCCATCCACTCGCCCTGCTTCGGCCACGGCTGGCCACGATGAAGCTCATGCCGTCAGACGTGCTGCTACGCTACCGGAATGGCCAGCTCGCGCGCGCGTGCGGGATCGTCACGGTTCGGCAGCGCCCCGGCACCGCAAACGGCGTGATGTTCATGACGCTCGAGGACGAGGGTGGCCAGGTGAACGTCATTGTCTGGCAGTCCGTACTTGAAAAATTCCGCCGCGAGGCGCTCGGCGCTTCGCTGCTCGCGGTATACGGTGTCTGGCAGCGGCAAGGTGAGGTTCGCCATCTGGTCGCAAACCGGCTCGTTGATGTCAGCAGCCTGCTGGGCGAGCTTCCCACCGTCAGTCGCAATTTCTGCTGATCCGAAGATGGACTACCGCTGCCGGCCAGTTGCGGCCGGCCAGAGGAAAAATTCGGCCGCCGGCTAACAGGCCAAGATGAGACGGTCGCAATCAATGCTTTACTGATTGATTGCAGTAGGGATGAGTTAGTTGACAGTTCTCCAATGTGCCGACTCCACCGTCTCTTGCCGGCACGGTGTGGTCGTACGAAACGGACTTGTTCGGATCAAGGTACCCGCCGCAGATGGGACATTTAATCGCGGACTGCAGCGCGGATTTGATGAACGCTGCACTTTTAGTATCGTCGTTGAACGCTTTGCTGCCAGTCACTTTATCTCCAACGATGATCTTTCCGACTAACCGAGCATACGAAACCATGTCGGCTTCCGACACGGCCTTGCCATTGTCCAGCTCCAAGATGATCCGATCTAGCAGAGATGAATACTCGTTCACGCGATGACGGCTGATAGATTTTTGTAAGATCGTCGCAATAAGGTCTTTGTGCGAAATGAGCAAAGCTTCTAGATGAGCTCGTACGCGCGTGAACTTTTGGAAAAACGTGGGATCGTTGTTCGCTAACTTCGAAGCGATCAACGTTGCCGTGCCCATGAATAGAGGCCCCATGTGTCGCCCGGTCGGACCGTAGAAGTAGATCGCGGGATGCAAGCCCAAGCTCCCCTTGTCGTTCCCGGTCATCCGATTGACGAGCGCCAAGGCACGGTTGAGTGCCTTCACGGTTGCGGTGCCGTCGACGTCGTCCGCCTGATCACTCACAAGCTTTGGCGTGCCTTGTTGGTTCCGGTTAGCAAGCAAAATGAATTCGATGAGAACTTGCATTGCGGTACGAACCCCCTTCGAGCCGCCCAACGGCAAATCGAGAGTCTTGACTGGCGCATTTAGCTCGGGCTCGAAAAGAGAGAGGTGGACATCTTGTGCGAGTTTTTCGACCGACGCGCTCGCCGGATCGGGAAAGCGTGACCAATATTTATGGCCCATGCCCGCGCGAATCACTGCTCGTGCGGCAATGGGTATGGGTTTGTTACGATTCGCCAAGAGGAGTTCTTCGATTTCGTCCAGCGGGGTTCCGTTGGTGTTGATCTTGAAGAAGGAGGCTTCAGCCTTTTCAGCATTGCCTTGCACCCATTGGACAGGGAGTCCGCGCGAAACGATCGCGTTGATCTTTCGGAGGTCCGCTTCGGGCAAGTCTGGAGATTGCATGCGGTGAAAGTGCTGCCAGGTGCCGATGCGCTCCGCTACGAGCGTCCGCGTAAGTTTGGCGGCTTTCCTCTGTTCATCGGATATCGCATTGCCGAAAAACTGAAGCGACAACGGGCCGTCGCCGTAGTCGTCCTCAATCCAAGCGCGTAACACGCTGAGACGATGGCCCCCGTCGATGACGTACAAATATGTTGGGGAGCGCCACAAGATGACGGAGGGAATCAGATCACCGTTGACAAAGCACTCCAGTAGCGAGACGACTTGCTCAGGGGTCCAGTGGTTCGTCTCCCGTTGAAAATCCGGCTTACGCAAGCTGGTAGGTAACAAACTGCCGGGTGCAAGGTCACGCAGCGAGACGGTTGCTAGTGAATCAAAAGAAGACGGGACGTCCCCCTCTGCAAGCGCGAAGTCCGCCCTGCGGATCATTGCGTCCAAATTTACAAGTCGGCTCCTGCTTGCCATGTTTTCCCCGCGTGTGCTTGGTTGATCAATGACGTTTACGTCCCCTTCTGCGGCACGATTGTAGAACACGGCCGGGCATGAAGAGCCCAGACCGGACCATCCGGACAGTGCACCGACGTTACCACCGGTCCAGAGCGGTCAGAGGCGCAGCGGGAATGACGATGGGGGAGGGTGATCAGATTAAGGGGCGCGGAGTTACCAGTGACCGTCTTCTGTGCGACGCGGAACTGACAGTGGCCTGCCGTGTCCGGACGACTCAATCGGGTCGCACTCGGCCGGTCGCCCTGCGCCGATGAGTCCTTGGCTCATGCGAAACGCATCGAACAGTAGCCGTCCATGCGCCGCCGGTGGCCAGCTCGTAGCAAGTAAAATACGCCCTCCCGACATTATGGATGCGACGGCGCAAGCCCTTCTCCCGATGAAAAACTCCCTAATGCCGCTCGCTCTGTTCGCGCTGTCCGCAGCGTCACACGCCGCCGGCCTTCCAGCGGAAATTGCTTTGCAGTTACCGCCGGGCTACGAGCCGATGGTGTATCAAGCAGGGCCTCAAATCGAAAGTGGTCGACGCAGCATACTCGTCGTCGTTCACCGGCGAGGCGACTCCGCCGACACGCCGTCGCCGCGCCCGCTCCTGATCTTCGAGGAACGGGCAAGCAAGCAGTACTGGCTCGCCGCGCGCAACGATACTGTTGTATTGCGCGCCAACGAAGGCGGCCAATGCGATCCGTTTGACGACGGCGACGCCGGTCTTGCAGTTAAGGGGCGCTACTTTACGGTGCAGAACGGCGTCGCATGCGGCGCACACTGGACTGACTTCATCACGTTCCGCTACGACGCTGCGCGCCGCGATTGGCTTTTCGACAGCGAGATCCTCACGTCTTCCGATCCGCTCAACGGCACGCCGGACAAGGTCCGCGTAATGCACGCGAACCGCGCCAAGCCGGTCGCATTCGATGCCTGGCGTTCTGCTCGTTGAACCGCCCCGACGTGCGAACGAGGCCGCAACTGCAACAGTTACGCCGTGCGTCCCGCGAAGTGAAGTTGTTTCGCTCGCCCCCATAGAGTGCGCCGTGCTGCGGCAGTTCAACCAGCACATGTATTCAACTTTGCTTTCCGGCAATGGGAACTGAAGTTGGACCTTGTTGATGAAGGGAAGTAAAAGTGAAACTTTGTGGAGAGGTCGCGGAAACGTTTTTTTCTCGGGGTGGCGTAGCTAAGGCGGCGGGCCGGCGACTTTCAGGTGCATCGGGCGGTAGCCGGCCAGGAAGCGACAGTCGCCCACCTCAGCGGTTTGCCCTTCGAACGGCAGCTTCAGCCTCGGCAACAGTCGTACGCCACGGTTCCGACAAGTCAGACTGGCGGACGTCACCCAAGGTGCTTCGTCAAGCGACGGCAGAACGTCTACGGCAAGCGCCTCACAGTCAGCGACACGCCAGGGCTCACGCTTCGGCCTCATAAAACAGACCGTATTTCCCCCTCGTTCGCGTTATACGCGCGAAACCGGCTTCGCCCAAATGCATGCCGGCGATCAGAAGACGCTCGGAACTAACCTGGTCCAAAAGCCGGGATCGTGTAGTCGCGGCCAAAGATGCGTCCTGATCGAACGCAATCGATACATCCGGCCGCTCAATTTGAATGTGCGGAAAGTGAACCACATCTCCCCAAACCAGCAGACCCATATCGCCAGATTCGAGGAGATAGCCGGTGTGCCCGTCGGTGTGCCCCGGAAGTGACATCGCCCGGATACCCGGAAGCACATCCCCATCTTCGAAAGTACGGAGCGTGTCGCTGTAGCGATCGAACACTCGGCGCGCGATAAGGAAGTTTCCGCGCGCCCGTTCGCTGGCTTGCGCCAGATTGCCGTCGTCCTGCCAGAACTTCATCTCTCGCTCATGAACGACAAGTTGTGCGTCCGGAAAGGCCATCTGTCCTGCGGCATCCAGCAGCCCCCCGACGTGGTCAGGATGGGCGTGTGTTAGCAGCACGGTGTCGATCGTGGACGGTTCGATTCCGGCAAGCAATAAATTAGGCTTCAGGCGACCGCCCCATTGCTTGATCCCACCAGCGCCACTGTCGATAAGCACGGTGCGGCCCGCTCCGCGCACCACGTAGCAGTTGATATGTACAGCAGCGGGCTCCTTCTGCCCCGCGTCGCCCTGCATTCTGGCGGCTTGCGCGACGTCAATATTCGAAAGATAGTCGAGGCTGGCCGTGAGATAGCCATCGCTGATGGCGGTAATCGTGAAGTCGCCGACTTGCTGACTCGGAAACGTAAGGGTGGGCACCATGCTTCTCCAGACCAATCAATTTCGGGCGTAAATGTTCGACGCGGCGTAGCCAAAACAACGGATGCGCGCCGCGAAACCTGTGCGGCAAGCGATGGCGCTCTCGAGCGCTTCCATGAACCGGTTCATTACTGCCGGCGTGCGAAACATCTCAAGGCGATATTGGACTTCCACGAAAACGGGATGTCCGTGCCCATGGCGAACGTCCACGTAGACGACGTGAACGTTTTTGAGTTCTGCTTCGAGTACGTTGGTGCAGAGTCGGACACAGTCGTCGGACAGGTCGGCAAGCCGTTCGTCGGACGGCATTTTCCCAGCGTCAATGTAGAACGTGACGTTTGGCATTGCTGACTATCTTTCCTGCGCGGTCAAAGCCGCTCGAGCGCTGGTCAGTTGTTCCGTCATCGGCGTATAAAGGTGAACGCCCTCAAGACCCTCGAAAAGACGGGCGTCGCTCAGACGCAGTTTTGCGAGCCAACGAAGTTCCGGAAACTTCTCCAGCGCAACTGCTTGCATGGCCAACGGGTCGAGGCCCATTCGGATCAGCGAATCGGGGCCGCTTGCGCAGAGCGCGAGCAGTTCGTCGGCGTTGACCGCGGGCGCCACACCAATATCGCTGTAGAGATTTCGATGCCAGTCGGTGATGTGTTGCTGCCACCTTGCGAAATTACCGCCGCCCTTGCGGCGATATTCGTCTCCCGTCAGAACGTCGAGACTGTCGATCGTGTGGACGGCGAGGTAGACAGGGCAACCATCGCTTATCGCCTTGAAGCGCTGCGACGTGTGAAAGCCGGCCACCGAGATAAGAGCAGGCAGCTTTTCGAGACTATAGAAGTTGTTCCATTCGGCCTCGCTGGTGGGATCGGCGAAGCTGCATTCCACGGTGTAGATCATCGGATTTGTCCTTGGTGGCGGATGCGCATCCCGCTGCAAGCGCCACGTTCATTGCGGTAAAGTCATGCTAGCCCGATGTTTCCCCCGTGAAAATCGAAATAATGTCAGCCTTCAGTGACTTTTACTCAAGCTGATGCCCATCCAATAGCTCGGCCAGACTCCAGTGCGACGCAAGATCCCAAGCAACTCAGCACTCCTGGCCTTCGAGGCAGCGGCGCGACACGGAAGCTTCGCCCGCGCCGCTGAGGAATTGGCGCTCACTGAGGGCGCCATCAGTCGTCAGATTGCTCGGTTGGAGTCGTTTTTGGGTGTTGCACTATTCGAGCGAGTCGGAAATCGCGTGCGGCTTGCACCGAACGGCACGCGATACGCAGTGCAGGTTCGGGAGAGTCTCGATCGGCTGGAACGCGACAGCCTGTATCTGATGGGGCAGCCCATCGAGGGCGCGAGCATCGATATCGCAGCCATTCCGACCTTCGCAACGCGTTGGCTTATTCCCCGGCTGAAGCGCTTTCAGGACAAGCACCCGAACATCACCGTGCATATCGCAGAACGGATGGACCCTTTCCTTCTTGCAGGTAGCGGTTTCGACGCAGCCATTCACTTCGAGCATCCCGCATGGGCGGGTATGCATTTACATCACCTGCTCGAGGAGGTGTTGGTGCCCGTCTGCAGTCCGGCGCTCCTCGAGGACGCCGGCGCGAACACGCCGCTGGATGAACTGCCACGCCTTCACAGGCGGCAAAATCCGGACGCCTGGCAGCTTTATGCCCAGGAGGCCGGCATCGTGCTGACCAACTCTGCGATCGGTGCTCGTTATGATCTACATTCCATGCTGATTGAAGCGGCGCTAGCCGGCTTGGGCGTGGCATTGGTGCCGCGCCTTTACATCGGGATAGAGCTTGAACAAGGCCGTTTGGTTGCGCCCTGGCCGGTAGGTAAAGGGGTCGCCAAAAACTTCAGCCTCGTTCTTCCCGAGCCAATCGAATTGAGTGCAGGGCCACTACAGGCATTTGCGACATGGATTCTCAATGAAGCCCGAGGCTTAGCGCTTCAGGGCAGCACCTGAAGCGAATCGCAAACCGCGAACTCACCAGGGTCTGTTCGCCAAGTTGTCGCCTCCCTTCGAACTTGCCTCCGTTCACCGCGACTCAACGAACGGCCGTTGTATCTTGAAAGCGGCCAAATAGGTCAGGTTGAGGCCTAGGGCTGCTACGGGTCGGCTGCCGACCATCGTTGTCTGGATCCGAAGCACGCGATATGCGATTCGCATAAGACGGCACTCGGCCAGGAGCGGCCGCTCGCTCGTCGGCGGCCTATGTCCGAAGAGCGACCGGTTTCGGTCATTGGATCCGCCGGATATCAGCTCACCTCTCAAAGCCTCCTCTTTCGCTACTGCTGCTCAATGCTCTGGCCGCGGGTCTTCACGAACCGGGAAGCCGACTTCGTCTCGCTTTCAGTTCAGCCCAAGCGGATTCGAGATCACGAACCGCCAACCTCCGTCCCGCCCCCTTTCCATGACCTGCGTTGCAGTCCCGGATTGGACTTGTGTGTCGCCGTTCTCCGTTACCACTTCCAAGGTCCAGTCGAGCAACACAAGTGCAGTGCCTCCGGTGCGCAGCACTCGACGAACGGTATTGGTTATTCGCGGTTTTGACGTCAGCAACTGCGCGAAAGCATTTCGCAGGTCGGCGAAATTCTCTTGTGTCACGTCACCGCTCGTCAGCCTCATTGTGGCTTGATTGCTGAATACGCCGAGCAACTCGTCGAGATCTCCAGCATTGAACGCCGCGTCAAATGCGCCCGAGACCTGCTCAGGTGTGCTGCAGACGACGGAACGATCTTCTATCGCTTGAGCAAATCTTCCGATGATCGTTGCGACCTCAACCGGCGTTTCCAGAGGTAACAGGTGTCCGGCGTCAGAGACGAAGTGTGTCGTCGCATGGGGAATATGAGGCAGCAGTTCCGCCTGTAACGTGGAGAAGCGATCCACCTGATCCAACTCCCCAGTGACGACAATGGTAGGCACGTCAATCGAGCCCACTGCGGCGGAGATGTCCTCGCGCATTGCGACGTTCGGCCACGCCGCTTTTGCCTGCGGCGCAGCTTTGAGGCTGTCTTCGATAATCTGCTCGCGACATGAAGCGTCGAGCTTTCTTGCAGTGAGTACGTGATCGATGACAAATTCGACCGACTCGCGCGATTGATATGCGCCAGTCAACGTCGCACGTTCCTCCTCGGAGAGAAGCATTGGTGATGGCGGAGAAGGTGCAACAAGGACCAGACCTTCCAGTCCGGCCGGTCGGCGGGATGCGATGAGCTGCGCGACCTTCCCCCCCATCGAATGACCGACGAGGATATAGCGCTGCAAACCCAGGGTGTCGATAACACCTTCGGCGTCCGCAGCGAGTTCAGCGATCCCGTACCCATGCGAAGGCGCGGCAGAAGCACCCCACCCTCGATGATCGGTTGCAACGATTCGATATCGAGCCGACAACTCACTTGCCACACGGTCCCACGTGCGGGACGAGCCTCCGTAGTAATGCAGGAAAACCAGCGCCATTTCCCCATTGCCTCTCTGCGCCACGTGAATTCGCGTGCCGTTCGTTTCGATGTCCATTTTTCACTCTATCTCCGTTGGGTATGGCAATCGTAGATCCGCACCCTATCGGTGATAATTGCCGAGTCTGTAGCGACAGTCGATAATGATGGTATCGAATGGAGGCACAATGGACAGACTGACGAGTCTCGGCGTATTCGTCGCCGCTGTGGAGGAAGGCAGCCTTGCAGCAGCAGCCCGGCGCTTCGGGCTGTCTCCAGCGATGGCCGGCAAGCATGTGAGCGCGATTGAGGCGCAACTGAATGCGCGGCTACTGCAACGAACCACACGGCGCCTGAGTCTGACCGAAACGGGGCAGGCCTACTATGAACGCAGCAAGCAGATTCTCGAAGCGTTTGACGACGCCAATCGGGAGGCGAGCGATACCCAGCGTACCGCGCGCGGTATTCTGCGCGTTTCAGCGCCCGTTACGTTTGGCGCGATGCATTTAGGTAGCGTGACCGCCCAATACCTTGAGGATCATCCTCAGGTGAACATCGAAGTGCTGCTTGGCGACCGATATGTTGATCTGCTCGATGCGGGCATCGACGTCGCGATACGCATCGGCCGACTCGATGACCCCGGTGTGGTTACGCGCAGGATCGCTCCCTGTCGGATGCTGATGTGTGCATCACCGGCCTACCTCGATCGATATGGCACCCCACGCACGCCGCAGGACCTGAGCAAGGCGCAGCGCCTATGCTTCAGTGAAGCCGTGTCTGCGGGCGACTGGACGGTGTTTGACTCGAAAGACCGTGCGCACGTCATCGACGGACCTTGCAGGCTCGCAGCGAACAATACGCAAATGCTTCTTTCCGCCACGTTAGCCGGAGCGGGCATTGCGTACGGTCCGACTTTCGTCTTCGGCGAGCATCTGCGCTCCGGGCAGCTCATCGCGGTTCTTCCGACCTATCGCACCACGGAGCTTGTCATTCAAGCTGTCTATCCGAGCGCGCGGAGCATACCGCTTAAAGTGCGCCGCTTCGTCGATTACCTCGCGACAGCATTCGGCGACATTCCGCCTTGGGACCAGATGCCAGAAAAATCAAGAGGTTCGCGGACGCGCGTATCGCCTCGATCCAGGTAGATGACGGGACTATCCTGGCGATCCCACGATAGAAGCCAAGCGCGTTTGTAACCAAGACTCGGATCGGCGAAGGAAGATCGAACAGGCCAAGCACGATCCGAGAACAGTCGCAAAAGACGAAATTCAAGAGGGCCACATGGATCTGCGAATCACGCAGCAGAAATTCCCGGCGTGGAAATGTGGTTCTTTATCTGCGATCACATCAGCCTTAACGTTACCGAACGTCGTCTCAGGCTTGTGTCTGATTCCCTCGTAGAAGGCAGAAATAATTTCTTCCTTGAAACTATCGCCGCGCGGATGTGCCCTTACGACTGCGTCACGGTCAGTATCACTGTACTGATCATATTTCAGACCGAGAACATCCATTTCCACGCCGGCAGTCACCAGTGCAATGACCGGATGCATGTGCTGGGGAATACCGGGCGTCGTGTGCAACGCAATGGATGTCCAGACGGTGTCGATATCGCTCTGCGATATGCCTTCTTGCTTGAGGAAATCACGCGCAGCGTTGGCTCCGTCGACTTCGAACCGCTCGTTCGCGCTGCTGTACTGTTTCATAAGACCGAAATCGTGAAACATGCAGCCGCAATAAAGCAGTTCCGGGTCAAATTTGAGCTTTTGCCTCGCACCAGCGAGGGCGCCAAAGTAGAAAACCCGGCTCGAATGGTTGAAGAGTAACGGGGTGGTGTTCTCCCGCGCGAGTTCGGTCACTTTCCTGACAAGTGCACTATCCGGGATTGTGACGCCGTCAATTTCGATTGTCATCGTTCGCTCTCTTGGTGTGTCCGCAATACGCGGATGAAGGAGATACCCCACTCGTCGCCAGCGTGGTGACGTAGTGGTGAACAGAAAAACGGTTGGGCTAGCGAGGACGGTTGGGCTCGTCGCGTACGGACATATTCCCACGCTGGTCCTGCGCTTCCAGGGCGAGCCTGACACCCGCGCCATAGGCAGGATCAGCCTTTGTGCAGTGCTCGATATGGAGTTCCCGAACTGCAGCGGAAACGCCATCCATCGCACGTGCGGTATTTCCAAAAAGCACATGCTGTTGTGCTGCAGACATCAAGCGAAACAGATCCCCCGGCTGACTGAAATAGTCCTCATCGGTGCGGTGATTCCAGTGGCCTGCTTCCCCCTCCAGCGGCAACGGCGGCTCACTAAAATCAGGTTGATCGAGCCAGGCGCCGGTTGTATTGGGGTTGTATGACGTTAATCCGCCCCGGTTGCCGTCGACACGCAGGAGTCCATCGCGGTGATAGCTGTTGTAGTGACTTGTCGCCTTCGGCGCGTTGACAGGAATCTGGTGATGATTCACGGTCAGCCGATAGCGCTGTGCGTCACCATACGAAAAGAGCCGACCTTGTAGCATCTTGTCGGGCGAAAAGCTGATTCCGGGGACGATGTTTGCAGGATTAAAGGCTGCCTGCTCGACGTCTGCAAACCAGTTTTCCGCGTTGCGGTTAAGCTCGAAATGTCCTACCTCGATGAGAGGGTAATCCTTCCTGGACCAGACTTTGGTGAGATCGAAGGGATTGAACTTGCACGTGGAAGCCTCTTTTTCCGGCATGATCTGGAAGTAAAGCGTCCAACGCGGAAACTCGCCGCGCTCAATCGCATCATACAGATCCCTATGGTGGCTTTCGCGATCGGAGCCAACCAGAGCGACCGCCTCTGCGTCGGTCAGATTCTGAATACCTTGCTGCGTATGCATGTGAAATTTGACCCACGAACGCTCACCGGCCGCGTTGATCAAGCTGAAGGTGTGACTGCCAAAGCCGTGCATGTGGCGAAACGAACGGGGGATACCACGATCGCTCATGACAATGGTGACCTGGTGAAATGCCTCGGGAAGCTGCGTCCAGAAGTCCCAATTACTTTGGGCGCTGCGCAATCCCGTGCGGGGATCACGCTTGATCGCGTGATTGAGATCCGGAAATTTCAGTGGATCTCTCAGGAAGAACACCGGGGTGTTGTTCCCTACAAGATCCCAGTTACCTTCTTCCGTGTAGAACTTCAACGCGAATCCACGAATGTCCCGTTCTGCGTCTGCAGCGCCTCGCTCCCCCGCGACGGTCGAGAAGCGGGCAAACATCTCTGTAGTCTTGCCAACCTCTGAGAACAGCTTTGCACGCGTATAGGCCGTTACATCGTGAGTCACAGTAAACGTACCGAAAGCGCCCGACCCCTTGGCATGCATACGACGCTCCGGAATAACTTCCCGATCGAAGTACGCGAGCTTCTCGAGGAACCATACGTCCTGGAGAAGTGCTGGGCCGCGCGGCCCGGCTGTCTGAATATTCTGGTTATCCGGCACAGGTGCGCCGAATGCAGTCGTCAATTTGCTCATTGCGTGTTCCGAGGGAGGCTACGTGAAAAACAGGAGATGAGTTTCACGGTGACGCGACGCGTTCGACACGTACCAGTGATTTCTCCCAGGCGTTGCAGGAAAGTGCGGAGAATTTTTGATTGTTTGAACTGTCAGTTACCGTCGAACTTGCCAGTATCAGGAGTTCGAAACTGAAGAACAATAATAGAGATTCCTCACGACGCGATAGTCGGCGGCATCGAATGCATCGACAAGTCTGTGCTTCAGATCGCGGGGAATCTTCGACGCCAGCATCATCCAATCTGCGTTATGGGGGAAATGACCGCGCGTCGACGGCTTGTAGATATCATCGCCGCGCCTTATGCGATCACCCGATAGCACGCAGTGTCCACTTTGTCGTGCACGGCTAAGTTTCCAGGTTTGAGCGCCATAATGACCAGCAGTTGAGTCCCTGCACGCAATCGTGAGATTTCCGGCCGGATTACATCCGATGAACTCGATGCGTGCTGTCGCACCGGGCGTTACAGGCTTAATCGAAGTTTCTTGACTTAGTCTGCGTAGCCTGGTGAATTGTGGTCTTTCGGTGTCTCGCTTCAGATCTTTTGAGATCGTCTCCAGCAGCGCGAGCGTGCTATCCCAAATAGCGTTTCGATCCAGCTCGATCATTTCTCACCCTTCCGTCGATTTGGCGAAATATCAGTTTGATGAAATCCTATGACAAGAAAAATCAAGGAAAAGTGAAGATTTGGATTTTTAAAAAGATACCCCGCCAATAATGGCGGGGTGAAGATATCGCGGAAGACTCGCGATTTACCCGAATCTCTCCATCAGTTCTCCAAGCCACCACCAGTCACATCAACGTAAAAAGCGGTAGCTTTTCGACTGTCGGATCCATTAACGGTGCCATGCCCGCGTTATGGCTCCCTCAACGATCATTGAGCAGACTTCTGCGCTGCCTTCTCGATGAGTTTCGCAACCTCCTTGGGGTGGGACATATACGCTACGTGGCTGGAATCGAGTTCGATCGTGGTGCTACCGGCGCGCTTCGTCATGAACCGCTCGAGATCCGGGTTGATCGCACGATCCGCAGTCGCAACGACTGCCCAGCTCGGCTTCGTTCTCCACGCGGCCGTTGACACCGGCGTACCGAAGGACGCGGCGGCCGGCATGACCTGGGAGCGAGCCATGAACTCAGCTTCGGCCGCCGGCAAGTCAGCCGCGAAATCTGCGTGGAAGTGAGCCGGGTCGAGGTACAGAAAGCCATCTGCGGTAGCCTTGATCGCGGTGGAGGCCGACGGTATCTTCTTGGCGAGATCCATCGCGCTTTCTCCCGAGTCCGGCTCAAAAGCGGCGACATATACGAGGCCTGCCACCTTCGCGTCATTTCCCGCTTCCGTGATCACAGCGCCACCATAGCTATGACCAACGAGGATCGACGGTCCCGACTGCGCATCGACTACGCGCGTCGTAGCTTTGACGTCATCCGCAAAAGACGTTTCGGGTTCCTGTACGACCGAAACGTTGTAGCCGTCGCGTGACAGGATCCTGGAGACGTTCTGCCAGCCCGATCCATCGGCAAAGTAGCCGTGTACGAGAACGATATTTTTGACCGGCGCTGCGGTCGCGGCGGCAGCGCCGAAGAACGCAAACGAAGCAAGAATCGCCGCGGCGATACGGCCATATTTGGAAGCAGCTTTCATAGTTAAAGTCCGATAAATTCAACTTGGGTACGGCCAGGGCACGGCCACGCTCTACTACGCCCAATTCACAGATGCGCTTTAAACCAGTCGACAGCCGCGCGCGAAGCGGTCTCGAACTCTGCGAGATAGGGATCGAAATGCCCCCCCTTCACTATCGCCAGTCGCTTAG
>NZ_BAYA01000044.1 GCF_000685015.1 Paraburkholderia bannensis NBRC 103871 | reverse complement strand
CCTTCTAGAAGCCATGGAAATGCTGTTGAGCGCGGTGGACAGGGGAAGCCTGTCTGCGGCCGCTCGCGAAATGAAAATTCCGGTCAGCACACTCACTCGCAAGGTCGCCGATCTTGAGGAGATGCTGGGCACCCGCTTGCTGATACGCACCACGCGCAAGCTCACGTTGACCGATGCCGGTCTCTCGTACGTCGCCGCGGCGCGACGCATCCTCGATCTCGTGCGCGATCAGGAGCACGAGGCGACGGGCGAGTTTGCCACGGCAAAGGGCGAACTGGTCGTGACTGCCCCCGTACAGGGTGGCCGCCTGTATGTGCTGCCGGTCATCAATCAATTTCTCGCGCAATATCCGGACATCAATGTTCGGCTTCTGCTCTCCGACCGCAACATCGACCTGATCGATTCACACGCCGATCTCGCCGTGCGGGTCGGAGAACTCGCGGACAGCAACATGATCGCCACGCGTATCGGCTCATTGCGCTCGATCGTCTGCGCAAGCCCGGCGCTCATCGCTCAACACGCAGCCCCGCGCGAACCCGCCGATCTCCTGAAGTATCCGTGCGTCGTCTTCAATAGCCCGTATCTGTCGCCGTGGCGCTTCCGCCTTCCCGGCACCAACAAGGTGTCCCTGCTGGAAGTGAAGCCCCGGCTGGAGGTCACCTCACCCGACGCCGCGGTCAGCGCGGCGGTGGACGGCGCGGGCGTCACCTTCGTGTTCGAGCACGACGCCGACGAAGCGCTTCGAAACGGACAACTCGATATACTCCTGCCTAAATTCGAGGTCGAGCCTGTGCCCGTGCACCTGGTTCATGTGTCCAGAAACCTCATGGCCGTGAAACTGCGGCATTTCATCGACTTTGCGGCGCCCAGGTTGAGGGAGTCGATGGCCCGGTTCGGCAAGCAAAAGCGCGCCTGAACTAGCCTGCTTCTGCGGCCGCGCTCGCGGCTTTCTACGTTCATGACTCGTCGCCCGGGTCGCCGAGTACCCGGTCATTGCGCTCGTCGATGACCGCCTGCGTCTTCCGGGTCGCGCCGGGGCCAGGGGCGAACCGGACGTCTCTATACGTCAGCGCCTGCCCACTCGGCGCGCGTACCTCCACGGCTTCCACAGGGCTTCCGCTCGCATCCTCGACCAGCGTGATGTGCGGCTTTCCGTTTGGCGCAAGCCATTTGTCCCCCCATTGCATGAGCGCGACCAGCACCGGGTAAAGATCCGTCCCTTTGGCGGTCAACCGGTAACCAAAGGTGTTGGCGCGCTCCGCGAGCGGGAACCGTTCCAGGATGTCCAGCTCGATCAAGCGTTCGAGCCGTGCCGTGAGGACATTGCGGGCAATGCCCAGCCCGCTCTGAAATTCGTCGAAGCGCCTGCTGCCTTGCGTGCACTCGCGAACGATCAGAAGCGTCCACCACTCGCCGACCTCGTCGAGGGCGCGAGCGATCGAGCAGTCCATTGCGTCGAAGCGTTTTCTATACATGATGGAACGTATCCTGGCACAAGTTTCGTCACGCAACTTAACCAGATTCCGGGGAACAGCTTCCTGGTTTGGCCCCGTAGCGTGACGCAACGGTGTCTCCTATAGTTGCGTCACGAAACTTAGCTGGCGGCGACTTCGGGAGAGTGGGCCCGCATCGCCGCCACGCTCTGGATCATTCCGCTGTTTTCATGACCGGTAGCACAGATAGATCACCTGACGGGCGGACTGGGGCACATCTCTACGTCGCGCAGCCAGTTTAAACACTTAGGAATGCCATGAATAATGAAATTGACCAGGCCGAGGTGGCCGTCACGGCGCCACCGCGCGAGGCGAGACCCGTCGCCGTTCGATGGGTCGGCAAGGGCGTGGCCGCCGTTGTGGTCGTTGCCGTGGCGGCGACGGCGTTGCACCTGCACGGATCGGGCGCTGCGCCCGCAGTCGCGCCGCCGCCCCCGTCAGTGAGCATCAGTGCGCCCTTGCAGCGCGATATCGAGGGGCGGCTTGGATTCCTCGGCCAGTTCTCGGCGGTGAACCGGGTGGAGTTGCGTGCCCAGGTCGGCGGCACGCTCACGCGGATCAACTTCAAGGACGGCGACATCGTCCACCAAGGCGACCTGCTGTTCGAGATCGATCCGGAGCCCTACCAGATCAAGCTGAGCGAAGCGACGGCGGCAGTCGAAGCCGCGAATGCCCGGCTGGCGCTCGCCACGCGAGAGCTTGCCCGTGCGCAGGAACTGCAGCAGTCGGAGGCGGGAACGGTCGAGAACGTCGACCAGAAAGTCGCCGAGCAGCGCGCGGCTCAAGCGGCCCTCGACAACGCGAACGCACTCGTTCGCGACGCCCGGTTCGACCTGGATCGCTGCAGGATCACGGCGCCGTTTACCGGACGCATTGGCACGCACCTGGTGTCGACGGGCAACCTGGTGTCGGGCAGCCGTGCCGGCACCGGCCCGACGACGCTGCTCGCGACCATCGTTTCGCTGGATCCCATCTACCTGGATTTCGACATCAGCGAGAGCGACTACGCGGCTTTCCAGCGCTCACGCGAGCACCGCAGCGGGCCGCTTGCCGACACCGTGACGATTTCGCCGACCGGCGACAGCGGCTATTCACGTACCGGCACGCTTAACTTTATCGACAACACGCTCGACCGTGCGAGCGGCACGATCCATGCGCGCGCAACGATTCCCAACGGCGACCTAGCCTTGACACCGGGTGGCTTCGCGCGTCTGCGTCTCGCCACGACCGCGCCGCAACCGGCGCTGCTCGTTCCCGATGCCGCCGTGCTCCAGGATCAAACGGATCACATGGTGTACGTCGTGGGAGACGACAACGTGGCGACGGCCAGGAAAGTGGAGATTGGCGACTTGCGCGGCGGCCTGCGTGTGATTCGTGCGGGCCTTGCGCCGACCGACCGCATCGTGATTGACGGCATTCCGGCCGTGCGTCCCGGATCGAAGATTGCCCCGCATGCAGGAAAGATCCAGTTCTCGGCAGAGCAGGGCGACGACGGAGCGAAATCATGAAGCTGACTCACTTCTTTATCGAGCATCCGCGCTTTGCCGCCGTGCTCAACATATTCGCGGTGCTCATTGGCCTGGCGACGATGGTGAAACTGCCCGTGGCCCAGTATCCGAACATCGTTCCCACGACCATCCAGATCACGACGTCCTATCCAGGTGCGTCGGCCGATACGATTGCGCGCACGGTTGCCACGCCGCTCGAACAGTCCGTCAATGGCGTCGAGAACATGGACTACATTTCGAGCCAGTCGACCAGCAACGGTCAATTGACGATCACCGTGATCTTCAAGGTCGGCACGGATCCCAATACGGCGCTTTTGCTCACGCGCAGCCGCGTGGAAGACACACTCTCGCGCTTGCCCGTGGAAGTGCAGTTGCAGGGCGTCCAGGTGAAAAAGACCATCCAGGCACTGCTGCTGGGCGTGCATGTCTATTCGCCCGATGGTTCCCGCAGTCCCGAATACCTGTCGAACTACATGCTCAAGGTGCGCGACCAGATCGCGCGCCTGCCGGGCGTGTCGGACTTCCAGCTGTTCGGCGAGCGGCAGTACGCGATGCGAATCTGGATCGATCCGGACAAGGCCGCTTCGTACAACATCAGCGCCAGCGAAGTACTTGCAGCGCTTCGTGCACAGAATGCCGCCGTGTCCGCGGGCGTGCTCAATCAGCCGCCGGTGTCGAACCACGGCACGGGCGCGTATCAGATCAACATTGACGCGCTGGGCCGCCTCACGACCCCCGAGCAGTTTGGCGATGTCGTCGTGAAGTCCGATGCGCAGGGACGCGTCACGCGCATTCGCGATATCGGCCGTGTCGAACTCGGCTCGGTGGACTATGGCTCGAAGGCTTATGCCGACCGGTACGCAGCGACGCCGTGGTTCGTCATTGCCACGCCCGATGCGAACGTGGTGCAGGTCGAACATGACGTATGGGCCAAAATGGCCGAGCTGAAAAAGAGCTTCCCGTCCGGCGTCGACTACATCAAGATCTACGACCCGACCACCTTTGTTTCCCAGTCGATCCACGAGGTCGCTATAACCATCGCTATTGCCATTCTGCTGGTGGTCGGCGTGGTGTATCTGTTCCTGCAGAACTGGCGCGCCACGATCATCCCGGTGGTGGCGATTCCGGTTTCGCTGGTCGGCACGTTCACGATCCTGTCGCTGTTCGGTGCGTCGATCAATAACCTTTCGCTGTTCGGACTGGTGCTTGCTGTCGGGATCGTCGTGGACGACGCCATCGTGGTGGTCGAGAACGTCGAACGGAACATGGCGCTCGGCATGTCGCCGAAAGAAGCCGCGCATCGCACGATGAACGAGGTCTCGACTGCGATCATCGCCATCGCGCTCACGTTGTGTGCGGTGTTCGGGCCCACTGCGTTGATGTCGGGCATCTCGGGCCTGTTCTTCAAGCAGTTCGCGATTACGATTGCCGCCTCCACCGTGATCTCGTGTTTCGTCTCGCTGACGCTGAGCCCTGCATTGTGTGCGGTACTGCTCAAGCCGCATGAGATGGAAAAGACCCACGGCGGATCGACGGCGCTCGGTCGCCTTCATCATGCGGTGTTCGGCCGGTTCAATGCTTCGTTCGACTGGTTGTCTTCGCGCTACGGGAAGATGACGAGCCGCTTCGTTCGTGCCACCACGGTCATGCTGATCGTCTATGCGGGCCTGATTGGCGCGACGGCCTTGCAGATGTCGAGAATGCCTACCGGCTTCATTCCCGAGCAGGACATCGGCTATCAGGCTGTGATCGCGTTCCTGCCTCCGGGCGCGAGTCTCGAACGCACCGACAAGGTGATCCGCGAGATCAACGACATCGTGCTCGAAACGCCAGGACTCAAGGGCGTGACGCATACGTCGCCCGTATCGGGCTTCGACGTCACGACGGGCACGATTGCGCCCAACGTGGGGACGTTGTTCTACGGCCTGCCTTCGCTGTATGGCAAGCACGTTCCCGGTGTGAACGCGGCGTCGACGCTGGTTGCGTTGCGCAAGCGGGTCGCGGGTGTCAAGGACGCGGTGGTGGTGGTGGTCAATCCGCCGCCCGTGCAGGGGCTGGGCGCTGCGGGCGGCTTCAAGCTGATGCTGGAAGATCGTGGCGGATTGGGGCCGCAGGCACTCGCCGACGCAGCGAACGCGCTCGTGGCCGCGGCCAACAAGGACAAGGTGTTCGGTGGCGTATTCACGCTTTACAACGCGGGCGCGCCGTCCGTCTATGCGGACATCGACCGCCTCAAGGCAGAGAAAGTCGGCCTCACGCCAACTGACGTGTTTTCGACCATGGATCTCTACCTGGGCTCGCAGTACGTGAACGACTTCAACTTCATGGGCCGCACGTATCAGGTGCGGGTGCAGGGCGACGAAGCATTCCGTCGTACACCTGAGGATATTGGCAGGCTCAAGGTGCGCAACGCCACGGGAGACATGGTGCCGATCAGCAGCGTGGCGACCTTCAGGAACACCACCGAGCCGTATCGCGTGCCGCGCTACAACATGTATCCCGCCGCGGAAATCATGGGTGCAGCCGCTCCCGGATTCTCGTCGGGCGAGGCTATCGAACATATGGAACAGCTCGCCGGACAGGTTTTGCCGAACGGCATCACGTACGAATGGACGGATCTCGCTCACCAGCAAAAAGAGCAGACGATGTCGCCGCTCGTGATCTTTGCGGCTTCGGCGCTGTTCGTGTTCCTGGTGCTTGCTGCGCAGTATGAAAGCTGGAAGACGCCGCTCGCGATCGTGCTGATCGTGCCGATGTGCCTGCTTGCAGCCGCGATCGGACTGAACATGCGGGGCATGCCCATCGACATTCTGGCGCAGATCGGCTTCGTAGTGCTCGTTGGACTGGCCGCCAAGAACGCCATTCTTATCGTCGAGTTCGCGAGACAGCGGCAGGAAGAGGACGGTGTCGATGCAGAGGACGCCGCCACCCATGCGGCCCATGTGCGGCTGCGCCCGATCCTGATGACGTCGTTTGCCTTTATTGCGGGCGTGGCGCCGCTTGCGATCGCCAGCGGCGCGGGATCGGAAATGCGGCAGTCGCTCGGCACGACGGTGTTCTTCGGCATGCTCGGCGTGACGATCTTCGGGCTGGCCTTTACCCCAGCGTTTTACGCCTTCGTTCGCAAGCTCGGCGTGAAAGGTTCGGCTGCCTTGCGGCAACTTCGCAGTGGAGAAGTGAAATGAACGGCTTCGTATCCAGGACTTCGAAAGCGCTCGTGGGCAGCCTGATCGTCAGCGCGTTTCTTGCAGGCTGTGCCGTCGGGCCGAATTATGTTGCGCCCACAACGGACATGGCGCCGTTTCACAATGCGAAGGTCGTCGCCGACCGGCGAGCCACGTTGCCTGCGCCGAGCCTCGACAGCTGGTGGACGGGGTTCAACGATCCCGAACTGGTCAAGGTGGTGCAACGCGCGCTCGCACAAAACCTCGATATTCAGGCTTCGATCGCACGCGTTGCGCAGGCGCGCGCCGCGGCCCAGGCAGCGGGTGCCCAGTTGTTGCCGACGGTCGATGCCAATGCGTCGTACACGGCGCTGCACCAGAGCGTGCAGAGTCCGCTTGGCACTATCGCGAGCGCGTTTCCCAATTACAGCCGCGACCAGAAGGAGTACATCGCGGGGGCGTCGGCAAGCTGGGAAATCGATCTCGCCGGTGGCCTGCGGCGCGCGCACGCGGCAGCCACCGATGAAGAGCAGGCGGCCGAAGCCTCGCAGATGGGAACGCGCGTGACGGTTGCCGCGGACGCCGCCGATGCCTACCTGCAGATCCGGGGACTGCAGGCGCAGCTGGCCGTCACCCAGGACCAGGTGGATACCTACGCGCACCTGCTGGAACTCGTGAAAGCGCGCAAGCACGCTGGCGCCGCCGACGAACGCGAGGTGGCGCAGGCCGAAGCGTTGCTGCGCGGTGCCCGCGCCGCGGTGCCGACCTTGCGTGTGTCGCTTGAGGCGCAACTGAACCGGCTCGATGTGCTGATGGGTGCGCAGCCGGGCACCTACGCGGCCGAACTCGGTGCGAACGCGGGCGCGATTCCCGACGTGCCCGCCATCGGCAGCGCCGACCAGCCCGTCGATGTGCTGCGACGCCGCCCCGACATCATTGCTGCGGAACGCCACCTGGCAGCGTCCAACGAAGCCATTGGCGTGGCGATTGCCGACTACTACCCGAAGATTTCGCTCTCCGGTGCACTGGGATTCGACAGCATTTCGGCCAGCCACTTTCTCAGTGCGAAGTCGTTTCAGCCCATCGGAACAGGTGCGCTGCAATGGCGTCTGTTCGATTTCGGCAAGGTGGACGCCGAAGTCAAGAATGCGCGTGGGTCGTACGCTCAGGCGCTGGCGCAGTATCGCGAGGCCGCGCTCAAGGCGACCGAAGACGTCGAAGACGCCTTCATGACGCTCTCGCAAACGGAGCTGCGCGCGCAGGAAATCCAGCAGGAGGTCGAAGCATTGACGAAGGCGCGAGACCTGTCCGAGAAAGCGTATCGCGCGGGTTCGATCACGCTGACCGATGTGCTCGACGCCGACCGCCAACTGCTCGATGCACGCGACGATCTCGATGCAACGAAGGCGGACGCCGCGCGCGCCGCAGTAAGAACGTTCCGCTCGCTGGGCGGGGGATGGAATGCGCCACAGCAGCAGGTCGCCCAGAGCCAATAACGCGCCAATACCACTTAACCGGTTTATGGGGAACAGCTTCCTGCATGCGGCCCGTAGTGCGATGCAGGCGGCTTTTCTATAGTTTCGTCACGAGACCTCGCTCGTAGTTTTTCTGGAGGGGCCGACATGGATCGCCGTCTTCTAACACTCTCGCTCGGTATGTTCGCACTGGGTACCGATAGCTTTGTTTTTGCGGGCATCCTGCCTGAAAGCGCCCATTCGTTTGGCGTCAGCATCGGCGCTGCCGGGCAGTTGATCAGCGTATATGCGCTGAGCTATGCCTTGCTCGGCCCGACGATCGCGGCGCTTGCGGCGAACGTCCCACGCAAGCGCCTGCTGCTCAGCGGCATCGGCCTGTTCGTCATCGCGAATCTCGGCACCATCGTTGCGCCGAATCTCGGCATCGCCCTGGCCACGCGGGCTTTCGCTGGGCTGGGCGCCGCGATGTTCTCGCCGACTGCCAGCGGCACCGGCGCATCGCTCGTGCCGCCGGAGCGTCGGGGCTATGCACTGTCCATCATCGTGGCGGGGCTGACGACCGCTACTGCGCTGGGCTCGCCCATTGGCGCGGTGATTGGCGGGCTGGCAAGCTGGCACTGGACGCTTGTTCTCGTCGCTGCACTGGGTGCGGCCGCGTTCGCTGGCATCCTGGCGTTCCTGCCCGAAGTCCCATTGCCGCCGGCCATCTCGCTCAGCCAGCGCCTGTCTCCGCTCGCCGATTCCCGCGTCGGGCTCACGCTCGCGACGACGGTGCTTGCCCAGATCGGTACGTTCATCATCTTCAGCTACTTCTCCGTCGTGTTCGATCGCGCCACTGGCCACAGCGCCACGGTGCTGGGCGGGCTGCTGGTGCTTTGGGGCCTGGCGGGAACGTTCTCGAACCTGCTGACGGGGCGAATCCTCGACAAGATCGGCTCGCACAAGGTCGTCATGATCAAGCTGGCCATCGTCGCCATCGTCATCCTCACCATGCCGGTCACGGGCGCACATCTCTGGAGCGCAGCGATTGCGGTCACGATCTGGGGCGCGTGTGCATGGGGCGTGCTGGTGCCGCAGCAGTTCCGTCTCGCGAGCCTGAACCCGCCTATGACGGCTGTGCTGGTCGGCCTCAATACTTCCGCAACTTATGTGGGGGTGTCGATTGCCGGCGCACTCGGCGCCGCCGTGATTCCGGTCATCGGCAGCCACAACCTGGGCTATCTCTCCAGCATTCCCGTGGTGATGGCGATTCTCGTATCCGGGCTCGCGACGCGCCGCATCGCCTCATTTGCGAACCCCGAAAAGCGCGCCGTGGCGGCTTGAATTTCAGTCGCGATGCAAGTAACAGCGCCATGTCTAATGCAAACAGCGACGATCCCATGTCCTGTTCATAGAGGCAGCGGTGCTGGAGCCTGCGCGCTAGAGCAGGCGCGGGCTATTCGGGTGCTGCGTCGACGATCAGCTTGCTGGCGATCGACCGGATGCGCCGATCGACGAAGTAGCCGCCGCCCTCCGTGTAGCGCAGGAACAGGCGGTTGCAGGAGGTGCATTTCCAGACATCGCTGCGGTTGTAGGGGTAAAAGCGCGGGGCGATGGGGGCGTCGGGCGCCCAGTAACTCGAACCGGCAGGCAGGAATTCGCGGAACGTGGGTTCTGGATCCTCTGCGTCCACGAGGGTTCCGACCTGTACGAGCAGGGACTCGTCCAGTGAGAGCGGTTGGGATTGCCAGCCGTCCAGAGGTGACTTGCAGCAGGTGCAGGTGGCGAAACCTGCTTGCTCGGCGTCCTGTGCCAGTTGCAGAAGCGCGGCGGCGTCAAACGTTTGAGTCATGGATGAGTCGCGTTGGGGAGAGGCGTTCCTTGCGAAACGGACGTTCGGTGCAAGGATATTGACACCGGGGATCACGTTTGGGCAAGAAAATCGATCATTCACGCGCGCGATGCCGCTGTGACGTGCGCGACGGCGCATGTGCCTACACCCTGCGTATAAACGCTTGATATGACGTGTCGAAACCGGAGCGGTTGTTCTAGCTGGTGATCTTGTGAGGTTCGACGGCCGACGAGTGCAAAACCTTCAAGGCGATGACGACGCCACAGACAATGGCTCCGATGCCTGCCGCCTCGTTGGCGGTCGGCCATCGATGGCTCGCCACCAGACCGAACGACGTGGCAAAAACCGTTTCCGTGACAATGAGCTGGCCCGCGAGTCCGATCGGCAGTCGCTTTGACGCGATCGTCCATGCCCACGAACCGGCAATCGATCCCACCGCGGCAAGCACCAGAGAACTTGCGAGAATCAACCCGAAGGACGGCCATTGCAGGCCAAGGCTGATGAGGTTCAGCAGTGCCAGATGGGCTGCAACCGGGACGAACAGGGCGATTTCGACTGCGCCGCCGATCATCATCATCGCCGTCCATTTGCGCGGATCCATCATCGGACGCTTTTTCAACGCGTTCCGGTTTGACAATGCAAACGCCGTCCACAGCGATACCGCGCCAAACGAGATTGCAATTCCGGCGACAACGCCGAGCGACAGGCCGTTGAACGCCGCGACCAGCCCTGTCCAGTTCACCATCAGCAGTCCCAACAAGATGAAGCCGAGCGGGAGACTCAAGACTCTCCACGATGTAGCCTGCGCTCCCTGGTTGCCAGCGATGGCCAGCACGACGGGCACCGTTGCAACGATGGCAGGCGGGATAATCGGCCCGGCGAACCGCACAGCGGCCATGATGGTCACAAAATAGCCAACGTAGCCGACGAAGCCAAGCCACGCGGCGACCATCCAGTCGCGTGTGGTCGTGCGCGCGCCACGGTCTCTCACCGCAAAGAACAGAACCAGGCCCAGGACGCCGGAAATCAGAAAGCGCGTGACGGCCAGGTCGTAAATGGAATAGGGCCCAACGACATATGGCGCGACGAAATTCAATGACCAGGAGAACGCGGCAAAAACGGCGGCCATTACGCCAATCAGAAGTTGCGCTTGCATGCGGGTTCTCCGGGGTCACCTGTTACGAGGGTATCGAATGCAGGGCGTGCGGCTTTCCAGAAAGAGTCAGGCATCTATCCGTGAGCGACAAGAGGTTCAGCCCGGCGGAGGCAAAAGACATTCCATGAGCGGTCGCTGAAGCGACGGGAGGCACATGTCACCCGTGGCGGTCAGTCGGCGGCTTCGATTCAGCAAGCCCCGTTTCGAAACGGGTACACGATGTCCCTTTTGCGCAAAGGTGATTTCGATGTCCGGCACTTCTGGAGCCGTGGCGCCGCGTCTAGAGTCAGGTCAGCCTTTGAATGCGGATCCCCACTCCACGAACGGATTCGCACGAAGCCCTCTGAAAACCCTTAAGGAGCACACCATGCTGACCGTGACATCGCCCGAGCTTTCCAGCGAACTTAATGTCGTGACCGAAGACGCGCAATATTTCGAATACACCTCGTCCGCCAATCCGATTGGTGCGAAGCTTATTTCGCGCGTGCCGTTCCACAGCTTCCCGCCTTCGCTGTATGCGGACGGTGCGACGCGAGTCGTGCCGCTCGACCTGTCTGCAGAGCTGGGCTGCCCAGGCCCCGCGACCGGCCCCGGACTGAGCGCCAATTTCCTGCGCATCAATGCCGGCGATGCGTTGACACTCGATCCGAATGCGACTTCGCAGGTCTGCTACGTGATCAGCGGCGCGGGCAGCGTGGAGCAGGCTGGAACGCGCTTCCCTTTTGCCATGGGCGACTTCTTCACGCTCCCGGGCGGCCATGTTGCCACGCTGGCCGCCGATGCAACGGCCACGCTCTACTACGTCAACGACGCCCCTCTGCTTGCCTATCTTGGCACGACGGGGGTGCAGGCGCGATTTGCGCCCACACGCTATCCGGCCGCCAGCGCGCAGGCGGCATTGCGTGATGTCGCGGAACAAGCCAACGCGGGCCGTCGCAACCGTATCAGCGTGCTGATGGGCAACGCCAATTTTCCGCAGACGCGCACGGTCACGCATGTGTTGTGGGCGATGTTCGGGATCGTGCCGCCCAACTCCATGCAGAAGCCGCATCGGCATCAATCGATTGCACTCGACTTCATCGCAGGCGGCAAGCCAGGTGTCTATACGCTGGTCGGGACGGAACTGGACAGCGAAGGAAATATCGTGAATCCGACCCGCGTCGATTGGGAAGCGGGAATGGCCTTTGTCACTCCGCCTGGATACTGGCATGCGCATTTCAATGAAACGAACGAAAACGCCTACGTAATTCCTATCCAGGATGCGGGCTTGCAGACTTACCTGCGCACGCTGGACATCCGCTTCGCCCGTTAAGGCCGACGCTAGCGTGCGAGCCCCTCGTCCCAGTACGGTGGCTCGCCAAACGTGTCGGCATAGAAGTCCACAAAGGCGCGCACCTTCGACGAGACGATTTTCTTCGGCGGGTAGGCAGCCCAGACCGCAGGTTCGGCTCGTCCGGTGCGCGCCTCCCATTCCGGGAGTACATGCTTCAGGTGTCCTTCGCGCAGCGCCGTAGACGCAAGCCACGTTGGGATGAGCGCCACGCCGCAGCCGGCCACGGCGAGCGCGAGCACGGCTTGCGCGTCGTCGGCGCGCAAACGCCCCTGTAGTTGCACCAGCACGTGTTCCTGTTGTGGTGACGCTGGCGTACCAGTGGCGGCTCGCGTGAAAGACCATCTGTCGTCCGGCACCAGGGGCAGGCGAAGTGCATCGTGCGCGCCAAGGTCGTCAGGGACACGGGGCGTGCCGTGACGCTCGAAATACGCAGGACTGCCGCAGACGATACGACGATGCGGCGCAAGGCGCCTCGCCATCAATGAAGAATCGGGCAGCACGCCAGTGCGTATCGCCACATCAATGCCGGCGTCGATCATGTTGAGCGTTTGATCCGTCGAGACGATGTCGAGGTCGATGTCGGGGTAGCGGGCCATGAAGGCTGGCAGATGCGGCACGATATGCAGGCGACCGAAGGCGGGGGGCATTGTCACGCGCAGCGCGCCTTGCGGGGTGCGATTGAGCGACGATGTCACTTCGCGCGCGTCATCGAGTGCCTGCAACGCCAGCACAGCGTGTTCACGAAACAGCCGGCCGCCTTCCGTGAGGACGAGTCCGCGTGTCGAGCGGTTGAACAGGGCGATGCCCAGGTCGCTTTCCAGCTCGCTCACATAGCGCGATATCGTCGATGTCTTGACGGCGAGTTCATTGGCCGTCTTGCTGAAGCTCTTCAGCTCCGCTGCGCGAACAAAGGCTCGTACTGCAGCGAAATAGTCCATGAAATGTCTGCCGCGAATCAGGGGGGGGGTGCTTTTGCTCAGGCCGGTAGTGTACTGCCCTTTCGGCAGGAGAGCCTTTCGGGTTGTGGACGATGCGCGCAGTGATCAGTGCCGGCCGCTTTAGCGTTGATAGTGAAGTCGGGTGCAAGGCCGTGCGGAGGCAGGAGGGATTGTCGAGAGAAGGGGGCGCCATGACCCAATCCATCAACGCGCGGCCCCTGCAGGCACATCCGCCACACGCGCGGCGCCTACAATCGCGCCGTCGTCCGCTTCGAGCAGCACTGCCAGATGCTCACCCGTGACGCTGGCTGCGTTCAGCGTCTGCGCCGCTCCTGTCCACTCGCCGATCGGCGTGAACTCACGCACGATGTTCGACTCGGTGAGCGTGCGCCCGGCATTTTCTCCTCGTCCGACCGGGGTGACGCGTCGCGTGTCATAGCCCACCAGCACGACGCGCGCACGCCCATTGCCTGCTCCGATGGTCACCGAAACGCGTCCGCCTTCGCGCTTTGCGCTCACCGCCGCGGCTGACTCGACGTTGCGCGTCGCCTGATCAATCGCCGATCTGGCCGCTGAGCGATTGGAGCCCACGACGTCGACCTTGCCGTCTATGACCATCTCCGGCGTGTATTCAAAGTCGCGAAATTGTTGCGCGTACCGGGCCTGACGCGCATCCGCATTTTTGAACGAGAAGGGGTCGTTCCAGCCGAGTTGGTTCCAGTACGTGACATGGAACGCCAGCGGCAGAACGTCCTCGCGCGTGTCGCTCAGTTCAGACAGAAAGCGATCCGCGGGCGGGCATGATGAGCAGCCCTGCGACGTGAACAACTCGACGACAACGGGGCGCGGGGCGGCGGCGAACGCTTGCGACACGAGGACGGCTGCAGCGCAGAGCGCAATGAAAGAGCGGGCCAACATCGACTGACTCCGGAAAACGTCGGTATAGCTAATTCGCTCCTCGGGCTGAATGGGTTACACCCAGTGCCCCGCGTTACGCCGCATAAAAAATTTTCGACGCGCTGTAACCGCTGCGCTTTCCAGAGCGAACTTAGGTCTGTCCGATCGTCATGGTGATCGATTTGGAAACGGCGAAGGCAGATCTCGCTGCGACGCACAAAACCCTTGGGCGCACGCCCCGGTGGCACGGATACCAACTTTTTTTGCTAAGGAGATCAGAAATGAAGCGAATCATGACGGCAGTACTCGGAGCGGCACTGGCAATGGGCGCATCGGCAGCATTTGCGCAGGCAAGCGGTGCGATGTCAAATGACGCGATGTCGAACGGCGCGATGTCAAACGGCGCGATGGGCAAGGATGCCATGTCGCACGACACGATGAGCAAGAAGAGCATGTCGCACGATTCGATGAAAAAAAGCAGCAAGATGAAGAAGCACGATGCGATGGGTATGGCCCACTCTGCGTCGGGCTCGATGCCGCAGTAACCAGCGCACACAATGGGAGCGGGCGGGGCCGACAGGCCGCGCACGGTTTCCGCCCCCGTGCACCAACGGGTTGCAAGCGACGGAGCTGGCGAGGCGTCCGTCGCTTCCTTGCGCATGCCCACGAAAATCAGCTGCGAAGGATGGCCTGCACCGGCTGCCCGCAGGCTTGATCGGCGCGGCAGATTCCAGCATGTATTTTATTCTGCAGTCCTTGCCGACATATACTGCTCACGCACTGCCATCCCGCCATAGGGCATATGAGACGCTGTCACTATCGCAACGTAGTCTGAGTAAGCATAGTTCACCCTCGCGACTGCAACGGGTTTCTCCGCGAACGACGCCAGGGTTGTGTCGCCAGACGTCGAGGTTGGAAATCCGAGATCATGTCGGAGGTTCTCCACGGCGATCTTCCAGCTCTGCCGGGCCTCGGGTTCGGTCATGTCGCGGCGGTACAGATTGATGGCCATGAGTGTGTGCGCCGGACTAAAGCTAAACCATATTTCGCTCACGGGCGGGCCATGTGTGCCCAGCATCTGCGCGGGTACGCTACGGCATCGCAGGTAGAGCAGTCCGCGTGAAAGTTCGTCGCAATGCACGTTTTCACGGGCCATTCTTTCGGCGACCTGGGCCTCGGTACTCCGGTCGAGCAGCAATCCCAATGCCGGCCTGGCGGGCGCCGCCGTTAAACCTCTTTCACGCGAAATGGCGTTCTGCTGAATCGCGAGCACAACATGGGGATCGATGCTATTGACTGGGCATCCGATACCAAGCTTCGCGAGCACCTCCCGGCCCTGTGACGTGTGCATCCAGCCAATCGCCGCGACGCTCATGCACGTCGCTGCAGCGATTCCGGTAATGAGGCGCGGCGTCCGCGCAGCGCTTAGCTGGAACATGATGTTGCAACCGTCGGAGGCAGATAGAGCGGGCCGCCCGGTGTTGCATTGGTGATGGTGCTGCGCAGGTTGAACAACGTCGGCACTGCGCTGTACTGGAATAGCGTGCCCACCGGGATGCCGGCAGAATTCTTCGCGGTGAGCGCGTACGTTCCATTCGTCGTCGAAGTCAACGCAGCAAAATCTGCGGCGGGCAGCTTGCTTTGCAGCGTTGCGACCAGGTCCACCATGAACTGATCGAAGACGCAGCCAGGCACGCCAACATCGTTATGCGCGGTCGTCATGTCCTGACACATTTCCGGTTGGGCGTCGATATCCCCACTCACCTTGACTGGCCCGGGGTAGGTATAAGGGCCGCCGAGAAGCGATTCGAACTGCAGCGTGAGACAGGCCTCAAGCCGGGCGGGGGTGTCATGGGCCGCGCTGCTGTGAGTGGTGTTGCCCGTGACTGCCGCAAAATACGGGGCCTCGACCGGATCCGCAAGGAGACCGGTGGCTGCGGCGCTGACAATGCCCGCTACGGCCGCTGGCGCCGCCGAATCACCACCGAGCGCAGACCAGATTGCCTGGTTCTCCGGGTGCTGTACGACCCGCGTTGAAGCAATGTCATTCCCGCCTCCGCAGGCACTGAGTGAAGCCAGCGTTGCCGCAGCCAGCGCGATGCCAATAGTTCGATTCATGAATCGTCTCCTCAGGTCGCCATCGCGACGCCGCTTCCCGACTCGGGGCACTATCACACTAGCGGGATGGCAAACGCTTATACGTTTGGCGAGAGCATGCGGATGCAGTTGAGGGCGCGTGCACTCACTGACTGTTCCCGGCGGGCACCGTATGAATCATCGGAGGATTGGCCGGCGTAGCAGGCGCCTGGGTTTTTTCTGCGGGCTGTGCTTGCTGCGCCTGCGGCAGCGGGCTGGTCGGCCCGGATACCGGGTCACCGTGCCAGGTCATGCCTGCCGTTGCTGCACTATGTGCATTGCCCGCAGCGTATGCAGTAGGGGGCAGCGCGCCGCCTGCAATCGCCACGAAGGCTGCAAGGGTGGTCATCAGTGTTTTCATCGCCGGGCTCCTGGTGATGTCCTGCCAGGACGGCAGGGCAATACCCGGAACTACGTTCGAAACCGTTTGCCGGATGCATGCATTCGGGGCTATTGGCGCGACTGGATGACCGCGCCGGGTTTGCCGCTTGCCGGGGAGTCGTTGTCTGTTCAATAGGACGCCGTGGTATCGCGTCAGGCTTCTGATGAAACGTGGCCGCTCGCAGCACCATTCATCTTGATGGCATTTTTATGCAGGGCAGCCTGAGTTTTACTTCTTGCTGATCGTCGCCGTGCTTCAATTGGGGTGAAGACAACGGATGTGGGGCGGGAGGTCGTGGTGCTGAAATTGCTGATTCCTGTGCTGGGTGCGAAAGAGGCCACCGAGGCCGCGCGACATGGCGCATTTCTGTTCGCTGAGCAATGCGTGTCAGAGGTCGAGGTCATTGAAGTGCTAAGCGACGCCTCGCAGGGACGCGCCGTTGCATTTCATTCGCCAGCAACGCTGCGCAGGCGGGAGAAGGATGAGGCGCGCGATGCGCTGATGCAGACGCGGGCCATTCTTGACGATGCCGGCGTCCCGTACACCTGGAAGCGCGTGTTCGGGCCCACGGCGCGAACGATCGCGCAGCATGCCGCGCAGGCCCATGCCGACATCGTCCTGCTTGACGCGAGCCAGCTGGGATTTTTTCACCGTTGGATCGTTCTCGCGAGGCTATGGCAGCTGTCATCGACGCCGGTGACGATGCTTCACTGACCTTGACTTCAGGTCGATGACCGCAGCCACGACGCCACGCTGCGCGCGAATGTGACGAATCGATTCAATCGTCGGCACGCTTGACCATGCGCGCGACGTTGGGATCGAAGTGATCACGAAACCAGTCGATCATGCCTTTGATTGCGTCGGTGCTGGACGACTGCGCTCCTGCACCGACGAGCTCAGCGCAAGCGGCGGTTACGGCCATCATGATGCGGGCTGTTTCGGGGGTATACGGTAGATCCATCGCATCATCGTGCCGCTGACGGATAATCGCGTAGCGAAGGTTTTCGGGCATCGTCCAGCCGCTAACCAGAAAGTCCTGCAAGCTGACCGATATGCCATTGATCTCGACCGTCTGGTTTCGGTGTCCTTCCTGATATCCTGCTAGCTCCAACGCCTCGCAACTATCGATTGCCGTGTTGAGGGCGTCGCGGATCAACTTCCAGTTCGTGTGCATAAGCCTTCCAGTAAGTCTTTTTAATCGGGCTGGCAAAGCTGGAAGACATTGCCTTCCGGGTCGCATCCGTCGCACATCAAATAGGGGAAACCGTCATAGCGTTTCATCTCCCGCATGCGAACATTTGCGTCGATCAGCTTTGCGCGTAAATCGGGAAGTCCGGCAGGTACGTGGAACACGAGCTTCGCATTGGACTGACTGGCTGCGCCCGCATGGCCACGAAACGGTTCTCCGACACGATGGAGAGCAAGTTCAAGCGCTCCGGCTTTTAGCACAGCCCATTCGCCAGGGATGCGCTCGATCACATCGAGTCCAAAGTGACTCTGATAGAAGGCTTCAAGAAGCGCAACATCGCGGACGTAAAGGATCAAACGGGTAATTGATAGCTTCATCGCGCTTATGGATCGGTGCAATCAGGTTTGTTGTTATCCAATCATAGGCATTTTGCGAACCGAAAGCTTAAGCCCGACGACTCCGTAGGGTCATGCAACGATAGTGTCAACGCTCATCGAGATTGATCGCGGTTAGCGGACAGCGCGTGCTGTTGAATGTCTTACGCGGACGTCTCATTGATCGCCACCACCATGCGCACGCACAGACCACCCTCAGGGTGATCGCCGATCTTGAGCGTTGCGTTGCAGCGCTGGGCAAGGCGTCCGACGATCGACAGGCCGATGCCCCAATGTGCGCCCATGTCCCGGCTCGCAGCCGGCGAGGCGCGTAACGCCGACATCCGCGCGCGCTCCTGGAGCCGCTCCGCTCCGCCTGCACCGTGATCGCGCACGCTCAGTATCCAGTTGCGCGTCGTGCGTGCAGTGCCGATTTCGACCGGCGGCGCCCCATGTGCGAGCGCATTGCCAACCAGATTATCGATCAGCCGGACGAGGGCGGCGCGTGGCAGCTCGAAGGCTTCGCCAGCCTGTAGACGCAGCACTATGCGGCTATCGTCTGCGTTCACGCCGTAGAGGAAACGATCCTTGAGATACGCATCCACGCTCACGGGTGTTGTGTCATCTTCACGCTGGCCGGCCGCATTGCCGAATTGCCGCGCGACGTCCTGAAAAATGTCGATGTCCTCGATGAGCGTCACGCGCAGATTCCAGCCTGTGATGTTGGTCGCGATCGATCGCAGGCGTGCCGCACGCGCTTCGATGAGCTTGAGGAACGCTGTGAAGGTGCGCGACTCGTCTTCGGCGGCACCGTTGCGTCGGCACCAAAGATCGCCTAGCGTGCGCGCCAGGTCGTGCAATTCGCGCCGACGGCCTGGCGTAAATTCAGGCGCGTCGCCGATAGCCGCGCTCGATTTGCGCAGCATGGCGCTCATCTGCTGCAGATCGTCGCGCACCTCGCGCCGCCACCAGCTTCGCAACGCGAATAAAAGGCCTGCCAGCAGCGCGTACGCGGCGGCGAATGGCGCCAGCACGCGAGCGCCGATCCAGTGCGTGTCGCTATCGTGCGCAAACGAGGGGTTCCAGTGCGTTGCAACGTCCGGCGCCCAGATGGCGTCGCGCAGATGCGGCGCGACTGCGTCGCCCAGATCGGCGAAGCGTGGATGAATCGACAGGCGCGGCGCGATGCCGTGGGGACGCGTATCGTCCGCCGACAAGCCGATATCGTCATCGTCTTGCCACGCGGATAAGGCCGTTGACGCGGAGTCGAGTGAGAGCTTGCTGGAAAGGCCGGCCGAACCGGCTGAGTCGAAATATGGGAAGCTAATCTGCGCGAGCATCAACGATGCAATGGATAGCAGCACGATCCTTGCAAACAAGGCGGTCACCTTTCTATTATATTTCGATGTATTGCCTGCGCCCGCAGACGCACCCCTGAGACAGCCGAGTTCCCGGCTTTTACCGCTATTGTCCGCGAAGCAAACGTTTTTCTATCGGGGGAACAACGGGGGAAATTGGGCCGTTTTGTCGTTTGCTCATCGCCGTGGGCGCGCCGCCTGCCAGTTCGATTCCCGCGCGAATTCGACGAACGAAGCCAGATAGTCGATCGCGCTATCGGTTTCGCGTATGCCTAGAAAGATCTGCTTGGCGATGCCTTCCTTGCCAAGCTTCACGCCGACGAGCGGCATGCGGTCGGCGTATTCCTCAGCGAGCCACTTCGGCAGCGCGGCCACGCCACGGTTGCTGGCCACCATCTGCATCATGATGTCGGTGGTCTCGATCGTCTTGTGCTGGCGCGGCACGACGCCGGCCGGGCGCAGAAAATAGTTGTAGATGTCGAGCCGGTCGGTGTCCACGGGATAGGTGATGAGCGTTTCCTCGACAAGCTGCTCAGGCTTCACATAGCGCACCCTGGCAAGCCGGTGCTTTTCGGAGACTACGAGTACCTGCTCGTAATCGAACACCGGTTCGAAGCGCAAGCCCGGACGGTTCAGCGGATCGGGCGTGACAAGCACGTCGATGTCGTAACCGATCAACGCACCGATGCCGCCGAACTGGAAACGCTGCTTCACATCGACATCGACATCCGGCCAGCGCGTGAGATAGGGCGACACGACCTTGAGCAGCCATTGATAACAGGGCGCGCACTCCATGCCGATGCGCAGCGTGCCGCGCTCGCCGGCTGCATATTGCTTCATGCGCTCTTCGGCCAGTTCGAACTGGGGCAAAAGGCGTTCTGCGAGGGCAAGCAGATATTGACCCGCCTGGGTGAGGCGCAGGCTGCGGCCCTCCCGATCCCAGATCGCCGTGCCCAGTTGCTGCTCGATCTTCTTGACCGTGTGGCTCAACGCTGACTGTGTGAGAAAGAGCGACGCCGCAGCCGCGGTGAGCGAGCCCTGGCGGGCGACTTCACGCACGATGACTAGATGAACGCGTTCGAGCACGACGAAAGCCCTCTGGTAAGTCGATGAAAAAATCTAATGGATAGATGAAATAATGCCATTTTTCTTCATTGACGAAAAGCTCTATGATCGCAGTGACTCTGGATGGCTTCAGCAGTTCTCATTCAGGCAGCAACGAATAGAGGCGCCACGCACACTTGCGGTTCTGCGCACAACTGCGCTAGACACGCACTGAGCAAGCCAGGCGCGCTACATCATGAAATAAGACTGGTTTGGTATATCGACACGATAAAGCCTGCCGGGTAGAAATTCAGGAAGACGACTACTGAACCGGCGATAAAGCAGGAAGCGACTGCGGGCTTTATCACCGAAATTATGGCGCCATATCAAAATGAATAAAGACTTTACATTTGCGATAAAAAGCATTTGTTTCGATGAAGACTATTATCCTTCTGATAATACGCGCATCACGACCAATTTTGCTAACCTGGCGAGAGGAGCGAGCCGCCAGGAGAACTTGCGCAACACTTTCAAAATGATCGACAATCGTTTCAATGCCCTGGCGCATTGGGATAATCCTAGAGGCGATCGCTATAGCGTCAAGCACGAAATCATCACTGTCGAGATGAATGTTGACGGTGGCGGCAGCCACAATGCCTTGCCTTTGATTGAAATATTGAAAACGAATATTCTTGATCGGAAAACCAGTGAGCGCATCGAGGGCATTGTCGGAAATAATTTCTCGTCTTACGTGCGAGACTACGACTTCAGTGTCCTCTTGCTGGAGCACAACAAGAACCAGCCCGGATTCAGCACGCCAGATGATTTCGGGGCGTTGCATGGGAAGCTGTTCAAGTCTTTTGTAAATTCGAACGCTTACCGTGAAAACTTCGCCAAGCAGCCTGTTATCTGCCTGAGCGTGTCGAGCAGCAAGACCTATCATCGGACGGCGAACCAGCATCCTGTATTGGGTTTTGAATACCTGCAGGATGAATATTCACTCACTGACGAATATTTCAGGAAGATGGGGTTGAAGGTTCGCTACTTCATGCCGCCGAATAGCGTCGCACCGTTGGCCTTTTATTTTGCTGGCGACTTGATCGCTGATTACAGCAATCTTGAGCTAATCGGCACGATCAGCACGATGGATACATTCCAGAAGATATACCGGCCGGAAATCTACAACGCAAATTCTGCGGCGGGGGAATGTTATCAGCCCAGTTTGAAGCACGAGGATTTTTCGTTGACCCGGATTGTTTATGACCGGGAAGAGCGTAGTCGTCTGGCGATTGAGCAGGGAAAGTATGCCGAGGCAAATTTCATCAAACCCTACCAGGCGGTTCTTCAGCAGTGGTCTGCTAGTTACGCTCTCTGATTTATCAAAAACGCAAGGTCATATACCGTGAAAAAATTGTTGCCCACTTCGACTGCTGGTAGCCTCCCGAAACCCTCATGGCTTGCAGAACCCGAGAAACTTTGGTCTCCGTGGAAGTTGCAGGACGAGGAACTGGTTGAGGGCAAGCAGGATGCCTTGCGTTTGTCGCTGCAGGAACAGCAACATGCAGGTATCGACATCGTCAGCGATGGCGAACAGACGCGCCAGCATTTTGTGACCACGTTTATCGAGCACCTGGACGGCGTCGATTTCGAGACCCGCAAGACCGTCAGAATTCGTGACCGCTATGATGCAAGCGTACCGACGGTGGTGGGTGCTGTCGCTCGCAAAAAGCCGGTGTTTGTTGAAGACGCCAAATTCCTGCGTCAGCAAACGAATCAACCCATTAAATGGGCACTCCCCGGCCCGATGACGATGATCGATACGCTCTATGACGATCACTATAAAAGCCGCGAAAAACTGGCTTGGGAATTCGCCACGATCCTGAATCAGGAAGCCAGGGAACTGGAAGCGGCCGGGGTCGATATCATTCAGTTCGATGAACCCGCATTCAATGTGTTCTTCGACGAGGTGAACGAGTGGGGCGTTGCCACGCTGGAACGCGCCATTGAAGGCCTTAAGTGCGAAACGGCTGTCCATATTTGCTATGGCTATGGCATCAAGGCCAATACGGACTGGAAGAAGACGCTGGGTTCGGAGTGGCGGCAGTATGAAGAGGCTTTCCCCAGGCTGCAAAAGTCCAGTATCGGCATGGTCTCGCTGGAATGCCACAACTCTCACGTTCCGATGGAGCTCATCGAGCTGATTCGCGGCAAGAAGGTGATGGTGGGGGCCATTGACGTGGCTAGCGACACAATTGAGACGCCCGAGGAAGTCGCCAATACCCTGCGAAAGGCACTCCAGTTTGTCGATGCCGACAAGCTCTATCCTTGCACCAACTGCGGTATGGCGCCCTTGTCACGTGCCATAGCGAAAGGCAAGCTGGAAGCCTTGAGTGCAGGCGCAGCGATCGTACGCGGAGAACTTTCGGTCTAATTCCGGGGCGGAAATGGCCGTCGTGAGTTGCTCGCGACGGCCATGCTCGGAGAATTGATTGCGTGATTGGGTCGTTCTTGACCGACGGCTTTCACCGGTCATCGCGTTTCGGTTGGCGCGGTATTTGATAAATGACGGACATATATTTCGGAGTCTGGCGGCGTTCCGCTACGACACCACCGAGAGATTCGGCAATGCGCCGGCTGGCGTGGTTCTCTTCAGCAACAGGATAGGCAAAGCGATCGATACCGAGTTCGCGGCCTGCCCACGTTGCCACGAGACTGACCGCTTCACGGCCAAAGCCTTCGCGGTGGCGATCCTCTCGAATCCAGATTCCCAGTTCTGCACCAGGACGCTTGATGTGGTGGAGCCCTGCCAATCCAAGGAATTCTCCACATTCGCGTCGACGGACTGCGAATACAAAGTCCGTACCTTCGGCTATCGCAGGCAGCCATGCCTGCCAGACGAGATCAAAGCTTGCCCTGTCAGGAGGTGGCTCCCATGCCATCAGGCGAGTTAGCGAAGGCGTGATGCACGAATACGTCGCATCGGCGTCACGGGATGAAAACGGTTGGATCGACAGTCGACTCGATTCGATACGGATTTCGCTTGAGTGCAGCGCCAAGGTTGCCCCCTGCATTACGCTTGAAAAGCGATCGAAAGTCCCGGTACGCGCAGGCGCAGTGTCTCAACCAGCGTTGTTACGACAGCCGTGTCGATTGGCTCGGCGGTTTGAAACTCGATGACCGTACCGGTCATGTCCGTCTGTCCGAGCAATTCGGCCGGGCCCAACGGTTTCCCGTGGACATAACGCTGCGACCAGATCTCGCGATCCCTCATGCTGGTGAACTTGAATGTCTGGCAGGCGACGTTGGCGACTGAGGGGCCCGGTGAGCCCTGATCGCCCCAGACCAGTTCCCGAAGTACGCTGTCCAGTTGCGAACTGGAAGGCGTACATGGGTAGAAGCTGGTCAGTGCTCGCTCGGCGTGTGAGAGCGTGTCACCCAAGTCCGGAGTCAAGCGCATTCCCCGACCCGTATCGGCGAGCCTTCCGTTCGCCCCATCAATTTCAAGGGCAACCGTCAAGCTCGGGCTATAGCTGAATTCGACGACGGACAGGGCTAGCAAGTGTGCGCAGACCTCTGCCGGTGAAAGCCGTTTTGAAAGCCAAAAGAATTCATCACGATTCATGGTTTTCTCGCGCCTGCGAAGACATCGCCTATTGTCGCCGATTCTGCGGGTCGAGTCGATTCGTCGCGTTACTTTTTCTGGTCTTCGGGAAGAGGGGATGCGATGGCTTTCACGAATTCGATGACGTTGAAGTACGCATGCTGCGGGTTGCCACGGCTTCGTTGTCGAGACCGGGTTTGGCCCTTCTATTCTGTGATGTTGCCTTTCAATCGATCAATGTATTAACTCGTCAATGGTTTTATTAATGTCGTTGGTTTTTGTTATGTTTCTAGAAACATCAAGAGGATTGCAAACCGGTACAGGAAAATTGACATTCTTCGGCTGTCGCCTATATTGTCCTGACCGTTGAATGGCTTGTGTAAATGAAGCCAATACACGAACCTGTACGATCGCAAACTATCGAGCCGCGTTAAAGAACGTTTGAGAATGCCGCCAGGCGATGCTGGCTGCGCGCAATAGCACCTCGCATTGCGAGTGCTACGTGGTCGCCATTGCACTTTGGGTTTCGCACCTTCGGTGGAGGGGTGATCGTGCATTCACTGCTCATTCCAGGAAGCGAAAGGCCTGTGCCGGTGTGGCGCCATAGGTCTTCGCATTCACTGATCGCCAGCGTGTTGATGGTCGCGTTCTGCCTGTTGATGGGGAGAGCCGCCCATGCCGCGGATGCGTGCACGCCCGCGTCATCAACTGCCAGCGCGACGTGCGACAGCAATGAAACCGAGCTGGCGAATGCGATCAAACGCTATCCGGCGGCAGCAATCGCACCGACGCTCTCGAAGGACGTCCCGCCTCCCGGCGAGGTCGAAAAGAACGCGCCCCCCGATGAAGCGGCGGCCACGCAAACCGCAGGGGGTGTGCGCCTGTACCCCCGTAACGAACAGTGTTTTCCGACCGAGCCACGCAACATTTTCAGCGAGGTCGACAAGGTCACTGTGGGCGGCGATTCGATGCTGCGCCCCATGGACTGGTTCGACGGTCACACCGTTCCGAAGACCGCCCGTTCCGCCATCATGGGGCAGAATACCTGGATGCTGTGGGGCGAGGGCAATGAAGCGTTCTGGGGCTGGGTGCAGGAGAACGGCTACGGCATCGCCGACTTTCTCGTCTTGCTGGACTCGAAGAAACGGGCGCATCGTTTCAGGGACGGTGGCTTGATCAATCAGCCCGGCATGGTTGAGCGCGACACGCCATTGACCGGGCTGGGTCTCTACATCGACGGCCCGGACGGCGACAAGATCAAGATGCGCGCGCCAGGCAATGATGTCGATGCAGACGGAAAGCCCGTGGTGCGCCCGAACATGCCAAAGGGCGCGGCGCACGATCACACGACGTTCTTCGAAATTGGCGACCAGGCGCTCTATGACCAGGCCATCGCGCAACTCGGTGACGATGGCGTCGACCCGCTAATCTATGGTTACCCCTCCGGCGTTGTCGGCTTGCGGCTCTTTCCGAATCCGGATTTCTTTGGCAAGTCGGCGGCCGCGGCGAAAGCACGCGAACACTGGAACGAGCAGGTAGTCAGCGACCAGGGCAAAAGATACTATTCGACCGATCCTCGGGATGCTGAATTTCACGCCGATCCCTTACTTGTGCGGCCATTTCGCGTCAGCATGGCATGCGCGTTCTGTCATGTCGGCCCGCATCCACTCGCCCCGCCAAAGGATGCAGAGCATCCCGAGTGGGGCGATATGTCGAGCATGATCGGTAACCAGTACTGGCTGCCATCGAACGCTTTTACGAACCTGAAAACGCCGGATAGCTTTCTCTGGCAATTCGTGGCGAGCCAGCAACCCGGGACGATCGACACGTCGCTTGTGGCAACAGACCACATCAATAACCCCAACACGATCAACGCCATTTTTGAAGTGAATGCGCGCCTTGCCCGCGCCGCCGTCAATCCGCCGGAGGCGCAAAGCAGGAGCAACCTGATGATGCGCGGCATCGAGGACAAGCCGCTTTTCACGCTCGACCCGCGCCACACGCCGCGCGTCTTGCTCGATGGCGCGGACAGCATCGGCATTGAAGGCGCGCTATTGCGGGTTTATTTGAACATCGGCGCTTATTCGGAACAATGGCGCAGGGTGCAGAACACGATCATTGGCTTTGCGCCGCAGCGGCCATTCGATCTTTCGACGATCAAGGCGCGGTCGGTCTACTGGAACGCGACCGAGCACTTCCGGGTGGAGGAGCTGGAGAACTTCTTCACCTACGTCACGCAATCCGGCGCGACGGTTGCCCAGCCAATGAAGCTCGCCTCGACCGCCGAAGGTCTCGCGCGAATCAACGCCAACAAGGTCGATAGCGACAAGGGCCGCGAGGTGTTCATTCGCAATTGCGCGATTTGCCATTCGAGCAAGCAGCCTCCCAATTTGCCCATCACGTTTTCGCGCAACTGGCGTACTGCAAACGCGAGCGCCCAGGGCGGTATCACGCTGCCGATGGATTTCGCCGATTGGGATGCATTCAAGTTGAGCGGGCCCTGGCTAGCCTATGTGGATCGGCTTGAAAAATATATAGCGGCACAGCCGGATGGCGGGCAGGACTTTTTCGAAAAGAATAACTATCTTTCGACAGACGTACGCATACCGATCACCCTTGTCGGCAGCAATTCGCAGCGTGCGGTGGGCACCAACGCGATGCGTGGCCAGGTCTGGGGCAATTTCTCGTCGCAGACGTACAAGTCGCTGCCGGCGGTTGGACTGGTTCACTTCTTCAATCCCTTCAAGGATACGGGCGCCGTCGACAGGTGGGGCAACAACGACGAATATGCGCCGCCGGGCGGTGGGCCGGGTTACTACCGGCCAGCGTCGCTTGTCAGCGTATGGGCGACGGCGCCCTTGCTGCACAACAATTCGCTCGGTCTTTATAACCGTGATCCGTCGGTGGACGGACGGCTCAAGGCGTACGACGACGCAATCGACAAGCTGCTCGACAATAGCAAACGTGCTGTTATCGGCGTGCTGGCGCAGGGCGCCGCGCGGCAGGTGAATGTTTATCCCGCGGAAAAAGAGGCGTTCTGTCACGAGAATCCCACCGACCCAAGCATGGAATGCAGTGCGTTGCGCGGCGATTTCCGGCAATCGTTCGCGGCTGCAGGCGTGGCCGATCGACGTGGATTCAGGGACGTCGGTTTTATCTACAGGACGACGAAGGATTCGTATATCGACTTTGCGCCACGCTTTATCAAGCCGCTGATCACCGGCGTGCTGGGTGAGCGCTGGACGTCGTTCCTGTTCCTCTACGTCTGGCTGTTGCTCGCGCTGATTGCCGTGATCCTGATTTTCGTGGGGCAGCCGCGCCTCGCAGGCGGCTTGCTCGCTCTGCTCGTGGCGTTGCTGGCGACGCTGCTGCGCGTGTCGGGCGTGGACACGATCTACCCGTGGCTATGGCTCATTCCTCTCGTCTTGCTCGGCCTCGTGGTGGCGTTCTTCCGTTTTCCCAATGCGTTGCGTTGCGCGCGCGTGTTTTTCGCTGCAAGCGCGGTGGTGTTCGTCGTCATGGGCGGCGTGGGCAAGGCGTTCCTCGACGGCCGTCTTGCTGGGATCAATATCGGCCCTATCCCGCGCGGCACACCGGTCAATCTCCTCATGAACATCAATCCGGATGCGCCCACCGTGGATCTCATCAATGCGGTGACGGCGCTTACGCGCGGGGTATTGCTGGTGCGTCGCGACGACCCGAAGGACGGCAGTTTCAAGGCGCTCGACGAGTTCCAGCAGGAAGCCGGGCCGGCGCTGCTCAAGGCGAGCAAGTGCCCCGACTTCGTGCTGGATCGCGGCCACTGGTTCGGCGAGTCGCTGAGCGATAGTGAAAAGCGACAGTTGAAGGCCTTCCTCGAAACGCTCTGACCTGTCACCTTCGTCCACCGGAGCCGCGATGAATCCCGATGACCCGCTGTGGCAAGCCAGAGATCCGGACACGACGCCCTTCGACTACGTGATTGTGGGTTCGGGTGCGGGTGGAGGGCCGCTCGCCGCGCGGCTGGCGCTAAACGGGTGCCGCGTCCTGTTGATCGAGGCCGGCAACGATCCCGCCGTAGCGCAGCACGGCGCACAGGCGCAGCCGATGACGCGCGGTGCGCCCGACCTCGCGCAGCAGCCCATGCGCCAGGTCTACGCGGTGCCCGCGTTTCATGCACGGGCGACTGAAGACCCGGACATGAGCTGGGAATTCTCGGTGCGCCACTATACGAATACCGCGCGCCAACAGGAGGATTCGAAATACAACGGTGCGATGGATCCTTCGGTGACAGAAGGGGGGCAACAGGGCGGTATTTTTTATCCGCGCGCGGCAGCCATTGGCGGCTGCACGTCGCATCACGCCATGATCATCATTCGCCCGAATGACGCCGACTGGGATCATATTGCGCAATTCACTGGCGATGATTCCTGGCGGTCGCAGAACATGCAGGGCTATTTCGCCAAGATCGAGAATTGCCTTTACTACGCGGCCTATCGCAGCTTCGCGGGCAAGACGCTGGGACTGCTGTTCCGCTTTCTGGCGTGGTCGGCACGCGCGCTCGATCCGCGTGGCCAGCTCGATCCCGGCGGCCACGGGAGCGCAGGCTGGCAGAAAACAAGTTTCATCGACCCGTTCGTGATTGCCGCCATCGCGCGAGGCGACAAGACGTTCCTCAGCGTGATCAAGGACGTGCTGTTTGCGTCGCTGGCGAATCGCAACGCGGCGTCGATGTTCGTCCCGGCGCTGGCGCGCTTTCAGATCCTTCAGTTCCTCGACCCCAATGTCCGCTCGCCGGATATTCAGAGCCGCGCCCATGTTTCGCTGATTTCGATTGGCACCGACGGCAAGCGCCGCTGCGGTCTGCGCGACCATCTGCTCAATGTCAGGGACGAATTCCCGGATCGGCTCGTGATCCTGAACCCGGCGCATGTTATGCGGATTGTGTTCGAGAAGCGCGGCAGCGACGTGCCGCGAGCGATCGGCGTGGAGGTGCGCATCGGCCCCTGGCTTTACGCGGCGAGCCCGAAGTGCGCCGACAACAATGCTGCGTCCGACACCCAACAGGTATTCGCCCGCCGCGAGGTGATCGTCTGCGGCGGCGCGTTCAACACACCGCAATTGCTGATGCTCAGCGGCATTGGCGATGCGGCGAAGCTGGGCGCCATCGTCAAGGGGCCGTGCGGCCGCGACGGAGCGCCGGTTGCGCCTGTCGTCCACTTGCCGGGCGTCGGCCAGAATCTTCAGGATCGCTATGAAGTCAGCGTGATCAGCGAGGCGAACGCGCCGTTTTCGACGCTCGATGGCGCGAGTTTCGATCCCGGCGATGCTGCGGATCCCATGCTGCGCCAGTGGCTCGCCGACCAGAGCGGACTGTATTCGACCAACGGTGGCGCGCTCGCCATGATGATGTCGTCCACCAACGGCGCGCGCATGCGCAGCGACCCGGATCTGTTCGTGTTCGGCCTGCCGGCCGCGTTTCGCGGCTACTACTGGGATTATTCGAAGCAGTTGCTATGCCGGAGCATGACGTCGCATGAAAAGACCCGCAATTTATGGAGCTGGGTGATTCTCAAGGCTTACACCAATAACAACAACGGCACGATCACGCTGCGTAGCGCGAATCCGTTCGAGACGCCGGAAATCAACTTTCACTCGTTCGACGATACCCGCGAGGGCGCGCAGGACTGCGATGACGATGTGGATGCGCTGTGCTACGCGATCAAGCGCATGCGTGAAATCAATCGCCGCGTGGCTGCGTTGAGCGACGAGGTTCAGCCGGGTCTGGACAAGCCCGATTGTTCGCCAGCGATGCGTCAGTGGATCAAGGACGAAGCCTGGGGGCATCACGCGTGCGGCACTTGCCGGATTGGTCACGATCCCTGGCGCGCCGATCCGCATGAACTCCAGGATCGCTTCGCCGTGGTGGACAGCCATTTTCGCGTGCATGGGGTAGAGGGTCTGCGAATCGTCGACACGTCGGTTTTTCCGCAGATTCCCGGCTATTTCATCGTGACACCGACTTTCATGATCAGCGAAAAGGCCGCCGATGTACTGCTGGCCGACTCGCCGAGCTACCCGCGTGCAGTAGAGAGCGTGGAAGCGCGCGCGGTGCGTGAGCGCCGTCGCCTGGCGCGGCCCGAATGGCAGGAACCGGCCAACGCAGACCCGGCGCGCTTGCCGGACGATGCGGTTGGACTCGCGTTGTCCGGCGGGGGCGTGCGCAGCGCCACGTTCTGTCTTGGCGTTCTTCAGGCGCTCGCGAAAACGCGACGCCTGCGTGATATCGACTTCATGTCGTCGGTATCCGGCGGCGGCTATGTCGCTTCGTTTCTCGGCAAGCTCTATACGCAGATGCCCACCGAGGATCGCCAGGCGCCGGCCGAACGCGTCGAGCGTACGCTCACGAATCTGGCCTCGTCGACGATCCAGTGGCTGCGCTACAACGCGCAATATCTTGCAGGCGGCGGCCGTCACGATACGTTATTCGACGTTGCCGTCATTCTGCGTAACCTCGCGGCAGTACACGTCTGGATCGGTGCGCTGTTGTTTGGCGCGCTGGGCGCACTGCACTGGTTCGTGCTCGACTGTTCGGCGTTCAGCTTTCTCTCGCTGGTGTGCGAGCGCGCGCCGCCGCAATGGTATGGCCTGACACTGTCGGCCTGGTGGTGGCTGCCGCCGTGGCTCTTTGTGATCGGCGTGCTGCCGCCTTCCATCGGCTACTGGCTGACCATGCGGCGCCGCCCGAATGGCGACTGGCGCTCGTGGATGCCTTTCATCCTGTGGATCGTGATGCTCGGGTGCGCGATCTACGGGCTGACGCTGCCCGACATCGAAATCTGGAGCGCCCTGGCGCTAGGCGTGCTGCTGCTTGCCTGGTTCGAGCAGCAGGCGGCCGGCCTGTTCATCGCCAGCCCGGCGGCGCCCGGCACGGGTGGGCCGCCCATCAATCCCGGCACGGCGCAGCCCGAAGGCGGCACGATCGTCATTCGCAACCGACTGACCCGGCTGCTGGGCGCGGCGCTGTTCGGCTTCATCGTGACCGTGCTGTTCGTGGCGATCGATACGCTCGCCGGGGTGATCGACACACACACGCAGGATCTTCCGGTGCATGGATCGCGGGCGATCGGCTGGTTCATGGCGGGCGTCGCGCCGGTTCTGGCGCTGCTCAGGGCAATCGTGGCGAGCGTCTTGAAGCGTCAGGCGAGCACGGCCGCGGCGAGCGCGACGGATGCGGGCAAGACCCTTGCGGGAGGCCTCGTGCAGGAGATTGCGCTCGCGATCGTTGCGTTCGCCCTGGCAGCCGTGCTGTTTCTGTTTCTCGATCTGCTCGCTTATCTGGCGTTCAGGCTCGACTCGGTCACGGCGCGCTTTTGCGTGGTGGCGGCTTTGCTGATTTCGGCGGTGAAAGGCCGTGTGCTGCTTTTTCTCAATCTGTCTTCCCTGCAACAGAGCTACGCGCAGAAACTCGTGCGAACCTGGCTGGGCGCGTCCAACGATGCGCGCGTGAATCCGCCCGGCACCAGCAAGCCTGTGCCGGTCGGCGTGAGCGACCTGGGCGACGATGTCTTCTTCGACGAATATCATCCCGAAACCCACGGCGGCCCGCTGCATCTGGTGTGCGCGTGCCTGAATAATACGGTCGACCCGCTTTCCGGCAACCAGCTGCGCGACGACAAAGGCATGCCGATGAGTGTCGGGCCCGCTGGCATTAGCGTGGGCAGGCGCTTTCACGCGCTCTGGGGCGCGCGCGACACGAAAACGACGCCGGTGCGTGTCGCGCCCGTCAGCGCGGTGCGCGTGGAGCCCGATCCGAACGCTTTTCACGCGCTCGCAAGGTCGGACGGCGCGCAAGTCAATGTCGAACGCCTGAGCCTGGGGCAGTGGATGGCGATTTCCGGCGCGGCCGCATTGACTGGTCTTGGCCGCAACACAAAACTGGCGCAATCGCTGTTGCTTGGGCTGCTGAACGTGCGTATCGGTTACTGGTGGAACAGCGGGATTGCGGCGGGCGAGCGGCCTGGGCACTATCCCCGCGGCCTCTGGCGCTGGTTGAAGTCGTTGCCCTCGTCGATCTTCACCCTGCAGGCAAAGCTGCTCGACGAATGGCGGGCTTATTTCGAAGGCCCATCCGCGCGCATGTGGTATTTGAGCGATGGCGGCCACTTCGACAACACGGGCATCTATGAACTGATACGCCGCCGGCTGCCGTTCATCGTGGCCATCGACGCGGCCGCCGATCCCGACTACTCCTGCGAATCGCTAGCTCTCCTGACGAGGCAGGTGCGCTACGACTTCTGCGCGACGATCACCTGGCTTGACCCGGGCGCGGTGCGCGCGAGGCTTGCGCGCCGCCAGTTTGGTTGGCATGCATTCGAGCGTGGGGCGAATGAGCCGCGTGTGCCGGACTGGATCAGGACAGCGATCGATCCGGAAGCCATTGGCTCGTTTCCCGAACTGAAGCGCGACGGTTTGCGTGGCGCCGCGCTCGCCTGCATCACTTACTCAGACCAGCCGGAGCGCGCAAGCTGGATGCTGTACGTGAAGCCCAGCATCGGCATCGGCTTGCCCACTGACGTGCGCACCTACGCGGAAAACTACCGCGATTTCCCTCAGCAAACCACGGCAGACCAGTTCTTCACCGACAGCCAGTGGGAAGCCTATCGGGAGTTGGGTTATTGCGCGGGCATGCACGTATTCACACCCGGTCGGTGTATGCGAGGCCCGCAAGCATAGCGGCGAGATGCGATGAACCTGTTCGGCTTTCAATCGGCGACGGAATCCAGATTCCTTAAGCGCTCGTCGGCGCCCGGCGCGGTACGCGCATGGCTGGTCGACATTCTCTGCTGGCCGGCGCGTTTCGAAGACCCCCAGGTCGAAGAGGAATTTACGCAGGACTATGGCCGACGGTTTGCCGACTTCCGCCGAGCGGCCCTGGTGCTCGGCACGCTGATCTGGGTGTGCTTTGGGTTCTGGGAAATCAGGCTTGCGCAGACCAGCCCAGCTTTCAGGCCTTATTTTCCAGAGGTTTTCGCGTTCCGTTGGGCCGGTGCGCTCGGCGCGACCATCGGCATCGTGCTGGCCTTCAGGCTCGCCTTTCATCGGGACAAGGTGGCGCACTGGATCTTGCTGTGCGGCCTGGCGTTCATGTGTCTGTGCCTGCTGATGCAAACCGTTCTGGCGCCCCGCCCATTTAATTTCACGCATTTTTTTGTCGGCTTCTATTTGATTCTTTTCTATCAGTTCGGCTTTCTGCGCTTGCGAGCCAAGGCGACGCTGATACTGACGCTGTGCGTGATCGCCGCGATTGTCATGGCCCAACTGCTCACGCGGGCGGTCGAGCCGGAAAACTTCGCAGCCGGCATGTTCTACCTGCTCAATGTCGCCGTGCTGGGCCATAGCGTCAACGTCAATGCCGAGCGGCATGTGCGCGAGCGCTACATCGCCGTTCAGGCGCTTGCCCATAGCAACGGTGCATTGCAGGTCGCCAATGCGGCCCTCGCGCAAAAGCACGATGACCTTGAAGTTGCCCGACGCGACCAGCAGGTCAGGTCGGACGCATTGATTGCGTTGCGCGAGCAGCAGCGCGAAGCCGCCGAGCAGGCAAGCCGCGCGAAATCGCGCTTCCTGGCTGCCGCAGCGCATGACCTGCGGCAGCCCATGCACGCATTGAACCTCTTTCTTGCGGCAGCCGACGAAGCGCTGGCGGCGCGTGACATTGAAGCATCGAGCCGGTTGATCGGCGATGCACGCAAGGCGTCGGTACTGACTGCGCGTCTGTTCAACGGCGTACTCGACCTGTCGAAGCTGGAATCGGGGCACGTCAAGCCGGTCTACACGAGCGTCGACCTGAGCCGGGTAATCGACGAGACCGTCGAGCAACTTGGCGCATTTGCCGCAAGCCGCGGCGTTGCACTGCGATATGCAAGGGCGCTGCAGCGCCCCGCATGGGTACGCACCGACGCCGACTGGATGCCCCGCGTGCTGGGCAACCTCATCGCGAACGGGATCAAGTACGCGGATCCGTCGAAGGCGGGACGATCCACGGTCATCGTCGGATTGGTACGGATGCCGAACTATGTGCGTATCGATGTAATCGACAACGGCATTGGCATCGCGCCAGAACATTGGGATGCGATCTTCCAGCCTTTCGTGCAGATTGGCAACCCTGAACGCGACCGCGAGAAAGGGCTTGGTCTGGGGCTGTCGATCGTGAATGCGGTGGTGGCGCTGCTGGAGGGGCACCGTCTCGAACTGAAGTCGATCGAGGGGCGAGGCTCACGCTTTTCGGTTCGCATGCCGGTGGCCGATCAATTTGCCATTCAGGATCCGGCGACATCGCCTGTCGAAGCGCCGTCGCCGCCGTCAGCGTCGTCATTGCGAGGCCTCTATGTGCTGCTGGTCGAGGACGACAGCCTCGTACGCGCGTCGATGGAGGCGCTGTTTGCGCGCTGGGGCGTGCTGTTCGACGCGGTTCGCACCGTGGCCGCATTCGACGAGCTGTTGCAGACGGTCGAGCGCGTACCCGACCTCATCATCAGCGATTACCGCTTGCCGGAGGGCTCGACGGCACAGGACGTCGTCAACCTGCTCGGCGAGCACTTTTCGCGGCCCGTGCCATGCCTCGTGGTCACGGGCGAAGCCGGGGTCAGCATGCTGGGGACATTGCCGGAGCGCAGCGTGCTCAGCAAGCCGCTGTCCGCGGACATGCTGATTGCTCGCATGCTCGAACTCACCGGGGTGCCCGCCCGTGCGTGCTAATCCGCTGTGGTTTGCGCAACGGTAGGGATCTCAATGCCACGGCGCGCCATCTCCACGATCAGGAAAGTGCGCCGCGATACGTTGAAGCGACTCAGCAGGTCGCTGATGTACTCCTTCGCGGTGTTCTCCGCGATATTCATCTTGCGCGCGATGGCCTTGTTCGACATCCCCTGTAAAAGAAGACCCAGCGTTTGCGCGAGGCGCGGCGGCAGATTCAGCGACTCGATCGGAATGCCCTTGTGCGGGCCCGGCGACTGTGGGGTATGGCCGCCTTTGCCAAGCACGCTGTTGGGCAGGTAGACGCGTCCGTTCAGGATCGTTTGCAGCGCTTCGCGGAATACCGCGCCACCTTCCTCGCTGGCCTTCGAGATGAAGCCGCCCGCGCCATGCTTGATGCAGTCCAGCACCGTTTCGCGGTCGTCCTGTGCGGACAGCATCACCACATGCGCGGCACATTCGTGCTCTTGCAGCCAGCGCAACAAGTCAAGCCCCGTGTGATTGCCGCCGATCTGGTAGTCGAGAAAAACAAGGTCGTACGCCTTGTCTTGCAGTTGCTCGACGGCTGCGTCATACGAGCCGGCTTCATCGATATCCAGCGTCGGCTCTGACGTCAGGATCAGGCTCTTCATCGCGATACGCGTCAAGCCTTCGTCTTCAACGAGCAGTACGCGGCGGAAATACAGGTTGTCCATCGGCAGTTCTCCAGTCCGGGCTATCGTACCCGCATTTTTCCTGGCCGCTATCCCCCCAAAGCGGGGGACTCCTTTGGTGCCGCCTTCTGGAGGCATGGTTTCGCCGACATGGGCGGTTTTGCCGGGGCGCCAGAACGCGCAGGATGACCTCACCGCAGCTTCACAGCAGATCCGGGTCTGGCAGACGAGGAGATCTTGTGATGAAAGAGAAGTCCGTGCCCTACGCGCTGGATGAACGGCGCCTGGAGAATCTGTTTGCGCAGGAGCACGGCAGCCCGCTGTGGGGGAAAGCGGCGGGGAGCGAGAAAACCATTCGGGAGCGGACGGGGACAGAGACGGAATTGGGGCGGCGGCCGCTCAGCCCCTATACCGTCCACAACCTCGATACCGCAATTGCGCATCTGGAAATCGCGATGAGCGCTGACAAAGCGATGGCGATTTTCGGCCTGAGCTATTGGCACGGACGCGTGCTTGAAATTCGCTCGACGCCAGGCATCCTGCACAGCCAGGAGCGACGGCTACAGTGCTTGCTGGACTGGTTCACGTCCAGCGGGGAGGGCAACGGGCCGCCCTCTGGGCATGAGAGTCGTGGCGAAATCTGAATCGCGCGAGGACGCGGTGACTACCGCTGGGGCAATGCGTGACGGGGTCACGCTCTGCAAGCAAAGCATCACAAGTCCGTTCAGGGCGCGGAGGAGACCAACCGAACAGAAACGGCAGGGGAGGCAGCCCGTTGCCTGCTCACTGCACAGCCCGACCGGGAAGCCGCACGGCTTTCCTGTTGGGCCAGCAAAGAGAATGAAACGCCTTGCCGATGAGGTCGGGTGCAACCATGCGGGCCGGGGGGCGACGATGGAAGCGCCAGGACAATTGCGGGCCCGCCCCGGGTTGTTTGCGGGAGCGGGCTGCTTTTCAAGGGATATAGCGCAAGCCCTTGCCTTCTGATCAGCAATATTCCCGCAACAGTAGCCGACGCATTCGTCATATTGTCTGCATTGACGCGACCGCATCCGGATTCCCTCATTTGCCGCGCACACCCTGCATGGATTGCCGTCGACTTGCGCTATTTACCGTACGCACATACTGATTGCGGAGATAAGTATGTGAGGGAATTTTCTTGGACACGCCGACAGACGCTAAATAACATACCGATCGTACTGTTTTGTAGCGGCAACGCAGCAAAGCTCCCGAGAGCGGCCTTACTGAGGCACAGTCCGGTCGCACACGATGCGAGGCGGACGCGCCTGGCATCAACATGACGAACACGATCTCCGATGTGGCGAAACCCGCGCGACGAGCGCAGCATGCACGCAGTTCAGCCGCACGCCATGCGCTGATCGACGCGACGCTCGCGTGCCTGGCGGAAGTGGGCCTGGCCAGAACCTCCATCAGCGAAATCTGCCAGCGCGCGGGGCTTTCGCGCGGCGCGCTGCTCCATCATTTCCCGCACAAGAACGAGTTGCTGGTCGCGTCGTACGTGACATGGATCGACTCGAAGCTCAGCACCCTCGAACAGCGTATCGAAGCCGGCGCGAACGTGCGCGACGAAGTCAGCACATGGCGCGCTCAGGTGCGCGAGACCTTCCCCATGTCGCAGGAGTTTTACTGGGCGCTGCGTAACGACGCGGATTTGCGCGAGCGCTTCAACGCCGCGCTGTTGTCGCATTCGATCGGCGCGGACATGACGGGGTTGCCTGCGCAGACCCACATCGACGAATCGCCGCAGCCGGCGCTCACCCGCTATGTGATCGCGTGCTTCCTGCGCGGCCTGTGCCTGCAGGAACTCTTTGTTCACGACCCGTCGATTCCCGACCAGGCCTTCGAGCACTTCACCGCAATGCTAAGCGCGTATATCGAACATCCGCTCGTGCAGCAAGCCTGACATCGGACGCATCGTTTTTGCCTTTGCCACACATCGGTATCTATAAACAATATCGGACTACTAATAATGAGAATATGCTTTTTCCGTTTGCGTGTGCTTCCCGCACTGCTGATCGGCGCAGGGGTGCTGACGGCCGGCCACGCTTTTGCCGCCGACGATAGCGACGCGAATAGCGCCAGTAACGCCAATCCAGCGAATGCCGGTGCAAAGACGCAAAGCGCGAAACCAGGCGAAGTCGTGCATAGTCTCGCGACCTTCACGGTTCAGGGCACGCGCCAGCAAGCGCCGAAGGTGTCGAGCGGCGCCCTGGGCACGCGCTCGGATCTGGAAACGCCATTCTCGACGCACGTGGTCGCGCAGCAGGAACTGGAAGATCGTCAGGTCAAGGCGCTCGGCAAGGTGTTTGCCGAAGATGCGGCGGTCATGTCGCTCGGCGACACGTATTCGTTCAACGCCTATTCGATCAACGTTCGCGGCATTCCGCTCGACGATTACAACGGCTACAAGATCAATGGCCTGCCGTTCTATATGACGACCGTCGAGTTGCCGGTCGAGTCGTTCGAGTCGATCCAGCTTCTCAAGGGTGCTTCGGGCTTCATGTACGGCTTCGGTGCGCCGGGCGGCATCATCAATTTCGTGACGAAAAAGCCGACCGATACCTTTACCTTCAGTGCGGACGTGGGCTACAGCTCCGACGCCGTGTTCAGCGAACACATCGATACGGGCGGTCGCTTCGGGCCGCAAAGCATGTTCGGCTATCGCTTCAACATCACGCACGAGCAGGGCGATACCTACAACGGCTCCCACGTGCTGCGCAATTCGGAGTCGCTCTCGCTCGATGCGCGCCTGACCAAGTCGCTGACGTGGACGTTCGACGGGCTCTATCAATCGCGCAAGGTCGACGGTGGCATCCAGGACATCATGCTCAGCGATTTCACGGGGACGAGCGTGCCGCGTGCGCCGAGCGGCCGCACGAGTCTCTCCGCCTACGACGACACGTTTTTCAATTCGAACGTCTATTTCCTGAGCAGCGGACCGCACTGGCAAATCGATCCGGTCTGGAAGGCGAGTATCGACTATAGCCACAGCAAGGACGAACGCAACTATTCGGGCCAGTGGCTCGATCTGCTCACGCCGCAAGGCGATTTCGATACGTACTTGAACCGCTCGCGCGGGTCGTCGATCTACGACGTCGTGCAGGCCGCGCTGGAAGGCAAGTTCTCGACCGGGCCGGTCGATCATCAGGTCGTGCTGGGTGCATCGGAACAGTGGCTCACGAAAAAGACCGTGCCGTCTTCGCTCTACACCGATATTGGCTCGAACAATCTCTACGATCCGATTACGCAGCTCACCTGGAACGGCACCTACGACTATAGCCAGCAATACAACAACTTTAATTCGCAGCAGAAATCGCTGTTTGCAAGCGACACGCTGAGCTTCCTGAAATACTGGTCGATTCTCGCAGGCATTCGCTACACGAGCTATCACCAGACGTCGTGGACGAAACCGGGCACGGCAGGGACGACGTATACGCAGACGCCGGTCACGCCAACGCTGGCGCTCATGTTCCGTCCGCGCAGCGATCTGCTGTTCTACGCGAGCTATGTTGAAGCGCTCGAAGACGGCGGCACGGCAGCCGAGGGCTACGCAAACGCGAATCAGGTGCTCGACCCGCTCAAGAGCAAGCAATACGAAGTGGGCGTGAAGTACGACGGCCGTTCATATGGCGCGTCGGCGGCGCTGTTTCGCATCGAACGCGGCGCGGAATACGGCAACGCGCAGAATGTGTATGTCTCGAACGGCAAGGAGCGCATCGACGGCCTCGAACTCGACGGCCACGTCGATCTGCCAGCGGGCTTTCGCGTGAGCGCGAGTACCGCATGGGAAGCGGGGACATACAGCGAGACCGAGGCCGATCTGGTCGGTAACCGCATTGAAGGCATCCCGCGCTGGCAGGCGACCTTGCAGGTGAGCGACCGCATTCCCGGCGTGCCTGGCCTGAGCGCCAACGCCGAGGCGCATTATTACGGCAGCATGATGGCCGACGCTAACAATAAATATGTGCTGCCGAGCTTCACGCTATTTAATGCAGGGCTGAGCTATCGCACGATGATTGGCGGCCACGGCGTGACGCTGCGCGCCGAAGTCGACAACGTTTTCAATCGCCATTACTGGGGTTTCCTGCAATCGGATTACATCTTCATTGGCGCGCCGCGTACGCTCGCGCTCAATGCGAGGTTCGATCTGTGAGCGTCGGCGTCCCGGGCTTCGGCGCGCGCGTCATGCGCATGGCGCGATATGTGAGCGCTGCTGGCGTGGCCAGCGTCGCCATGCTCGCGCATGCCGCGCCAACTCCCGCGTGGCAAGAAACGCTTGCGCTGTTCGACGATGCGCGCCCCGATGCCTCGCTGCAGCGCTTCGCTTGGGCCGACAGCGCGCCGCCGCGCAACGGCACGCTGCGCCTGGCGAATTACAACGAGGTTTCGACTTACGATTCGCTCAATCCGTTTTTGCTGCGCGGCAATGCGGCGCCGGACGAAGTGAACCTCATGTTCGAGACGCTGATGCAGCGCAGTCTCGACGAAGTGGGCACGCAATACCCGCTGCTTGCCGATCGCGTCACGATTGCGGCCGACGGGCTTTCCGCTTCGTTTCATCTGAACCCGGCTGCGCGCTTCTCGAATGGCGCGCCAGTGACGGCGCAGGACGTGCGCTATTCGTTCGAGCAATTGACGGGCCCGGCGACTTCGCCGCTCTACAGCAGCCGCTATGCGCTGATCCGCAGCGTGGACGTGATCGATACGCAGACCGTGCGTTTCACATTTCGCGCGGCGCAGCGCCGGGCCGTGCTCGCAGCGGGCGATCTCTACGTGTTCTCGCGCGACTGGGCGCGCACACCGCAAGGCCGCGAACTGAGCTTCGACCAGCTCGCGACGGTTGCGCCTGTTTCCAGCGGGCCCTACCTGATCGGTGCGCGCGCAAGCAATCGCGAGATCGTGTATCGCCGCAATCCGCAGTATTGGGGCAAGGATCTGCCCGTGCGGCGTGGCATGTTCAATTTCGCCAAGGTGAGTTTTCGGCTCTATAGCGATTCGTCCGCGCCGTTGCAGGCGTTTCGCGCGGGCGATATCGACGCCATGTTCGAAGGCAGCGCCGAGCAATGGTCACGCAATTACAGCGGCCCCGGTTTCGCCAGCGGCACGCTGCGCAAAGCGGAGTTTCCGGAGCACGGCATCAGTGACGCGCAGGGGCTCATTTTCAATCTACGCCGCGCGAAGTTTCAGGACATTCGCGTGCGCGAGGCAATTGGCCTTGCGCTCGATTACGAATGGATCAACCGCAATATGTTTTTCGGTCAGTATGCGCGCAGCCGTAGTTTCTTCGATGACAGCGTGTTCGCCGCAAGCGGTACGCCCGACGCGGACGAACTGGCGCTGCTTGAACCGCTGCGTGCGAGCGTGCCGCGTGAGGCCTTCGGCACGCTGCCCGCGCAGCCGGACACATCGGGGCAGGACGGCCTGCGTCGCAACCTCGCTCGCGCCGAGGCGCTGCTCGCCAGCGCGGGCTGGCATTACCACGACGGCGTGCTGCGCAATGAGGCGGGCACGCCGCTCACGGTCGAACTGCTCGACGACGGCACGGGCATGCAGCGCATCCTGATGATCGTCGTGCGCAACCTGAAATTACTGGGCATCGACGCGCGCCTGCGCATCATGGATCAGACCGTCATCAACGAGCGCCTGAAGCATTTCGATTTCGACATGACGACGATGGGCTATCGTGCGGCCAGCATTCCTGGTGCAGAACTCGAACGACGCTTCGGCAGCCGCGCGGCGAAGACACCGGGTTCGGAGAATTACACGGGCATTGCGTCGCCTGCTGTCGATGCGCTCATCGACGATGTGCTGCGCGCGCATAGCGAGCGCGAGGTGATTGCCGCCGCGCGTGCGCTCGATCGCGTGCTGCTGTGCGAACGCATCATGGTGCCGGAGTGGCACATCACGCATGCGCGCGTGGCATGGAACCGGCGCATTGCGCCGCCTGCACGCGTGCCGCAGCAATATGGCTGGATCGACTGGGTGGTCGGCTGGTGGCATGCCGCGCCTGGCGCAATTGAACAGGAGTAGGCCAGATGTTCGCGTATATCGGGCGCAGGTTGTTGCTCATGATTCCCACGTTGTTAGGCGTGCTGACGGTGACGTTCATCATCATGCAGTTCGTTCCGGGCGGCCCGGTCGAGCAGGTGATGGCGCGCCTGCAGGGCACGTCGATGCATGGTGAAGGCGCCACTGGGGCGAGCGGCGGTGACAGTGCGGGTGGCTATCACGGCAATGAAGGCGTCGACCCTGCGCAGGTTGCGGCGATTCGCCACGAGTTTGGCTTCGACGTGCCGCCGCTCACGCGCTATGTGCGCATGCTGACGCATTACGCGCGTTTCGACCTGGGCCAGTCGTTCTTTCAGCATCGCTCGGTGTGGGCGCTGATCGTCAGCAAGCTGCCGGTGACGCTCACGCTCGGCACCTGCACACTGCTGCTCACGTACCTGATTGCCGTGCCGCTGGGCATTGCGAAGGCGCTGCGACGCGGCACGCCATTCGATCTCGCCACGAGCGCGGCGCTGCTCGCCGCCTACGCGATTCCTGGCTTCGTGCTGGGCGTGCTGCTGATGATGTTGCTCAGCGGCGATCTCTTTCTGCATGTCTTTCCGCTGGGCGGCTTCGGCGTGGAAAGCCACGACAGCCTGCCGCTCGCGCAACGCGTGCTGGATCGCCTCTGGCATCTGGTGCTGCCGGTGACAGCGTCGGTCACCACGAGTCTCGCGGTCGTCGCGTTCCTCACGCGCAACGCGTTCATCGACGAATTCTCGCGCCAGTACGTGCTGACCGCGCGCGCCAAGGGCGTATCGCGCGGTGCGGTGGTGTGGCGGCACGTGCTGCGCAACGCGCTGATTCCGCTCGCAACGGGCTTGCCCGCGGCGTTCGTTGCCGCCTATGTGAGCGGCAGCCTGCTGATCGAAACGCTGTTTTCGCTCGACGGCGTGGGGCGGCTCTCTTACGACGCGATCGTCGGTCGCGACTATCCCGTCGTGCTGGGCGCGCTGTTCGTCTTTACGGTCGTGAGCCTGTTCGCGAAGCTCGCGGGCGATCTGGCCTATGCGCTGATCGATCCGCGTATTCACTTTGGCAGTAATGGCCGCTAAAACCGGGGTTCCTCATGGAAGTCACCACGTCGTCTTGCGATGAAGCGGCACCGTTGTCCGAGCTTGTGTCCGATGTCGAATTCGCTCCGCCTGCGCCCGCCGTTGTTGCGCAGGAGCACACGCCGGAAGTCTCGCGTACGGCGGCATGGTGGCGGCGCTTGCGGCGTCAGCGCATCGGCTTCGCGAGTCTCGTCGCGTTTGCAGTGCTGTTCGTCGCGAGCCTGCTGGCCAGCACAATCGCGAACGACCGGCCGCTGGTCGTGCGCTATCACGGCCACTGGCTGTTCCCGGTGCTGCGTACCTATGCCGATCAGGACTTTGGCGGCGCGCTGCCCACCGAGGCCGATTATCTCGACCCGTTCATTCGCGGGCAGTTTTCGCGCGACGGCAATTTCGCGCTCTACGCGCCCATTCCGTATCGCTACGACACCGTCAATTATCACGACGCGCAGTCGTTTCCGGCGCCACCGTCCGCGCAAAACTGGCTCGGCACCGATGCATACGGACGCGACGTGCTCGCGCGCGTGCTTTACGGATTTCGCAGCTCGGTATGGTTCGCGCTTGCATTGACGCTTTCCAGCGCGCTGGTCGGCGTCGTGGCGGGTGCGTTGCAGGGCTATTACGCGGGGCTCGTGGATCTGCTTGGCCAGCGTTTTATCGAGGTCTGGAATGCGCTGCCCGATCTCTACCTGCTCATCATCCTGTCGTCGATCTTCGAGCCAAGTCTCGCGCTGCTGTTCGTGCTGCTCGCCGCATTCGGCTGGATCACGCTGTCCGATTACGTGCGCGGCGAATTCCTGCAAAAGCGCGGCCTGGAATACGTACGCGCGGCGCGCACGCTCGGCTTGTCCGATCGACAGATCATGTGGCGGCATATTCTGCCGAACAGCCTCACGCCAGTCATTACCTGGCTGCCTTTTCGTATGAGCGCGGCGATCGTCTCGCTCGCGAGCCTCGATTTTCTTGGGCTTGGCGTGCCGCCGCCCGCACCTAGCCTTGGCGAACTGCTGGCCGAAGGCAAGGATCATCTGGCGGCGTGGTGGATTTCGGCGACGGCGATTGCGGCGCTGGTGGTCACGCTGCTGCTGCTTACTTTTATTGGCGACGCCTTGCGCGAATCGCTCGCGACCGACCGGCATCGGAGCGCCGATGAAGCCGATGAAACCGATGCGCATGGTCATTCCAGCGCAGCAGGAGCCACCCGATGACAACGCGCACAGCCCCCGTACTCGAAGTCGAAGACCTGAACATCCGCATCGGCGCGCGCTCCATCGTTCGCGGCCTTGACCTGACGATCAAGCGCGGCGAGCGTGTCGCGCTCGTGGGCGAATCGGGATCGGGCAAAAGCCTGACCGCACTGGCGCTGCTTGGACTGGCCGACGCGGCGCAGGTGAGCGGCAGCGTGCGGCTCGCGGGCGAGCCACTGCTGGGCAGAAGCGAGGCGCAATGGCGCGCGACGCGCGGCCGCGACATCGCGATGGTGTTTCAGGAGCCGATGACCGCGCTCAATCCGCTCAAGACCGTTGGGCGGCAGATCGTAGAAAGTCTGCGTCTGCATGCAGGACTGCGCGGAGCGGCGGCACGCACGAGAGCGATTGCGCTGCTGCGTCGCACCGGCATCGTCGAGCCCGAGCGCAAGGTCGATGCGTTTGCGCACCAGCTATCGGGCGGGCAGCGGCAACGCGCGATGATCGCGATGGCGCTGGCCTGCAATCCGCGCCTGCTGATCGCAGACGAGCCGACCACGGCGCTCGACGTCACCGTCCGGCGGCAGATCGTCGATCTGCTGATCGAGCTTCAGGAAGCGGACGCTGACGGGCACGGCCTGGCCATTCTGCTCATCACGCACGACCTGCATTTAGTGCGACGCTTCGCGCATCGCGTGGCGGTCATGCAGCACGGCGAGATCGTGGAGGAGGGCGCGACCGATGCGCTGTTCGCGGCGCAGCGGCATGCGTATACGCGCAAGCTGTTTGATAGCGCGCCGCGCCGCGCGCTCGCCCCCGTGGCTGCCGATGCGCGCGATGTACTGCAAGTGAGCGCGCTGCGTGCCGGTTATCGCGCGCGTGCACGCGGCTGGCGTGGTCTTTTCCGCAGCGAGACGCCTGCCGTGCTGCAAGGCATCGACCTGCAACTGCGCGAAGGCGAGACGCTGGGTGTGCTCGGCGAATCCGGTTGCGGAAAGTCGACGCTGGCCGCATCGCTCGTTGGCCTCGTGACGCCGACGGCAGGCGCGATTCGCTACGCGGCGCTCAATGGCGCGGGCAAGACGGCGACGCGACTCGAACGCGCGGCTCATGTGCAGATGGTGTTCCAGGATCCGTTTGCATCGCTCGCGCCGCGTCTGCGAGTGGGCGAGATTATCGAGGAAGGGCTGGCACTCCACCATCCGCATATGCCGGTCACGACGCGGCGTGCACGCGTGGCGGCACTGCTCGCGGAAACCGGCTTGCCTGCTGACGCCGCCGCGCGCTATCCGGCGGCGTTCTCCGGCGGCCAGCGGCAGCGTGTTGCGATTGCGCGCGCACTGGCGGTCGATCCGCGCATTCTTGTACTCGATGAGCCGACCAGTGCGCTAGATGTCTCGATCCAGAAGCAGATTCTCGAATTGCTGACCGGTTTGCAGCGGCGGCATCGGCTGAGCTATGTGTTCATCAGCCACGATATCGACGTGCTGCGCGCCGTGTCCCATCGGCTTGTCGTGATGCACGGCGGGCGGATTGTCGAGAGCGGGGAAACTGAAGCTGTTTTGGCGCAGCCGAAGCATGCCTATACGCGGGCGCTGGTTCGGTCGGTGGTTTAGACGTAGCGCTTGCCCGAAGTGCCCGTTGAAAAGCCCGTCGGTTTTACACGGCCTCGACCCACAAGAGACAGCGGCTTTTCCTGAAAGCCGCCATTCAACCGTCCATTCAAATTGTTTGAATGCAGGAGTGAGGTCGCGAAGACTGGAGCGCGCTCTATTTTGACGTAAGCCAGACTCCGGCGATGATTGCGCCGATGCCTGCAACGCGTGTCATTTCAAGCGGCTGGGCAGTGGCGCCGAGCCAACCGAAGTGATCAAGCATGACTGACACGGCGAACTGCGTGGCGACGATGATCGTAAATGCCGTGGTCAAGCCGAGCCGCGACGCCGTATAACCGATCGATCCAGCGATGACGAGTCCGAGCGCACCGGCCGAAAGCGCATACCATGGTACCGCTGTCCATGCCTTGAGGCTGCCGCCCTGCAGCGCGAACAGCAGCACGATCGCAAGCATGGCCCCACTGATGTAGTTCACGAAAATCCCCCCGGTTGTGCCGATGCTCTTCGCCATGATGCCCATGAACTGACCTTGCAGCGCGACTGCGCAGCCGCCAAGCGCCGCAATGGCACCCAGGCCGATTACGTTGTTTGCCATAAGTCCTCGATTCGCGATATTGCGTTGGTGTTGAAATAGTGTCCGTAACAGTATCGACGTGCGCGAACCCGCCGTGAAACGGTATATTTTCACGGGTGCCATCAAAAACATTCACAGCGGGGAGAAATGACGTGCTGTCTATGGAGTCACTTCAACTCGTCGATCTGATCGCGCGAACCGGCAGTTTTACTGCCGCCGCAAAGGCGCTGCATCGCGTGCCTTCGGCGGTGAGCTATGCGGTGCGCGTTATTGAAGAGGAACTCGGCGTCGTGCTGTTCACGCGCCAGCACCGCCGCGTTGTGCCCACCGACGCCGGGCAGCATTTCGTGATCGAGGCACGTGGCATCCTCAACAAGATGGAAGAAGTCCGCCGCGAAACGCGGCGGGTGGCGAACGGCTGGCAGCCCAGCCTTTCTATCGCGCTCGACAACGTCGTTTCTGGCCAGCGCGTCAATGCGCTCATGGCCGACTTCTATCGGCACTTCGACAACGTGGAGTTGATCGTGCGAATCGAGGTGTTCAACGGCGTCTGGGAAGCGCTGGCGACGGGGCGTGCCGACATAGCGATTGGCGCGACAACGGCGGTGCCCGTCGGCGGCGAATTCGCCTTTCGCGACATGGGTTTGATCGATTGGGCCTTCCTCGTCAGTTCGCATCATCCGCTCGCGACTGCACAGGAGCCGCTCAGCCCCGACTTGCTCGCCACCTTCCCGTCGATCTGTTTGGAGGACACTTCGCGCGAGATCCCGAAGCGAGACACCTGGTTGCTGCCCAACCAGCGCCGCCTCGTGGTACCCGACTGGCAGCGCGCCATCAACTGCTTCGTGGAAGGGCTAGGGATCGGCTATATGCCGGTGCATCTCGCACGGCCTTTCATCGAATCGGGCCAACTGGTCGAGAAGACCATCTGCAATCCCAAGGCGCCGAGCCCGTGCTGTATCGCATGGCACGGTCAGAAGACGCCGCCCGTACTGCTTTGGGTGCTCGACTATCTCGGTGACGGCGAGAAACTGCATGCCGAATGGATCGCGTAATCCGGGCGCGCAGTAGTAATCGCGGATGGGCTGAGCCAACGTTCGGTCGCACTCATATGCCGATGATTGTTACCAGCCTGGTCGTGGTCGTTGAACGTTTCATACTGGTCGCATTCTGCCTGCTCGCGCGGAGCAAGATCATTGTCGGATTCTTGAATAAACCCGCGTATTACGCAGCGTCCCGTTAGGCTCTACTCGCGAATTGCGTAATACGCCTTCAAGCACCATGCCGACTCGCTCACACAATCGCCATGCATTCGGGTTCAGGTCGTCGGTGAAGGCTTCCACTCGATGGGCTGCGAATGCGGTAAAGGCGAGTTCGACTATCGCGGTGACGGCTTCGCTGATTAAGCCTTGTTTAGTCCAGGAGGATCGTCCCCACCAGCCGGCCTCAAATGTGCCGGCGCTCCAGCGCGGGTTGTGAAGCCCACCACATCCGACCAACTCGCCGGAATCACGCAGCAAGAAGAGAAAAGGAAAATCGCGGCGGGCGATGAAGTTGGACGCCCCAACCCGACAGAAGGCTTCCGAGGCATCAACGGAGGGCTCGTTCATTGCCCAGGGCAAAGACGCCGGAAACTCGCGCAGCGTCTCCAGTGATTCAATAATCGCCTCAAAGACTTGCTGACCATCGCCCTGTCGAGGAGCGCGAATGACTAGCCGTTCGGTGTAAATCGGATCGGGTAGATTTATCAGGAGAGGCTGCATGGAGACGGTTCCAGGCTGAAACAGAAACGGAGGCTGTTCAGTGCGAATTGTCGGCGATCCAGACTGCAATGTCGACCGGTTAAGTCCGCCGCCGACCGCTGCCTGTTGCGTCAGTCGTGGTAAGCCAGCGCGACCAGAGTACTGCTGTACTCGTGTGTACGACGCCAGTTCACGAAAGCGCACGCGTCTTGCAAACCCACGAATTGATCAGCACAGCGCTTTCTGAAACTGTCAGCAGCGCCGAGCTGTATCGTCAATGTGCCCCCGGGTCTAACATGGATCCGCGTCATCCCGGCTTCGGGCTCATCGAGGTACCCCAAACAGTCAATCAGAGCATCCAGGTTATTGCCGTAAAACGAGGGGAAGCCAAGGATTCGCGAGAAGACCCGATGAAACGAGGGCCAGTCGGTAATTTCGTTCGTGTCTACGAACACGGTCGTCATTGCGGTCGTTCAATTTGTGCAGTTCGCTGTCTGTTCAGTACGGGCGTCTGCCAATTGTCGGCAATCTGCGACTGGCTGTCGAACGTCGCGTATTGGCCGGCCACAGCCTGATACGTTTCGCATGAGTCACAGACGCATCGGCGTAGGGCGACTGGCTGAGTGCGACCCGAAGCAGCCGGCCGCCGCCTGAAGTTGAATGGCCCCAATTCAGCCCAAAGCTGACGACTCGGTCCGGGAGCAGTGCGAAAGCAGCGGTGGTCATCTGGTGCCCGATCGACTGAAAAATTTGCACTGGTCGCTATGCCCTATAGGACCAAGTCGTTCATTCGTCGCGGGATATGCGCTTCCTTAAACTCGCCACCTCCCCTCGAAATTTCCATAACAAGCTGTCATTCTTCGGGGCGGCCTCTTCTGCTGCATCCAGCTTCGCGCGAGCGAGTGCGCGGTTAGGAGGCACGTCATTAGCGTACGCGTATGCTTGCTGAAGTAAGCAAAGGTGCTTGTGCTTTCCCAGCGACGCGGCGCGGTCCAATGAGGTTTGAGCATCTGAAACGGCCCCTCGCTTCGATTCTATTGCCCCACGCGTAAACCAAGCATCAGGATCGTCCGGTATTAAAGCGGTAGCCTTCTTTGCCCAGTCTAGAGCCTCGTCTTGTCGACTTTGCCTTCTAGTGGAAAGAAAGAAAGCAAATCGGTCATACAGCCAGCCATTATCCATGTCTGCGTTCACCGCAAGATCGTAAAACATCTCGCAATCATCATCGCGTTCCTCGCGAAATGCCATGTAGGCCGCACGAGCGTATGGGTGTCTGTAGGCTCGTGCAACGCGGTCCTTGACCATCGCGGATTTGCTACGGAGGAATTCGTTGTATCTGCTTCTAATTCGCTCGACAGTCGCCCCGCTAGGGAAAACGTTCCCAGAGATTGAAATGGTGCGTCCATCGCAAAACTTCAAAAATTCCGGGGTTAGCAGAATTTGTGTATTTCCGTTGAAGGTGGTTATTTGCGCAATACCACGACTTTCCTCAAGGGCCTCGTATGCCTCTAGTACGGATATTCCGACTTGGATGCAACATAGCTTCAACAAAGTATCGTCGTGTATGTCGGTTACCTTTGTCATCAGCAAAAGCAGGTGCTGCATTGGCTGCGACATGCGGTTCCAGGCATCTGAATATAGAAATTCGCCTAAGTCTTGCGTCTGCATTCGCATCACACGATCGAAAGCTTGCTGCAATCCGATCCCGTGTTCCCCGAGCGCCTGAACAAAGACCTCTAGCACTAG
>NZ_BAYA01000045.1 GCF_000685015.1 Paraburkholderia bannensis NBRC 103871 | reverse complement strand
TTAGGCTCCAGTGCGTTTTCGAACGCTTTGAGCGCGAGATCAGTGGCCGCCGTGTGATCTTGCTCGGCAACCACCATAAGCAGCGGCGTGGGCGACACCCGCGCGACGTATTCGCCGGGTGAGTACATACGGGCCCATCGGCTCGAGCGCAGTGTGACGCTGTTTGCCCATACACCCTCAGGAATGGGCTGCAGATAGAAGCTGATCTCGTCTGGCGCGCTGTATGCGGCAGGTTTGGACGCGTCTTCACTAACCAGTTGAAGAGTCGTTGGGGCTTCACCGCGAAGCTGCGCGTGCTCGTCGGCATCAAAACGGGCCTCAAGCGCTGCAACGCCTTGGGGCGTGACGCGACGTAGACCTGCAGCGTGGCCGTCGATAGTCGGGACCTGTGAGACGATAGCCTTTAACCGTCTGTCGGTTGCTCCCAGCACAATCGCATGACCGCCGGCATAGCTGGTACCCCACAGTCCGATTCGGGTGTCGTCCACCTCCGGCCGATCCTGCAGCCACGAGATCGCTCTTCGCCAGTCTGAGATCTGCAGCCACGGGTTAATGTCCTGGCGAGGCTCGCCGCCGCTATCGCCGAATCCTCGATGGTCATGAAGCAGCACCGCGAAACCAGCTTCCGCGAAGAACGTGGCCATTCGCTCCAGGCCGTGATACCGCGTCCCACCATAACCGTGCGCCATGGTGATGGCGGGCAGCTGGCCATCGCGATTCTTGGGTACAAAGAGCCACGCAGCCAGTTCGACTCCCCCGTCAACGGGGAAGCGGATATCTTCTTTGCTGTAGTTCAATATGTCCTCGCCTAAGTCAATCGTCGTTCAGATCGCCGAGCAACTTCCCGAGATTCATTTCTGCGTCCCGGGTCTGAAACCCGCGTTTGATTGCGGCTTGAATCCGCTTCTGGGCTGCTGGCTCTCGAACGCCTTCGCCGAACAAATCAGAGTCACGGCGAAAATCCTCGATCGGGGCGAGCGCCAGGGCATTGACTCGCCGCTTCACGGCTACATGACCACCACCGGGAAACTGTGCGATCCGCTGCGCGAGCGATCTGACAAACTCATCCAGATCGGCGGCCGGCAAGGAGCGATTGATCCAGCCATAGCGCTCTGCCAACTCTGCGTCGTAGTCATTCGCGCTCAACATGACCTCGAGTGCGCGCGATCGGCCCATCAACCTCACCAGGTGCTGAGCGCCACCACCTCCCGGAACCACTCCAAAGGCTGGCTCCATCTGCGCGAAGATCGCCGACTCTTTCGCCGCGAAACACATATCGCAACCCATCACGAACTCGCTTCCCGCACCTCGAACCCGCCCCTCGACCTGCGCGATGCTCACCAGGCGGCTCTCGCTGAGATAACGAAACAGCACGGCGATCGAAGCCTCCCCGGTCAACCTCGCGGCCTCGTCGCGATAAGCCTTGATCTGCGTTACGTCGACGTGAGGAATGAAAAAGTCGGGGTCTGCGCTCTTGAAAACGATGACGCTTACCGTCTCGTCGTGCTCTGCCTGCGAGATAAATGAAACGAGGTCATGCACCAGTTCCGGGCCAAGTAGATTCATCGGCGGCGCCATGATGCTCGCGATCAGCACGGCACCGTCGCGTTGGATTGTTAGGGTTTTGAAATCCATAGGGCACCTTCGCATGTCGGAGGAAGAATTGGTGCGGGCGAACGCTCGTGCGCTTTTAACCCTTCAGGAAGAGACAAAGTGCGCGAGGAAATGTATTTACTTTTTAATTCATCGAATAGACGGTAAATTTGAGAGGCGCCCTTCCATAGGAGAGAGGCTTGGACCGACTTGAAGCGATGACTATCCTTTTGGCCGCCGTAGATGGCGGAAGCTTTTCCGCAGCGAGCCGTCAGCTTGGCGTACCGCTCGCGACTGTTAGCCGCCGAGTGGCAGAGCTCGAATCGCACCTGCGAATCCGGCTGGTTTTGCGTTGCAATCGCGGCCTGACGCTCACCGAGGCTGGCGAGGCATACGTCGCTTCATGTCGGCGGATTATTGAAGATATCGCAGAGGTCGAACGCACGACGACCGGCGATTATCACGCTCCAAGGGGGGAGTTGGTGGTCGCCGCCCCCATTGTGATGGGACGTCTTCACGGGCTGCCCATCATCGCTGAATTTTTACGGGCATATCCGGAGATACGTGTGCGAACGCAGCTGGCCGATCGCAGCGTGAATCTGCTTGAAGAGCGTGTAGACGTAGCGCTGCGTACTGGGGCGTTACCTGACAGCAGCATGATCGCGGTACACATCGGGCGAGTGCGCCAGGTGCTCTGCGCGAGCCCTGCCTACCTGGCAAGTCGAGGAGTGCCGAATACTCCCGCAGATCTGGAGTCGCATGACTGCGTGGGATACGAAGGTCTGGTTGTTGGCACGAGCTGGGAGTTTGAAAGCAATGGTGCTTCGCACGTCGTCGACGTGGCCTGGCGAATGATGGTCAACTCGATTGACGGTGCGGTCGTAGCTGCGGAGGAAGGTGGTGGAATAGCCCGCGTTCTGTCGTATCAGATCGTAGAACAACTAAATTCCGGGGTCTTGGTAACAGTGCTGGACGATTACGAACTACCCATCACACCAATCAACTTGATATATCCCAGTCAGCGTCAAGTACCGCTGAAGTTGCGCGCGTTTCTGGACTTTGCAGCTCCGCGGCTGAAACAGCGTCTCGCGGCATGAGGCATCCGTGTGTCTTCATTCGGTCAATGGCGCCTGCATCGACCAGTCTGGCGTCGGGATTACGTTCATTAGCGGCCACTGGGAATTGGACGTGCAATGGCTGATACGGGTCGATATCGGAAGTTCGCAGAGAGCGGCGATGTGCTTGCTGGGGTCGCCTCAGCGCCAATCTTTCGGCACCGGGCCGGGTGTCCGCCGCGTTGTGACACATTTATAGTCGCAACGGTGTCACTTTTAATACGGTCTACGACAGCGAACAGCTTTCCAATCAGCCCGACGAACCGTGTAGCCAGCAGGTCCGGCGTGCGCGCGGGCTTCGGCACGGTCTCTTCCGCCTTGATGAATCCGCGACGCACGTGCGCCCAGCAACCGAGATGCACGAGCTGGTGATCACGAGCGATGCCGTTGTATAGCTCATAGCCGTCGGTCATCAACACGGTACCAGGCTTCACGCCCGCATAGAGCCGCTGCGCATGCTGGGCGCCACGCCCCGGCGAGTACGAGAACATCCTAACGGGCGGTCCCGAGCCGTTGACTTGCGCCCACAGATAGCTCTTCGATTGCGGTCGCCGTCCTGGCTCCTTCAACACCTGGAAGGTTGTCTCGTCGCCGTAGATGAGTTCCGAGTCGAGCAGCACATCGCGCATCAGGTTGATCACGGGCTGCGCGGCAAGACCAACGCGAACAACGCTGGCCGCCAGAGTGTTCGACGAGATGTCGCCGCCGAAGCGGCGCAGCAGGGTTGCCTGGCGATACAGCGGCATGCCGTACTGGTACTTGCCGGTGCTGGCGTGACCTTGATGCCGAGGTCACAGCAGGGACACGCGTACTTCACCCGTTGATGCTGGACGACGCGTACCTGTTCGGGAATCACGTCGAGCTGCTCGCTGGTCTCCACACCGATCTCAACCAGCGCATGGCCGTCGTGCGCGCAGAAGCGCTCCGACTCGGGCAATTCGTGCCGCACGATCTCGCGCGGCAGATGCGGATCGAGCGGTTTGCGTCCGCGCTTGCCGCGCGTGTGCCCGGCAACCTGCGTGGCGGGTTCATCCTCACGTGCGGGCGCGGCGTCAGTACCGAGTGCTTCGGCCTCGTTAAACAGGCCGAGTTGATCAGTCGCGCGAGCCTCGCTCGACGCGCCGAACAACTCGTGTTTATAGGCACGTAGGCGCTCCTCTGCCAGGTCGCGCTCAGCCTTCGCCAGCCGAAGCTCGCCACGCAGTGCGTCGCGCTCGGCGAGTAGCGCCTGATACTCTTCGGCACTGAGTGTGACGATGTCGTTCGGCATGGCCAGTTAGACCGTCCAGATGCGCCGGGCGTTCAGCCGATCCGTTCGTAAAACCGGCGTGGGTGCTTCTGGATAAGAGCCAGATCGATGCCGTCGAGCAACCAGTGCAATTGCTCGACCGTCAGAGAGATAGTCTCGGTGCCCGATGGCCAGGTGAAGCGATCCGCCTCGAGTCGCTTGAGCAGCAACCAGAATCCGTTGCCGCCCCAGCCGAGTATCTTGATGCGATCGCGGCGCCGGTTGCCGAATACGAACAGTGCCGAGGCCATCGGATTCAGGCGCATCGACTGCTCGACCAGGATCGACAGTCCGTTGATGCCGATACGGAAGTCGACTGGCTCGCGATACAGATACACCTTCAACCCTTCGTCGAACCGGAACACGGCAGCCTCCCGAGCATCTGGACGACCCTCTCCAGTTCTTCCACGGCTGCCGGCCCAACCTCGAGACGAACGCCGTTTGGCAATACAACGCATTTGATTGCAGCACCGACAGGCCAACCGTCCCGCCACCCGACGCGAGCGAAGTGGGCGAAGCGAAGCTCACGGCCCATTTCGCCAGACCGCCCTGCATCCTGTTGAAGACGACATCGGCGTTCGCGCCCGCTTCGCTGCCACGGTTGAGCGCCATCTGGATCGTGCGCACGCGCAACAGCACCTGTCGCGTCGAGACCGCGTTCTCGCGCTTGAGCAGCTCGCCCATGCGATCGGCCGCTTCCTTTGTGTCGTACACAATGACGAGGCGGCTCTGCGGATTGACCAGCACCTTGCCCATCGGCGAACTCAGGGCGGTCAGTTCGGACTTGATAATGTCCATCTGGTCGAAGTCACCCTTGCGACCGGTCGACGTCTTAGCGGAGAAGGAGCCCGTATCAGTGTTGGTGCCGCCGGTCGAGCCAGTCGACTGGTTGCCCGTCGACGTGTCGGTGCCCTTCGACATCGTCGAGTCGATCGAGACCTTGCCGGGAATCGCTGCGATCTGGTACGTGCGCGTGACGAAGCGACTGACGTTGATGGTCGAACCGTCGAATTCCCAGTCAAGGCCCAGGTTTTCCGCGACGTCGTGCATGTACTGGCCGATGCCGCACATTTCGCACGGCTGCTCGTACACCGGCTCCTGATTCGCAACCGCACCAACCCCGGACGCGTTGCCTTTGGTCTCGCCGCTCGCGCGCGGAATCAGCGCATCACGCGGAATGTAGACATCCGGGCTGATGTGCACGGGATAGCCCGATGCGCTGGACACAAGCGTGCCCAGGGTCTTGATCCCAAGGTGGGGCGGGAACGTGACCTTCTTGTCGCGGAATACCGCAGGCAGCGTCGCGACGTACGCGAGCGGCACCGGACGGTCACCAAGGAATGCGCTGTCGACGTGCTCAACAAGCGGCACGCTCTCGCCCGCGCCGTCGAGCGCGGCGCTCGCCGTCGCATTGGCCTGATCGTATGCGTCGTTCACATCGGACTGCGTCACAGCGCAACCGGCAAGTGACAGGGCGACGCCCGCGGCGACCATGGAGCGGAAACGGAAATGGCGCATCGGTCAGTCCTTGCAGTTGGCCGCGCGTGCGATCACGCGAACGACGTTGTTGGTGTGCTCGCACACGCGGGCAGGCGTACGCATGTGATTGGTTGCCCGCATCACCTGTGTGAGCAGGCCATCGAAATCGCCACTGAACGACGCGTTGAATTCCACCGGCAGGTCATCGTCGATCTTCCAGGCGAGTTGCCAGCCCTGCGTCTGCAACCACCGGTCGAGCGCGTTGCGCAGGTTCAAATCCTGCGGTGCGATCGACAACGAGAGCGTGGCCGGCGGCGCCGTACCCGCGCCCGGCAGGACAATGGTCTTCACGTCGGTCGACGCGCTCAATGCTGTACCCGCCGCGAGCGAGCCGAACGCGGCGGGCGCAGTTGCGCCAGCCTGCGATGCGGATGCTGCTGCCGTAGCTGTCTTCCCGCCATTGCCTGCACCCAGCACCTGCCAGCCGTCTCCGGCGGGAGATGGCACCCGGGTCTGATCGGGGTCAACGCTGGCGTTCGCTGCGCTCGCGAATGTGAGGGCGCACACGGCGACGAGGCCGATAAGGACGCGATTGCAGGGCATGGCCCCATGTCGGTTAGGTATGCTCATAATCAATGGCCCTGCAGGCGTCGGTAGATCGAATTGGCGTAGGCAATCTGGTGTGCCGTCGTTGGCGAGTTGTATGCGCCCACGGCTTTCCAGTTCGCGCCGAACTGCTGGATGTTGGAAGCAAGAATCCAGGTTCCCACGTAGGCGTTCACGCAGGCGTTAAAGAGGTGCTCACGCCGGATACCAAATCGCGCAAGCTTCGGCAGCCACGACGAGTTGATCTGCATGAGGCCGAGATCCTCGCTGCCGTTGGCATTACGGTTCACGGCGTTCGCGCGCATGCCCGACTCCTGTTGCGCGATCGCGCGCACGAGCCGCACGTTGATGTGCCGGTACGCCGCCGCATCGTCGATGCAGTCCGCGCGCGAAACCGACGGGAACATGCCCGGGATGGCCAGGAAGACGGCCGCTTGCACAAGAGCGAGCCGCATCACGATGCTGCCCCCGCACGTTCGAAGTACTTCACGTCGTGGCGACGCAGCACGCTGACGGTCTGGCAGTCGGCCGTCACGATGAACTGCTCCGAGGTGCCGTTGAACTTGTAGTAGCGCCCCTTCTGCTCGCCGGAGCCGAGGTGGCGAACGTCCGCGACCGAGACGTTGATGACCGAAGGCGAGAACTTGAAGAACGTCTCGCCGCCCTGGTCGAATACCGCTTCGAGGTGGGCGCTGTTGCTTGCGGGAAAGTCATAGACCGTCCCGGCGCGGCGCGCGACTTCCACGCGCGAGGTGCCATTCGACACGAAGAAGCGCTCGGCGCGATCAATGCTCATCACACCCGCGTCTGCATCCCATCTCGGATGCAGCGACACGCCGTCCGCCGTCTGGAATGTCAGGTCTTTCGGCTTTGCTGCGAAGCGGATCTGGGTGTGGGTATCGTCACCGTCGCGGATCGCGTTCGCGCCGAAGTATTTCGCGAGCAGCGACTCGACCGGCGCGCTGGGGGCGTCGCCCAATGCAACCGTAGCGACCGCAGCGCTCGACGTCGGCGTCGACGCGACCGCGAAGTTCAGGGCACCCGATTTTTCGAGCTCGCGGCGCAGGCGCACGTGGCGCGAGTCGAAGTCGACGTCCGCATACAGACCCGTCTGGCCCATCAGCCGGTCGAGCGCGTGCATCCAGTTTTCGCCGGGCTGGGTCTCGAAACGGCTTGCCGCGCTCAGATCCACGTCTTTCTGCGCGGAGCCACTCCAGCCCTGCGGCACAAGCGCCTTGACCACCGCCGCGACCGGCATGTTCGCATTGAGCGCGCGCACCGGCTCGAGCGCGCCGTGTTCGCCAACGAGTGAAAGCCGGCCGCTGAAACCTGCGAATGCCACGGGCTGGTCATCGCCCGCCCCCGGCACGAGACCGTGGCCACCGATAAACGTGTTGGCCCGACTCCACGACGCAGTTGCGGTGTGACCTGCGACCGTGTACTGGATGCTCGGCGGCGTGCCGTCGACCACCACGTAGGGGCCTTCGCGGTGCCCGCCTGCAACCGAGATCGACTGGCCAGCGCGCGGCTGGATATAGGTCTTCGAACCGTCGTTGAAGATCAGTGCCGGGCGCTCTGCAATACCGCCCTCGATCTCGTAGTCGAAATCGAACGGATCGGTGCCGGCCACCGACAGGCGCGCAGCGGCGAGCAGACAAAGGACGGCGAGACTGCAAACGGAATGCTTCATAGGCCAGCGTTGATCTGGTTGATGTGTCGCACGAAGCGCGCGAGGTAGGCACTGCCAGGAGCTGGGTTCGCGCTGTGATACCAGGCGATCGCCTTCGCCACCGAGTGCGTGCGGCTGTAGTTCTCGTTGAGGATGTCCTCGGCCACACGCACATTCGTTGCGGGCGCAAGCGCATCCCACGGCGACGCGAAACGCTGCCGGTGGTAGCACCAGTTCACCTGCATGATTCCCACGTCGAAGTCACAACGACCTGCGGCGATGAGTTTGCGAATCGCACCCACCGCGTCCTCGCGCGAGCGGAAAAAGTAGCCACGGCCCGCAACGTTCAACGTCCATGGCCAGGCGCGACCGTTGTATGCGGATTCGTTCAGGGCGATACCCGCCAGCACCTTCGGATCGACGCTCGTATGCAGCAGCTCGAATGGCGTGACAGCCTGTGCACATGCCCAGCCACCGCGGCCCTCGGTCATGGCCGCCTGCGCATCGTCATCGAGCTCATCAGTACGCAGCCAGCCGCTACGAACCATGAGGCCCGCGAGCGACACTTCCTTCGCGTCCACCGAGACGGTCATCCCCGCGTCAGGCGTGCTGCGCACCGTTTGACCCACCAGCGGCGCGGCCCACGCTTCGAACGCACGAAGGCCGCAATACAGCACCGGCTTGCCGTCGAGCGCGGCCACCTCGCGCGAGCCTTGCGAGGCAAGGACGAGCGAGGCCGGGCTGATGAGCTGTTCGATCGATGCGGCATGCGCCGCGCCAGTGACGCACGTGCACGCAGCGGCAAATGCGAGCACCAGACGGCCGGGTACGCAGCGCACAGGACTAGCCACGGTACGGCTCCAGGTGAATGTCGCGATTGACCTTGACCATGAAGCGCTGGCCCGGCTTGATCGTGATAGTCGGCGGGATGTTCTGGTAGCGGCTCAGGATCGATTGCGACGTCTGCGCTGCAACCTGGCCCGCGGTGCTGCCCACCTGCGTCACGCCGTACGGGCTGCTGGTGGTCGATGACGTGTCGCTGCCGTCAAAGTGGTTCACCAGGATCGCGGTGATAAACGACGCGCCGAAAATCTTCCAGAAGTGGTTGTTGACGTCGCCCGAGAAGCCCGCGTAGCCGTTCTGGTCCGCGCCCTGGGCGCCGAAGAGCGGCACCTGCTTGCCGTTGGGCAGGCGCATTTCGGTCGCAGCAACGAGGATGCTCTCCTGACCGACCTTGATGTCCGACTGGTAGGGCGCGGTGATGAATGTCCCCTTCGGAATCATGAGGCACGTGCCGGTCACGCTGTCGTACACGTTCTGCTCAACCATCAGCGACGCGGAGCCAGGACGATCCGAGTTTTCGCCTTCGGTCACCAGCACCTGAATGTGGTGAGGCGGCGAGAGCGTGCACGAGCCGGACTGGCCAACAAAGCCGGCGCTCAGGAAACCTTCGCCCGATGCGGACTGCGCCTTTGCATCCCGCATGAACTGGAGATCCGTCTCCTGCGACGATGCGGTCGTGGTCTTGCCCTGCGCCTGGCCCATGGCCGTTGCGAGCGCGCGCGCCTGCGCGTCGGCCGAGCCGGTCGCGGCCTGTTGCGCAGCGGCCTGCTGAGCCGCGATCATCTGCTGGGGCGTCATGATGCCTGCCGCGCCATTGGCCTGTGCGTCGCCCTGATCCTTGACCTTATGACCAGGAGCAAAGATGGGCGACGCGTAGATCGAATCATCTTTTGCCTGCGCGGCCAGCGTCGACGTCGGCACATCCTTACCGAACTGGTCGAGCGAGAGCCCTGGCTTCGCAGCCGCCGTCGGTGCTGACGCAGCGGCAGCGGCCTCACGGGCCTTGCGCTCATCCTCCCGGGCGCGCGCCTGCTGGTCCTGGATGATCTTGTCGATGTCCTGGCCGCTGGGCGCGCGGTCGACGGACGCCGCGGTCTTCGCGGCCTTTTCGGCCTTCGCATCCTCATCGGCCTGATCCGCGGCCTTCGACTGGTAGTAATAGCCGAGGGCGCCGATGAGCACGGCGAAAATCACACCCACGCCGACGAGCGCGTTACGGGGCGACTTGCCCTTCGTCACGCGCTCCTGATCCGAGAGGTTTTGCGGGTTCTGGCTCGACATGCTCAGAATCCGAAGAGACCGCGTCGGCCGCGGGTGATGGTGACTTCGTCGCTCTGGGCACGCAACACGATCTTGTCGGCCAGCTGCTGGACAACGATGTACGGCCCGCGACGGATGAAGTTCGGTGCAACGTCGTCACCGTGATCCTTCACGATCGGCACGGCAAATGGCGCATCCGCCGGCAGGCGCAGCCAGACGAACTTCCCGTCATCAAAAACCGTCTCAGGTTTGAACGGCGCGGAGCCCGAGATGGTGTATTCGAAGTTCAGCTTCTCCGGCGAGACACCGATCGGGCCGGAGTCCGTTGCCCCGTCACCATTCTGTCCACCACCGCCTGCTGCCTCGGCACGAGCGCGCACCTTCGCCATGAGCGATTCGGTGTAGCGAAAGCGCACGGACTGGTAGAACAGGCCACCGAGCGGCGAGGACACCAGCGTCATGTCGTACTCGCGCAGATTCGTGGTCAGGTGAAGCGTATTGACCATGCCCGGCTTCATCGGCTTGATGTACACGTGATTCGCGCCGTCGGTGTCGATCGCCCACGAAACCGAATCGCCCATGGCCGGATCGACGGTCAGCTTCTCGCCGGGCGCGAGCTCGATCGTCGTGAGCTTCGCCGGTGCCGTGAGAATCCTGAAAATCTGGTCGCGGCTGTACGGAAAAATAGCAATGCGCGCATCGTTAGGCAGCGTCACCGGATCGGTGCCCGCGTTATACGGATTCACCGGGCTCATCGGGTCGCCCATGATCGCGCCGACATCCAGCGAACCGCCCGCAAGCGAGGGCTTCGGCGCGGCCAGGGCCGTATGGGAAAACACCAGCGCGCAGGCGAGCGCGGCAGGCGGCAGCAGGAAGCGGGCCGGAGTCGTCATGCGATTTTCTGGAGCGAGAAGAACGGGAAGAAAATCCCGAACGGGTTGGTGCCCACCGCGTCGTCCGAACTGGCCGGGACGATCTGGTAGCGCAGCGTCAGCGCGAAGCGCTGCTCAACGGGACGGTCAGAAGGAAACTGGGTCGTGGTCGTGGTGAATTCCGCCACAACGGTCGAGTCATCGAGCACCGACACGTTCTTGACCGACACCTCGCGGACGTATTTCGGATTGGCGGTGATGGTCTGGAACGGCGCGTCCTTCTTGAGCCAGTCGGCGAACTGGTTCTTGGCGTTGTCGAGCATCTGCGCCTTGACGGCGTTGATGTTGCGCGCGAGTCGGGATGTTTCGATCGTGGGCGTGAGAACCGGTTCGATCGTGAACCAGTAGCCGACAGAATCTGCGATCGATTTGCGAAGCGCCTGATCGTCCGGCTTGTACGCAGCCAACTGCTTGATGAGGGGGTGACCGCCGGCATCGGCAGAGATGCCGTATGCCTTGACCACTGATGGCGGCGGCTGTCGTGTCCACACCGCCCCACCCGCGATCACCGCAAGGGCAAGCGTCGCGATCTTCCAGTGGTTGGCCTCAACCCGCAGGCGCGTGCCGCCGTCGAAGATGATCTTTTCAGGATCTTCTTCGGAGTAGCCGCCCGGAGCTGTGGAGAGGGCAACCTGCTTTTTGGACCTGCGGAATAAGGACATGACGCGCGCGCACGAGTGGGTTCGCGTCAATTGAAACAGGCCACGGAATGGGCCTCGGGGGCAAAAGGGCGCCGTTTTTACATACCATTCACGCCAGCCATAGCGCGCGAGAAATTTTTGCAGGCGCCTGCGCCGTTTTCAGCGAAATGGTGCTGTTTTTAGTGAGCTTTTGAGATTTCTTGCCAGAAAACTTGGTGGTAGGTTGAATTGCGCAAATTGCGCGTGCTCACGAACGGCACATTTCTCTTTGACATCAATTACTTAAATTTACCAACCCTTGAGTTTTCTGCAGGCGCCTGCACGTCGACATTTATGCGCTCGCAGTCGACCTTTGCTCCAACGGTAAGCTCTACGCAAACTGTGCCCTTCTTGGACGTCAGACGGATTGAGATTTGGAGGCATGTGCTTGACATCGTCTCAAGGGGAGTAGATTTGACCTTAACCCCTCGGAACACAGCCATGATTCGACCTCTTACTTTCCCTTCTGTACTCGACCAATCTGCGGCCCGATTGATGCATGACGAGATGCGCATGCGCCGCTGCTCGAACTATCAACTCGGTGCTTTCTATGATTCTCTTTTGTCCAAGCGAATTTGGTCTTCTCAAAAAGATTTGGCGTTGGCACTCGACGTCTCGTCAACCCACGTGTCGCGCCTGCTTTCTCTATCACGTATGTCATCAGCGATCCTCGACGCCTTAGGCGGGCCGACCACAATAACTCTACGAGCCAGCGAACTCGTTCGCCACGCAATCGACCGGCACGGCGAAGACGCTGTCATCCAGCGTATCGGCGAGGCGAGGACGGCGGGCTATCGCGAGTTAGGTGACCTTCTCGAATATGCTGTGGCGGACCGTTTGCCCGATCAGGACTTTAAACCAGTCAGAGTGAGTATCGGGCGCGATAAGCGGAGCCTACGCGTCGAGATGGGGGATCTATCACGCTTTTCGCCTCATCTCGTGCAACTTGAGGAATGGCTACGAGATTCGCTCGCAATGTTCGAATCAAGACTTGTTTCCCAGAAACGCATCGCAGCACACGAAGCCCGGGTCAACCGTCTCTATCCTTCTAGACCTGGGCGCAACGTTTGACTGGACAGAATAACCTCTCCGGTATTCTTGGTATCAACCCGGCGTGCGGTCATGCTCAATTCAATATCAAGAGCATTCTTCCCGCGTCGTTCAGCAACTTGCTTGCTCGCAACAGCGGCCTGAAACGCGACTCCCACATGACAACTCGCTAGCTGGAAACTGCTTCATTTCGCTTCGACTTGTGTAGTTCACAAGCCACGAACATGCGGAATGTCTCGTCAATCGTTGGCCAATGCAACGCTTTCGTCGCGTTGATCTGGGTAGGTATGCGACGCTTTTTCACTAGGCTCTCGAGGCCACAGGCGATCTTCGCGAAGCTGCCTTTACTTTTCCACCGCAAACGTCTGCGGTCAAGATCTTCGCTTAGATGGCTGCCCTGCCCGTCGGCTTCTGCCAAGCGATAGCTCTCGTGGAGAGCATTCCACAGACTTTAAGCTGTGGCTTGACGTCTGAACAAAGCGATGGTTTTAAGGTGGATACTTTTGGTGAAGAACGTGACAGTCGTTCGTTTACGTGTTTACTTGTAAACACTTTCCTTCTTTAAAACCTTTAGGGCATCAAAACTCCTTTTGATATATGGGTTTACGGCGTCAAAGGTGTATGAAGTTGGGATGATGAGTGGATAAATTTGGGGTCGGACGTGGAAGGATATGGGAGTCAGGTGGAACATTCTGGGATCTTGAGTGGGTGGATATGGGATAGGAGTGGATGTTTTTGGGAGTCGGCGTGTAGCGCAAGGTGGATGTTTATGGGCTGCGTGCGACAAGTGTCAAAGGTGGATGATTATGGGAGCCATTTCACTTGGAGGGTGGATGGTTTTGGTGCCTGGTGAGTTATTTCCCTCCCCCTTCGATCAAGCCGTGTTTTGGGAAATGAGGCGGTTCAGAGTCGAGGTTCCCTTAGGTGGATGATTTTGGGACGCCTTTGATCCTTCCTTCGAGCGGCCCGTTCCGGCTTGGAGGCAACAGATGATCGAGTGTCGTGCGTCGGTCTTGCGATCCCCGCCGGAATGGGCTACCGGTTTTCGGTTGTTGAGCGCAAAGGTGGAAGGTTTTGGGAGCATGGCCAGAATGGTGCCTGCAAACCCCCTACTTTCGAAACCGACGGTGTAAAGATTTGGGATTTGGTGTTGGTGGATGTGTGCACTCACTTACAAAAAAATGTATATAAATCAAATTGTTGAATTCGACAATTGGGTTTGCGTAGTAAGACAGAGAGCCGCAAATCGTTCGCGCGCATGAGGTGTAAAGATTTGGGATCGACGTTGGTTTGCGCGGTCTGGCGCCTAACTTCCAGGTGCACGGTGGAAGGATCTGGGAAATTTCGGCAATGATGTGAGTAATCACTTCTGTAAATTCGTATATATTTCAATGATATAGGCGATTTACATTAGGTCTAGGGCATACCTAGGCGATCTGACTTTGAGCCGAAAGGTGTACGAAAATGGGATCGCAGATCAAATGCTTATGCTCTTCGCTAGCCTTTCGGCAACGCCAGATGTGGACGAATATGGTGAGCGGCTGATGTCCGTTGGGAGGTCCGAGCTGCGCACTTGAACAAGTGCCGACAAAAATCTATTGGGCGTGCTCTCTGCGGTTACCCCGGCCGTACTTCCCCTCGGTTCGAATGGTGGAAAATTTGTGGCCTAATTTCCACCTTTCGGTAGAATCGAAGGAACATCCGAGGGAAAACTGTGGCGACTAGCAGACGAAAAACAACCCGAGAAGCGCTTGGGATAGACCAATTCGGCCTGTTTCCGGACGTTGAACTGCCGGATACGTATAAGAAGGCTGTATCAGCGGTGCACATGGCGCCAAAGGACGGGCCAATGACGCTCAATCAATACCGCGTCTTTGATGCACTGCTAAAGCACGCGATGGATCAGCACAAGGCAGATCCCAAACGCGTTTGGTACACCATCCAGGTTTCTGAACTCTCTGAGAAGATTGGACTTGAGAGTTCGAACAACACGGCGTATTTCAAGGGCATCCTCAACGACCTCACGACGTTCGGGGTCAATTGGGACTATTTGGTTGGGCTCAAGAAAGGAGAGTGGAATGCGAGCGCTCTCCTCGCTGCAGCAAAGATTAGCAGAGGCGGCCTACTTAGTTACCACTATGCTGAGAACCTTCGTGAGTTGTTCGTAACACCGGAAATTTGGGCCATGGTGGATTTCCGGATTATGAAGCGGCTCAGTCATGCCTTTTCTGCACCTCTTTATCAGAACGTCCTAAGGTACGAAGGTCTGGGGCAGACGCCTGTTCTCTCTGTGGATGTATGGCGCGATCTCATCGTTGGAATGAATTGGCGCAAAGGCTCGTATGCCGTCTACAAGGAGTTCAAGCGTACAGTCCTCAAAAAAGCCCTAGATGACATCAACCGCAACGCGGATCACGTCTTCGAACTCGTGGAACTGAAAGAAGGTGGACGAGCAGTCTCTTCGCTTCAATTCATTATCAAGAAGAAGGAGCGCCCAGACGTGGCTGCGGCACCGGATCTCGATGTACTGTCCTCAGTCACTACACTCGGTGTGCCGTTATCCGAAGCGCGCAAGCTTCTTGCACGGCACGGCGCGGAGCAGGTTTCTGGAGCGGTACTCTACGTGGAAAAACGGTTGGCAAATAAACAGCTGCCGCCGCTCGAAAACGTGTCGGCTTATTTCCGCAATGCCGTGAAGATGGGGTGGACGATTAACGAAGAGCCTGCTCAAGAGAAGAAGTCCCAGCTACCGGCGCCAGGCAGTGCGGTAGCGTCTCCGTCGGATTTGAGAGCGCTTTTCATCGCGGATCGTATTGCTGAAAGCAAAGGCTATTTCGCCGAGCTTGATACTTCGGATCGAACGGCGCTCGTCGAGCGGTACAACGATCTACAAATCAATACTGACTTGAAGATCGCTGACGAGCACAAAATGAAGAAGCTCGCTTCGACAGCCTTCTTCACGTGGTTGGCGGACGATACGTGGGGCGCTTCAACGGATAGCGATCTGCTCAAGTTCATTATGACCAAGATCAAGGTCACCATCTGAGCGATCGGTTTTGGGGGGCGCTTCGTACGAATACGTGTCCTTGTGCATTTAGGCAGGCACGCGAACAACACTCGTCGATCGATGCTTTTCATTGCCCTCGACCGCGCCCGCTGCGTCAAATTCGTCGTTCCTGATCTGGGAGTAAGGGATGACTAGAATCAAAACGGTGGATCGACGCTTGTTCTATACGTGGCTCGAAGGATCCTGAAGTCATTATGTGATGGCAATCAGCGGCTCGCGAAAAAATTCGGGATGCTGCACTACTAACCTGCTACGAAGCGCCATCGCTCGAGCATCGCCGAATCCCGTATATCGTTTGATGGCGTTAAGCGTGGAGCGAGTCTCGCCGTTACTAATCGCTAGTACGAGCTCTTCAAGCATCTCTTCGTCATTAAGAGGCAGGACCTTCGATTTCAGTCCGCCGTCTTGTCCAGGCTTCGAGCCGGACAGGTCGACCTGAAGGTCCACAGTCATCCGAGTTAGTTCGCCGGTGTTTTCGGAGGGCCTAGGTAGAGGGGCCACCCCATCGGTGGTAGCGTTCGCAGCAACTGGCCACGTGCTATGCCAGTGGACCGCCGCAACATGCGTTCGAGACTCCTTGTCACGAGCAGCTTGCAGCATCTCGTGAACGGAGGGCTCGGATTCATTGTATTCTGCGGCGTCACTTCGTCGTTCGCTGGAGTGCTGCGGATTACCGTGGCAAGCGAGAACCCAACTCATACTGGCGACGGCTTCAAGTAGCAGACCCAAGCTAATCGCGAGCACAAAACTCACGGCCTTGTCATCGATATGGATCAAACGTGCGAGTCTAGTTGAGACCGGATCCGCCTCGGCAGCTTCTCTTTTTGCCAGCACGCCTCGCCTTTCTGCCAGTTGGTTGTCGATGATCTGTTCACGCCGTCGCGCCTCGGCGAATTCAATGTTTAAGGCAGTCAATTTTGAGGAAAGGCTGCTTCGCCTCAGCGTGAGCCAACGGCAATCGCTTGTGCATTTCGCAAGCCGAGCGCTCGCCACTTCCGTCTCCACGCTCGCGCGCTCTAAAGCGATATCGTTGAGTGTCCGGCCTGCACTGCTTATGGACGGTAGCGGGGACAACGGAATTTGTTGTGAGCGTTCTAGCCCGGCATCTCGTTGCGAGTTCACAAAGAATGTCGCGTGGGTGTAGCCGGTAGCCAGCAGAGAGAAAATCCAGAGTACTCCCACTGCGATGCGGGTATGCATTTGCCGTCGACGTGCGAGAGACGGCATGAAATGCGCGCTCAAAAGCAACGTAAGGCCTATTGCAACCCACGCGCATTTCTCAATTCTGCTGCCGCCCCGCTCTGCTCCAGCTAGAACCGTGACCATCGCCGAACTGCACGTGGCGATAAGCCCTAGAACCAGCGCGATCAAACGTGAGGCGCGTTCGCCGAATTGAGGCGTCGGGGGTACGCGGCCACGTGCTTTGGCGCAATTCGCGAGGTTTCCTACAGTCATAGACCGATATTTCACCGTTAGTGGAAATTATTCTTTCGCTGTACCTGGCTTACCGCTGAAAGGTTGCAATACTTCTCTAATCGCACGCTCAAGTCGGTCCCGTGTGTCTTGAGGGAGATTGACCAGTTTCAGATCAATCCGGTTTTCGCCGTAAGTCTTCAATTCACCCAGTGACTGGCCGGCATGGTCTTTGAAACGAAAGCGTTGAACTGCGCTTTGACGAACTTTTCTCCCATCGGCGCGGTTCTCGCCGGCGTGGTTCACTATTGCCTGTACATCGCGAACCCGCAGTTCGCCATCGATAACTCGACGGATCAGCTTCAGCGTAGCGTCGTCGTCTTTCGACGTTTTGTCGTAATAGCGCACAATCTCATAGGCCATTCGTGTTCCGAATCGCTCTGGGGCTGCGACCATTTCCTGAAGAAGACCGTCAGGGAGCCTCCGCAGCGCTAACGTCTGCGAAACCTTCTCCGCGTCGATGCGTAATGCCTCTGCCAAGTTAGCTTGTGTAGGAAATTGTCCGCCATCAAGCATCCTGCTCCATACCACCGCATTGTCGAACGGCGTTTGGGACGCCCGCTGACTATTTAGCTCGTACCCAAGCTTGTAGCTTTGGATGCCGATTTCGAGGTCAACTACGGTGATGAGCGCATCACGGATACGTGCCTTTTGCAGCGCCCGCATTCTGCTTCCGCCGTCAGCGACAAAATAGGTGTCTGGATTCAGATAGTCCGGGACGACGTGAATAGCTTGCTGCTGACCGTTTTCCAGAATGCTTTGGGACAACTCGGTGAGTTTGGCCTCGTTGTAGAAATGCCTTGGATTGAAAGCTGTGACCTTCAAAGAACTCACCGGTGCGAGAAGTGTCTGGCCCGGTACATATCGATGCTCAACGCACCAGTGCCGGTAAGACTCTGAGAGCTCGTCGCTGAGCTTTGACTCGTCAAATAAGCCGTTGCCACGCTCAGTGCTAGCGGACTTTTCTTGCACGGACGTCTCATCGTCAAGCATTCCGGCTGCAATCGTGAACCGACGATCAGCAGAAGCAAGCTGCGAATTCAACTCGGACCGTGAGGCCGGAAGAGGTTGCGTGAATTTGCTTGTGAAGGGGTTTGGCTTGTTCATTGAATTTCCTCAGTGCAAGAACGAGAGAACGTCTTGAGTCATAGCCAGGACTTCTTGCGATGCCTCGCGCGCCGTCTTTCCCTTGCATTCAAAGACGGTCATCCCTTGCGCGTATGCTTGCGCGTAGATTTCACGGAAAGCGATGAGGGTGGCACAGCGAGGAAAGTCGAAATGCTCAATCGCCTCGATGCACGACTTCGTGAGCACCCGCGATTCTCCAAGCACCTGGTTCAACAGCAAGCCGAAACGAAGTTCGGGATTGACTTTTTTCTGCACCTCTTGGATGGAGCCGACCGTCGGACGCATGGCCTGAAAGTCTGCAAGTGAAGGTCTGAGCGGAAGGACGACGAGGTCAGCCATCACAATTAGAGCCTCGATATCCCCTTCGAGGCTAGGACGGCCATCGATCACTATGTACTCGTAGGTACCAGTAAGCTTTTTAATCTCCGACGCGAGATTCTGCTTTGCTCCTGACAAGTCGGTGTAAGGAAAAGGGATTTCGCCGTTCCCGTTCTGAAACCAAAGCACGACGCTGTTTTGAGGATCGCAATCAACGAGGATTACTTTTTTACCGAGTTTGTTTAGACCGGCCGCCAGATTCCCGGCGGTCGTGGTCTTGCCACTACCGCCCTTCTGATTGGTGACCAAGACAATTTGCGTGCGTTTCAGATTTGGGGCGTCGCCCATAGTCATCCTTGTCTGTTCGGAATTTAGGTGAGAATTACGTAAGACGCACCGCTTGGTACGTACCAAGTAACTGGGCAGTCAATCGGAACTTTAAACGTTGAATGTTCTTACTTCAAGAATTAAGTGAAATTTTCACGAAAAATCTAGAAGACTTGACTATCAAGCGAATAAAAGAAGTTTCCACAGAGCGCTAATTTTGGTCGTGCCTGCTGTTGCGTAACACGCCAATGCTCGATGCGGGTTGTCACGCTGGCACAAGCCAACGGAAAGCGGGCGATGTCGCCTGCAGCACAGACGTTCAGGGCCACGCATCGTCGCGTACGAATCACGGTAACTGAACGGTCATCCTCGGTGACACGAACCGGCCTTACGACGAGCACAAGCTCGCAGCCTGAAGGCACGGCAAACAGCTTGTCGCCGAAGCGCGCCGCTGTCATGTTCGAACGTAGATTGGTACGTACCAAGGGGCCCACGATTTGGGAAAAATCCGCTGCCTTCTCGCTCCAAACTTTCTGAGGCGAATGGCAACGCCCTGCACGCACTTATGCTTTCATAAGCGGCCAGCTCCGCTCGATCGAGGCTGTAACGGGTTCGTGGAGTGTATCCGCAACGAACCGTGGGAGTGCCCCGATAAGTCGACTTGTAGAGGCGCATCCTTGAAAGACGCGTGCGAGCAACTCGTTTCGAGTACTACCATCGGTGTTGGTACGTACCAATTTGCAGGCCGGAAACCGCGGCCATTGAATATCTCCGCAGATTGCCGTTTTGACCGAGTGGCTTGGGATGAGCGCCAAACACCTAGAAGTCATGCTCCATCTATTGGCCTTGGCCAAACATGAAACACCATCCCCACCGACACTTGGCATGACCGCAGTGGATCGTCGTGCACTGTTGTAATGCCAACCTGCTGGGAACACGATTGTCGTTGATGTTTAAAACTGGACGGCCTTAGGTATGCAGTTTGGAAGTGATGACCGATCATTGAGTACTCAATCGCTTTTTCCGGCAAGACGAGTACCGAGGACGTCCAGAAGGCGGAGGGTCATACGTCAAAGCTGGATGCCCATTGGCGAGAGTGTTGATGAGATTGAGAAAATGTAAAGTTGCCACAGGACTGCCAGTTGGTACGTACCAACTACCGAACCGGCGTCGGTGCTATGACCGAAAATTGTGCCGCGCCTAAAGCCTCAGTCGAGAGCGCACGACGTTATCGAGGCGGATAATCTCAACTCGGGAATCATGTCTCAATCGTCTTTTTAAGGCGACTGAACCAAGCTGACGCCTCCACCAGAAGGCGTGAACAGCGAGTCGTCAACACTTTCCAGAGCCTTTTCCGGCCTGATAGTTTGCATGCACTGAGACTTAACCTTTCTATTACGGGCCAGTCGACCGAGCTTGGCAAATGACAACTTCGTCGGGCTTGCGTCAACGCGACTCTAAATTACTGGTCTGTGTTGCGGCTTGGTACGTACCAATTCGCAGCGGACGTTTTGATGGCTTTTAGTGCTGCAGTGAGAAGAGTCTTTGCTCTGCGCTTCTGCACGACGTACTTCAACAGCGGTGCAGCAGCACGGTTGGTACGTACCAAGTCGTGCAGTATTTCACCCTACGCGCCGGGAGGACTTGCGTTGTTTCGAGATTGGCGAGCCAAGTGGTTTGCTGCGAGAAGCACTCCGGAACTGAGCGGTGAAAGTTTCATTTGGGCTACCCAGTGGAAGGTAAGAATTTGACGGCGACCCCCGTTAGCCCTGCGCACTGCAATGATCAGGCGTAGCCCATAAGCTTCGGTCGCGGCAGTCGGCCGTTCGCAGGCGGCGGTGGAGCGACAGAGGGATCACTAGCGATAGCCGCTTGGTACGTTCTAATTGCTCGTAAGGTTATGTCGAACTCCGTTCCGGCTGACACTAACGGCGTCGAGGTAATCGATTTGCTTGGATAGAGGTCAGTTGTGGGTTGTTCTTGGGCTCAATGCGCGGTAGGCCAATCCGCGATCGCGACCTGCCGCTCATGACAGTTCCGGTCGAAGCAGAAGCGGACGCGTCCTTACTGCCCACCTACGTGTCGGTAGATTGGATTCAATAGTCTCGAACAGCTGTGTCGAACAGGGAAACCCGATCGTCGTGAACGTGCTCAAGATATGAGCGGAAATCGCGCGCGTAGAAGGCTGAGGTTCGGCTGCGAACGATATTCGTCTACGAGAAGACATGTGTCCGTTCTGAGAAGATTTTTCCGCCGAAATTTGTTACGCGATGGGTCAATGGAATTCGAAAGGCCCTCCTTGCTTTTGTCTCGCAGAGCCAGCCGTGTGAGCCGTATTCGTGTAACCCGTTAAACGTGAAGCGCAAAGCGCTGCTCCGGGCGGGCGAGTGGAGGCATTTGGGATCAGCTGATGAGCATCCCCACGTTTTCAATGCGAGCCACTGGGCGACGACTGCGCCGTGGCAATTCTCTCACCTAAGAGAGCCAAATAACCTTGGCAAAAAGGCTAACCTGCGGTCGACAACGTTACGTCGCAGTTTGTCAGAAGCATCACCCACAATTCCCGGGCTGCGGAAGAAGAAAGAACGAGTTGGAGCGATGAAGCGCTGCGCAAACTGGATCGCATTTGGGTGTGTTGCTGAGTTCCCCCCCCCCCCTTGCCGTGAAACAAAGGTGGAGCGGTTTCTGGTAATGCTAAGTTATTGATTAATAGTGTTAATTTGTTGGTTTTTTGCCATTGTTTCACGGCCGTGTCGAAGAATACTAAGGCACAAACCAGCCTAATTCGTGCCCTAATATTCCCTCCGCGTCTCCGTATGGTCAATGTGCGTTTTGATACGTATTTCGTAATTATATCGTGGTGGAGTGTTCTAGCCGTTTCGCGTCACGTCCGTCTGCGCACTGCCGCTTGGATGGAGCCGGGAGACGCGCAGCGCCTTAGCTTCGTCGTCAAATTTCGCTCGCTAACATCAGAAACATCGCCGCTACGTCAGCCGCTGCCACGTCCGACCAAAAAACCCTGCGCGTCGAACTCGGCCATGTCAACGACCTGCTGACCGATGCCCGCGTGCGCGAAATCGCCGCAGTGTGCTCGCGCGGTTGCGGGAAGACGCCGCGCTTCTGGGCATCACCGAGCCGGGAATACGGCGAGCGCTGGGCTATGCCCGGTCTCCGCGCGCGGCCGCGAAATATAAGGATCCCGCGACCGAGAAGAAGTGGTCGGGCAGGGAGGGGCGTCCCAGGTAGCTCGCGGGCAAACGGACCGAGGACTATGCGTTCGATGCGCCGCAGCCTCGTTGGTCGGGCGACGAGCAGGGAGCGTAGGGTCGTCATCCAAAGGTGAGGGAATTTGTACGCCCGGCACCGTGACGGATTGGGTTCCCTCGGTCATACTTTTACCTAGGTGGCCCTGTTCACCCCGGCCCCCCCATCGCCCCATATCTGGAGAGAGTCACAAGCACAATGGCGGACCGCTTCGAACTCGTTGCCCTGGCATTGCCGCCAGACTGTGCGCCGGAATCCCTACCTGCGTGCATCGCGGAGTTTATCGCGGCGTGCTGGAGTGGAATGAGCCGCGCCCAGCTGCTGGACCGCGCACGGCGACTGGCCCTGCGGGCCTCGCTGCGCGCGTTAAAGGAACCAGCCATCGCGGGACCGGAAGGTGTGCGCCGGCATGTGCTCGTGCTGGTCGCGCAGGACATTCAGGTCGTGCTCGTGGCGCACGTGCGGCGCGTGGTGCGCCGCCGCGGAGCGCGCCGCGCGCAGGTGTCGCTGCCGCCCCCCAGGGATGTACGGCAGGGAGGCCTTTTCTAGTCGCCCTCAGTGTGACTATCTCAAACGTAGATTCAGTGAGTACCTGTTTAAGCGAGCGGGTACATTTATGCATCGTTTGGCGATCCCGGCGTAGGCACAACGCTTGGGCTTGAGCTGGCGTCGTCTGCAGTTCGCATTGGGTCAGGTCTGCAAGATTTCCATGAATGTCCACCGCGCATCTGCACGCGCTACCGCCCTTGCGAGCGCGGGCTCATAGCGAATTCGAGAGTTGGACATTCTCTAACCGGTCTGGCGTTACTTCAGCGTCAGCCCGGGGCTGCGCTGCATGTTGGGAGCCAACTTGGACGTATATCTCGATTCCATGAAGGGCTGTGATTAGGACTACGAGTCAATGTGGTTGCGGAGGTATGTGATGCGGGCAGCCGGCTTCGATAGACGGCGCCAATCATCTTGGCCGCCGCCCAAGATAGTGGTCGTCTGTTCGGCCGAAGTAGTTGACGGTCTACATTCGATCTCTGCGTGCGAGATGGGACGCGAATCCTGAGATATATAGCCCTGACGTTTCGGGAAGGTTTCCAGCGAGCATGGCCCACCACGGCGCCTCCCTGGTCCGTGCCGGGAAGTGTGCGAACGTGGCCTGCTAGTGTCATTGTTCGGTTGTTGGGCTGGCATTGATATGACGCTAGCAGTGGCGCCAGTCGTCCCCAACTTTGGCTCATGGCCTGTGTGACTGCGCCACACAGTTTGACAAGTCGACACGCGCAACTATCGCCACTGCGTCGTGGCATCACCGTTCCCGTTCTTCCGTATGCTCGAGGCCGTACTCTTACACTCGTCAAGTTGTTCGGACAGAGACGACGCTCTCGCTGCGATGTCTGGCGTGGATCGGCAAACCGCGCGTCGGACTTGCTGACTCGATTTCGCACATGGCCCGATAGAATGAGGGGCTACAGTCAGGCAGGTCGCCCGTGAGGAGACCTAGTGAGCCGCGCGTTCCACCCCGCAGGGATTGCGGTGTGGTTGGTTCCGGCGACTGGACACGGCACTACTAATCGGCAGGCGTGTTGCGAACGGGCATGCGTGAACATCATCGTCCGGGGCCGCGGCAAAGCGGTCGGGATATCCAACGATGCGTATGCCGGTTTCAACTTCAGGCGGGAGCGAGCCGGGTGGATAGCCCGGCAATTTTCCTGCGCAGACAATGCGGAGCAAAACATGCAGGCCATCGAGTCTCTGGATGCAGCTAGGGAGGCCTATGGGTGTGCAATTGACGCACGCGCCAGCGACGGATAGTCCCACTCGTGGTGGGGCGCTGTGGCCAAAGAGGTGTGTAGAGTCCCGTCGGCTGACCCTGAACTTGGGGCGGGGGCGTGATTGCGTGGTGGCACGAGGACTGGACCTGCGTAGCCGGAACGCGGCTAGCCGCGGCGCGGCGCATCCAACGGGTGGCACGCTCACTGGAAAGGAGAAGGGTTACTTAATGAGCAGATATTCGGCTGGCTCGGCAATTTCAGGTTATGTCGTCGATGCAGCGGATAGCCGAGATCGCAAGATGGCTTTTCTGAACTGGACCGGGATTGCCGCACGGTATGAAAGTTGGGCGAGCGGGTTTTCCGTTGGATGCAGGATTGATAGGGTTACGCTCGCTGTCGATCCGGCATGTCGAATCTCAACGCTGCTCCATGAGGCGGGACATCTCGCGATCACACCACGCTGCTTCCGGTCATGGATGGACGGGAATCTTTATGCGGGCCAGCGCGCAATGCTGGATGCTGTCTGTGACACCACACATCATCCGGATGACCCACTATATCGCGCGGTGATCCAGTGTTCGAACCCGGAGGCAACCGCATGGGCCTGGGCGGAGGGCGCTGCGCTCGGGTTGCCGGGTGAAGAGATCGTCCGCAATGACGAATATAGTGCTGAGGGCGAGGCAATCCGTCTGGCGCTATACATGCGCGCCTATAGTGGCGTGCATGGACTTGCCAACGCCGGCTTCTGCTCGATCCGGGATCGCGGTGGCGTGGTGGGTTGGCCGCATCTGCATTTCTGGACGCAGGATTCGGGGAATGTCGAGGCAGCTGACCCAGATGATGACGGTCGTGGCGGATTTGTGAATGGACAGTTGCGGATCGAGCGTGACGGGGCAGCAGTACTGTCCCAACTGGATAGTCTCGCGGCCACCTTCGCAGACAAGGATGAAGTGAACGTACCATGACGAAAATGGATCTTGCGCAGCCGGATTACGTCGAATTGCATCGCGAAATCGCGTCGGTGGTGGAGTCTGCGCGGTCGACAGCGGCGCGCAGCGTCAATGCGCTGATGACGGCCACGTACTGGGAGATCGGCCGCCGGATCGTCGAGTTCGAGCAGGGCGGTGAGGTGCGGGCGGCCTACGGAGAGGCGTTGATCAGGCGTTTGGGGACGGATCTGTCCGGCAGGTTCGGTCGTGGGTTCGGTGCGCGCAACCTCGCGCAGATGCGGGCGTTCTATCTTGCCTGGCCGGCTGAGCGAATTGTGCAGACAGCGTCTGCACAATCTCCCGACCCCTGGATTGTGCAGGCAGCGTCTGCACAATCTCAGATGCCGACAACAACTGGCGCGGGTGAAGTCAGGGCGCTGGAACTGACCGTCGTCGCCCAGGCCTTTCCGCTGCCCTGGTCTGCCTATGTGCGGCTGCTTTCCGTCAAGACCGAGGCCGCGCGCGTCTTCTACGAAACCGAAGCGTTACGGGAGGGCTGGTCGGTACGTCAGCTTGACCGCCAGATCGGGAGCCAACTCTACGAACGTCTGGCACTCTCGCACAACAAGGCGGCGCTGCTCGGCAAAGCTGCACAGGTTCAGCCCGATGATCTGCTTACACCGGAGCAGGCCATACGTGATCCGTTTGTCCTCGAGTTTCTCGACATGAAGGACGAGTATTCGGAGTCCGATCTTGAAGCTGCCCTCATCCAGCATCTCGCGGATTTTCTGCTGGAGCTAGGCGATGACTTTGCATTCCTCGGACGGCAGCGCCGTTTGAGAATCGACGATACCTGGTTTCGGGTCGACCTCGTTTTTTTCCATCGGCGCTTGCGATGCCTTGTCATCATCGACTTGAAGGTGGGACGCTTCAGCTATGCCGATGCAGGCCAGATGCATCTCTATCTGAACTATGCCCGTGAGCACTGGATGAAGCCTGGAGAAAATCCTCCTGTCGGCCTGATCCTGTGCGCAGAGAAGGGGGCTGCTGAAGCGCATTACGCGCTCGACAACCTGCCCAACAAGATTCTCGCGGCCGAATATCAGACAGTGCTGCCCGATGAGAAGACAATTGCGCTGGAACTCGAACGGACCCGTGCTGAACTCGAACAAAGGGGTAAATAGGGCATTCCTAAATCGCTCGCCAGGTTTTAATGGCTGATTGGCTTCATAAATTATCATCATGCAACATGAAACAGACTCCACTGGAGGATCCCCCGTGAGGCACAAGATATAATGTGGGCGTGAGGTCTTTCGAGTAGCGGGGATTTGCATACTCGTACATTACCCGGTTCTCTGAGCTCCAACAAATGAAAGAAGACGTGAAGCGAGTACTTCGCCTGGAGCAGCCATTAAAAATCAGGGAGATCGCCAAGCGAACTGGCCATGATCGTAGTGCTGTCAACGCGTTCCTGGACAGAAATCGAGACGTTTTCACACAGAACGCAGCGTTCGAATGGTCCTTGGCCGAGGAACAGGAACTGGTCGTCGTCTTTTCAGACGTCGAGTGGCTCACAGTGGAGCAATTCGAGACGGCACTATGCGACATCGGCTCGCCGCTTGAGTCTGATGCTGGGCATATCGTTTTTCGACTTACCTCGAGGCTCCTGATTGACGCCCTTGCGCGGTTGCTCGCTATCAGTAACCAAGTTGCCGACAAGGGCAAAGCGGTCACAATTGATCTGAGCAGTTGCAAGGATAAGGCGAGCTATTTGAGCCGCATAGGTTTCTTTGATCTGCTGTCGCCTGTCATTACTGTCTTTCCTGAACGTCCGCAAACCTCCCTTGCCCAGATTCACAGGGGAGGTAATTCGGGGGTGATGGAACTCGCCGAGATTTCTCTCGACGTCCGCAATGATGACGTGCCCGAACAGTTGATGGAGCGATTCAAGGAGGTGGCCGGCGAGATGCACGTCACGACGATGCTCACAATGATTGGCGAGTTGTTCGATAACGTGCATGACGTAGACCGCAATAATTCTGTCACTGCCACCAGCACGACGGCGCACGGCAAAGCGCGACCTTGGTGACACTTTTATTTACCTTTGAATCGTAATAAAAGCGTCAATTCGCATAAGTCCGCATTAAATTCGTCACTTCGCCTCCTAGACTTCGAATCCCGTCCGTAAGGTTTTGATCTTATGGAACATTTCCTTAAAATCTCGGAACCGGTCGCGTTGGCTAGGCCTCGTGGCGCTCACCGCCTTGAGGCGTTCAGCCCGAAGCTTTCGCGACGCGTAGGACGCAATAAATGTGTCACCGGCGCCGGATCGACCGGACGGCTTCCCGAGTCGCCGAAGTGACAGTTTTGCTTCCACTCCAAGCGCAATAAAAGCGTCACTTCGGCTCAGTCCGCATTAAATCTGCCACTTCGCATCGCAGTAGCGGCGACCGTAATTCCCGCGGCTTGATCGGCGCGAGTGCAGTTTCGTTGAAAAACGCAGCTATATCGCTAACAGCGGTTAGCGACACAGCCGCGGTTCGCGGCAGTCTCGCCGCGTGCATGCCGCCGTGAATGACCGTTCTCGGGAGATGCGTCAGGCGCAAGCCGGCCAGGAACGGTCAGTCGATATAGTTTCCTGGATCGTTGACACTTGGCGCCAGTTCCAAACTCGCGCCGAACGATAGTTTCCCGCCAAAATCAACGAAACCCCTTGCTTATGCTATCCGCATAAACAAGCCCTAGACTTGACGCGCAAAGCGCGCCTGAAACAGTTTAAAGCGCTACAATGCCGCACAATCTCCACCACGAAACTTGGCGCAGCGCATACTATTTTCTTTGCGATGAACATCTGGCTACGAGTAGTGAGTGTCTCTCGCAATCAATCGTGAAATCAAAATGGCGATCTTATATAAAAACATTCTCGATGCCTTTCAACCAGCGAAAGAGATTTCCGATCCACGCCGTTTTTCCGGCCGAAAGCAGCAAGTTGAGCGCGGCGCTGAACTGCTTTTAGCACGGGATCATACGTTCATCCATGGTGTCCGAGGCATCGGGAAATCGTCCCTGGCACGCCAACTGGCACTTATTGCATCTGGGAAAAACGACCTCCTAGAATCGATTGGCTCGGGGCTGGCCGGAGAGAAGTTCGATTACGTCACATGCTTTCTAACGCGTGATTCGTCAATTCAGAACATTAATCAGCTACTTTATCGCCTTCTCATTGACGAAAATGCGCTCGCACAATGGAACGAACTTCTCGGATTCAACGAGGTCGGGACCTACGATTTAACGGGAAGCCTCAATCCAAAACTTGTCTCGGACTTTTGGAATCGAGTCGCGAAGTGCGCGTCGTTGGCCGAATTCGGTGTAGCAATTTTTATCGATGAATTCGAATTAATCGAGAATCAGGAAGGCTTCGCTTCTCTAATAAAAGCCAATCCTGGGAACTGTGTTTTTATTATCACGGGGATTGGGCAAACAGAAAAAGATTTAGTTCGCGACCACAAATCCATCGAGCGCCAGCTTGATACCGGCAAGCTCGAAGTCCCAAATATGAGTGAAGATGAACTTCGCTTAATAATTTCAAAGGCTCAGGAATACATCTCGAATGAAATTTCATTCGATAAAAATGCTGTAGATTATCTTGTAAAGATCGTCAAAGGCCACCCATACCTTCTTCACTTGGTCGGGAAGCATGCTCTTCTGCACGCCTTCAAAGAAAAAAAGAACGTAATTACTACCGAAATCCTGAACGTCGCTCTTCAGCAGATAGCTTCTGGGCGTGCAGATCGATCACTTGAGGACCGATATCTCAAAGCAATTGGTAACTCGTCGCAACGTGAGGCCGTGTTACGCATATTTGCGTCTGCTTCCGCCGAAGTCATACACACTTCTCAAGCGTACCCAGAAGCGGAAAAGCTGCAGGTTAGCAATCCCTCATATTGGGTAGCCGATCTTCAAAAGGACGCCTTCGGTGCTGAACTCGAGAAAGTTGCGGATCAATATTATAAAGTGGCCGATCCTTTGTTCCGAGCATATGTGTCGGCGACCCCACCTCGTCTGACTGATCAAGCCATTGTGGCTGAATCCAATGGGGCAAAGAAAGATGAAGAATTCGTAATCGTCCAGATGTCGGACATTCATTTCGGATCGAAGCATTATTTCTCCAACCTCCCCCTGGCAGGCGATGGAATTCCTGATTCAGATAAGCCAAGCCTTGCGAAATATCTTGTCGAGTCTTTAGTCAGCTCCACCAATCCCGGTGATTTTTTGGCGGTAACTGGCGATGTAACGCAAATGGCGCTTACAGAAGAATTCGAAGATGCGGCCACTTGCATTCAAATCATTGCAAATGCGCTCAACGATGGCGGCCGCAATGCCGGAAAAAATTTCGCTATTGTTCCCGGCAATCACGATGTGAACTGGAGCATCCAACAAGCCGACCCAAAAGCTCGATATCTCGGATTTACCCCATACATACGTTTTCGAAGCAGCTTGGGTTTGCATATCGACAATCAGGTCGAGCCAGAGCGTCTTTACGAGATAACGGATCTTTTGGATGTATGTAATTGTGTGATTGTTGGATTTAATTCCGCAGTATTGGAAGGTCCAGACGATCATAGGGGCTATATTGGAGAAAGCCAATTCAAGAATGCCATTGAGGAAATGAATACTCTTTGTGGCGACAAGCGACCGCTTAAAATTGCTTTGATGCATCATCATCTGACTCCCGTTAGTTCCCTTGAGTCAAGTATCAAACGCGCGGATGAGGTGCTTCGTGACGCGGCCTATATAAAAACAGCACTGCTAGAGAACGGTTTCAGTTTGGTTCTCCATGGACATCGGCACTTCGCTCACGAAGAAATGATCGATCAATCGGGAGACGGAGGTAACAAACTTCTAATTGTTGGTTGTGGCAGCTCCGGGGTCGTGAATAGTGAGCGTGATTCACAGCCTCTCCAATACAACCGAATCAGCATTCGTCCCTTGCGCGACAAAGGAGCGACTGCAATCACAGTGTCGAAAATGTTTTTTGATCCGACTCGACGCCGGTGGCTGCAATCGGAAGACCACAAGCCTAAAACCTTTTCTCTGCCGCTCCACGTCTCCTAGCAGATATAGCACGATCGGCGGAGCGGGGCCGACCAGATAGTTGGTCCCGCTGCTATGTCGCAAAGAGATTTCGCGTCGTTTGGCGGTCTATGATTCAAATGACCGCTTTGGAGAAGCCCGGATGGCCGGAATGGGTCGCACTCAGCCGGTCGCCCCAAACCCGGCGCGTCCGTGACTCATGCGAAACGCATCTGGCGACCATCGGCCAGTTTGGGACATTCGATGTTCAGGGCTAGTTCGTCGACAATTCTCTATTATTAACGCAGATATAAAGTTCAGAAGCAAAACAACGATGCTTGTAACGACGAACCTGCTCAGTCTTTCCGACCCACAGATTGCTGCCATGCCCACAGTGGAGTGTGGGGAACAACTTGTTTCCCTCGTCGGCTTACACCCACGGCTATCGATTGACGACTCCGCCGAGAATTTCGCCTGTCTTGGCTATACGCCTACATTTTCAGTGCGGGAGACAGTCGCGCACCGACTGGTCGACGCGGTTTCGAATTTGCCAGAAGGATATAGCCTGCTGATAAAGGAATCCTTGCGTCCGACCTCGTTGCAGAAATTTTATTTTGAGCGGCGATTGAAGCGAATCTTGGCGGAGAATCCCGGGATGAACGAGGGTGATGCAGTTGGGCTTACGGCACAATTTGTTGCCCCGCCGTGGGTTGCAGGGCATCCAAGTGGTGGCGCCATCGATCTCACGTTGAGCGATTGCAATGGAGCGGAGCTGGACCTTGGTTGCGCCTACGACGAAGACGAAGCCACATCGAGCGGCGCATGTTTTTCTCAGTTCGCCGGCCTCAATCCGATCGCACGCGCGCACCGCGCAACGATGTTTGCAGCGTTAGAGCGTGCTGGATTCGTAAACTACCCGTTCGAGTGGTGGCATTGGTCATATGGCGATCGGTATTGGGCCGTGGTGAAGCAGCAACCTCATGCGGTCTATGGGCAGGTAGCCGACGCGGAAACAAGCACCGCTTGATTGATCAGTCGAGCTAAGGTGGCAGACCGAATGCGGCCAGTACTGATCATAAGGCTGGCTATCGCTGAGCGTCCGCTTGCATAAGAGAATCGGACGGAATTGGACTTACAATGACCGAATTCTGCTGATCGCCACCTGTATATGAACGAGCTCGTTGTTGGACTCAATTCGTGGATTATCCAAGATGGAAACTATGGCGAATTTAGATGCGGCGATTCATGCAGGTTTGCACTGGAGTTTGGTGGTTCGGCGTTAATTCCTTCAGATGAGACCACAACACGGTGCCAATACAAAGGCACTTCGGAATACGACGTGGTTGCGAAAGTTATTTTCTCGACGCCTCAAGTGTGGGTCATCGACTTCGGAGTCAAGGTTTTTTGCGAATCGAGACCGCCAAAGTTTGCAACTGTCGGACAGTGGGTGCAAGGCGAAGTATGGATCGGTGTCGACCCGTATTTTTACAAGGAGCGTTTGCATCGAATGCAAGGCATGCCGGATCTCTTTATCGATTGGCGGGTCACTCGGATTCAGCTTGAAAATACGCCTTGGATCGAAAGCGCGCCAGAGGGAAGGACGCTACGAACGCGTGATAGGGCTCGCGAAGCATGGATCGACCGCGCGGCGACAGACGCGTGGACCGATGACGGTGGTGGAGCCGACTACCTCCTATCGCTGTCGCGATAGATGCCGGTTATGCGTTCCGAAGCGGACGCTCGGCTGTCATCTCTCAATATCTGTAAAGGGTCGCACTCGGCCAGTCGTGTTGATGCCATGAAGGGCTGTCGCCAACAGCGCTCGATCTCCGTACCTGATGCCCGCCATCGAGCGGGCATTTTCTCGTCCTGAGGCGGTAGCTGCGATGACGGCCAGAATGAACTTTAATCTCTTCGATGCCGATGCCGATGCCGATGCCGATGCCGATGCCGATGCCGATGCCGATGCCGATGCCGATGCCGATGCCGATGCCGATGCCGATGCCGATGCCGATGCCGATGCCGATGCCGATGCCGATGCCGATGCCGATGCCGATGCCGATGCCGATGCCGATGACTTGCCTATGCCGTTACTACCATCGGCTGTACAGCTGATGGATGAGCGGCAAATGACGGTTCGCTCCTCATTGCCGCCGGGATGGCGCGATTTGTGGGATTCCCATAAAATGCGTCCTCTCTGGATATTCGGCTAACGACTCCGTCATGCATCGAATTGGATTCTTTGTATGCAGTGGCCACGACGCTCTCGATCTTGGTGGGCCACTGTCGGCTTTTAATCAGGTGGCCGCAGCCGCTGGCCATACTCCGTACGATCTTCATGTCATCTCGCAGTCCGGAGGCCCGGTTCGTGGCAATACAGGTCTTGTGATCGAGACCATGCCGGTTGGAAGGCGCACATTTGACACCGTCGTTTTCGTGGGCGGTGATATAGAGCCGATGCAGGCACCGGAGAACATCGCCGCTGCCAGGAAATTGGGCGCCAGGGCGGCTCGGGTGGCAAGCGTGTGTACGGGAGCGTTTCTGCTTGCGGAAACCGGCTTGCTGGACGGCGTGAAAGCGACTACGCACTGGCGATACGCCGCACAGTTGCAATCGCGTTTCCCTCGTACCCGCGTCCAAGGCGATAGCATCTATATCGTGGAGGGCCACATCTGGACGTCGGCGGGCATCGCTTCCGGAATCGACCTGGCGCTCGGCTTGATCGAAAGAGACATGGGTGCAGAAGTCGCGCGCGCTGTTTCCCGGCTTCTGGTTGTTCCGTATCGTCGACCGGGCGGGCAGTCCCAATTTTCCGCCATGTCGCAAATGGAGCCGGAATCGGATCGTATCCGCATCGCCCTGAACTTCGCGAGAGAACACTTGGCTGAAGCGCTACCTGTGGAACGACTCGCGGATGCCGCAAGATTAAGTCCGCGGCAGTTCGGACGGGCATTTCGCCGGGAAACCGGCGAAACACCTGCCAAGGCGGTCGAACGTTTGCGCGTCGAAGCGGCGAGGCTGCGCCTGCAGGATGGCAGCGAACCGATCGAACAGATCGCTCTGGCCGTGGGATTCACTGATCCGGAACGGATGCGGAGGGCCTTCATCAAACTGCATGGCCACCCTCCGCAGGCGATCCGGCGCGAGAGCAGAAGGAACATTGCGCACTGATCGTGCGCCGCCGTATCGGCGCTCGCCGTACGGGGCTACCTACATCACCAGGCGCTCAACGGCCATCGGATTTCTGGGCAGCGTAATCATTCCAGATGTCGCGATGCAATTTCCACGCGCCGCCCTCGTTCAGAAAGAGGAGGATCTGCTTGCCGCGGTATTTGAGGTTTCCAGCATGGTCACGGATTTCCGCATCCGAGACTTCCGTCACGGTCCGGTCGTTACCGTAGAACTCGTAATTGCTGAACGATACGGTGTCGGGTTTTGCCCCGGCATACCCCTTGGTGAAGTACGCGGCAATCGCGCTGCCTCCCGTCACCCGGTCGCCGCCGGGCGGCAGGAGTGCGCCCTCGTTGGTATACAGACGGCCTATCGCCTCATAGTCCCCTCGCGCAAAGGCATCCGCCCATCGCGCGTTCTCGGCTTTGATGGCCGCTTCGGTTTGAGGCTGCAGACCGCCAGCAATGGCTGGCACGGCAAACATGAAAAAGGAAAAGCAGGCTGCAAGGGCTCCTGCAAAACGACGAATCTGTTGCATTTAAGGATTTCCGATCAGTTTAAATTGAAAGGGCTGTGCCCGATTGGGCAGGCGAGGCAAGCAACGTCGGCTGCAGTTTCATCGAAACCAGTGAAAGTCCTCGCAGACATTGCCCGCGGGCATTTCAGCGTACGCCTGGAATTCGTGCGAGCCCCCTTGATGCACCGGGCAGTTCTTTGTCGACCATCGCGATGACTTCTGGCCGTGCATCTCTGGGATGACCGGAGTGGAACGGCGGAGCGGGATCGTATTCGATCACGAGTTGCGTGAATTCGGCGGCCTGTTGGCCGCGCAGTTTCGCGGCGACGCGAAGTGCGAAATCGATACCCGCCGTCACGCCGCCGCCGCTCATGAAGCGGCCGTGGTCGTCTTCCACGAATCGATCTGGTACGGGAATCGCGCCATATTCGGACAGCTTGTTGACGAAGGCCCAATGGCAGGCGCTTCGCTTACCCTTGAGAATGCCCGTCGCAGCGAGCACTAGCGATCCATTGCAAACCGACGTCACATGTTTGGCGCTCTCCGCCAGACGCCGGATCTGCGCTTGATACTCGGGCCGCATCGGCGCCGTCAAATCGGACCCACCGGGCAACAGAATCAGGTCTGTATTATCGATATCGGCCAGGCGTTCAGTCTTTCCATACACGACTCCGAATTCAAGAGTCACGTTGCCCCCATTGAGGCTCGCATAGCGAACGTTGGTATTTGGCAACCGATGGAAAATCTCGCTGGGGCCGGCGAAGTCGAGAAGCGTCCCGCCGTCGTAATTGACGATCAAAATGTTGAGTGGGTCGTTCGGAGCAAGCTCTGGCTTGCTTGCTGCCTGCGCAAGAGCAGGCGACGTGTGGCCAAGCAGGGCTCCGCCACCCAGCACGGCGCCTAGTGTGGCGATGCTTCCGAACTTGAGAATATCGCGGCGCGAGCGACCTGCTCCGGTGAGTGGCTTTCCGGAGGCATTGTTTTCGCTGCTGTCGGTCAAAATCATTTCTCCTTGCGTTTCGGCCCCTCCGCGTGCGCAACCAGATTGAGCCGGATGGAAAACCACCACGACAGGAAAGCGTGGTGGACACGGGATCACGGTGTAGATGAGCAGGAAGGACTTATAGCGTTCGTGAATCGGAAAGCGCAGGCTTAGAGCTGCGAGGCGCCGCCGTCGACAATCAGTTCCGTGCCGACGACGTAGGAAGATTCGTCGCTGGCGAGATAGAGCGCCGCGTAGGCAATGTCCTCTGCCTTTCCCAGATGGCCAACCGGGATGGTCTTCGCGAACTCGCTTTTGAAGTTGTGGACATCCTCGTCCGACATCCCCCACTTGCTGAGCAGGGGCGTTTCCATGCCGCCTGGCGCGATCGCGTTGAAGCGGATCTTGCGATCGAGGAACTCGTAGGACCAACTGCGGGCAAGCGATCGCACGGCGGCCTTCGCCGCTGCAGTCAACGAGACGCCATGCTTGCCGGTCTGGGCGACGAACGACGTATTCAGGATAACTGATGAGTGATCCCGCAAGACCGGCAGCGCCGCTTGAACCGTGAACACCACGCCCTTGACGTTGATGTCCATGATCTCGCTGTAGAGGTCGTCGTCGATGTCGTTGAGTGCGGAAGGAAATGCCCAGCCCGCATTGGCGAACACGACATCCAAGCCGCCGAACTTCTTTTTTATCTCAGCTGCAATCGCCCGCATGTCCTCGATCGATCGCACATCGCCCTTGAGAACTAACGCATTCTCGCCAAGCTCGGCCTTCACACGCTCTAAAGCGGCCTCGTCGCGGCCGGTAACCGCTACCCGGGCGCCTTCTGAAATGAAAAGCTTAGCTGTCGCGAGACCGATGCCGCTAGTCCCGCCAGTAATCAAAGCCGACTTGCTTTTAAGCCTCATATTCGGTTCCTTTTCTTTGCTCGAGATTGATCGAACCGGAAGCACAAGGCGCAATCGCGTCTGTGCTCGTGTTCCGACCTGATTCCGGCGCAAATTATGGAACCTTGATTGAAAGGCTCAAAGGACTTATAACCCTCAAAAAGCGCCATCCAATTTAATCTGATGACGAACACACCTTTTAGGGTTCACTGGTCCTTGTACGCGAAAATGCGGGGCTAGCGGCTGGCCCGGAAACCGAGCGAAGCCTCACTTTCTATTAACTTCGACGCGTTCGTGTCGGGCATGCAGCTTCCGAAAAGCAGCAGACGCCACGTGTCAAGAAGGCACAGCGGTGCACGGAATCCGTAGGACGCAATGAAAGTGTCACTGGCGCGATTCCTACCAGACGGCGCTTTACCCCGCAAAAGTGACACTTTTGCTTGCACTCCAAGCGCAATAAAAACGTCACTTCAGCTCAGTCCGTATTAAATTCGACACTTCGCCCCGCAGTGAGGCAGGGCGGAGTTCCGGCGGCTCGATCAGCGTGTTTGCAGTTTCGTTGAAAAACGCAGCTATGTCGCTAATCGCCGATTAGCGACGGGGCTGTACTTTTATGACGATGTCGCCGAGTGGATGCCGGCGTCAGTGGCAGTTCTCTGACGCTGCGTCAGGCGCTAGTCGGCCACAAGCTGACTTTCGGATGCAAGGACCAAGTGGCCGGTCCAGTCCCGATTGAAGACACACGAAAGCGGCTCGCTCCGCCAGACTGGAGAGCAATGGCTGCCAGCTCTAGATCAAGTGCTTTCGAGCGCCGCGTACGTTCGATTCTACGAGTCAACGACTTCGACCGCTTTTGCTGATGCCTAGATTCCCGGATCAAGCAGATTAGAGGAGAAGTCGCACGATTGCGCCGCAAGTCGCGCCACGGCGGCACTGAGCGAATGTGACTGTTCCGCCCGATGCATGGCGACGTACCGCACTAGCGGGAGCGCGGGCCGCGTCGGCACCACGACGAGCGCACGTCGCTCGACCATGCGCGCAAGACAGGCTTCGGGCAGGTAACTAACGCCAAGCCCCGACAGTGTGAGCCCAATCTGCGCAATCAGGCTGTTGCTCGCCAGCACTTTCTGCAACGCGACCCCTTGCTCCTCGAGAAACCGGCTATACACGTAGCCCGTACCCGACAGGCCGCCCTGCAAAATCAGCGGAAACTTCGCGATATCGGCAAGCGGAATCGCACGCTTTCCCGGCGCGAGACTGGCCGCGCACATCCACGCATTCCGAACCTGACCGACGAGCGTCGATGCATACGGCTCGACCTCGTGCATCTGCGGCACGATGATCACGTCCACCGTGGCCGCCGCCAGCCGCTCGCGCAAGGTTGCGTTCAGATCGACCTCCGCTTCGACCTTGACCTTAGGATATTCGGCCTGAATCGCGGCAATGAGGCGCGGCAGCCACGTCAGGGCCGTGAGTTCCGTCACGCCAATGCGAATTTGTCGAACCAGCGCCTCTTTCGAGCTCATGCGCTCGACGATCTGGTCGCGCCGCTCGAGCAATTCCCTCGCGTGCTCGAAGAATTCCGCGCCCTTCTCCGTGAGGCGCGCGCTGCGATTTGCGCGGTCGAACACCGCCATGTCGAAAGCCCGCTCCAGTTCCTGCACGCGCTTGGAGATCGCCGATTGCGTGGTATTCAGGCGCGTCGCGGCCGCCTCGAACGAACCGAGCTGGACGATCCAGTACAAGGCTTCCATTTGCTTGAACGTCAGCATGGCTCCGGACTCACATCACTAAAAGCGATAGTTTCTCATAGAAAAAAATCGCTTTTTTAGTTCATTTTGACTGGGTACTTTTCCCCCTAACGAGTCCCTGCAGAGGCTCGACTCATCTATATCAACCGATACGTGTCTGGAGAGCGCATGGAATCCGTCATGGAAACACCTCACCCCGAGCGCGCGGCGCGCAAGCCTCGCATCGGGCTCGCGTGGCAAATTGTGATCGGCCTGATCGCCGGCATTGGGGTCGGGCTGGTCCTCAACCGTTTCCCGGAGTTTCGCGAGTCCGCCATCAACGGCTTCCTGCAACCGGCCGGCGATATCTTCATTCGTCTGATCAAGATGGTGGTCGTACCCATCGTGTTCACGAGCATGGTGATGGGCATCGCGGGCGTCGGCGACGGGCGCTCGCTCGGGCGCGTCGGCCTGAAGACGCTCGTGTACTTCGAGGTCATCACGACGATCGCCATCGTGCTGGGACTCGTGCTCGGCAACGTGCTGCATCCGGGGCTGGGCACGGATCTGTCCCAACTCGGACACACCGATATTTCGCGCTATCAGCAGACCACGCAGCAAACGCAGGGTCATCACGGCTTCATGGCGCTGTTGCTGAGCATCATTCCCGACAACATCGTCATGGCGATGGGGCGCGGCGATCTGCTGCCGGTGATCTTCTTCTCCGTGCTGTTCGGATTGGGCTTGCAATCCGTGCCTGCCGAATATCGCCAGCCGGTGCTCGCAACCTTCAAAGGCATCAGCGACGCGATGTTCAAGGTCACCGGCATGGTGATGCGTTACGCGCCGTTCGGTGTGTGTGCGCTAATCGCAGTGACAGTCGCGAGTTTCGGCTTCGGTTCGCTGCTGCCGCTCATCAAGCTGGTTGCGGTGACGTATCTCGCGATCGTGCTGTTCGCGGTGTTCGTGCTCGGCATTACGGCACACCTCTTCGGCTTCAACATTTTCACGCTGGTGCGCGTCATCAAGGACGAATTGATCATCGCCTTCTCGACGTGCAGTTCGGCGACGGTTTTGCCGCAACTGATGAAGAAGATGGAAGACTTCGGCGTGCCGAAGAGCATCACGACGTTCGTGGTGCCCACAGGCTACACGTTCAATCTGGATGGCGCGTCGATCTATCTCGGCATCGGCACGCTGTTCGTCGCACAGCTCTATGGCGTGCATCTGGGCCTGCAAGAACAGATCGTGCTCGTGCTCACGATGGTCGTGACCTCCAAAGGCGCGGCAGGCGTGCCCGGCTTCATGTTCGTGATCCTGCTCACGACGCTCGCCAGCGCGGGACTGCCGCTCGAAGGGCTCGCGTTCATCGCAGGCGTTGACCGCATCATGGACATGGGACGCACCGCGCTGAACGTGGTGGGCAACGCGCTCGCACCGCTCGTCATCGCCCGCTGGGAAGGCCAGTACGACGCGGAGAAAGGCAAGGCGTATATCGCGTCGCTGGACGCATGAGATTCGTTGAATTCAGGAATGACTAACATGGAACGAGGAACAGATCCGATGAGCAGCAATCGCGGGCAGTTGTTTTCAGCATCGATGATGGAAGCCATCAAGCAGCGCTTTCATTACGTCGATCGCGATATCGACAACCGTGAACGTCTTTTCTTCGACAACGCAGGCGGATCGTTCAGACTGAAATCGGCACTGGAAGCATTCGCGCAAATCGATGCGCTGCCGGACTGTCCCGAGCGTATCCACGAGCGCGCGCTGTTTCTGCAGGGTATTCAGGCGCGCGGCGAAGACGACGTGCGCCGCATCCTCAACGTGCGTGGCGGAAGTGTGTACCTCTCGCTGACCGCTTCGGCGGCGATGTTCGACATGGTCCGCACGGTGATGGAGAACGTGCCGGGCACGAACGCCGTCACCACGATTCTCGAGCATCCGTCGTCTTTCGATGCGATGACGATGTACTGCGAGCGTACGAGCAAGGAGCTTCGCATCGCACCGAGCAATGCCGAAACCGGCGGCGTCGATACCGATGCCATCGTCGCGCTCATCGACGACGATACGGCACTTTTGAGCGTGATGTACGCATCGAATATCTCGGGCGCGAAGCTCGATATTGCGACCATCGTCGAACGTGCGCGGGCGCGCAAGCCGGATCTTTTTATCATCGTCGATGCGGTTCAGCATGCGCCACATGCGGTTATCGATCTGCAAAAGACCCCTGTGGACGGCATCAATTTCGCGCCGTACAAGTTCTTCGGGTGCCGGGGTTCGGGCGTGTCATGGCTGTCCGAACGGCTTGCGGAACTTCCGCATCATCGGCTCGCGGCCAAGGACAAAGGGGTTTGGGAACTCGGCAGCCCCGCGCCCGCGCAATTCGCCGTGGTGAGCGCGATCGTCGATTATGTCGCGTGGATCGGCGCCCAGTTTAGCGACGCCGAAGACCGGCGCGAACGGTTCGTACAAGGCATGCAGCGCATCGAAGAGCACGAGCGCGCGCTGCTTTCGTTGTTGCTCGACGGCGTTGACGGACAGCGCGGGCTGCGAGCGATCGAAGGCGTACGCGTGTTCTGGGATCACGACGATCTGACGCGCCGCGATCTGATCGCAGGTATCGGCTTCGATAACCTTGACCCGACCGCCGCCGTACGCGCCTATGAAGAGCGGGGCGTGATCGTCTATGAGCGGATTGCGACGAGCCTTTACTCGGGGCGGATGTTGAAATCGTTCAACCTCGACGGTGCGGTGCGCATCTCTCCGTTGCATTGCCATGCGCCGAGTGACGTTGCGAGGTTCCTGGCAGTGACGGAGGACATTGCGATCGCGAGTCGGCTTGCCGGATAGCGGAGGGTGAGACAGAGACGCATCGAGATTTTATTGTGATGCTCGGTGCGTCCCCATAGCCACGTCGGCGGGGCCGCTAGTTTGCATGTTGGGAGATTCACAGGTATCGCTTCCAAACGAATGGCCGAGTTCCAGCCAACACCCGACTGCCGACACGGCGCGCCGAGGGGCAGTTAAGGGTCGATACCGGAAGTTCGCAGAGAGCGGCGATGTGCTTGCTGGGGTCGCCTCAGCGCTAATCTTTCGGCACCGGGCCGGGTGTCCGCCGCGTTGTGACACATTTATAGTCGCAACGGTGTCACTTTTATTTCGGTCTACGGCAGTCGCCTTTCGAAGAGCGTCGTATTCAATGGCAATCTCACGCACAACGCGAATGAAGCCAAAGCAATGGCGCGGGCAGCGCTCAATGCGTTGGCGATTGATGAGTCGGCCGAGCGGCAGGCTCTCGCGTGCGGGTTCAGTTCCGAGTCCGAGTTCATGCGCGCGGTGGCACGATTGCTCCATCAGACTCTGGGCACGGGGAACCAAGTCGAGATACATAAAGCCCTGCTTAATTGATGGCTCGGAACACCGGGTGCATCGTATGTGCACAACTCATCAGACATTCAACGTACAGCACAGCGAAAGGAGCAGCGATGCACAATGAATTATTCTGGAGCGGCTACTTCAGGCGCATGTTTCAGCCCCATCTGGAGCGCACACTTCAGGTGCTTGAAACACGTCTGCTCCCCACGTTTGATGACATTGAGGCGGAAGCCAAAGCGATAGAAGAAAAGGCTTATGCGGATCTGATGTCCCTACCGCTAGATCCCGACATGACGGATGAGAGCATGCTTGCCGAAGCAGCGTTTGAAGCCGGCTACGATCACTATTCCGGGATGGACACCGTACGGCAGGCGCTTATCAACGCCTTTGCTCCACTGCTTTACCATACGTGGGAACAGCAACTCATCGCCTTTCACCGCAAAGAGGTACTGGGACCGAAGGAGGAAAACGATAACCGGCTTCTTCAGGTCAAGGTTTTGCAGAAGCGCCTGATGGACGCTGGACTGGATATCCGCCGGTTGCAGTCCTGGTCGACTCTCGAGGAATTGAAGCTGGTGGCGAATACGGTCAAACACGCAGACGGCGAATCGGCTGACAGACTGAAGACCGCGCGACCGGATCTCTTCCAGATCAATCGCGCGAGGGGGGTGAACCTGACGACTCCTGCCTATCCGCGTCGTGTCTACTATCCGATGTCCGGCGAAGACCTGTATCTGACGCTCACCGATCTGCGTGAGTACGGCCACGCGGCGATTGCATTCTGGGACGAGTTTGCAGACGCACTCGCGTAATAGTCGTGGCCGTTGACGCGTCGATCTTGGGAGAAGAAATGCGGGAGCTGTTTTGTGATGAATCGGGCAACACGGGCGTTGACCTGCTTAACGCCGAGCAGCCTCTGTTTGCACTGGCCAGCGCGTGTCTGGACAGCGATCGCGCTGCTGAGATGGTGCGACCACTCCTGCGCCAGAAGCAGGTTGAGGCAAAGTACACGAAGCTCCGTGGGAGCCGTGAAGGGCAGGCGGCGTTGCTGCAGTTTTTTTCCTTACCCGATCTCACGACGGCGACCGCAAAAGCGCTGGTGGTGGACAAGCGGTTCTACCTGATCGCGCAGCTCGTCGACAAGCTGATCGAGCCGCCCGTCTATGAGAACGGCCTCGATCTCTATGATGGGGACGGTCATGTCGGACTGGCGAACGTCTGGTACTACGCTGGACACACGATTTTCCCGAATGGCGGCTGGGAAAAATTGTTACATGCATTTCTTCGCGCGATCCGGGAACGTAGCTCGGTTGCATATTCCAGCTTCGACCAGACACTTCGCACCGCATTCCTTGCTGCTCCTGAGAGAAACCGTGATCTTGCGACAGGACTCGCTCTTGCATACGGACGTATGCGTGAATTTCTTACGCCGTTCCCGCTCCAGACCTTTGATCCTGCCCCGGACCTGTTCTCCATGATGATCGACAAGTGGATGAAGGAAGAAACCGGCTTTTTTGACGTTACGCATGACCAGTCAAAGCCCTTGAAGAGAAGCGAGCCATTCTTGCGGGCACTCATGACGCCGGCGGCACCGAGGATTATTGGCTATGGGGCGCGGCAGACCGAATTACCGCTGAGAATCCGCAAACTGACCTTTTCCAACTCCGTTACGCACCCACAGCTTCAGGTCGCCGACCTGATTGCGGGCGCAACGATCGACTGTCTGCTCGCGTGGTCCGGCCGCAAGGCAGCAACCGATTTTCACGAGTCCATGCGAAACACCCGGCTGGCCGATCTCGTCGTCGACGGCATGTTGCCCTCGCCGGAAAACGTTCGCAGGAACAATGAACGTGAGCCCGGGCAGTTCAGCCTTGTTGATGGCAAAGCCCGTTTTCTGAAAGAAATCGGCTATTTCGAACAGGCATCCTGGGGTGATACAGGCTGAGCAGGATGAGTCCAAAGATAGCGGGCGTCACGTGGTTTGGATAACCGGAATGTCCATTTCCTTTCAGCCCGTCGAGGTGACCCCGCTCCAACCGGACAGCGCTCGCCGAACTCTGCTGGTCGGCGGCCATTATGCCCCTGTCCTAGCTGCCTGATCGGCGCGTCTGTAGTGCGCGCGACGATGGCAGTTTGGACAGGTGGCCACCGCGTTCGTCGTTGTGTAGGCGTCCGCTCGACATGGGCCAGTACGGCATGCTGATCGCGCGACTCGCGAACCGGAGTGAATGGGCCATCGGTGCGGGCCAGGCTCGACGACTTGACGACAGGCAGATCGCTGACCTCGATGCGTGCGACGAGTCGTTTGGAGCGCCCCTGAACGGCAAGGAACCGGACGCAGGGGCCTGGCGGGAAGAAGAATGACGCTCACCTGAACGCGAGACGGGAGTAGGTATCCGGATGGGTGCTTCGGGCTTTAAGTCCCTTTTAAAAGCACTCGCGTTATATTCTTTCACCCCTAGTCCCTGACACTACGCCTGGAGGAATTGTGTCTGAATCGATATCGGAAACCCAAGATCTGTACTGGCTTCACGTCCCCCTGACTGCGAGCCGGGGAAACCTGCTCGGCAAGGAGGGAAACTCCATGGTCGTTCTGGGCAAAACGGCCCAGTTGCACACGCGCGATCCGATTCCGCAGAAGCATGGCGCGGTGAGTGCGGCTGCTGCGCACCAGTGGCTCCTCTTCAACCCGATGGAAAAGGCTGAGGCGGAGACCCTGTTCGAGGAGCTGAAAGCCAGACTGCCGGTATTGTCCCTGCGCATGCGGGCCTCGTTCCGCATCGGCCCCTACACAGAACTCGCTACAACGAATGTGGAAACGTATAACGGTCCGGCACCGACGCTTATCCCCGCAAGCTTCCGGCCTACCCCGCTGTGGATGGACGCGTCAATGACGAGTGAGCAGGTTGGCTGGCAGGACTGGCTGGACAATTGCCCGGCAATCAGGGACGAGGGGCTGCTCGCTGCACTCAGCCTCTATGTCAGCGCAAAGGATGAAGCACTGCCGCGCTCGAAGTTCCTGACCTATCTCACCATCCTCGACTCCCTCGCGGTGCAATGGTCCCGTGACGCGGCGGCCATTGCCTGGATTAACGAAAAGCGGAAGGAGACGGTCGCTGTTAACGATAAGTCGCTGTCAGGTGCGCTGGGCAACCTGAAGAAGGTTTCGCACGGGGCCGCTGTGCGCGCGCTCGTGACACGCGCGGCGAAGGCGCAGGGATACGAGCCGGAGGAAATCGAGAACTGGGACAAACAAGCCCGTGATCTGTACAAAGTTCGCTCAGACCTGTCGCACGCGGGCGAGTCAGTCATTCTGGACGTGAGCGCCGCACAAAAGACAGCCGAACTCGTTCTGGAACAGGCGGTCCTGGACCCGTCGCTGCTCGATCCCCCCGTCGTCAAACCGGAGGAAGGCGCGAATGCCATGAGTCCGGCCGGATCGACGGAGAACGCCGCGGCGCCAAGCTAAAAGGAATCGGGGCGGCGCCTGTCGAGCCATACTGGCGGCGTCGGCCCAGTTTCAGAAGGATGGTGGCCACGGTGCCGCCGTCGCCCATAACGCGGCGCGCACACGATGTCTTGCAGGCCACTTTTACTGAATACCGCACCATGCCGCTTCCAACGACCGACTTCTTCAACCGCGTGCTGCGCGAACCGTACGACGCGTTGTGCAGCACACCACAGGCGATCGCTCACCTGAACGGGACATTCCGCTACGACGGGGTGCAACTCGAAGAAGGCGATGTGTTCGAACTGTTCGGGGTGGTGATATCCAGCCGTGAGGCCGCCCAGCTGCTGATGGTGTTTGACGGCGCCCGCGTGCACGAGCAGGACCAGTACGACTACGGCGACGATGACGCACCGCCGGGCACCTACTTCACGACGATCCATCCCGAACTGGTCCATGAAGGGCACAAGAACCGCGTTGGCATTTATGACGAGGAGGGCACCGGGGAGGCACTGTTTCTTGATGATGTCCTGGCTGGCGACGATGATGCCTTTCCTGCCCAGGAGATCGGGCCGCCGCGTGCCGTTCACGTTGATCATTTCTATCTGCGTCATCAGGCGCCCGAAGGGCTAGGCACCGTTGCGTTTGCGCTCTGCGCGATGACCGCGCACCGCATGGGCTACACCCGTATCTCGCTGATCGCCGGTGGGGGACGTGGACATGACCCGCGGATGATTGGCTATTTTGTCTGGCCTAAATTGGGGTTCGACGCCCTACTCGATCACGGGGAAACCGATGGACAGCCTGACCTCGCAGCCTGTATCACGGTGCAGGATGTGATCGCGATCGACGAGACCTGGTGGCGGGAAAATGGCTCCCAGCGCCTGATGGAGTTCGATCTGGGGGCCGACAGCCGCTGCTGGGAAAAACTGCTAGACTACCTGCAACAGAAGGAGTTGATATGAGCGAAGCACTGAAGGCGAAAAAACCGGCTGACGCTGCCAAGCAGCCGAAGGTGGTCGTGCGCCGTGCCCGTTCGAAGACGATGCCGGTCGTGACGCCCGCCATGAAGGAGCGGTTGCGCGCAAAGGCGAAGACATCGACTCGTAGCTCTTTCCCGGAACTGCCTGAGTGGCGTCTGGAATACTGAACGACAGGAAAGCGGGCCGTAAGGCCCGTTTCCTATTTCTGGACTCACTACCATCCGGGTATCGCGTGCCGTATTGATCCGATCAGTGATTTCGCATGCGAAACGGAGCCTGATTCGTTATGGTTACGTCCAATCGTCGAACATTTTCACTCCAGACACCTGCCGACCTCTACAGAAAGCTCAACTTTGAAGCACTGGCGCTTCACCACAATCCACCTGCTGACCTCGAGCACCGGGCCTATGCGGTCATGAACGCGGTGACCACCGCGTGGCAGATGAAGGATTGGGTCTACGAAGCACTTCGTCAGGTACACGCGCTTAATCGCCTTGACGAGTTCGCCGGCCGCACTATCCGTGGTCCGAAAGACTTCGGCACGTTTCTGATCGACAACAGCCCGTGGATGAATGTGTGCTTTCAGCTTGCAACCGCGGCCAAACATTTCGAGGTTGGACACGACACCGGACTCGAAGTGTTGACCCGTATCGAGTTTCAGGTCGATCCCGAAACTACGGTTCACGAACTGCGCGGACAGGATGAAATCATGGTCCGGACGCCACACAACAGCATATCCGGCCCTGGCCTCGTCCTCCTGCTGGATTACATCTGGTCGCGGGCGCTCCCTCGACTTGGCCTGCTGGACGCGCCGGAGGATGCCGGGTAGCCGGATCGTCCGTGCCTTGAACGCTGTGCCGGCGCCGCCCACCGTCCAGATTCGCGGCCGGACGGCGGAGAACACCTCGTAGAAGCATCGCGAGATCACGGCGGACGGTCTCGCGAATCACGCCATTCAGCGATATCTCCAGGCGTGACGCTGTGGTTGCGTGTCAGCGTTGACGCCCCCGTGCAGCGATAGAATCTTCCCGTCGCCGCCTTGCCGGCATTCATCCCACGGACCATGTCTGAACTGAAGACCCTGCGTGCCGAACTCGGTCACGTCAACGAACTGCTGGCCGATGCCCGAGCGCGAGAAGTTGCCGCCGCACTGGCTCGCTTCCGGGAGGACGTCAAGCTTCTCTGCATTACAGAACAGGAAGTACGCCGGGCGTTAGGTTACGACAAGCCGGAGCGGGCGCCCGCTCGATATTACGATCCCGCGACTGGTCACAAATGGTCTGGAAGGGGACCGCGCCCCAGGTGGCTCGCGGGCAAACGTCTTGAGGATTACGCGATCGACGCGCCTCAGCCTCAACCCTGGTGGCCGGGCGAAAAATGACGCGTGACATGACCCATCAGCGTGTCGGTGCCCGCTCAAATGCCCATGCGGGACGCGACTTCGAGGTCATGGCGCGGCACTTCTTTGCGGGACAGGGAGTCGCCTTGCCAGGCAGCCTCAAGGTCATGCTGGGCATCGGCATGACGAAGAAGGATCATGCGTTTGATCTCGGATGCGAGGAGCAGAAGATTCTGGTCGAGTGCAAGTCCCATCGATGGACCCGCGGCGCCCGGATTCCCGTGGCAAAGCTGACGGTCTGGAACGAGGCGATGTATTACTTCAGTCTGGCTCCGGGTGAATATCGCAAGGTAATGTTTGTTCTTCGCGATGAATGCCGGAAACGTGGCTTGACGCTGGCTGATTACTATCTCCGGACGTATGCGCATCTGGTGCCGCCGGATGTGGAATTCTGGGAGTGCGACGATACCAACGGCACCGCAGTCTGCATACGCGCCGCGCTTACCAGCTGAAACATACGACGGCGAAATGCACCGTTGAGCTGAACGGACAGCGCCGGTTACCACGAAAGGCCTTCCAGAATTCCAGAGTATCCCTACCAGACGATCTCCTTTTGAATGGAACGCTTAGCGAATAAAATCGTTTTCGCATCCACAACAAAAGAAGAGGAGACGTATGGCCAAGCGCCACATTTTCGCAGCGACCGCTGCGCTCATTTCAAGCACGTCGACTTTCGCGCAGAGCGCCGGCGATATTGTTACAAACGTTGGCTGGTTCCATCTTGCGCCCCAGGTTTCGAGTCAGCCCTTCGCCGTCAGTGCACTGGGCACAACTTCCACGGAAAGCGGATCGAGCGCGGACGTGAGCGATGCGGACACCCGTAGGACGCAATAAATGTGTCACCGGCGCCGGATTGACCGGACGGCTTCCCGAGTCGCCGAAGTGACAGTTTTGCTTCCACTCCAAGCGCAATAAAAGCGT
>NZ_BAYA01000046.1 GCF_000685015.1 Paraburkholderia bannensis NBRC 103871 | reverse complement strand
GCAGCCGGTACGGCAGGCAGCGAAGGGGGCGAATCTTAGCTTGCCTCTCGCACAGTGCGCAAGCACAAATTTGCAGCCGGCCAAAATAAAAAGGCGCGACTCTCGTCGCGCCTTAACCCTCCGCCCGCTTTATCTTCTGTCAGCTCGCGCCGCCCTTCGGCGGCTTCTTGAACATCGCCTTGCACGGCGGCGACAGCTCGGCATAGTGCTGTTTCATGCAAGCCGTGATCTTCTCCTTGTTCGGAATCTCGCTCGCACAGAAGTGAAAAGCGTCGCTCCGACATGCGTGATCTTCGTCGTCCTGTGATGCGGCATAGCCGGATGACGTCACCGCGGCCAGCGCGAGAGTCGCCGCAAGCATTGCGCCGGCGCGCATCGGGTATCGGATTTTTCTGTTCATGGCGCGATCCTCGTGGTGATTGTTCTCGTCGATCAACTGCAAACGTCGTTCCCGGCACGACGTTTGCAGCTACCCGATATCACCACCAAGAGGCGCTGCCCCTTAAGGCAGCGAATCCAGCATGCGAGCCAACACTCTCCGACTTGCCGCCACCGCGTTCCTGTCTCTTGCGCCGCTCGTCTCTCACGCCGACGACAGCGCCAGCCCCTGCGCCGCGCTCAAGCGTATCGTCGCAGCCGCTCCGCAGCATTTCACCTCGCTGAGCCCGGCCGATGGCCGCGCCGTCGCCCAGCCCTACAGCGACGATGCCCAATGCGCAGCCACGCACGACGCCTATCAATGCACCTGGAGCACGCGCAACGCGGACGCCGGATCAGGATCCGATGCGCTCGAAGGCGTAGGCGCCGACATCGCCTCCTGCCTGCCGAACGCCACACACGACGGCAACGCGCCAGGCCGGCAGCACTTCTATCTAGGAGATCGCGGCAACCGCACCGAGATCACCGCCCAAACCGCCGGCGCGAACCACGTGAAGCTGACCGTCTCGAAGCAATAATCCACCGCAGCCAACGGTAACCAGCAGCAACATTCAAGTCCGCGCCGCACCCCGCGACGCGGCGCCCTTGCGAACGCCACTCGCCGCGCGAGCCGCACCATGCCGCCGCCCGGTCAAGACCGTCTGCACAATCACCGCAGCAAGCAGAAACGCCCCACTCGCGAGATTCTGATAGTACGGACTGAGCGTACCCACCTGATTGATGACGTTGTCGATCACCCCCAGCAGCAACACCCCCGCCAGCGGCCCCGCCATCGTGCCGACACCGCCCGTCAAAAGCACGCCGCCGATCACCGCCGCCGCGATCGACTGCAATTCATAGCCCGTCCCGGCCGCCGCCAGCCCTGAATCCAGATGCGAGGCCAGCAACGCGCCCGACAGTCCCGCCAGCGCGCCTGACAAACCATAAGCGAGCACCTTCACCCGCTCCACCCGCACGCCAAGCATGCGCGCCGCTTCCTCGTTACCACCAACCGCGAAGATCGCCGCACCGAAGCGCGTGTGATTGAGCAGCAGCGCACCGAGTGCATAGACCACCGCCAGCACCCAGATCAGATTGCTGACGCCGAACAGCGAACCATTGGCGATGCGCGCAAAGAACCCCGGATTGGCAATCAGCAGATCCTGGCTCGCGAGCACCAGCGCAAAGCCCTTGAGCCCGAGCAGCGCCGCCAGCGTCACGATGAACGGCGCCATGCGTGCCCGCGCGATCAACAAGCCATTGACGATGCCGATGACAAACCCCGCCGCAACCGGCGCAAGCATCGCCGCGCCCCACCCATACGGCGCGGCATAAGCGGAGAGCACCGTGCCCAGGCCCACCATCGAGCCAACCGACAGATCGAAGCCGCCAAGAATGATCACGAGGCTCTGCCCAACGGCGACGAGGCCGAGGAAGGCACTGTTCGACACGATATCGGCGAGATTGGCCGGGCGCAGGAAGTCGGGGAACACGAAGCCCGCGATCAGCGCGACCACCACGAGCATGCCGATCGCGCCGCGCGACTGCACGAGCGCGATGACCTGCGCCCGGCGGCTCGCGCGCGGTGCGGCCACGGGCGCAGAAGAAGCCGAAGAACTGGCAGAAGTCGAAGAACCGGCACCCTGCATTGCGTCGTTTGCCATGTCGTCAGCCTCCCGAGCGTTGCAGATAGAGCGCGACGACGATGAACACCGCCTTCAGGATCTGCGCGTAGGTAAAGCTGATGTTGTTCATGATGAAGCTCGCGTCGAGCACCTGGAGCAGCAGCACGCCAAACACCGCGCCGACGATCGAAATGCGCCCGCCCGAGAGCGGCGTGCCGCCGATCACCGATGCGGCGATGGCATCGAGTTCGAAGTTCACGCCCACGTAATTAGGATCGGCCGCACCCAGCCGCGACGAGGCGAACAAGCCCGCCAACCCGGCCAGCGTGCCGCTCACCGCATAGACGAGGAATAGCGTGCGGCGCACCGGAATACCCGCAAGAAACGCGGCGCTGCGGCTCGCGCCGACGAGAATCGTGTAGCGCCCGAAGGTCGTCCGACGCACCACGAACGCCACCACGACAGCAAGCGCCAGCGCGATCAGCATGACGATGGGCACCGGCCCGAGCGCACCCGCGCCGAGCAGATCGAAGGCCGGCGCTTCGGGCAGGTTCACGCGAGAGCCGCCAAGCAGCGCCTGCGCAAGTCCGCGCGCCGCCACCAGCAGCGCCAGCCCCGAAATCAGCGGATCAATGGCGAGCAGCGCGACCAGCGCGCCGTTGCACAACCCGGCCACTGCGCCCACCGCGACCGCCCCCACCAGCGCCGTGCCCACGCCATACGGCAGGAACACCGCGATCGAAGCGCTCGCGAGCGCCATCACCGAGCCGACCGACAGGTCGATGCCGCGCGTCGCAATCGCCAGGTTCTGGCCCAGAGCGATCAGCACGATCGGCGCCGCCTCGAACAGCAGGCTGCGCGCGGCAAACGGGTTGGAGAAGCCCGGCGTGATGGCGAGGTTGAACAGCACGAGCGCGGCCAGCGCAAAATAGACGCTGTTTTCGCGCAGTATCGTGAGCCACGCGGTACGACCGCGCGGCGGCTCGCCGGGCGCACGCGGCGCGTTGGGGACTTTCGGTGCGGGAAAGTTCGAGGGGCTCAAACGTTCCTCGTTCGATTCAAGATTGATCGCCATTGCCGTCTGATCCTTGTGCTCCTTGCGGCCCTTGCCCCGCCAGCACGGCGAGCACGTCGTCGGGATGCGCGCCCGCCGTGGGCATGCCGCCCTGCGTCGCGCCTTCGTTGAGCATCACGAGCCGGTCGGTGAGCGCGAGCAGCTCCTCCATTTCCGACGACGTCACCACCACCGCCAGCCCTTCCTGCGCGAGCTGCTGCACCACGCGATGCACCTCCTCCTTCGCGCCGACATCGATGCCGCGCGTCGGATCGTCGAGCAGCAGCACGCCGGGCTCAGTGGACAGACAGCGCGCGATCAGCACCTTCTGCTGGTTGCCGCCGGACAGCGTCGTAATCAACGCGCCCGGCCCCGCCGTCTTGACGCCGAGTCGCGCGATCGCCTCGCGCACCACCTGATCTTCCTTCGCGCGCGAGATAAAGCCGAAACGCGAAATACGTGGCAACAGGCTCGCGACAAGGTTCTCGCGCACCGAAAGCCGCGGAAAAATGCCCTCAGCACGGCGATCTTCGGAAAGAAAAGCGAGCCCACGCCCAATCGAGCGCGCAGGCGTCGCGTGCGTGAGCGCCTGACCGGCGAGCTTCACTTCGCCACCATCGGCCCGCTGCGCGCCGAAGATCGTCTTGAAGGTTTCCGTGCGCCCCGAGCCGAGCAGACCCGCCAACCCCACGATCTCGCGCGGCGCCACGCGCAGGGACACATCGCGCACGCGGTTGCCCCATTGCAGGCTGTCGACCTGCAAGGCGGGCGTCACATCGGCATGGGGATCGGCGCGGCCCGAGCGGTCGGCCCACGCATGCGCGCCAGCGCTTTCGCGCCCGAGCATCGCGGCGATCAGCGCCGCTCGCGGCAACTCCTGCGGCGTGCCCGTTCGCACCACCGCGCCGTCGCGCATCACCGTGAAGCGGTCGCACAGCCGGTAGCACTCGGAAAGCCGGTGGCTCACGAACAGCAGCGCGATGCCTTCCGCGCGCAGTCGATCCACCACGCCGAACAACACGTCGACTTCCGCGCCGCTCAGCGCCGAGGTCGGTTCATCGAGAATCAGCACGCGCGCGCCCAGCGACACGCCGCGCGCGATCGCCACCATCTGCTGCGCGCCCAGCCCCAGCGTGCCGAGCTTCGCAGCCGGATCGACGGCCAGCCGGTAACGCTGGACGATTTCGGCCGCGCCATCGAGCATGCGCTTTCGATCCGTCAGGATGCCGAAGCGCTTGGGCTCGTGACAAAGAAAGATATTGTCGGCGACGCTGCGCTCGGGAATCAGGTTGATTTCCTGATACACGGCGCACACACCCGCGCTTTGCGCAGCGCGCGGACTGTCGAACGACACGTCCGCGCCATCGAGCGTCACCGCGCCGACATCGGGTTGATGAAAGCCGGTGAGCACCTTGATGAGCGTCGACTTGCCCGCCCCGTTCTCGCCGACAAGGCCATGCACCTCGCCCGCGCGCAACGTCAGCGAGACATCGCGCAGCGCGCGCACCACGCCGAAGGTTTTCGACACGCCGCGCGTCTCCAGTACGACGCGCGGTTGGGCACCCGCCAGGGATGCGTCGCGTGCTGCGCTCATCGTCATCGCCTCATGTTGTGCTCGTCGCCAGGGAGGCCCGCTCAGTAGACCTTGCCCGCCGCCAGCGAGGACTTCGCGTTCGTCTTGTCGAACAGCGCGTCGTCCATGATCTGCTTTTGCGGCACCGGTTTGCCCGCGATCCAGTCTTCCAGCGACTTGAATGCAAGCGGGCCGAAGCGCGGATTCGTCTCGACGTCGGCGGCCACGGTGCCCTGGTCGATATCGGTGACGATTTCCTTGGTGCCGTCGATCGACACGATCTTCACGCCCTTGAGCTTGCCCGCCTGGCGCAGCGCTGTGATCGCGCCGACCGTCATGGTGTCGGCGTGCGTGTAGACGGCGTCGACGTCCGGGTGCGCGAGCAGGATCTGCTCCATCACTTTCTGCGCTTCGGTGGTCGACCAGTTGGCCGTCTGCGCGGCGGCGATCTTCATGTTCGGGTAGGCCTTGAGCCCGGCCGCGAAGCCGTCGGTGCGCTGGCTTTCGACTGTGTTGCCGTAACCGCCCTGGATTTCGGCGATCACGGCCTTGCCGCCGGTCGCGTCCGCGAGCGCTTTCGCCGCGCGCTCGCCCTGCTTGTAAAAGTCCGAGCCGAGGAAGGTGATGTAGTCCTGGCAGAACGTGCCCGCCGTCAGGCGGTCGATCGTCACGACCGGAATGCCCTTGGCGCGCGCCTGCGCGAAGGCCGGTTGCAGGCCAGTGGAATCGTTCGGCGCGATGATGAGCGCTTCGGCGCCCTGGTTGATCATGCTTTCGATATCGGCGACCTGCTTGGCCTGGTTAGCGTTCGCGTTCGTATACAGCAGGCGCTTGACCCCGGCCGCCTTGGCCGCCGCACGCACCGAAGCCGTTTCCGTCGCGCGGAACGGATTCTGTTCGTTCTCGGACTGCGAAAAGCCCACCACCATGTCGCTCAGCTTTTTGCCGCCAGGCTTGGGATTGGTGCAGGTTTCGCTGGAATTCGACTGGACTTTCTGCGCACCGGAATCGGACTGCGCGTAGGCGCTGCCCGACACAGCGGCGGCAAGCGCCGCACACAGACCGGCGGCAATGAGGGCGGACTGGATTCGTTGACGACGCATGGCTGTCTCCTGTCGGCCGCGATCGACGCTCAGGCGTCGGGCGCGGCCCCATGCAAAGCGGTGAATGACGTTGGCGGTATGGGCTGCGCCCTGCCGCGGCTTTGTTGTCTTTCCTGTCTTGTCTTTCTTACCGTGCGGCTCTGTCGATCGGCCGCCTTATTACGAGCACTGCTTCAACTAATATTACCAGCCACAATTAGGAGATATTAATGAGGGTATTCACGGGGACAGCGGGATTCGGCGCGCAGACCGAGGCGCGCTCGATGAGCGGGCCGTCCAGCTTCACGGTGCGGTGGCGCACCGGAGCACCGGCGCTGCGGTTCTGCTCCTCCTGCAGCAGCGTATCGACCGCCCAGCGGCCCAGTTCGTAGTTCGGCAGCACGACCGTGGTGAGCGGGGGATGCGTGTGGCGGGCGATTTCCTGATCGTCGTAGCCCATCACCGAGACGTCTTCCGGCACGCGCAGACCCAGTTGCTTGAGCGCCTCGATCGCACCAATCGCCATCAGGTCGTTGGCGCAGAAGATCGCCGTGGGCGGGTTGGGTTCGCGCATCAGCGACAGCGTCAGCTCGAAACCCTTGTCCGGGCTCCAGTCGCCGTCGCGCACGAGCTGCGGGTCGTAGAGCAGATCGGACGTCGCCAGCGCCTGGCGATAGCCCTTGAGGCGATCCTTCGCCGCATCCTGCCAGGTCTCGCCGTTGATGAAGCCGATGCGCCGATGCCCTGCCGCGATCAGGTGCTCCGTGGCCGTATGGCCGCCCGCCACTTCGGCAGGCACGACCGACGACAGTGCGTGATCCGACGCGTAGCAGTTGAGCAGCACCGCGGGCACCTTGAACAGCGCGGGCGGCACAGCGACCTTGCGCGTATAGACGGTCGCATAAATCACGCCGAGCACATTGGGCATTGCGAGTGCCTGCAACACACGTTGTTCCATCTGCGCATTGCCGTGCGTCGAGAACACCGCGAGCACGCAGCCCGCGTTCCAGGCGGCGTCGCGTGCGCCGTCGATACTCACGACGGGATGCGGGCTGGTGGAGATTTCGTCGGCGATATAGACGATCAGGTTGCGGTCGCCCGCCGGCGCAGGTGGCTGCGCCGCGCGCACGGGCAACTGGTAGCCGAGCGACTGCGCGACTTCGTGCACCTTGTCGCGCGTGGCCTCGGACAGTTTGGCGCCGACCGCGCCATTGAGGACGAGCGAAACCGTCGATTGCGACACGCCCGCGGCCTTCGCGATGTCGGTCATGGTCGGGCGGCGCTGGGTCGATTTTTTCATCGGATGGGTATGAGCTTGCGCAGCCCGGCGGCAGAGGAACGGCCACGTCCCGGGCGGGCGCTGGTGGGCCGAAGCGTAGCATTAATATTTTTGGCGAACAATTGGCGTAAGTCGGCATTCGCTGACGGTACCAGCACGCCATTTCCGGACTATATTATCTTTTATTAGTAATAATTCTGAGCCATCCGGAGATCGCGCCTTTGACCGCCGCCCCGACGCCCCGCTCCTTGACTTCCGCCCCGTCCTTCGACGCCGCCGCGCTCGACGATGGCCAGCTCGTTGCGCTCGCGCACGGTCGCGCGCATGCACTGATCGCACCGCACGTGGGCGGCTCGATTGCCGCCTGGTACGAGCAGGACAGCGCGACCGCGGCCACTCATCACTGGTTGCGCCCCGCGACGCGCGCAGCCATCGACGCACGCGACCCGCTCGGCATGGCGAGCTTCCCGCTGATGCCCTACTGCAACCGGATCCGCGACGGACGCTTTCGCTTCGAAGGCGAGATGATCGATCTGCCAAGCGGCACCGGCGCGCTGCGCCACGCGCTGCATGGCCACGCGTGGCGGCGGCCGTGGCAGGTCGAGTCGCAGGAGCGCAATACCGTGACGCTGCGCTTCGTGCACGAAGCGGCCGCGCACGGCGGCGAGGGCTGGCCGTTCAGCTATGAGGCACGCCAGCACATCACGCTCGACGAGACCGGGCTGTCGGTGCGGCTCTGGGCGCGTAATCTGGGGACGCGCACGATGCCGTTCGGCTTCGGCCATCATCCCTATTACCCGAAGCCGCCCGGCACGCGCCTGAGCGCGCGGGTGCGCGCGATGTGGGAAATCGACGCCGAGGTGCTCCCGGTCGCGCTGAGCGCGCATCCGGCCGTCGATGCGCTGGAAAACGGCATGATCGTCGACGACTTCGATCTCGATAACAACTTCTCGGGCTGGCGCCGCGAGGCGTTGATCGAATGGCCAGACGAGGGCCGTCGGCTCGCGCTGCGGGCGGGCGCGCCGCTCGACTATTTCGTGCTCTACAGTGCGCAGGGCTTGCCGTGGTTTTGCGCCGAACCCGTCAGCAATACGACCGACTGGCTCAATCTCCAGCTAGACGGTCTGGCGGGCCGGCTCGACGTGGGCGGTACGGCGCTCGCGCCCGGCGAGAGCGTAGAAACCCAGCTGAGCTGGGTGCCGGAACGTATTTAGGTCACATGCCCTGCGGCGGGTGAATACCCGCCTGCGGCGCGCCATAGCCGCCCGCCTGGGAATTGTTCGGCAATCCGTTGGCCAGCTGGCCGCGCGGGTCGGTCGGCCCGACCGGCAGCTCGCCCGCCTGGCGATTGCCGTGCGTCGGATATTCGCTGCCGAGCGGCGCATTGGGCATCAATGCGAGGCTGTTTTGCGGCGAGCGCAGATCGTCATTCTGCGAAAGCTGCGCGAACGCGCCGCGCGCGGGCAGCCCCGCCGCAAGCGCCACCGTCAGGGCGAGCGCGCCCACGCGCGCCGTCGAAAAAAGCGTCCGGTTCTTCACGTCGATCTCCTTCAGGCCCGCATTTGGGCCGCTGAGGCTGTGCAACGTCTACGTTCGACACGCCGCCGCGCGGCATGTTCGATCGAAGCCATCACGAAGATACGCACCTCGCTCCCGCACGGATGCACTCAAGAAAGTCCCCGATATCGCGCCTGCCCGCAGACGGGTAGGATGGCGACCAGAGTTCGCATAGCGAATTTGTGTGCGCTATTTGCGAACCACGCATAAGACAATGGAGAGACCTTTCATGAGCCGCAGTGCCGTCAACGTCCAGACGTTCCTCAACGAGCATCCGTTTTCGCCGTTCCAGTGGTTCATTTTTCTGATGTGCTTCGCCATCGTGCTGCTCGACGGTTTCGATACGGCGGCCATCGGCTTTATCGCGCCGTCGCTGCTTGGCGAATGGGGACTGGCCAAGCCCGCGCTCGCACCGGTGCTGAGCGCCGCGCTGTTCGGTCTTGCCTTCGGCGCGCTCGCGTCGGGGCCGCTGTCAGACCGGCTCGGGCGCCGCGCCATGCTGCTCGGCTCCGTGCTGGTGTTTGGCGTGGCCTGTTTCGCCTCGGCGTTTGCCGACAGCATCGACCATCTGGTGTGGCTGCGCTTCGTCACGGGCGTCGGCCTGGGCGCGGCCATGCCGAACGCCGTCACGATGATGGGCGAATACTGCCCCGACGCCCGCCGCGCCACCATCATCAACCTGATGTTCTGCGGCTTTCCGCTGGGCGCGGCGTTCGGCGGCTTTCTCGCTGCGTGGATGATCCCGCACTTCGGCTGGCGCAGCGTGCTGCTGCTCGGCGGCGTCACGCCGCTCGTGCTGGCGATCCCGCTCGCGCTGCGCATGCCGGAATCGGTGCGCTACATGGTGGCGAACGCGAAGCCCGCTGAGCGCATCCGCGCCGCGCTCGCGCGCATTTCCGCCGATGCCGCCGCCGCACAGTCGTTCACCATGACCGAGACCGCTCCGCACGCCGACGGCAAGGGCATGGGCGTGGTGCTGTCGGGCCGCTATCTGGTCGGCTCGCTGATGCTGTGGATCGCGTATTTCATGGGCCTCGTGATCTTTTACGCGTCGATCAACTGGATGCCGCTGCTGCTCAAGGACGCCGGCCTGCCGCCCGCGCGCGCGACGCTGATCGCGGCGCTGTTCCCGCTCGGCGGTATCGGCGCGGTGCTGTGCGGCGTGCTGATGGATCGCTTCAACGCCAACCGCATCATTGCCGCCTGCTATGCGCTGACCGCGCTGTCGGTCTGGCTGATCGGCCAGGCCGTGGGCAATGTGGGCGCGCTGGTGCTCGTGGTGTTCGCGGCGGGCGTGCTGATGAATACCGCGCAATCGTCGATGCCCGCGCTGGCCGCCGCGTTCTATCCGACCTCGGGCCGCGGCACGGGCGTGGCGTGGATGCTGGGGATCGGGCGTTTCGGCGGCATTGCCGGCTCGTTCCTGGTCGCCGAACTGGCGCGCCGGCATTTCTCGTTCGCAGGCATTTTCGCGACGATCGCCGTCGCCGGTCTCGTCTCCTGCGCCGCACTGCTCGTGAAACAGGCCGCGCGGCCGCATACCGTGGAAGCCGCATCGGATGCGCCGAAGGAGTCGTTCGGGCACTGAGCGTCGCGCTTCAATCGCATGCAACGAAAAAGGGGCCGCAGTTTTCACTGCGGCCCCTTTGCATTTCAGCCTGCTTCAGTCACGCCAATCACGCCGATCAGAACTTCGGCAGCGGACGATTCGTCAGGCCATCCTGCACTGCGTTGTGCGACACGCCCGATGCAGCCGTCGTGAACGTCCAGCCGACATTGATCGGGTGCGTCTGGTTCGAGGCATCGGTCAACGTGCCGGTCACGCGCACCGTGTAGGTCGTGCTGGCCGCGAGCGGCGAGTACGGCACGCACAGCGCGGCGTTCGAAAGCTCGCTCGGCGTGGTCTGCGGCGTCTGCGCGAGACATGGAATGCTGGTGCCGTTGGTCGCGGTAATCGTGAAGCTCATCGAGCTCAGCGTCGAGCCGAACGCGCTCTGGATCGTCACCGGATAGCCGACCGTAGTCATTTCGTACTGCGTGGCGCTGGCGAACGGGTTCGGATCTTCGTTGGCGAACCAGCTCGTCGGCACGCCCTGCTCGCCCGCGTACGGGTAAGCGACGAGCGCCGTCGCCGACAACGTATCGGCGCTGGTCGAGCCGAAGTCGATGTTGAACGCTTCCCAGCTCGCGTTGGCCATGTAGCCCACGCCCATCGACGTGAAGTCGTCGAGCATGACGATGCGGTGGAACGGCGCGTCGAAGAGCGTCTCGACCGGCGACAGGCTGTCGCTGAACGCCGCGGGCTGGCCCGCCACGACCACTTCGCCCATCATCTGGAAGCTGCCTTCGGCCGAGATGCGCGTCTGCGGATCGGCGCCGGTAAAGCCGGTCTTGCCGGCCGTTTCGGTGTGGCCGTAGGCCTGGTTGTCGACGAGATAGGTCGCGTGATCGCTCGATGCGGTCACCAGGCCCGAATTGGACGGCAGCGCCGCGAGGCCGACGTTCTGGCGCATCGCGTTGATATAGGCCGTGCCGTCGGTGCTGGCGTTGCCGCTCGCGCTCGGCAGCGCGGTGAGGTTGGACGCCGGCGTGATCAGGAGCGCGCTGTTGGTGGTCGAGTTGGACTGCGAAGTCGTCGTCGTGGTGGTCGTGGCCTGCGCCGTGTTGCCGCTGCCGTTCGACGAGTTGTTGGTCGCCGAGCTACCCGAGCTACCAGACGAACCACCACCGCCACCACCGCCGCAAGCCGCGAGCAAGGCGGTTGCGAGCACCGCAACCGCTTCGAATCTGAATTTGGAAAACCGCATATCGTGCCTTGTAAAGGTTTTTTATTGAAGCAGCGTCGGCCAATATGCCGCCGCTAGATGCAGGCGCGCCCCCCGTTGCTGCTTCGGGTCTTGTCGACCCCAAATTCCGCTAATCGCTTTCAATTCGTCTACAGAAAACGATTGCGCGAATTTGATTGCGCGTCCTGACTAACGGCAATACACGAACGAACTTGAATTGAAACAGCTGAGGAAAAACAGGCACGTTTTACCGGATTGCCCGGCAAAACGCGCGATTATGCAGGAATGCAAAGGGGGCTGGAACGGACTTTTACACTTCGTTTCAGTGGTGATCCGACTGACGATTCAGCGACGGATGCGGAAAGTCTTGTCTGACTTTTAGTTTGATGTGCTTGCTATTTTTTTCGCGTGTTTTCGCGTGGCTCAGCCACCGAGCGCGGCGAGATTGAGTGTGTGCGAATGACCGATCCACACCGCTGCATCGCGATGATCGCGCAGCGCGTCGCCTGTGTTCGGATGCACGAAAACATCGAGCTCACCGTGATTGACGACGAGCCAGGCGAACACGGCAGCAAAGCGCTCGTTCGTCACGGCAAGCTGATAAGACCACATCGGGTGTGGGCCCACCGGACGCTCGTGAAAGCGGCCGATTTCCACCGTATCGCCGATTTCAGCGGCAATGGTTTCGCGCAAGGCCCATGCGGTGTCGCGCGTCGGGGCATCGAAATAAATGTGGGCGTGCCAGCTGGCAATGCTGGCGGGATCGGCAAGTGTCATGGTGTATGTTCTTGAAGCGCGAGAAGTGGCATTGAACCGCTATTTTGCCGCTAATTTGAGTTTTAGTCGTCGCATCCAGGCACGGTTCAATTCGGTATTTCCCAGCCCGATTGAATAGGCGTCCTTTCTAATTTTTCCTTTTGCTTTTTCAGGCGAGAGACGTCCCGCGCGATGCTGGACATCTCCCGTGCGGCACATTGGCTTACTTCAGGAACAAACGATACGCCGGATTCTGCGTCTCTTCCCAGTGCGGATAACCGAGCGTCGCGAGGAAGCGGCGGAACTCGGCGTCTTCCGCTGCGGGCACCTGGATACCCACGAGAATCGAGCTGTAGTCCGCGCCCTGGTTGCGGTAGTGGAACAGGCTGATGTTCCAGTTCGGCGCCATCGACGAGAGGAAGCGCATCAGCGCGCCCGGACGCTCCGGGAACTCGAAGCGGAACAGGCGTTCGTCATGCGCGAGCGGCGAGCGTCCGCCGACCATGTAGCGGATGTGCTGCTTCGAGAGTTCGTCGCCGGTAAGGTCGACGCTCGGGAAACCGTGATCCACAAAACTCTGCGCGATCTGCGCTGATTCGCCGCGGTTGCGGATCTGCACGCCCACGAAAATGTGCGCACGCTCGGCGTCGTCGATGCGGTAGTTGAACTCGGTCACGCTGCGCGTGCCGACCAGTTCGCAGAAGCGCTTGAAGCTGCCGCGCTCCTCGGGAATCGTCACCGCGAAAACCGCTTCGCGCGCTTCGCCGACTTCGGCGCGCTCGGCCACGAAGCGCATGCGGTCGAAGTTCATGTTCGCGCCCGAGGTGATCGCGATGAGCGTCTTGCCGTCAATGCCTTCGCGTTCGGCGTACTGCTTCGCGCCCGCGACGGCCAGCGCGCCTGCGGGTTCGAGCACGCTGCGGGTGTCCTGGAAGACGTCCTTGATCGCGGCGCAAAGCGCGTCGGTGTCGACCGTCAGCACATCGTCGAGGTACTCCTGGCACAGGCGGAAGGTTTCCTCGCCCACGAGCTTCACCGCCGTGCCGTCCGAGAACAGGCCGACTTCACTGAGTTCGACGCGCTTGCCCGCCTTGAGCGACTGCGCCATCGCGCAGGAGTCGTCCGTCTGCACGCCGATGACGCGGATTTCCGGACGAACCGCTTTCACATAAGCCGCCACGCCCGCCGCCAGACCGCCACCGCCGATCGGCACGAAGATCGCGTGAATCGGGGCCTGATGCTTGCTGAGGATTTCCATGGCCACCGTGCCCTGGCCGGCGATCACATACGGATCGTCAAACGGATGCACGAAGGTCAGGCCGCGTTCTTCCTGAAGGCGCACGGCGTGGGCGTAGGCGTCGCTGTAGGACTCGCCGGCCTGCACGACCTCGACCATCGCGCCGCCATGCGCGCGCACGGCATCGACTTTCACCTGCGGCGTGGTCACCGGCACGCAGATCACCGCCTTCACGCCCAGCCGCGCCGCCGAGAGCGCCACGCCCTGCGCGTGATTGCCCGCCGAAGCCGTAATCACGCCGCGCTGCAATTGTTCCGCCGACAGATGCGCCATCTTGTTGTACGCGCCGCGCAGCTTGAACGAGAACACCGGCTGGTTGTCCTCGCGCTTGAGCAAAACCGTGTTTCGCAGACGCGCAGAGAGGTTCGGTGCGCCTTCGAGTTCAGTGACGCGGGCGGCGTCGTAGACACGCGCGGTGAGAATCAGGCGGAGATAATCGGTCGGCTGTGCGTCTTTCTTTTCTGCGCGTGTTTCGGCTTCGGCTGCGGTACGGCTCGATTGAACCTGCATGACGGCTCCTGTGCTGTCTCTTTTAGAGCCCAGGAAGCGGAAACAAAAAACCCGCCTCGTGGGGCGGGTTGTTGTCGCTTCTACCAGACGTACGCTAACCCACCATTCGATGAATGGTGCTAATAATCAGCGTAATCGGGCAGTGGCGCGTGTTCATTCCTACAGAATGGCGTAGCAGCGGGAAATTGTCAAATCATTAGGTTCTATCGAGAAACGTTCTAATAACTACGAATTACATTTCAAATAGTACGATTTGGAGGACTTGATAGAAGCTCATGCTGGGCGCTCGTCTTCTGGGTCACGAATGCGTCTGAAAATCGAATCTATGCGTGAAACATTCTAGGTTTGGTGTCGCAAGCCATTGATTCAAAATGCTTTTTTTTGAATGAAAGTCGTCGAACTATGTTTCACGGTTTCGACCCCAGCGCCCTCCCCCTGCCCTCTTTCCGTCTTATTCGGTGCTAAAGATAAGGGCAGGCGCTCGCGAAAGCCCTGCCCTCTTCGCCCCAAAAAAATCTTTGTGGAGTCGCTTCAGCTTGCGACCGTCGGTTCCATTTCAGCGGCCCACTCGTCGATCACGGCTTTCATGCGCTCGGCCAGACGCTGCTGGTCTGCTGCGGCAATGCCCTTGAGATTCAGCTCGGCACGGCCATCGCCAAACAGCTTGAGCTCGCCCAGCGCTACGCCATCCGGACGATTGAATTGCACGCGCGACTGATAGTGCGTGCGGCGCGGGCCAATGCGACGGGCGCCGGCTTCAGCCGATGCAGCGGCCTCGAGCTTACGTACGCTCGCCTTCCCTTCGATCACCTGTTCGAGCCAGTGCTCGGCAACGGTCACGCCAGCGCGATCGAAAATCAGCTTGATGTTGTACGCGTGGCCGAGACCGACATCCTTGCGATTCTGCGCCATGCGCTGCAGAAGATACGGCGGCAGCGACGTCAGCGAGATCACCTTGCTGATGTGCTTCGGATCCTCGCTGACCGCGACGCCCAGCTCGACTTGGTCGACGTACACGCCATCGTCCAGAAGCTTCTTCCAGGCGAGCGCATCGTCGAAGACGGTCTGCTCCTCGCGTTCCTTGTTCGCGTGGTAGGCGCGCAGATAGAGGTTCTGGTTGTCGAGACCGTCGCGAACATCAACGTCGATATGTTTGTCGCCGCGCGAACGGGCGGCACGAATACGCCGCTCGCCGTCGACAATCACATATTTGCCGGGAAACTCTGCAAGCCGGGTCACGAGAATCGGCGTGATCTGCCCTTGCTTGCCGAAGCTGTCGGCGAGTTCGTCAATCGTTTCCGCGCTGTAGAACGCGCGCGGATTGTACGGATTCGAGACGACGTCCTCGACGGGAATGCGTGCGACTGCGTGCGTCACACCGGCTGAACCGATGGATGCTGCGGGCGCGACCGGCGTTGCAGGCGCGGCTGCGACCGGCGTGTCTGACGCAGCAACAGGCGCAACAGCCGGAGCCACTTCTGCGAGTGTCACCACTGCAGCGTCACGCTGCGCAATGCCGACGACGTCACCGTCAGCCAGGCGCTCTTCGGCCGACGCGCGCTCGACGGCCATGCCCGCGCGAACCTTGCTGGTGAAATTCAGCTTAGTTGCCATCGACAACCTCCTCTTCCTGCACCAGCGCGATGATTTCGTTGTAAACCGCGGCAATTTCATCTTTCGCCACTTTTACGCCGCGCACGCCTTTGACGTCGAAGACCGTCCGGCCAAGTGCCGCCGCCTGGCGATAAAGCTCGCGCTGCTTGACCGTCGACGCGAGCACACGAACATTGCTTTCCGCGAGGATGGCGCTCATCTGCGTATGCAGCAGCGTCTTCGAATTAGATTTATTCAGCAAAATTGCGAATTTACCGGCAGGATTGGCAACGCGCGTACGTTCGACCAATTCCATCATCCCTTCACTACTCCAGATATCGATGGGCGAAGCGTCGGTTGGGATGACGGTTGCATCGGCAACGGCGAGGACACGCGCAGTCGTCAGGTCATTGATGTTCGGCGGACAATCGACGATCACGACGTCGTAGTCGTTCGCCAAAGCGGCGATTTCCGGGCCAATCATCTTTTCGAGTTTGTTAATGCTGCCAACGCGGAAGGGCAACGGGGTTTCCGGGCCTGCGGCTGCACACCAGCTCATGCACGATTGCTGGCCGTCGGCGTCCGCGACATAGACTTTGTAGCCTTCGGACTGAAACGCGCCTGCCAGATTCATGCTGGTGGTCGTCTTGCCTACCCCGCCCTTTTGATTCGCTACAGCGATGACCAGTCCCATTCGGTTCTCCATGCAATGTTCAACGGTGGAGAATCTTCACGCGTACTCTCCACGTGGAGACCCTCCAAAGAGTCAACTGGCAGTCTAGCGTCAAGTTAAAGTAAATTCTAGCTTTAGCGCCGAAATCGTTGCCGGTTGACCACCAAATAGCCATTTGGATGAGGTACGTCGCAGTCTGTGCTGATTGTTTTGCGGGAGATCGTCGGTTTTCAGTATCTGCGTTGAATCATGCGAATCTTCACGTGGAGAGTCATTCGAAACCGAGGGAGAGTGGATCAGCGCTGTTGCTCTAAATCGATCGAGTTAGGGATCTCGCTGAATATGGTTGAGGCTGAGCGTAGATGAGATTCGCGCTAGCTACGACATCGTCGACTACAGGCAAGCGACGCGCATTTGCGTTCAACAAAGCAGGCCTCTCCACGTGGAGACTGATCGTTCAAGAGGTGTTCTCCACGTTACCGATCTGATCCGCGTTTCACTACTGATCAACACGTACAGGCCGAAATCCCCGAGAGCTTCCGGCTTGTGGGGCAAGTCGTCCACGTTCCGTGGAAAATCAACATATCGCATTCGTCGAACGAGTTCATGAACAAAGGAGAGCGTGACCGCAGGCCCACACAGATACATGCGGTCATGTCTCCACGTGGAGACTAAAAACGCTTCATCATTGATCATTCGCGGCCCAACATGCCAATCGACTGGCGCTCTCACGCCTGCTCACGGATAAAAAACAGCATGATTCCGGCGATTGAGTGACTACCAGTTCAGACCGAGCCGCCGCGTCTCCCGTTGCCAGTACACCCACGCAACAAATCAGCGCTCGACAGGCCGACGACCAACAATCAATCTCCACGTGGAGACTCAAATGAACATCTAAAGGAAGGGAGAGAGCTTAAGGCCGCGACCCGCATACGCGCGAGTCAGGAGTTGAGACATCGGGACGGTGCCAAATTCCACAAAGGCGACACCAACCCGAAGTATGCAGAAAATTGAGAAAGCGAAATTTACCTATGTTTTTATAATCGGCAAATTTCGCTAACAGGGTGCGCTGCGATTATTCCTCGCGCGACTTGAACGCCAGTTCGATGTCCCCCACCACACCTTGTGCATCGCCTGCCGGTGCCTGCTGTCCACTCAACAGGAATTCAAGCAGATCGGCAGCCGTCGGTTGACCCCACGTGTCCAGCACGACCCAGCGGAAGAAGTTCGTCGACGCCATTTTGCTCGGCACCTTCGAAGTCGACACCTTCAGCTTGTCCATGCCGACCGTTTCGTTGTAACGCTTGATGAGCGCTGTCTGGTCGTCGTATTCGAGTTCGTTGAAATACGAACGCGCCTCGGCGATCTTCGCGGCGATGTAACGATCCTGCACCTGATCCTGACTTTCGCGCGCCTTGCCCGCATCGGCATTCGCGGTGGCGGCTACGTTGGCGCCCGGCAGTTGATAGCCCTGCATGAGCGCCTTGCGGAAATAGGCCGCCACGTTGGCAAGCGGCGCGGCATTCTTCTGCGCGACGCGCGCGGCCGTATATGCCACTGCAGTCCGGATTTTTTCGTCGCCGTATTGCTTGAGCAGTCGGCGCGCTTCCGATACCGGAATACTGAACTTCGCCATCTCGCCGATCAGCACGGTCTCATTGGCGCGCAGTTCCTGCGAGGGATCCGTCTCCGGCTTGCGCGTTACGCGAAACTGCAACGCCACCACCGAGCGCCCAACCTTGTGCTCGATGAGCTCAAAGTTGTGATCCGAGATTTCGTTGACTTCCTTGATGCAGGGCACCAGCACACGGCTTTTGAACTGCTTGTACAACTTGTACGACTGCGCCGAAGTGTCCTGTCCAAGAATCAGGTCGCGCAGCGTCGCCAGCGGAAAGCGCGCCGTCACCCCCACCGCTTCATAACGCACGACGTTTTCCCACAACGCGAGCGAGTGCGCCTTCCTGAATTGACGCGTGATCCGCATGTCGATCATCGCGTAGATTTCGGGATTGAGCAGCTCGCCGCGAATCTGTTCGGAGAAGGTGTAGCGCAACACCGATCGTTCGAGTTCGGCGCCCGCAAGCAGACCCGAGGCCTTCCAGATACTGCGCTTGTCCTGCGTGAGATAGTCCCAGTTGACGACCGTGCTGATGAGCGAGTTGATCGTTTCCTTGACGTACTCCGTGTTGTTACTGTTCAGGTCGACGTCCTGCGACAGGGCGGAAATCGTGATCTCGAACGACGAGCGACCTTGCTCAAGCGAATCCTGACGGATTGCGTTCTTGATCAACGAGCTGAACATCTTGCGTTGCTGAAGGCTGATCGATCCGGATTTCGGCGCAATGTGAATGGCGGGAACCGCCTTGCGGAACAGATCGGGGGGCTGGCCTTGCTGGAATACGAGTGCGCCTTGCTTGTCGGCGTCGCCGGCGTCGGCCTTTTTTCTTGCCATATGACCCACGTGAAAGGAAACCTGGTCGGTTGGTAACTGTATACCAAGCGACCAGGTGACTCAAGCGCGCCGAGATGTCAGTGCGCAGCAACGACACCGACAGTGGGAAAGATTGACAGCCGAAGCGCCCGTGGCGGGCTCAAGCGGCTGGAGCAGGGCGCCAGGCAATCCGCAATGCCCTGCAGAAGCGCCCCATAACCCGTAACCTTTAGCCATCTCAGCCGTCGAAAACCCCCCATAACTCGTGACCTTTAGGCTCTTATGTGAGTACTCACTCTCGTTTTGGCCTCCCAAAGGTAGCCAACTATGGGATTTTTTGCCGATCTGGGGATGTGACGTCCGCCATGGCCTGGCGCCATGAAAACCTCCCATGAGCAGTGACCTTTGACTGATCCCATAGCCGGGAACCTTCAAAAGCCCTGTTCAAGGGGGGTTTCGCGTGTCGTGAACCTGACAGGCACCATAGCGAGTTACCTTTGCACGTTCCCATAAGCTGTTACCCAGCAAATTGAAGACGTCGGCCCATCAAGTCTTTGCCTGAAGTCTCCTCTGCGAGTGGACTGGGTGACCTCCAGAGTGTGCGCGGAGCAGGCACCATAACTGGTTACCAACGGTGATTCCCATAACTGGTGACCCATAGTCAGCAAAATCGACGTGAAGATGGCTCAAACAAGGGCCCAGCCTCCCATAATCGGCAACCTTCAACCGTTCCCATAGAAGGGAACCTCAGCCCGTTTCGGCAATTTTTCCCATACCGGGCGACCTTTTCCCCATATCCACAGCCTTGAATTCCCATCCTTGGATACCGAAATCCCATATCCACAGCCCAGAACTCCCATACCCGGTACCTCAGGCCCCATAACGCGTCACCAAATCGGCCGCAAACCCTTGCCCCATAAGGCTTCCAGCCGCCTAAAGGTTTACTAAAGGTTCTAAAGCGTATTTGGTAAACACTCAAACTACGCGTCCGATAAGAAAGACAGCTCCCAAAACCGGGATCCTATTCGTATGTAAGTGGTCACCAACATGCTGAATCCCACCCGTGGTGACCTTTACGCAAACGCGTCGCTAAAGGGCTCCCATTGCGCGCTACCTAAAGGGAAATACCCTGGAACCTACATTGAGTTAACGCGCTAAAGCGCTGATTTGTATAGTCTTAGCGCTCTGAGGTCGCAGAATATGGGAGAAAGTGGTGTGACAAAGGTAGCCGCCTATGGGATAACTCGCGCCTCCTTGAAGACGGGGCGGCTATTCAGACACCTGGCGTCAGGTAACCCAAGATGCGTCTGAACAGCACCTTTGAGCGCCTGCGGAGAACGATTGGCGGGAATCGGGGTAAACCCAGGAAAGGTCACCGGTTCCCATAACGCGTTACCTTGGAAAGGTTACCGGAAATGGGAGACCGTCAAGTCGCGCTCTACAAGGTGCACCGCAGCACATCTATACGGTGACCTTGCGCGACTGGAGCCGGCGGCTCAGTTCGTCAGATTTTGAGCGTGAGCCTGCACGTCTGGCTGCATGGCCGGATCGGCGGCCGCCGCCTGATGCTGGAGGCAATCATGCCGATACAGCGTGCCCAGACGCTGCTGGGCGGCCTCCAGGTCGGTTGGGTACTCGTTGTCGACCCCGTGGCTCTCGTAGCCCACCAGCGCCAGATCCTTGACCTCCTGCATGAGCTCGCGGTGCGTGACCTCGTGCGCGGGCTTGACGAACGGGTAGCTATGGCAGGCGCGCTCTGACAGATGGGGCGCGGCCAGCGCGCTGGCGCTCGCCGCGCCAAGGAGTGGAATCAATGCGAATCTGTACCAACGCTTCATGGTGACCTCCGTTTTATTCCGGACGGCGCCTGAGCCAACGCGCCCGAGCCGTCCGTGGATGAACCGCTGGCAACGCGCCGGCGGACAGCGACATGCCTTCGGCCTCGACAAACGCAAAGGCGCAAGCGTCGATACACACGCATGGAGCAACGAAGGCACGTCAATGGAGATCGAGAATAAGCAGCCTGCCGATGCCGAAAGTGCTCACCAGCATGAAAGAACGGTTATCAAAAGCAGCGGGTCGATGCGCGCGCATCCATCGAATTCCCTCGCCCCGCGTCAATCCGGATTGACAAACTGTCAGGTTCGCGTCAACCGACGGTAAGAACATGACCCCCTCTTCATCGCCGTGATGCCGTTTGGGCAAGTGGCCCGCCCTATCATGGCCGGGCACGCGCGCAATCATGGCGCCTCTGCGCCTAACGAGAAGAGTCATCGAGGAAGGTCATTGAGGAACGCCATGTCAGTCAGCGCCATCACCACGCAGCGCGCGCATCCGGCTCGGGGCGCACTATGAACCTGCCCGGCTGGGTGGCGGGCCGCCTGGGAGCCTTCGTGCCCGAAGCGGCAGAGGTGGCAGAGGCCGCAGACGTGGCCAGCGCCGCTGATGCGCCCGCGTCCCGCAACACGTCCACCGCGGCGCTGGGTCACGAGCGCTGGAAGACCACGACCTTTCGCTGGTTCGCTGCCTACGCCGCGGTGTTCTCGGTGTCCTTCATGGTGCTGCTCGGCTTCATCGAGTATTCGGTGACCCACGCGATGCTGCGCGAGACCGACAGCGGCCTGCGCTGGCAACTGCGCTATTTCGATTCACGCGATGACGCCACGCTTGGCGGCGCCATCGACGCACGCCTGCATCGCGAAAACCGCCAGCAGAACTTCTACGGCCTCTTTAGTGCCGACGGCCGCTGGCTGGCCGGCGACATCCACGCCTTGCCCGCGCGCCTTGCTCTCGACCCGTGGGGCCGCCCGCACGAGCGCGCGAGCGGCCAGACCCTCATGTTCGACACCGGCGCCGCGCCGGCACCCCATACAGCGCTGCGCGCGATGGGCGAAATCCGCGCCGACGGCTCGCGTCTGGTCGTCGCGCGCACGCTCTCGGATGTGCGCCACGTCCACGGCGAACTGCTCAAGGCGCTGTTCGGCGGCGGCTTGCTCTGCCTGGGCGGCAGTCTGTGCGCGGGGCTGCTGCTGAGCATGCGGCAGATCCGGCGCGTCGCGCAGATCCGCCGCGCGACGGCGCGCATCGCCGACGGCGAGCTCGGCGAAAGGTTACCGGTCGTGGGCCGCGACGAGCTCGACATGCTGGCCGATCTGGTGAACCGCATGCTCGACGAAGTCGAACGCCTGATCGGCGAGGTCAAGAGCGCCTGCGATGGCATCGCGCACGATCTGCGCACGCCGCTCACGCGGTTGCGCCTGCGCCTCTCGCATGCCGCCGACAGCCTTCAGCGCCGCGGCGAGCCGGCCGTGGCCGGTCTGATCGAAAGTGCGCGCGACGAGGCCGACACGGTGCTTGAGCGCTTCGCGGCGCTGCTGCGCATCTCCGAGATCGGTGCGATCAAGCGGCGCAGCGCGTTCGCCCAGGTAATGCTGCCCGAGGTCGTCACCGAGCTGTGCGACCTGTACGCGCCGCTCGCCGAAGACAAGGCGATCGAGCTTCGCATCGACCTGAGCAACGCAACCGCGCCGATCCACGCGGATCGCGCGCTGCTGTTCGAAGCGTTCAGCAACCTGCTCGACAACGCGATCAAGTTCGCGCCGCACGGCGGCGTGGTGAGCGTCGCGCTGCACGCGACGCCCGCAGGCGCGCGGTTCAGCGTCACCGACAACGGCCCCGGCATCGCGCCCGCCGAACGCAGCGCCGTGCTGGGCCGCTACTACCGCAGCGACGCGGCGCGCCACGTGCCTGGCACCGGGCTCGGACTGGGCATTGTCGCGGCGGTGCTGCGGCTGCACGACTTCCGCCTGGCGATCGGGGATGCCGCGGACATCGACACCGTCAAGAACACAATCGCGGGCACCGTCGCGAACACAAGCGCGGGCACAACCGCACACACAACAATAACCACGGGCACCACTGTCACCATCGACTGCTGGACTTCACATGCCCGGCCTAACACGCGCTATCAATGAGAGTTCTGCTGTGCTCCTCCTCCGACGCCGAGCGGAGCTACCTATACAAGGCGCTGAGCGAGAGCCTGAACAGCGTCGAGGTTGCCGATAACCTCTACTACGCGGTCTATCTCGCCTCGCATGAACCGTTCGACACGGTGATCCTGTGCGCGAGCGGCGCGCACGCGCATGACGGGCTCACCGACGCGCTCGCCTCCTTCACGCGCCTGCCCGACGCGCCCGCGGTGGTGATCGCGCTCACGCGCGCCACGCCCGCCGACTGCGCCCGCCTCCTGCGGGCAGGCGCCGACGCCTGCTTCGTGCAACCGTGGTCGGTGCTTGAGATCCAGGAACGCATGCTTGCGCTGCGCCGCACCGCGCTCGCCCAGGGGGGCCCTGCCCTCGCGCGGCTCGACCCGCTCACGCGCGACCTCGTCGAAGACGACCGGCGCATCTCGCTCACCACGCGCGAATACCTGCTCGTCGAATGCCTGCTGCGCCACGCCAACGCGCCGGTCGCGCGCGAACAGCTGATCCGCTATGCCTGGCCCGAAAAAGGCGATGTCGAGCCATCGAGCGTCAACCTCGTGGTCTCGCGCCTGCGCCGCAAGTTCATCACGCATGGCGCGCGCACCCAGATCGAGACGATCAACCGCTACGGTTACCAGCTCGACCTGCGCGCCGATGCGTAGGGCCGCGCGTAACCATCGGGCCGATCAAGGCCATCAGGCCCGTCAGCCGCGGCCGAACCCCGGCCGTAAGCCCTTTGCAAGTGTGTGAGGCATTTGCAAACCTAAAATTAATTTCATGAAAGCTGGCGCGGCACGGTGGCCTCACAACGGTAAACTTGCATTTCGAGAGAGGCCGCGCAGGTGACGCGAGGCGGAGTGCGAGGAAATGAGTCAGGTGCGCGTATTGACGGTCGAAGACGACGCCGTCACAGCCAATGAAATTGTCAATGAACTAACGCAGCGCGGTTTCGTGGTCGACTGGGTCGACAACGGCCGCGACGGCATGGCTCGCGCCATGAGCGACGAGTACGACGCGATCACGCTCGACCGGATGCTGCCGGGCGTCGACGGCCTGTCGATCCTCACGGCGATGCGCACGGTCGGCATCCAGACGCCGGTGCTGATGTTGAGCGCGCTGGGCGACGTCGACGAGCGCGTGCGCGGCCTGCGCGCGGGCGGCGACGACTATCTCACCAAGCCCTTCGATCCCGAAGAACTGACCGCACGCCTCGAAGTGCTGCTGCGCCGCCGCCAGGCCGCCACGGTCACGCGCGAAACGGCGCTGAACGTGGGCCCGCTCGAACTCGACCTGATCTCGCGCAAGGTGCGCCGCGACGGCGAGGAAGTGGCGCTGCTGCCCACCGAATACCGCGTGCTCGAATTCATGATGCGTCACGCGGGCAAGACCATCACGCGCACCATGCTGTTCGAAGCCGTGTGGGGCTATCACTTCGATCCGGGCACCAACCTGATCGACGTGCATATGGGCCGCCTGCGCAAGAAGATCGATCCGCCGGGCGTGCCGCCGCTGATCCAGACGGTGCGCGGCTCCGGCTACATTCTCGGATAAACCGCGTGTCGAGCCGTCCGCTTTCCTCCACTGCGCCTGCCGCCGCTAACGCGCAGAGCGCGCCCGCGCTGCCGCGCCGCCGCTGGCACACCACCACGTTCCGCTGGCTGTGCGCCTACACCGCGCTATTCGGCGTGACGCTGACCTTGCTCGTGGGCTTCATCGCCTGGAGCGCCACCCGTTCGATCGAGCGCGACACCGACACGATCATGGGCTGGCAGCTCATCTACTTCGATTCGATTCCCGATGCGCAACTGCCCGACGCGATCTATCAGCGTCTTGAGCACGAACGCATGCACGTGAACTACTACGGCCTCTTCACAGCCGCTGGCAAGTACGTCGCCGGCGACCTGCTCGAAGCGCCGCCCAACATTACCTACGATCGCGTGGGCTGCACGCTGAGCCACACACTCACGCTGCGCGACCGCGTGCAGTCGCCGATCGTGCGCGCAATGGGCGAAGTGCGGCCCAACGGCATGCACCTCGTGGTCGCGCGCGACATGACCAACGTGCTGGAGATCCGCGAATTCATGGTGCGCACGCTCGTGGTCGGCGCGGTGCTGGCGCTGCTCGCGGCAGCGGCGGGCGGCTTTGCGATTGGCCTGCGGCAGATCCGCCGCGTGCGCGAATTCCGCCGCGTCACGCAGTGCATCGCGCGCGGCGACCTCGACCAGCGCCTGCCCGTGGGCGGCGACGACGAGCTCGACATGCTCGCGCATCTCGTGAACCACATGCTCGACGAAGTCGAGCGCCTGATGGGCGAAGTCAAGGGCGCGTGCGATGGCATCGCGCATGACCTGCGCACGCCGCTCGTGCATCTGCATACGCTGCTCGCGCGCATCGCCGAACGCGAGAGCCTGCGCGCCGATGTCGAAGGTGCGGACATGATGGAGCGCGCGCGCACCGAAACCGGCCAGCTGCTCGAACGTTTTCGCGCGATGCTGCGCATCTCCGAAATCGGCACGCTGCATCGGCGCGGCGGCTTCGCGACGGTCGACCTGCGCGAACTCGTCGATGAACTCGCCGAGCTGTATGAGCCGCTCGCGGAAAGCCGCGAAATCGACTGGCGCGTGCAGACCGAAGCCGTGAGCGAAATTCACGGCGACCGCGCGCTGCTGTTCGAAGCGTTCAGCAACCTCATCGACAATGCGATCAAGTTCGCGCCGCACGGCGGCATCGTCAGCGTGACCTTGAGCGCGACGCCGCACGGCCCGTTGCTCGCGGTCGCCGATAACGGCCTGGGCATTGCCCCCGCCGAGCGTGCCGCCGTGCTCCAGCGCTTCTATCGCGGCGACGCCGTGCGTCATATCGCGGGCTCGGGTCTGGGCTTGAGCGTCGTCGCGGCCGTGATGCGCGTGCACGACTTCACGCTACAGATCGACGATGCCGCCGACCTTGCTGCGGGCAGCTTCAATCCCGGCGTGCGCATGAGCGTGCAATGCTGGCCGCGCGCGCTCGCCTGAACCCTCCCCACCAGCTACAACAAAGCAGGCACACACGCCGCACACGTACACCGATCCCATGCGCATTCTCCTCATCTCGCCCTGCCACGCCGAAGGCGCCTGGCTGCAAAAGGCCTTGCAGGAAAGCGCCCATAGCCTGCAACGCGCGGAAGAGCTGCGCGACGGACTCTATATCGCAGGCGAAGAACCATTCGATGCGGTGATCGCCGTGGCGCTCGACGGCGCCATGCTGCCCGAATTGCTCGGCTTGCTGCCCCGCTTCGCCCAGGCGACCAGCGGCGCGACCATCATCGCGGTGCTCGGCATCGAAGCAAGCGCCCAGGCGCGCTCGCAACTGCTGCGTGCGGGCGCCGATGCGTGCTTCCGCTACCCGTTCTCGTTCATCGAAATGCACGAGCGCATGCTCGCGCTGCTGCGCACGGGCGGCGCGCCCGTCACGCATACGACGCTCGCCGCGCATGGTGTACATGGCGCGCATGGTGTACTTGGCGCGCAGTCTGGCACGGACAGCGATGTTCTTGCGCCGCTGCTCGACGCAAGCACGCGCGAGATCGTCGAAGGCGCGCGCCGCGCCGAACTCACGCGCCGCGAATATCTGCTGGTCGAATGCCTGTTGCGCCAGCCGAACATGCCGGTGCCGCGCGACCAGATGATCCGCTATGCGTGGCCCGAGAAAGACGACATTGATCCCTCGACGGTGAACCTCGTGGTCTCGCGGCTGCGTCGCAAGCTCGAACGCGAAGCGATCGAAGTGCGCATCGAAACCATCAGCCGATACGGCTATCAACTCACGCTGCCGAAGCACGCGTAACCCTGCGAGCACAGCGCCTGAACCAAAGGTAACCGCCTATGGGATTTCAGGTCACATGCGTGCCGTGAACCGTGTACCTGTCGCGCAAAAAACAAAGCGGCACGCATTGAGCGTGCCGCTTTCGCATGGAGCTGGATTGTGCAGCGTGCACCGCGCTGGCGGCGCTTCGGGCCTGCAAAACAAGGGCTTAATGCGCGTACAGCGTGGAATTCAGGTATGCGAGCTGGCCATCCTGCTCGGCTTGCACGAGCTCGTGATAGACCTCGGCGCGCGTCTTCTGATGCACCGGTTGACCATAAGGCGCTACCCAATTGCCGTTGTCGAACGACGTGGCCGTGTTGTTCATGGCGACCTGGGTCGTGGTGGCCGGCAGGTTGTTCTGCGACGGCGCCGCGCCGGCCGTGCTGGCGGTCTGGGCGAAAGCGGACGTGGTGACGATGGCACCTGCGAATGCAGCGACGAGCATGAGCGACTTCATGGAACTATCCTCCAGATAACTTGATCGTTGGCCGGTGAGCGAATGCGATAGATCGCATCCCGGTAAGGAGAGAATAGTTAGGTCAGCCTATCGAACCCGATGCAGGACGATGAAGAAACGTTTATACAAACGCCAGGAATCGTTGAAGGAAGGGGCGAAAGCCGTGCGTAATGTTGGCGACGCGGTGGGCGACGCGCCGGTCGATCTGACAGAACATGATCAGGCGGTTTCATTGCCCGCAAGTTTGACGCAAATCCAGCCCCGGCTTCGTATGGCTATCTAAATCGGATCTCGGGCAATAGCATTTCGATCTCTCCGGGCACGCGCAATCCGCATCGAAACATCATTGCGGCCGCAAGCATATAGAAGCCGTTCTGGTGCCGCGTGCTACTTCAAAGTCCCTGCTCGAAATCGCTATGCCTCAAGCTTTTCACCTGACCGTCAACGGGATCTCGCACACCGTCGACGTGGAGCCCGGCACGCCGCTGCTCTATGTGCTTCGCAATGACCTCGCGCTCAACGGGCCGAAATTCGGCTGCGGCCTGGGAGAATGCGGCGCGTGCACCGTCATCATGGACGGCATCCCCGCGCGCGCTTGCATCATCCCTGTCGAAGCCGCGCTGGAACGGGACATCGTGACGCTTGAAGGGCTGGGTAGCGCTTCGCAGCCTCATCTCGTCCAGCAGGCGTTTATCGACGCCCAGGCCGCGCAGTGCGGCTACTGCACGAACGGCATGGTCATGACGACCAGGGCGCTGCTTGAGCGCAATCCGCATCCCAGCGACGACGAGATCCGTCATGCGCTCGCGTACAACCTGTGCCGCTGCGGCACGCACTGCGAGATCGTGAACGCGGTCAAGCGCGCCGCCGACCTGAACGCGCAGGCAGCCACGGGCACCGCCAAAGGCGGCCCGGCATGAAGCGACGAGACTTTCTGAAATCGGGCGGCTATCTGTTCATTGCCGCCGCGTTGCCCGCGGCGGCGCTCACTGCGGCCCAGCAACAGCAAGCGGGCGCGTCTACCGACTCCCCCGCCACATTGGCGCTCGATCAGGTCGACAGCTTCATCGCCATCGATCGCAACGGCGCTGTGACGGCGTTTTGCGGGCACGTCGATCTGGGCACGGGCATTCGCACCGCGCTTGCGCAAATCGTCGCCGAAGAACTCGATGTGCCGATGCAGCGCGTCACCATGATCCTCGGCGACACCGCGCGTACGCCTGACCAGGGGGCGACCATCGCCAGCTCAAGCATCCAGATTTCCGCCGTGCCGATGCGCCGCGCCGCGGCCCAGGCGCGCCAGTTCCTGGTTCGCGAAGCGGCGTCGCGCCTCGCGCTCGCCGCCGATACGTTGAGCGTGAGCGACGGCGTCGTCATGGCGAAAAACGGCCGCTCGCTGACCTACGGCGAGCTTGTCGACGGCCAGCAGTTTCATCTCAGGATCGCCGATGATGCGCCCCTGAAGCCGCGCAGCGCGTATCGCGTCGTCGGGCAACCGGTGGCGCGCGTCGACATCCCCGCCAAGGTCACCGGTGCGCTGACCTTCGTGCACGATATGCGCGTGCCTGGCATGCTGCATGGGCGCGTCATCCGTCCACCCTATATCGGCATGGACAACACGGCGCCCATCGGGAGCAGCCTGGTTTCCGTCGATGCCGGTTCGATTGCGCATCTTCCCGGCATCGTGAAGATCGTCACCATCGGCGACTTCGTGGGTGTGGTCGCGCAACGCGAAGAACAGGCGATCCGCGCGATGCACGCACTGAAGGTCACCTGGAAGCCGTGGGCCCAACTGCCCGACCTGAACACGCAGCTTGAAGCCGCGCTGCGCAACAGCCCCTCGACGCTGCGCACGCTGAGCACCATTGGCAACGTGCAGGACGCGACGGAACACGCCGCGCACCGGCTGCGCGCGACCTATCAATGGCCGTACCAGATGCACGGCTCGATTGGCCCTTCGTGCGCGCTCGCGGACTATCGCGACGATGGCGTCACGGTCTGGAGCGGATCGCAGAACCCGCACGATCTGCGCGGCGACCTCGTCAAGCTGCTCAAGCTGCCTGCCGCACAGGTGCACGTGATTCGCATGGAGGCCGCGGGCTGCTATGGCCGCAACTGCGCGGACGATGTCTCGGCCGACGCCGCGCTGCTCTCGCGCGCCGTGGGCAAGCCCGTGCGCGTGCAATTGATGCGCGAACAGGAGCACGGCTGGGAACCCAAGGGCGCGGCGCAATTGATCGACATAGATGGCGGTCTCGACGCCCGGGGCGAGGTCGCGGCCTACGACTTCAGCAGCCGCTACCCGTCGAACAATGCGGTGACGCTTGCGCTGCTGCTGACGGGCGCGGTGCCCGCAATGCCCGCGCCGGTCGAGCAGATGGGCGACCGCACTGCCATTGCGCCATACCGTTACGCGAACATGCGCGTGGCGGTGCACGACACGCCGCCCATCGTGCGCGCGTCGTGGATGCGCGGCGTGTCGGCATTGCCGAGCGTGTTTGCGCACGAGTCGTATATCGACGAACTCGCGGCGCTCGCCGGACAGGATCCGGTGGCGTTCCGCTTGCGTCATTTGCCCGATGCGCGCGCCCGCGAACTGGTGCAGGCCGTGGCGCAGCGCGCCAGCTGGCAGCCGCGCGCAGTGGCGCCCGAACCCTGGTCAGGCGAGAAAGCCGGTGTGCTCGCTGGGCGCGGGTTCGCGTACGCCCGCTACTTTCACAGCGCGTTTCCCGGCTTCGGCGCGGCGTGGGCCGCATGGGTCGCGGACGTCGAAGTCGATACCGCGACTGGTGTCGTGCGCGTGAAGCGCGTCGTGGTTGGCCACGATTGCGGAATGATGATCAACCCCGACGGCGTGCGTCATCAGGTGCACGGCAACGTCGTCCAGATGGTGAGCCGTACGCTCAAGGAGGAAGTGGCTTTCGACAGTGCGGGCGTGACCAGCCTCGAATGGGGCGCGTATCCGATCCTGCGTTTTACCGACTTGCCTGAGATCGACGTGTTGCTGATGGAGCGTCCCGACGAGATGCCGCTCGGCGCGGGCGAATCGGCATCGGTGCCCGGTGCGGCGGCGATTGCCAATGCCGTGTTCGACGCCACCGGTGTGCGCCTGCGCGAGGTGCCTTTCACTCCCGATCGCGTCAAGTCCGCCCTGAATCAAGCCGCCCGTGCGCGCGGCGCGCAAGGAGCCGCAGCATGAAACTTCGAAATCGATGGCTTGCGGGCATCGTCGCCTTTGTCGCAATCGCAGCCGGCGGCTTCGCGCTCTTTGCGCATCAACCGGAAATCGCCGCAGCGCCGCCCGGCACCAATGACTTTAGCGCCGCCCAGATTGCGCGCGGAGAACGTCTCGCGCGCACCGGCGATTGCGCCGTCTGCCACACCGCGCCGGGCGGCGTGCGCAATGCGGGCGGCGGACGGTTCGATACGCCGTTCGGCCTGATTGTCAGCTCCAATCTCACGCCCGACCGCGCAACCGGGATCGGCGCGTGGCCTTATGCAGCGTTCGAGCGCGCCATGCGCCACGGCGTCGACCGCGAGGGACGCCATCTCTATCCCGCGTTTCCCTACACGTCGTTCACGCGCCTGAACGACGAGGACATGCGCGCGCTTTACGCGTACTTGATGACGCAAGCGCCCGTGCATTCGGTGCCGCCGCCGTCCGAACTCAAGTTCCCGTTCAACCTGCGCATCCTGATGGCGGGCTGGAACCTCCTGTTCCTCGATCGCACGCCGTGGAAGCCCGACGCCGCGCGCTCCGCGCAGTGGAACCGGGGCGCTTATCTGGTGCAATCGGCGGGACACTGTACGGCGTGCCATTCGCCGCGCAATGCGTTCGGCGCCGAACGCGGCGGCGCGGATCTGTTCGCCGGCGGCGGCGTGGTCGACGGCTGGCACGTTCCCGCGCTCAACACGGCGTCGCGCGCGCCCATCGCCTGGAACGCCGACGATCTTTACGACTATCTGCGCACGGGCTATAGCGCTCGCCACGGCGTTGCGGCCGGGCCCATGGCGCCCGTCGTCGAGCAACTGTCGATGCTGCCCGAAGACGACGTGCGCGCCATTGCCGTGTATGTGGCTTCGTTCGCGCCGCTCAACATGGGAACGACTGCGGATCTCGCGCAGCGTGAAGTCACGCTTGGCGTCCTGAGCGACGGCGTCATGGCCGCGCGTGCGCAGACCGGCGCTGCGTTGTTTGGCGGCGCATGCGCGGGCTGTCATCGCGTGAACGACGCACCGGTGCTGTTCGGCGTGCGTCCGGGACTCGCTTTCAACACGAACCTCTATGCCGACAGTCCGGACAACGTGCTGCGCGTGCTGCTGGGCGGTATCGGGCATGCGGCGACGCGCGATCTCGGTTACATGCCCGCGTTCCGCTACAACTTCAACGACGCGCAACTGGCTGCGCTGGCGAACTATCTGCGCACCGATATCGCGGGCCAGCCTGCGTGGACTGATGTTGCCGCCGCTGCCGCGCGCATCCGCAGCGAGACGGCGCCATAACAGGACGCGGCGTGCGCCTTAGTCCGCACGCTGCTTTGAATTGGAAAACTCCATCGTTAGGCTTTGGCGGCGTGCTTCGTAGAATCGGTTGAACCTTTCGAACCGATTCAAGAGACCTCCCATGAGCACACGCCGCGATTTCCTCAAACGCTCGCTGGGCGCCGCCGCCGCGGCGCTCCCTGCGTTCTCGTCCTTGCATGTGCCAGGCGCGCTGGCGGCCCCCGCGCCGCGTGTGCTGCGCATCGGCAACCAGAAGGGCGCGCTAAGCCTCCTGAAGGGCCGTGGATCGCTGGAAAAGCGTCTTGCGCCGCTGGGCGTGAGCGTCACCTGGACGGAGTTCAACGCTGGCCCGGTTCAGCTCGAAGCGCTCAATGTGGGCTCGATCGATTTCGGCGACGTAGGCGATGCGCCGCCTATCTTCGCCCAGGCCGCGGGCGCGCCGCTCGCCTATGTGGCGGCGACGCTGCCGCGTCCGCGCTCCGAGGCCGTGATCGTGCCGCGCAATTCCCCCCTGCGCGACGTGGCGGATTTGAAGGGCAAGCGCGTCGCGTTCAACCGGGCCAGCAACGTGCACTTTTTCCTCGTGCAGCTGCTGCGCAAGCATGGCCTCGATTACGGCGATATCCGCCCCGTTTTCCTGGCCCCGCCCGATGCGCGAGCGGCGTTCGAGAACGGCTCGATCGATGCCTGGGTGATCTGGGATCCGTTTTACGCGGCGGCGCAGGCGAGCCTGGGCGCACGCCTGCTCGCCGATGCGAGCGGCGTGGACGGCAACCGCGGGTTCTATTTTTCGTCGCAGAACTACGCGCGCCAGAATCCGGACGTGCTGCGCATCGTCATCGACGAAATCGCGCAGACCGATGCATGGGGCAAGACCCATCGCGCGGACTACGCTGCCGAGCTGGCCAGGCTCTGGGGCCTGCCCGCGCCCATCGTGCAGCAGGCAATCGATCGCACCGAATTCGGCACCGTCGCGATCACGAAGCCCATTCTCGGCGAACAGCAGCAAATCGCCGATACCTTCCACGAACTGGGCCTCGTGCCCAGACGCGTGGACGTGCAGCAGGCGGCGGCGCCCGGTCTCGCCTGAGTCTCGCTTGAGTCTCGCTTGAGTCTCATCAGAGACGCGTGCGCCGCCTAGGCTCGATGAAGCGCGCGACTGTTTAGCCGCGCGACTTCGTGAGCGTCACCGTCTCGAAGAGCTCGTAGTTCGGCGTGGGCGTCTGGTCGGCGCCCGGCGCGTGATAGTAGTTCATCGTGATGGTGGTCTTGCCGCCGTGCTCGCCGGGATCCACGTCGAACACCGCGATCCCATAACCGGTACCCGTATCGCGTTGCGCAGACCAGATTGCGTCTTCGAGCGCGTCAGCGCCGGCACGCACATACGAACCCGGCACCGCGTTCGCAGCCGTATTGGGCACCGGCCGGTTGGGCTTCGTGAAGATCTTTGCCTGCGGATTGCCGTTGCCGATATCCACGCCATACACGTCGAGCGGCGCGCTGGTGCCCCCGCCGCCGAGAATCAGGTGAATCGTGCCGTGACTCGTGTCGAACGTATTGGCGCTCGCCTGGGACAGTTGCGCGTGCGCGACCGGCTTCGGCTGCAGCGTATCGACCGGCTCGCCCGTGTTTGCGTCCACGCCCGCGTGGTGATTGCAGCCGCGCACCGGATAGCTGCGCTCGTAATCGTGGTCGTGGCCGCACACCACCAGATCGACACCATAACGGTCGAATAGCGGCAGCCACGCCTCGCGGATACCCTTGTCCGACCCATTGCCCGTCTTCGACGAACTCAGCGCGTCCTGGTGCATCTGCACGACGATCCAGTCGATATCGTCGTCCTGCGACGCATGGTGCAGCGTCTTTTCGAGCCAGCGCGTCTGCTCGCCCTTGCTGTAGCCGCGCACGTAGAACGACGTGCCTGCGGCGAGCGGCGCATTGCCGGTGCTGGCGGCGGGCGTGAGCGGCGCGGGGCCCGCGACGAAGGCGGCGGCGTCCTGGTACACCACATCGTCGGCGTCGAGCGAGACGAACAGCACGTTGCTCACGCGGAAGCTGTACCAGCGGCCCGCAAAGCGTGAGCCATTGTCGGGCAGCGTGTAGCGCGTGAGATACGAGTCCAGCCCCTGCGCGCCGTTGTAGAACTCGATTTCGTGATTGCCGGGGCATGGCATCCACGGACGGTTCGACGACGACGTCTGCGCGTTGTTGCCGAAGTCGCGCCACACCTCGGTCTGGTGCGCGGGATTCAGGTTCGCGTAGCAAAGGTCGCCATTCAGCAGATGAAACAGCGGCTGGAAGCGCTCGACGGCTTCCACCGCGAAGCGGCTTTGCGGCGACGACAGCACCCAGCCCGTGTTGGGCGTGGCCAGGTCGCCGTAGCTCGTGAAGCGGAACGCCTTGCGGCCGCGCGGCGCGGTCTTGAAGCTCGCGCTGAAGGGGCTGCCCGCGTGGCTGTCGTTATCGGCGGTGACCTCGTAGCGATAGGTCGTATCCGCATGCAGGCCGGTGAGGCGCGCGTGATAGGTGAACACGACCACGCCCGTCAGGCCGTCCGTGTAGGTGCGCTGGATCGCATCGACGCGTTCGCGGCGGCCGCGATCCGGGTTGTAGAACACGCGCGGATGCGTGGCGGCCGCAAGCGACGCCCACGACACCACGACTTCGTTCGTCGGGTCTGCGCCCCAGGTCAGGTGGATCTGCTCGGGCGTGCCGTCGGGCGTTGCCGTATCGGCCTTCGCCACGCCGCTGAGCGCGGCAGCGGCGCCCGCCGCGCTCGCGAAGCCGGACGCGCCGGCGAGCTTCAGGAAGCCGCGGCGCGAGACGCCGCTGGCTGCATCATGGGACGGTGTATCCGGGATATTTTTCTTCGTCATGTCGAATCGCCTCGTGACTGGACAGCGCGATCGCGTGCCGCGCTGCGAGTTTTGCAGGGGAAATGTCGCTGAATGCCGGCGAAACGATGGCTTTCTTGCGTGACCTCGCTATGACACCGGCTGGTGCGCGGCGCGTGCCGCGCAATACGATCCGCGATAAGTCGTCTAGTTAACTCATGGCGATTTCCAGTCTGCGAACCGCATCCAAACCCCGTCCGAACCGCTTCAATCCGGCGAAATGACTCGATATTCGTCCGCGGAATGCGCCATCCCAGTGCATTCGACAGGGTTTCCCAGGGCATTCCCTGGATCGACCCGTTTTTATTGAAAAGCGCTTGCGTCCTGCATTTTGTTGCCTCAATCTTGTCTAGACAACACGGACGGGCCACACGGTGCGCCCGCCTCATCACGGTTAGCTCGACTACAAGGAGTGGCGACATGCAGGTGAAGTGCACCAGACTGGTCAAGGCCCTGATCGGAGCCGCGTTCGGCGCGGCACTGCTGGCAGGCGGCAACGCCAGCGCGAAGGAATGGAAAACGGTGACGATCGCGCTCGACGGCAGCTACGCGCCGTGGAACCTGACCTTGCCGGGCGGCAAGCTCGGCGGCTTCGAACCGGAACTCGTCGCCAATCTCTGCGCCCGCGCGCAGCTGCAGTGCAACCTGGTCACGCAGGACTGGGACGGCATGATCCCGGGCCTCCAGGCCGGCAAGTTCGATGTCCTGATGGACGCCATCTCGATCACGCCCGACCGCGAGAAGATCCTCGCGTTCTCGAAGCCCTACGCCGCCACGCCCGCGACCTTCGCCGTGTCCGACACCAAGATCCTGCCGAAGGCCGCGGCCAACGCAAGCCAGGTGAAGCTCGACAATGACGCGCGCAGCAACCTGCCCGCCATCGACGGCCTGCGCAAGGCGCTCAAGGGCAAGACCATCGGCCTGCAATCGGGCACGATCTACACGCGCTTCGTGAACGACAACTTCAAGGACGTCGCGTCGATCCGCGTCTACAAGACCTCGCCCGAGCGCGACCTCGACCTGGCCAACGGTCGTATCGACGCCTCGTTTGACGACGTCACCTACTACGCCGCCACGGCAGGCAAGCCTGATTCGAGCAGCATCGTGATGGCCGGCCCGCAGATCGCCGGCCCGGTCTGGGGCCCGGGCGAAGGCCTCGCCTTCCGCAAGCAGGACACCGACCTCAAGGCGAAATTCGACACCGCCATCGCCGCCGCGCAAGCCGACGGCACGGTCAAGAAGCTCGCGCTCAAGTGGTTCAAGACCGACGTCACGCCCTGATCGATGCGCATGGGAGGCCGTCGCGGTCTCCCATGCCGAATCTAGCCTGAACCTGCTTGTTCGTTTGAGGTAGTCACCATGTCAGTGATCGAAATGCTCGGCTTTGGCGCCGAAGGCTGGGGCGGCGTGCTGTTGCTCGGCGCACTCATGACGGTCGTGCTCACCATTGCGGCGCTCGCGCTGGGCGCGGTCTTCGGCGGGCTCATCGCGGCGGCCAAGCTCTCGCGTTTTCGCGTGCTGCGCGTGCTCGGCGATTGCTATACCACCGTGTTTCGCGGCGTGCCCGAGCTGCTCGTCATCTATCTGTTCTACTTCGGCGGATCGGCGCTCGTGACGAGCATCGGCCAGCTGTTTGGCGCCGACGGCTTCGTCGGCGTGCCGCCGTTCCTGATCGGCGCGGTGGCCGTGGGCATGATCTCCGGTGCGTATCAGGCCGAGGTCTATCGCGCGGCGGTGCTGGCGGTCTCGCGCGGCGAACTCGAAGCTGCACGTGCGATCGGCATGCCGACGCTGACGATGGCGCGCCGCATCCTGATTCCGCAGGTGTTCCGCTTCGCGCTGCCGGGCATCGGCAATGTGTGGCAGCTCAGTCTCAAGGACTCCGCACTGATTTCGGTGACGGGTCTCGCCGAGTTGCTGCGCTCAAGCCAGGTGGCGGCCGGTTCCACGCACCAATACTTCCTGTTCTTCGTCGCGGGCGGCGCGCTCTATCTGGCGATGACGGGCGTATCGAACCGCATCTTCGGCCGCGCGGAAGCGTACGTGGGCCGGTCCTTCAAGCGCAACTTCGCGCGCAACTGACCCCCCGACCCACCGACCCCGCGACGGAACCCGACATGCATATCGATATCGACTTCCTGCTCGACACGCTGCGCCAGTTGATCGCAGCGGTGCCGACCACGCTCGAACTGTTTTTCGCCTCGCTCGTCATCGGCGGACTGCTTTCGCTCGTGATCGTGGCCATGCGCGTGTCCCCGCACTGGCTGCCCAACCGCTTCGCGCGCGCCTATATCCTGGTGTTTCGCGGCTCGCCGCTGCTGATCCAGATGTTTCTCGTCTATTACGGCCTCGGGCAGTTTGGCGTGATCCGCGAAAGCTTTCTGTGGCCCGTGCTGCGCGAACCCTATGTCTGCGCGGTGCTGTCGCTCGCGCTGTGCACGGCGGGCTATACCGCCGAAATCATTCGCGGCGGCCTGATGGCCGTGCCGGTCGGCCAGATCGAGGCGGGTTACTCGATCGGCCTCTCGGGCTTCGCGCTGCTGCGCCGCGTGATTGGCCCGATTGCGCTGCGACAGTGCCTGCCCGCCTATTCGACCGAAGCCGTGCTGCTGGTGAAATCCACGGCGCTCGCGAGCCTCGTGACGGTCTGGGAAGTGACGGGCGTGGCCCAGCAGATCATTCAGCAAACCTATCGGACAACTGAGGTTTTTACCTGCGCTGCGCTGATTTACCTTGCGCTCAACTTCATCATCGTGCGACTGATCGGCATGCTGGAAAAGCGCCTGTCGCGCCACCTGCGCGCCGCGCCCACTGCGCCCGCGCGCAAGCTGACGTCGCTCGAAACCCCTCGCGCCGCATCCTGACCGGCCGTCCTGATCGATATTACGGAGTCACTCATGAACGCAGCCGCACCGGTCGCCCTGTCCGTCAAGAACATCCACAAGTCCTTTGGCGATCACCACGTCCTGAAGGGCATTTCACTCGACGCCCATAAGGGCGACGTCATTTCGATTCTTGGCGCGAGCGGCTCGGGCAAGAGCACGTTTCTGCGCTGCCTGAACCTGCTGGAAATGCCGGACGACGGCACCGTCGCCCTCGAAGGCGAAGCGCTGAAAATGAAGCGTCGCCGCGACGGCAAGCTGCAACCCGAAGATCGCCGCCAGGTGGATCGCGTGCGTTCGCAGCTTGGCATGGTGTTCCAGAACTTCAATCTCTGGTCGCACATGACCGTGATGGAGAACCTCATCGAAGGGCCGATGCGCGTGCTCAAGCGAACCCGCGCCGAAGCGATGGAAGAGGGCGAAGCACTGCTCGCGAAAGTCGGGCTCGCCGATAAACGCGGCCACTATCCCGCGCATCTTTCGGGCGGCCAGCAGCAACGCGTGGCGATTGCGCGCGCACTGGCGATGCACCCGAAGGTCATGCTGTTCGACGAACCGACGTCGGCGCTCGACCCGGAACTCGTAGGTGAAGTGCTGCGCGTGATGCGCGCACTGGCGGAAGAGGGCCGCACGATGCTGGTCGTCACGCACGAAATGGGCTTCGCGAAGCATGTGTCGAATCGCGTGATGTTCCTGCATCAAGGCCTGGTCGACGCGGACGGCACGCCGCAGGAAGTGTTCGGCGAACTGAAGTCGGAGCGCTTCCGCCAGTTCGTGTCGAGCCATCAGGATCGAAACGCGCACTGAGCGTGCGTTGAGCACGCATTGAGCAGCATCAGCTTGAATTCGAGCGGGCCGTGCAGGCCCTCCATGAAATAATCAGGTATCCAGACCATGGCCGTCATCCGTTCCGAACGTCCGCTAGAGTGGCGCGATATTGCCGCTGTCGCTGCGGGCGAGCCGCTGCACCTCGCCGATGAAGCCCGCGCGCGCATTCGCGCGGCCCGCGAACTGGTCGACCAGATCGTTGTGCGCGGCATTCGCGCGTATGGCGTGAATACCGGAGTGGGCGCGCTGTGCGACGTAGTGGTCTCGCAGTCCGAGCAGCACGATCTTTCGCACAACATCCTCATGAGCCATGCAGTGGGCGTGGGCACGCCCCTGGGCGCGCAGGAAACGCGCGCGATCATGGCCGCCGCGATCAACAACTTCGCGCACGGCCATTCGGGCGTGCGGGTGGAGCTGGTCGCCCAGCTGGAGGCATTGCTCGAAGCCGATTGCCTGCCTGAAGTGCCTGCGTTCGGATCGGTGGGATACCTGAGCCATATGGCGCACATCGCGCTTGTTTGCGTGGGCGCGGGGCATGTGCGCTGGCATGGCGAACGTCTGGACGGCGCGCAAGCGCTTGAGCGGCTTGGCCTGCAACCGCTGTCGCTGCAAGCGAAGGAAGGTTTGAGCCTGGTGAATGGCACGCCGTGCGTGACGGGGCTGGCCGCGCTGGCGCTGGAACGCGCGCAGCGCCTGCTTGACTGGGCCGACGCCGTGGCGGCGATGAGCTTCGAAAACCTTGGCGGCCAGATGGCGGCGTTCGACGCGCAGTCGCTCGCGTATCGCGTCTCGCCGGGGCTGGCGCAGGTGGGGGCACGCATGCGCGCGGCACTCGCAGAAAGCGGGCTGCTGGCCGCAGCGCTGGGCCGCCGCACGCAGGATCCCTTGAGCATGCGCACGATCCCGCACGTGCACGGCGCGGCGCGCGACGTGCTGGCGGCAACCGCCGAAGTCGTGAACCGCGAACTGGCGTCGGTCACCGACAACCCCATCGTCGACGGCACGCCCGACGCGCCGCAGGTGTTCTCGCAGGCGCACGCGGTGGGCGCATCCATTGCACTCGCGATGGACAGCCTGGCCGCTGCCGTCGCCCAGGTCGCGGCGATGGCCGAGCGCCGCCTCGACCGCCTCGTGAACCCGCTCGTCAGCGGCCTGCCCGCGTTCCTTGCGCACGCTAGCGGCACGCGCTCGGGCTTCATGATCGCGCAGTACACGGCGGCCTCGCTGGTCGCGCAGAACCGCCGCGACGCCGCGCCCGCGAGCCTCGATGGCGGCGTGACCTCGGGCCTTCAGGAAGACCACCTGTGCCACGCCACGCCTGCCGCGCTCAAGGCGCTGGCGGTGATCGAGAACAGCAGTCGCATTCTCGGCATCGAATTGCTGGCAGCCGCGCAGGCCTACGACCTGCAACCGGTCGATGCGGCGCGCGCGCACTACACGGAAGCGCTCTACGGCCGCATTCGCGCCGTGCTGCCGACCTATCGCGACGACCGGCCGCTGGCGGGCGATATGTCGGTGGCGTTCCGCATGATCGCCGACGGCGGGCCGCCGCCGCTGCCGGGGCCGCTCGCGGAGCAGCCTGTCGAACGTCGCGCCTGCGCACCGCAACCGGCATTGCACGAAGTCGCGCCAGGCGCTGCACCCTCGGCGAACGATGCGCTGGCTGGCGCGATCGGCCACTGATTCGCGGCGAACCGTCCGAAGAAGGGAACGCAACGACGATGAACCTCGACGCTTTCGCACTCGCGGCCGACGATACGCGGCGTGGTCTGGAGACACAGGCACAGACACGCCGCACCGCGCCGCCTTATGAGCAGATCAAACGCTACGTGCTGGAGCGCGTCGAAAACGGGACGTGGAAGCCAGGCGATTCCATTCCGTCCGAGACGGTGCTAGTCAAGGAGTTTGGCGTTGCCCGCATGACGGTGTCGCGCGCGCTGCGCGAACTCACGAACGAAGGTGTGCTCAAGCGCGTGCAGGGTTCGGGCACGTTCGTCGCGCCGCGCGACTATGAATCGACGGTGCTGGAGATCCGTAATATCGCCGATGAAATCGCGGCGCGCGGGCATCGGCATACGGCGCGTGTTTTGGCGCTGCAAACGAGCGACGATGCGGCGGCGCTGGCTTCGCTGGATGTGACGCATGGGCCGGTGTTTCACTCGCGCATCGTTCATTGCGAAGAAGGCGAGGCGATCCAGTATGAGGATCGCTTTGTGAATCCCGCGCTGTTTCCGTTGTATTTGCAGCAGGATTTCACGCAGGAGACGCCGAATCACTACATGGTGCGGCTCGCGCCGATCCAGCGCGCGGAGTTCCGCATCTACGCACGCAAGCCCGATGCGTATGTGCGTCATCATCTGGATATCGAAATTGGCGAGCCTTGCTTGATGGTCGAGCGCCGAACGTGGGTCGGCGAGGCCGTGGCGACGTCGGTGCAGCTTTGGCACGCAGCGTCGCGGTTTCATTTGGCGGGGAAGGTTTGAGCGCGAGCAGGCGAGCGTCTAGCGCAGATACCGTTCAATTGAACACCGAACGGTGCTGCTCCTGCAGCGTGCGCGTTTAACGGATTCTTCGTTTATTCGCCGATTCGAAAGCGACTGTCGTCGAATTCACCCATACGGCGTAATTCCGCGCAGGTATGACCTGTCCACCTTTTGCAGGTTCTACCGCCCGGAAGCTGTGAATGACCGGGACGCTCTTCATGTTCAAGGTGTAGCCCGGTACTAGTTTCAAGCACGAACACGGGGCGTGCGAAACTTGGGCAGATAGGCAAAATGGGTGGCCCATCTTGATGAACTGGTGGCGGATCGTCGTGCATGTAACTCCACGTCCTTACTACTGCGCCAGCAGGATAGTCTCCTTCGCGTTGCCCTCGATAATAGATTTGCCCATGAAGCCTGAAATAGCCGTTACCGAGATATTTGAATGATCCGTCTATGAATTCCGTTGGTACGCCTTTTACATAAAGCATGCCATGCCGGAGATAGAAGCGATGGTGTTCGAAGATGATTGGTTCCTCTTCAAAGGTTATCGTTTTAGTGCGTTTAATATTCTCCGAAACCACTTCGTCAAGCTCGAAATCCCCGTCGTTGATTCCTTGCTCCCATCCAAAGTACCAAGTTATGTCATCGGCAACGCGACACGCGTGCGCGAGGCAGGGATTCGATAGAGCGAGCAACAGAAGCACTCTCAAGATCGCCCGTCCAGGATTGGGAAACATATCGGCTATGGTGGGAACGACGTGAGCAGGTTTTCTCATTGGCTTGCTCCACTGCTTTTGCCATTGCCTGCCTGAGCGCGTGTCGCAGCTTCGAGGTGCTTATTCTTGCGTGTTTCCGGTGTGAGATGTGCGTAAGCTCGGTGAATATCGACTATCCACAAACTAGGCTGCGTACCTGGTGGCGCACCAGGCGGAGCATCGTTGAAAGACAATTCGACATCGACTGGGAACTTGCTGTCAGGTTGAGCGTTAGCCCGATAACGGTACGTCCGCAGCGCAGTCATTGGTGGAATACCTGGCCCCATATCGTTGTAATCATGCTTTTCTCCGTCGCCATCGATCCAGAAGTCCGCCAGATCTAGCTGTTCCTTCAGCATCGAAGGCGTGAAGCCGCGGGCGGCTGCATAAAAATACAGTTCGAAGTTTGACGGTACTATCGGAACATGAGATCTATTCTCCGAAAAATCAAATGGATAATCTGTTTTCCTTAGTTTAATTTCTGAATCAGGAATCGAATCATTGTCAAAGGAGTACACGTTTCCAAATTCAGAAAACGGTGACTTCTTTACCCATCTAATCTTCCCAAATGCTGGATCATCCGGCGTCAGTGGTCTGTCGTCCCGCAGGATTAGCAGTGCCTCTTGCAATAAGGTCATGATCGCATCTCGCTGAACGGCCGATAAGTGGTTATCCATTACCGCTGACTCCGATTTTTTCAAGGGCGCTCTGGTAATGTCTTGTGCATGTACCGGGGTTGACCAGATCAGCATGGTCAGGATGATCCCAATATCGCGAAGCAGCACTTTCGGCCGAATAGGCTCTTCTTGGTGACTGCGCTGCCTCGCAGTAGCCGCACGATGTGACTCGCCGACATCAAGTGTGCGATTGGCGCTAGTGTTTTGAAGAAGGTCGGCAATGGACGGAACGACGTGAGCAGACTTCCTCATTGACTCGCGCCCTTGCCATACGCGGTCTGCGCGCGTGCTGCTGCTGCTTCATCACGCTTCTTCTTGCGCATTTCGGGCGTGAGATATGGGTAAGCGCGATTGATAATGACCATCCCCAAACTAGGTTGAGTGCCCGGCGGAGCGTCGAGTGGCCCATCTCCGTAGAATAGCTCGACGTCAACTGGAAACTGGCTGCTAGAGTCGCCATTTGCACGGTAACGATAGCGGTGAAGTAGAGGCATTGGTGGAATGCCTGGCCCCATATCGTTATAGTCGTTTTTCTTCCCGTTGCTACTGATCCAGAAATCCGCCAAGTTGAGCCGTTCCTTCAGCATTGATGGCGTGATTCCACGGACTGTCACGTAGAAGTACAGTTCGAATTTTGAGGGCACAGTCGCGACGCGAGCACGATCCTCTGAATAATCAAGCGGATCATCTGCTGTCGCCAGAATAATCGTGCCTTCTGGAATTTGAGAATTAGTGTAGTGGTAGATGTACCCAGGTTGCTTGTATTGATCCTCTATCCGCGATAGTTTTCCAAAGGCCGAATTTTCCAATTCAATAGCTTTGTTACTCCGCAGGATTAGCATTGCCTCTTGAAGTACGTCTATGATCGCGTTTCTCTGAACCTCAGTAATTTCGTTATCCATTGCCGCTGACTCCGATTTTTTCAAGCGCGTCCCGGTAGTGTCTTGTGCATGTACCTGGGTTGACCAAAGCAGCGTGGTCAGGATGAGCCCAATATTGTTTAACTGAATCCTCGGCCGCATAAGCGTCTTCCTCGTGATAGTGAGTGTAGTATCCGGGTTCTGCGCGCTGCCCCATCTGGGTGGCCTGTTCCAGCGTGACGCCACGCATCTTCGCAACCTCTGCATGTACCTTGTCTGCATCTGCGAAAATCGGCGCCCACGGCTCGTATAAGCTCCCTTTTTCTCTGTTGACGGTGATAAACCACCAGTAGTAGAAAATGAGCATGCGATGCACGCCAATCCTGGCAAGGCTGTCGTTTGGAAAAGATGTGCTATCAGCGATCTTTCTGGGCGACTCAAGAACGCTGGACTCAAATACGATTTCGATGCCGGAGAATTGCTTGTAATCGTCGGGATACGTGTGGAGAAGAGACACCATCCAGAATATCTGCTGGCAGTGCCGGGATTCGTGATAGATGGTTGCCGCCAGGTCTCCCAGTCTCGCATCGAAACTCGCGAGCGCAGCTTGCTTCTTGATTTCGTCTTCGGCCGCGTCGATCTTGTCTAGCGCGTTATAGAGTAGGTTAAGCGGCGGGTCAGCAATACCGATCTTCCAGCTATTGGCACCGAAAACGGCTGCTTCCCATCCAGCTAGTGCGAAGCCGTAAGCGGCTGCATTCGAAACCGTAACAACAACGATGCCCGGCATTGCGGTGAATGGCAACCCAAAAGCACCAGATCCGAGCGCGTCGTAGAGCGGCTGTTTGACGGCCAATAAAATCGCGTCTCCAATTTTTTCTGTTGTTTTCGATCTCAATTCTCTCCAGTCAAGTTTTGTGAGCGTCTCCTTGACCGCAGCCGTATATGCCTTGGCAACCGGATATTCGACGTCTTTGCGCGAAAGGCCTAGTGAATGGTCGGGCTTTGCGCCGTTAATGTATCGATAGCTTCGCAGGCCGAAATTCATCGGATCACATGACAGGAATATCGGTTCCTTTCCTTGGGAAGTCACGCTTGTTTCTGGTGTGGAAGCTGTCTTGCCACCAACCTGTACTGAGCGTTTCATGGTGGCCGCTTCAATTGGAGACGCTGACGGACTCGCATCCTGGTAGACCGTCGTGTGGACGAGACCCATGACGTCGTCTGGCGCGCTTTGCGACATCAACTCGATCACGCCGAATGTCGTTGAATTGCTCGTGACCAACGCCATTTCGCCCAACTCATTTGTGACACCCTGAACAACCTGCCCGTCATCGAGTGTCAGGCGATAAGGCTGGTTCGAAATGGCGAAGCCGTCGTGCTTCTCAACCAGCACATGATGCGCCGCGAGCCTACCCGGCTTATCCGGCGTAACGGGGTTATCAACAGGCTGCGGTTGAGGTTTATCTGTCGCATGATTCGCGGCGTGCACCAGAAACTTCCCGTCGGTGTAACCGGTAATGCCTTCGGGCCGAATCCTCAGCAGCGTTCCACCGCAAGCGATATCGACGCCATTTTTCCCCGCGATCCGCACGATGCCGCGTGCACTGTTTACAGCCAACTCGTCCTGCGCCGAAAGCGCCATCGAACCATCGATCGATTGAATCCGCACCGGCCCCGGCGTAACCAACGTAATCGCCTTCTGCGCAAACAGCACGATCTTTTCCCGCACAGACGCAAACAACGATTTGCCCGACGCGATCGACAAATGCCCACCGGCAGTCACCGCAGTGTGCGTTTCGCTCGCGATATGAACGCAGCCTTTCGCCGCAACATGCATGTTCGCAGCACTCGAAACCGCAATATCCGGCGCCTCGAATTCCGGAAAATCATCCGGGCCGTTTGCCGAAGCTCCCTTCAAGCGCGCATTGGCGTCCTTCATCGCACGCGTCACATCAGACTGATCGCCCTGCATCTCCTGCGCGCCATGCCGCTGCGCCTCTCGCGCCGCGCCTTCATGAACGTCGCGCGCGGCGGTCAACTGGCCGATGGTCTCGCCGATCTCCTTGACCTTACCCGCACCGCCGCGCCGCCCCCACGTCGATACCAGCAGGCCTCGCGCCGCGCGTATCGCCCCATGCTGATCGGTACGCAACTCGAAGCCTTCGCCGCGCGCGTCCTGCCGTCCTTCGCTGCCGGCAATCCGCGTGATATAGCCGAGGCTAACGCTGGTACCGCCGTGGTCGCTGGCCAGTTGCGCCTGCATGCGGCCTTCTGTGTCGTCCAGCGCCAGATGATTGGTTTGCGTGCCACGCCCAAGGCTCTTGCTCACGATGCCCGATAGCGACTGGTTCGCGGGCAGTTTCCATGGCGGCAGATTGTTTGCGTCCACGAAAAAGGACGTCACGACCGGCCTGTCCGGATCGCCATGAATGTGGCCAATGAGCACCTGCTGACCGCATCGCGCATGCGTGACGGTGCCCATGCCATCGCCTTGCCACGACGTCGCGAGCCGCACCCAGATGCACGATTTTCCGTCGAATTTCCCATCGCGATCCCAGTCGCACTGCACCAGCACGCGGTTCAGGTCGTCAACAAAGATCTCCGCATTCTCGGGCCCGACAATCACGGCGTATTCAGCGCCGATTACCGGGCGTACCGTAATTTGCGGCATGCGATAAGGCTCGCTCACCGGCTGCATGACGAATGACGCCTTGATTTGATACTCGCGCTGCGTGCTGGACAGCGTCCCCGTTGCACGGATATCCAGGTCGCTGCGTATCACGAGATATTCGCGATTGCCCGATTCGTGCGAATAGTGCGTTACCGACAGCGTTTTTCCTGCCTCGACGCCGCGCAGCGCCCCGCGCGCCTCTGCACGAAGGCCACAACCGCGCAGCGCCTCCAGTTTCACGCGCGCAAGATGCTGCGCCTCTTCACGCCACTGGCTTTCGTCGTAAGGAGCGTCGCGCCGCGTGTCTGGCTGTGCGAAGTCCGCGCGCGCGTAGATTTCCTGGTCGGCGCTTTGAGTTTTGCGCGGCTGATCGCAGGCTTCGCGCATCGGCGTTGCGTAAGGGCTTAAACGTGGCGTCTTGTAGCTATGATCGTGAACGGTCACCTTGCCACTGGTGAGCGTGCTGCACAGGATCAACTCGTCGATATGCTCCTGATCGATGTGGCCGCCGCCGGTGTGATAACGCAGCGTTTCATAGGCACGTTCATGCTTGCTACAGGCACTGGTGTGATCGGCGATCACGAGCGTATGCATCTGTTCGTCATGCTCGAACCAGGCGACGAAACCCCATTCCTCACACAGGCGCATGAAGAAATCCCAGTCTGTTTCCCACGCCTGCCGGATATAGTCGCGCTGCGGATTGATTCGCTTACTAAGGCGCCACTCGATCAGCCCATAACGGCTCATGACATCGTGAAGAATGTCGATGATGGGGCCGCTAAATGCGCGTGAATCCGCTTTGAGCGTTGCCAGCCAGAACGATGGCCGCACGACGAATTCATAGACGATCTCATTGCCGTCCGCACCT
>NZ_BAYA01000047.1 GCF_000685015.1 Paraburkholderia bannensis NBRC 103871 | reverse complement strand
GATCAGCCTGCCACCATCGGCGCGCTGCCTGTTGCAGTTGCACGCGCTGAAGGCGTTCTGGTCGCTTATCTACCGGGTCTGGCTATGCGCCGCATCGCCGACCTGCACGCCGGTGAAGCTAAGACTGATGCTCGCGATGTCGCCATCATTGCCGAGGCCGCGCGCTCCATGCCGCATACGCTGCGCTCACTTCGGCTGGCCGACGAACCACTCGCCGAACTCACATGCTGTGCGGCTTGGGGTAGTCGTCCCTTTTGTGCTAAATCTGGTGCTTCGATTCTGAAAGCCTTTCCCGTTCAATGACTTGGGCAATCGTGATTCGCTCGACAGGCGCCGACACGCAGGGGCTTGCTGCGACCGACTTTGCGCGATGGTACCGTCAGATTCGGCACAAAAGAGATGATTACCCCGATTTCGATTTTTTCTGAAGTCTCGGCGCCGCGCAAGTAGTTATGTGCTGCCATTTGGACGCGCCGCAGAAATTTAGATCTCCTCGAAGGGCGCGGCACAGTATCGTGCAAAATACGGCATCCAGAATGCGGAGGGTGGCCCGTGGGCATCAACTTCGACTTGAACGACTTGCAAGCATTTAGAGCTGTAGTGGAACTGGGAAGCTTCCGCAAGGCCGCCGAGGCAGTAAACATTTCGCAACCAGCCTTGAGCCGCCGGATCGACAAGCTCGAAGAGGAGCTCGGCGTGCGTCTCTTCGAGCGCACCACGCGCAGTGTTACGCTCACCACCGTCGGTCGCGTCTTCGCACCGAGTGCCGAACAGCTGCTCGATGACCTCGACGTCGCATTGCTCGGCATACGAGATGTGTCTTCGAGCAGATTGGGCCATGTGACCATCGCGTGCGTACCTTCGGTTGCCTACTACTTCCTTCCAAGCGCCATCGCGAGCTATCATCGCCGCTTTCCGCGCATCAGGGTCAAGATTCTGGATTCAAGCGCCAACGAAGTCCTTGGAGCGGTCATCAGCGGAGAGGCTGACTTTGGTGTGAGCTTTATGGGTAGCCAGGAACCCGACGTCGAGTTCAAGCTGCTGTTGCAGGAGCGATTCGTCGCCGCTTGCCGCCGCGATCACCCGCTCGCACGCAAGAAACGCGTGACCTGGAACGAGCTTTACGAGCACGAATATGTTTCGGTGGACAAGACTTCCGGCAACCGGCTGCTGCTCGACCAGGCGCTCGGGGCTGTCTCGCCGCGTACGCCGAGCATCTGTGAGACGCGGCACGTCACAACTATGCTTGGTCTCGTCGAGGCGGGCCTCGGTGTCGCGGCAGTGCCGTCGATGGCCATGCCGGGACGTAATCATCACATCCTCACGAGCGTCCCGCTGGTCGAACCGGTTGTGAAGCGGCGCGTCGGAATCGTCAAGCGTCGCGGGCGCCCGCTGACACCGGCCGCCCAGGAGTTCCACAAAACAATCGTCGAGATGCGGCACGGCGTTGCCGCAAATGGTGATACATCGGACAATGATGCCTCGCTGAAAAAGCGGCCAGGCAGGAAGACTCCATCGTGAAGTTGGCAAAACCGCTTCGCATGCTCTACGTGCAGGTTGTGCTGGCCATGGTGCTCGGTATGGCGCTCGGTCACTTCTTGCCGCAAGCGGGCCCGCTGCTCAAGCTCTTGAGCGATGGGTTCATTCGTCTCGTGAGAATGATGATTGGGCCGATCGTCTTCTGCACGATCGTCTCGGGGATCGCATCGCTCGCCAGCGCAAAGGCGATCGGCCGGACGATTTTTCAGGCGCTTACGCTGTTTTGTCTTCTGACAGCCGTGGCGCTCGGGCTCGGACTCGTCACGGCCTTCGTGTTGCGACCCGGTGCGGGTATGCATATCGACGCCAGCCATCTGGACGTGACTATCCTCGCGCAATATGTGAAGGACCCGCATCCGCACGGCTTCGTCGCGTTCGCGATGAGTCTCATCCCCGAGACGATGCCTGGCGCCTTCGACAAGGGCGATGTGCTGCCAGTGTTGCTGCTCTCGTTGCTGTTCGGCTTTGCGCTAAATGCCTATCCGAAGGAGGGCAGGCCGGTGCTCGCATTCATCGACGGCATCGCGCAGATCCTGTTCCGCATCCTCGCGATGATCATGCGACTTGCTCCGCTTGGCGCATTCGGCGCGATGGCTTTCACGGTGGGTCGCTTCGGGATCCGCTCGGTCGGCTCGCTCGGAATGTTGATGGTGTCCTTCTACGTGGCATGCGCGCTGTTCATCGCGTTCATTCTCGCTCCGCTTGCGCGCCTGCACGGTTTCGCGCTTTGGCGGCTCTTGCGCTACATGCGCGAAGAGTTGCTCATCGTTCTGGCGACGTCATCGACGGAGCCGGTCCTGCCGCGCCTGATCGCAAAGCTGGAGGCGCTCGGCTGCGACAAAGGAGTAGTGGGGCTCGTGTTGCCCGCAGGCTATTCGTTCAATCTCGACGGGACTGCGATCTATCTGACGCTCGCCTCGATGTTCATTGCCCGGGCATGCGACGTGCCGCTTTCCGCGCTGCAGATCGCCACAATGCTCGCGGTCATGCTGCTTACGTCGAAGGGCGCGGCCGGCGTATCTGGCAGCGGGCTCGTCGCGCTCGTAGCGACCCTGACGGTGATTCCCGATCTCCCCGTCGCCGGGGTGACGCTGCTGGTGGGCATCGACCGCTTCATGTCCGAGGCACGCGCCCTGACGAGCGTCATCAGCAACGCCTGCGCAGTGATCTTCGTTTCGATGTGGGAAGGTGCCTGCGATCGTACGCGTCTCGCGCGGGTACTCGGGGCAGTAGCGCCGGACGGCGCGGAAGAGCCCGCGCAGAATTCCCCGGGAAGGTGACATCGAGGTTGCCCGAGGCTGTTTTCAGTGAGAGGAAACGCTATCGAGCCCTGTCGATTTCACTTCTGGCTGTACGCCGGGCGACGCGAGATAGTCGAGTAGCGCTTTCGCTTCCTTCGGATGCTGCGCGTTCACGGGAATGCCCGCGGCGAAGCGCGTCACCGATTGCAACGACTCGGGAATTTTGCCGACGAAGGTCGCGCCCTTGACAGGCAGCAATTCGCTCACTTGCTGGAAGCCGATTTCGTAGTCGCCGTTCGCCACCACGGAGGCTACGGGGATTCGCGGAATCATTTTCGCTTTCGACTTGACCTGATCCTCGATGCCGAGTTTCCGAAACAACTCACGCTCGATATAGACACCGCTCGCGCTGTCCGAGTACGCGATCGACCTGGCATGCAGCAGCGTCTGCTGGAGTCCGTCTGCCGAACTGATATCGGGTTTCGCTGCGCCTTCGCGCACGACCATGCCGATTCGCGAATCGGCCAGTTCCACCCGCGAACCGGGGATCACCTTGCCCTCCTTGATCAACTCGTCAAGTGCATAGGCAACCATGATGACTGCGTCAGCGGGCTCCCCGCGCGCGAGCCTGTTGGGGATCGCTTCAGGCGATTTGCCCATCGACGGACCCAGTGCGGTGTCGAGCGTGTTGCCCGTTTCGGACGCGAACCTGGGGCCGAGCACCTTGTACGCCGCGGTAAAACCGCCGGAGCTCATGACGTGCAGGTCAGCGGCCTGCACGTTGGCCACCGCAGCCGAGGTTGCCACGAGCGCCGTCGCGCATAGTTTCAGAAGCCGATTTTTCATGATCGAAGTCGTGTCAGATAGTAGGGAATGGATGCTCTTACAACGACATCCGCGTTAGTGCGCCGGCGTCAGCGTTACTGCGCGCCTGCGGTAGAGTGCGAACGTCGCCAGAAGCGCGCACGCTGCGGCGAAGCTCATCCAGTAGCCAGGCGCGGCCTTGTCGCCGGTCATGTGAATGAGCGCTGTCGAAATCGCTGGCGTGAATCCCCCGAACACCGCAGTCGCGAGGCTATAGGCGAGCGAGAAGCCTGCAACGCGTACCTGAACCGGCATCACCTCCGTAAGAGCGACGACCATTGCGCCGTTATAGATGCCGTACATGAACGAGAGCCACAGGAGCGCGAGCAGCATGTTCAGGAAGCTCGGTGCATGGGCGAGCAGCGATAGCGTCGGGTAGGCGGTCGCGATGGCAAGTAACGTCATGGCGACGAGAAGCGGCCGGTGGCCGATCCTGTCGGAGAGCGCTCCGCCGATCGGGAGCCAGATGAAGTTCGACACAGCGACACTCAGGGTCACGAGCAAACTGTCCGCAGTGCTCAAATGGAGAACCGTCTTGCCGAAAGTCGGCGCGTAGACAGTGATGAGATAGAAACTCGCGGTGGTCATTGCGACCAGCATCATGCCAGCGATCACGACGGGCCAGTTCTGGACCAGCGTGCTGAGCACTTCGTTCATGCTCGGGCGATGCTGGCGCGCCTTGAATTCCTGAGTTTCCTCGAGATTGCGGCGCAACATGAAGATGAACGGCACGATCATGCAGCCGACAAAGAAGGGAACTCGCCATCCCCACGCTGCAATGGCTGCGGTGTTCAGCGATTGGTTCAACGCGAAGCCGAGGGCCGCGGCCACGACGATCGCCACCTGCTGGCTCGCGGACTGCCAGCTCGTGAAGAAACCTTTACGGCCGGGTGTAGCCATTTCGGCGAGATACACCGATACGCCACCCAGTTCCGCGCCCGCCGAAAAGCCCTGCAGCAGCCGGCCAACGAGCACCAGCACCGGCGCCAGAAGGCCGATTGTCGTGTAGCCCGGTACGAACGCAATGAGGATGGTGCCGCTTGCCATGATGGAGAGCGTGACGATGAGACCCTTGCGGCGGCCGACGTCGTCGATGTACGCACCGAGCACGATGGCGCCCAGCGGGCGCATGAGAAAGCCCGCGCCGAAAACCGCGAATGTCATCATCAACGACGCAAATTCGCTTCCTGCGGGGAAAAAGACGTTGGCGATTTGTGTGGCATAGAAGCCGAACAGAAAAAAGTCGAACTGCTCCAGAAAGTTTCCGGCCGTTACCCGGAAGACCGCAGCAGCCTTTGAATGCACCGTCGAAAGGGCAGAGGGTGAGGGATGCATCGATGTGTCTCCTGAAATTCTGAATATGCGGCCATGCGCGCTTTGTCATTTCGTATATGGTGGGTCATGGCCGCCGAAACGATAAGTGCAATTTTCTGAACGATTGATGTCTTACCGTTATCAATCCGCATTCCCTCAGCGTCCGTCGTATGTCAGGCTTGAGCCAGCGCCCGGCGGCGCTTCAGATGCCAGCCATCAGGCCACGAAGCGGCACTGTGAAGCGGGTGTACGCGTGTCCATCTTGCGATCACGGTGGAGGTGATCGTCGATTTCCGCGGCACAGCCGAGCATGCGCGGGTACAGAAAGATCGTGAACGCTGCGGTTTCGAGATCCGCCTCGCTGATGTCACCGCGTCTAAGCGGCTGCCACAGCATCTTCAGAAGCAGCGCGGCGATCACAGGATCGACATTGACGCAGTAGACGGTGCGCGAGACGCCCGCGTCGAACAATGCCCGTACCAGCGCACGGTAGTACGCATGAAACGCGTTGTACTCGCTTCGCCTCTCGTAAAGCCCGGCGATGAACACCTCGCGCGGATCGTGATTGACCGGCTTGTCCTTGAACACAGGGTGATTCACACCCGGCGGTTTGGCGATGTCGAGGCTGCCCGCATGCTTCTGACGGGCCTTGTACCGTGCGTAGTACTCGACGGAACGCCGCGCGAGCGCGTGGACGTCAACGCCCGTCCGTCAGTGCGGCAGCAGGCCCGATGCGTTTGGGCAGCCGACTGGCCATACGTCGACCACACATGCATCACGCTGTGCAGCGTTTACAGGAAGATCCGAAAAAAGCGTGTGCGCAGCCTGGCGCGTTCCATCCGGCCCCTAATGCCAGAGACCGGCTCCGTTCGCCATTCGCCCGAATCCGGATTGTTGCTGTGCGAAGGCAAGACCCCTGCCCAGTCGATTGCCCTGCTGGGACGGCGCCTTTGCTGGGAGCGACGCTTCAGTATTTGGACACTCACGCGCTGTCAGGGAAATTATCCGCCTTTTGGATTGCTCGAATGGCAGGCCTTCATGCCGGCCCTTTTGCCGCCCCCAGTCGACCCGCGAGACTGGCTGCATCGCGATTTCGTTCACGCACTTGACGAGACCCGGAACGCATGGCGCACAATTGGTTCCGGCATGCAGGAAAGCGGCTGCTACGTCGTCTCACCACTGATCTTCCCAACGCGCATGCTCTGGATGGATTGCCCGGACGACGGGGAAGCCCTGGGCATAACGTATTCGCCCACTCACGTCGTCCCGCTCCGCGAGTTGCGATCACACATGCGCTGATTGCAATTCGCACCGCCCGCAGACCTCGAGATGGAGCCGGGTCGACGGGCGGATTTGCAGTCAGCGACCTGACTGGCGCATCGCGGCGTCCAGCACCTGCCTTGCCTTGCCTCGCCTTTGCCAGACCGGAAACACGGCGTCTGGTTGCGGCGTAAACTGAATACCCGAGCCGGCGCAGCTTACGCGTCCCCTGACGGCAACCCGCTGGTTCAGGTACGGCAGCAGGAGTGTGGGGGCTGGCTCGCCTCTCTCGCCAAGAAGGATGTCGGACACCAGCTTGTCGTTGCAGGGTGAGGCGGAGGGGCGATCCAGCATGATTGTCGTATAGTGGCCCGGCGCATACTTCCCGCTGCCACGCTGAACTGTCCCAGTGATCCAGGTGTTGTCTTGGAGGGGCAACGTCTGCAGCGGCGAACTGGCTGACATTGCGTTCTCTGACGCGGTGCGCCTAGGTATTTATACCAATGCCGAAAAGCATATCTGACAAGGCCAATATTTCATTAGAAGGTTATCGGACTTCTCCATAGACTCTGTCGGGCCACCATTCCCCGGAAATTCTAGCCTAACGACATGAGGGGGAAGCGGAAAACTTGCGTTTTGGCTGAAGTACCCATCCGAGCGGTGATCCGAACAGCGTCGGATCTGACAAAACGGAAGGAGCGTCGGGGAAGTTTGAATGCGATGGCAGCCGTCACTGAAATGCGGCGAGCATTGCAGGTCAAGGCTGCCGCGAAAAATCGCAACTAGAAATTCGTATATCGGAGACAGAACATGAAGCTGATAAAAAATATCGCACTACGAACGATAGTCGGGGCAGCGTTCGCGCTCGCAGCCGGGACGAGCGCATTCGCGCAGAGCAAGCCTATTACGCTTGGGTTCTCCCAGGTAGGCGCCGAGAGTGCATGGCGTACTGCAAACACCGTGTCGGTTAAAGCGGCGGCAAAGGACGCCGGCATCAACCTGAAGTTCTCGGACGCGCAGCAAAAGCAGGAGAACCAGATCAGGGCGATTCGCTCGTTCATCGCGCAGAAGGTCGACGTTATCGCATTTTCGCCTGTTGTCGAGTCGGGCTGGGAGCCGGTGCTTGAAGAGGCCAAGCGTGCGAAGATCCCTGTTGTTCTCACCGATCGCGCGATCGATGTGAAGGATCCCTCGCTGTACGTGACCATGATCGGCTCTGACTTCATGGAGGAAGGGCGCCGCGCAGGTCATTGGCTCGAGGAGCACTACAAGAACGAGCCGGGCCCCATTAACATCGCAGAACTGCAAGGCACAGTCGGGTCGGCGCCAGCCAACGATCGCCATGCGGGCCTGATGGAAGTGCTCAAGAGCGATCCAAAGTTTAAGGTCATCGCGTCGCAGAGCGGCGACTTTACGCTTGCGGGCGGCAAGCAGGTGATGGAAGCGTTTGCGAAGACGTACGGCAAGAAGATCAATGTGGTCTATGCCCACAACGACGATATGGCGCTCGGCGCAATCCAGGCCATGGAGGAAGCCGGCATCAAACCCGGCAAGGATGTCACGGTGGTGTCCTTCGATGCAACGAAGGGTGGCTTCCAGGCGATGGTAGACGGAAAGATCAACGTGGACGTCGAATGCAGCCCGCTGCTCGGACCCCAGCTGATGGCTGCGGTGAAGGATATCGCGGCTGGCAAGCAGGTCCCGAGGCGCATTGTGACCGACGAAGGCATCTTCCCGATGAACGTCGCGGCGCAAGTCATGCCGAGCCGCAAGTACTGATACGCCCGTCGTATTCAGCCGCTGAAGGGGCGGGCGGAAGCGTCATTCCTGAGCGCCGGCTCGTCCCTGACACCACTGACGAGGCCATTCGCGGATCTCGCGAACACCATGAACCCTCTACCCATTCTCGAAATGACCGGCATCGACAAGACGTTCCCGGGCGTCAAGGCGTTGCAGCAGGTCGATTTTCGGCTGTTCCCCGGCGAGATTCACACGCTGATGGGCCAGAACGGCGCGGGCAAATCAACGCTCATCAACGTGCTTACCGGTGTGTTCGCACACGATCGCGGCGAAATCAGTCTCGGTGGGAGGCCGGTTCGCTTCACCGCGCCGCTGGACGCCGAAGCTGCCGGGATCCAGACGCTCTATCAGGAAGTGAACCTCTGCCCGAACCTTTCCGTAGCCGAGAACATTTTTGCTGGCCGACATCCGAAGAAGCGCGGAGCAATCGACTGGAAGGCGATCAATATTCAGGCGCGCGATGCACTTGCGGATCTGGATCTTTTCATCGATGTCACACATTCGCTGGACTCCTATCCAATCGCAGTCCAGCAAATGGTCGCCATCGCTCGCGCCGTCTCCGTCGACGCGCGCGTGCTTATTCTCGACGAACCGACTTCGAGTCTCGACGACGGCGAAGTCGCGCGGCTTTTCGCCGTGCTGCGCCGATTGAAGGCGTCGGGCATGGCGATTCTCTTCGTGACGCATTTTCTCGAACAGACCTATGCCGTGTCGGATCGCATCACGGTCATGCGCAATGGCGCGCGAGAAGGCGAGTATTTGGCGAAGGACTTGCCCGTCGACCTGCTCGTGGCAAAGATGACTGGCCGGGAAGGCGTGGGCGAGGTAATGAATGAAGGCGCATCGGGCGGTCTGCAGCCGGATTCCGCCGCTGCGCCGTTTCTTTCGATGCAGGGCCTAGGGCGACGTGGGTTGATGAGTCCCTTCGATCTCGACGTATGTCCCGGCCAGATCGTAGGCCTTGCTGGACTGCTAGGTTCGGGCCGCACGGAAACCGCGCGGCTGGTGTTCGGCGCCGAGCGCGCGGACACCGGAACGATGCTGATCGACGGGCATAGCGCGAAGCTCACGTCGCCGCGAGACGCGGTGCGCCATGGCATCGCGTACTGCCCGGAAGATCGAAAGAAAGAAGGGATCGTGGCGGCATTGTCGATTCGCGAAAACATCATCCTGGCCTTGCAGGCACGACGTGGGTGGTGGCGCATGCTCAGTTACGCCAGTCAAAGGAAAATGGCCGAGCAATACATCGCGCAACTCGGCATCAAGGCACGCGACGCGGAACAACCCATCGGGCTACTGTCAGGAGGCAACCAGCAGAAAGTACTGCTGGCTCGCTGGCTCGCGACCGAGCCAAAACTGTTGATTATGGATGAGCCGACGCGCGGCATTGATGTTGCCGCGAAGTTCGAGATCATGGACCGTGTCCGCTCGCTTTGTGCGAAGGGCCTCGCGATTCTTTTCATCTCTTCTGAAATGAGTGAGGTGGTACGCGTCAGTCACAGGATTGCTGTCCTGCGCGACCGCCGCAAAGTCGCCGAGATTGCGGGCGATCAGCTCTCGGAGGGTCAGGTGTACCAACTCATCGCAGGAGGCCAGACTTGAAATCGATACGCACGCTGGCGCGGCATCCATTGATATGGCCTGCCATCACGCTCATCCTGCTGGTCCTCCTTGACGTTGCGTATCGGGCAAGCTTTCTCCGCGTGACAGTGCTGGACGGTCACCTTTTCGGCGCGCCGATCGATATCCTCAATCGTGCTGCGCCGCTCGTGATCGTTTCCCTCGGAATGACGCTTGTCATCGCGACGCGAGGCATCGACATCTCGGTTGGTGCGACGGTGGCGATTGCCGGCGCGACCGCAGCGATCATCCTCGAGGCGGATCCGTCGCGCGTTGGCCTGGCGCTCGGGGCAGCGGTTGCCGTCGGGCTCCTGGCGGGGATGTGGAACGGTTTGCTCGTCGCGCTCGTCGGGATGCAACCGATCATCGCCACGCTAATCCTGATGGTCGCGGGACGAGGCGTTGCGCAGCTCCTGACCGGCGGCCAGATTATCCCCATCGGGGCGCCGGGCTACCTCAGGCTCGGCGATGGATATCTGGCAATGATTCCCTGTTCGGTCTGGATCGCGGTCGTCGTGACCGTGGTGCTGGCGCTCGTGGTGAACCGGACCGCACTCGGACTTTTTGTTCGTTCGATTGGCGTCAACCCTGTCGCTACGCGGCTGGTTGGGCTGCGTTCCAGCGCGATCGTCTTCAGCGTGTACGTTATCTGCGGCTTGATGGCAGCGCTCGCCGGCATCATCGCGAGCTCGAACGTACGGAGTGCTGATGGAAACAATGCGGGTCTGCTGCTCGAACTCGACGCGATTCTGGCCGTAACGCTCGGTGGTACGTCTCTGCTTGGCGGCCGCTTCAGCCTTGGCGGCACCGTGCTGGGCGCCTTGATCATCCAGACGCTGACCTATACGACCTATTCGATCGGCGTGCCGCCGGAAGCAACACTGGTTGTGAAGGCGGTCGTCGTGGTTGTGGTGAGTGTAATACAGTCGGAAGTTGCGCGAGCACTGTTTTTCAAGCCTATGAAGCGTCTTCTTTCGCCGGCGCGCCAGCGCGCATCCACCGGAACGAGTACATCATGAGAAAGCTGATTGCCCGGCTGGCTGATCCGAGATCCCTGCCTATCATCGCGACGATCGTGCTGTTCGCAGCGCTGTTCGGATTTGGTTCCGTCATGTACACCGGCTTCTTTTCGATACAGGTTTTGACGGGACTCTTCGTCGACAACGCATTCCTGCTTGTCGTGTCGATTGGCATGACGTTCGTGATCCTGTCGGGGGGCATCGACCTGTCGGTCGGGGCCGTGGTTGCCCTGACGACGATCCTGTGCGCTGTGGGCGCGCAATGGCTGCACTGGCCCATCTGGGCCGTCGTGCCTATCGTGCTCGTATTCGGGGTGCTCTACGGCGCGGCGATGGGTGCGCTGATTCACTTCTTCCGTCTGCAGCCGTTCATTATCACGCTCGCGGGGATGTTCCTGGCGCGCGGCGCATGCTTCCTGATCACGACGGAATCCATCACGATCGACGAACCGACGTTCCATGCGGTTGCGTCGCTGAACATTCCGGTCGGCGGCGGCTCGCTGAATGCGGGGGCGTTGATCAGCATTGCGATGCTCGTCGTCGCGATCTTCGTCGCTCACTTTACGCGCTTCGGACGCAACGTCTATGCAATTGGCGGCAATGAGCGCTCCGCGTTACTGATGGGCTTGCCGGTTGCAAGAACGAAGATCGCCGTCTATGCGTTGAGCGGCTTCTGCTCAGCACTCGGCGGAGTGATCTTTACGCTCTACGTGCTGTCAGGCTACGGCCTGCAGGCGCAAGGGATGGAACTCGACGCCATCGCCGCAACGGTGATCGGCGGAACGCTACTGACCGGCGGGGTCGGCTATGTCATTGGGTCTTTGTTCGGCGTCGGCATTCTCGGCACCATCCAGACGCTGATCACTTTCGACGGCACGTTGAGCTCGTGGTGGACGCGCATCGTCATCGGCGCATTGCTGTGCGTGTTTTGTCTGCTGCAGCGGATCATCGAACGCCATGCCGGCCGCCGCCGTGCGGGCGGCACGGGGCTCGCGCCGAAATCGACGGGGACATCGCACGGAGGGAAGCGGCGGCATGGCGAACGTGAGAGTGGTGATCTGGTCACGACTACCTGATCGACTCAGGTTGAACGCCGGTCCGTCTGAATGAGGAGATGAACGTGCTCGAAACACGGAAAGCCGATTTACGAACGCCTGTCTTCGGGAATGCGGGCCGGCCTGGCGAACCAGAGCGAGGCGCGGCCGGCAGATGGCATCGGCAAACGACGCTTTCGAATGCCTGTCTGAGAGTCGACATAGAGGCAGGCAGCCACAGCGGAATTGCGCGATTCGAGTGGAATGACCGGGGAATGTGGGCGCCCGTATTTCGGTCGGCGCAGCGGCAGGGGTCTTTATCGGATCCGCGTCGGCTAGCGTGTCAGACGTCAATCTGGATTCCAGGCATCACGAATGAATTGATGGATGACTGGAAGATCGACTCAGTCGGAGAAAACGCGCTCCGCCTGGAAACGGAAGTCGCGCAACAGTACAGTGCGGCGCAGACATACGCGCTTGACGGGCCAACACTCGAAATAACGGTCGAACTCGAGAATAGGGGGCGCAAGCCGCTAGCGTGTGGAATCGAAATCGGGCCGGCACTCGTGCGGGATACGGATACACGCATAAGCGCGCCGGCCGGGGCTGTGTCGCATTAAGCGCTGCGGTAAAATTGGCAGGCTGACAGCACTGACGAACGCGATGACCAAGGCGAAGCAGACACCACGTAAGACGTTGCCCGATGGCCTTGGCAAGGTTCTGAAGCGGTTCCACTATCCACTGGACGTGATTCTGCTGTGCGTGCGCTGGTATGTGGCGTATGCGTTGAGCCTGCGAAACCTCGAGGAGATGATGCTGGAGCGAGGAATCGAGGTGGATCATTCGAGCGTGCATCGCTGGGTTATCAAACTCTTGCCATTGATCGAAAAGGCGTTTCGCAAACGCAAGCGTGCGGTAGGCAAGAGCTGGCGCGTCGATGAAACCTATGTCAAGGTCAAAGGCCAATGGAAGTATTTGTACCGAGCCGTCGACAAGGAGGGCAATACAGTCGACTTCCTGCTGCGAGCCCATCGTGACAAGGCGGCTGCGCTTCGTTATTTCAGGAAGGCGATCGACCAGAACGGCGAGCCCGAAACGATCACGGTGGACAAGAGCGGCGCCAACCTGGCCGCACTCGAAGCGATGAACGCCGAACGGCCAACGCCGATCAAGGTTCGGCAGAACAAGTATCTGAACAACATCATCGAGCAGGACCACCGAGCCGTCAAACGCATCATCAAACCGATGATGGGATTCAAGGATTTCCGGTGCGCGCGCATCATCCTGTCTGGAATCGAGATTATGCATATGATCCGAAAGGGGCAGATGCGTGACGATAGCATCGATACAACTGCTGCCGATCAATTCTACTCTCTCGTGATGTAAGTAGTCCTGCTCATTGCGGGAGTTTACTCATCCCCTCGTCGTTATCGCGACACAACCGCGAATTCTTCGCGGATGTCACCTACGCACGACGATTACAGAACAACTGGCTCACTCCTCGCCGATTTCGAACGGACCTCTGGCGGCCTGTATATTGGTCGTCCCGCGCAACTTCCTCTGGAAAAGGGAACACAGATCATTCCACTCGCGCGTGCGGTATTCAGTCCGGAAGGACAACTTCTTGGTAGTGTAGAAGGGAGCCTAAGCCTCGAATACTTCAAAGCTCTGACTTTTGGTCTATCAATTGGCGAACACGGATCAGTCGTCATTGCCGAAACAGATGGCACCTTGATTGCGCGCTTGCCGGACAGCCCAACGAATATTGGCAAGAACTTCGCGAAGACATCAGTCTTTCACGGCCTGATGGCCGGCCCTGAAGGGTACTTTGTTGACACGGCCCGTATTGATGGCGTGCGCCGCCTTTATGTCTACAGGCGCCTGGCAGGATTGCCACTGATCGTGAGCGTTGCCCCTTCTTTGAGCGTAGTCTACGCAGAATGGTGGGAAAGGGTGCGATGGTTCGGAATATTTATTCTAATTTTCACCGTAATCAAGGCCACGGGTACTTTGCTGTTTGTCCGCGAGCTTCGCCGCAGACAGCATGCAGAGGCTTTGCTGGAGCGCATGGCGCATCGCGACTCGCTCACCGGACTGGAAAACCGCGGCACATTCGATGAGGTTCTGGAAAGGGAATGGAAACGCGCCCGACGTGATGAAAAGGAGCTATGCCTCCTATTCATCGACATCGACAGGTTTAAAGCCTACAACGACCACTATGGACATCAGGCTGGTGACGTCGCGTTGAGGAGCGTGGCGAAGCAGATCTTCGCATGTGTCGACCGGCGTGGCGATCATGTCGCGCGCTATGGTGGTGAGGAGTTTGTCGTCGTCTTGCCGAATACAAATGAAGCTGGCGCTATCTTGATAGCGGAGAGAATCCGGTCCGCAATTGTCAATTTGAGTATCGCACATTCGCAAACGCCAACAGGGCTTTTAACAGTGAGCATCGGGGTATCTTCGGCAGCTGCTACGAACATTGCATGTGCCTCGGATCTTGTGAGCGCAGCAGACGCCGCGCTCTACCAGGCGAAAGGCTTGGGGCGAAACTGTATATCTATGGTGCGAGATTTCGAACCAGCGCTAAGATCTTGAAGTTCCTTCTTGCGAGTCGACAAAGAAATTCGCGGCGTCCGCACGAAATGCAGATTGTTTATATCGTTCGTTTTTAAGAGGTTCGGCAGGCGTCGAGGTATCCGCCGTAGCCTCAGAGGTCGGAGTGCGGCCGGTTCTGGTGAATCAATGCTTAGCCGTGTACTTCTGCGATTCGAAAGTCCTACGGATGCGCGGCTCGAATGAATAAATCAATTACCGTCTAAACGGCGGATTCTGGCAAGTGTTTGTGCGCAGGCACGAGCAAGATCGGGCATCGGGCGCTGCGCAGCACTCGTTCAGCAACACTGCCCAATACAAGGCGTCTGACGCCTCGTCGCCCATGGGTACCCATAACGATAAGATCAGCATTGAACTCTGCGGCAACGCGCACGATGCAATGTGCAATATCCTCCGCCATTGAATGTGCCTCAACTGAACGGGCTATGCCCTGCAGGCCTGCAGCGAGCGTCTTCGTCTGTGCATCTGCGCATAGGAGTCGCCCTTCCTCGAAGTAGGCGTCACGTACGATCGACGGATCGAAGCCCGGCACATCGTAGGCCATCACAGGCAGGTCAATCACATAGAGTGGCATCAGCACTGCCTTTGAATCCTGCGCGAGGCGGATCGCCATGTCGAGCGCTTGCGAAGATGTCTTGCTGCCGTCAATTGCAACCAGAACGCGAGAGTACATAGGATGCTCCATGACAACTCGTTAATGAGCGGGTTGACGTTGAGCCAGCAACGCCTTGTCAAAAGGCGCTAGTGCGACATCAGTACAGGTAGTGTAGATGTCAGCAGGACGGAGCGTGTCGCGCCACCCAGCACGAGCTCCTGCAATCGTGCGTGACCATATGCACCCATGACAAGAAGATCAAATCCTCCGTCAAGTGCGAAGTTGAGCAGGGCATCGCCGGTGGTCTCCGCGGCATGGCGGTCAAAGCGTGCGATGTCAACCGAGGTGGCGCCATGCCGCGCGAGCGTTGCTGCCAGTTCGCTGCACGAGGCCTGAGAGGGCGCAGGAGAAAATGTCGTCGACAAGGCTGCGATCGTGACGTGTGCGGCACCGACGATGAAGGGGGTCGCGTCATGCACTGCTCTCGCTGCCTCGCGACTGTCATTCCAGCCGATCAGCACGCGGGTGCCAACTTTTTCGAAATGCCCGGTGTTCGGAACGAGCAGTACAGGGCCTCCTGCACCCAGGACGACCGTCTCGGCAAATTGATCGGCGACAAATGTTTCTGGATCGTCGGGATCGGCTTGTCCAATTATCGTCAGATCCGCGCTGCGGCTATGACGCATGAGCGAGGCAACAGGATCGGTATCTGTATCCGCGTCGACCAGCGTGCCCACGACTTGCGCCCGTGCCAATTCGGCCCGAAACAGTCGCTCGATGGCGGCACGCTGCTCTGCACGAAGTTTGCGATGCGCGTCGTAATAGTCTGCGGTTCCGGCCATTACATAGAACTCTCGCGGATGCGGCTCGAAAGCGGCGAAGACGCCATACAGATGCGAACCGAAAGAGCGCGCGAGTTTGAGCGCAAGCGAAACGCGCGTGTTGGCACGGGTACTCGAATCCAGATGAACCATCAAGGTTTTGTAGCTCATTACGGATCTCCAGGGAGACGGAAGACGTCGCGGCCCGACACAGGGCAGACAGCGAGTTGATCTGAGTTTAAGAACGGGTCTCTGTTTACCGTTGACCTGGATCAAGCGACGACCCGTTATCCATCGACCGCTATGGGTGCCCCCGAGAGAGACAATTGAGGCAGATCAATCGCAAACCGCGATCAGTTTTTACAGTGGAACTGGGGCGTGTCAAAGCGCGCGGCTCGCAACGTGGGCCGGTTTCCTGCATAGCGCGCTGCCCGTTTTTATTCATAGGTGAGGTGAAAGATGAACAATCTGACCCGTTACGATCCATTCGCAATCGAGCCAGTTTCTGAACTGTTTCAAGGATTTTTCCGCCCGTTGCGTGGCGGTCCTGCCGCCGATGGTAGTGATCTGTCGTCCATCAAGCTCGACGTGACAGAGAGTCCGCAGGCATATCTGGTGAAGGCGGAGCTGCCTGGCGTGGACAAGAAGGAAATCGACGTAAAAGTCGATGGCAACACGGTCTCGATTCATGCGAAGGTCGAACGCAAGACCGAGCAGAAAGAGGGTGAACGGTGGATTCGAAGGGAGCGCTATAGCGGCTCATTCGCGCGCACGTTTTCTCTCGCGACCGAGATTGACGACTCGGCAGCAAGCGCCCACAGTATCAGGACGGCGTGTTGTCCCTGAACCTGCCCAAAAAGGCACCTGCTGCCCAAAAGAGCGTGCAGATCGATTAACACATGGTGATCGCTGAGAGAGGAACCGGTGCGGATTGGTTGAACGACACCGCTAAAACAGGCGGAATGCTCAGCGGTCTACACCCTGCCGGCGAGGGAGGCCTCACGATGGGACTGGGAATGCAGATGGTCTATCTGGGTTTCGCGGGAACGGCCGCGATCGAGGCGGAGGCGGGCGTGCAGCTGTTACGGCTGGAGCGTTTTGGCAAGACGTTGAAGGCCTGTCACCTGGCGATTGAAGAGGTTCATGGACTCGACGCGTCGCAGACTTACGATGTGCGTCTCGATCTTGTCACAGTATCGAGCGGCTTCAGTCCGGTTGCCCATCATTGCGGTACTGATCCGCTCGTCGTTATGCGTGAAGCTTTTGATGAAGCCGAACACGAACTCGAGGCGAAGTCAGCATGATGTGAAGCACGAGCGGGCTTCCTTTGTCGGCGAGTGGGGCCGATGGTGACAAAGAGCGCTCCATCAAGGAGCGCTGAATGTGCATGCACTAGACCCACACGACGTAACGTAACGCCTTTGTGTATAGCCTTCAGGCACTCATGGGCTTATACGCGTGCGAGGGCCTGTGCATCGACGATACGGATCTGCTTGCCTTTGGGTTCGACCAGACCATCGCGATGAAAGCGCGAGAACATGCGGCTGACTGTCTCAAGTTTCAGTCCGAGGTAGCAGCCAATCTCCTCGCGGCTCATCTTCAGATTGAACTGTGCGCTGGAATAGCCTCTTGCGCGAAAGCGCGCCGCGAGATCGAGTAGAAACGAGGCGAGCCGCTGCTCTGCGGTCATCGTACCGAGCATCATCATCAGGCTGGATTCGCGCACGATCTCGCTGCTCATCAAAAAATATAGATGGCGTTGCATGCGGCGGCTTTCGCGGCAAAGCGATTCGAACTGGGCAAACGGGATGATGCACACCGTACTATCTTCCAGCGCGATCGCTTCACAACTATGGGTGCCCGAGCAGACACCGTCGAGGCCCAGGGGTTCGCCAGGAATCTGGAAGCCGATCACCTGTTCGCGCCCGTCGCGGTGCATGACGATGGTCTTGAACGATCCCGTTCGCACTGCGTACAGACTCTGGAAAACATCGTGCGTGCGAAAGAGCGCCTCGCCACGCCGCACATGACGCGTCGTGAGCACGACGGTATCGAGTTGCCGGAGTTCGATGCCGGAAAGATCGGCTGGCATGCAGACTGCGCGCAACGAACAGGTCGAGCAGCGCGTCGGCAGGCAGCCCGAACCGCCCGTGCGATGCCCTGGATGCACCGGGATCGGCGGTCTTTGTGTGGATGACGGCTTGGGTGAAGGGGCATCGCATACGGACTCGGCATACATGATCGTCTCCAGTTTTAACGCGCGATGTACGTGCGTTAATAGCGGGGTCAATGCGCGGTTTCGACCGCGGCGGCTTGACCTGCATGAGTCCAGTATCGGCATCGCCATCCCGAAAATAAATCGGCGGTGGTGGAAACTGGTGTACGCAAGACGGAAGTTATGTAGGGCGATTCCTACATCGGTGCGACGCTCTGCCGCGTCGGGCGATGGTCGCGCATGGCAGGCGCCAGTCTGGGCGAGGACTAGACTTCGTCCTGATCGTCGATCAATTTGTGACGCAGCGCATAGCGAACCAGGGCCGCTTCGTGAGGCATCTGCATTTTTTCCAGAATGCGGACCTTGTAGGTGCTCACGGTTTTGCTGCTCACGCACAAGGCGTGGGCGATTTCGGTGATGGTCTCTCCGGACGCGATCCGGCGGAACACGTCGAACTCGCGATCGGAGAGGCGCTGGTGCGGGAGCATGTCGGCGGGCTCGTTCAGACTAAGCGCGAAGCGCTCTGCCATTGTCGTGCTGACGTAGACGCCACCGGATGCGACTTTCGTAACGGCGTTCACGAGTTCCGCGCTGGCACTTTCCTTCGTGAGATAACCTGAAGCCCCTGCCTTGAACGCGCGCACTGCGTACTGCTGCTCAGCGTGCATGGTCAGGACAAGGATGCGCAAGGCAGGTTTTTCGTCCTTGATCTGCTTGATAAGGTCCACGCCGCTGCGACCCGGCATAGACAGGTCGAGCACCAGCACCTGGGCGGCCTGATCACGCACAAGGGCAAGCGTGGTCGCCGCGTCCCAGCCTTCTCCGGCGACTTCAAAGTCGTGTGCGCTTTCGAGAATACGGCGAAGGCCGTCGCGCACGAGTGTATGGTCGTCAGCGAGCAGGACCTTGATCATGAAGTTGTCTCGTCGGATTGAAGGGCATCGAGATCGAACGTGATGGAGAGGGAAAAGCCTTCACCAGGCCCAGTATCGATTTCGACGACGCCGTTGAACATGTGGGCGCGCTCGCGAATGCCCAGTAATCCAAAGGTTTTGTCTTGTCGCGCCAGATCGGGAGCGTCGCTTCTTTCGCCCGTTGTACCGCAGCCGTTGTCGGCAATGCGCAGGATGCAATGCTGCGCATCCACTTCCAGACTGAGATCTACCCTGTTTGCCTGTGAGTGGCGCGCTACGTTGGTTAGCGCCTCCTGAACGATGCGAAACAGCGTGGAGGCCGCCGTGTTGGAGAACACCACACTACCAGTCTCCAGGCGCTTGCGCACCTTGATTCCATATCGACTTGAAAAATCATTGGCGAGCCAGTCGATGGCCGATACGAGTCCGAGGTCATCGAGCATGACGGGGCGCAGATCAGCGGCAATGCGGCGTATGCCTCGAACCATCGCGTCAATTAGCGTGCTCATGCCCGCAAGACTGGTCGCGATGTCCGGCTTCATCTTTGGGCCCAGACGCTGCCCCAGCGATGAAAGGTCGATCTTGAGCGCAGTGAGTTGCTGGCCCAGATCGTCGTGCAGCTCGCGGGCGATGCGGGTTTTTTCAGCTTCGCGTACGCTTTGTAAATTGGCTGAGAGCTCGCGCAGTTCTTCGCGCGAGCGTTTGAGCGTGTCCTCGGCTCGCAGCCGCTCGGTGATATCGCGCAACATGACCGTGTAGAGCCTGCCGGACGCCTCGCGGATCTGCGAGATCGACGCTTCGATCGGGAATTCCTCGCCATTCGCGCGCAAACCATAGAGCACGCGCTGCTGACGGCCCATCTGGCGCTCCGTCACCCCCGTAACACCGAACTGGTCGACATGTTGGGCATGCGCTGCGCGAAAGCGCTCGGGAATAAAGCGCGAAAGCGGCGCGCCTATGGCCTCCATCGCCGTTAACCCGAATACATATTCAGCGGCCGGATTGAAGATGACGATTTTTTGTGTCTCGTCGACCGTGATGATCGCCTCCATCGACGAACGGATAATCGCCATCATGCGTACTTCGTTCAGGCGTGCGTCGCTGATGCTTGCCGATGGTGTCATGCGCGCTGCCACGAGCCGCAATGCGAGCCAGGCGCACGCTGTTGCGACGAGCGCTCCTGCCAGCAGGATCGTGGCAGCGCTGCTGGCCGCACCCGTGAGCAAGGGACTGCCGTCTGCGCGTGTCTCAATCGTCAGCGCCGTGCCGCCCGCAAGCAATAGATCGCTGCGTTCAAACCGCTGGTAAGAGAGGACTTCGTCTCCTTCAATTGGCGCGCTCCGGTAAAGGTCGAAAGGCGGATGATGTGCACGCACAGCGATTTCGAGCCCCGGTTGGGCTGCCAGAAGCGGCTCGAATAGCCGCTGGACATCGAGCGCGGCGACAGCGAAGCCGACTGGATTTCGTGTATCGCTGCCTTTTGACGCCGATTCGTCGTAGACGGGAAGCCAGAGCGTTAGCGGCGCCAAGGGAGTGGGGCCGGGCTTGGCCACAGTCAGCACAACGTCGTCCGGTTGACCTGAGTAAGCATCGCCGGGGCGGGCGGGCAAATTGACCGCGCCGGCTGCGGGCCCCGTCCAGAGCGGGGCGCCAGACTCGTCGGGGGCATAACCGAGCGCAACAACCGCAGTGTGCGAACTGTCCAGATTGAGGGCGGAGACATAGTTCGCCCAGCTCGCGGCGTCAGGCAGCGGCATCCGGGCAAGATGCGCTCTCGCACCGCGCAGCACGGCTTCATTGGCGACCAGCGAGAGCTGAATGGATTCGCGCAGGGCTGCGGCGCGGCGCCCAAAGCGCTGCTCGGCGGCGCTTTGCCATTGTTGTGCAACGAACACAGCTACCGCGCCGGCGAGGGCGAATACGACGACAAACGCAGCGACCGCCGCCACTGCCGGCCGGCGGATTTGCTCCTTCAGTGGCGCGTCAGTGACCCATGTCATGGCAGCCGTCTGTAACGAAGTGCTCGTGGGCGGGCGAGTCGGGTGTGATTTGTTTGCAAACGGGCAACAAGAGTGAGACTGCCCGGCGCACGAGGACACATGCAGTCCGTCTCAATATTATGGCCTCCGGATCAGATGCGCCACGCTTCTGTGGCGGGTCAGTTTGTCGTGTCCGGGATGTGCGTTGATTCGCAGGGCGGACAAGGGTGTTCGCGAGCAGGATCTTCAGGAAGTTCCACCGTATCGCGATATTCCGGCACGCAGCAATCCCAGTGCAGCGTCTCGACGATCCGGCGACGCAGCGCGTCGGCCGCTGCCGGCTCGCCGTGCGTCACGAAGGTGCGTAAAGGCGGACAGTTCATGCCGGCGAGCCAGCGGATTGTCTCGCGATAGTCGGCGTGGGCGGACAGGGATGAAATTGAAGAAATCTCGGCACGCACGCGCACGTAATCGCCGTGCAGTTTGATCACTGGCGCATGCGATTCCAGAGCCGCGCCACGTGTGCCGGGCGCCTGATAGCCGACGAGCGCGATCGTATTGCGTGGGTCAGACGCGTACAGGTTCAGGTGATGCAGCACGCGGCCGCCCGTGGCCATGCCGCTGCCCGCTATGATGACCATAGGCCCACGGCGCGAAGCGATCGACTTCGAATCGTCGACCGTGCGGGCCATAAATGCGGCATGGTCGATCGCGTGCATCTGGGAGACAGTCAGGCGATGTTCGCCCATATGACGGCGGTAGAGGTCGGTGACACTAATCGCCATCGGGCTATCCAGATAGACGGGCACGTTTGGCATGCGGCCGCCCTCTTTCAGCCGTGCAATGTAGTAGAGAATCTCCTGCGCGCGGCCTACTGCGAAGCACGGCATCACCACGATCCCGCCGCGCGCGAAGGTACGCGCAAACATTGCGGCAAGTTCGTCCTCCGGATCGATTGCGTCGTGCAGGCGGTCGCCATAGGTTGATTCGACCACCAGATAGTCTGCATGCGCGGGGGGCGCGGGCGCGCGCATGAGCGGATCCTCAGGGCGGCCAAGATCGCCGGAAAACGCGATCACGGTGTGGCCGCAACACAGTACGACGCTGGCCGCTCCCAGAATGTGGCCAGCGGGCAAGAGGCGGAAAGACAGCCGGGAGCTCAACGCTACGGGCGAGTCGAATTCGCGCGGCCCGATCAGACGCAGCGTTCTCTCCACGTCCTCGGTGGTGTAGAGCGGCAGCGCCGGATGGTGTTTGGAGAACCCGTGACGATTGGCGAACGTTGCGTCTTCTTCCTGCAGCCGGGCGCTGTCGCGTAGCATCACATCGCACAGGTCTGCGGTGCCGGGGGTGCAGAACACAGGTCCTCGATAGCCGTTTCGCACGAGAACGGGCAGATACCCGCAATGGTCGATGTGGGCGTGTGTGAGGATGACGGCGTCGAGCGTGTCGGCCGCGACGGGCAACGGTTCCCAGTTGCGAAGACGCAGGTTTTTCGTTCCCTGGAACAGGCCACAATCGATCAGCACCCGCTTGCCATCGGCTTCCAGCAGGTAGCGCGAGCCTGTGACTGTCTGCGCCGCGCCAAGGAAGGTCAGCTTCATCATGTTCTCCTCGCATCGCGCCTTGCGGCGCTAGTGAGATCGATTGGAGCGCGCTTTGAGAAAGGGCGTTTGATCTGTGTCAGGAAGGTGTGCTTGCCGGATGAATTGAGCCAGATCAATGGCGAGCGGGCCGCCCCTCTTACATTGGAGGCACCGGCCAGATCCGACCTGGCCGTGTTCTTGTGGAAATCCGACCATGGCTCTGCGGGAGCAATCGCTGAAATTGCCGCGTGCTTCACTCGTGCTTTCCCTTGTGCTGGCGCTAACGCTTGCTGCGTGCGCCTCTGACGCTAGCCGCTTGGCGTTCCGACGCGCCGAAGCCGATCTGGAGGCCGCTCGCGAGCAGGCGCAGGTCGAATGCACCGATTACGCGGCTTGCGCACAGGCTTGGGGCCGCGCGCGTCTATTCGTGCAGCGGCATTCCGTGACACCGATCGAGCGCCTGGACGACAACACCATCGAAACCCGCATGCCTCACGAGTTTGGCGTAGCGTATTTCTGGGCGACGCGACGCACTGCGGACGATGGGACGACCGTCATCCGGCTTAAAGGACTGTGCCGCGGTATGTACAGCGTCGACGGCGGTCCGGGCTGGACGTACCGGAGCTGCGCGGCGCAATTGCGTGAGGCTCAGATCGAGTTTGCGCGTGAGGTGGGCGTCACGCGCTGAGCGTCCGGAGGCAGCGGTTACGATGACAGCCTTGCCCTGTGGGGCGCGAAACGGCATGCTCCTGGCTGTCGAACCGGTATCCTTCTTCCATTTCGCACACACTGGCGCCACTTCATGTCCCTCGACACCCCGTCTGTGCCCTCGACTCGAGAACACTCGACGATTGCGGTTCTGCTCGTTTTCCTGAAATTGGGGATATCGAGTTTTGGTGGGCCAATTGCGCACATCGGCTACTTTCGTCGCGAGTTTGTTGAGCGCCGTCGCTGGCTGGATGAGCACACCTTCAGTGATCTTGTCGGCATGTGCCAGTTTCTGCCCGGACCGGCGAGCAGTCAGGTTGGCTTTTCCATCGGGCTGCTCAAGGCCGGCTGGCGCGGGGGTCTCGCCGCGTGGCTCGGCTTTACGCTGCCCTCGGTCCTGCTGATGATCGTCTTTGCGGCCGCAGCGCCGGACCTGGGGGGCTGGGCAGGCAATGGCGCTTTGCATGGGCTCAAGCTTGTTGCGGTGGCTGTCGTGGCGCAGGCGGTCTGGGACATGGCGCGCAGGCTCTGCCCGGACGGTCGTCGCGCTGGCATCGCGCTGTTCGCAATCGTGATGCTTGCGGTACTGGCTACAGCGTATGCCTCGGTGCTGGTGATCGCCGTGGGAGCGTTGCTCGGCATTGGCTTGTGTGGCGGGACCGCCGCAAAGGCCTGTGAGCCTGGGGCAGGAGAGGTGTCTGGATGGCGAGGGTCGCGCAGCGTGTCTGGCATGGCGCTAGCGCTTTATCTGGGCCTACTCGCCGGCCTGCCGGTGCTTGGGGCTTCGGGCAGCGAGGGGTTGCGCCTTTTCGACGCCTTCTATCAGGCGGGTGCACTGGTATTCGGCGGCGGCCACGTCGTGCTGCCTTTGCTTCAGCAGCAGACGGTCGCACCGGGATGGGTGTCGCCTGCGGCGTTTCTCGCGGGATACGGTGCTGCGCAGGCGGTTCCTGGGCCCTTGTTCACGTTCGCAGCCTTTCTCGGCTGGGTCAGTCAGACGGGACCTGGTCATTGGTCCGGCGCAGCCATAGCGGTCATCGGCATTTTTTTGCCTGGCCTGCTGCTCGTCGTCGCGGCGCTGCCGTGGTGGCAGGCGATGCGTATGCGTCCACACGTAGTGGCGGCGCTTGCTGGCGTGAACGCTGCCGTGGTGGGCCTGCTGGCGTTTGCCCTGTATTCGCCGGTTTGGACGAGTGCGGTACGTTCGCCGGTTGATTTTGCGATCGCCGCCAGCGGCTTCGTGGCATTGGTGAAGTGGAAGGCCCCGCCCCTCGCGGTCGTACTCTTTTGCACGTTGGCGGGAATGGCGGGGAGCGCCTTGCTCAACTAGGCGCGCTGCGCGAGTTCACGTGCTCCCGCAGACGGGCGAGATGCCTCAAGGCAGCATGCGCTGTAACACGCCGTCGCCGAGCACAAAGCGATGATAGAGCGCGCCGGCGATGTGCAAGCCGATTAGCACCAGCAGTACCCATGCCAGCGCACTATGTACATCGCCCATTGCATGCCCGAACGACGAGCCGGACGCTGAAAGCGAAGGCAGCGCAACGAGGCCGCCCAGTTTGACGACCCACGTGCGCGACGACGCGTTGATCCAGCCAAGCAGCGGCACGACGAGCAGTAACACGTAGAGTGCGCCATGCGTGAGTGCCGAGACGGCGCGCAACGCTTTGGAGATGCTTTGCGACGGCGGCTGGTGAGTCGCGCGCCAGACGATACGACCTGCCATGACGGCGATGAGCGCGGTGCCCACGCCCAGATGCCATGCGATTTCGCCGATGGGCTTCGTATCGCGATGTACGTCGGGCATCGTCCAGCCAATCACGAACTGGGCCGCGACCAGTATGACGACGAGCCAGTGAAGCAGTCGTGCGGTCTTGTCGTAGCGCGCATCGGCGGCATTTTGCATGGCCAGTCTCTCCTGGGAAAATAAGCCGGTCGAAAGCGCGATTCTAGAAGACCTCAACTTAACCGAAGATTAAGCGCCCGAAATCAAGCGCGGGGTTCAGTCAGCCGGACACGCTGTGCGGCTGGCAAGCGAAGTTCGGCCACTATCGCCGTTCCGGCTCCAGGCGCGCTCTCGATCGAAAGCGTGCCGCCCAGTTGCAGCATGCGTTCCCGCATCCCGGTCAGGCCGAACGCGTCGGGCCGCGCAGCCGCATGCGTATCGAAACCCGTACCATCGTCGCGGATTTTTAACCTGATTATCGCACCGTGGCCCGTCAGGCCAAGCGTCACGGTGTGCGCCCTGGCGTGCCGTGCGATATTGGTCAGCGCTTCCTGCGCGACGCGAAACAGCGCGGTTGAGGCGGGTTCATCGAGCTGCGGCATATGCGGGTCCAGATCACACTGCACCGTCACGCCGTGACGATGCTCGAAGTCATGTGCCATCGATTCGAGCGCGGCTTCCAGGCCAAAGTCGTCGAGGAGCAGGGGGCGCAGGTCGGCGGCGATGCGACGCACCGAGACGGTTAGCTCGTCGATCTGCGCGGAGATTTCGCCAAGTGAGGGCAGATGTGCGCTGTGTGCCTCAGTTGATGTTTCGAGGAGTTCTGTCTGATGGCGGGCCAACGCCATCTTCAGGGCAACCAGCCGCTGTCCAAGGTCGTCATGCAGTTCGCGAGCGAGGCGTTTTTGCTCGTTTTCGCGCGCGTGCTGCACGAGTGCCGAGGTCATGTGGGCGCGCTCAAGTTCGTCGAGCCTGCGCCGTTCTGTCAGGTCGCGGGTAATCTTGGCAAAGCCAACCAGCGCGGCATGTTCGTCATAGACCGCGGTGATAATGACATTTGCCCAGAATCGGCTGCCGTCTTTCCGAACGCGCCATCCTTCGTCTTCCACTCGTCCCCGCCGCATTGCGGCATCAAGCAGTCGCGCGGGCCTGCCGTCCGCAATATCTTCCGCTGTGTAGAACAGCGAAAAGTGCTGGCCAACGATCTCGTCCGGCGTATAGCCCTTGATTCGCTGTGCGCCCTGATTCCAGCTGGCTACGCAGCCGGTCGGTTCCAGCATGAAGATCGCGTAATCATGGACGGCGTCGATAAGCAGACGATAGCGCTCCTCGATCGCAATATTGCTGTTGTTGCGCCCATACCAGGACGCCGGCTTAGCCGTTTGCATGAAGCGCTCCGGTGACTTTGGTGGCAATGCGGGAGTCGACGTAATTTGCACGTCGACAGTGCCAATAGTAGGCCAAAGTCTGGAGGAGATCGTAGATGCGCGACAGGCGATCGCTTTGCGCTTCACCCCAAAGGGCGGTGCTTCAATGCGACATCAGGACAGGCAGTGTCATGGATTCGAGCAGGGTGCGGGTGACGCCACCCAGCATCCGTTCGCGCAGATGTGAGTGTGCCCACGCTCCTGCGACCAACAGGTCGGCGTTCACATCGCTTGCGCGGCTAAGCAGGGTCACGCCGCTTTCGACACGATGCTCGCAAACGCTCTCGTGGAACGAGGCGCTAACGCCGTGGCGATCGAGCCACGCCGCCGCATCGATTGCAGCGTCCGTGGCCCGTGCGAGCTCGGCGCTGCCTGGAGGCGCAACGACCGCGATCGATACGCGCGGTGCGCGAACCAGTAGTGGCAACGCATCCGAAGTGGCGCGCGCCGCCTCGCGGCTGCCGTCCCAGGCAATCAGGATGTTTTGCGCGAATGACGAAAATGCGCCGGTATACGGGACGATGACGGCAGGGCGGGCAGACGTCATCAACAGATCCGTGACGAAATCCCCGGTGACATTAACGGACCGGCCTTGCGCGTTATGTTGACCGAGTACGAGCAGGTCGGCGTGACGTGCATGGAGCGTTGCGCACTGCAGGTCGGCCGGTTCGGGTGCGCGCCATTCGACAATACGACCGGCGCGCTCGGCTGCGCAGAGAAAGCTCGCATGGGCAGTGGCGCGGCGTTGTTCCGCGGCGCGTGCCTCATCGGCGCCGCCGATAGGCGAAAAGGGCAGATAAAGACCGGCGAGATGCGCATTGAAGCGATCGGCCAGATCGAGCGCGAGCGCGACGCGCACAGCACATCTCTCGGTGTCGTCGAGATGCACAAGCAGACTCTTGAAATCCATCGCCATTTCCCTCAAGACCTTTGCGCCGTTCTGGCGGATACGCTCAATGCGACATCAGAACAGGAACAGGCATCGCTCCCATCACCGCGTGCGTGACGCCGCCAAGCAGAATCTCCCTCCACCGGGCGTGACCGTACGCGCCCATCACGAGCAGATCACAGCCCTTGTCTTTCACGCGCGACAGCAAGGCGGCTTCAACGGAAGCCGTCGGAGGCGGACGCAAGGCCGCCACTTCAACTGCAATGCCATGACGGGCCAGCACGAGTCCAATGTCGGCGCCAGGAATACGGTCGCGTTCCTTGTTCTCAAGTGTGAATGTGACGAGTGAGGTCTGTTGTGCAAGCCGCATGAAGGGCAAGGCATCGTAGAGCGCACGCGTGGCCGACTGGCCTCCATCCCATGCAACGACGATTTGACTCCCCACGCCCGGAAACTTGCCGGTGAATGGCACCCATAGAACTGGCCTGCCCGCCGCTAAGGTGATGCGGGTCTGAAAGCGGTTGCCTAGGGATGCATTCGGATCCTCCGGATCGCTCTGACGCAACACTATTAGGTCGGCCAGCCGGGAGCGCGCGATCATTTCGCGCTCCGCCGCTTGCTGAGCTGTGTGCCAGTTTCCTGTGAGCTTTACGTCTGCGAGCCGCGACAGGAAATAGTGTTCCAGGGCACGTCGTCGATCATCTTCTTCACGAATTTGCCGATCCCAATATTCGGTTCCGAACGTGAACACGTAGTCCAGCCGGTGTTCGATCAATGCCGGTGCGTATAGGGCGCTCACGTGCGCCCGATGCTGCTGTGCCACGTGCAGCGCGACATCGACGCAGGCTCGTGCGCGTTCGCTGTTATCGAGGTGAACAAGAATGCTGCGGTACTCCATGATCGACACTCCCAGCGAAAGAAAGACCCGCGGCGTACTTAGCGATTCACTCTAGGCGTCCATGCGCGACTGCAATTGACCTGCATCAACCCGGCGCGAGCCTTTCGCGTTGAGTGACCCATGGTGGCGAAGCGGGCCAGTGTGATGACGCAGATTGACGTAGATCAGTCGAAAGAAGCCAGGCCATGCCACGCTTCGGCACGTAAAACCGATATCTGTCGGACCTGATGGAGGCAATGATGAAATCCGATCTTCAGATCAAGCAGGACGTTGAAGCAGAACTGGACTGGGAACCCGGCGTGGCAGCATCCACCATCAGCGTAGAGGTCGAGAATGGTGTCGTGACGCTCAAGGGCCATCCCGCGAGCCTGGCCGAGAAGATTGCCGCTGAGCAGGCTGCGCAGCGCGTAGGAGGTGTCCGGGCGCTCACGATCGAGCTGCTGGTGCGCCTGCCGGAAGAGGAAATTCGAGGCGACGGTGAAATCGCGAACTTCGCGCACAGCATGCTGCGCTGGACAACAGGCTTGAGCGAGGGCGCGGTGCGCGTGCTGGTCGAGCATGGCCATGTCGTGCTCAAAGGCACGGTCGATTATGCCTGGCAGAGTCGGGCGGCCGCGCGGGCGATCGCCCAGATGCGCGGCGTAACCGGTGTTTCGAACCAGATCGAAGTCAGGCATCTCGCCGAGCCGGAAAAAATCAGCAAAGACATTCTCGACGCCATGCACCGTCATGCAGACCGCGAAGCACGGCACATCCGGGTGTCGGTTCGCGAGGGTACGGTGACGTTATCGGGAACCGTTCATTCGTATGCGGAGCGCGCCGTGGCGCGCGGGGCGGCGTGGGCCGCGCCGGGTGTAGGTGCAGTGGTTGACGAGTTGACTGTGGAGTGAACCGTCCGGGAGGAAAGCCGATGGATGTGAGGGACGATCGCCGAACCGGCATCCTGAAAGCCTGTCTTGACCGGCTGAAGTCGCATCCACTTGCGAAAGTCGGCCCAGGACTGATCACGGGTGTCGCTGACGATGATCCCAGCGGAATCGCTACGTACGCTCAGGCAGGCGCGCAGTACGGTCTTGCGATGTTGTGGACGATGCCGCTGGCGTTTCCGCTGATGGCTGCTATCCAGTCGATGTGCGCCGATCTTGGCCGTGTCACGGGCAGGGGGCTGGCTGCCAATATCAAGGCCGCATTTCCGCCGTTCGTGCTCTATGGCGTAGTGGGGCTCCTGCTCACCGGTACGTGCACTTTTTGAAGTGGCTCACGCTTTCGCTGCTCGCTTAGGCGGCGGTGCTGTTCACCGTACACGTGCCGTGGCACCAGGTCGCACTGCGTACGTTCTGGCCGAACTTCACGCCCGATGCGTCCTCGGCAGTGGTCATCGTGGGTGTGTTCGGGACGACCATCAGCCCTTATCTGTTCTTCTGGCAGGCCGCAGAAGAAATCGAGGATATGGAAAGCGCGCCGCTCGTGCGCGATCCCGGTGCCGCGCCGACCGAATTGCGACGCATTCGTTGGGACACATGGAGCGGCATGTTTTATTCCGATCTCGCGGCGTGGTTCATCATGCTCGCGACCGCCGTGACTTTGCATGTCGCCGGCGTGACGAGGATCGATACGGCAGCGCAGGCCGCAAGCGCGTTGCGCCCGCTTGTCGGGGACTTCGCCTATGCGCTGTTTGCGGCTGGCATATTCGGTGTCGGCATGATTGGGGTGCCTGTTCTGGCGGGCTCCGGAGCCTATGCGCTGTCTGAGGCGCTGGACTGGAAGGAAGGTCTGGAGCGACGCGTAGCGGATGCCCGCGGTTTCTACGCAATCATCGCGGTAAGCGTACTGCTCGGGCTCGTATTGCAGTATTCGCCGGTCAGTCCCATGCGAGCCCTGTTCATCAGCGCGGTGATCAACGGCGTCGTTGCTGTGCCGCTCATGGCGGTAGTCATCCTGCTGGTATCGAAACCGTCAGTTATGGGCGATTTCACGGCGGGATGGGCGGTTCGGGCGTTGGGCTGGCTGGGCACAGTGGTGATGGGTGTTGGCGCAATGGCGATGCTTGCCGCGCATTGATGACGCTACTGCGCAGTTCGGTTGATTGAGGTCAATTGCAAAGGGGCATTGATCGCTACATTGGGAGCGTCACAAACCCATTCGACCCTGGGAGAATGCACATGCAAGCCTCGGACATCATGACAACGGAAGTTGTTTCCGTGCCTATTTCGGCAAGCGTTTTCGACGCAGCCAACCTGATGGCGACACATCACATCAGTGGTCTGCCGGTGATTGGAGAAGATGGAAAGATCGCCGGCATGGTTAGCGAGGGTGACCTGCTGCACCGTGTTGAAACGGGCACAGGCAAGCCGCAACGTTCCTGGCTCGCGGAGTTTCTCCATTCAACGCGCCGGCTCGCGACGGAGTATCTGAAGGAGCACGCGCTGAAAATCAGCGATGTCATGACGGAGAACGTTGTGAGTGTCCTGCCGGCAACGCCACTCGCGGAAGTGGCGGATCTTTTGCAACGGCATCACATCAAGCGGGTGCCTGTCGTCGTCGACGGCAAGGTGCTTGGGATCGTGAGCCGTTCCAATCTCGTGCAGGCGCTTGCGCATGCTGCGCACGGCCCTTCAGACGCGCTGGCTTCCGACGAGGCGCTGCGCCAGCACGTCCTGCAGGTGCTCGATGGTCATCGCTGGGCGATGGCTGCGGAAAATGTGGTGGTTAAAGATGGTGTCGTTCACCTCTGGGGGACTGTTACGTCGGAGGAAGAACGCAGGGCAATCTGCGTTAGCGCCGAACGCGTAATGGGCGTCAAGGGCGTGGAAGACCATCTCGGCTATCCCACCTATTTCACGCCGATGTAACGGCCAGCATCATCTGGACAGACGCTGTGCCCGCATGCCGCCTTCATGGCTGGACAAGCTGACGAACAACGAACCGTGAGGAATCACTGGATGCGCTCTTTTTGTGAGCTTGAACGTGACCTGTCGCATATCAGGGCGGCAATCACCTTACTGGAGCAGACAAGGGCTCATCTATCCATACGGGGACCGGCCAACGATCCCGCGTATTGGCAGGCGAGAATCAGGCAACTCATGTCTGAATGGCGGTGTGACCGGATTCTTGAGCGCCAGGCAGCCAATTTGATGGGGCGTCTCGAAAGGCTCGCGACGCTTCCCTCGTCGGGCAAGCCATGACGGGAAAATCGTGCGTGGACATTTTGCCTGCGTACCGGTGATGTGATGATGGTGTCGCAAGCAGGAGTGGACTCTCATGAAATCTGACCTTGAACTGAAACGTGACATCGAGGCCGAACTGGCCAGCGATCGGTCGATTCAGCCCGCTGCTGTCGGGGTGGAGGTGTCAAACGGCGTAGTTACGTTATCGGGCCATCTAGCGAGCTATGCGGCAAAACTCGCCATCCAGCGAGCAACGGAGCGCGTGGCCGGAGTGCGCGGCATTGCCGTCGAGCTGGAGGTGCGCATCCCTCGGGATGAAGCGCGCAGCGACGAAGATATTGCGAATACGGTGCGTGCGATCCTTGAATGGACGGTTGGCGTCAACAATCAGAATATCCAGGTTGAAGTGGAAAAAGGCCGCGTGACCTTGCTGGGCGAGTGCGACTGGGGATATCAGAGCCATGCTGCGCAGCAGGCGATCGGACATTTGCTTGGCGTGACGGCAGTGAGCAATAACATCCGCATTCGAGGCGCGACTTCCGCTGAAGACATCGCGCGTGCGATTCGTGCCGCGATAGGGCGACACAGCGAACGCGAAGCGAGGCATGTCGAGATCAGTATTGACGGTGGGACGGTTACGCTAACCGGCAACGTTGCCTCCAACGCCGAGCGTCAGCTCGTCCACGGCGCTGCCAGGTCGACGCAGGGTGTTCATACGATTGTGAATCTCCTGAGGGTCGTCTGACGCAGCGAGACGTTTCGTGTATCGCTTCTTTTGTCGTTTCGAACGGTTGGCGTTCAGGATCGTCACCGCTTCGGCGATTGTTTGTGCCGGCGTGCTGCTCATCCATCGCTACGGAGATTTACTGCTCCCGGACACCCTGGCCCGGAATGCCGCGCTCGGCATTCCGATTGGACTGGTGTGTGGCGCTGTGAACCGGACTGTTTCATGCGAATACCTGATCTCCAGCCGAAAATTGGTGACGTAAAGCGCACTATATATGGGCGTCCTGTCACGATAGCGGCGGAATGCTTCGAGAGCAGTTTTGCACGGCGGTCTCACTGGGAGAGACGGAACAACGTTCTCGTCCCACCGTTCGTAGCCCGCTAAGTTTCGCTTAACGATGAACACGCAAATGAATAGCGGTGTACACGCGACGGCAACGAAGGCCGGCCATTCATCGGACAGAAGGAGTGGCACGGCTGTACCGTCATTTGCGCATTGGGCGTTCCTCACGGGTTGCCTGATCGCCATTCCCGCGTTCTATATCGAGCTGCTCGCGCCATCGCAGTCCACGCTGCTTGTCGCCCGCTCGCTCTACGCGGTGATGGCGTCGGCTTGCGCAGCAGCCCTTGTCAAATCTGCGCGGGGAGGTCTCACGCACGAGCGCCTACGTGGCCGATATGGGTTTGATCTCGCCATCGCCTGCGGGGCCTTCCTCAGCCTGATCGGTGGCGCGACACCGTGGTCTTCGTTCGAATGGATATTCAGGCTCGCGTTCATGGCAATGATTGCATTGCGTATTGTTATTGCCTTGCGCATCTACGTCGAACCGACCAGGCTCGCATGGCTGCCGGTAGCGGGGACGATGGTTCTTCTGCTTGGCGGCGCGGGCTTTTACGCATTGGAACCTCGTGTGCACAGCTATGCCGAGGGACTGTGGCTCGCATTCGAAAGCAGCGCCACGGTAGGGTATGGCGATATCGCGCCCACGACGCCAGCGTCACGCATCTTCGCCGTTTTCGTCGTATTGCTTGGCTACGGTATGTTTTCGCTGGTCTTTGCCGGACTTGCAGCATGGCTCATTGGCAAGGAGGAGCGGCTGCTCAGGCACGAGATGCATCGGGATATCAAGACACTCCATGAGGACATTCAGGCACTGCGCAGGGAGTTCAAAAGCGTGCGTGCAGCCGTCACCTCGAAGTCGGCCAGAGCGATGTCTCGCGATGGCGCCGAAGTTGTGCCAGACGCGTGTGCGAGGCGAAAGGGGATTGAGCGAGCCGACTAACGTGCGCAAAGGAGTGCTGGCCGCGCGGACTGCCATTTGATCGTCGATTGTCGCGCTTCTTCGAATACCCGGGTGCTTGACCGAGATCAACTGGGCAGCTTCGTCGCCGATCATCATTGGTCAGGTGTCGCGCTGGTGATGCGCGCGCAGGTGGCTGCCGTCGCGGCGGCTGGGTTCCAGAATTCTGTGGAGGGAACATGAGAGCACTGGTCTACAACGGTACGGGGAAGTTCGCGCTTCAGGAGCGCCCGGTTCCAGCCTTGCAGGAACCGGGTGACGCGATCGTCAAGATGTCGAAGACGACAATCTGCGGAACCGACCTGCATATCCTCAAAGGCGATGTGCCGACTTGCGAGCCGGGTCGCATCCTGGGTCATGAAGGCGTTGGCGTCGTGCACGAAATCGGTAGTGGCGTATCGACGCTGAAGGTGGGCGATCACGTCCTTGTATCGTGCATTTCGAGCTGCGGCCAGTGTGAATATTGCCGCCGCGGCATGTACTCGCACTGCAAAACGGGCGGCTGGATTCTGGGCAATCGCATCGACGGAACGCAGGCGGAATATGTGCGCACGCCGCACGCGCAGACGAGCCTGTACCGGATACCCTCAGGTATAGATGAGGCGGCGCTCGTCATGCTGTCGGACATCCTGCCCACAGGCTTCGAATGCGGCGTGCTCAATGGGAGGGTAGAGCCGGGCGGCACGGTAGCCATTGTCGGCGCCGGTCCGATCGGACTGGCCGCGCTGCTGACTGCGCAATTCTATTCGCCATCGCAGATCATCATGATCGACATGGATCCCAATCGACTGGCGTGCGCGAAGCGATTTGGCGCTACAGACTGCATCGATCCGCGTGCGGGCGATGTGGCGGCTGCCGTGATGAAACTCACGGCCGGTGTGGGCGTGGACTGCGCGATCGAGGCCGTTGGCGTGCCAGCGACGTTCGAGCTTTGCGAGCAACTTGTGGCTCCCGGCGGGGTCGTTGCTAACGTGGGGGTGCACGGCGTACCGGCATCCATTTTTCTCGACAAACTCTGGGATCGTAACGTCACCATTACCACGAGGCTCGTCGATACGGTCAGCACGCCGATGCTGCTCAAGACGGTGTGCGCCGGACGCATCGATCCAGGGCGGCTGATTACCCATCGATTTGCATTCGAAGACGCGGCAAAGGCCTACGAGACTTTCTCTCGCGCTGCCGATACGCATGCGCTGAAAGTGATTATCGAGATGTGATGCGCGAGTTGGTGTTCGCGCGCACAGCAAGGAGATTGGTATCGTGACACTCAATGGACATATTGACGCTACGGGCTGGAGCGTTGATGCCCGTACGTCACCCGCACCCGAAGGCGGTTTTTCGTGCGAAATCGTCGTTGCTCATGAGGCGGCTCAGCAGCGGGCCACGCATACATTCGTCCATCATCTTACTTTCAAAACCGAGCACGAGGCCTTGCTGGAAGGGCTGCGTGAAGGCATGGTGTGGGTCGATCTGAGACATCGACATGCGTTCGAAACCTAGCAGGAGATAAGTCGGCACATGAAGCAAGACCGCTGGCGTGCCGGCATCGATCCGCAGCGTAGGGCAGACACAGGGAGGCAGCCGCTGAAGCACGCACGATAGCAGTGCGTGACGGTCGCGGCTGGCACGCCGGTGAAGCAAGCTGCGACTACTGGCTCAATACCCAGCGAATCAGCGTATGTGCATCTTCGGCGGAAAGCGGGCCACCGCGATCCGCCGGTAACGGCATGGCCATATCTCCCCAGTGCGCTTTGCCGCCGTGCCGAAGCTTGTCCTCGAGCATGAGCCGCGCGTCGGGCTTGTCGCGGTAGCGTTGCGCGATCTGGTGAAACGACGGCGCAAGAAAAGGCGCGTCCGATGTGTGGCAAAACATGCAGTGCTGCTGATCGACGAGTTCGGTCGGTTCGGGAAGCTGTGCGTGCACGGTGCTTCCATGAAACGCTATCGCGCATGTCGCGATGGCGTGAATGAGGATCAAGGTGGAACGTGACGGCAATGGTAGTGTTGCCGGCCCAGTTGCGACAGTAAGCGAGGTGGGTGACATCGATCATCTCCCTGGGGATGGATAGCGAGACTAGCGCGACGAGTCGTCAGTTCATGGTGTCAGGCATGGATTCAGCGCCATTGATATGTGTCAAATGGGCATGGCCCGGATGCCGCAGGTTCGCAAAAAAAGACGGCGCCGTACCTGGCGCCGTAAATCCACGCATACCTCAGGGCCGAGGTACACCGTACCAACACCTTATAAGCAGCGGCAACGTCGCTGCCATGAAGCTAATTCTCGTCTGGTGCCACAGCTCTCGCCGGAATGAGGCGTAGAAGCCTTGGCCGTCAGTTTTCCCACGCTTTACGTCACGACTTCGTTTAACGGGCGGCGTGGCGATGCGGCATCAGGCGTACCGTGACCAATGCGCAGCAGGATTTGTGGAAAGGCGGACTTCGGCAAGTCGAGCAGTGCGTTCAACTGCGTGCGCAGTTCAGTCGCTTCAATCGGCTGGTTCAGATAAGAAGCGCACAATCCATGCGAGGTGAGCATCAGTAGCACGCGTTCCAGAGCCTCGCCGGCTGCGAGCCATGCGTGTGCGTCGTCAATGCCTGTCGCAATGCACAGCAAAAGAGGAGATCCGGCCGCCAGGCTGCGATGGGTCGCAGCGACGCCGTTGCCAACATCGAACGTGCGGATCGCCGACGCGACCAGCGGTGTGGCGAAGTCGAGCATGGAACCCAGGCCAGCGGCATACGAAGGCATGCCGTCGCCAGTGCGGCGCGGATGGATCCAGTTCGCCAGTTCGCGTCTAAACCCTGGGCTGGCGAACTGGCGTTTGTCGCCTTCGGCGACGAGGTCTGCGAGTGCCTCGCGCGTTTGCGCATCGCTCGCGCAGGCAACGTCAACGCCTTCCGCGAGCGCCGCTTCGATCAGCGCGTTCTCCACCTCTTTGGGGACAGGCTGCGCGGAAAACGGATGGCGCGTAGTGACCCGAAGCGCGATCGCGCTGGCAAGCGGAGCTAGTTCAGCACCGACGCTTCGATCCCTTATCAGACGCACGTCGGCAAGCAGATCTGGATCGAGGCTCGAGGGAAAAAGGGTGATCGCATAGCCGATGCCGAGGCTCGCGAGAGCCACGCGTATGTTGAAAAGCGCAGCTCCACAACTGATGGTCAGCTCGCGATCGAACGGATCCACGACTGGCAGCGCACGCAGTCTGTCGGCGCACAGCAGGATCCGGTTGTGATCGGTCACGAAGCGCCACGGCTGGCTGTTGTGGTTCGACGGGGCGAGTGTTGCCTGATGCAAGACGTAACGCAGACAGTCGTCGCCGAGCTTGCCGGGTACACGGTCGGTTGCACACGCTTGCGTAGTATCGAGCATGATGTCTGGAGCCTGTGTGATGACGCGGGGCGCACGACTTGAATTCGCTGTGAAATAGAGCGCCCTGAATCGTCAATCGGGAAGCGCCTTCTGCGTGCGAGTCAGTGTAGGGTCGATTGCCCCACCAGATTTGATCTACGTCAATTCAATTCGGCACACACACGCGGGTTGATGCGCACGATATCAGTTGATGCACATCAAGCGCTGGAGAGGAACGGTTCTTATAGTGAACCGATATCTCGCTCGAGCCGACGCGCGGCCGGGCTACCGTCCGAAAGGAGCGTGCGATGCGAAAGGAGCGGATTGCTTTTATCAGCGGTGGTATGGGAGGGCTCGGGGAGGCCATCAGCCGCAGGCTATACGACGCGGGTTTCACCGTTGTCGTGTCGCATTCGCAGCAAAACGATCATGTCGCGACATGGCTGCATCACGAACGGGAAGCGGGGCGCACGTTCCATGCATTCGAACTCGATGTATCGAGCTACGACTCATGCATCGCGTGTGCGCGCAAGGTCGCGGCGCAGTTCGATGGCGTCGATGACCTCATCAATAACGCTGGCATCACATGCGACGCGAGTTTTTTGAAGCTAACGAAACCTGACTGGGACACGGTGCTGCGTACGAATCTAGACAGTCTTTTCAATCTTACGAAGCCATTTCTACCTGGGATGGTTGAGCGGGGCTTTGGCCGAATCGTCAATATTGGTTCCGTGAATGGATCGCGTGGCGCGTTCGGACAGACGAACTACGCTGCCGCAAAAGCGGGGATGCACGGTTTCACGACGTCGCTCGCACTTGAGGTCGCGAAATGCGGTGTGACAGTCAATACTGTCTCGCCTGGTTACCTCGCGACCGCAATGGTAGCCGCCGTGCCGCAGGACATCATGAATACGCGCATCCTGCCTCAGATTCCGGTAGGGCGCATTGGGCGGCCGGAAGAAGTCGCTTCGCTGATTGCCTACCTCTGTTCAGACGACGGAGCGTTCGTGACGGGGGCCAATTTTCCTGTCAACGGCGGTATGCATATGCAATAGCCGTCTGTGCGACGGTATGAGCGACGCGTGTCACTCAACGGCTGAACGCGCGCACGGTATCTCAAGAGCGTCGCGCAGTGCAGCGGCGAAGCGCTGGAATGCCAGCAGTGACGCTGCGACACTCTGGTACTTTTCGCGCCCGATCTGGCCGTCCAGCGTGACGAGCATGCCGGCGCTGCAGGCAAGCGCGAGCCGGGTTTCGGAATCGTCAGCGGCGATGGCGGGTAGCGCGGCAGCGTTCATCTGATGCATCGGGACGGAGGACACGTCAACACTCCTTTAGGTGGGCGGCTTAGACCGGGTGGGGCGACGATTCCAGTATGGGAAGCGTTAGCGTGCCTTACCATGAGCCGTGGCTGAAACTGGAGTAAGGCCAATTCATGGCGTGTAGGGGAATGCCTACACAAAGGAGGCAAGGTGACCGGGATCGTGACGCTCACATTGAACCCTGCCGTTGACGTCTGGACGGCGGTAGATCGGATTGTCGATACCCATAAGCTGCGCTGCGAGCCCGCGCGTTGCTATCCCGGAGGCGGGGGCATCAACGTGGCGCGCGTGGTGAGACGCCTCGACGGTGCGCAGGCGCGTTGCCTCGCGCTCTACCTTGCCGGTGGAGCTGCGGGCGCAAGGCTTGAGCAGATGCTATCGAACGAACGCATACAAAGCCGGCGCTTGCGCATTGCAGGCGAAACGCGCGAGAACTTCTCGGTAACTGAGCGTGCGACCGGCCGCGAATTCCGCTTTGTTTTGCCGGGCCCACATGTCAGCGAAGAGGAATGGCAGGCCGCCCTCATGGTGCTTGACGCGCTCGAAGCCGCGCACGGATCGTCTGGCTCGGAAAGCTATTTGGTGATGAGCGGCAGTCTGCCACCAGGATTGCCGTCAGGGGCCTATGCCGAGCTGGCCCGCAGCGCGAGGCAGCGAGGCTTGCGCGTGGTGCTGGACAGTTCGGGGCCGGCGCTCTCCCTCGCGCTTGATGCGGGCGTCTTTCTGGTGAAACCGAGTCTTGCCGAGTTGGCGAGCCTGATCGGGAGTCCATTGCCCACCGAATCCGACTGGCTTAAGGCCGCCCGGCAGATCGTTCACGACGGCCGGGCGCAGATTGTCGCTTTGACCCTGGGGGACCGCGGCGCGCTGCTCGTTTCGTCAGATGAGACGCTCCGTCTTCAGGCGCTTCCGGTGTCGGTAGCCGGTGCGACCGGTGCGGGCGACAGCTTTCTTGCGGGCTTGCTGGTCGCGTTGCGGCGCGGCGATTCGCTCCTGGATGCAGCGCGTCTTGCGCAGGCCGCTGCCTCCGCAACGTTGTTGTCGAGTGGCACCGCGCTATGCGACCCTGACGAAGTGGCGCGCTTATTAGCCCTCACGCAGAGCGCTAGTTGACGCGACGACGGCGGTACAGAACCTGGTGTGCGGGGCCAAGTCCCGCGAGGAGTCCAATATGTACGGGAAGATCGAATTGGCGTACGACGGCAGCGAAACGTCGAAGCTGGCTTTGGCCGAAGCGTTGAAAATCGCGCGCCTGTGTGGTGCGCACCTGCAGATCGTGCACGTGCTCGATATCGTGTCACTGATGAGCATAGGCACGGGACTGACTTATGTGCCGGCGGAGGTGATCGACGCGTATCAAGTGGACGCCCTGAAGATGCTTGAAACGGCCAGCAGCGAAGCGAAGGCAGCAGGCGTGCCCTGCGAGACAAGACTGCTTGAAGTGCAGAACATGAGCGACGGCGTGGCGCAAAGTCTGGAACGCGACGCTTCGAGCTATGGCGCGCAACTCGTCGTGCTGGGCACGCACGGCCGGCGTGGAGTCAAACGCGCTTTGCTCGGCAGCGTCGCCGAGCAGTTCGTGCGCATCGCTCAATGCCCGGTGTTGCTCGTACGCGATGTGACCCGGTGACCAGTGCCGCCGGGGCCAGGACACCGATGAATGAGATCCGTTGTGCTTTCACATCGTCGCATCGGCTGCGGCCTCTGCGAACCACGGTACATCGGCCGCCAGGGCCGCGCAATAGAACTCCCACCCGGCGTCATAATCGTCGAAGAGCCATTGCCTGACCGGGGAAGCCAGCGCACTGCGATCGAGTCTGTCTTCGAGCAGGAGCGCCGGCCAGCGACAAAACGCATGCAGTGCGCGCTGTTCGAGTTCGCGCAGCGACGTCGTCTGGGCGACATGGTCGAGCAGTGCCATCTGTGCGAGCGATGGATACTTGCGGATCAGTTCCCCGACAAGCTGTACTTCATACTCATGTTCCTTCGCGTTGGTCAGCATTTCCAGTACGCTGCCGAGCTGCTGCAGCAGCGCCCGGCGCTCAAAGGCATCGTTCATGATCGATTACTCCACGGCAATCTCATTTCGCCCGACGGAAGTGCTCGCGCCCGTGCCGGCGCGCGATTCGTGACTTCGGGCTATCGGTCACGGGATAAGGGTTCAACTGGTCGTATCCAACGTGAGGTGTAACGTTGGCAACTGGCCCCAGCCGAGCGGCGCGTAGACCATTCCGCCGGCGAGTTCAACCAGTTCCGTAAATCGCTGTAAGCTCACGCCAGCCATGATGCGAATAGGGAAGCCACCAAAATAATTTTCGGTGTGAAGCCACGCGGTCTTCTTCGCATTGATGTCCTGCACGCTGTAAGTGTCGGCGTGCGCGCCTTCCTCCGGGCTCAGTAGGGAACCGTCAAAGCCGAGTTTAAGGATCTGATCCGGTTCGTCAGCATAGGGCAGGCCTGACTCGCTCATATACGGGCCGCGTTCCCAGCGCTCACCCCATTGCTGATCGAGCGCGATGCGCGTGAACCAGGCCCAGGGCGTGCGGATGTAACACAGTCGATAGATGTCCTGTACTGCGCTCAAATCAACACGGGCTGACATATTTCATCCTTACCTGGTTGAGGTTGGCCGACCTTGTTTCGAGGCCGGCAGGTTGCGTCTCCATCATGCACCTCCCCAGGCAGTCAGTCGCTGCGTGCCCTTATCAGTCTCGCGACTCACGGGCCTGAGCTGTTGATTTAGATCAACCAGTTTTGGGGGCGCGCAGAGCAGCTTGCTAAAACGGGATCCGTTTGGCGGCCAGTTGACCAAGGTCAGTTGCCTTCAGGACTGCACCTGTATTGTGGGCGTGCGCGTCATGTTGCGCCGTGCACTGCGGAGTGCTAGGCGATGACATCGTCTGTTTATCAAAGCATTTTGCTGGCGGTCGACGGCGGCGGATCGGCGCGCTGCGCCGCACGGGAAGCCATCGCACTGGCAGCGCTCGCGCACGCACACGTGCATACTGTGTATGTCGTGCAGAAATGGGGCGTTGCTCCCTATTCAGGCTATTACGACCCGGATGCGCTCGGCCGTGTGCTTTACGGGGACGGCCGTCTGGCGCTGGAAGACGTAAGGCGTGCGGCAATCGAACAGGACGTTTCGGTTTCTGTCGAGATCAGCGAGACGCTTGGGAAATCCGATTCAATCGCTCGTTGCCTGAAGCGTTGCGCGCAAACGCGGGAATCTGATCTGGCTGTCATGGGAACCCATGGCAAGCACGGGGTGAGCAGGGCGGTTCTGGGAAGTGTTGCCGAGGAGTTTCTTCGCATTTCGCCGTGTCCAGTCTTGATTGTGCGTTGCTAAACCTCGTGACGCTGCGCTCAGGAGTGAATCATGAGAGCGATGGTCTTTGATGGCGAGAGTCCTGTCCTTTGTGAAACCCAGTTGCCGGATCCCTCACCACGCGAGGGGCAACTATTGATCGACGTGGCTGCGTGCGGTGTATGCCGCACCGATCTTCATGTCATCGAAGCAGACCTGGAGAGCCCGAAGCGACCTTTGATTCCCGGCCACGAAATCGTCGGTCGGGTCGCAGCACTCGGACGTGGCGTAACGGGTTTCGCTATTGGCGATTGCGTGGGCGTACCGTGGCTCGGCCATACATGCGGTCATTGCCGGTTCTGTGTACATGGTCGAGAAAACCTTTGCGACGCGCCGGGGTTCACTGGATATACGATTGACGGCGGCTACGCGACACGTACTGTCGCGGATGCGCGTTATTGCCTTCACTTGCCGCGTCAATACAGCCATGCTGAGGCCGCGCCATTGTTGTGTGCCGGGTTGATTGGCTTTCGTTCGCTCGTGATGGCGGGTGACGCTGAGCGTATCGGCATTTACGGTTTCGGTGCCGCAGGCCACATCGTGGCGCAGGTAGCGCAGCATCAGGGCCGGGACGTCTATGCTTTCACGAGTCCCGGCGACGTCGCGGCGCAGGAATTCGCACGTCGGCTCGGCGTAGTCTGGGCAGGCGGCAGCGATCAGCGCGCGCCCGTCGAACTCGATGCCGCGCTGCTGTTTGCCCCGGTCGGTGACCTTGTGCCAGTAGCATTGCGCGCGCTCGCAAAAGGCGGAACGGTAGTCTGCGGGGGCATTCATATGAGCGACATTCCGTCGTTCCCTTATGCGTGGCTATGGGGGGAGCGACGCATCGTTTCTGTTGCCAACCTCACACGCGAAGATGGCATTCGATTCATGAACATCGCCGGAAAACACAAGCTCTCGTTACAGGTAACGGAATACCCGCTCTCCAGTGCCAATCAGGCGCTTGCTGATCTGCGCGAAGGCAGGCTGACCGGCGCGGCGGTACTGACGATGGATTGAGCGTGCTGCGTTTAGCAGTTGAATGCCTATGTTGTGTGTGCCTTGCGCAGGTGGCCGGAAGTCAGGTTAGTGCTCGATGGCCCACGCTGCCCAGACAGCTGCGACGATGAATATTTGACTGGATATCACGATCACCGCGAAATTGCGGGTGCCCAGAAAAATCGCTACCGCACATTTCGTCAATGCATTCGACGTTACCGTAATGAGAACGGGGAGAACCGCCTCTTTTGGTGTAATCAGCGATTGAGCCGCCAGAGATGCAACGGTGGCTGCCGTGGAATGGGCATCTGCCAGGCCGCCGACAGCTGCGGTGAGAGCAATCCCCGTGTTACCAAGCCAACGCGTTAGCAGCACGCTGGCCAGCGTAAGCATCATGAGCGTTGTAGCGAGGATCAGGGCGGCCTTGATATCGACTGCGCGTCCAACGACCATTGCCTCCTGGGTCGGACTTCGGGACGCGAACCATGTCACGGCAAGACCGAAGACGAGCGACGCAATGGTGCCGGCAGCGAGCGACGGACCGAGTGGGAGCAGCAGGGGTTTGAATACGACGCCGACGACCGCGCATAGCTGGGTGAGTGTTGCTACGGAGGACAAAGCGGCTGCAGCAGCCATTGGCAATGGGGTGGCAGGAGACGCTTTGGCTCGACGTGCCATTGCGGCGATTGTCGCAACGCTGGAAACAAAACCACCCAGAAGCCCGGCGAACGCGAGACCTATGCGTGGCCCCAGGGCAACCTGGGAAATGTGACCCATGGTGCTGATCAACATTACCAGCACAGCGAATCGCCATACGGTCTGCGGGTTGATGGCGCCGAAGATGTCGACGGCGCGATCGGGCAGCATCGGAAGGATAACCAGGGCAGACGCGGCGAGCGTTAGCAGATCGAAGACTTCTTCACGTCCCAGTCTGGACGTTACAAAATCATGCAGTTGTGAGCGGGCGGCGAGCACGATTGTCAGAGTCACTCCCAACGCCGCCGCCAGTGTGGCGTCGACAACGGCGAGCCCGCCCAGCAACAACGTGGCAATCATCGCTGATTCAGTTGTGAGTCCCGGATCGTCGCTTGGTCGCAGGTACGCCGCTGTACTGAGTGCGCTCAACGCCAGGGTTGACGCGACCGTGAGCAGCGTGCCGCCCAGGCGCATGCTGATCGCACCCACTACGGCAATCACAACGAACGTGCGGATGCCTGCAGCCGCTCGCGTTGCCCCGGTTCCCTTTCGACGTTCCCGCTCAGCGCCTACGAGAAGACCGATGCCGAGCGCAACTGCAAAAGGCATGTATTCGGCGTTCAGCGAGTTCATGGCATTGCTTTCACTAGTCGCATGCGACTACGTTTCTGGCGGTACAAGCAACATCGGAGTGGAAGTTAGCCTTGTCATGCGCTCCGCGACACTGCCGAGTAACCAGCGCGTCAAACCACGGCGCCCGTGTGTCCCGACAACGAGTAGCTGTGCATTCCATCGCAGTGCTTCACGATTAAGTGCGTGCGGGATGTCGTCAAATGAACTGTTAGTTCGGAGTACGGCAGTTTCGATGTGCCATCCGCCCTGTTGATAGGTGGCAAGCTTGGCGTGCGCGTTTGCGATGGCCACATTTCCGACCTCTCTGAGCGTTTCCTCAAGACGGGTTTCAAGGCTGCCTGTGCCAAAGGCCAGGAGTCGGTCGACCACGTAGATCACCCGCCAGTTTGCTTGCCGTGTAGCAAGTCGAGCCGCAATTGGGAGAGCAGCGAGCGACTCGTTGCTTCCATCGGTGGCGAACAGAATGCGTGAGGGTCGCTCATCGGCATTTGGTTCGTACCCTGCTGGGATCATTAACACGGGCCAGCGCAGCAAATGCGTGAATGGTGCGCAAACTTCCCCGAGCACCCAGCGTATCAGGCGTCGATGCTGGTGACTGCCGAGAACGACCAGGTCGACCGCGTAGCGCTTGGCGACTTCATCGAGTACCTCGACGATGTTGCCGCCTTCCTTGCAGAGATTGATGACTTCTCCTTCGACGCGCGCGCCGCACTGATCCAGCGATGAGCGCGCCGCGTTGACAGATTCTTCAGCATCCCGCCGCAGTTCGCTCCTCGCAGCGTCTAAAGTCTGACCCGTCCATGATCCAAATGGTGCGAACGAGCGTGGGTCTTCCGCCACGCTCACGATATGCACGGTCATATTTGTTCGCAACAGCGAACGGAGATATTGCACGGCGGCAACTGATGCTGGCGAGGCGTCGACCGCCACCAGGATGTTTGAAATCACTGGTAGCGACATGGAGTCATTCGTATGGGCGGTCATCGCTGTCTCGATCGGTAGACAAGTCGTACGTCTACATTGAAACGCAGATGCCTCACCACGATTGACAGAGGTCAACTGAACGCTTTTTGAGTGGTCGATTGCTCGGTCGACGGATATAGGGCGAGTTCTTGAGCGCGGCTGACTCTAAGCATGGCGTCAAAATGATTCGCTCGGCACAGGGACAGATGTGCTTTGGGGGGCAACGGGAATCAAGGTTGTCCGGGACATGCCTCGTCGGCTGTGTTAGGGGCGTCGGCGAGTTATGGCCGAAGATGCGCTAAAGTGAGCTTCCTCTGGGCGACTGGCCGCAATCTGCGGCAGATCGGCCCCTCGTTGTGCCGACGCGACTGACCCTTCGTGGCCGAGGCTGTGTCAAAACTCGAAATTACCCGGTTTTCGGGTGTCGCTTCACCCTTCCCGAAGTGCCGCGAAGCCGATAAGCAGCGTTCTGGTGGGTCGATTTTCGTGCTCGGCGTCGAAATCGCACGTTTTGACACAGCCTCGGCCGAGGCTGTGTCAAAACCCGCGCGATCGCCTAGACTGAATCAACCTGTTAGCGCGAGAGGCGGAGATGGGGCGATTCGTCGAAGGTGCAAGCCGCAATCAGGCCACGTTGCTGCCGGAGTGTCTCGAAGACTTTGTCGCTGAAGACAATCCCGTGCGGATCGTCGACGCATTCGTAGAC
>NZ_BAYA01000048.1 GCF_000685015.1 Paraburkholderia bannensis NBRC 103871 | reverse complement strand
GACCTCGCCGCGAGTCCGGCCTTCTCGATTGAAGTACGGAACTCCCAGCGCGGTGTCGGCAGGGACAGCCAGGGAGCCATGCCAGAACGCCAGCGCGGCTTGCCTGGCTATGCCCAGAGCGTCCGAATGCCCTGACTCATCTTTCCCGATCGGGTGAAAGCATGCCACTACGGTCAACACGGAAACGCGTTCCGCGCCAGACCACAGAGGATGAACAGAAACTCGCAATGTAGATCACAAACTGTAGAACGTCCCATAGAGGAAGCCAGAGTAATCCTTTCGACCTCTGACACGTCACCCGGTCGATTGTGTAGACCAACGCGACACGCGCTCCAAGCGACGCACAGAGCGCGATCCACGATATATCTGCGCCCTGCGAAAATATAGTGGTCAGGATTGCCAGTGGAAGTGGATGCATCAGTATGGCGCCAGCATGCCCCCAGCGATCAGCTGCGCGTATCGTGCGACTCCAACGCAATTCGTGTCGGAACATACCGAGGAAAGTTCCATAGGTACAGGCATGCAGGACAACTTTCGGCAAAACCGTCACACGCTTGCCGGCACGTCGTACAGCTTCTCCAATTGCATGGTCCTCAGCGAGATGGTGGGCAAATTGGACGAGCCCCCCGATCTCCGCGAGCGTCCCCCGCATCATCGCGATAGACTGTCCGAAACAGGGCCGGGCGCGACCAAGAGCCAGTCCCGTGATTACGCCAGGCAGAAAGTGATAATCGGTCAGCGCGCCAGCCACGTGCGCCCAGAAGTCTACGGAGCAACGACCTCGGTAGACCGTCGTAACCAGACCAACTCCCGGCACCTGAAGTTCGCTGACGATTGCACGCAAATAGTCGGGAGTAACAAGAACATCACTGTCAGCGAAACACAAAACATCACTGGTTGCGTGCTCAAGCATATTAACGAGATTCGCTATCTTCCGGTTGGGCCCATATAACCGGGTATCAATCACAACCGATATCTGCTTACCCGGATAGCGATGGCGAAGAAGCTCTAATGTAGCGAGTGCCTTATCCTCCCCGTCATGCACACCGAATATGTACTGCACCTTCCCGGGATAGTCCTGCTCGATAAACGACTCAAGATGCGCCGCGAGCTGCCATTCGTCTCCGTGCAACGGTTTCAAAATCGTGACATCAGGGAAGCAGTTTGCCACCACGGGTGCCTGGGAAAAAAACTGGACAATCCGCGAAGTCGCAAAAATGGTGTAACTGAGTGCACCAACGACGCCGATTCCGGACGCGATTGCAAGAAAATTCAATAACATGCTACTGAAGTCTGGCGTCTCGTTTTTTTTCGCGCACAGCAGGACCAGACCCAGTGCGGTAAGCAGAACAAGGGATAGAACGACACGGCGCCCCGGTGCGACGGTGGACAAGACCCGCCTGCGGCATCTCCAGCCCCAGTTGGAAAGACTTTCTCGAAGAGATCCAGAAGATTTGGCCAATGAGTCCGCCCCGTAGTTTTCATACACGGTTCAAGAACCACGTTCAGAGCATGGCTGGACGCGATCATGCAAACGCGGTCAGGATCAGACAACAGCTCCGTAGCGCCGGCGATTCAGTCGCATATGAAGCAGAACAAGTTGTGCATAAGGGCACACATCTGAAATCGCAATGAGATTGTGCCCCGTCGCATCCAACGACAAATGCCCTCGGCGATGAGCGCCTCGAAAGGCAGCCGCAGCAACATAACGCACTGCCACCACACCAGCAACTACGATACAAATGGAGGCAGCGCGAAAGACCGATGAGGTAAACCAGGCTTCTGGCATTTCGAGAACAAGCATGCCACCTATAACCAGTCCCTGGAGAATCGTTGCAATCAGCGAAGCAACAAGAAGATGCGTGCGAAATTCAACGATAGCAGTGGCGTTCATCACTAGCCCCCTCTATGTCGCGGGTTCTTGATCCCGGTGCGTACCGGGAAAGTGTGGACGAACATACGCAGAGCATGCGCACAAGAAACGCGTTTTATCGGACACATCATACCCTGTGAAGCTGAAGAAAGACTGAGGGTATTTTCGATCGATGCCCGGCGCATAAAAATGCATAACGGCCGCATGAATTGCGGTTACCTCGATAAAACTACCGTCAAGATACGAACGTGAAGCCAGCGCAAAAACTCGGGGAGATTGATCTCCACCGCGCATGTAACGTTCGGCCATTGCTCGCAGGTTGAAGTCAGATCGACCCAATCATCAAATTTGAAAATCCATACCTATAACTTTCAACGCATATACAAAAAAAGTGAAGGTTTCCTTAAGCAATTGTCATTCTTCATGTTATCGGATATTTTTTGTTCTTCATCAAAAATCAATCATGGAAAAAGTAAACTCAAGTAGCTAAAAGAATTGTCGATAACGCGAGTGGGCATAACGTTGTGCTCATCTTCTCGAAGGAAAAAATTATGACGATCTCGTCCATCGGCAACACTAGCGTTGCGCCACAGTACCACCAGACGCAGAATATCTCGAAAGGCGGCGAAGCCGGCGAGGTAGGGCCCGATATGGACGGCGACGCTGATGACGGCGGCTCGAGCGCATCCCCCCAGCTTCGACGCCAACTGTTAACTCCAGCGGCCAGTTAATCGGCCAATTGATCAACATTAGAGCGTAATGTTATACAGCACCTGATTACCATTGACCGTGCCGCGGCTCCTCGAAGCACTGCCGCGAACACGGTCGACGCTGACAGGACTACTCCGACAAGCGCGGTTCAATATAGGGCCATGGCTCGTGGCAAGCCACATACGACGGCGCCCCTCACTCCACAGCAAGTGTTCGAGTCATGGCTTCCGTGCCGTCAAATAGGCGATTCGTGCCGCTCCCATCTGTTTGCCGCTCTCGAAGATCGCGCGCATTCGGATTTCGAGATAATTACGCTCATCGCGGGTGAACTGGTTTTGAAAGATATCCTCCAGCGTCGGTGCAAGTGGATGAGGAGACGTGCGTACAAACGTCTCCCATGGAAGGGACGCTTCGGTTTGCACATCAATGTGCAATTCAAGATGAATATCTGTAAACCCGGCGTCAATCGCGAATCTGACGAGATCGCGCTCGCCGTAGTTTGTAATCGGCGATGACTTCAGCCCGGCCTCTGTGTCCGGGAATTGTGCGGATCGACAGCGAAGAAGAAGTGGAAAGAATGGATCGTCTGTATTGATTGAATGCGAATCGATCAGTTGCCTGAGCATACAGACTTCGAGTGCTTCATCGCGCAGAATGGGCTCTGCCACGGCAAACCGGCCGCCGCATTTGAGTACGCGATAGATTTCCCTCATTGCCTGTGGCTTGTCATCTACATATGCCAATACAGCCCGCATCGTCAATGCGTCGATTGTTTCGTTACCGATACCGTCCAGATGTTCTGCATTGCCGCGCAAAAAAAGAACACTGGCTTTCGACGCCCAAGGTCTTCGCCACTTCTTTTGTGTGCCCGAGCAAAGCTGCAGACAGATCGGTCATGATCACGCGGACCGTTGCACCCGCCCGCTCGATTGCCCTGAATCCTACAAGGCCGCTACCCGTCCCGACATCGGCTAGCGTCATGCCGGGCGATAAGTTTACGAAGTCAAGAATGTGGTCTGCATACTGCGTAATTTCTGAATGAACATTATTCTCATACGTTGGATCACCACCATGACGGCGATCGAGTATCCATGTGGACCATTCATCATGGGCGGAATCGGGATATATTTTCGACGACATGAAGCACCCAGGCCATTGTAAACGACCGTATCCTACGCTCTCAGGCTGAAGGCTTTCTTAGCACCGCGACCAGCTGACTAATTCAGAAGCACGGCCAATCTAATAGGTAACAATTTATGTATATGTAGTATGTGCTGCGGACGCCAGCGTTGCAAAGTTTCGGACAACGCAATTTGACGCTTACGCAGTGCCGATTCTTTTCATTACGCATACTTGTGGCACAACACAAACCTGGAACGATGAGAAAGTGTGCATTGGCGCGCGGCCAGCTCCATAACCCTCAATCTAGAGCGTGGCTGCCAGCAATCAATGTTGTCTACGCAGACCTACCGCTTGGCTGAGGCCATCGACCAGATTATTGATCTGGCGTCAGAGCATTTAAGCGCCTGCCGGTGTCACGGCACGACTCGCCATAACGCACTGCCCAAGTAGTCCGCCAAGAGAAGCGCGCCCGTAGCGTTCAATGCGACACCAACTGGTCGCACGAATGCATGTCTGCTTTATCAAAGACTCGCTTAAAAATGCCACTGGTTTGCCCAAAGGCTGACCACGACAGAATGATACGAAGACCACCGGTATCGAGTCCGCAGAGTCCGACTCCATCAGCCATGCTGGCCGACGAATGCGCCTCCCTCCATAAGCGTGATGTGGGAATAGCGATTTGTCGAACGGAATCCCATCCAGTGAAACGCTATGTGCAAATTTCAACGTGGCAAGCGCCCAAACGGTGCGTTGCCGGGCCGCATCACCTGCTTTCATTGGGATCGCAAAACCATAAGGATCCGATACGTTCAGCCGCGTAGAAAGCCCGACTGATCAAAGCGCTCGAGGCTCAACGCAAACTTCACAAGTTCAAACCATGAATCCCATGCAAACGAAGAGTCAACCATGCTCCCATCATCAGCGGATCTCGAGATAACGCCGCGACACAAACTGATAGGCATGCCAGATAAACTGAACACAATTTCACCGGCATCGATTCCTGCTTTTATTTCCTCGAGCTGACGTTAAATGTTGCACGCATTGCATCGCGAAAATGTCCTGGCTCGTTACAGAATGCGACATAGCGGCCTGGCCTGAGTACAAGCCGGGTCGTGACGGTCTCGCGGGGGTTGAGGTCTTCCACCCCTTGCAGTTCGCTCAGGCGATTCTCGTTAACCTGTTGTGTCTTTTGATCGTACGGTAATGCACTGCTATCAGTGGACCAGGGCAAAATCAGGAATTCGTGCTTCAAAGCACGCGACTCGTTCGTGATCGTAAATTCAACTGGCCCTGCTGGTACGGTCGACGGCACCACGGTCAGGGACATCCCGGTACTGCCACCGTCTGAAAGGCGGACCGTTACCGCGGTTGGCTCAACCGGCAGCGCTGACTGCATAAACGAGAAAAGACCAGCAGTCAATAGCACCTGAAACACGTTTCTTCTCAGCATCGAAAGCCTCCCGTTCGATAGCGATTCGTAGCCCCTCCAGGCAGTTTGCCAGCGTTGCCGATCCTGCAGGTCACCGTTGACGCGTTGCGTCATACGTTCCCTCACTGTTGATGCCACGAGGGAACGCCCGTCCCACATTCAATCTGCAACGTTTGATCAACTGACTTCCCCGGTGGGGCGAAAGACAATGTACCGCTACCTGACTTAAGGCTGGCTTATGACTGTGACCGCCTTGCATATACCGCGCTACCTGAAGAAAGCGCCGGCCCACCGCAACGACAACTCGTCAATCGCACTGAATGAGGACCACCTGCCAAGGTCGATCACAGCTCGCGTGGTACTTGCCGCCCAGCCGACTGAAATACCATGAAATTTGTCGTTTTCCTGATTGTTCCCCGCTGGCTCTTTGGCAGCCTGGCTGCTAAAAATCATCGCAAAGTGTGTAATCGATATCGGCGTCTTTGCTGTCATGCGGGCAATTGACCTGCCAGCGTCAGAATCGATGGAGCCGGAAATATTCCTTTTTTCAAACTCGACACGCCGCACCGTGCGATTCAGTTCCCGCATACCGGAAGTTCTCACTGCCACCCAGAATGGCACATCCGGTAGCCGACACCCCTGATTGTCAGGATCGCCTGCACACCAAGCTTGTCGCGCAGACCATGTACGATGAGATCGACTGCGCGCTCCGCCACGGCGCGTCTGCTTCCGTAAAGCTGAGAAGCAAGCTCGGTGCGTGTGAAAATCCGCGTTGGGTCGTTGGCAAGTGCAATCAGTAGCCGGTATTCATTGCGTCTCAGCGTCACAGGCATGCCGTCGTGCGTCACGAGATGCTTGGCCGAGTTGATAACTAGCTTGCCTATCGACATCGCTCCACGATCATGAAGATGGCGCAACATCGACTGGCGCACTGATTTGCGAAGATCATGCGGCGCAATCGGCAGAAGTGGCCCCGCAAATTCGAACAGTCGGATAAGTGGAGCGCTCGGGGCCTGAGCCGGCGATAATGCCGGTAAAGGAACCTTGAAGATGACGAAGAGAACCCGACGGACGCACTCAGCCGCGTTCAAAGCGAAAGTGGCGATTGCTGCTGTCAAGGGTGAGCGGACGCTAGCCGAACTGGCGCAGCAGTTCGATGTGCACCCGAACCAGATCACCGAATGGAAGCGGCAATTGCAGGAACGTGCCGCCGACGTGTTTGGCGCAGGCGGTACGGCAGCGAGCGAGCCGCAGGTCGATTTGAAGGAGCTACATGCGAAGATCGGCCAGCTCACGCTGGAGAACGATTTTTTAAGCGGCGCGCTCAACAAAGCGGGATTGCTGAGCGCAAAGAGATGATCGATCGTACGCACGCATTGCCGGTCTCGCAGCAGGCACGACTCGTTGGTATCGCAAGATCGAGCGTGTACTACCGGGCGCAACCGGTGAGCGAGCCAAACCAGTTGCTGATGCGCCGGATCGATGAACTGCACATGGAGTTTCCGTTTGCGGGAGCGCGGATGCTGGCGCGCCTGCTGCATCGCGAGGGACATGAGATTGGCCGCAGGCGCGTGCGCACGCTGATGAAGCGCATGGGTATCGAGGCGCTGTACTGCAAGCCGAACACGAGCCGACGCAATGCGCAGCACAAGATCTGGCCGTATCTGCTGCGGGGCATGACGATCAATCGGGCAAACCAGGTCTGGGCACTGGATACGAGTTATATCCCGATGGCGCGCGGCTTTGTGTATCTGAGCGCCGTGGTGGACTGGGCCAGCCGGAAGGTACTGGCCCACCGCGTAGCGATCACGATGGAGGCGATGCACGCTGTCGATGCGTTGGAAGAAGCGTTCGCGAAGTACGGGCAACCTGAGATCGTCAATACCGACCAAGGCAGCCAGTTCACCGCGACAGTGTTCACCGAGGCCGTACTCAGCCGGGGCATCAGCTTGTCCATGGACGGCAAAGGTACCTGGCGAGACAACGTGTTCGTCGAGCGCGTGTGGCGAAGCGTGAAATATGAAGAGGTGTATCTGAAGGCCTATGAATCGGTCGGCCACGCCCGGCGCTCAATCGGCGATTACTTCAATCTATATAACCAGAGACGAACTCATTCGAGTCTGGAAGACCGCACGCCGGATGAGGCATACTTCGCGACGCTGCCTGCGATCAAATTGGCAGCATGACCGCCCCGTACGTTCCACTTAAAAATCTCGGAAGACTGTCCGAACGAGTGAGGCCACCTCTGGCTTCATCAGATAGTCGTCGGCACCCTCTTCAAGTACGATTGCAGGCCTATCCAGCAAACCGCGAGGCAAAAGCGCGATGACGACTGCTGCGCCTCCATGCCGACGGTAGGTGCGCAACAGGCTCAATGGATTCAGAGTGACGCTCCCGAAATCGATGAGCACGAGTTCGTGAGCCAGGTACAACAAGCCGAGTTTCGCTTCATGTTCGCCACTCGCCCAGTCGGGCTCGTGACCCGCGCTCATCAGCTCGATGATAGCGAGCGCATCCGTTTCGTCATCGCCAACCAATAGCCACTTCACATTGCCCTCCCGTCTCCGTCCGCGATTCTCACGCTGACAGCCTTAACCGAGCCTTAAGGTTTGGTTAAGGTCAAAGTGACTTTCAACGGTCGGTGAGTGCCAACGAATCAATCAATTGCTCCCGCTCCTGCGTTGCGCCTGGACTTCATGTGGAGAAAAAACGTATTGTCATCCAATAGTTCAGATGAGACGCGAGCCATTCGGAACAGATTGTCGTGGGGCAAAAGCGGGAGTTGTGGCGAGTGGGATGCGATCTATGCATCGCGCAATCGGGGATGACGGACCTGTACGTTTTGCGGATTCCCGACGCGGTGACGGGTCGCCCTGCGGAATCGGGCGTTGAGTGTCTACGGGAAAGGCGATTGCACCCTAAATACTCGCCTGGGGCGCAGACGAAGCTGCCGGGATACGCAAGAATAACGGACGCGAAATCCGGCTGACCCCGCGCCCCCATTTCCGATACTTACTGGGCAATCGCCTTGCCACTCGGGTCCTTGATTCTGGACTTCCATTGCTGCTCGATTTCACTCACGACCGACTGCGGCAGTGAAATGTAATTGAGACTGTCAGCAGCCGGCGTGCCGTTCTTGAAGGCCCAGTCGAAGAACTTGAGCGTTTCCTTGCCCTGCTCCGGCTTGTCTTGTGCGGTATGCAGCAGCACGAACGTGGCGCCAACGACGGGCCATGCTTCCTTGCCGGGCTCGTTCGTCAGAATCTGGTCGAACGACTTATTCCAGTCTGCGCCTGCAGCGGCTGCCTTGAACGTATCCGTGCCCGGCTCAACGACCGCACCCGACTCATTCTTCATGGCGGTGTAGACCATGTGGTTTTGCGTGGCATACGCCCACTCGACGTAGCCGATTGCGCCCGGCAGCCGCTGGATAAAGGCGGCGACACCATCGTTACCCTTGCCGCCTGTACCCGTCGGCCAGCTGACCGTCGTGCCTTCGCCGAGCTTGCTCTTCCACTCGGCGTTGACCTTCGAGAGGTAGTTCGTCCAGATGAAGCTGGTGCCCGAACCGTCAGCGCGGCGAACCACGGCGATGTCCAGATCCGGCAGCTTGACCTTCGGATTCAGGGCGACGATGGCCGGATCGTTCCACTTCTTGATCTTGCCGAGGTAGATGTCGCCGAGCACTTCGCCCGACAGCGTGATTTCACCAGCCTTGATGCCCGGCACGTTGATCGCCGGCACGACGCCGCCCACCACCGTCGGGAACTGGAACAGGCCTTCCTTGGCCAGTTCGTCGTCCTTCAGGGGCGCGTCCGAACCTGCGAAGTCAACCGTCTTGGCGACGATCTGCTTGATACCGCCCGACGAGCCGATGCCCTGGTAGTTCACCTTGCCGCCGCCGGACTTCTGATAGGCGTCGGCCCATTTCGTGTAGATCGGAAGCGCGAACGTGCTGCCCGCTCCAGTAATGTCGGCAGCCTGCGCAGTCGACGCAGATAGCAGCGCAAATAGCACAGCAGGAATGGATTTCAATTTCATCTAACTCTCCTGATTTTAATCCCGAAGTAGGTGGCGTCGGAAAATAGCCACCGACTGTGACAGTTTCGTGAACGTTGAATTGTTCTCAATTTTTACTACGGCGCAAACGTCGTCACGCGTGCTGCAAAACGGTGACGTCACGAGCGAATTCGAGCATTTGGCAACTGCGAGACCGGTCGGCGAAGGATCAAGCAACATCTGCCATGTGTCACGTTGTCCGCCATTGGTATCTCTGGCTCCCATCTATATTCGAGCAGCGTATGGAAATTTATCTTTCACCGTTCATATTCGGATTGCTTATAAATCAAGATCAATCTTCGTTAACTCGCACATAAGTTTCCCTCTCCATACTTAGGGTGCAGATTTGCCAAACACCTAACTTCTGGAGGCTTACATGAAAACGACCATCGTCGGGATCGCCAGCATCGGGCTGCTGCTCGCCCCGCTTCTCGCCATTGCGCAAGCGAGCACCCATCCGACCAGAGCCGAAGTGCGTGCGGAGCTTGTCCAGCTTGAGAAAGCTGGCTACAACCCCGCAAAGGGCAACAGGGCTACTTATCCAGATGACATTCAGGCTGCGGAAGCTCGCGTTGCAGCCGAAAACGCCAAGGGGAGCCTGCCTACATCCGGAATGGGTAGCAGCACTGGCAGTGCTTCACAGTCAGGCGATACAAGCACCTCACACCGAAGCTCAATGCCCCTGTACGAACACCATTAATTGCCTGGCACCTGACCCAGAATGCGGTGAGCGAAGCTTCAAAACGCGCAGCGTTAATCGTCTCTTAAGTATCCTGGCTCACGCTTCTATTGCGGGCGATTGTGATCTCGCCTGCACTGAGGACAGGTCTATCAGGGAGGAACCCATCATGAAAACGCTTGCTGGAGTCATCGCACTTTCTCTCATTATTGGCGTACCGACCGTTGGCTTTGCCCGGACATCGAACGACCCTGTGACCCGCGCGCAGGTCCGCGCAGAGCTTGTCCAGCTTGAACATGCAGGCTACAAGCCAAGCCGAACGCAGTATCCTTCTGACATCCAGGCTGCGGAAGCGCGCGTCGCTGCGCAGAACCCTGCGGCCGGTAACGCTGAGGCAGCTTACGGTGGGACCGCCACTGATACGTCGCAGGCGGGTCATCGCATCTCAAATGCAAGGTGGGACTCGTTATATAGCCATCATTGATTCCGGGAAGAGAGAGCGATTCGATGCGGATACTTCTCGTAGAGGACGACACCCTGATTGGCAGCGGTCTGCAGCGGGGACTGCAACGCGAGGGATTCGCGGTAGACTGGGCCCAGGATGGCGATGCAGCCTCGCTGGCGCTACGGACTACGTCGTATGGGCTCGTGCTTCTTGACCTGGGTCTGCCGGGACAGGATGGGCTTACCCTGCTCGCGCGACTGCGTCAGCGCAAGGATGACGTCCCGGTGATTATCATCACGGCCCGCGACGCGGTCCCGGACCGCGTCGCGGGCCTCGACACTGGTGCAGACGACTACCTTGTCAAACCCTTTGCACTTGATGAGCTGCTTGCGCGCATGCGCGTAGTACGCCGACGCCAGGCCGGACATTCACAAACGACCCTTCGCGTCGGCCCGCTTCGCCTCGATCCCGCGCAGCATCGGGTCTGGCTGCGCGAAGTGGAAATCCCGATGACGGCGCGCGAGTTCGCACTGCTGCTCGAACTGATGCAGCAACCGGGCCTCGTTGTCTCCCGCGAGCAGCTTGAGGAGCGCATGTATGGCTGGAATGAGGAGATCGGGAGCAACACGATCCAGGTTCACATTCATAACCTGCGCCGCAAACTCGGTACTCAGGCAATCCGAAACGTGCGTGGAGTCGGCTACCAGATGGGAGAAATCGATTGAAATCGCTGCGCCGGCGCCTGCTCTGGTGGCTGCTCCCCGCGACCTTGCTTACCGGGTTACTGGCGAGCGCGGCAACCTACCGCGGTGCGCTGACTGAACTGGATGAACTGCTCAATGACCAGTTGAAGGCAGTCGCGCAGCATGTCGTGGTTGAACCTGACGGGCACCTTTCACTGCAAGGCATGCAGGGCGCAAACGAGGACAGGCTTTCGGGAGAGCAATCGCACGCCGTGCTGCTCCAGGTCTGGCGCGGCGAAACACCGGTTTTCAGTACCGATCTTGACTCGGCACTGCCCGCACCTACAGGCACTGGATTCGCAGACGTGATTGTCAGAGGGCAACTCTGGCACACATATGTCACACGCGACGGCGACACCTTTGTGCGAGTGGCTCAGGCGAGACGTGCACGATGGGAAGCGGTGGCCGAGATAGCGATGCACCTGCTCTGGCCAGTGCTGTCGTTGATCCCGTTGCTTGCCCTCTTCCTCTGGTTCGGAATCGGTTACGGGCTGCGGCCGCTTCGGGTTATAGCCGCAAACCTTAAGCGACGAGATGTTGACAACATGCAGACGATCGACACGTCGGAAATTCCTGGAGAAGTCAAACCCCTCGTCGACTCGCTCAACGATCTGCTGCTACGCCTCGATAACGCTATTACGGCCCAGCGCCACTTCATTGCGGACGCCGCTCATGAGCTCCGTACGCCAATCATGGGACTGGCGCTGCAGACTGATCTTCTGCCGAAAGCACCCAGCGTAGAGGAGCGCGACCTGATCACCGCACAGATTCGCACGGGTACAGCGCGGCTCGCGCATCTCGCCGAGCAACTCCTGACACTTGCTCGCCTCGGCCCCGATTCGATGCCGCTGGCGATGTCCGACCTGGATCTCACATCACTCGCGCGTTCGGTTGTTGGCGAGCGGGCGCGTCTGGCACAAGCAAACGGAATTGACCTCGGCCTTGTCGCTGGATCCTCCGTGCACGTTCGAGGCAACGAGGACGCTCTTCGGATCCTGCTCAACAACCTGGTCGACAACGCTATCCGATATGCTGGCCCGCATGCCCGCGTCGATGTCGTTACACGCAGAGAGGATGGTACGCCCGTGCTGATGGTTTGCGACACCGGCCCAGGTATCGCCGCGGAAGATCGTGAGCGGGTATGGGAGCGCTTCTACCGGGGCGCTGGACACACGGCTACTGGTAGTGGTCTTGGCCTCTCGATCGTCAAGCGCATCGCCGAACAACATCAGGCCGCTTTCGCGCTGGACAGCGGCCTGGACGGCCGCGGGTTGACGGTACAATTACGCTTTCCCAAGTTGGCTCTAGAGATCGGTCCAAGCACTTCGAATGCGGATCGTTCGGGAGCGCACACCGTCACAGCGCGTCGGCCCGCCTGAGCAATATTGCCAACCACCAATTCGATGACTGGAGACTCGAGTCAGAATTGAAATCCATCGCCTCAATTTTTTACTAAATTCGGAATTCTAATTTATTAACGTACAAAGCGAATATGCGCGCTGGCTGTCGCGATCAGCCTCAAACTAGCCATGAATTTTCACGCTGGAGATTCGCTGTGCAGCAGGCCTGTCGATTCAGGAGTGCTGCCGGGATCGCCCTTCGAAGGCCCCGACAGTATGATCGGGGCCTCTTTTTTGCGTATGCGCAGCAAGCGCGTGTCCGGCCGACAGCGAATTGTGCGTTCAACATGACCGCGAGTTAAAAGTCGGGATTTTGTAAAAAAAACCGCCGATCCGGGGAGAGACGGCGGCATCAAATGAGCCGCCAACACTCGGATGCGTTGGGGATTGCGAGGACGCAATCGAGCTCATACCTAATCTACAAAGGTCCGTTTCGCCTCTACGTTTGGAGCGACCTCCGTTTAATACAGCATAAATCTGGATCTGATCATACGAGATTGATGACTAAATTAGCTGGAGAATTTGCCGAGAAGTGCGCGCACGCCGACCGCAAAAGCGATATCTGTTGCCTTCGGCACGGCCCAGCCGCCAGGGATGCCTGACGCCCGATTCAACGTGTAATAAATAATGGCAGGAACGATTACGCCGCCCACTGCTGCCACTACTGGCAGGAATGCATGCCGCAATCTGCACAGCGAGCCTTCGTGGATCTCGCGACGGATTTCCATTTCGACGATGAGAAAGAAAACGGTCATGAGGCCGTCATTGGTCCAGGAAGTGCAGCGACTCGCCGAAAACACGCCTTCCCACACCGATTACGATGGGCGGCTCCCATAGCTACTGGTAGGGACGCGCTAGGGGAGAGTTAGCGATAATCAGCGCAGCTGATCATCAATATGACGCCACTCGCTGCATCAATGTGGAGCAAATCTTTGAAGGCGGTGAATGCCTTGCGGGCTATCGGCTCGACCGCTGGTATCTTGCGTGGAGAAACATTCTGTTGCATATGCGAGAGAAATCCTGCGCGGCGGCCCGACCAGCGCAGATTGCCTGTCCCGCTGCATTATACAGCTAACCCCTGTGCACATTGTACCGCCGAGGCTTCACCGCTGACTCCGATCTTTCCGGATCAATAAAAAAGCAACGGCCGAGTGCGTAAGGGTTATCAGGCGTTTGCAGTACTCTAAAGCTGATTGCCTTTCTAACTCGCGCGTAGCGATGTCGCGTCCTGCGTGGAATCCGGCGACCTGGAACAGGAATACATCGTATTACCGGTTTTCCAGCCTAAAAAAATGGGTTCGAAAATTGCTGCATTCGAACAGGAAACGTACCATCTTGATGGAAGTCGCGATGGATGTCCGATGAAACCATGCCCCTTCCCATGGAATTGCTGCATACTAAAATAGCGTGGCTAGGGGTAAGCCCGCAGGGATTAGTGTTGGGAAAACGTCGTGGACGACGGCTCGATGGATAACGAGCACTCCAGCAGATCGGCCCTTCGCTTTACGCCTATAGAAATGCCTTGTGGATAGCCATGGATCAACGGGGAAGCAAGCCTGATCAAAATATCACGGCAACGCACTTTCGCGACGCTCGTCGCGTGATTGGCGCGTCGATCGTTTGCGCAGTAGTATTGCCAGCTATGTATGTAGCACTTACCGCAATATCGGACTGGAGCGATCATCTCGCAGCTGCGACTGATACGACAGTCCGAGCTGCCAGCGTGGCCCAACAGCAGGCAGTGAAGTTGTTCGACATCGATGCAGTCGCCATTCCCGCTTTAATTGCCAGCGTTTCAAGACTTGATGCCCAAAAAATAGCGGCTTCTGCAACTACGATCCGTCAACAACTGATCCGGGCCGGTGCTGGCTACCCCCAGATCTCATCGATCAATGTCATCGGGAAAAACGGAGATCTACTGGTTTCCAGTACGCCCGTCAACCGGCATGTGAGCATTGCCGGGCGGGAAGACTTCGCTACGGTCAGTGCGGCGCCTGAGCAACTGTACATCTCGCGTCCCATGATAGGACGCATTACAGGTGTAAAGACTTTCAACGTCGCTAAAGGGTGGACAGAAAACGGCGCATTTGCGGGAATGGTGTCAGTCTCGATGAGGCTTGATTATTACCGCGACTTTTTCCGTGACCTGCGCAGTCCTGACAGCCCTTTGTATCTCGGTCTTCTGAATTCAAATGCAGTTCCTTTAGTCTGGTATCCGGAAAGTCATCGGTCCGACGTCGAGAAGCTGATATTGAAATGGGTCGCGGCCGAATTCGGCCAACATTCTGTTTCTGGTAGTAATCGACTTTACCCTAGCGATGGAGAGGCAGGCGCAGGCAGTATCGTTGCGTACCACCGTGTCGGCGACTACAACTCTTATATTGTAGCTTTTTACCCCCTGGCCTCGTTATCCACTGCGTGGGGCAAACGTACATTGCGCCTGTCTCTGACGACATTCACTCCATCCGCCGGCATCGTTCTGCTTTTGTGGCTGTACCTTCGCAGGCTCAATCGCGAGGAGCAAGCATGGAGGCAGCTTGAGGCACACCGCGAAGCCCTTTTGAACATGGAAAGAAGCCATGAAGAGAGCCGTCGCCTCGAGACACTTGGCAATATGGTCGCCGTGGTTGCCCACGACTTCAACAACATCCTCATGGCCGTGACTGCGCACGCCGCCCGCGGGATTCAGGATTCGAAGTCGAGGCACCAGGCATTAATGGATATCAGGGTGGCCATTACGAAGGGCGAGGCTCTGACACGTCGCCTGTTAGGCGTGGCACGCAAACAGCCGCTACATGAAAAGCTTCTCGACCTAAGTGTTTGGGAAGGATTTTCACTGTTACAACCCGCCCTGGGCGATTCGATCGTGTTTGAAAAAGCACTGGCTGAGGGTATCTGGTTGATACGCGCGGATGAGAACGAGCTCGAGCTGGCATTACTGAATCTAGCGATGAATGCGAGAGATGCAATGCCCAAAGGCGGGCGAGTGATGCTGAACGTTGCCAACGTCGCACATGGAAACGGGTCTCGCGAGATCCAGGACTACGTGAGCCTCTCCTTCCGGGATGAAGGGCCTGGTATGGACATTGCCACGCGTGAACGTGCTTTTGACCCCTTCTTCACCACCAAGCCGGTCGGGCAAGGAACCGGACTTGGCCTCGCACAGGTTCGCAGTTTCTGCGAACGGGCCGGCGGCTTCGTCAAAATCGACAGTGCGCCCAATGAAGGGACGACCGTTTCGCTCTTTTTGCCACGAGCCAGGGCGACGGCAACCAAAGCCGTCGACAGCCTGACGCCTGGAGTTGTGGCAACTCGCCCAATGCATCTGCTTTTTGTCGAAGACGACCCGCTTGTCGCGGCTGCACAACAGGCAGTGTTCGAATCAATGGGCCACACCGTCGTCTCGGTGGGCGACGCTCAAGCGGCGCTGGACGTGCTGAAACTTGGTTCGTTGAATTTTGATGGGGTGGTTTCGGACATCCAGATGCCGGGTGAAATGACAGGGGTAACACTCGCTGCTGTAATCCGTGGCCTCTACCCCGAGCTCCCGGTTACGCTCCTGTCCGGCTATGCGCGCGAAGCGCTGGAGGGTATCGACTCGATAGGCGTTGGCGTATTCGCGAAACCCTGCGACCCGTTCGAGCTGGAAAAGCATCTTCAAGCGTCGCTGCTTCCATTGGATAATCGTTTGGACGGCCTGCCACCCTATCGCAGCGAGATCAATCAATAACAGGGGGATCACTGCGGGCTGCCGTGCACTGTCTGGCAGTTGAGTTCAACACAGACCTGGCTATTGCCGGATATAAAAGGTAAGCGAAATCATTGCCACGAAGCCGACTCGTGCGGGTTTGCCTCTATGTATTGAAGCACCTTCCGACCCGTTAATACATAAGCGCATGTGGATGCGCATTCATGAACCATGTAGCCCCACCTGGATTCACATGACTTCGTTCAGTTTCCGGCAGAAGCTTTGGCTGCCCTTGGTCATCAGCCTTGTCGCACTGCTGCTCGTTACCATCAGTTCTGCCTGGCTTTCTTACCAGACACGCATCGAGGAACGGCGTAATGATCTGATGAATATAGCGCATGTCGGCCTAAGTATTGTTCAGGAATATGCCGACCTTGAACAAAGCGGTGCGCTGACCTCCGAGCAGGCGCAGAAGGAGGCACTCCAGAGACTGCGGGGCGTCCGTTATGGCAACGACGGCTACTTTATCGTTATCGACTCGACGCCCCGCATGCTCATGCACCCAATCAAGCCCGGCACGGAAGGCAAGGACCTAACAAACGTGGTCGACGATGACGGACGTCATCACTACGTGTCCTTTGCCGCGGCGGCAAGACCGCCCAATGGGGGGTTCGTTGGCTACGTCTTCCCGCATCCTGGCATGAACCCACCCAAAGCTGTCGACAAACTCGGCTACGTCATCCGCTTCGCGCCCTGGGACTGGATTATCTCGACCGGCGCCTACGTTGACGACATCGAGAATGCCTTCATGCAATCGGTCTATCTGGCCATCGTAGTCTTCGCCGTCATCGCTGCGCTGCTCGCAATTATCGTGGTGTACACCAATCGCAGTATCGAACATGCCATCGGAGGCGATCCACGAATCGCCTCCAGCATCGCGGACGCGATCGCCTGTGGCGATCTCGGTACGCCGCTAGTTGTTAGCGAGAAAGATCGCACGAGTCTGATGTTCGCGATGGGGCAGATGCGCAACGCGCTCTCCGACATCGTCGACCGGATCCGCGCGGGCGCAGGCAATGTAGCCGCAGCAGCCAGTCAGATCGCAAACGGTAATATGGATTTGTCCTCGCGAACCGAGAGTCAGGCAGCGGCTCTGCAACAGGCGGCGTCAAGCATGCAACAGTTAACAGGAACCGTGCGAAGCACCGCTGAAAATGCCCATGCAGCAAGTGATCTCGCCGGCGCTGCCGCCCAGATCACTGAACGCGGCGGAGAGATGGTGCTGCGTGCAATCGGCACGATGGGGGACATCCGGACGGAATCGACAAAAATGGTCGATATCATCGGGGTCATTGAGGGCATCGCCTTTCAGACAAACATTCTTGCGCTCAACGCGGCGGTAGAGGCAGCACGGGCCGGGGAGGAAGGTCGGGGCTTCGCTGTGGTTGCGGGGGAAGTCCGTATGCTTGCACAGCGCAGTTCGACGGCTGCCAAGGAGGTCCGCGATCTGATTAATCAGGCAGTCAGCCGCGTTGGTGATGGTGCTGAACTCGTTGAGGCAACCGGGAAGACGATCAGTGACGCCCGGGAGGCGATCAACCGCGTTACCGGGATTGTCCGCGAGATCGCTTCAGCTGCGACCGAACAGAGCAGCGGACTTGAGCAGATCAACCTCGCCATCGCACAGATAGACGATAAGACGCAGCAAAACGCCGCGCTGGTCGAAGAAGCCGCTGCCGCAGCGCAATCGCTCGACGAACAATCGCACAATCTGCAGGATGCCGTGGCTATTTTCAGGACAGCAGACGGGCAGAAATTGCCACGATAACGCGTAACGTTAATTCAGAATCGCCTGTCCAAACAAATATCACCACTATAGCCTTGGCTGTACGCGAGGAACCATTTTTTTCCCGATACGTGAAATGTCAGCAATGACTAGACCGTAAATCTCTACGAGACGTCACGAGAGGATGAATCAATCAAGAATCGGTCACGATTTTTCGCGTTCGCAATCCACGCTGGCGCACGCCCACGCCCTGACCAGGTAGCGCCAGTTTTGGGATCTTTGTACTTAGCCGCGACAGGAGTGCCGCGCCCGACGCCGCCTGGGCGATGTCGACGCCCCTGTCCAAAGATATCTCTTTCGGTAAAACCGAACTCGGCGACTTTTTCTCGCACCTCTGCTAGCACTACAGCATACTCAGATTGCCTGGCAACTGCTGCCTGCTCCTCGAGCTTTGCGATCTGCGCCTTAAGTTCTTTGTACGTTGTCAAAACTTTTACCTCCGCAAACTAGCTTGCAATTGATATCTCGCTCAACCGTTTGACTACTCACCGACTGTCTTAACGCCCCACAGATTACCGAACCTCCGTCAGTGCGACAATAGCGTAAGCGCCCGGGCAATCCATCGTGAGGTTCAGTAACGCCTTTGGGGCAATGTCGTGTCCACCTAACGAGTAGTGGGGACTACTTTGACAACAGAAGCACTGAAGAAATCGGGCCGCAAAGGTACACCGAATCATCCGCTCGAATTCCAGCGCGAGATCGCCAGGCTGGCGAGCTCGGGGTTGGTTTTGTCGCACTCACGCGGTCAAGTAAAATTCGTCGACCACATGACAAGCATGATGGCAAAGACGAAGACGCCGAGCAAGACGCTGCCAGCGGGCGTCGGCAAGGTACAGAAGCGGCTGCACTACTCACTGGACGTGATCTTGCTGTGCGGCCGGCGGCGGTACGTGGCGTACTCACTGAACCTACGCTACCTCGAAGAAATGATGGCCGAGCGAGGTATCGAAGTGGATCATTCGAGTGCGCACCGGTGGGTTATCAAGCCGCGGCAGGTGTTTGAGCAAGCATTCCGCAAACGCAAACGGCCTGTCGGCAAAAGCTGGCGCGTCGATGAGACCTTCGTCAAAGCCAACGGCCAATGGAAATACCTGTACCGCGCGGTCGACAAGGCGGCCAACACCGAGGATTTCCTGCTGCGTGCCAATCGGGAGAAGGCCGCGGCGCGCCGCCATTTCGAGAAGGCGATTGAACAGCGGCGAACCCGAAAAAATTACCGTGGACAGGAGCGGCGCCAAACTGGCTGCGCTTGAAGCGCTCAATGCCGAGCACTTGACGCCGATCAAGATCCGGCAAATACCTGAACAACGTCGTCGAGCAGGATCACCGTGCCATCAAACGCGTCATGAAACCGATGACAGGGTTCAAGGATTTCCGCTGTGCGCGCATCATCCTGTCCGGCATAGAGATCGCACAAATGATCAGCAAGAGGCGGATGTGTGACGATGGCGTCACCTCGACTGCAGCCGAACAAATCTATTCTCTCGTGATGTAAGTAATCCTCCCTCTTCATATCAGGCGCCTGATGTCACATCGCCCTCAACGCGACGCAACCATATTACATCGGGTTGGCGCCCGCTCCCGGTCACATCGCTCGCGCGGCGCCACAATTGCATGGCAGCCGTAACTCGCGTCCGGTGAGCGCACCAGCATCACGTCCAGCTGGAATTCCCTGGAGCGGAGGGGGAAAGTCGCAACTGCAATTACGCACTTGCCTCCAAAGCGTTCACGGTCAGCGCAACTGGAAGCGCTCGCCGCGAAGCTTCGAGGAATAGCTGTCGAATGAGCCAATGCCTCTTGGCAGCAGTGGAAAGTACGGCCCGGCGCGAGCCGTCGCCCCCGCATGCATCGATACCCGCGACGTCGCCGGGCGGACGGTCGGTGAGGTGCCTGGCAACGTGCAACTGCCGAAGCCCGTGTGTGCCGTGTCCAAGCCCTGCGGGACACACTGATCGTCCGCTCGCGCCCGGACCGTGGCGAGACACAGGATCAGTATCGTCAACGCAACTCGTCTCATGTTAACAGGTCTGGCAGCGGCAGACCCGGAGCGTCTGCTGCCATCACTCCTTTAGAATAGCGTTTTGCACTACCGCACAAAACCGCCTATATTTTATGTCACATAGTGACCTTTTTCTATCTGGAACTCGAAAAATTTGGAGAGGCCTATGCCGTCGAAGCCACGCAGGGTGACGGATATGGTGACTCGGGCCGACCTGGAAGAACTGTCCGAATTTCGGTATCGCCTTCGGCGATTTCTGCGGTTTTCAGAGGAGATCGTGCACGCGGAGGGTGTAACCCCGCTTCAGTACATGCTGATGCTGCATACACGCGCGTTTCCCGATCGTGACTGGGCCACTGTTGGCGAGATTGCCGCGCGTCTGCAGGCATCATCCCACGGAACGGTTGCGCTCGTGACGCGCTGTGAGATGGCCGGACTCGTGAGCCGGGTGCAGAGCGCGTACGACCGCCGTCAGATGCAGGTTCATCTGACGCAGGAAGGCGAGCGGCTACTGATGAAGCTCGCAGCATTGCACAAGGAAGAGGTCCAGTCGTTCGGCTGGGCATTCCGGGACGGGAAGGATTAGGCGGTGCGATACCCGCCACGGTACGAGAACAAAGCAAACGGTCAGGGGTGACTGCAAGCAAGGAGGTCGGCATGAGCACAACCTCAAACCTGACCCTCGAAGGCAAGCTTCGGCGCGACGCCGGCATCGTCGGGCTACTCCTCGCCAGCACCACGAGCATGATTGGCTCGGGCTGGCTCTTCGGCGCCTATCACGCCTCCCGCATTGCCGGACCGCTGAGCATCGGCAGCTGGGTACTGGGCGCGGTCATCATCATGCTGATCGCGCTGTGCTTCGCGGAACTTGCCGCGCTCTTCCCGCGAAGCGGCGCTCTTGTGCATATGAGCCATGCAAGCCATGGCGAAGGACTGGGTCGCATATGGTGCTGGCTGCTTTTCCTCGCTTACGTCCCGGTCCCTGCAGTCGAGTCTGAAGCCATTGTCACCTACGCTAACAACTACCTGCCGTGGTTTATCCGGCCCGGCAGTGCGGGGTTGCTCACGCTCGCGGGATTCGTCGCCTGCGCCGCACTGCTCGGCGTCACCGCACTACTGAACCTGATGGTGGTGCGCTGGCTTCTCAACGTGAATTCGACCATCACCTGGTGGAAAGTGCTCGTACCGCTCGTGACCATCGTCGCACTCATGACGGCCAGCACGCACTGGGACGTCATGCATGTGGCACCCGGCACCTATCGGCTCTCTGGCATGTTCACTGCATTGCCTGCGGCCGGCATCGTCTTCAGCTATCTCGGCTTTCGTACGGCCATCGACCTGGGGGGCGAGACCGCCAATCCACACCGTACCATCCCAATCGCCGTGATTGGCGCAGTCGTGCTCGCGGCTGTCATCTACATCCTGCTTCAGGTCGCGTTCGTCATGGCGCTTTCGCCCGCCGACCTTGCCCATGGCTGGGACAAGGTCAGCTTCAAGGGCGAAATGGGGCCGTTCGCTGGTCTGGCTGCCACACTTGGGCTCGGCTGGATGGCGACGCTGCTCTACATTGACGCCTATGTCTCGCCTGGTGGCACGGGCCTGATGTATGTGACGGGTGGATCGCGCATCCTGTTTGCAGCAGGAGAGATGAACGCCGGGCCGCAAGCGCTCACACGTCTGAACCGCTTTCAGATTCCATGGGTCGCTGTGCTGGTGATGTGGGTAGTGGGTGTGCTCTTCCTGATGCCCTTCCCCGCCTGGCAGCAAATGGTGGGCTACATCACGTCGGTCACTGTGCTGACCTACGGCCTCGGCCCAATCGCACTCATGGTGCTGCGGCGGAACCTGCCAGATCTCAAGCGCCCCTTCCGGATGGGGGCCGCCGGTTTCATTGCCCCGCTCGCCTTCATCTGCAGCAACCTGATCATCTACTGGACGGGATTCAGGACCAACAACTTCCTGTTCTCGCTGGTTGCGATTGGCTTCATTGCCTATGCTGTTCACTACCATTTCATTGCACGGCGCGACGTTCACGCCTTCGGCTGGCGTCATATTGCCTGGCTGCTGCCGTGGTTTGGCGGCCTGTGGCTGCTCTCCTGGCTTGGCGGTATCGGTGCCGGCCGTGGCGTGATCGGCTTTGGGTGGGACATCCTGCTGGTCACGCTGTGGAGCATTGTGGTGCTTGCACTGGCGCTGCGTAGTGCACTCAGCGCAAGCGAGACGTCGGACATGATGGCACGCATGGATCACACCAGCTAGGTGAAGCGGCGGCCGGGCCGCCTGCGCAACCCGGGAGCGCGCGATGAACGATAGCGGCGAAAGACGCCAGCATGATGCACAGGAGGCTGGACACCACCGGTCCGTGCGGGTGGCGCCTGGCCTCGCCGCGCCTTCAACCTTGCAGGAAGATGACGGACAGCCCGTGGGCCTCTACCGTCTGTGCTGCTATGCCTTTCTCGTCGGCGTCGTCACCGGACTCGGAGCCGTGGTGTTTCGCGGCCTGATTGGTGCCGTCCACAACGCATTCTTCATCGGCCATCTGTCGTTCTCCTACGACGCGAGCCGGTTCACGCCACCGGCTCCCTGGGGAGCATTCGTGATTCTCGTGCCGGTTGCGGGCGGCGTGGTTGTCACCTGGCTCGTCAGCACGTTTGCGCCAGAGGCAAAGGGACACGGCGTCCCGGAAGTCATGGACGCGATCTATTTCCGGCGGGGGATCATCCGGCCAGTTGTGGCCGTTGTGAAGTCACTGGCATCCGCATTCGCCATAGGCACGGGTGCCGCCGTCGGTCGGGAGGGTCCAATCATCCAGATCGGGTCCGCTCTGGGCTCGACGCTGGGTCAGGCGATTCCGATGGCAACGGGCCAGCGCATTACGCTGGTCGCAGCCGGCGCTGGCGCGGGCATCGCAGCGACCTTCAACACGCCGATCGGCGGCGTGCTGTTCGCGACCGAGTTGATGATGCCTGAGATCAGCGTCAACACGTTTCTGCCCGTCGCACTTGCAACCGGCACCGCCACATTCGTCGGCCGCCTTTTCTTCGGCGTGGAGCCGGCGTTTCTCGTACCCGAGCAACTGGGCGCACTGCCGAACCAGCCGGGGAGCGCCCTCACCATGATGCTTTACGCGGTCCTCGGAGCCGTCACCGGCGCGGCCGCTGCACTGCTCATCCGCGCCCTGCACTGGGCCGAGGATAGTTTTGACGTCATTCACGGGCGCTACTGGCGGCATGCCATCGGGATGCTGCTGGTCGGTTTGCTGATGTACGCGCTGATGCGGCACGCAGGGCACTACTACGTCGAGGGCGTAGGATATGCGACGATCCAGGCGACACTCTACGGACAGCTCCAGGGTGGCCTCTTTCTGCTGGCACTCGTGCTCGCCAAGATGTTCGCCACCTCGGTGAGTCTTGGCTCCGGTTCATCAGGCGGGGTGTTCTCGCCGTCGCTCTTCATTGGCGCAACACTGGGTGCGGCGCTCGCATCGGCGTTTCAGTTCGTGCTGCCGGGCATTCCCGTCAGCGTGCCGGCGTTCGCCATGGTGGGCATGGGTGCGATGGTCGGCGGCGCCACCGGTGCTGCCATGACGGCCGTGGCGATGATCTTCGAAATGACGCGTGACTACGACATCGTGCTGCCCATGATCATCGCCGTCACCTTCAGTCTCGGTGCGCGCCGCCTGCTCTCCCGCGAGAGCATCTATACCCTCAAGCTCGCGAGGCGCGGCCACATTATCCCCGACGCGCTCCACGCGAATATCTTTCTGGTGCAGAGCGCTGCGCAGTTGATGGAAACCGATGTCCTCGTGCTGGACACAGCTACACCTATCCGGGACCTGCTTCGCTCTCCTGACGCCCCGGCATTTCGTCACGTCGTCGTGACGCGGAAAAACAGGATCCACGTCGTGCTGCGCATCAACACCGGCCTGCGACGTGCAGTGAGCCACGACGATCCGGCGATCACGATTGGCCGACTTGCGCAGCGCAACTTCATCGTCGTCTCCGAGTCCGATGCGGCCTTCGACGTGATCAGCCAGTTGCGTTCACACCGGGCCGTCATGGCCGTGGTCGTCAACGGCGATGGGTCCGGGCCGCCGAAGGTAAGCGGCGTCATAGCAAAGGAGCACATCGCGGATGCCGTTGCCAGCAGCATCCGCATTTTCCCCGCGCGCGCCGGGAACCGGGCACGCGGTATCTACGGCGCTGATAGCGCGTCGCAATTCGAGGTGGCGGCACGCGACGCCGGCAAGGAGGTCAGCAATGAAGCTGAAAGTTGAGTGGGACGCGATCCGCACGCGGATCGAAACAGCGTTGCATGCGGTGAACCTGCGTGATGGTGCCGACTACCGCGACCCACTGCCGGATAACCGCGAGTGGGTCGTCATCTACCGTACGGCACATGGCTATTGCGGTATGTACAGGGGAATGCCCGTCACCTTCGAGGACAGACTCGAAGTCGACCTGTGGGCCGATGATATGGATCTGCGGCCCTATTTCATGGGCTTGTAAAGGCAGAACAGGTGACCCATGCCGCGCGAACCGCTGTCCATGGCCGCTTACCGGCGGTAGACCAGATCGGCGCGCCGGTTCTGCGCCCATGACGCTTCATCGTGCCCGAGTGCGAGAGGTTTCTCCTTGCCAAGGCTGACCGCTTCGAGCTGCGAATCCGGTACGCCAAGCGATTCGAGTTCGTGCAATACAGCCTCCGAGCGGCGCTGGCCCAGCGCGAGGTTGTACTCGTCCGTACCACGCTCGTCGGTGTTGCCCTGAATCAGCACGTGCTGCGTCGGATGGCGATGCAGATAGTCCGCGTGTGCCCGCAACAGCGGGAGGTAGTCGTCCTTCACCGTGTAGCTGTCAAAATCGAAGTAAACGCTGCGTTTCGCCAGCGGGCTGTTCGGATTGTTGAGCTCGTCCATCATCGAGGTCACGCCGGTCACCGGCTGCGAGGTGGCTGCGTTCATGTTCGCCATACCGGAAGACTCAGGCGTTTTCGTTGCCGAGTGACAACCGGCTAGCAGTGCAAGCGAGAGGATGGCGACACACGATCGATTCAGGCTCATGACGGCTCCCGATCCAGGTTGAAGAGCGAATCATCAATACTCGGATTTCGCGATCCAGTCTAGACAGAAATTCCCTGAACTGCCACCGTATTTCCCCTCAGCGTCGGCGCGATGCTTCTAATCCATTCAAACCGTCTCAGGGACTACCGGTTTAAGTTTCTCTTAATTTTTCCCGGCTAGATTCTATGAAATATCATGCCGTGATCTAACATTGCGATATACTTTCAGTGAGCGCGGTGCGAGTTCCCCTGACGTTGTCGTTTCCTCAGCTTGCCGGATGGTAGCGTCCGGTTGCCGTCCGTGGCAGGAGCGGCAACTATTTTCACCCAGCGTCCGCTGGGTTTTTTTTACCGTTTATATGCGCGCAACGTCCACATCGCCCACTCCCCGCTCACGCATGAGCGCGCCCGAGTTGCGCGCGACCGTATCGCTCGCGGCGATCTTCGCGTTGCGCATGCTCGGTCTCTTCATGATCATGCCGGTGTTTTCCGTCTGCGCGAAAACCATTCCAGACGGCGACACCCTTCTGCTGGTCGGCATTGCACTCGGCGCATATGGCGTCACACAGTCGCTTCTCTATATGGAAGATCTATCTGCCCGTCATGGACCTTGCGTTCGTCATGAGGGTGCCGGCCATCATCGTCGCCGAGAAGCGGGGCAAGATGAAGGCCGTGCTCGTTTCTGCAATTGGTCTTTTCCTGATCGGCCAGCTTTTGCTCGGCTCGCTTGCGCATACACTTGTCATCGTGTCGGCCGTGCTGTTCGTGCACTTTCGGGCTTCAACATTCTGGAGGCTTCACAGCCTTCGCTCGTCTCGAAGCTGGCGCCGGGCAACCGCACGGACGCAGCCACTGGCGTGTACAACACCACACAGTTGATCGGGCTCGCGCTCGGCGGCGTGGCGGGCGGATGGATGGAGCCTGCCGGCAAGTGAGTGTGGAAAAATAGGGGAGACAGATCGTGCGCATGTTGGGGCTGATTGACCGGCGGACGCTGCAGCGAGCCAAGCGCCTATGGCTCCATTACGGCGTATTCTGGCTCGGAGCGATCTCCGTTGGTCTCATCGCGGTGCTCTACGCGAAGCTGATCGATTTCGGATACGGCCTGTTCCTGCATTACGCCGCCGAGCGCTCCTGGTTGCCGCTACTCGTAGCGCCCGCCACAGGTGCCGTGACGGTCTGGCTCACGCGCCGCTTCTTTGACGGATCGGAAGGCAGTGGCATCCCACAGGTGATCGCCATGCTGCATGGATCGGACGAACTCGGCCCACAACTGCTCACCCTGCGCATTCTCGTCGGCAAGATCTTCATTTCCTTTCTGGCCATTCTCGGTGGCTTCACGATCGGCCGCGAAGGCCCCACCATTCACGTTGGCGCGGCCCTGATGTTCAGCCTGAGGCGCCTCTACCCAGAGCGGTTTCTTGCTATCCGCCCGGGCGTACTGGAGCGCAGGCTTGCGCTCGCGGGCGCAGCCGCGGGCCTGTCGGCAGCGTTCAACGCGCCGCTCGCGGGCGTGGTGTTCGCCATCGAGGAGCTTATGCGCAGCTTCGAGCAGCGCACGAGCGGCGTGCTGATCACGGCCATCATTTTTGCCGGCGTCGTCTCGCTGGGACTTCAGGGCAACTACGTGTACTTCGGTACGATCGATATCGGCTCGGGACTGCCCCAATGGCTCAGCCTCGCCGTCCTGCTGATCGGCGTGGTGGCAGGCGTGCTGGGCGGATGCTTTTGCTGGCTGCTGCTCAACACGAAGCGCTGGATGCCCGGACCGCTGCTCGAACTGCGAGGAAAGCAGCCTGTACTGTTTGGCGCCTTCAGCGGGCTCGTCATCGCGGTCGTTGGCGTGCTGACACACGGCCATACGTTCGGCAGCGGCTATGCCGAAGCACGCAGCATGCTCGAGGGTACTGCGCACGTCAGCGCGGCATACCCGCTCCTGAAGATGGTATCGATGGTGGGATCGTACCTGCCCGGTGCGCCTGGCGGCCTGTTCGCGCCATCGCTTGCGATTGGCTCTGGCATCGGTAATGCGGTGCACATGGTGTTTTCGCAGATGCAGCTTCCGATGCTCATCGCGCTCGGCATGGTCGGCTATCTTGCAGCGGTCACGCAGAGTCCTATCACAGCGTTCGTGATCGTCATCGAGATGATCAACGGGCACGCGCTCGTCATCTCGCTGATGGCAACGGCGCTCATCGCGAGCCGTGTCTCGCGCCTTTTCGCGCCGCCCCTGTATGAAGCGCTCTCGCAGCGTTACCTGCGGGAGCCGTAAGGCAAATGCCGATGCGGGGCCGGATCGTATTTCAAACGGGGATGACATGAAGATTGCGGACAAGCTGGAGCGGCGCCTGCTGGGAATGGCACACGTGCTATGTCTTATCGCCCTCGTAGGGGCCGTGCTGGCGATGATTGCGTTGATGCTCGCACTCGCCGTTCCTGGAAAGGCTGCTGCAACCGCAGATCCGCCGCTCACTGCCAGCGAGGTGCTCTCGTCCATACCTGGATCGGAGGCCGCGAACGACGCGCTGTCGAATGACAGCGAGAATGGCAGCGACCCCGTGGCGAATATTTCTGGCGCCGCGGGATTCCTGATCCCTGCGCCCTTACGTACCGTATTGAGCCAGGACAATGCGAGTCAGCCGCTGCTCGAGGCGTGGCTTGAGAGTGTTCCCCTAGCCGACCGGCAACAATTTCTGGACGAGTTGTCCAACGTCGTCACGCGCGCGATGCAGCGAGCCGCGTCATGGGAATGGGACAATCGCGAGCGGTATGTCGCGGCGGCCATGAACCAGTATGCCCGGGTCAAGATCGAGCGCATTGGCGCGGCCCAAACCGCCATTCAGGCGGCGCGCGGCAGAAGCGAACAGCTTGGATCATCGCTGGGAACGCTCCTCGGACTGGCAGGCTTCCTGGTCTTGCTTTTGCTGCTGACCGCAATCGAGCGCAATACACGCAACAATACGGGCGGACGAAAGGCGTGACCACGGTTGTGGCCGTGACGACACTGAAAGTGTGCAGTCTTTACCGGCGGTAATGGCCTGCACGCATGCCATGCAATCCTGAACTTTGCGAACTTTCTTTGGCCCGCGATGCTGGACCCGCCGCCGCGCCACGGATGGCATCAAGTTGTCCGGTGCATGCCATTTCCGCGCCGCAGCGGGGACCGCCTCACGCAGGCCGATCGAGTGATCAGGTTCGAAGCCGTAAAGGTTCGACGATGCCCAGGCACACATAGGCCTCATCGCAGTAACGCGATTGGATTATCAACGCCCCGGGGCTCCCGGCATTCCTGACAACGATGCGGTATCAACCGGATGAGACTCGACCGACTGTGACCGAGGCTGTGCCACAACTCGAGACGATCCGGATTTCGCGTGCCGCTTTACGATTCCTTATGCCGCGATGCCAGTTTGTACTGCGGCATCGCCCTGTCACGCAGCAATTCGAATCGTCCCACTTTCGCAAAATGCGGGATGTGTAAAGCGTTCGTGTGACTGTACCAGCACTGCAACAATAGCGGCCGCCATTTCCATCAACGGCGCCCCGCTTATGATAGCCGCCTGCAGTCAGGAGCCGGCGAGCGTGCTGACTTGGCGTAGCAAGTTGAAGACGGCCGTCGCGGCCAGCAGCGATTTCGTCGCTGCGCCATCTGCAAACACGCAAACAGCCAAGCCTGCAAAACGGCTGGTTCGATCTGCCGAGTTACGATCCGGTCCGCCATCATTTCATCTCGGATGTGAAACGCTCTTGCATGTGGTGGTCATCATCGTTAGCAGCGGTCAATACAACGGCATAGACGCTGGGGATCAGCCCAATGAAACACGTACATCTGCTCCTGCTTTGAGGCTCCCACCGCCCGGGAGAATGGAAAGTTTCTCGTGAGCGTCATCCGAACCGCTACCCAATTTCAAAAAGGAGCCGCATGGTAATCTCCCGACGCCCGGCCGCCCATCGACTTCGCTGCGCCTCTACATACATGCGTTGACTCAGACGCCTTGCCAGTTGCCAGCAAATATCCTTTGTGCGAAACCGGCAGTCACCATGGACAGCACATGAATTCACCCAAAACACCCAAAAACAGGCTCCCAGGCAAGCATGAACTGGAAGCAATGTCGGTGTTCCGTTACGACCTGCGCAGATTCCTGCGCGCCTCCGAAGAAATCGCTAATGAAGCCGGCATCACAACGCTTCAATACCAGTTGCTGTTGCATGTGCGCGGTTTCCCAGGACGGCAATGGGCGACGGTCGGCGAACTTGCCCAGCGGCTGCAGGCCGCTCCGAACGGTACGGCAGCCCTCGTCTCGCGCTGCGAGTCGGCGGGCCTCGTGATACGCAAGACCGATCCCACAGACCGCCGGCAGGTTCAGGTGCATCTCTCGCCGAAAGGCGAGCAGTTTCTGCTAAGCCTGGCCGCGAAGCACAAGGCGATCTACGGCACATTCCGCTGGGTCTTCGACGGCACCGGCGGGTAAGCGCCGTCGAGAGCGACCTCACATTTATGTCACAATGTGCCCCAATTGATACTTTGGCCATTTCTCATGCGCATGCTCGCTCTTTTCGAACGTCCGCGGCTGCTTCGCCGGCAACGCCACTGGTTCTACTTCGGCATGTTCTGGCTCGGCGCCGTCGCAACCGGTCTCGTTGCCGTGCTGTATGCAAGGATGATCGACTTCGGCTACGAGACGTTCCTGCACATGACAGACCGAGCGCCATGGGCACCCCTCATCGTGACCCCCGCCGTTGCGGCGCTGGGCGTCTGGATCACGCGCCGGTGGTTTCCTGGGTCCGAAGGCAGTGGCATTCCTCAAGTCATCGCGTCGCTGCATGACGTGCGCGAACTGGGGCCACGCCTGCTGACACTACGCATCCTGGTCGGCAAGATCGCCCTCTCAATTCTCGCGATCCTGGGCGGCTTCACCATCGGCCGCGAAGGTCCGACCATCCATGTCGGTGCCGCCCTCATGTTCTCGCTGCGACGCTTCTATCCAGCGCGTTTGCGCGGTGTCTACCGCGCGGGACTCGAGCACAAGCTCGCACTTGCGGGCGCAGCGGCCGGGTTGTCGGCGGCGTTCAACGCGCCACTCGCAGGCGTCGTCTTCGCGATCGAGGAACTGACGCGAAGCTTCGAGGCACGCACGAGCGGCGTCATCATCACCGCAATCATTTTCTCCGGCGTGGTATCGCTCGCGCTGCAGGGCAACTACGTCTATTTCGGCACGATCGCGATCAATGGCAATCTGCCCAATCTTCTCGCCATCGCGGTGATGCTGGTCGGTTTGGTGACCGGCATCGCGGGCGGCGTGTTCTGCTGGCTGCTGCTCAACACCAGGAAGTGGATGCCCGTGCAGCTGTTCGCGTTGAGAGCTGAGCGGCCCGTCATATTCGGCGCGATGTGCGGGCTGTTCATCGCCGTGATCGGCGTAGCCAGCGGTGGCCATCTGTTCGGTAGTGGCTACGCCGAAGCGCGCGGCATGCTCGAAGGTCAGTCGCAGCTTGGCGTGGCCTATCCTCTGCTGAAGATGGCATCGATGGTCGGTTCCTACCTGCCAGGTACGCCCGGCGGTCTGTTCGCGCCGTCGCTCGCGATCGGCGCGGGCATCGGCAACGCGCTTCACATGGTGTTCGGTCAGATGCAGTTGCCGATGCTAATCGCGCTCGGCATGGTCGGCTATCTCGCCGCCGTCACACAGAGCCCGATCACGGCGTTCGTGATCGTCATCGAAATGATCAACGGCCACGCGCTGGTGATTTCGCTGATGGCCACGGCGCTTGTGGCGAGTCAGGTCTCGAAGCTCTTCGCGCCGCCGCTTTACGAAGCGCTCGCGCAACGCCATCTGGTGGACAAGTGAACAGCGCTGCTCGCCCATGACAGCGCTCCAGTCAACACGGCACCGCATGTCGGCCTTAACGAAGCGTCGCCGCGTGCGTGCGCAACTCGGGCGATCGTTCGCCAGTCGTGTGCCCGCCCGGCACGAGACAGTGCTGGACGATCTCCAGATAACGCGAAGGCGCAATACGCCCCTCGAAAAATTCGGCGCGTGTGCGATGGCTCCGACGCCGAAGTACTACGCCTAACTCCACGCCCTGAAACCACGAACGGGCGCTGATCTGCCAGGTCGCGCGCGTGGAGGTAAGAGCGAGGTTGTGCGTCGAGAGCTTCCAGTCATGCATCACGCAATCAGCGACAGTCAATGGCGGGGTTGGCGAGGTACCGCTAAAGACCAGAGGCAATGCAGCAATTGTCGAAACGGCCGAATGGTCGCTACAGGCGGCCAGCACGAGGCATGCAACACACGCCACCATCTGGCGCTTCACATTCACAGTCATCTTGCTCCGTCCCGCAACAGTTTCCACGTACCGGGAACGTAGCAGCCATCTCCGCATGGCTTCTTTCTGGCCGACTCGCCCGCGTGGCAACCCTGATTCAGGGCGTCGAAAAGGCCTCAATGTCCCCGGACGTTACCCGGCCGCCCCGGCGTAGAGCGGGTCTTCAGACCGTCAATCTTACGCGTTCGATGACGCGTCTTCCATCGTATTTTCGCTTGACGATCGCAACGGCAATCAGATGATGCACGCCTGAGCGCTAATTTAAGATTCACTTAATTTTTCGTGGCTAGATTACGCGATATGGCACGTTATGCTTTAATTTTCCCGTTGCCCGCAGTGCCGCAGCGAGAGCCGTCAACGTGCTGTTTTCGAACCTGGACGCAACGTCCGGTCGTCGCCGTCGTACCGGTGGCAGCTTTAGCCCAGCCTCTGCGCTGGGTCTTTTTTTGATCGTGCCGACATGCAAACTTCAACCTCTTCGTCAGCTGCAACGCCAGGCTTCACCGCATCCGAAAGGCGCGCGACGATGTCGCTTGCCGCGATCTTCGCGCTGCGCATGCTGGGTCTCTTCATGATCATGCCGGTGTTTTCGGTCTACGCGAAAACCATTCCCGGCGGCGACAACCTGCTGCTCGTCGGCATAGCGCTCGGTGCTTACGGCGTGACGCAGTCGCTTCTGTATATCTTCTACGGCTGGATTTCCGACAAGGTCGGGCGCAAGCCCGTGATTGCCGCCGGCCTCGTGATGTTCGCGATCGGCAGCTTCGTGGCTGCGGGTGCGCACGACATGACGTGGATTATCGTTGGACGGGTGATCCAGGGCATGGGCGCGGTGTCGTCGGCCGTGCTCGCCTTCATTGCCGACCTGACCTCCGAGCAGAACCGCACCAGGGCGATGGCGATGGTGGGCGGCTCGATCGGTATTTCGTTCGCGGTGGCGATCGTCGGCGCGCCCATCGTGGTGCACTGGCTCGGCATGAGCGGCCTGTTCACGCTGGTCGGCGTGTTCTCGATCATCGCGGTGGGCGTGGTGCTCTGGATCGTGCCCGACGCGCCCAGGCCCGTGCACGTGCGCGCGCCGTTTTCCGAAGTCCTGCACAACGTCGAACTGCTGCGCCTGAATTTCGGCGTGCTGGTGCTACACGCGACGCAGACCGCGCTGTTCCTCGTGGTGCCGCGCCTGCTCGTCGATGCGGGTCTGCCGGTCGCCGCGCACTGGAAGATTTACCTGCCTGTCATGGGCCTGTCTTTTGTGCTGATGGTGCCTGCCATCATCGCGGCGGAGAAGAAGGGCAAGATGACGGTGGTGGTGGTATCGGCCATTGGGCTTATCCTAATCGGCCAGCTTCTGCTCGCCTCGCTTGCGCATACCATAGCAATCGTGGCCGCCGTGCTGTTCGTGTACTTCCTCGGCTTCAATATTCTGGAAGCGTCGCAGCCTTCGCTGGTGTCGAAGCTCGCGCCGGGCAACCGCAAGGGCGCGGCCACCGGCGTCTATAACACCACGCAGTCGATCGGCCTCGCGCTAGGCGGCGTGGTGGGCGGCTGGCTGCTCAAACACGACGGCCCAAACACCGTTTTCTATACGTGCTCAGGCCTCGTGTTCTGCTGGCTGATCTGCGCCGCCTTCATGAAGGCGCCTGTCAAGCGCGCCTGACTCCTCCAACCAGCCAAACATTTCAGCGACATCGCACTTTCCACACGCTCCTGCTTTTGTGCCTCGCCCGACCGATCCCGCTTCTTCGCAAACTGGGCCGTGAAAGACAGCTGTGGGTCGTGCCCGCGGGAAATCTCTCTTCGACACTCCGATCATGAAACAGACAGGCCTTTTCCTCCTGCTCGCCGCCAGTGCCGTCACCGCACAGGCACACTCGTGCCCGCATGGCTCTCCGGTCCGTGTAACCGGCGACGTGCCGGCTGCAATCAGCTACGACATATTCACCCACCTCTATCCGCTCAATGCCGACGTGCTCGCGCGCATGGCCGCCGCACAACAGGTCACGATGATTCACGACGGCACGGTCCTCTGCGCGATCGAAGACGACGGCGTACCCAGTCCGGATGCCGTCCTCGTTGCGGGCCCGCAGGGCCGCATGAACTACTGGCTGTCCCGTGCTGCCGTACAACCGCTACGCCAGTAGCCTCGCGGCAGCCTGCGCACGTGCACCGGTTAGCGATACAACTCGTGCGCGACCTCATCTCGACCCACACGCCCGACTGGAGATACGACCCGCCGGATGTCGAAAGCACGCAAATACTTCAGCTTTAGCCGCCACGACCTGAGCCTCCCTCGTTTTCATCGTGGACGATCCAGCTTCGCAGGTCTGCTTTTCACTGGCGCGTTCCTCACCCTGATCTGCCGCGCGGCGTGGGTACAGTGCGTTGAAGACGACTTCTACCAGCACCAGGGAGAAATCCGCCAAGTCAGCGACATCGAACTACCAGCCTCCCGGGGACGCATCGTCGATCGTGACGGCCGCCCTCTCGCGCTCAATCTGCCCACCCGCACACTGTGGCTCGACGCCGAGGCACCTGACGCCCCGCCATCCACTACGCAAATCGACGCGCTCGCGAGCGTGCTCCATATCGATCCCGATCTGATCGCGCACGCGTACGCCTCGCATCGCCGCTTCGTCTATCTGTCCCGCCAGATCACCCCCGATCTCGCCGCGCGTGCGATGCAGCTCGACCTGCCTGGTGTGTATGCGAGCAAGGGTTATCGGCGCTTCTATCCCGAGTCGGCGATCGCATCCAATGTCGTGGGCTTTACGGGCATCGACGGACGCGGACAGGAAGGCATTGAGCGCGCGGCCAATAGCCAGCTCTCGGGCGTGGATGGCTGGCGACGCGCACTGCATAATGCGCGCGGCGACATCATTGCCTCGCTCGCGCATTCCACGCCGCGCGATGGTACGGACGTTCAGCTCGCGCTTGATTCGCCGATTCAGCACGCCGCCTATCATGCGTTGCGGGACACCGTTCAGCACTTCGACGCGCACTCGGGCTCGGCAATCGTGCTCGACGCACACACGGGCGAGATCCTCGCCATGGCGAACTGGCCAAGTTTCGATCCGAACAGCCGCGCTCGCACCAGCGGCTTGCAGATGCGCAACCGCGCCGTCACCGACGTGTTCGAACCCGGCTCGGTGATGAAGCCGCTCACCATCGCGCTCGCCTTGCAGCAAGGTCGCATCACGCCTGATTCGATCGTGACGACGGGCCACGGCCGTATTCGACTGGATGGCGCGACGATTCACGACGACGCCGACTTTGGAACGCTCACGGTGGCTGGCGTGATCGAAAAATCGAGTAACGTGGGCACCACGAAAATCGCGTTGATGATGCCGTCGAAGGACATGTGGCAGAACTTCCATGAACTGGGTCTGGGGAAGGCTCCGCACGCGGGGCTACCCGGTGCGGCGCGCGGTAGCGTGCGCCCCTGGAACCACTGGCGCCGCATCGAGCAGGCGACCATGGGTTACGGTTACGGCCTGTCCGCCTCGTTGCTGCAACTGGCGCAGGCCTACACCGTGTTCGCTAACGACGGGGTCATGGTGCCCGCGACGGTGCATCGCCTCGACGCACCAGCCACCGGCCATCGCCTGTATTCGGCCCGCACCGCGCAGGAAGTGCGTGCGATGATGCAACGGGTGGTGAGCGCCAGCGGCACCGCGCCCGATGCGGTCGTGAACGGCTACTCGGTCGCCGGCAAGACCGGAACCGCGTATCGCTGGACGTCGCACGGCTACGATCGTAGTCAGTATCGCGCGTCGTTCGTCGGCATCATTCCAGCAGTGCATCCGCGCGTGATCATCGCCGTCTCCATCGATAATCCGCGCAAAGGTTCACATTTTGGTGGCGCTGTCGCTGGTCCGGCGTTTGTCGCTATTGCGACCAGGACGATGCAGTTGCTCAATGTTTTGCCTGACAGTCCCCTTGATTCTTCCGGGCACGTGCCTCTTACCTGAGCCCGGAACGACGGCCGGCGGAGGTCGTGCGTCCGGCCACGCGATGTCCTCTGCGCTGCCGGCATTCGGACCAGATATTTCCGGGGGGCGTGAGCAGAGTCCGGGCATGACACTGCAACGATCAATCGCCGACCGGGACGCGATGCCAACGTCTACTTCGAGCTCCTGGTGCCGACCAAAATGTGAAGTACGACGTCGATCGCGAAGTCTGATTTCCGCGGGCTGGTGAGGACCACTTCACGGCCCTGTGCACGACTACTTCCTGGCGTCGATTCCAAGACGCGCTACGCTCAATGCGTGTATTTCCCGGACGACCGGCGATGGGTAATCGAGAAACCAGCCACGGTCCAGATTGAAGAGCCTGGTTAGCCCAGCTTCCTCGCGGGGAAAGGGCAGTTCACGCACGCTTTCTGCAAGCGCGCGGCCTCGACCGCCTTGGCCCGTTCAGTCGCAGCGTGCACCGTTCGAAGACAACCAGATCTGGCACGACTCAATCATATGATCGGTTCGCAGCCATTCCCCACTGCGCGCATATGCGAGCAATTGACCGACCACCAGGAAGGTGAGCAGCTCGGCTTTCGTTTCTTCATCCATTCTTGCCACCCACATCGACGTCAGCTGGACCTCTGCCGGGAAGCATACAGGCCCCAGCCCAGCCCTGCACATCCCGCAACGAACGAGCCAAGTAGCACGCCGAGCTTGGCTGCATCCATCGCGCCCTGCCCAGAGAACGCAAGCGTCGCGATGAAGATCGACATGGTGAAGCCAATGCCCGCGAGCAGTGCCACAAGGCTGACTCCACGCCAGGACATCCCGGTCGGCAAACGGCAAAGCCCGGTTCTCACCAGTATCCAGCTCGTCAGGAACACACCGACGGGCTTGCCGATGATGAGCGCAAGTGCCACGCCCAACATGATCCAGACGGTCTCGTGGCTCGTGAAATCCACGCCGCCAAGCGGCACGCCAGCATTGGCCAACGCGAAGAGCGGCATGATCCCGTATGCAACCCAGGGGTGAAGCGCCCACTGCACCCGCACGACCGGTGGCAGGAGATCGCGTTGTGCCACGCGGAGCGTGTGCATCGGCTTTTCCAGCTGGTCGAATTCCTGCGCATTCTGGACGTCAACTTCGCTCACGTGACGCGTCGCTTCCGACAGTTCGACCAGCACGCGCTCGTGCCCGCGCGACGATACGACTGGCGTCATCAGCCCCAGCACCACCCCGGCAAGCGTCGGATGCACGCCGCTGATGAAGAGCCCCATCCAGACAACTGCGCCCGGAAGCATGTAAGCCGTGGCGCGGTTGATATCGAGCCTCTGCATGATGACGACGGCAACGATACCGGCCGCGGCGAGTGCCAGGCCGCTGGGGTCAAGTCCCGCCGGGTAGAAGACCGCGATGATCAGCACCGCGATAATGTCGTCCACAATCGCGAGCGTCAGCAGAAAGATCCTCACGTTACCGGGAATCGACCGCCCGAGCAGCGCGAGCACGCCAACCGCAAAGGCAATGTCCGTCGCCGTCGGCACGGCCCATCCGTGCGCTGCATTCGTACCGTGGTTCACCGCAAGATAGATGAGCGCCGGCACCGCCACGCCGCCCATAGCAGCACCAAGCGGTAACGCCGCCTGCCTAGAATCGCTCAGCGAGCCTGCGTGGATTTCACGGCGGATTTCCATACCGACAACGAGAAAAAACACGGTCATCAGCCCGTCGTTGATCCAGAAGTGCACGGATTTCGAGAAAAGGAATTCGCCCGCACCAAGTGTCAGCGGCGACTTGAGGAGTTCGTGATAGTTGCCCGCGAATGGAGAATTTGCCCAGATGAGCGCGATAGCGGCAGCGATGAGCAGGATGATGCCGCTCGCGGCTTCGACATGAAGGAAGTGTTCAAGCGCCGTGAAGGCTTGCTTTGCGATGCGCCTGGGGTGAGTGAGCGGGCGTGAGAAGTCGTTCAGTCGCATGGGCGTGTCGAGTCCCGCGTGGCGGCCCGACCAGCGCGAAAAACCTGTCTCGCTGCGGAATGCAGCTAACACCCTGACAGTATTTTACAGCTTCATCCAGCCGCCCATCGCATCCCGGCCATCGCGCGAAGCCCCCCGCTCGTTCAGTGAGCGCCATCTGGGTTGTCCGCCATGCCCGTTACTGCTCGAAGATTCGGGCTTCGCCCCTTCCGGGGCTACTCGCGGCCAGCCAAAACATCTGGCGGCCCCCGGCTTCAGCTTTCCACCGGGGATCACTCCCAGACCAATTGCGAGCCAATTCTGATAGGTTAAAGCTGCGGTACTGAAACCTGCACAGAAGTATGCGAATTTTGAACAAGTGAGATTACTACTGGCGAGGTTTAATGGCCGACTCGGACGTAGTCAAATCGGCGCCTGGATTTCACGGTACTCGGCAGCGCATAACCACTGCCTGATTCAGGCACGGCAGACGACTCGTCCGGAATTGAGCGCCTGCACAAGATCCATCATCGCAAAGGATTCAAGATGACGCAGCTCGTACATCATCCGGCGTACCTCTTCGTCATGCTGATCGTGCTGCTCTCAGTGGCTGCTGCGCTCGGGGCAATTGGTCTGAAACGTGCCATTCCACTTTCGGATGACGCGCGCGACAACTACAACGTTGTGCAGGGCGCGACGTTCACGCTGCTCGCGCTTCTGATTGGATTTACGCTCTCAATGGCGGTGAGCCGATATGATCAGCGCAAGAACTTCGAGGAAGAGGAAGCGAACGCCATCGGCACCCAGTACCTGCGCGTAGAACTGCTTGGAGAATCAAGAGCCACGACGATAAAGGCGCTTCTGCGTGACTATGTGCAACTGCGCATCGAATACTACAAGACGCGCGACCCGCGCGAACTTGAAATCATCAATGCGAAGACCGCTGAACTGCAAGGCCAGTTATGGACTGGCGTACGCGAACCGGCGATCGCGCAACCCACTCCGATCTCGGCGCTCACAGTAAGCGGCATGAATGATGTAATCAACACTCAGGGCTATACGCAAGCGGCGTGGGTGAACCGCATTCCAGTTTCGGCATGGACGCTCATGATTTCGATCGCGTTTTTCAGCAACCTGATGCAGGGGTATGGCGCGCGCGGCGCGAGCGGGCGACGCGTATTGCTGTTCGTATTACCGGTGACGTCATGGTTGGGCGCTCGCGAAAGGCGTGCTTAGCGGTGTCTTCATGATTCTGGTGCATGTATCCGGTCGGTTAGGCCCATCTATACATCTCGCGATTTTGCCTCTTGGCGCTGTATAAATTTCGTTTCGAATCAAACACCCGCTGACTACCCGCCGCGACTTCCCAATCGTGGACATAACTGTATCGGCGCGACCATTTGATCCACGAACCGTGACGAAAGCCCGAAACTGCAAGATATGGTTGGCAGTATCGACCCGATGTTTTGGATCGCTGCGTCAGGCTCGGCGACTGACGCTCGAAGCGTGGGGGCACTCTCTAGGCTTTGAAGGATTCGGTGTGCGTGGCGAGGCACCGGCAAATTGGACGTCCCGCGCAGGTTGATTCCCACTAGGTGGGTCGGCGCGATTCTTCTCAATTGTTCGGGTTCCAGTGGCTTGCCCGTGGCTAGTGATGATTTGCGTCCCGAGCATTCCCGGCCGCGTCGCCAACCCGCGTTGCTTCCAGCGGCGTATTCGAGTGGCGGTCGGTGGATCACGATCGCTACGACTTAAATGTAGGTAGCCTGAATCAAGAGTGACGCAAGGTCATACAGGCCAGACTGCGTGAACAAACGGCCCGATTTTGCTTGCCGCCCCCCTCACACTGTTCTGGAAAGTAAACGGTGGGCTCGTACGCTTGCGGTGACGGCACATGAAACATCGCCACATCGCATGCCGGAACCGCGTCAGGTCTTGTGCATCATCCGTGCAGCGGTGGCATTACGACTCGATGAGCAAGAGCCTTGACCGCGACTATCTTCAGGCATGCCTTTTTCCGAGAGGTTCAATCAGTTCAAATCCTTCCGGCTTTACGCAATAGCCGGTTCCGAGGTAGCCGCGATAGCCGCTGAATGGTCAAGATCGCCGTGAGCGGTAACTCGCTCCGGAGGGGGGCTCAAACAGAGAATGGGAGACGACGAATGCTGGACATCCTGCGATTCGGCTGCAAGACAGCGTTCGAACTGCGGGATCGAGAATAGTAGTTGCGACGAGTCGCTCCGTTGACTGCCTGCGGTGAGCAAACGAGCGCGGCGATCAACGTCAAAATCACGGTGATTCATGCGCGCCAGGCAACCACCGGCTACATCATAGCTGGATCCCGCGCTTCGCATTCGGTGTTTTAAGCATTTTTTAATTTTGGATACCTATCAATAAGGCGTGTGCACAGGCGCAAATGAGATTCGCTGCCAACGCGAGTTACGCAGCAAACAAGCGCCGAGGCAGCTCAAAGCGAGCCTGCGGATTGAACATCGTCCTCCGGACAGGCGAACGTAAGACAAGGAGACCTGAAATGAGCGATATGTCGAGCCTGACACTATCGGGAAAGCTGCGTCGTGAAGCTGGAATCATAGGACTTTTGTTCGCGAGTGCCACCAGCATGATCGGCTCGGGCTGGCTATTCGGCGCCTATCACGCCGCGAGGATCGCGGGCCCTCTCAGCATAGGGAGTTGGATCATCGGCGCGGTCATCATAATGCTGATCGCGCTCTGCTTCGCCGAACTCGCCGTACTGTTTCCGCGCAGTGGCGCGCTCGTGCACATGAGTCACGCGAGCCACGGAGACGGGCTCGGTCGCCTCTGGTGCTGGCTCCTCTTCCTCGCGTACGTGGCCGTGCCGGCCGTCGAAGCCGAAGCGATCGTCACCTACGCGAACAACTATCTGCCCTGGTTCATCCGCCCCGGCAGCGCCGGAGTGCTGAGCGTGACTGGGTTCGTCGCGTGCGCCGCGCTGCTCGGGGTCACCGCCCTACTCAACTTGATGATGGTCAGATGGTTGCTCAACTTCAATTCGGCGATCACTTGGTGGAAGATCCTAGTTCCCGTGCTGACCATCGTCGCATTGATGGCCAGCAGTCCGCACTGGAACGTGACGAGCGCAGCGCCCGGCACGTACAAGCTGGAAGGCATGTTCACCGCGCTGCCCGCCGCGGGCATCGTCTTCAGCTATCTGGGTTTTCGCTCTGCGATCGACCTGGGCGGCGAGAGCGCACATCCCCACCGCAATATTCCGCTTGCCGTGATAGGGGCGGTCGTGCTTGCCGCCGCCATCTACATCATGTTGCAGGTCGCCTTCATCTGGGCACTGTCGCCAGCCGATCTCGCGCACGGGTGGGCGCAGATCAGTTTCAAAGGCGAAGCCGGGCCGTTTGCTGGTCTCGCCGCCACGCTCGGTCTTGGCTGGGTGGCGACGTTGCTATACGTCGACGCGTACATATCGCCGGGCGGCACTGGGCTGATGTATGTCACGAGCGGATCGCGCATTCTGTTTGCTGCTGGTGAAATGGAAGCGGGCCCGCTTGCGCTGACGAGGCTGAACGGGAATGCGGTGCCGTGGGTGGCGGTGGCTGTGATGTGGGTGGCCGGCACGATTTTCCTGCTGCCTTTCCCGGCGTGGCACAAAATGGTTAGCTACATTACGTCAGTGACAGTTCTCACCTACGGGCTTGGCCCGGTTGCGCTGCTCGTGCTGCGTCGCAATCTGCCGGAACTGCGGCGTCCATTTCGGATGTGGGCCGCACCCGTGTTAGCGCCGCTCGCATTCATCTGCAGCAATCTCATCATCTACTGGACCGGCTTCGCGACTATCTCATTCCTGTTCTCGCTGGTGGTAATCGGCTTTGCAATCTACGCCGTGTACTACCACGTCGTCATGCGCAAACCGGCCCGCGAATTTGGATGGAAACACATTGCGTGGCTCCTTCCGTGGTTTGGGGGCCTCTGGCTGCTGTCGTGGCTTGGCGGTATCGGTGGCGGACATGGCACGATCGGATTTGGCTGGGACGTTCTGCTGGTTGCGATCTGGAGCGTGATGGTCATGCTATTTGGCATGCATTGCGCGCTGGATAAAGAAAAGACCAGTGCGATGATGGAGCGTATGAATCGGACCAGTTGATCCCGCTTCGCGGGCCTGATCGGGGCGAAGCTACCATGAGGGATGACGCAAATTTGTGGTGGCGTGGAATGCCCCTCATCATGACTGAAAGACCGCTGCAAGACGACATGCGTGGTACGAACGCGTTGCACCACGTGCCGCTCGCACCGCCTCAAGAAGTTGCTGGACGAGCACCCGGGACATCGATTGCACGCGCGTGCACTTCGATAACGAGGTCGAGAACCCCGTCATCGACGGTGCGGCCGAGGTAACTCTGGATGCCTGTCATCGACTGGAGTCGCTACGGGCGAAACTTTCTACTACCGCTCTGGATGGATTTGCTGTGCGCGGCCTGACGTCCGAAAAGCAACCTGCCCAAGGAGTCCGGGGTGGCGTGCGCGTCGAAAAGAGTGTCGGTTCCGCCGTATTTGCCGGCATCGAACCTGGAGACATCATCCTGATGGTCGACAACACGCCCGTATCGGGTCCGCGGCAGTTCCACGACAAGGTTGAAAGCAGCGGACACGCGCTTGCACTACTGGTAGAGCGTAGCGGGCGAACGGATGTTCGTGACCATCGACATGGGCTAGCCGCAACAGGACGGGCATACATCGCACCACCGCATCGCTCTTGGACGCCGAAATGAAACGTACAGTAACTTCGCAGTCGGGCTTCACGGAAGAAACAGAGCGGGATCGGCCAATCCTTCCGGAAGAGAGCCGCAGACCCCATCTGCCCTTCAGCGTGATCATTCTCACGCTTCCCGTGCTGATCGCTGCACTGGGCATCAGCCTGGGGATTCTCGGCTTAATCATGCAAGTGTTCGGCGCCTGACGTCACCTTACTTTATCGACGGTCGAGTCGCGCGGCGCGAGCGTCCAGCTATCAACAGTCGAAGTGCGGAGCCCATGATGAAAGCAATTCTCGAAGAACCAGTCGACCCACAACGTCGCATCTGGCTGATTGCAACGTCGACGACAGGCGGTATCGCTGGCGTCGCGACGCTCATCGCCTTCATCGACTCTTTGCTCCGCCTGCGAGCGCCAAGGCGGCCGGCGCGCGCCCTTGCATGCTGACCTCACGACCCTCTTGCCTAGTTCGATGATGACCGTCGCGTGGCGCGGCAAGCATGTTTTCATTGTCGATCGCACGCCGGAAATGCTCGCTGCGGTGGTGAAGGCAGCTCTGATGGTTGCCGATCCGCACACCGAGTATCTGTTCTCCATGCCGTTGCCGGCATATCGCCGCAATGAGTATCGCTCGCGCCGGGAGCATCCGAATTTTCTCGTGGTAGTCGGCGTGTCCCTGCATCTGGACTGCACGTCGGTTTCCCGCTTCCAGGCCAGCGTGCAACTGAATCTTCCGGATGACTGGCTAAGCGGTTTTCTCTGCCCTTGCTTCGGCTCCACGTACGATCTCGCTGGACGCGTCTTCAAAGCAAAAGTAAGGATCTATCCGCGCCAGCTAGGTGATGAATAGCATCACGTGATACCGATCTGGTGGAGTGCCTTGAGTTCCGTTGTCGACTAGGCCGTTTCCGACACTGGGCCAGCTCGCGCAGCGCAATTGCATCATCCTCGCTAATTCTATGCCGCTTTCGACGTCATCAGACAGTTGAGGCAGCACCTCGCGACGATGACTATCGTCTTCGGCGGGGATCAAGTGGGGCCGCTGCAAGTCAGCAGCGTCATAGTGAAGGAGAAAATTGCGGATGCCGTCGTCATCAGCATTCACATATCCGGGTCTCGCGTGAATGTCGACACGCGTGGACAGTGTGGCAATGAGAATGCATGGTGCGCAATAGACAAAGAGGACGTCATGAAACTGAGGGATAAATGGGCCGAGGTCCGGCGGCACATCGACGCACTATCGCACCCCGCAAAGCTACACGACGCTTCGGGCTTCTCAGGGGATCTGAGGACAACCGCGAGGGGTCATCGTCTATCAGACTGCAGATGGTTTTTGCTGCATGTACCGAGGCCTTCCCGTCGACTTCGAGGAAATGCTGGACGTACAGATGTGGTCGGAGGAAATAGACGTCCTGTATTTCATGGGGATGTAAGCGTGTGAACACTCGATGGAATCCACCCAAAGTCACGCTAGGGCCACTAGCTATGAACGAGATCAGCGCGTCGGCTCTGGGCCATGATGCCTCGTCGTGGCCAACGGCAACGGGTTTCTCATTGCCTAGGCTGACGGCTTAGAACTGTGAGCCGGATACGCCGAGCGCGTGATTGCATTCATCCGTGCCGCGCTCGTCCGTATTGCCCTGAATCAGCACATGCTGGGCCGGATGGTTGCGCGGATAACTGGCGTGGGTGCGCAACAAAGGAAGATAAATGTCCTTCACGTCAAAGCTGTCTAAATCGAAATAGACGCTGCGTCTGGCCAGTTGGCTGTTGGGATAGTTCAGCTCGTTAAGTGATGTTGTCACCCCGGTGACGGGCTGGGTGATGGCGGCGCTCGTGTTCGCCCCCCACCCGCTTGCGGTGCCGCCGTTGCCGAATGGCATCCGGCAAGTATCGCGGCCAGCATGATACCAGTGCAGGATCGCCTCAAGTTCATCGTGGCACATTGATGCCGGCTCGCGGCTTCCGCCGCAGCCACCGGACGGGGAAGTCCCTTTCATTCTCTAGAGTTCGTCCGAAGTCGGTGAGCGATGCATCAGGACAGAAAACGCATTCCGCCTTCATGCAGGCGATCGATTGAGCCAGAGCGCCACCGGTTTTGGGCTACGACTGACATCACCTTTCAGTAGCTCCGGTCTCCCGGCC
>NZ_BAYA01000049.1 GCF_000685015.1 Paraburkholderia bannensis NBRC 103871 | reverse complement strand
GTCGGAGAGCACGGGCAGGCCGGGCAGCGGCGAGAGCCTCGGCAGCGGCGTGTTCGCGGCGGCGGCCGCAGCGTCGGCTGGCGAGACTTCGCGCGGCGCGATGTAGACGGGGACTTCAGGCGCACCCGGTTGTTCGGCTTCGACAGGAGCGGGCGCGGCGGGCGCGTGCGTCTGCGCGGGTGCACCCGTTGCGCCCGTTGCGCCCGTTGCATCGGGCGGCGCATTGAGCGCGAGCCAGCCCGAGTAGTCGGGCGGCGTCTGCGCGTCGATCTCATCGGTGAGCGTCTCCAGCAGCGCGCCGATCGACTTGGCGTCGCCGCAGCGCTGCTCGCCCTGGAACAGCTCGGCGAGCGGGCGCTGGAACACGCGCTGGCAGACCGCATCGGCGTCGCCCAGGCGGCACGCAAAGAAGAACACGTAGAGGCTGTCGCCCGCCGCGGTCATGATGTCGCCCGCCCGGCGCTGATGGCACGCCTTGAGCGCATCGACGTGCGCGACTTCGGGCATCAGCGCGAGACGGATCAGCACGTTCGGCAGCTGGATCACGCGGCTGCGCTCGACGGCGGCGCGCACGAGCTCGACGAAGTGCGTCGCGCTCACGTAGCCGCTTTCCTCGCCGTGCATCACGGCGGCCAGCGCCTGGCGATAGTCGGCGGGCATGGGGCGCGAGAACACCTGGCCTTGCAGGCTCTCGACGATGGCTTCGCACTGCGAGAGCGTCGTATTGCGCGCGATCACGCGGTTCGCGCCGAGGTTGAGCATCAGCGACTCGTAGCGCATCGCCACGCCGTCTTCGCGCACGATGATCTTGAGCGCGTTGCCGCATTGCAGGCGCAGCGTGTGGACGTGCTCCGCGAGCGCTTCGAGGTCGCGGCTCGCGCCGAAATCGAGAATCACGGTGGCGGCGACGGCGGTGCGCGCGGCGGTGAGCGCTGCCTCGTTATCGTCGACGACCTGCCACGCGGGCGGCAGCACGCGTTCGTTGAGCACGGCGTCGCGCGAGACGATCACGCGGCCTTCGTCGGGCGCGAGCAGGCCCGCTTCGCCGATCGAATGCTGGAACGTGCCGCCGGATACCGTCAGCCGATGATCGACCGCCGAAAAGCGCAGCGGCAGCGACTGGCTGCCCAGCACGCTTTCACCCGCGCGCCAGAACGCCACTTCCCAGTGGAACTGGCCCTGCGACTGCAGCAGTTGCGCCGCGCCCGCGAAGCGCGCCTGGAAGGCGGCGAGCGCGGGCTGGACGTTGTTCTCATCGGCGTTCGGCAACTCGGCGACCAGCAGCACGCCGTAGCGGTGCGTCGCGCACCAGTTGGCGAGCTGCGCGCCCTGGCGCATCAGCGTGGCCGCATCGTGCCAGGCGAAAAACGCTTCCGCGCCTTCGATATAGAACTGGCTCGCGGGTGCGGCGCACTGGTTGGCGATCGCGTCGAGCGCCTCGATCAGCACCTGCGCGCCGTCACGCCCGTCGAGCGGCGTAAGCGAGCAGACGTTGGCCCAGTGATGGGTGGCGTCGCGCCGGTCGACGTCGACGCCGTGTTCGCGCAGCGTCGCGGCGATGCTCGCGGTGTCGCGCGTGGACAGCACCGTGGCCGGGCCTTCGAGCGCGGCGGCGGCGGTTTCCCAGAACAGCGCGTCGCGTGCGGGCGACGCGCTGGCGTAGACGATATGCACCTGGCCCGAGCCGAGCGCGGCCAGCGCGGGCGGCAGGCCGTCGATCGCAAGCGGCTCGCGCTGCGAAAGACGCGCGAGCAGCGAGGCGCGCGGTTCGGCGCCGGGCTGGGCGGCGTTGGTGGCGTCAGTTGTCTTATTGCGGGCGGACTGGTTCATCGTGTCGCTCCCGGCGCGGCCGTCGGCACCGCCCACGGCCCGTCTGCAAAGGCGAGCGGATCGGCGAAATACGGCAGCGCCCTGTCCATCGAAGTCTTCATACGATGCCTCAATATTCCGAGTATGGCCTGACCGGCGTCGGCGGGTACGGCACCGGGCCATGCTGCGGCGAGAAGAAGTAGCGCAGATACAGCAGGCCGACGTTCGGCGCGTAATCGCGCGAGCGGTCGAGCCGGAAACGTCCGCCCACCGTGAAGTGCGGCGTCACGCGGTATTCGAGCGCGGCTTCCACCGCATAGCTGAAGCCGCCGCCCGAGCCGCCGCCGAAATACGGCGAGCCCAGCCCGTTGGCGGCCATGTAGGTGGCGGCTTCCGATTGCAGCGCGGCGTTGGTGGGGAAGTACGCCGAGCGGTCTTCGTTTGTGAACGACACGCCGACCGAGCCGTCGATTTCCCACGAGAGCTTGTTGTAGCGCCCCGTCCAGTCGAGCGGAATGCCGAACGACAGATAGCTCTGCGGGCTGTAGTAACCGCCGTTGCCGAAGGTATAGAAGTGCTCGTTCTTCGAGTACTTCCAGAAGTTGATCGTGAGGCCGCTCGACACCGTCTGGTCGGGCCGCTGCCACACCGTGAGGCCATAGCCGCTGCGCACGCGCAGTTCCTGGTTGGTCTGCACGTTCGAGCCGGTCAGCAGACCGTAGCCGACGCTTGTGAACAGGGTGCCCGGCCCGAAGTCCTGCGCGCCGCGCACGGTCACGCTGTTGCGCACCACGCCGCCCCAGGTCTCGCCCGTCACCGGGTCGCGCCCGCCTGCGTAGGACACGAGGCTGCTCGTCATGGCCCGGCGCGACACGTCGACCGACAGCGAGGCGTGCGGGAAGTCGTAGCGATACAGCAGGCCGCCCAGCACGCTCGTGATCGGGAAGCCGATTGGCGTGCTGCCGATATCGGCGCGCCAGTTGGTGTTCGCGCGGTTGTACTCGTAGCCGGCCGCGAGCGCCACGCCCGTCGCCGTCTGGTTCGACGGACTGAGCCCCGTGTTGCCGAGCGCCGCGATCTTGCCGTACTGGTACGCGGCCTGCAGATCGTTGGCGGGCAGCGTGCCGGCGTTCAGGTAGACCGTGTCGGCGTGGAAGAAGTAATGGCCCGTGTAGCCGTCCGGAATGCGCACGTAGAGCGGGACTTCGGTCGCGTGCAGCTCCGAAATGCCGGAGTCGCCCGAGAGATTCGACTGATACCACTCGGTGGCGATCTGCCCTTGTTTGCGATCTTCCAGCCCTTGCAGCGCGCGCGCCGCCGAAGTGAGCCCGTCGCTCGGGTCAGGCTGCTCGCCTTCGGCCTGCTCCTGCGTCTGCGAGGTGCGATAGAGGCTGGCGGCTTCGTCGTAGTCGCCGCGCGACTGCGCCACGCGCCCGGCCTGCGTCGTGATGTCGGAGCGGTCGGGATAGCGCGCGCGCAGCGGATCGACCACGTCCTGCGCGTCCTGATTGAGCCCTTGCGCCGTGAAGCGCCGCGCGACGGCCAGGCGCGTGTCCACGTCGTCCTCGGGCGTGTCGGCCAGCACGTCGCGCACCAGCTGCGCGGCCTGGGCGTTGCGGCCCATGCGCTCGTACTGGCGCGCGATGGTCAGGCGCGCATCGGGATCGCTGGGATTCGTCGCCAGCACCTTTTGCGCCGACGCCACCGCGCCCTTGTAGTCGCCGCGCGCTTCCAGCAGGTCGGCTTGCTCCAGCAGCCAGCGGCGGTTCGACTTGAGACGCTCCGGCACGGCGTCGAGCGTGCGCTGCGCGTCGCGCAGGTCGCCCGCGGCGATCTGGCGATCGGTCGCGCGCACCGCCAGGCGCAGTTCCTGATCGTCGAGACTCGCGCGCTGTTCGTCGGTGAGGCCGGGCTGCGCGCGCGTCGTGTCGATCCACTTCGCCCACTCGTCGTCGCGATTGGCCGCGCCCAGCAGCTCGCCGTAGCGCACGCGCACGCCGTTCGCGGCTTCGTCGCTCGGGTGCGCCGCGAGCCAGTCCTGCACCAGCTTCAGCCCCTTGTCGGGTTCGCCGAGGGCGATCCACTCGCGCCCCACCGAGGCGAGCATCTGCGGATCGTTGGCCGCCGTGGCGCTGGCCGCTGCCGCATCGAGCATGGCGCGCGCCTCGTCGTCCTTGCCTTGCGCGATAAGCTGGCGGGCCTGCACGAGCAGCTTTTGCGCCTTGAGATTGCCGATCAGCTCGCGCATGCCGTCGCTGCGCTGCGCGACGGGAATCGCGTCGAGCTGCGCCGCCGCGCCATCGACGTCGTCGACCGAATTCAGGTACAGCGCGGTCGCATAACGCATGTCGGGCGCCTGCGAGACCTTCAGGCCGTCCTCCATCACCTGGCGGCCCAGCGCGGGCAGGCCCAGGTCGCGATACTGGCGCGCGAGCGTGAAGCGCGTCCAGGCGTCGTCGGGCGTGAGGCGTACGGCTTCTTCGAGCTTGGCGATGGCCGGGCTCTTGTGATTTTCGGCGAGCAGCTGATCGGCCTGGATCGACAGCAGGTCGGCGCGCAGACGCTTGAGTTCGGCGTCCGAACCCGTGAGGCGCGGCGCGGTGGCCGTGATGAGCGGATCGATCTCGCTGTCGCGATGCGTCTCGCGCAGCACCGTCACGAGACTGCGCAGCGCGCCCATGTCGGGCTTCTTCGCCTCGACGAGCGGGCGCAGCAGCGCTTCGGCCTCGCTCCACTTCTTCTGCGCGATCAGCGAATCGGCGAGGATGCGCGTGGCGTCGCTGTTGCCCGGATCGAGCTTGAGCGCCTGGCGCGCGAGCGCTTCGCCTTCTTGCGGCTTGCCCTGTGCGTTGGCGGTGCGGGCGCGGCCAATGGTGCCCCAGATGTCGGCCGTCTTTTCGAGGCTGCGCCACTTGCCGGCGTTGTCCGGGTCGAGCTTGAGCGCGCGCGCGAACAGCTCGCGCGCCTCGTCCTGGCGTCCTTCGCGCATGCGTACGAGGCCGAGTGCGCCAAGCGTCTCGCCGTCGTTGGGGTTGGCGCGCTGCGCCGTCTCCAGCGATGTTTCGGCATCCTTGAGGTCGCCGCGCTGGAGTTGCGCGAGGCCGCGATTGCGCGCCGCCGAGCCGGGGCCCGCCGGGCGTGGGGCCGCGCTGCCGCCGCCGTTGCCGCCACTGTTGCCAGCCGAGGCGACGATATAAGGCTTGCCGCTCGCCGCCGCTGCGTTGGCCTGCGCCACGCCCTTCGGCCCGAGCTTCTTCGCGAGATCGGCGACGGTCTGCTGCGTGTCGGCATCGTCGGGCACTTCCTGGAGATAGCGCTGATACCAGACGTAATAGGCCGGATCGTCGCGGCCGGCGCTCGCGAGCGCGCGCCGCCAGCGTTCGAGCGCGTCGGCGCGGTTGCTGTCCTGGCGCTGGTAGACGCCGTAGATCAGGTTCAGCCCTTCCATGCGCGTGCTGGCGCGGTCGGTCAGCAGGTCGCCGAGCGTGAGCGCGCTCGCGCTGTCGCCGGGATTGCGCTTGAGCCGCGCGCGCAATTCGTCGATGACCTGCGGGCGGCCCGCGGCAGTGCCCGCCATGATGCGGTAGTAGTCGCGCGCCAGCGCGCCTTGCGGCGCGCCGTTCGGGAACAGCTTCTTCATGCGTGCGGCGGCTTCGTCGGATTTGCCCGAGTTGGCCAGCAGGCGGATCTCCGCCAGCTCGTTCTTGTCGGTGGTCGCGATCCGGTAGGCGTCGGCCAGTTCCAGGGTCGCGGGCGCGTTGGGCGCGATTTTCTTCAATTGCACCAGCACCTTCGCGGCATCGGCGGGCTGGTTCATGCGCAGCGCGACTTCGCCCTGGAGCGCGAGCACGTCAGGCTGCTGCGGATCGAACAGCAGCGCCTTTTTCACGAGGCTCTGCGCGACATCGGGGCGGTTCTTCGCCATCCACATGCGCGCTGCCGAAAGCAGTTGCGCGGCCTGCGCCGACGGTGCGGCGGCATAGGTCGCGGGCTGCGGCGCGTTCGCGGCGTTCTGCGCATTCTGTGCGCGCGCAACGAACGGCGACGCCGCGATCAGCAGCGCGAGCAGCGACGACACGCGAGGTGAAAAGCGCGGCGTGGCGCGCGGGCGCCGGGAAGCGCGCTGCGGCGCGCGGGCAATGGCGAGGGCGATCAGCGCGGTGCCGGGCATCGGGTCGTCCATGCGGGCGCGACGCGGCCTTGCGCGTCGAAGTGGTAAAGGCCTTGCAGATAGCCGAGGCCGAACAGCATCAGCACGCTGCTGTAGTAGCCGGGCGGCGACTGTTGAGCGAGCGTGCGGCTGCGCAGGACCTGGGCATCGGCGAGATCGGTGCGACCGAGCGCCGACAGGTACGGCGCGAGCGCCGCCGAAAACCCGCCGTTGCCTTCGCTCGGGCCGGGCGTGCCGGTCTGTGTGTCGACGCGCTCGGGCGGATAGCCGTGCGCCTGCACGAACGCGGAAAGCGGCGAAAAGGTCGCGAGCGTCTGGCTGCGCAGCGGATCGTCGAAGGCCAGCATGCCCGCCCACAGATAGACGCGGATCGCGTTGTAGGCGCTTTCGGCGTGCGTGGGCGCGTCGGGGCCAAAGCCGTTCTTGCCGCCGTTCTTCGCGCCGTCCTTGCCGCGATAGACGACCCAGTCCGGTGAAAAGCCGTGCGGCGCGGTGTCGTTGACGAGCTTCGCCGAGCTGTCGAGCATCGCCTTCCATTCGCTCGAATCGGGCAGCGCGAGCGCGAAGCGGCGCATCACCTGGAGCGGCACGTAGCTCGGGTTCAGGCGCCAGCTATCCTTGTCGAGCTTGAAGCCTTGCGGCCCAGGCAGCACCGTGCGGCCCAGGCCCGGCAGCGTGGCCGTTTCGCTGCGCACGATGTTGCGCGCCATCACGGTGCCAAGCGCCGTGTATCGGCGTTCGTTCCAGAGGCGGCCCGCTTCGAGCAGCGTGTAGGCGATCCAGAGATCGGCGTCGCTGGCGGAGTTGGCATCGATCACGCCCCACGTGCCTTTCGACGAGGGCACGGCGCTGGCCGCTGACGCACCCGAAGCCGCCGCAGCACCCGAAGCCGCAACCGACGCCGCAACCGGCGCGCCTTTCTCGTCGATATCCGTACGTCCCCAGATCCAGGCCGGCAGATGCGCCGTGAGGTCGCCCTGGGCGAGATTGTTCTCAGTCCATTGCAGGATCTTGTCGAAGGCCGCGCGGTCGTTCGCGACGAGCGCGAAGAAAAGCGCATACGACTGGCCCTCGGACACGGTGATCTGGCGCGGCGTGCTGCCGTCGATCACGCGCCCGTCGGCGGACAGCAGGTCGCGCTTGAACGCGCTCCAGTCGGCCCACGCGCACGTGCTCGCACTCACGCTTGCGCTCGCCCCGGCGGCAGGTGTTGCCGCAGGAGCAGGCGTGGCAGCCTGCGCTGCGCCCACGCCCACGAGCGGCGCCAGCGGCGCGAGCGCGCAGGCGCCGGTCGCGAGCCAGCGCGCGAGTCGGGACGATCCCGGCTGCATCGTCAGTCTCCGGTGCGGCGAGCGGCCATGCGGCCCAGCGCCCAGAACACCGTAAGCGCGACGATCAGGCCCGCGAGAATGCCCGCCAGCGCCATCAGCGACGGGAAGCGCGAGACATGCACCCAGATGCGCGCATACCACGGCAGGTCGCCCACGAAGTAGCGATCGCCTACGCGCAGGCCTTCGACGTCGTTGTTGCGCACGAGGCTCAGGTCGCCGTGCATCGCTGCTATCTTGCCGCTGTCGGACATCGCGTCGAGCACATCGCCCAGTTGCGCCGACGACGTCGTGGCGAGCGCCACCACGCTGCGTCCCGAAGCAAGCGGCGACTCGAAGCCGATCAGCGCCGAAATCGGCCCGCCCAGCGTCACGATCGAGCGTCCGGCGGGCGTCGAATCGTCCATGTCCTCGGTGCCGCCGAGCCAGCCCGGCCAGCCGCTGCGCTGGTCGCGCGTGGTCACGGCGGTCTTGCCCTGCTCGATCAGCAGCGGCAAATCCTTGCCCCATTTGGCGAGCAGGTTCGCCCCCGAACCCGAGCCGATCACGAGCAGGTCGTTGCCGCTCACGCTATCGACCTGGCTGGCGGGCACGATCTTCACGCGCAGCGCGGGCAGGCCCGTCCACTCGCCCATGTGGCCGAGCATGGTCAGCACGGCTTCCTGGTCCTGCGCGTTGGGCGCATCGGGAATCACGACGGCGGTTTCCGCGAGGTCGGCCATGCGCGTGAACGGATAGCCGCTGTTGGCGAAGTACGCGAGGTTCGGCATCGCCGTGTAGTGCGCGAAGTCGCTGAAGTCGACCACCGAATCGGGATCGATGGCGGCGCGCGCCACGTCGGTGGCCGTCGACGTACACAGGCCGGTCTTCTGCGAATCGATGTGGAACTGGAACTGGAACTGGTTGTTCGAGCCGACGCGGAAGGCCGGGATCTCGATGTTGCTCGACGCGCGCGCATCGGCGCCCGACAGCAGCGGCACGTTGATGCGCGCTTCGTCGGTCGAGCGCGTGACCGGCTTGAGGCGCTGCGAGCGCACCAGCTGATCGTTGATGCTCACGTTGAGAATCGAGTCGTTCCACGTCGACGGCGCCGTGTAGCGATAGCGGATATCGAGCGGCACGTTGCTGCGCGACCACGCGTAGAGGTCGGCGGGCACGCGCATGTTCACGCGGATCGGCGGCGGGTTGTAGCCCGAGACCTGCAACTGCTGCGGGTCGCTCACCAGCTCGCGCAGCAGCACGGGGCGGTCGGTCGGCACCCAGTTGGGCGCGTCGTAGGGCTTGCGCGCCGGGCCCAGGTCGACCGACTGCACGACCACGCTGTCGCCCGACATGCCGGCCTGGCCGAGCACGAGCGCGTCGGCCGCCTTCTCCAGTTCCTCCGGCGTGCGCCCCGCGAGCACCAGCAGCTTGCGGCCCGACTGGGGATCGGCGGCGGGGTTGTTCATCACCGTCACCGTCGGGCCCTTGATCTCGGGCAGCGTGAGGCCGGCGGGCACCTGGCCTGGCAGCGCAAGCACGACAGCGTTGGCATCGGTGGGCGCACTGCGCACCACCGGGAAGCGCGCGCCGCGATAGCTGGCAAGCGCACCGAGCCACGACGACACCACGCCCGCCGCATGCAGCGCCGGCACGCCCGCGTTGGCGGCGAGCACGAACGGCACGCGCAGCAGCGTGTTGTCGTGTTTGTCGAAGAAAGGCAGCGGAAGCAGCGCGAGGCTGTTGGGCAGCGTGATGCCGGTCGTGTTCAGCGTGAGGGTGGTTTCGGGCGCAACGTCCGCCCACAGCGCCGAGTGATACGGGTCTTCGCAATGGTCGAGCGTGTAGTGCGCGATCATCTGCACGCTGATGCGGTTGAAGTCCGTGAAGAGGCGCGGATCGAGATTGATCTCGCTCGTCACGAGCTGACCGGCGGTTTCCTTCACGAGCGGAATCGTCGCGACGACTTCGCCGTTGACCATCACGCGCAGGTGCGAGAGCGCGTAGATGAGCGACGGCGAGTACGTGTACACGAGGCGCAGCTTCGCGCTGTTGACGACTTCGTCGTTGCGCACGTCGACGTTCAGGTAGCCGGTCGGATCGAGCCCGCGCAGTTCCATCGGGCCGTAGCTGCCCATCTGGCGCAGCGAAAACACGTGCGTGCGCGGCGGCCCGGCCGGAATGGGCGGGGCCGTGGCGTCGATCGGCATGGCGATCTTGCCGGGCGCGGTCTGGATCACGGCGGGGCCGCTGCCGCCTGGCGTATTCGCCACACTGCCGGCCACGCCGCCCGTCAGCCCGATGCCGATATCCGGCCCGGACGCCGGTGCGGCGACGGCAGCGGAAGCCGCCGTAGCAGTTGCCGTGCCTGGTGTTGCGTTAGAGGGTGTTTTACCGGCTGGCGTGGAGGCCAGCTTGTCGGCTGCGGGAAGGCTGGACGCCAGCAGCAGCCCGGCGGCCAGTGCGCCAAGGCGGACTTGAACGGAAACTCGCATCGCAAACGGGCCCTTTGTCTTATCGCGACGGCTGTCCCAGAATTGTGCACAGCCAGCCGTCGTCGGGTGATATTGGCGATTCCGCTTTCCCGCCCTGATCGGGATTGCGCCAACGTTCGGAGTTCGTCGGAGTTTATATGACTCTTATCAATTACGGCAGATGATTGCTCACCGTTTATTTACATTGCATTGTTAAGAAAAGTTAGAGCCGGGAAGTCCGTTGTGTTGTCAGGGACTTAGGTAGTCGTATCCGCGCAACGCTTTAGCTGGCAAGCCTGAGCGCGGGGTGTGTCGGCGTTTTCCAGAATGGGCTTTATGGCCTTTGTGTGATCAATGTTTGCGAACGCTAATGCATAGTCTGCTATGCATACTGAATGGAATTTAGCAAGTGATGTCGATAAGCCGACATGTAAGCGAACCATAAGGCGCATTGCTCTTTTTATTAATTTGATATCCGAAGCAATCGAGTGGGGCGAGTGGAATTAGCGGGCGGCGAACTGCGTGCGCCAGCGCGTGCGCGTTAAGCTTGCCGCTTCCCCCCTCGCGGAGCAGTGCAATGAACGAACAGACCTGGCAGGCAGTGGACGACTGGTTCTCGGAGCGATTGATCGGCGCGGACGAAGCGCTTGACGGCGCGCTGGCGGCAAGCGCGAAAGCGGGCCTGCGCGCCATCAACGTCGCGCCCAATCAGGGCAAGTTCCTGCATCTGCTCGCGCGCATCCAGGGCGCGCGGCGCATCCTGGAGATCGGCACGCTGGGCGGCTACAGCGCGATCTGGCTGGCGCGGGCGCTGCCGGGCGACGGCGTGCTCGTCTCGCTCGAATTCAATCCCGACAACGCCGCCGTGGCGCGCGCCAATATCGCGCGCGCGGGCCTGGGCGACAAGGTCACGGTCGTGACCGGCCTCGCGCTAGACTCGCTCGATGCGATGCTGCGCGATGGCGCGGCGCCGTTCGACTTCGTCTTTATCGATGCGGACAAGCAAAGCAATCCGCAGTACCTTGAGCGCGTGCTGAAGCTCGCGCGCCCGGGCACCGTGATCGTCGCCGACAACGTGGTGCGCAGCGGCCGCATCGCCGACGCATCCGATCGAGACGCCGACGTGGTCGGCCTGCGCGAGTATTTCGAACGCGTGACCGGCGATGCGCGGCTCGATACGACGGCGGTGCAGACCGTGGGCAGCAAGGGCTGGGACGGCTTCGCGATCACGATAGTGGGCGCATAAAAAAACGCCGGTGCTGCATGCAGCACCGGCGTTTCGACCTGAGGTTTAGACCTGAGTGGGCGCGAGACGCGCGCTCAGAAGTCCGTCGTCATCGAGAACAGCACCGTGCGCGGCGCGCCCATCGTCAGATAGCCGCCGGTCGTCGAGCTCCAGTAGGCCTTGTTGGTCAGGTTGAGCACGTCGGCGCGGAAGGTCGTGTCGCGGCCAAAGATGTTGGTCTTGTAGCGTGCGCCCAGATCGACCGTGTCCCATGCCTTGATCGACAGCGTGTTGGTCGCGTTCAGGTATTGCGGCCCCGTGTGCGTGTAGCGCGCCGAGAACGTCAGGCCCTGAACCCAGGGCACATCGTATTCCGCGCCCAGGTTGAACATGAAGCTCGGCACGCCGATCGGATGGTTGCCGTCCGTCGAACCCGTATCGAGCTGCACCGCGTTGATGTAGGTCGCGCCTGCGATCACGCGCACGCCCTTGTAGACCTCGCCGAACACCGACGCTTCCACGCCGCGATGGCGCTCGTTGCCGTCCGCCACGAAGTAACCCGCGCTATTGGTATAGCTCTGCGGCTTTTCGAGCTGGTACAGCGCCAGTTGCGCGCCGTACTTGCCGGTGTCGTACTTCACGCCCACTTCATACTGCTTGGTGCGCGCCGGAGCGAGCAGCGCGCCATAGTTCTTCGCGGTGCTGGGCGCCTGGTCGCCTGCCGACAGCGATTCGCTGCGGTTGGCATAGAACGAAAGGTTCTCGGTCGGCTTGATGACGAGGCCGAACAGCGGCGTCGTGATCGAATCGTTGTAGGCCTCGGTCTGCGCGAGCGTCGACGACGAATACGCGTTCGACAGGATCTCCTGGTGACGCACGCCGACCGTGAACAGCACGCGGTCGTGGAAGAAGCCGAGCGTGTCCGACGCGGCCACGCTGCGCATCAGGTTCAGCGCCGTGGTGGGCGGGTTGCCGTCGAGGCCCTGCGAGTAGTACTTCGAAGCCGGCGACGGCACTTGCGGCGTGTTGTAGAGATCGGTGTTGTAGCTGCCCGAGAGGTTCCACGCCGACTGCGTGTTCACGCGCACGATCGACGCGCCCGCCGTCACGAAGTGGCTGACGGGGCCGGTGTTGAAGTGGCCGCGCACGCCCACTTCCGCCGACGTTGCGTCTTCCTTGCGCGGCACGTACATGCGCGTGGCCGTGGTCAGGTCGGGATTCGTGTAGTACGGCGACGAATACTGGCCGGACTCGGTGCTATGGCGCACGCCGCCCGCCACATAGGCCGTCCAGCCCGGCACGAAGTCGTACTCGGCGCGCAGCAGGCCGACCGTGTCTTCGGTCTGGCTCGACGACCAGGTCTGGCCGTAGTTGTAGGTCGCCGACGGCACTGCCGGGATTTCCGTGCCCGACACGTACACGACCGGGCGGCCATCGCTGGTGTGCTGGTGCTGATAGAGCAGGTCGCCTTCGAGGCGCAGCTTGTCGCCGCGCCAGTCGAGCGCCACGGCGGTCTGGTTGTTGCGGCGGTGCTCGCCGTCGATGCTGGTTTCGCCGTCGCGGTTGGCCTGGTTCACGCGAATGCCGAACTGATCCTGGTCGCCAAAGCGGCGGCCCACGTCGATATGCGTGCCGAACTCGCCCGAGCCGCTGCCTTCGAGCGTGACTTCGGTAAGCGGCTTGTCGTCCGCGCGCTTGAGCTGCAGGTTCACGCTGCCGCCTATCGAGCTGCCGCTCGGCGCCGCGCCGTTCAGGAACGCGCTCGCGCCCTTGAAGACGTCCACGCGCTCGATGGCGGGCGTCTCCACCATCTGGCGCGGCGTGATGCCGTAGAGCCCGTTGAGGGAGACGTCGTCGCTGTCGAGCTGGAAGCCGCGGATGACATAGACCTCCTGGAAGTTGCCGTAGCCGTAGGCCGTGCGCACGGCCGGATCGTTCTGCAGCACGTCGGCGATAGTGCGCGCCTGCTTGTCGGCGATCGCCTTGGCCGTGTAGGTTGTCATCGAGAACGGCACGTCGATGTTCTTCTGCTGGCCGAGCATGCCGAAGTTGCCGCCGCGCGCCACCTGGCCGCCGCCGAAGGTCGGCGCGAGATCGCCCGGCAGGGCTTCCTTCGCGGCCTGCACTTTCACGGTGGGCAGCGTGGCGTTGGCCGCATTGGCCGTACTGGCCGTGCCGTCGGTCGCTGCTGCGCTGCTTGCCTGCGCGAACGCGGCGGCGGGCAGCGCGAACGCGACGGCGACCGCGGCGAGCATCGCGCGGCGGCTGGCGGGCAGGACGGGGTGTGCAGGTTGAGTCGGGCAGGCGTGCAGCGCGGCCGCATCAGGGCGCGGCGAAAGACGACGGGTGACAGACATAAATAAGTTCGAAGCGAATGCTCATGCAGCCGCATCGCGAGACCGGTGGCTCGACGGCGGACGTATTGTTTTTTGGATTGCGCGGGCATCGGGGCGATGCACGGCAGGCGTATTCTCAAAAGTATGCGGATTGTATATGCAAATGAGAACGATTGTCATTCGTACGCAAGCTGTCAATGACCGTCTTCGGCGTTTACGCAACACTTTCGGGGTGTGGTTATTCGTTGCGGGCGCAACGATTCGCCTGGATCATTGAAAGGGCCAAATCGCTGCGAACCTGGTTGCATCGGATTCGACCTCGCGGACGCTGACGATCGCGCGTGCAAATCTCGTTGCGTGTGCCATTTCATGTGACCGGGACGCGGCTTCTGGCTGTGCTGCGACCCCGCTTGCGGCCTGCGACGGCACCCTGCGGTAAACCCTCGACATAAGCAGATTCGATGGCTTTGAGCGGCAGTTTCGGTACGCCGCACGCCAGGCCCAAACCTACAATGGGGCATCGTTCCAATGAAGCTGGGTGAACCGGAAATGACTGAAAAATCGATGCTCGTGGTGAGCGCGCATAGCGCGGATTTCGTATGGCGTGCAGGTGGCGCGATCGCGCTGCACAAGAAGAACGGCTATCGCGTGAAGGTGGTCTGCCTGTCGTTTGGCGAGCGCGGCGAGTCCGCGAAGCTGTGGCGCAAGGGCGCCGACATGACGCTCGATAAGGTCAAGGCCGCGCGCCGCGAGGAAGCGCTCGCCGCCGCCGAGATCCTCGGCGCCGAAGTCGACTTCTTCGACCTGGGCGACTACCCGCTGCGCGTGTCCGACGAGGCGCTGCTGCGCCTCGTGGACGTCTATCGCGACGTGCAGCCCGCGTTCGTGCTGAGCCATTCGGCAAAAGACCCGTACAACTTCGACCACCCGCTCGCGATGCACGTCGCGCAGGAAGCGCGCATCATCGCCCAGGCCGAAGGCCACAACCCGGGCCAGAAGATCGTCGGCGCGCCGCCGGTCTACGCGTTCGAGCCGCACCAGACCGAGCAGTGCGAATGGGTGCCGAACACCTTCCTCGACATCACCGAAGTGTGGGACGTCAAGCGCCGCGCCATCGAATGCATGGCCGGCCAGGAACATCTGTGGGAGTACTACACGCGCGTCGCGCTGCAACGCGGCGTCCAGGCCAAGCGCAACATCGGCATTACGGCCAAGCGCGACATTCAGTACGGCGAAGGCTATATGCGCCTGACGCCGGCAGTGGTGGGAGACCTGGCATGAAGCGCGGCGTCGTCGTAACGAACATTGCGCGCGCCGACGCGCGCGACGTGGCGATCCTCCAGGCCGCCGGTTCCGCCACCGTGCACGAGGCGCAGGCGCGTCTGGGCCTGCTGGCCACCTATATGCGCCCGATTTACTCCGGTGCGGCGATTGCCGGGTCGGCGGTTACGGTGCTGATGCCGCCGTCCGACAACTGGATGCTGCACGTGGCCGTCGAGCAGTGCCGTCCCGGCGATATCGTCGTGGCCGCGCCGACCTCGCCTTGCGAGGACGGCTATTTCGGCGACCTGCTGGCGACCTCGATGAAGGCGCGCGGCGTGCTCGGTCTCATCATCGACGCGGGCTGCCGCGACGTGCGCACGCTCAAGGAGATGAGCTTCCCGGTGTGGTCGAAGGCAGTGTCGGCGCAGGGCACCGTGAAGGAGACGCTGGGCTCGGTCAACGTGCCGGTGGTGTGCGCGCAGCAGATCGTGAATCCGGGCGACGTGATCGTCGCCGACGACGACGGCATCGTGGTCGTGCCGCTCGCGAGCGTGCCGAAGGTCGTGGAAGCCACCCAGGCGCGCGTCGCCAAGGAAGAGAAGACGCGCGCCGTGCTGGCGGGCGGCACGCTCGGCCTCGACTACTACGCGATGCGCGAGCGCCTCGCGGAAAAAGGCCTGCGCTACGTGCAGTCCGCTGCGGATCTCTGAGCGGGAGGGCTGGCCGGTGGTATCGACTTCGTTACACGACACGTCAGCGCGCGCGCAGACGCGTATCCGCTGCATGCTGATGCGCGGCGGCACGTCCAAGGGCGCGTACTTTCTCGCCTCTGATCTGCCCGCCGATCCGGCGCTGCGTGACCGCGTGCTGCTGGCGGTGATGGGTTCGCCCGACCCGCGCCAGATCGACGGCATCGGCGGCGCGGATCCGCTCACGAGCAAGGTGGCGATCGTCTCGCCCGCGACGCGCGACGACGCCGAAGTCGACTATCTGTTCGCGCAGGTCGTGGTGAACGAGGCGCGCGTCGACTACGGCCAGAACTGCGGCAACCTGCTGGCGGGCGTAGGGCCATTCGCCATCGAGCGCGGCCTGGTGGATGCGCTCGACGGCGCGACGTCCGTGGCGATCCACATGGTCAACACCGGGCAGATCGCGGTCGCGAACGTGCCGACGCCGGGCCGCATCGTGCAGTACGAAGGCGATGCGCGCATCGACGGCGTGCCGGGCACCGCGGCGGCGATCCCGCTGGCGTTTCGCGACACTGCGGGCTCGACCTGCGGCGCGTTGCTGCCGACCGGCAAGCTCAAGGACACGGTGGAAGGCGTCGACGTCACCTGCATCGACAACGGCATGCCGCTCGTGCTGATGCGCGCGCAGGACCTGGGCCGCACGGGCTACGAGACGCGCGAGCAACTGGACGCCGATGAAGACCTGAAAGCGCGCATTGAAGCGATTCGCCTCGCCATTGGCCCGCGCATGAATCTGGGCGACGTGCGCGAGCGCACCGTGCCAAAGATGTGCCTCATTGCGCCGCCGCGCGACGGCGGCACGATCAGCACGCGCAGCTTTATCCCGCATCGCTGTCACGCGTCGATTGGCGTGCTGGGCGCGGTGAGCGTGGCGAGCGCGGCAGCGTTGCCGGGCACGGTCTGCGACGGGATTGCGGTGCTTGCCGAAGGCGCGCAGGGCGACGGGCAAGGTGACGACACAGAACGCGTCGTCGTCGAGCATCCGACCGGCGAATTCACCGTCGGATTGACGCTCGCTCGCCGCGATGGCGAAACCGAAATCACAGGCGCGGCCCTGCTGCGCACCGCGCGCTGGTTGTTCGACGGCGTAGTGGCGATTCCGCCTTCGGTCTGGACTCCATAACTTCGCTGGTTGTCGCGTACGGCTCAGCCGGCGCGCCGATGATGGCGCGCCGGTGAGCCGAATCTTCAGCGCGCCGTCTGGCCGCCCAGACGGCCTTCCACCACCCGCACCGCCGGAGCCGCCTCCGCCACTGCCAGCCGGATCGCGTCGATCAACGCGCGCGCGCCCGGCGACGGCGCGCTATCGGCGCGCATCGTCAGCCCGATCTCGCGTCGCGTGTTGTGCAGCGGCACGTCCAGCACCACCAGTTCCCCCGCCGCGATCTCATAGTGCAGTTGCTGCGCCGACAGCGCCGCGATCATGTCCGAGCCCATCAGCAGGCCGCGAATCACGGCAAGGTCGGCAGTCTCGACTGTCGGCATCGGCGGCTTGAGCTTGAGGCGCTTGAACTGCGCCTCGAACAGCCCGCGCGCGGGTGAGTGCAGTCGCGAGACGATCCATTGCGCGTTGCGCAGGTCGCCCACGTTCAGGCCGGTTTTCTGCGCGAGCGGATGGCCGCGCCGCGCGAGCACGACCATGTCTTCGGCCATCAGGCGCTCGTTGGCGAGGCCGCTGGCCGCATCGTTTTCGCGCAGCGCGCCCAGCACGAAATCGACGTCGCCCGCACGCAGCCCGGCCACCAGCAATTCATAGGCGCTTTCGTCCGTGACCACGCGCACGCCGGGATGCTGCGCGCTCAGCCGCGCGATGGCGGCAGGCAGGATCAGCGTGCGGCCAAGCGGCAGCGCGCCCACCGTCACCGCGCCCTGGATATTGCCGTGCAGCGCGGCGATGTCGTCGGGCACGTGACGCAGTTCGTTGAGCGCGCGACGCACGTGCAGCAGGAAGGTCTCGCCTTCTTCGCTCAGCTGGACGCCGCGCGGGCTGCGGTGAAACAGCGTGATGCCCGAGCCGCTTTCGAGCACGCGCATCGCGCTGCTGACCGCGGGCTGGCTGATGCCGAACGCGCTCGCGGTGCTCGGCATATGCCGATGGCGCGCCAGCGCCACGAACAGTTGCAGCCGCCGCGTATTGAGCAGCCACGCGGGCAGCGCGCCTTCGGCGAGCGCGCGGCGGCGCGTCTGGCGCGCGGCGCACCACTGCGCTAGCGCTTCGAGTTCGGAAAAGATGCGCGCGCAACGATCCAGCACGACGCGGCCCACGGCGGTCGGCAACATGCCCGAAGGCTTGCGCTCGAACAGCGGCTCGCCGATGGCGGTTTCAAGTTCCTGCACCGAGCGCGTGACGGCCGATTGTGCGCGATAGAGCGCGGCGGCGGCGCGCGTTGCGCTGCCTGTGTCGGCGACCAGGCGGAACGCGCGCAGATGCGCGAGATTGAGCAGATCGGCGGGATTCATGCGGCCCCCGCGATCAGATGCAGATGCTCGACCGAGAGGTTCAGGCTCTCCTTCGAGATATGCGTGTGCTCTTTCATGAGCGCTTCCACGCGCGCGCCTTCGCCCTTGAGCAGCGCGCCGACGATGGCGTGATGCTGGCGGTGTGCGTAGGCGAGCATCATGTATTGCTGCTGGCGCGCGGCATCGTCGAATACCACCGTTGCAGGCGATACAAACGGGATCTTGTCGTTCAGGCCCAGCGCTGCACTAACCGCGTGGTTTTGCGCAGCATCGACGATCAGCGCGTGAAAACGGCCGTTCATGTCGGCGTAATGCGCTTCCGCCTCGCCGCCAAGCGCCGCCGCGCCCGCCTCGAAAATCGCATCGCCTTCGCGCAGGCAGTCCTGCAAGGCGCGTGCGAGCGCGGGGCTCACGCCGCGCTCGGCCACGCTGCGCGCCGCCAGGCCTTCAAGCACGCCGCGCACGTCGATGGCATTGAGCACGTCGGTCACGCTGAAACGGCGCACGATATAACCGCGCGCGCCTGAACGCTCGACGAGCCCTTCGGTCGCCAGCACGCTCAATGCGTAACGCAGCGGCGTGCGCGAGATGCCGAGGCGTTCGGCGAGGTGGGCTTCGACGAGCCGCTGGCCCGGCGCGAGCTCGCCCGAAAGGATGCGCTCGCGCAGCGCCTGCACGATGGTTTGCTGTGTGGTCTCGTTCATGTCGATGTCCCGCCAGGCGGCGCGTGGGCGGCCTTGCGAGTTCGTTCTTTTGCTATCTGTTTCGTTTATGGGCCGGTTGCCGGATGCATGCGGGATGAATCGCGCACGACCTGATTCAGGATACCAAAAACCGTTATGGCGCGCGGGTTTCACGGCAGGCCGAAGGGCGCGAAAACGCCGGATGTCCCGTCTATCACGGATCAAAACGCAAAAACCGTGGTTAACCCTTACTTCCGGCGCAAAGCGCGATTCTGTAATTTCGTATCCCAAGAGGGCGCTAATCGCGATAAGGCGGTGCGTTCCCCAGTAATCGGAAGAGGGCGACAAGCATGGCAAGGATTGTGGGCGGCATCGGTACATCGCACGTGCCGACGATCGGACTGGCGTACGACAAGGGCAAGCAGAACGAACCCGCGTGGGCGCCGCTTTTTCAGGGGTACGAACCCGTGGCGCAATGGCTCGCCGAGCGCAAGCCCGACGTGCTGGTGATGTTCTACAACGACCACGCCAACAGCTTCTTCTTCGACTGCTATCCGACCTTCGCGCTTGGCGTGTCGCCGCAGCACGAATTCGCCGATGAAGGCGCGGGCAAGCGTCCGCTGCCCGATATCGCCGGGCATCCCGAACTGGCTATCCATATCGCCGAACAGCTCGTCAACGACGAGTTCGACCTGACGATCTTCCAGGACAAGCCGCTCGACCACGGCTGCAACTCGCCGCTTTCGCTGATGCTGCCGCATGCCGGCGGCTGGCCCACCGCGCTGGTGCCGTTCGAAGTCAACGTGCTGCAATATCCGCTGCCGACTGCGAACCGCTGCTACCGGCTCGGCCAGGCGCTGCGCCGCGCGATCGAATCGTTCGAGGAAGACCTGGACGTGGTCGTGGTGGGCACCGGCGGCCTCTCGCATCAGGTGCACGGCGAGCGCAGCGGCTTCAACAACACCGAATGGGACATGGAGTTCCTCGACCTCATCGTGAACGACCCCGAGCGGCTCGCGAAGATGAAGCATGTGGACTACGTGCGCCTGGGCGGTGCGGAAAGCGTCGAAACCATCATGTGGCTCGCGATGCGCGGCGCGCTCGCGCCGAAGATCAAGGAAGTGCACCGCAACTACTACCTCGCGACCAGCACGGCGATGGCCGTGACGGTCTACGAGAACCTGCCGGACGAAGGGGAGCTCGCGAAATGAATCCGCAACTCGAAGGCGTCGAGGCGCTCACCGGCACCTATCCGTTCGACATCCGCCAGAGCATCAAGGCGATGCGCCTGAACCGCTTCTTCTGGATGATGCGCACGCCCGCCGCGCGCGAGTTGTGGCTGGGCGACCGCACGGCCGCCTACGACGCCGCCGCGCTCACGGCCGAGGAACGCGCGCTGGTCGACAACACCGACTGGCTCGGCCTCGTGCAGTACGGCGTGTGCTTCTTCGTGCTGGAGAAGTTCGCGCGCGTCGTGAAGATCACCAACCTGGGCATGTACGCCTGCATGCGCGGCGAGACGCTCGAAGCGTTCCTGAAGACGCGCCAGGTGCCCGACGCGGTTTGAGCGCCGACGTGATGGCCTGAATTGCGCAGCGGGCGCGCCACCCCAAACACCGCGCCCGCTGTTTCATAAGCTGTCCGCAATACAACACTCCTAAGCCGACGAAGCACAGGAGCGGGGAAAAAATTAACTTCGGAGACACGCATGAACTCTGCTGACGCAGTGGATATCAAGGGCTTTATCGACGCCCGCAGGATGTCGGGCTATCAATGGCTCGTCCTCGCACTCTGTTTTCTGATCGTGACGCTCGACGGCCTGGACACGGCCGTGATGGGTTTCGTCGCGCCTGTCGTCATGAAGGAATGGGGCATTGCGCGCGCGGCCTTCGGCCCGGTGATGAGCGCGGCGATGGTGGGACTCGCGATCGGCGCGCTGGTTGCGGGGCCGTCGGCAGACCGCATCGGCCGCAAGAAAGTGCTGATTGGCTCGGTGGCGTGCTTCGGTCTTTTCAGCCTGCTGTGCGCGTTCGCGAATACGCCGGGCCAGCTCGTCGCGCTGCGCTTTCTCACGGGCCTGGGCCTGGGCGCGGCGATGCCGAACTCGACGACGCTGCTCTCCGAATACGTGCCGTCCAAAAGCCGTTCGCTGCTGCTCACCATCATGTTCACGGGCTTTAACTTCGGCTCGGGCGCGGGCGGCTTTGTTGCGGCGGCGCTGATCCCGCACTTCGGCTGGCGCGGCGTGTTCGTCTGCGGCGGCGTGCTGCCGATCCTGTTCGTGCCGGTGCTGCTGGGCCTGCTGCCGGAGTCCGCGCGCTTCCTGCTGGTGCGCCGCTTCTCCGTCGAACGCATTGCCGCCACGCTCTCGCGTGTGACCGGCCATCGTTTCGGCGCCGACGCGCGCTTTACGTCGCCGGAACCGGTCGTCGCCGCGAAGGCGCCCGTACGCATGCTGTTCGCCGACGGCTACGCCATGAGCACGCTGATGCTGTGGGTCACCTACTTCATGGGACTCCTGATTATCTACCTGCTGACCGGCTGGCTGCCGACGCTCATCAAGGACGCAGGCCTGCCTGTCGAACGTGCGGCGGCGATCACCGGCATGTTCCAGCTGGGTGGCACCGTGGGCGCCATCGTCGTGGGCTTCGCGATGGATCGACTCGACCGCAACGCCGTGATCGGCGCGGCCTACCTGCTGGGCGGCGTGTTCATCTTCGCGCTGGGCATGGGCACGCTCAAGTCCGGCATGCTGACCGTGCTGGTGGCTTGCGCGGGCTTCTTCATGAGCGGCGCGCAAACGGGCCTCAACGCGCTGGCGCCGACCTGCTACCCGACCCGGGCACGCGCCACCGGCGTGAGCTGGATGCTGGGCTTCGGGCGACTGGGCGGCATTCTCGGCTCGTTCGTGGGTGGCGTGCTGCTGTCGCTGGGCTTCAGCTTCTCGACGGTGTTCTCGGTGCTGGCCGTGCCTGCCCTCGTGGCGGCTGCCGCGATCCTGCTCAACCGCCTCGCACTGCGCTTCATCACCGCGCCAGTCGCCGACGCGTGATAGTGCACAAGGCCGCGATGGCCTGGTGAGGCGCGACGCCGCTCGCGCCTCACACAATCGACAAATACCAACGACACACGATTGATAGTGGTAAACAGGAGACTTGGAGAATGACGAAAAGTAAGCAGTACAAAAAAATCATGGTGGCGCTGGCTGGGGTGATCGGCGCGGGCCCGGCGTTCGCACAGAGCAGCGTGACGCTCTACGGGATGATGGATACGGGCATCACTTACGTGAGCAACCAGGGCGGCCATAGCAACGTGAAGATGGACGACGGCGTGAACGGCCCGAACCTCTGGGGCTTGACTGGCACCGAAGACCTGGGCGGCGGCAGCAAGGCGTTCTTTCAACTGGTCAACCAGTTTCAGGTCGATAACGGCAGCTTCATGCCGAACAAGAGCCTCTTTAGCCGCACGTCGATCGTGGGCCTGAGCAACCCCGTGTACGGCAAGCTCTCGCTCGGTAACCAGTACGACTTCATGACGGACTCGCTCTACTTTGCGGGCGACGATCCGGCGGAACTCTCGGGCCACTTCTACGACTTCCGCGCGGGCCCGTTCGACAAGCTCGCGCTGCCGAGCAACGCGACTGGCGCGTTCGACTGGGATCGCATGGCCGGCGAAACGGTCAACAACTCGGTCAAGTACGTGTCGCCCACGTTCGGCGGCTTCAGCGCGGGCGCGATGTATAGCTTCGGCAACGTGGCGGGGTCGATCGGCACGGGCAATGGGTCGAGCTTCGCGCTCAACTACGCGCACGAGAACTTCGGCGTCAATGCGGCTTATACGAACCTCAAGTACGTCGTGACCGGCGAAGGCGACGTGAGCGTGCGCAACTGGGGTATCGGCGCGCATTACAAGTTTGGCGGCTGGATCACCAATGCGCTGTTCACGACGGTGCATAACTCGTATAACGGCGGTTCCGTGTACGAAGGGTCGGTGGGCGCGCACTACTACTTCACGCCGGCCTTGAGCGCGGGCGCGTCGTATATGTACATGAAAGGCAACGACGTCGTCGATAACAACCACGCGCATCAGGTGGCGGCCATCGTCGATTACGCGCTGTCCAAGCGCACCAGCGTGTACGTGCTGGGCGTGTATCAGCGCGCGAGTGCGGGCGGCAATGCGCAGATCAACGGCATGAACAGCTCGGATGGCGCATCGAGCGGCCAGACCCAGGCGGTCGCGCGTGTGGGCCTGCATACGAAGTTCTGATTGTTCTTCCCTTTGTTCTGCCCTCTGGACGCGGCGCGCGTGGATGATTCACGCGCGCCGCGTTTTGTCTTGCGGTATTCTCCTTTGCGCTTTTAAGCTCAATGGAGAAACCGGTCTCATGCGTACGTTCCTGCCGCTTGCGTTTGCGCTCGTTGCAACACTCTCGAATCCTGCTCGCGCCAGCGAAGAGCAGCCGTGCAGCGACGATGTCGTCGCCGCGGTGGCGCAATGGGCCGGTGTGAACGGCAGTCTCGGGCCCTGGGGGAATGGCGATGGCATGCTTGCGGCTGCGTCGTGCAAGGCCATGCCCGATGCGCCGGATACCACGATTGCGGCGGTCGCGCTCGACACTAACCACGTTGGCCCGAGCAGCGGCGACGGCAACGTCACGCAGGTCGTGGCGCTGGTCAAGGGCGGCCAGGTACTCGCGGCAACCCGTTCTACGATCGAACAGGACGTGCTCACGCAGGTTGGCGGCTATCGCATCGATACGGCGCCGTATAGGCTCTCGCCCGACGTGCGTGCGTTTGGCGTCATCTTCGACAGCAGCGCGCGCGGCCCGAGTTGCGCCGACGCGGCTGCGGATCACGAACTGACGCTCTTTGTCCGCGAGGGCCGCACGCTGCGCCCGGTATTCGGCACGAATCTCTATGGCTGGGTCAACATAGATCCCAATTCGTGCGGTGCAGGACTCGAGGCCGAGCATGATGCGGACGCATCCATGACGATCGCAGTGGAAAAGACCATCAGCCACGGATTTGCCGATCTCGCGTTGAGCGCCCGCGTCACGCGCAATGAACAGAAAAGTCAGCAGCGCATCGAGACCACCAAATACACAAAACGCATCGTCCTGCACTACGACGGCAAGACCTACGGCATCAATATGTTCCGCGACTTCTGGTATCCCGCCGATTCCGTGATGAAGCGCAGCAAGTGAAAATACGCCCGAAAGCCGAGGCGTGATAACGTGGCGTGCGCGTCAGCTACGGCGAAGGCGCACTATTCCGACGCATCATCGAATCAACGCAGAGCAAGGAGCAGAACGTGGTCTACGAAATGGCACACATCACGGTGTTGGCTGGCAAGAACGCCGAATTCGAAGCGGGCGTGACGCAGGCGCTGCCGCTTTTCCATCGCGCGCGCGGCTGCCGCAGCGTCGAACTGCAACGCGGCGTGGAAGAGCCGAACCAGTACGTGCTGGTCGTGCAGTGGGAGACCATCGAGGATCACATGGTGCACTTCCGCGAATCGGACGACTTCCAGGAATGGCGCCGCCTGGTTGGCCCGTACTTCGAAAAGCCGCCGGTGGTGGGGCACACGGAAGTCGTGGTGAAGTAAGCAAGCTCGCTCGCGCGAAAACTTGCCGCCCTGTTTGCGCTCGTTAGTGGCGCAAACAGGGCGGCATTTTTTTGTCTGTCGTGTTTTGCTCGATGAACCTGCTGGGTGATCGGGTTTTGTTGATGTGGGTCGCAGAGAGGCGAGGGCGTTGGTGTTCTTATAGTGCCTCGCGGTTTCATCATCGCAGATGCGGCCCCCAATGACCTGATGTACACACATGGATTTACATCATGCAAGCCAGCGCCTATAGTGGGTTCCACATTCATCCCGCGATGCACCCAGATATGCACACCACGCGAGTGTTCAAGAACGGCAACTCCCAGGCCGTGCGCATCCCCGCCGAGCTGGCCTATGACCGCAGCGATATCGAAGTCGAAATCGAACGCGTCGGCGACGAAATCCGCATTCGTCCGGCGCGCAGGCCGCTGGGCGGCGTCCTGAAGAAGTTCGCGAAGTTCGGGCCGGACTTCATGGCGCAAGGACGCGGCGAGCAGGGCCAGGACGATCGCGAGGTGCTGTGATGCCGCAATTCATGCTCGACACCAATATGTGCATCTACTTGATGAAGAACCAGCCCGAGCAGGTGGCCAGGCGTTTCGCGCAGTGTTATGTGGGCGACGTCGTGATGTCGGCTATCACGTTTGCGGAACTGGAGTTTGGCGTAACGATGTCCGCGCACCGCGCCCGCGAGCAGCGCAACCTGGCGGCCTTGATCGAAGACATCCCGGTCGCGCCGTTCGATTCGGCTGCGGCGGTGGCCTACGGCCCGATCAGGCAAGCCACGCGCGAGCGCAAGAAGGATCACCTGGATAAACTGATTGCCGCGCACGCGGTTGCGCTCGACACCGTGCTGGTGACGAACAATGAGCGCGACTTCGAGCAGTATCCCGGCCTGAAGTTGGCTAACTGGCTCAACGACTAGCGGCTTGCGATCTCAAACCCCTCCACATACGCCGCCGCATTCTCTCCATCCCACACGCGCCCATCGATAAAAACTGGCTTCGGCGCAACCGCCGGCACGCTTACCCCAATCGTCTCCGCAGCCTCACGATAGAGCGCGGTCTGGTTCAGCGCCTGAGCAATCTCGCGATAGTCGTCGCGCCGCGCCATCATCCCCCAGCGCTCAAACTGCGTCAGGAACCAGATTCCTTCGGACTCCAACGGATAATTCACCGATCCGCCGCCGAAGAACTTCATGTCCGGCGCGCTGGAACCTGCGCCGCCTTCCAGCATGGCCGCAATCAAGTCCGCGTCGGCGCCCAGCATTTCGGGGCGTGCGAGCCACTGCGCGATCTCCGTGCGATGTCCCGCGCCATCGAGCCAGCGGCACGCTTCCAGCATCGTCTGCACCAGCGCGCGCGCCGTGTTCGGATAGCGCTCGACGAAATCCCTTCGGCAAGCCAGCACTTTCTCGGGATGATCCGGCCAGATTTCGCCGCTGCGGATCACCGTGCGTCCCATGCCGCGCCGCTGTGCCAGCGCGGGCCACGGTTCACCCACGCAGAGGCCATCCAGGCGGTCTTCTGCAAGCGCGGCCACCATCTGCGGCGGCGGAATCACCACGCTTTCGATATCGCGCAACGGATGCACGCCCTGCGCGGCGAGCCAGTAATACAGCCACATCGCATGCGTGCCGGTCGGGAAAGTCTGCGCGAACACGGGCGTGCGCCCGAGCGTCGCGAGCGCGCGCGGCAAGGTGCCGTGTTCGGCGAGCGCATCAGCCAGGCGGTTCGATAGCGTGATCGCCTGGCCGTTGCGGTTGAGCACCATCAGCACGGCCATGTCCGTCTGCGGCCCGCCGATGCCAAGCTGCACGCCGTACACGAGCCCGTACAGCGAATGCGCGGCATCCAGCTCGCCCGCGAGCAGCTTGTCGCGCAGTGCGGCCCACGAAGGCTGGCGCGACAGTTCGAGCGTCAGGCCGTGCGCGTGGCCGAACTCCAGCAGCTTCGCGGCGACGACGGGCGCGGCGTCGGCGAGCGGCACGAAGCCGATCTTCAGGTGGGTCTTTTCGGGCGGCGCAGCCGTGCGCGTGATTTCGTTCATGACAGTCAACGCTTCAATTCCGGTCAATCCTGGTCAATCGTTGGAATCCGCCGCCGCGACGATCTGGCGTGCGGCTTCTGCGAGCTTGAGGCTCTGGTTCATCGCACGTTTGCGCAGCATCGCGTAGGCGGCGGGCTCGGTCATCTTCTGCTGCTCCATTAGGATGCGCTTGGCGCGGTCGATCAGCTTGCGCTCGGCGAGTTCGTTCTCGGCCTGGGTGAGACGCTCGCGCAACTGCGCTTCCTGCGCGAAACGCGCGAGCGCCACTTCGAGGATCGGCGCGATGCGCTCGCCCGCAAGACCCTCGACGAGATACGCCGTCACGCCCGCATTCACCGCCGAGCGAATCAGCTGCTGGTTGGCGTCGTTGCTGAACATCAGCACCGGGCGCGGCGCGGTGGCGTTCATCACGGCGAGCTGTTCGAGCGTGTCGCGCGAGGGCGATTCGGTGTCGATGATGATGACGTCGGGCCGCTCGCGCGCCACGACGCGATGGAGCGCCTGAGGCGTAGCGGGCTCGGCGAGCATGTCGTAGCCGAGCCGTGCGAGCGCGTCGCGCAGATCGCCGATGGGCTTGTCGGTGTCGGTTACGAGCAGGACGCGCAGCATGGTATTTCGTGGGTCGATGGCATAGGAGGCCGGCGCGGTGAAGCCGCGAAGCGACTCTCGCGTGTCGAACTGCATTGCCCGACTGTGTGGATTTCGGCGCGTGGGGAGCGCCGTGCATAGGTGCGCCGCGTCGTTGCAGCGCACATTGGATTTCAGCAAGGTGCGTGCCAGTTTGTGCGCTGCACGAGATCGGGGCGAAGCAGGCGCGGCGAGGGCGCAGTCGGACACTCAGGACGAATGTGGTGCACAGCAGCAGTGCGCGCGGGGCGATTGAGCACTCAAGTGGCGCAGATTGCGCCTATCTATCGCAACTAACAGCCAAGTCTGTGCGACCCAATCGGGCAGAAAGGCAGGACGGATCGATTGAGGATCGCGCGCGACCTAAATCGGCAAGCAGCAGGCTAAAGCAGTTCGCCCATCCAGGCCACGCGTTTTTCAGAGAGATAGCAAAGCGTGTTCAGCCAGCACGCCGCACCGGCGGATAACGACGCTTGCCATTGCCCAGACTAATGCGACGAAAGCGCTCGCGCCGGGTTTCTTCCTCGAAGTGCGCGAGCGACAGTTTCACCAGGTCGCTGCGCGAGACGATCCCCACCAGCTGCATCGACTCGCGCGCGCTCACCACAGGCAGACGTTCCAGCCCGTGCACGGCAAGACGCGCGGCGATCTGGCGGCATGTTTCCTCGGGCAACGCCACATCGGCGTTGCGACCGGCGAACAGCGCGCCAATCGGCTGATCGGCCCGGTCGGGCCGACCGAACGACTCATCGGCCAGCACGGCTTCGAGCATCGCCCGATCCGCCACGCCCAGCACGCGTCCGTCGCGCACCACCGGCAACGCGCGGCGCCGCTGCGCCGTGCCGAAGTAACGCGCCACGGCTTCGCGCACGCTCATGTCGGCGGCGATCGTCTCGACCTCACGCGTCATCACTTCGTCGACGTAATGGCGCTCCAGCGGATCGACGCCGTACTCGCGATAGATGTGATAGCCGCGCCGCGCGATCTTCTCGGTCATGATCGAGCGTTTCATGACGACCGTGGCGAAACCGTGCGCGACCAGCGTCGCCGCGAGCAACGGCAGCAACGCGTTGCCGTCGTGTGTCAGGCCGAAGGCGAACACGATGGCCGTGAGCGGCGCGCCCAGCGTAGCACCGAGCGTCGCCGCCATGCACACGAGCGGCCACAGCGCGGGATCGCCGCCTGGCAGCACGTGGCCGAGCACGCAGCCCAGGCCCGCGCCCAGCATCAGCAGCGGCGCGAGCACGCCGCCCGAGGTGCCCGAACCCAGCGCGATCACCCAGATCACGGCCTTCACCGCGAGAATCGCGAGCGCGGCTTGCAGCAGGATATGCTGGTGCAGCAGGTCGCCGATCACGTCATAGCCCACGCCCAGCGCGCGCGGCTCGATGAATCCGCCGATCCCCACCGCCAGGCCGCCGATCGCGGGCCACCACGACCAATGCAGCGGCAGGCGCTTGAACAGGTCTTCGACCTTATAGAGCGAGACCGAGAGCCCCGACGCCAGCATGCCCGACAGCAGCCCGGCGATCACGCACGAGCCGAGCGCCATCGCCTGAGGCGGCGGCGTCTGCATGGCGAAAAGCGGTTCGGTGCCGAACACCAGCGCGCGCGCAAAACCGGCCACGGCGCAGGCGAGCGCAACGGGCAGGAAACTGCGCGGACGCCATTCGAACAGCAGCAATTCGACCGCGAGCAGCACGGCGGCAACCGGCGTGCCGAACACCGCCGTCATGCCCGCAGCGGCACCCGCGACCAGTAGCGTCTTGCGCTCGGCGGCGGTGAGGCGCACGCACTGCGCGAGCAGCGAGCCCAGCGCGCCGCCCGTCATGATGATCGGGCCTTCAGCGCCAAACGGGCCGCCGCTGCCGATCACGATGCCCGACGACAGCGGCTTGAGCACCGCGACCTTCGGCGACATGCGGCTCTTGCCGAACAGGATCGCCTCGATGGCCTCGGGAATGCCGTGGCCGCGAATCTTTTCCGAGCCATAACGCGCCATCATGCCGACGATCAGCCCACCCACCACCGGCACGACGATGACCCATGCGCCCAGCGTATTGAGCGCGGGCGAATGATCGGCAAACGAGAAGCGGCCGAAGAAAAACAGGTTCGTGAACCAGTGAATCAGGTTCAGGAGCACGAACGCGGCAAACGTCGCGAGTGCGCCGATCACCGCGGCCAGTGCGCCGATGCCGGGCAGGCGCGCGTTGGCCGAAAAGTCGCGCTTGTGGGAATCGTCGGAATGCATGGTGCTCAGAGGTCGATGTGCGGAACCGTGAACGCGCCGTCGAGCGAGCGCAGCTCCGCGCGATGCAGCTCGGCGAGGCGCGCGAGCAGCTTTTCGCCAGCAGCGAGCAGGTGGACTTCCACCTGGCGGCGGTCGCGCTCGCTCACGCGGCGCTCCACGAGTTCGAGCGCTTCGCAGCGCGAAACCAGCGCGACGACGCCGTGATGCTGGGCCTGCAGGCGCTCGGCCAGTTCGCCGATGGTCGCCCATTCGCGGTTGGGATAGCCCTTCACGTGCAGCAGCAGCAGGTACTGCAGCGGCGTGATGCCTTCGTTCTGGGCCGCCTGCTCCGAGAAACGCTCGAATCGCCGCATCTGATAGCGGAACTCGGACAGTTGCTCGAAATCGGCCTTTTTCAGGCCGACCGGCGCTTGCTTGCCTGACGGTTGCTTCATTGGGGATCCGGGTTGGACGATTCGATCTGCGAATATATCACGACATGATATTTATGATCGCAATGACCCGCCGTGATGAGCGCATTGCGTGGGTGTCGGGCTAGTTCAGGCGCCCTGCTTATGCAGCGGCTGGGTCTGCCGGTAGAGGCCCGAAATCAGGTCGGCCTGCGTGACGATGCCCGCCAGACGGCGCTCGTGATCGACCACCGGGACGTGATGATGGCCGCGGCCCGCGAAAAGCGCGAGCAGCTCCACGATGGGCGTCGCGGCGGCAATCGTGCGCACGTGCGTGCTCATGAGTGTGCTCACGCGCGCGGCGTCGCTTTCACCGGCGCGGCGGCCGAACCCCATCGAACGCAGCAGCGCGCGCAGTGGATGCAGGCTCGCGCCACCGTCGGCCAGATCGGCGCGCGTGACGATGCCCTTCACGTGACGCTGCGCATCCACCACCGGCAGCGCCTTCACGTCGTGTTGCCGCAGCAGCGCGCGCGCTTCGCCCACCGTGGTGGTCGGCGTAATGCTGACTACGTCGCGCGACATCACATCAGCGCAGTTGAGCGCGCCAAAGCTGCGTGCATATGCTCGGATTTCGGTTTCGCGCAGCAGCGCTTCGAGATCGTCGGTGTCGACGTCCAGCAGTTCGTCGCGCTCGCGCAGGGCGGCTTCCAGATCCGCGCGCGAGAAGCCGCTGACCGCGGGCTCGGGTTGGGCGCTCTTCACCAGATGCGCGGCGTGCGGATAACGATGGCCCGTGGCCTTGTGATAAACGAGCGCGCTGCCGAGCAGCACGAACGATTGCAGCAGCACCGGCTCCAGCACGAACGCGTAGCCCAGCGCATGCACGGCGGGGCCGCCCAGCACGGCGGTCAGCGCCACGGCGCCCGAAGGCGGGTGCACGCAGCGCAGCGTGAACATCGCGCAGACTGCCACGCCCACGGCGAGCGCAGCGGCCAGAACCGGATCGCTGATCAGGAGCGCGCAGGTCACGCCCACGACCGCTGACACGAGATTGCCGCCGATGAGCGACCACGGCTGCGCCAGCGGGCTGGCGGGCACGCCGAACAGGAGCACGGCCGACGCGCCCATCGGGGCGATCAGCCAGGGAATCGTGGAGGCGTTGCCAAGCAGATGTTGCGATATCGCGCCCGTAAGCGCGATGCCGAGCAGGGCGCCGACGCCCGAGCGCAGACGTTCGCGCCAGCGCAAGGCGACGGGCGGCGGCGCGAAACGCGCAAGCCAGCGGGAAAGGGCGAGGGTCGACACGATGGAAATAGCGACAGAAAGCGACAAAAGGTGCGGAGCCAGCATCGGCCTGAATTCGGCGAATTATATCGCAACGTGATATAAAAAGACGTTCGCATGCACTATTTTGGGTATCAGACGTGTATTCGACTGACGAATGCGCCAGCGATGCACCGGCGATGCGCAAGCGCGCAAATAATCAGGAGGTCGAATGAATGGGCGTAAAAAAACCGCCGGTGCGCAACACGCACCGGCGGTTTTTTAATCGCTTCGCAGCGAGCGTTGCCGCCTGCTCACACCGTATGGCGCGGCACGCCCGCCATCGGGTGAGCGTCGCCAGGATGGGCATTCGGCAGGCGTCGGCCGTGATCGGCGGCATTGCGGGTGGGCGCTGGCGCGCGATGCTGGGCCTGGCGAGGCTCGGGATGCGGCTGCGGGTGAGCGCCAGGACGTGCGCCTGGGCGAGACACGGGATGCGGCATGCCGCCGGGTCGCGCGACCATTTCCACGCGCACGCGCGAGTGAGGCGGGGCGGCGCGCATCGGGGGTTCGGGCGCGATATAGGCGTGCTGCATCGGCAGATGGCCTTCGTGGTGCGCCATCACGTTGCGCAGTTCGGCGCGGCGATGGAACACCTCGGCGCGCAGGTCACCGCGGCCGTAGTAATGGCGATGGCGCTGCCCGTCGGGGCCTACGAACCAGATGTACGTCATGCCGCCGATCACGACTACGTCGCGATCAAGCGCGACGCTGACATAGGCGTCGTGCGGCTCGGGCACGTAGGCGGGCGCGCCCACCACGACCGGCACGGGCGGCGGTGCGGCCACGACGACGGGGCGCGCAGGCGCGGCGACCACTTGCGTATGGGTCACGCAGCCCGACAGCATGAGCGCGAACGAAAGAGGGACAACGGCCGCGAGCGCGGCGAAAGCACCGGTTTCAGGTCTGGAAATAAAGGCGCGCGTGTTCCCGTTCAAGCGTGGCTCCGAGAGAAGGTTGAGGGCTCAACCGGTTAACGGCACGAATGGAGGCCAGCTTGAGAGCAAAGAGGCTCGCGTTAGAGCGTCTTCGCCATTTCGGTCGTCCCGCCCCAGCCGAGTTGCCGATAGAGGTCGCGGCCCTGTTCGGTCGAATGCAGGATCGCATAGCGGATACCGCGCCGCGCGAATTCCTCGTCGGCGAGTTGCATGAGATGGCGGGCAAGGCCGCGCCGCCGCGCGTGCGGCTCGACGTAGACATTGAGCACATAGCCGCGGCGATCCTGCTCGGGGTGCGCAGGATGAGGCGGCCAGTCAATCTCCATCAGGCCGATACCGGCCAGCGGCGCAGCGTCGTGAGCGTGGGTATCCACATCTCCCTCGGCGTCGTGCAGCACGAAGCCGAAATAGCGGCCGTCGGCCAGGCGCGGCGCGAGCCACGCACGAAAGTGCTCCGTCATGGTCGCGAGCGTGGCGTCGTCGCGGCCCGCTTCGCGGAACATCGTCTCGCGATGGCGGCAGACGAGTTCAAGGTCGCTGCTGCCGAGGGCGCGCGCCTTCACGTTCATGGTCGATCCTTGCACGCCGTTCAGCTCGCCTGGGTGCCTTCGATCTCGCGCAGGATTTCGTCGAACGGCGCGGGCTTGACGAGGTGGCGGTCGAAACCGGCTTCGGTGGTGGCCTGGCGGTCGCGTTCCTGGCCGTAGCCGGTGAGGGCGATCAACTGCGTGCGGGCCGTGGCGGGCAGCGCGCGCATGGCCTTGGCGAGCGCGTGGCCGTCCATGCCGGGCAGGCCGATGTCCAGGATGGCCACATGCGGCACGAAGCTTTCGGCGATGGCGAGAGCGCTGGGCCCGTCGTGCGCGACGCGCACATCGTGGCCTTCGAGTTCGAGCAGCATCAGCAGCGACGTGGCTGAATCCACGTTGTCGTCGGCGATCAGCACGCGACGTTTTCGCGAGGTTGTTTCGTTATCCATATTGTTGTTTTCTGTTGATGCGTTGTCGGTTTGCGGCGCGCGTACGACGGGCAGGCGCACGACGAATTCCGAGCCTTTACCAAGGCCTTCCGAATAAGCCGTCACCGAGCCGCCATGCAGTTCCGCGAGTTCCTGCACCAGCGCGAGGCCGATGCCGAGCCCGCCGTCCGCACGCTTGACCGCGTCGCGCGACTGCATGAAAAGCTCGAATACGTACGGCAGCTCGTCGGGCGCGATGCCTATGCCATTGTCGCGCACGCTGATCGCCACCTCGTCGCCGCCTGCTTCGAGGCGCAGTGTCACCGCGCCGCCGATGGCCGTGTATTTTGCCGAATTCGACAGCAGATTGCTGATGATTTGTGCGACCCGGATCGCGTCGCCGACGACATGGCACGGGCCCGGCGTCAGCGTCACGCTCAGTTGCTGCTGCTTGGCGTCGAGTGCCGGGCGGCTGGTTTCGACGGCCAGCTCGACGATCTGGCGCAGGTCGAGCGTCGTCATCTGCAGGGCGATCTTGCCGTGCGAGATGCGCGACACGTCGAGCAGGTCGTCGACCAGGCGCCCCAGATGCTCGACCTGGCGGCTGGCGATCAGGCGCGCGTCGGCGCGTCCGGCGTCGCTTGCGCCGTGGCGCGGGTCGAGCAGTTCGATGGCGTTGCGGATTGGCGCGAGCGGGTTGCGCAGTTCGTGCGCGAGCGTGGCGAGGAAGTGATCCTTGCGGCGGTCGGCGTCGCGCAGCGCCTTTTCGGCGGCGTACAGGCGCAGCAGCGCGCGCACGTTCGCCACCAGCTCGGCGGGATCGACGGGCTCGGTCAGGTAGCTGTCCGCGCCGCCGTCGAGTGCGCGGATCTTGTCGCGCGGCTGCACCGCCGCCGCCGAGGTCTGCAGCACCAGCGTGGAACTGGTCTTCGGATTCTGCTTGATGAGGCGGCACACCTCGATGCCGCTGATGTCGGGCAGCTTCACGTCGAGCAGCACGAGCGCGGGCGACTGCTCGCTCACGGCGTCGAGCGCGCCCTGGCCGGTGGCCGCCTCGATCACCGCGAAGCCCGCATGGCGCAGCACGCGCGACTTCACGTAGCGCGCGCCTTCGTTGTCGTCGACGTTGAGGATGAGGGTGGCGGTGGCGGCGGTGGGCGTCATGGGGCGGCCTCTCCCGGGGTGGCTTCGCCCGCCGCGCTTGCGACGCTGTCGCCAACGTCGCCAGCGTCACGGTTGTTGCCATGGTCGGCGGGTGCGAGCAGCACCGGCAGGTCGACGTAAAACGTCGAACCCACGCCTGGCTCGCTTTCGACGCCCACTTCGCCGTCCAGCAACGCGGCGAGCTTGCGGCACAGCGGCAGGCCCAGGCCCGTGCCCTTCACGCGCTGTTGCAGTCGGTTCTGCACCTGGCCGAACTCCTCGAAAATAATGGCGTGATGCTCGGGAGCAATGCCAATGCCCGTATCCGCGACGAAAAATACGATGCGCTCGCCCGATGCTTCCAGCCGCGCGCCCACGCGAATCTGCCCGCGTTCGGTGTACTTGAGCGCGTTCGAGACGAAGTTGCGCAGGATCTGCGTGAGCTTCGGCTCGTCGGTGTGCAGGCGCGGCAGGCCCGACGTCGCCGCGAATTCGAGCGAGACGTGCGGCGTGGCGAGCAGCGGCATGAGCATCGTGCGCAGCGCGGCGAACAGATCGGCGGGATCGAACCACGCGGGCGACACCTCGGTCTTGCCGGCCTCGATCTTGGCCAGGTCGAGCAGATCGTCGACGGTCTCGCCAAGCGTCTCCGCCGAGGCGAGGATCAGCTTCACCTGGCGCTCCTGCTCCGTGCCCAGGTCGCCGTCCAGCCGGTTGAGCAGCAGGTTGGCGAGCGCGCGGATCGACGACAGCGGCGTGCGCAACTCGTGGCTCATATTGGAGAGAAAGCGCGATTTCATCAGGTCGGCGCGGCGCAGTTCTTCGGCGCGCTCGTCGAGTTCCGCGTACAGCGCGACCACGCCGCGATTGGTTGCCTCCAGCTCCTGCGTGAGGCGCGCGAGTTCTTCCTGGCGCTCGCGCAGTTCGTCGAGCGTCGCCACCAGTTCGCGGTTCTGCTGCTGCACCTCCGCGAGCGAATCGTCCTGCGGTGCGAGCGCGGTCGCATTGTTGACCACGCTTTCCAGTTCGCTGCCGCGCAGCGCTCCATGTCCGGGCGGCAGATGGCGCGCCATCGCGACGGTGGTGCCTTGCGGCGTCGAGGTGATCTCGAAGCGATCCATCAGGCGGCGGCTGCCCATGATGCCCACCCCCATGCCGCCCGGCGAGCGCCACGTGCCGTCGAGCACGGCGTCGAGATCGCGCAGGCCCTGGCCGCGATCGCGCACGACGATCTCGAACGCTTGCGGCGTGCGCTCAGCGTCGAAGGCGAAGCTCACCTCGCCGCCGCCCGCGTATTCGAACGCATTGCGCGCGATCTCCGACACCGCGCTGGCGATGCGCGTCTGGTCGAGCGTCGAAAAGCCGAAGCCCGCCGCCAGGTCGCGCGAGCGCCGCCGCGCCACGACGACGTCCTGGGCGGTCTCAATGCGGATGCGCAGCAGCGGCGTGTTCATGGGTCAACTGTACTCCCGGCCGTGCCTTGACGACGACGACGGTGGCGTCGTCGCGGCGGCGCGAGAAGTCGCGGTAGAGGACGGCGGCGATCACCACCGCGCTCTGGTGCGCGAGGCCCGGCCAGGCGTCCAGGTCCCAGCGCGTGCCGACGCCATCCGAATGCAGGATCAGCACGCCGCTCTCGCGCCACGCAAGCTCGAACTCCTGGGTGCCGCGCATCGTATGACCGACGATGCCGCTGCGCGAGACGATCTGATAGCTCGCTTGCGCGCCGCTGCCGGTATCGGCTCCGTCGGAGCTGCTGCTGATGGTCGCGCCGTGCTCCGCCGCGCCGTGACCCGGCTTGCCGGTGCCGTAGGTGACCGCCGAGATATTGCCGGTGCCGCAAAAGCTCACGCTCGAACGCACGAGGTCGAAGCGCGCGAGCGCGAGCGCCGCGCCGCGCGTCGGGCGCAGCGCCGCGTGCGACAGCTCCATCAGCGCGCCGGGCGTGAGACCCGCACGCTTGCGCAGCACGTCGAGCGCGGCGGTCGCGGCGACATGCGCTTCCGCGCCATGGCCGAGTCCATCGGCGAGCGCGAGTGTGAAGCCGTCCCGATCGGCCTGCGCCTGCCAGCCGTCGCCGCAGACTTCCTCGCCGGGATACGGCACGCACACGCCGCCTATTTCGGGCGTCGATTGCGTCGCGCGCGGCGCGCCGCTCTGCTGCACCAGCACGCGCAACACCGTGCCATGACCCGGCTGCGACCACAGCGCGAGCTGATCCGAAAGCCGCTGGATCGCGCCGAGTCCCGTGCCGGGCGTGCCTGCCGTCGAGTGGCCATCGGAGAGCGCCGCGCCCACGTCGGCCATGCCGGGGCCGCGATCGAGCGCGATCAGCTCGACGCCGCGCTCCAGCGCGCGCACCAGCAGCTCGCCGTGCCCGGCGTGCTTGAGGATATTGGTGGCCGCTTCGGTGAGCACGATCGCGAGCCGCCCGGCGTCGGTCGGATTCAGGCCCGCCAGCCGGGCCGCTTCGGCCGCGCCGCGGCGCGCGAACGCCACGCTGCTTGCGTCGCCGATCTCGAAGGAGCGATGCACGCCGCCGGCCAGGCCGGAGGCTCCGTCTAGCGAACTTTCCATTTGACGATGGTGACCGTGGTGCCGCTGCCCGGTGTGGAGTCGATCGAAAAGGCGTCGCACAGCCGCCGCGAGCCGCCCAGCCCCAGGCCCAGTCCGTTGCCCGTGGTAAAGCCGTCCTGCAAGGCGCGCTCGATGTCGGCGATGCCGGGGCCGCGATCGGTGAACGTGAGCCGCAGGCCTACGCGCGCGCCGTTGCTGAGCGCTTCGACGCGCGCCTCGCCGCCGCCGCCGTGCTGGAGCGTGTTGCGCGCCAGCTCGCTCGCGGCCGTGACGAACTTGGTCTGCTCGATCAGCGAAAAGCCCAGCGCGATCGCCTGGTCGCGTACGAACTGCCGCAAGCGGACGATTTCCTCGTCCGAGCGCAGGCTCGCTTGCGCAAGCAGCCGGTCGTTAGCGGCGTCGCCGTTCATGCAGGTCAGCAAGGGGTGAGCAAAAGCTAAGCCTGACGCTGCTTGAGCAGCGCCATGCCTTTTTCGACGTCGAGCGCGGTGCGCACGCCCGTGAGCGTGAGGCCCAGCTCGACGAGCGTGATCGCCACTGACGGCTGCATGCCGACCACGACCGTCTGCGCGTCGAGCACCGTCGCCATCGCCGCCGTGTTCGAGATCATGCGGCCGATGAACGAATCGACCACGTCGAGCGCCGAAATGTCGATCAGCACGCCTTTGGCCGACTCCTTGACGATGCGCGCCGTGAGGTCGTCCTGCAACGCGATCGCGAGGCGGTCGTGCATGTCCACCTGGATCGACACGATCAGGCAGTCGCCCAGACGCAGGATCGGAATGCGTTCCATCGCGCGGCTCCGGGGCTTACGCCGTGGCCTTCGGCTTGATGATCGACGCGCCGGTGCGTTGCAGCGCGATCACGAAGGCGTCCGCGAGCGTGGACTTGGTGGTGACATTGGTGAGATCGACGCCCAGGTGCACGATGGTCTGCGCGATCTGCGGACGGATGCCGCTGATGATGCAGTCCGCGCCCATCAGTCGCGCGGCGGCCACGGTCTTGAGCAGATGCTGGGCGACGAGGGTGTCGACGGTCGGCACGCCGGTGATGTCGATGATCGCGAGGCCCGCGCCCGTATCGACGATCTTCTGCAGCAGGCTTTCCATCACGACCTGGGTGCGCGAGGAATCGAGCGTGCCGATCAGCGGCAGCGCCAGGATGCCTTCCCACAACTGCACGACCGGCGTGGACAGCTCCAGCAGTTCCTCCTGCTGGCGCGCGATGATCGCTTCGCGGCTTTTCTGGAACACCTCGGTGGTATAGAGGCCCAGTTCGTCGATCAGCAGGTTGATCGACCAGCTTGTGTCCGCGAGTTCGGCGGGATCCGTGAAGCTTTCGCGCAGGCGCGCGTAGAGCGGCTGCTTGAGCGAGAACACGAAGGTGGCCGTCTCGGCGGGCGTGAAGCCCTGGCGCGCGCGGTGCGCCGACATATCGGCGAGGAAAGCGCGCACCGGCTCCCATTCGGGACGGCCCGCGTCGAGCGTCTCCGATTTCGCGAGCGTGTCGAGGAACACCTTGAGGAACGTCGAGAACTGCTCGCGGATTTCGGCTTCCATGGCGAGCCCGCGGCGCAGCGCGGTCGGCAGATGCAGGCGGATCCAGTCGGCGAGCAGCGCGTCGCGATGCTGGTTCAGGACATCGGCAAGACGGGTCCGTTCGGGTGAGTTCATGCGACCTCCTCTGCGGGCTGACGTTCTGGATGCGGCTCGGGCGGCGTCCCGATTTTCGAGACGGAACCGCTGCACCTTACACCATTGTCGCGATTGAAGCTATTACCTATGCGGAAAAAGATCAGGAACGGGCGGGGCGCTTTTGCTTCCCTGATGCTTCTGCGATGAATCCGGCAAACCCACTGCGTGCATGGCTTTCCCGCTTTTGCACGGTGTGCTTGTAGTTTTTACAGGCTGAGCGCTCGCAGTGACGGGCCACGGAGTCCGGCTGGGTGTTCGGCATTCAGTGCGGCACCGCACGCTGTCAGGCGAAATCCGATCGCGTGCGGGAATTTTTCGTGTCTGGAGACGTTGGTACAGAGTTTGCTCTTACTTGTCCGCCACACACAAAAACGAGGAGAGGGGTGCCACATGAAGATCGATCCGGTAGCACAGGAATCGACGCCCGCGAGTTTCGCAGGGGGAACGGCAGGGGCCACGTTCGCTACGCCGCAAGCGCTGGAGGACGAGACCGCTGGGGAGGAGAAAGGCCTGCGGATTCTGTCGAGGTTGTCGTACGGCGTGGCCTGGCTGTTTGGCCTGGAGGCTTTCTTTATGGAGCCTCAGGACGCAGCGGGCACGCAAGCGGCTCAAGGTTTTGAAGGGAGGAGGCGCGATTGAAGCGCCGGGACGGCCGGTGGATGTGAACGTGTTTGTTACATCTGCTGGCCGTCACCTGACTGGTTGGCCCCTGATTTTCGACTGATTTTCGCTGCACTGACCCGGTTTTATGCCGGGTGCCTGTAACAAATTCCCGGCAGGTGTAACGTAACGTAACAGCCTTCAACGGCTGCCGCGTGGCGTAACGCATTGCGCCGTTCCTGCTCAGGCGGGCGAGGAAAGATCTGAAAAGCGTTGAAATGCGCGCGTCGGCTGAATGCTTTATAAAAGGGGCGAACGTCAGTCCTCGTCAGCCCTGAAAACCGACCGAGCCCACGCATGAAGAACTTCCTGATTGTCGCCACGCTGCTCAGCGCCCTCACGGGCTTTATCGCCCCGGCCGCCAGCGCCGCGCCCCAGCCCGTCGACCAGTCCGACCCGCAAGCCCTTATCAAGACCGCTACCCAGCAAGTGCTGGACGAGGTACGCACCCAGTCGATCGCTCCCGACGACATTGCGCGCATTCGCGGCATCGTCGATCGCGACATCCTGCCTTACGTCGATTTCCGCCGCACGACGCAACTGTCGATGGGCCGCCACTGGCGCACGGCCACGCCCGCGCAGCAGCAACAGGTCATGGAGCAGTTCCAGTTGCTGCTGATTCACCTGTACGCCGGCGCGCTCGCCCAGCTCAAGCCCGACCAGCAGATCGAATACGCGCCCATGCGCAACGCCCCGACCGACACCGACGTGGTCGTGCGCACCCAGGCGCAGACCAGCAGCAACCCCGTCGAGATCGACTATCGCCTCTACAAGACGCCACAGGGCTGGCGGCTCTATGACCTGAACGTGCTGGGCGCGTGGCTTATCCAGACGTATCGCGCGCAGTTCAACGAGAAGATCCAGCAAGGCGGGGTGGACGGCCTGATCCAGTTCCTGACCTCGCGAAACCAGCAACTGGAAGCAGGCAAGCCCTGACGCCGGCGCGCTGTATTGCTTTGTCTGACGGCGCGTCTGCGTTACGCTCGCGCCCGGCATGCCGCTTGCCCTGCAAGGCAGGCGGTTGCCTCACGTAGCGCCAGGCTGGGCATGAGATGCCCGATCCGCCTCTAACGACCCGAACGATTTCGCCCGCTGCCGCCTGTCATGCGCAGCGCGCACTACTCTTCTACATGCAGGTGCGCCCCGATGCGCGAGCCCCAAGCTCCTCAAGAATCCGATGACCGCCAGCGTCGCCTGGGTTCCCAGAATCACGATAGCCGTGACCGCTTTGCCATGAATTTCCCGCTTCCGCCCGACCGGCCCCAGATGGATCCCGCGCAAGCCGCCGCCGACGGCCGCCGCAACCGCGTGTTCCCGCCCAGCACGCCGACGGTTCACACGCTCGCCTCGGTCATCACCGGCGTGGCGGTCGTGTGCGGACTGTACTTCGGCAGCGCGGTGCTGATTCCGATTACGCTCTCCGTGCTGCTGAGCTTCCTGCTCGCGCCGCTCGTCAACGCGCTGCGCCGCCTGCGCCTGCCGCAGTTCCTCTCGATCCTGGTCGCGGTGCTCGCCACCGTGCTGGCGCTGGCGGGCGTGAGCGCGCTGATCGCCGCGCAGGTCGTGCAGCTCGCCGCCGATCTGCCGCAGTACCAGGAAGCCATCGAGCAAAAAATCGAGACGGTGCAGGAAAAGACCGTGGGCCGCGCCGATTCGCTGATGACGCGCGCGGCCGCCGCGCTGCAACGCGTGACGCCCACGCCGCCGCCCTCGCCGCCGCAGCCGCGC
>NZ_BAYA01000050.1 GCF_000685015.1 Paraburkholderia bannensis NBRC 103871 | reverse complement strand
GGGCATCACATGGCTGGCAGGGTCTGGACAGCCGGGGCCAGGCTGCCGAAGCGGCGAAGGTGTGGCGAAGCTGGGAACATGACCGCGCGGGGCAGATCACGGCGCTGCACGATGCGATGCGCGACAGCCGTGCCTACCAGTACGATCCGGCGTCTCGCCTGACAGCGGTGAATGCGGGGCGTGCCAGTGAGACATTCGCCTACGATCCGGCGGGGAACCTGCTGGCCGTGGGGCAAGGCAAGGTGACGCACGTGGGCAAGGTGCGCGGCGACCGGCTGCTGTCTCTCGTGACGCCTGAGCATCCGGTGGACGCGGTGCCGCAGTACACCTACGACGGGCACGGCAACTGCACGGCGGTCACGGTTCCCGCGTTCGGTGCGTCCGAGGCGCTGACCACACGCTACCGCTACGATGGCGCCCACCAGCTCCGGGGCATCGAGCACGCGAACGGCGGGGCGAGCCGCTACGAGTACGACGCGATGGGACGGCGTACGGCCAAGCATTACACGGACGCGAATGGAAGAAACGTAATGACGCTGTTCGTTTGGGACGGGGACTGGATGGCGCAGGAGATCCGCACGGACAAGGCGAAGCCGGTCACCTATATACCTCACCCGAATCATGCAGGACCGATGACGAAGCTCGACGGCGCGAAGGCGTACCATTACGCCACCGACCACCTGGGCACGCCGCAGGAGGTGTACGACGAAAAGCGGGAGATTGTATGGGCGGCTGACCTGAGCGCCTACGGCAAGACACGGCACTATCTGAAGCACGAGATCGACAATCCGCTCCGTTTCCCCGGTCAGTACTTTGATGCGGAAAGCGGGCTGCACTACAACCGCTTCCGGTACTACGATCCGCAGGCGGGGAGATATGTCAACCAGGATCCGATTGGCCTGAAAGGCGGATTGCATCTCTATGCATATGCCAATTTAGCGCCCACGCAATATGTTGATTCTCTTGGTCTGGCTTCATGTTCTTACAACATAACTGCGGGGCGACTACGCTGCACCCCAAGCGACCCGCAACATACTCCGGTAGACATACCTGTCGCCTCGGGAAACAACGGCGCAGGAATGCAATGTAAAAATAACCCCCAATGTATAACCAACGCTAATCGCGGCCCGATTCCGACTGGGAACTGGAAATGGAATATCACCGGGCCTGGTGCAGCGAATAGCAAGCCAAATGGCCGTAGACTTGTACCGCAATCGGGAACGAACACCTATGGGCGAGGCGGATTCTTGACGCATAGCTGTCTTAACGCCTTTGGGCCATCACTTGGTCCACAGTTCTGTTCGGAAGGGTGCATCACCGGATCTTCCCCTGCTATGCAATCACTCAATCACCTCCTTGACGCTGAGCCGGATAGCACGCTGGAGATTACACCGTGAATTATTTGAGAATTGCAACTAGGCTGATAATTTGCATATTATTTTTTTTAAATTCTCTAATTTCTTTTGCAAAAGAAAATGGCGTACTGAATCGAGACGAGCGGGAAATAAGAATGGCGGAAAGTGCACTATTTTGGTCTAGGGTTGCTACTGTCAGCGATTATGGACAACGTGCTTGCGAATCAAATCAATTTGCTTGCAGCGATGATCGGGCCGACTTAGGTTTGGCGCTTATCGGAGCAAAGAAATCTATTGCATCTATTCACGCGCTGGTATCGGTCTCGCGGTTTCGCATGGACGGCGCATTATCGGAAAACTATGTTTGCTACATTCTTTCAAAGGGGAGGGTGGTTTTATCTGAATTAAAATCCATGAAGGCGATTGACGCGAAAAAAGAGTGCGCAGCAGAGTTTAATTCTGGAGTGGAAAATAATCAACATCTCTTTGATGGTGTCTCAATAAATCAAGTTTGTAATTCAGTAAAAGAAATTTCAATATTGAGAGCCGAATTAATTGCGGCAATAAAATCCCATCAGCGATGTGGTGACGGTGATTTTTAAATCTAATATCAAATTAATTACTATGCCAGCCTCCGCCGCAACCCCTGGAAACTGCTCCACTCACGGCGGCGCAGTCTCGTCTCGACCGCCTCTCTCTGCGTCACGATTGGCGGCATCCCTGCCGCCCGCGTAGGTGACATGGTGACGTGCGCCATGGACAGCCTCGCCCTAATCACAAGCGGGGGCCTGGGCACGATTAATGGCCGGCAGATTGCCCGCCACACCAGTTCGACCTCGCGCGGTGCCACGCTCGTCGTTGCTGGCGGTGGCCCAACTGTGTAATCCGAGGCAGCGCACTTCACTAAGCGCGCCACCGGCGATCACTTACGAGACCGTACTCTTGCGCAAAGCCCCCAGCGACCCAAGGCGCTCAGGCATTCAGATTTGGATATGGCGATTCAATTGGCTTTACGCCAAAGCCTTAAAGTCAATTCCGATGAATTTAATTCCTACCCGCCCCGGTACCTTACCGCGCAGCGGGTGCCGTCCAGGCCTGGGCGGCGGCTTTTCGCCTCTCGGGCGGCGACGGCGCGGAAATGTTGGCCTGTGCGGCCGATCCGTCCTATGCGCCGCTGGAACTGAAGAAGCACATTGAACACTTTCTTCATCGGCATTGCACACTCGACTTCGATACAGGTCACGCTGGAGGGCCGTTCCCTACCTGGATCGTTCCTTCACTGATGTACAGGTATTCGCGCACGCCGAACACGCGCATCTCACGCAGCAATGGCTGACGTTCCTGTGTGGGCAGCGCGGTCAAGAAGATGGTGAAGGCAAGATCCGTTATCACGAATTGAAGCTGCAGCGCGATAGCGAATCGGGCCACCGATTCCTGAGTATGGCACCGGATGAAATCTCGCTGTCCGTCAGTAACACCAGCATTCCACTGAACGAGGGTGCGGGGAAAGCCGTTTACTATGTCGTGAAGGTGCTGTTATATCTGTCCATTGAATAGAGCCATGTGGCCCATGAACGGCCCTGCGGTACAGCGTTGTGCGTATTCGCAGGACTTGGGCTGCGCAAGCGTAACGAGCGCCTTCAGCAGATCGAAAAGCGCTACGACCGCTATCTGGTGGGGCACGCCGTGTGGATCGATGAGGCAGATGCCAGACGGGCAGCATAGATGCGCCCATTTCCTTATGTCGCGGTTTGGCCTGCAGGCCGCCCAGCGCAAGCTGATTATCGTGATGCCGATTGTGGTACGGGCAGCCAGACTTGAAGAACACGGCAACTAATCATTTCCCAGTAGCGCAATTCTCCACGAACACGCCGGAATGATTGAGCCACCCGATTCGCGACGCGGGTTATTTTGTGGGTCAAAAAACAAAAGCCCCGCAAACCTTGCGGTTTGCGGGGCTTTTGCGTGTTCGGTGGCGGAGAGACGGGGATTCGAACCCCGGATAGGTTATTAACCTATACACGCTTTCCAGGCGTGCGACTTAAACCGCTCATCCATCTCTCCTGCGGGACGCGCATTATAGCAGGCTTCTGGCGGAAGGGGAAATCGGCGCCGTCGCGACGCTCTCAGGCCCTGTCAGCGACGCCCGCAACCCCTACGGAATCAGCCCCAGCGCCCGCCCGATCGCCACGGCCTGGGTGCGGTTCTGTGCGCCGAGCTTCGCGTTGATCTTGCGCAGATGCGCTTTGACGGTGAGTTCCGAGACGAACAGCTTCTCGGCGATCACGCGGTTGCGGTCGCCTGCCGGGAGCATGCGCAGCACGTCGAGTTCGCGCGCGCTGAGCGTGTGAGCGGGAGAGGGCGGTTCGTGCGCCGACGGCGCCTCAACCGTCACGACACCCATCAACTGCGCGACAAACTCCGGCGCCACGCCTGCCGCACGCATTGCCGGCGCGCCACGCGCGGCCAACGTTCCCACGAGCGCCAGCAGCGCAGCGCCTTCGTCGAGAAAGGCCCGCACAAAGCCTTCATGGCTTGCCAGGCGCAGCGCCTGCGTGAGTTCGTCCAGTGCCGCTTCGTGCGCCCCACGGCCAGCGATGGCGAGGCTCAGCAGGATTCGCAGCTTGATCGCACGCCAATAGCGTTGCTGCGCCAGCGCAGTGTCCAGCGCCACGCGCAGCGCCGCGTCGGCGCGCGTATGCCGATGTCGCGCGATATCGAGCCGGGCGCGCACCACGACGGGACATTCGATTTCCGTGGCATGCCATGCGTAACCCGTACGCGCCCATTGCGCATCCAGCTCCGCGACGCCCAGCGCCTGCTCCGCGGCCTCCAGGCGCCCCTCCAGCGTTGCAACGCGCGCACGTTCGAGCCAGGCCGCGCTGACACTGCGCCCGGACGCAATCGTGCGCCCGCGCTGCTCAAGCTCGGCGAGCAGCCGTAACCACTGGTCGACGTCGCCGGCAATATGCGCTGCCCGGGCGGCCAGCACATGCGTGGCGATCAGCGCATCGGTGGTGCCGGCGCTGCGGGCGCGCGGCAGCGTGTCGTCCAGCAGGCGTTGCATGGCGTCGAGTTCGTTGCGCTCATAGAGCACGAGCGCACGCGCGCTGTCCATGCTCGTCAGGCCGCCCCCGATGCCTTCGCTGCCCACGCTGGCGCTCGCGCTGCGGCGTTCCTTGCGCGCGCTCTCCAGCGCCGCATCGAGCCGCGCGAGCGCCATGCCAGGTCGCCCTTGCAGCAGGTCGATGATGCCTTCGATCGTCTCCGCCATCGTCCGCATCACGGAGAACGGATGATCCGGCGCGCGGCTCAGTGCACGCGAGAGGACACTGCGCGCCATGTCGTAACGATGGGTACAGACGTAGCTGAACGCGAGTGCGTTGCACAGGCTGTAGCCAGCGAACGTCGCCTGCTCGGGCAGTTGTTCGAGCAGCGCCGCGCCGGTCGCGATGCACGCGTCCATCTGGCCGGTGAGGGCGTGCAGTACGGCGCGCAGCACCTGCGCTTCGAGCGCTGCGTTGTCATGGCCGTTGAGGTTCTGCGTCGCCCGCAGGGCGTCGGCGTAGCGTCGGTTGAGCAGCAGCACCCACGCATAGGTCAGGCCCACTTGCGGCTGCGCGGCGATGAGGTTCACGTCGATGCGATCAAGCCAACCCATCATCAAGCGGATCCGTCCCGCGCCCATCAGCGTGCGCGCGTGAGCGGCGATCTGCTCAAGCGCGTGCTGCGGCTTGCCCGCGTCGAGCCAATGATCGATGGCGTGCACCGGCTGCTTTGCAGCCAGATACCAGTGCGCCGCGAGTGTGTGCAGTTCGGCTTCGCGCCGTGGCTGCGCGGCGCGCAGCCGATGCTGCAAGAAGCTCGCAAACAGGCGGTGATAGCGATAGACCTTGCGCTCGTCGTCGAGCGGCACGAGGAAGAGATTCGCGCGCTCGAGTTCGTCGATGCGCTCGCGGGCGTCGCCGCGCCCCGTGAGCGCATCGCAGAGCGCCGCCGGGAAGTGGGGCAGCACGCCGGTATCCAGCAGGAATGCACGGCACGCATCGCTCTGCCGGGCGAGGACTTCTTCGGCCAGATAATCGGCGAGTTCGGGATGGGCGCCGGAAAACGCGGCGATGAACGCGCCGGGATCTGGATGCGTGCGCAACGATAATGCCGCGAGATAGAGTGCCGCTGCCCAGCCTTCGGTGCAGCAATGCAGCGCGGCGAGGTCGGCGTCGCCGAGCGTCCGCTCGCTTTGTGCGCCGATAAGTCCACCGACAAGCCCACCAATAAGCCCACCAACAAGCGCGCCTGTTTCCGCGACTGTGAAGCGCAGCGTCGACGCTTGAATGTCGAGCAGCGCCCCGCGTGCGCGCAGGCGGCTGATCCCCAGTTCCGGCGTCACGCGCGTGGCGGCGATCAGCATAGCGCCGGGCGGCAGCGCGTCGATGAGCGTTTGCACGAAGCGCAATACGCTCTCGCTGCGGATCGTTTCAAGGTCGTCGAGCAGGATCGCAAGCGGGCGCTCGTGTGCCGCGACGCGCTCGATTATCCCGTCGGCGCTGTGGGTTGCGTGCGGGCCGGGGAGGGCTGCGTTCAGGTGGAGCAGGAAGCGCTGGAAATCGTTATCGGCGACGTCGAGCCGCAGCCAGGCGATGTCGATGCGCTGGTCGCGACAGTGCGCCGCGTACTGCTGCAATAGCGTGGTCTTGCCATAACCCGCCGCCGCGCGTATCAGCACGAGCCGCACCGTCTGCAAGGCATGGGCGTTCGCGATGGTATCGACTAGCGCGCGGCGCACAACCTGGCTGGGACTCGGGGCGGGGGCAATGAGCTTTGAGGCGACGATGCCGCGAGCGCCAGGGTGTCCGGAGTGCGCACGATCACTCGTTGCCGGCGCGTCGACGATGTTCACTGGCTTGCTTCCCTGATGGCTGATTTGGTTGCGCGAACAACGACAGGGTTCGCGCGATGTCTCCTGCAATCGCTCAAAAAAGGGCGCTATCTGCTAACGCAACGCTTTTCGCGCAATCGCTTTCAATTTGATTGTTTCATATGCCGTTGGCATTCGCTTAGTCCTTTCGAACGATTCGCGCGGATCCAACAGCAAAAACTGGCGAGTGCGACGTCGTGGATCCAGCGACGGATAGGCAGGCGCTGGCCGGATCAATCCAGCCCGATTGAATAAAGCGCGCGAAATGGATTCGCGCGCTTTTTGTAAAGTCGCTTTAAAGCGCTGCGCGAATGCGCTCGGCGACGGCTTCCAGTTCCGCTTTGTCCGCCATGTCGCGCGCGTGCATGCGCAACTCTTCGCCGTGACGGCGCGGAATCAGGTGGAAATGTACGTGCGGAACCGTCTGGCCGGCCGCCGCGCCATTGAATTGCGCAATCATCAGACCATCGGGCTTGAGCGCGCTGCGCAGCGCGATGGCCATTTTCTGCACCATCGCCATGGCGGCCGACAATGCCTCGGGCGACAGTTCGTAGATTTCCTCGGCGCCTTCCTTCGGCAGCACCAGCACATGGCCTTCGGATTGCGGCATGACGTCCATGATCGCGACCGCCGCGTCGTTTTCGCAGAGTTTGATGGAGGGAATGTCGCCGCGCAGCAGTCTGGCGAAAATGTTGTTGTCGTCGTAAGCCATGAAATCCTCGTGGTCGTGAAAGTCGTGCCGAAGCGCCGCCGCCGGTGCATATGCACCATATTCAACCGTGGCAACGCGCATAAAAAATGCTTGATTTGCGAAGCGGCTTTCAACGCCCCGCAACCGCAGCGCCGATTATCGCTGAGAGCAGTAGGGACTTGTCCGCGTTCCTGCACGTTTTTTGAAGCGGGTGCATCATAGCGGGACTCGCAGCGCGCGCGACGACGAATGTCTGATACGGAGCAACACGTATGGCAACGACCGATCTCGAAGCAGCCCATTCAACCCGCGAAGCCACCGGCTCAGGGGCCTGGCGGTTCGCATCCCAACTATTGGCGCGCGCCGATGTGATATTCAATGGCCCACGACCGTGGGACATGCAAATCCATGATCCGCAGGTGCCCGAACGCGTACTGGCGCTAGGCAATCTGGGCCTGGGCGAAGCCTACCTGGACGGCCAGTGGGACTGCGAGCAACTCGACGAATTTTTCGCGCACGTCCTGCGCGCCCATATAGACGAACAGATCGATCCCGCGCGGCTCGTGTTCCACGCGCTCAAGGCACGTCTGATGAATCGCCAGACGGTTCGCCGCGCGTGGAAAGTCGGCCAGCAGCATTACGACATCGGCAATGCCTTTTATGAGGCGATGCTCGACAAGCGTATGGCTTATACATGTGGTTATTGGGCGGGCGGCGCGACAACGCTGGACGAGGCGCAGGAAGCCAAGCTCGATATGATCTGCAGAAAGCTCGGGCTCAAGCCCGGCATGCGCCTGCTCGATATTGGCTGCGGCTGGGGCAGTCTCATGAAATTCGCCGCCGAAAACTACGGTGTTTCGTGCGTGGGCGTGACGATTTCGAAGGAGCAGGCCGCTTTCGGAGCGGCGCGTTGCGAGGGGTTGCCCGTCGAGTTTCGTCTGCAGGATTATCGGCTGCTCGACGAGAAGTTCGACCGTATCGCCAGTGTGGGCATGTTCGAGCATGTCGGGCCGAAGAATTACCGCACGTATATGGAAGTGGCGCATCGCTGTCTCGATGACGACGGCCTGTTCCTGCTGCATACCATCGGCAAGAATCGCCGCGATACGACGCCCGATCCGTGGATCGACAAATACATCTTCCCGAATGGCGAATTGCCGACGATCGGCCAGGTCGCCGACGCGTCCGGCGGCTTGTTCGTGACGGAAGACCTGCACAATTTCGGTGCCGATTACGACCGCACGCTGATGGCGTGGCACGCGAATTTTGAAGCCGCGTGGCCGCGATTCGAAGCCGAAATGGGGCAGCGTTTTTATCGCATGTGGCGTTACTATCTGCTTTCATGCGCCGGTGCATTCCGGGCGCGCGATATTCAATTGTGGCAATTCGTGTTGTCGAAAAACGGCTTGCTGGGCGGTTATCGTCGGCCGTGAATAGACGGGCAACGGTTTTTTAGCCAATAAAAAAAGCTGCGAGTGCGTAAAGCGCCGCAGCTTTTTTAATGCATTCTGCCCGTGCAATTAGCGCATCACGGCGGCGACCGTCGCGATGCCCAATATCGTCATCAGCACCGAAGCACAGACGTGAATCGCAATCTCGCCGAAGGCCCAGCCGAGGCGTCCATTCTGCAAATGCGCGACCACTTCAGCCGAAAAAGTCGAGAACGTCGATAAACCGCCCATGCAACCGGTAATGACGAAAAGACGCCATTGCGGCGAGACGTCGGGCAGGCGCGCGAAGGCGGCGAGCGCAACGCCAATCACGTAGCCCGCGATGATATTGGACGCGAGCGTGCCGAGCGGCAGCGACGGAAACAGCGCGTTCAGGCGCACGCCCAGCACCCAGCGCAGCAGCGAACCGAGCGCACCGCCAATGCCGACGGCGAGAATGGACAGATACATGGTCGGGAGTCGTTGTAGGTGCAATGAAAGCCGGGCCGCCACGATGCCGGATGTTGGCGGTTAACGTTTGAATGCGGCCCGAATTCGACTCCCGAGTTTAGCACCCTGGTTTATGGCCAGCGCCGTGCGGCGTCAGGCGAGGCCGCCGTTGGCGCGCAGTGTCTGCCCGTCGACCCAGCCGCTGTCCGGGCCGGCAAGGAACGACACGACCGACGCGATATCTTCAGGCTGGCCCAGGCGTTCGAGCGGAGGCAAGCTGGCGAAATGGCGGATCTGCTCCTCGGTTTTGCCGCCGAGGAAGAGCGCCGTCGCAACTGGCCCCGGCGCGACGGCGTTCACGGTAATCGAGCGCCCGCGCAATTCCTTCGCGAACACCCGCGTAAGCGCTTCGACCGCGCCTTTGGTGGCGGTGTAAATGCCGTAGCCCGGCAGATTGAGCGCCAGCACCGTGGTCGAAAAATTGATGATGCGCCCGCCGTCCGCGAGCTTGGTGGCCGCTTCGCGCATTGTGTTGAGCGTGCCGCGCACATTGATATCGAACATGTCGTCGTAGAGTTCGTCCGTGGAGTCGGCGATCGTCGCCAGCTTCATGACGCCCGCATTGTTGACGAGCACCGACGGTTGGCCGAGTTGTTCGAGCGTGGTCTCGAACAGGTCGCGCACTTCGGCAGAGCGGGCGACATTGGCTTTGACGGCGATCGCGCGGCCGCCTTCGGCGCGAATTTGCGCGACCAGTGCTTCGGCCTCCTGTGCGCTGGAGGCGTAGTTGATGACGACGGGATGACCGTCGCGCGCAAGGCGCAGCGCGACTGCCGCGCCAATGCCGCGCGATGCGCCCGTGACGATGGCGACGCCGCGCGTAGAGGATTGGGTCGAATTGCTCATGATCTGGCTCCGTTCGTTGCAAGGAAGGTAAAGCGGGAACGGAGTCGATCATGAAGGAAATCCCGCCCCCGATCATTGCCTGGAGGCGGGCTTCATCATTCCATTTCGATTAACAATCGATGCAATGAAGTTGGCACATCGGCATCAGTACGCGATGCAGACGGATTTCGTCTCGGTGTACGAGTCGATGATGGCGCGGCCGTGTTCGCGGCCAATGCCCGACGCCTTGAAGCCGCCGAAGGGCAGCGCCGGATCGACCATATTGTGCGTGTTGACCCAGACCGTGCCGGCTTCGATGGCGTCCACCACGCGCAGCGCGCGATCGAGCTGGTTCGTCCACACGCTTGCGCCCAGACCATATTGCGACGCGTTGGCGGCGGCGATGGCTTCCTCGACATCGTCGTACGGCATGGCCACCAGCACCGGCCCGAACACTTCTTCGCGCACCACGGTTAGCGCCTTATTGGCTGCATTGGCGATCACGGTCGGCTCCACAAAGAAGCCATCGCGATGGCCGTTGCCGCCGCCCGCGACGATTTCGCCGCCTTCGTCGCGGCCTTGCGCGATCATGCCCGCCACCTTGTCGCGATGGCGCGCGGAGACGAGCGGGCCCATCTGCGTGGCCGCGTCGAAGCCGGAGCCCAGCACGGTGTTGCGCGCAACCTGTGCAATGCCTTCGACGATCTCGTCGAAGCGCGCGCGCGGCACGTACAGGCGCGAACCCGCCGTGCAAACCTGGCCGTGGTTGAAGAAGATCGCGCCCGCCGCGCCCTCGATCGCGCGTTGCGGATCGCAGTCGTCGAGCACGATCACCGGGCTCTTGCCGCCGAGTTCGAGCGAAACGCGCTTGAGGTCGTCGGCACACTGGCGGCCGATGATGCGGCCCACTTCGGTCGAGCCGGTGAAGGTGACCTTGTCGACGCCCGGATGGCGCACGAGCGCGGCGCCCGCTGTTTCGCCCTGGCCGGTGACGACGTTGAACACGCCCGGCGGAAAGCCGGCTTCGTGCGCGAGTTCGGCGAGGCGGATCGCGGTGAGCGGCGTTTCCTCGGCAGGCTTGAGCACGACGGTGCAGCCGCAGGCGAGTGCGGGCGCGATCTTCCACACGGCCATCAGCAGCGGGAAGTTCCACGGCACGATCGCGGCGACCACGCCCGCGGGCACGCGGCGCGTCGATGCGTTGTAGCGCACGCCTGGCGGGAACGCGAGCGAAAGGTCGACCGTGCTGCCTTCGATCTTGGTCGCCCAGCCCGTCATATAACGCAGCCACTGCACGCTGCCGCCTACTTCGAGCATTTTCGAAAAGCCGAGCAACTTGCCCTGATTGAGCGTCTCTAGCGCCGCGAGTTCGTCGCCGTTGCGCTCGATGAGGTCGGCGAGCTTGAGCAGTAGATGTTCGCGCGCGGAAGGCGGCAGGCGTCGCCACGAATCGGCGGCGAAGGCGCGGCGCGCGGCTTGCACCGCGGCGTCGACATCGGCGTTGCTGGCGTCGGGCACCTGGGCGATTTCAGCGCCAGTGGCCGGATTGAATACGGCGAACGTGCGCGAATCCGCGCTTGCGCAGAAGCGGCCATCGACGAACATCTGCGTACGGATCGTGTGCGTGAAGTCCTGGCGGTCCATTGCGTCTCCTGATCAGGGTGAGGATTGGCGGAAATCGATTCCGCTTGATGGATGGGTTTTAAGGGTGTGCGGGTGCGGGCGCGCCATCTGTGTCGATGCACACACGAGATTGAGCGCGGCCGCGCCTAGAAATAGTGCGTAAAACCCCTCGCCGAAGCCCCATGACGTTGTCGAGAACGCCGCGCCCGCGAGCATGCCGAGGTGATGCGCGATGCCGGGGCAGCCGCCTTGCGCGACGTGCCCGGCGTGGTCGTTGCGTAACAGGGTGGGGAGGGTAAGGGCATCGAGCACTGCGAAAGCCGAGGCGGCGTAGAGCACCAACGAAGAGAACGCGTCGAGCGTCAATGCGGCCAGCAACGCGCCGCGTAGCGCAAATAACAACAGCAGCGCGTGACGCCGTTCGCTGCGTTGCAGCCATGCACCGGCTCCAAGCGCAGCGCCGAGCGAGAAAAACAGGTGCGTGAACGAGAACGGGTCCGCGCCGCACAGCGAAAAGAGCTGGAAGCGCGCGAGTACGCCGCTCGACATTCCGGCCAGTAAAGCGGCGCCCACCAGCGCACCGTTGCCCGGGCGGATAAAGCTCGCGTAGCGCGTGAAGTTGCGCCTGAGAAGTATGGGTTCCGAATGAAACATGCGAGCCGCGATCACCAGCGTGATCACCAGCGCGAAACCCACCAGCAATAGCAGCAACGCACTCTGGATGACGTTTGTGCGCGCGGGCGTCGCTGCAAAGCGCATCGCGCCCATCGTAAGCACGAGCGCAGCGGCGCACGGCAGCGTCGCCAGCGAGCCGAAGCGGCGCGCGAACATCGGCGGCAACAACGCCATCGCAATGAGCGCGACGGCGCTTGCCGCGAAGGCCGCGACATTCGCACCGGCCTGCATCGCGCAGAGCATGAAGCCTGCCGCGAGCGCCGCAGCGGCGGCCGTCACTGCGCACCAGAATGCCGCCGCGCGCCCCATGATGTGCCCTTACTTCTTGCTGCCGCAGCACGACGGCGCGGCATCGGTCGCACCGTCCTGCACGCTATGCGGATCGCGACCGCCGGGCAGATCCATCGCCGGATTGCCGTAGAAGAAGTTATTCGGCTTGAGCATGAAACCGGCGTACTCCACGGGCATTACCGGGAAGTCCTCGGGCTTGCACACATGCGTGTGGCCGAAGCTGTGCCACAGCACGATGTCTTCGTTCTCCACGTTGCGGTTCGCTTCGATATAACGCGGCAAGCCGTCGCCGCCCGCGTGCTGGTTCGGATAGTCGCCGCTCGCATAACGCTGCGTCGTATCGTAGGGCGTGACCCACACGTGGCGCGTTGCAAAGCCGCCGCGCTGGCGCACCTTCGAATTGGGATCGGCGAGCATCAGCGGCGAATCGTTGATGATGAGCTTGTAGCCGGGATTCGCGCCCACACGATTCTTCACGTTCGGATTGACGACCTTCCAGTAGCGTCCCGTCTGGCCATTGGCGTTGCGCGCGGCTTCCTGCTCGGTCTTGAGCACGCGTTTCGTGGTGTCGAACACATTGCCGTAAGGGTTGTCGCCGCCCATCGGACGCGGCACGAATTCGTGCTCGGTGACCGAGTTCTTTTCGCCGTCGACCATCATGTGCAGACGCGCATTGAAGAAGTGCTGATGCGTCGGACCGCCGAGGTTTTCGGTCACCATGCCGCCCCACGGGTAGCTGTCGCCATCGGCGACCGCCGAGGTCTGCACGATGCCCGTGAGCTTGCATTCGAGCTGGATCGTGCCGTCCTGATAGAAGTACCAGTAAAAGCCGTAGTCATAATTGCCGACGGTCGCGAAGAACGAGATCACGAGGCGGCGCGAGCGGCGCATTTCGAACACGCCGGTGCGGAATTCATAGTGCTTCCAGAGCGTGCCGTAATCCTCTTCGTGCAGGCACACGGCATTTTTCATCGTGAAGCTGTTGCCGAAATCGTCGGCGGAAGGAATGTCGAAATAGCGGATCGTCCCCAAACAATCGCAACCAAGTTCGAGCTGGTTCGCGAGTTTGCCCAGACCGTATTCGCCCGCATCGAATGCGCTTTTCCAGTAATGGTTCGTGGTGGGGTCGGAGTAGGGCACGCACATCTCCGTCACGCTCGCGCGGTAGACGATGGGGCGCGGCGCGCCCTTGCCGTCGTCCCACGTGATCTGGTGCAGCACGAGACCTTCGCGCGGCGTGAAGCCCACGCGGAATGTCCAGTTCTGCCAGGCAACCTGCCAGCCGTCGATCGTGAAGCTCGGGCCTTCGGGCTGGCTGATCGACAGCGGCTTGACGGTGTCGCGCGGCTTGCCGAGGCTCGGCGTGTCGTAGTTGTGCTTCGCTTTGGGAATCGGAATGATGCGCCCGTCGTCGACGAGGTCGATGACCTTTTGTTCGAGCAGGTCGACCACAGCCACCACGCCCTCGATCGGATGAGCGTAGCCGTTGTCAGTGGGGTTTTCCCGGTAGTAGCTCACGCAGCGCACGAGACGGCGACCGCCTTCGCTCGGGCGATCGAACGCGCCCGCGGAAAACGGATCGACCTGCACGTTGACGAGATCGGCTTCGGAAAGGCCGCGCTTTTTCACGGCTTCGCGCCAGGCGAGGTCTTCCTTGACGATGCGCTCGGCGTTGATGAAGTCCTCGATCATCACCGGCGGCTGGCCGAACGGCGCGCTTTGCAGCGCGAGCGGCGTGCGCGTCTGCACCTTCTTTTCGCGCAGGTCGACCACGCATTCGACCGTCTGGTTGCGCGTGCGGTCAATGGCGATCACAAACGCGCGGCGCGAAAAATATTCGCCCTGCTTCCAGGCCACCACTTCGGCTTTGGGCGGTTCCTGCAACTCGGTGACCGGAAAGCGGCCGTATTCGTCGAGTTGCTCGGCGGCTTTCACGATGTCACAGGCGAGCTGCATTTCGGCGAGGCTCAGCGGATCGAGAGGATGCGAGTTCGGATTCGTGTTCATAAGCATTTCGTAAGGATGACGTGGGACCGCAAACGATGCGATGAAGCGGCAAGCCCGCAGCCGGATGGGGCGTGAAATCGGGGGCGATGTCGTGCTGCAATCGTAGAAACGCCATATTTTTTTCGCGCTTGCAAAACGCGCCAAAGGGGCGATAGAGTGCGCCAGAGACAGCGCGAACGAACGACGATAGAACGACAAGAAGCGGCTGCTGCGCATGCCGACGTGCTTGACGACGAGCATCGCAACGAAGCTGCAGCCCCCTGGAGAGAGACATGAAACGAGTCCCTGTCAGCAATGGTTTTCCGATGATTCGGGGCGCCGTGATGGGCCCGATCGTGCGGGCGCTGGACGCCGCCGGAGCGGACTGTGAAGCGCTGCTGGCCGAATTCGGACTGAGCCGCCGGCAACTTTCCGATCCCTATGAAATCGTGCCGTTGGGGCGCTATGTCGGCGCGTTCGAGCGCGCCGCGCAGGTGCTGAATGAACCTGGCCTTGGCCTGCGTCTGGGCAACGAAATACAGCTCACCGAATTAGGGCCGGCAGGCCTCGTGTTCATGTCGTCGCCGACGCTGGGCGCTGCGATCCGCAAGTTCACGGATGCGTTGGCGTCATGGCAAAGCGGCACGCTGGTGGATCTCGTGAGCGACAACGCGTGGCCGATGTGGAGCTATCGCGTCGCGCACGCGTCGATCTGGCCGCGCCGTCAGGATGCCGAATACAGCATGAGTGCGATGTGCCACATGATCCGCCTCGTGTACGGCGCGTCGTGGATGCCGGTGGAAGTGCATTTCGAGCACGCCGCGCCCGCCGACATCAAGCCCTATATGCGCATTTTTCGCGTGCCGGTGCGCTTCCAGCAGCCCGAAAACGGCGTGGTGCTGCATCCACACGATCTCGACGCGCCGCTCAAGAGCGCCGATACGCAGATGGCGCGCATGATGGAGCGCCATGCCACCGACCTCATCAAGCGCGATACCGTGCCGCACGATCTTGTCGACCAGGTGCGCGATCTCGTGACGCGGCGGCTTGCGCGCGAAAAGCTCGTGGTGGCCGATATCGCACGCGACCTGGGGCTGTCGAACCGCTCGCTGCAGCGCCATCTCACGGAAGCGGGCACGTCCGTGCGCGACATCATCCGCGAAGAGCGCCAGCGCAGCGTGGCGGTGCTGCGCGAGCAGGAGGGTATGACGAATGCGGCCGTTGCACGCGCAGTGGGCTATGCGGACGCCACGGTGCTATGGCGTGCGACCCGTAACTGGGAGCAGGCGGAATAATTTCGTACGTAAGCCTTTTGTTTGCTTGTCGTCGCAATTGCCGCCAGAAAATCATTCGTCATCCGAATCAATGGGCGTGCCAGTGTTGTGGCAAACCCGTACAAAATCCGCGCCAAAACCCCGTTAAGTAAAAACCCGCAGCCGTATTGGCGCACTTTATCGAAAATTTGGCGCGGTCAGCCAGGTCGCCCAATTTTTTAGCTGCCTACCATGCGCTCCAGTCGAATCTCGAAAATGCATCGGCGAGATCCGCTCCCCAGAGCGCACAAGGCACGCGGTTCTTCATCGTGTCGCGTGGCGCAATCAGAACAGACACCAGCAGAGGCATCGATGAACGAACCGTATTCAAGCGCCGGTCTTGTCGGCGACGCCGAGGCAGACCGCGCGGCCGTCCCGCAGCGCAGCCTGCTCGGCCTGTGGCAAATCGTGTTTCTCGTGATCTCGGCGGCTGCGCCGCTCACCGGCATGCTCGGTGCGGTGCCGCCCGCAATCAGCCTTGGCAACGGCGCGGGCATTCCAGGCGCTTTTGTGATCGCCGGCGTCGTGCTGCTCGTGTTCAGCGTCGGCTTTGCGTCGATGAGCCGCCACATCGTGCGCGCGGGCGCGTTCTACGCCTATATCACCGCGGGCTTCGGCAGGCCGCTGGGCATGGCGGGCGCGCTGGTCGCGCTGCTCTCGTACACCTGCATCCAGATCGCGCTGTACGGGCTCTTTGGGTTCTTTTGCACCGTCGTGCTCGGGCCGCTGCTGCACAGCGCCATGCCGTGGTACGCGTACTCGTTCGCGTGCATCGTCATCGTGCAGATCACCGGGCTGCGCGGCATCGATCTCAACAGCCGCCTGCTTGGCGTGCTGATGTGCCTTGAAATGGGCATCCTGCTGGTGCTGTCGATCGCCATTGTGATTCACCACGGCGGCCCGGACGGTCTCACGCTCGCGCCGTTCTCGCCGCAGCACGTCTTCAGCGGCCACATGGGTATCGCCGTGATGTTCGCGCTCGCATCCTTCATCGGCTTCGAGGCGACCGCGATCTATGGCAAGGAGTGCCGCGACCCGAAGGTGACGGTGCCGCGCGCGACCTACGTGTCGGTGACGATGATTCTCGTGTTCTTCGCCTTCGTGACATGGGCCATCGTGTGCGCCTATGGCCTCAAGGATGTCGCCGACGTAGCCACCAAACAGCCGGGCGACTTCTGGTTCATCCAGTCGGGCAAGTACCTGGGCGGCGCGATGACCACGACGATGAGTTTCCTGCTGCTGTCCAGCATCTTTGCGAGCCTGCTGTCGTTTCACAACACGATCGTGCGTTACATCCACGCGCTTTCCGTCGAAGGCATCCTGCCCGCGAAGCTCGACCGCCTGCACCCGAAGTATGGTTCGCCGTATCTCGCGAGCTATCTGCAGACGCTCACCGTGGCCGTACCGGTCGCGCTCTACGTGCTCGCGGGTGCGGATCCGTTCAATATCGTGTTTAGCTGCACCTCGGCGCTGGGCACCATCGGCATTGTGATGCTGCAGGCCGTGACCAGTTTCTCGGTGGCCGCGTTTTTCCGTGCGACGAAGAAAGACACGCGCATCTGGCACGCACTCGTGGCGCCGATTCTCGGCGGCTTCGGACTGCTGTGGATTGGCTTCGTGCTGATCGGCAACCTCGATGCGTTGAGCGGTTCGGATAGCGCGATCGTGCGTTCGTTCCCGTGGATCGTGCTGGCCGTCGCGGCGGCCGGTATCGCGCTGGGTCTCGTGCTCAAGAGCCGCCGCCCGGACGTCTACGCACGCTTCGGCCAATAGGGCGAAGTTCAATCGACGGCCAGGCCGTCTGCGTCAATCGTTACGTCATCCTATCTAAATCCGCAGTAGCAGGCGGCGCGCGTCAGCAGGTTCGCGCGTCGCGCCTTCCCACTTCTAAAAGACAGACACCGTTATGGCAGATCATTTCGTCAAGCGCACGGCGCTGGCGCTGGCTTCGTGCGCGCTCTCGACGCTCACGCCGGGCGCCCATGCGCAGTCTTCCGTCACGCTTTACGGCACCGTGGACGCGGGCATTGTTTACTCGACCAATCAGCAGGTCACGCATGCGGACGGCCACACCGACGGCCATTCGAACTGGCAACTGGGCGGCGGCAATCTCGTGCCGTCGCGTTGGGGCTTGACCGGCAGCGAGGACATTGGCGGCGGCACGACGGTGAACTTCACGCTGGAAAACAGCATCCTCACGCAGAGTGGTTCGCTCTTGCAAAGCGGCACGCTGTTCAATCGCAATGCGTGGGTGGGCGTGGCGAACGGCACCTATGGCGCGCTCACGCTGGGCCGCCAGTACGATCCGTTCTCGGACTATATGGGCGCCTACGCGTCGAGCAACAACTGGGCAACGCTTTACGGCTCGCATTTCGGCGACGTCGATAATCTCAACGAGGCGTTCAATTTCAACAATTCGCTCAAGTACATCAGCCCGAGCTTTGGCGGGCTGACCGTGGGCGGCCTGTTTAGCCTGGGCGGCGTGGCAGGCAATTTCTCGCAGAACCGCGGCTGGTCGCTCGCGGCGAATTACGCGCACGGCCCGCTTGCGCTTTCTGCCGGTTATTTGCAGTTGCATAATCCGATGCAGGCGGCGCTGGGCGGGGAGAGCGGTTATATCGGCGACCTGAGTTGCGCCAATACCGATGCCTCGTATTGCGAATTGCAGAACGCGCAGAAAGTCGATATCTGGGGGGCAGGCGGGTCATATGCGTTCGACAAGGTCACCGTCGCGCTGAGCTATACGCACACGCGCTATTCGCAGAGCCAGTATTTCGCGAGCACGGCGCAGCCACAGGGCGCGAATATCGCCTTCGACATCGCCGAACTCAATACGATGTGGCAATACTCGCCCGCGCTGCAATTCGGCTTCGCGTATATCTTCAACGACGCGCATCCGGGCGAGGGCTCGTCTACGCGCATCCACCAGGTCAACCTGGGCACCGTGTACAACCTTTCCAAACGCACGGCGCTCTATGCGGTGGCGATCGGCCAGAAGTCGTCGGGCGCGGGACTGGGTATCGATGCGTCGGGCGGCACGCGCAACCTCGCGCAGATTCCGAATCTCGTGAATTCGGACACCGACAAGCAACTGGCGGTGATCGCGGGCATTCGCCACAACTTCTGAGTTTTGCCAGCGGGCGCAAAGGCGCTCGCTGCACTGCGGCACGGTCTGGGGCGGCCGTGCCCGGTTAAGCGCTTGCTGGGCGGAACGGCGCTAGAATGATTCGATCCGCTTTCCGCGCGAGCCCCCGCATGAAAGTCGCCCTGTTCGTCCCGTGTTTCATCGACGCGTTTTATCCCGAAGTCGGGATCGCCACGCTGGAATTGCTCGAACGGCTTGGCTGCGAGGTGGATTATCCGCTCGACCAGACCTGCTGCGGCCAGCCCATGGCCAATAGCGGCGCACAGGCCGAGGCGGCGGGCACGGAGCGCGTCTTTGCACGCGCCTTCGCGGGTTACGACTATATCGTCGGGCCGTCGGCGAGTTGCGTGAATCATGTGCGCGACCATTTCACCGCAATCGAGCAGACCGACGAAGTGCGCCGCGTGCGCGCGAATACCTACGAACTGGTCGAGTTCCTGCACGACGTGCTGGGCGTACGCGAATTCCCGTGGGCCGAATTCCCCTGGCGCGTGGGCCTGCACAATAGCTGCAGCGCGTTGCGCCATCTGCACGAAGCGTCGATTTCCGAAGTCGCGGGCACGCCGTTCTCAAAGCCGCTCGCGCTGCTGCGCAACGTCAAGGGCATCGAATTCGTGCAGCCCAGGCGGCCCGACGAATGCTGCGGTTTCGGCGGCACGTTCGCTGTAACGGAAGAAGCGGTTTCGGTGCGCATGGGGCAGGACAAGATCGTCGATCACGTCAGCGCGGGCGCGCAATACATCGTCTCGGGCGACATGTCCTGCCTGATGCATCAGCAAGGCTGCGCGGAGCGCATGAAAGCCGATGTGCGCTTCATTCATATCGCCCAGGTTCTGAATGGAGCACGCGAATGAGCACGCCGGATAAATCGTCGAAGCGCGTCGAGCACGCCAGGCTCGCAGGCAGTTTTCTTTCGCATCCGGAGCACGTCGACTTCCACGACAAACGGCTCTGGGACTTGCGGATGAAACGCGATGCCCAGGCGCACGCTATTGCCGAATGGGAAACGCTGCGCGAACTGGCGTCCGGCATCAAGGCGCACACGCTTTCGCATCTCGCCGACTATCTCGACGAATTCACACGCGTGGCCGAGGCAAACGGTGTCACCGTCCATTTCGCCGATACGGCAGGCGAGCACAACGAGACCGTGTTTCGCATCCTCAGCGACCGTGGCATCACGGCACTCGTCAAGAGCAAGTCGATGCTTACCGACGAATGCGAAATGCGACCGTATCTGGAGCAGCGTGGCATCGCCGTGATGGAAACCGATCTGGGCGAGCGCATCCAGCAACTCGACGGCGAGCCGCCGAGCCATATCGTCGTGCCCGCCGTCCATAAACTGCGCGACGATGTTGCCGAAGTATTCGGCCGCACCATTGGCACCGATCCCGCCAATAACGATATTCACTATCTCGCGCACAGTCAGCGCATGAATACGCGCCCTTGGTTCGTGCGCGAAAAGACCGGCGGCATGACCGGCTGCAATTTCGCCGTGGCCGAAACCGGCACGGTGGTGGTCTGCACGAATGAAGGCAACGCCGATCTTTCGGCGAACGTGCCGCCTGTGCATATCGTTTCGATGGGCATTGAAAAGCTGATTCCGCGCCTGTCCGATCTGGGTGTTTTTATCCGCATGCTGTCGCGCAGTGCGCTCGGCTCGCCGATTACGCAGTACACCTCGCATTTCCGCGCGCCGCGCGAAGGCGCCGAGCTGCATTTCGTGCTGGTGGACAACGGACGCAGCGCGCGGCTCGCCATGCCGGACTTCTGGTATTCGCTCAAATGCATCCGTTGCGGCGCATGCATGAATACCTGTCCGGTTTATCGGCGCAGTGGCGGGCTGTCGTATGGCAGCACGTATGCCGGGCCGATTGGCGCGATTATCAATCCGACATTCGACCTGAAGCGCTTTAGCGCCTTGCCGTTTGCTTCGACGCTCAACGGCAGTTGCACCAACGTGTGCCCCGTGAAAATCAATATTCACGAGCAGATTTACCAATGGCGCGAAGTGATTGCCGCGCAGCACGCGGTGCCGTTCGTGAAGCAGGAAGTGCTGAAAATGGCGGGGCGCCTGCTTGCCAGTCCCAGGCTGTATCGCGGCGCAGTGTCGTCGCTCGACGGCGCGCTGCGACGACTGCCGAATTTCGTGCTCTACAACCCGCTCAATATCTGGGGCAAGCAGCGCACGCTGCCTCAGGCGCCTGGCACCACGTTTCACGCGTGGTATCGCAAGAACCGCAAAGGCAGCGACGTGAAAGGAGGCGGCGATGGCGAGTCGTGAAGCGTTTCTCGCGCGCGTGCGCGCTGCGCAGCCTGCGCCGCAGGCGCTCCCTGACGTGCCGCTCTTCGATACGCCGCCAGGCGAGTTGCGCGCGCGCTTTACGGCCGCGCTGACGCTCATGGGCGGCAAGGAAATCGAAGCGCCTTCGGGCGAAACCGTGCTCGCCGCGATACGCGAGCGGCTGGGGCCGCAGGCCTCGATCGCTTCGGCGGCTCCTGAAGTGCCTGGCACGCGCATGCTTGCGACGGGTACGCCGCCCGCGTCGCTCGAAGATGTCGAAGCCGGCGTTGTGCGCGCGCGTTTCGGCGTCGCGGAAACGGGCTCGGTGTGGCTGAGCGAGCGCGAGTACATCGTGAATGCGCTCGGCTACCTGGTGCAGCATCTTTACGTGCTGCTCGATCCCGCCGCGCTGGTCGCCGGTTTGCAGGACGCCTACCGGCGCGATGACTTTCGCCATGCACGCTATGCCGCGCTGGTCACGGGGCCGTCCGCAACCGCCGATATCGAAGGCGTGCTGATTCAGGGCGCGCAGGGCGTCAAGTCGCTGACGGTGGTGTGGTTGCCCGCGCACTGAGCGCACGTGCTCCTCGCGTGTATCTATTGCCGTACCCGGTAGCAACCAATCCGCAGACCTACACATCGCACAGGAAACGATGGTCATTCACATTCTTCTCTTGAGCGGTTTTCTGCTGGCGAGCATCGCGCTGGTGCAAGCGGTGAGCCTGCGCTTTGCGCTCTCGGAATCGGTGCTGCTGGCCGCGTGGGGTTTCGCGCTCGGCGGCATTTATCTTGTGAGCGGCGAAGCCTGGCCGCAGCTTGCCGCGAGCGTCGTCACGCCCGCGCTGGCGCCGCGCCTGCCGCCCGAGGCCTATCTCTGGGTCTTCCTGCCGCTGCTGCTGTTTCAGGCCGCGCTCAGCGTGAACGTACGCGAAATGCTGGGCGACGCCGCGCCGATCCTGCTGCTCGCCGTGGTGGCCGTGTTCGTCGCGACCGCGATGGTGGGCGGCGCGATCCGCTTGACGGGACTCGGCCCTTTGACGGACGGCTTGTTGCTGGGCGCGATGATCGCGACGACCGATCCGTCCGCCGTGCTTGCGGTCTTTCGCGAAGTGGGCGCGCCTGCGCGGCTCGTACGCCTCGTCGAAGGCGAGAGCCTGTTGAACGACGCAGCCGCCATCGCCATTGCCAGCGTGCTGATCGCCGCCATCACCGGCGACGCCGCGGCGGCCACGGGTACGGCCGCGCTGCGCACGCTGGGCGTCCAACTGGTTGGCGGGCTCGCGCTTGGCGCACTGGCGGGCCGCGCATTCGCCTGGTTGCTTCCCGCGCTGGGCGGCGAGGGCAAGGCCGAGATCTCGCTGAGCTTTGCGCTGCCGTATCCGCTGTATCTGTTCGCCGATCAGGTGCTGCATGTGTCCGGCGTGGTGTCCGTGGTGGCCGCGGGGCTCGTGATCAGCGGCCTGGGGCGCACGCGCCTGTCGCCCGTCAACTGGTTGCACCTGCAACTGATCTGGGAACAGGTCGCGGCCATGGCGGGGGCGGCAATTTTTCTGCTCGCCGCCATGCAGATTCCCGCGACTTTGCGCGATGCGCACTTGCTCGACCTTGTCGCACTCGCGGTGGTGGTGGTCGCGGCCTTCATCGCGCGGCTCGTGGTCGCGTTCGGCATGCTGCCGCTATTGAGCCGCTTCAAGCTCACCGAACCCGTGAGCGCCGCATACAAGCTCGTTATCGCGTGGGGCGGCCTGCGCGGCGCGGTGACGCTGGTGCTGGCGCTCGGCCTCGCGCAGAACGAGGCGCTGCCCGAAAGCACGCGCCGCTTCGTCGCGATCCTGGCCACGGGCTTCGTGCTCGTGAGCCTCATCGTCAACGGCTCGTCGCTCAAGCTGCTGATCCGCAGGCTCAAGCTCGACCTGCTCTCGCCGCAGGAAGAGGCAATCCAGCAGCAGGCCGTGCAACTTTCGTCGATCCGCGTGTCGCAACAGGTACACGCAGCGGCTCGAACGTTTCGTATCCCTGATGAAATTGCTCACGAGGCCTGCGCCACGTTTCGCCGCAGCATCGACCTGAGCTCGACGGCCTTCGATATCGAAGCGGCGCTGTCCGAGCGTGAGCGTCTTGCCATCGGCCTCGTCACGCTCGCGGCGAAGGAGCGCGACCTCATTCCGGAATACGGAAGCGGCATTGTCACGATCCGCAACCTGGATGCCATGACGCGCAATACCGACGCGATGATCGAAGCGGCGCGCGAGAGCGGGCGCATCGGCTACCAGCGCGCGGCGGCAAAAATTCTTGCCGATACGCCGGAGCTGCGCGTCGCACGTTTCATCGCGCGCTGGCTGCGCATTCGCCAGCCGTATTCGGATGCGCTGGCCGATCGATTCGAACTCCTGATGTGCCGGCGCGTGGTGCTGCACGAACTGATCGCCTTCGCCGATACGAGTCTCACGCCCTTGCTCGGCGAGCGGCTGGCGAAGCTGCTCGGCACGATCCTGCGCTCGCGCATCGAGAAGGCCGAAGGGGGGCTCGACGCCGTGCGCAGCTGTTTCGGCAACGGCGCCGACGTGCTGGAGAAGCGCATGATGCTGCTTTACGCGCTGCGCGAAGGGCGCGCGCGCGTGGTGGCGATGTATGAGGATCGTTCGATTTCGAAGGAGATTTACGATTCGATCCGCCGCGAACTGGACGTCGCGTGGAAGCGAGCGGTGCCGCGCGTGCATCCCGATGTGCTGTTGCCCGGCGAGTCGGCGCACCTGGCGAAGAACGCCAAGGATCTACCCGTGCCGCAGCCGCCGAAGAGCGAAGTGGAAGAAGCGTTGCAAGGCACGCAGGCAACGCCCGCGGACGATCCGCACAGGAGCGCCTGAGCATGATGGAGATCGGCATGGCCGCGCTGGTGTTCGTGCTGCTGCTCGGCGGCACGGGGCTGGGCATTTTGCTGCGGCCGTTGCTGCCCGAGGAGCATCGCAAGCACGAGACGGTGCAACTCGTGCAACTGGTGCTGGGGATGCTCGTGACGTTCGCGGCGCTGGTGTTGAGCCTGCTCACCGCGTCGGCGAAAAGCAGCTTCGACACGGCGACCAACGACATGCGCGCCTACTCGGCAGACCTGATCCAGCTCGACGCGCGCCTGCGCGACTACGGCCCGGATGCCGAAGCCGCGCGCGCGAAGCTGCGCAGTTACACCGCAGCGGCGATTGCCTCGACATGGCCCAACGAGCGCCCGCCCGAGGGCAGCTATCCACGCGTGTCCGGTGCGAAGGACGGCGAACTGGAGAGCGTGTCGCTGGGCGCGCTGCTCAATTCGGTCGGCCGCGAGATCGGCAGCTTCACGCCGCGCGACCGCTATCAGGGCGTGCTTGCAGCGCGTCTTGGCGACGTGTTTGGCCGCGTGCGCGACACGCGCTGGCGGTTGATCGAGGAGGCGCATAGCACGCTGTCGCGGCCGTTCTTCGTGATGCTCACGCTATGGCTCATCCTCATCTTCCTGAGCTTCGGCCTGATTGCGCCACACAATGCGCTCGCCATGGTGATGATCGGGCTGGGTGCGCTATCGATTTCGTCGTCGATCTATGTGATTGTCGATCTCGACACACCATTTACGGGGCAAATCGTGATCCCGAGCGATTCGATGCGCGACGCGCTCGTGCATATGAACCAGCCTGTCGAGCCCCCGTCCCAGCCGCAGTGAACGTCAAGAGTGCGCTAGACTCGCGGCGGGTTTCGAGGATCGACAAGGAGGTGCCCGATGCTGCGCAAGACACTCAACGCGTCGCGGTTGCATGAAGAAGTGAAGCGCCGTCTGCAACGGCGGCAGGAAGTGGTCGAGGATGGCGTGAAAATCGTCGTGCCGCGACCGCAGGCGCAGGAGCCCGATCGCACGGGCTGCAACTGGACGATGCGCCATTTCGGCAATGCGGCGGGTTTCGAATCGACCATTGCAGGCGTGCTCGCGCAGGTGCAGGCCGAGTACAACCTCGCGGCCGATGCCGACGCGATGGAAGCAGGCAAGAGTGAGCAACCGCCACGCGCCGACGATCCGTTCGGTGGCACGCGTGCTCCGGCGAGCGCGAATCCATTTGGCGATTCCGCGCCCAAGCCTGAAACGAATCCCTTTGGTGGCGATGCGCCTGCGAAAGCGGGCGATCCGTTCGGGGCTTTCGGTGCGTCCGATGAACAGGGCGACAAAAAAGAAACGCCGGGCAAGCGCCCGGCGAATCCGTTTGGTGACTGACTGATCGTCGGCTGGACGGCGATCAGCTTTCTTCCGCTGCCTTGCGCGGGCGGCGTGCACGCGCCGGAGTTTTCTTCGGCGCTTTCTTTTTCGGTGCTTCAGTCGCGGGGGCGTCGGGCGCAGTGACTTCAGGCGCAGCTTGCACCGCCGGTTCGGCCTGAGGCGCGGCGTCTGCCTCTGACGATGCGGCGGCAGCCTGGGCGGCTTCCTTCGCAGGTTTGGCAGCCTTCTTGCGCGCCGGAGTCTTGCGCGGAGCGGTCTTGCGCGCGCGACGCGGCGTCTCTTCCAGCACCTTCACTTCTGCGGGCGTAGCGGGCTCGAACAGCGGCAGGGCGGATTCGTGCGAGTGCGGCTGCTGCTCGTCGAAAAGATCGCCATGCGGTTCGGCGTGCGTGTCGAAGGACGCAGCGCCGGTTTCCTGCAGCGATTCGATGTCGAAGATTTCCTGCGCCTGAATCACTTCGTGCGCTTCGTGCACGCCCTGTTGCGGCTGGCGTGGCTCTTGCGGCTCGCGCGCGGCGTCCTTCACGTCCTTCACGTCCTTCGCATTCCCACGACCGTTACGGCGGCCCTTGCGGCGCGAGCGCGTGTCGTCGTTGCGCGGCGCTGCGGCTTCTTCCGCCACCGGTGCTGCCGGGGCGTCCGTCGTAGTAGAAGGCGCTGCCACGTTCGCCGGCTGGCTCGTGCGCGTCACAAAGGTGCCCGACTTGTCGTCGCGGCCCACTTCGAGCAGCCCGCGCGCCTGCGCCTCTTCCAGCAGGTTGCCGAACGCGCGGAACCCATAACGCGACTCGTTGAAGTCGGGGCGGCGGCGCTTGATCGCGCTCTTGAGCACCGATGCCCAGATCTTGCCGCTGTCGCCGCGCTCATAGCCCAGCGCATCGAGCGTCTCGACCACCAGCGTGATCGCCTTGAGCTTGCGCTCCTCGCTGCGATCTTCGGCGTTTTCGTTCTTGTCGTCGCCGCGTTGCTGGCGCTCGTCGCCGCCCTGGCGCTTCGCGTTCGCGCCGCCGTCGCGGCCCTTGCCGCGCGGCTGCTGCTCGCGCGAAAGTTCGCGCACCAGGTCGTCGTAGAAGATGAATTCGTCGCAGTTCGCGACCAGCAGGTCGGAGGTCGAGTGCCGCACGCCCACGCCGATCACCTTCTTCGCGTTCTCGCGCAGCTTGGAGACGAGCGGGGAGAAGTCCGAGTCGCCGCTCACGATCACGAAGGTATCGACGTGCGACTTCGTATAGCAGAGGTCGAGCGCATCGACGACGAGGCGAATATCGGCGGAATTCTTGCCGGACTGGCGCACGTGCGGAATTTCGATGAGCTCGAAACTCGCCTCATGCATCGACGCCTTGAAGCCCTTGTAGCGCTCCCAGTCGCAATAAGCCTTCTTCACGACGATGCTGCCCTTGAGCAGCAGCCGCTCGAGCACGGGCTTGATATCGAAGCGGTCGATCTTCGCGTCGCGCACGCCGAGCGCGACATTCTCGAAGTCGCAGAACACCGCCATGCTGACGTTTTCTTGAGGGGAGGCCATGTGATTCGATTGTTCCATCTACGGTACGAATCGACATGATAGCCGGTTGCGCGCAGCACGACCGTGTTTCACCCATGAACTGCTGGCGGGGCGGTGCAGCGCGCCAATGCCAGACCGGCCGGTTGGTTGCGTGCGCAAGCATAGTTCGTTCGAACGATATAACGGTTATATGGCCAGTCGGCCCGGTTTTTTCACGGTTCCGTCACACACGCTGCCTAAGCTGGCGCGGCCCAATCATGGTGCATCGAAAGGTGCCTGGGCGGACGGAAAAATATCGGCATTCACTCCAGAGAAAAGCCGAAAAAACCGAAAAAATCGAAGAACCCCGATAACGATTCGACAAGACAGAGGACACCCATGGCAGTTCGCTTTACCGGCAGGATCGGCGCCGCCTTCGCCGCCATCTTCGCCGCGCTCGTGTGCGCGCTTTTCGTGAGCGCGTGCGGTTCGAGCGTCAACTCCACGACCGCGGGAACGACCCAGCAAATCAAGCACGTTTTCATCATCACGCTTGAAAACGAGAACTACACGACGACGTTCAGTTCGACCACGAAAGCGCCGTACCTGGCCAACACGCTCGCGGCGCAAGGCGCGCTGGTGCAGCAGTATTACGGCACGGGCCACGTGAGCCTCGACAATTACATTTCGATGATCAGCGGCCAGTCGCCCACGTTGCAAACCGACAACGACTGCACGACCTATGAGGACTTCAGCCTCACGGGCATGACGTCGGACGGTCAGGCGATCGGCACCGGCTGCGTGTATCCCGCGAGCGTGAAGACCATCGCCGACCAGCTCAAGGCGGCGAACCTCACGTGGAAGGGCTACGAAGGCGACATGGGCAACGACCCGGCGCGCGAAGCGGCCACCTGCGGCCACCCGACGCTGGGGACGACCGACCTGACCAACACCCAGGAAGCGCCGAACGCCACCACGCCCGCAGGCGATTCGTATGCGACGCGTCACAACCCGTTCATGTACTTCCACTCGATCATCGATTCGCCGGACTGCCAGGCGAACGTGGTCAACCTGAACAACCTGACGACCGACCTGCAACAGGTCGCGACGACGGCGAACTTTAACCTCATCACGCCGAGCACGTGCGACGACGGCCACGATTCGCCGTGCGCGAACGGCGCGACGGGCGGCCTGGTTTCCGCCGATGCGTTCCTGCAAAAGTGGGTGCCCATCATCACCGCATCGCCGGCGTTCAAGCAGGACGGCCTGCTGATCATCAACTTCGACGAAAGCAGCTACGCGTCGGTGACGATGCCGAGCACGAGCGAAGTGGACTTCACGTTCGCGGGCGACACCTGCTGCAGCCAGCAGGAAGGGCCGAACCTGGGCACGTTCCCGCAATCGGCGGCGATGGGCACGGTGCCGGCGGCGTACCTGACGAAGCTCGGCATGACCGTGCCGGCAGGCCTCACGGGCAACGTGAATCTCGTGCTCGCGAAGAGCAGCTACGGCGGCGACCGCACGGGCGCGGTGATGATCTCGAAGTTCATCAAGCCGGGCACGGTGTCGACGGTGGCGTACAACCACTACTCGATGCTCAAGAGCGTCGAGGACATGTTCGGCCTCGGCCATCTGGGCTACGCGGGCCAGGCGGGCCTGACGGGCTTCGGCAAGGACATCTTCACGAATCTCTAAGCCACGCCGATGACCGTTTTCCACGCACGTCTGGCGGCGCGTCGCGCCGTCACGACTGCGCTGGCCGCCGGCGCTACCGCGCTGGCGGCTTTTGTCGCACCGGGCATCGGTGCGGCGCAGGCGCAGTCTCATGTTCCCGCTTCCGCAATGGTTTCCGCGGGGGCTTCCACAACGGCTGCGGCCACGCCGCTCAGCGACACCGCCGCGCTCGGCAAGCTCATTTTCAACGATCCCTCGCTCTCCGCTTCGGGCCGTATGTCCTGCGCGAGCTGCCATAGCGCGGCGCACGCCTATGGGCCGCCCAACGGCCTCGCCGCACAACTGGGCGGCGCCGATATGCGCACCCAGGGCACGCGCGCCGTGCCGACGCTCGGCTACGTGCTCAACCGCACGCCGGTCTGGACGCATGTGCAGGCCGCCAGCGTATTCGAGCGCCTCACCGACGCCGACAGCCCCCCCGCAGGCGGCTTCGCGTGGGACGGCCGCTTCAACAGCCTGCACGAACAGGCGCTCTTTCCGCTGTTCAGCGCGAATGAAATGGCCAATCGCAGCCCCGCCGACATCGCCGCGAAACTCGCGCGCGCACCGTACGCGGCGCGCTTCAAGCAGGTGTTCGGCGAAACGATTTTCGCCTCGAACGATGCCGCGCTGCGCCAGGCGATGATGGCCGTCGAGCGCTACGAACTCGAAGAGCCCAGCTTCCATCCCTACACGAGCAAATTCGACGCGTATCTCGACGGCAAGGCGGAGCTGACGGCCAGCGAAATGCGCGGCAAGAAGCTGTTCGACGATCCGAACAGCGGCAACTGCGCGTCGTGCCATATCGACCAGGTGGGCGCGAACGGCGCGCATCCGCTGTTCACGGACTTCCAGTTCGAGGCGCTGGGCGTGCCGCGCAATCCGGAGCTGCGTGCGAACCGCGATCCGGACTACTACGACGAGGGCCTCTGCGGCCCGGTGCGCACCGACAAGGCGAGCAACAAGAGCTATTGCGGCCTCTTCAAGACGCCGACGCTGCGCAACGTCGCCACGCGCGAAGTGTTCTTCCACAACGGCCGCTTCCATACGCTGCGCGACGCGCTGCGCTTCTACGTGGAGCGCGATACCGCGCCGCAGAAGTGGTATTCGAAGGACGCGCGCGGCCATGTCGTGAAGTTCGACGACCTGCCCGCAGCGGTGCGCGACAACGTCGATACCGTGGACGAACCGCTGACGCGCAAGGCGGGCGGCAAGCCCGCCTGGAACGCACGCGATATCGACGATGTGATCGCCTTCCTGAAGACGCTCGACGACGGTTATCAGCCGCGCGCGCAGGGTGCGAAAGTGGTCAAGGTCAGCGCTGCGCTCAAGCGACCGTAATCAGATCGGCGGCGGTTCTGTCCGGGCTGCGGCCGGCGGTTCGTCGGCTGGCGGCGCGGACGGTTTCGTCACGTGCGTGCCGCACTGATTGCAGAACGGGAAGAACGCGAAATTGCGCGCACCGCACACGCAGATGTCGAATAGCCGCAGCCCGCAGTGAATGCAGAACGACACCTGTTCGCCGCCCAGGTGCCACGGTTTATCGCAGGACGGGCAGAGCTTCTTCTGGTACGCGCTGATCGCCTTCTCATAGACCACTGAACGCGCGCGTTCGCTCTGGCTCTGCTGCATTTCGGCGCGCTTGCGCTCGACGTAGCGCTGGAACGCGCGCAGCATGTACACGCCCGCAAAGACCGTGAGCGCAATGCCCACGAGCACGCGCACATAGCCGCCGAAATTCGGCAGGTAGGGCACCAGCTCCACGAAGAACGCGCTCAGCGCAAAGAGGCCAAAGCCGTAAATGAAGGGCCAATAACGGCTCTTGCGATGGCGCACGAACAGCCACACGGCCACGACCAGCACCGGCAGCGTGAGCGCGAGACGCCAGCCAAACACCGTGAGTTCATAGCGCTTGTCCGCTGCCGCGTAACGCGCATCGGCGTCGACCTGCAGGCGCGCGAGCTGGGCGTTGATTGCTTCGCTCTGCGAATCGAGTTTGCGTTGCTGGTCGGCGAGCGCGTCGCGCTGATGCTGCCAGTTCAACGCGTTCGCCTGCAATACGTCGAGCTTGCGGGTGCGCGAAAGCAATTCGACATCGTTGCGGTTGTCGCCGGTCGCGCTGCGTGTGGCCAGCCAGTTGCGCAGGCTCTCTTGCGCATCGTGGTATTCGGTGGTCGCGCGATCGTAGCCAGTCGAAAGCGTCTGCCCCTTGTCGCCCAGTGCGCTGCGCTGGCGCTCGATTTCGCGCAACTGCGCATCGAGCGGCGCGCTCGCGTTCGTATCGACGAACTGTTCGGCCGTGGGCGGCCCGCCATGTGGCACGAACATGAGGTCGCGGATCACCAGGCCGCCGAGCATGTCGAGGAAACCGGCGAACACGATGGCGATGATCCACGAGGCGATCTGCAACAGGCGGGCGGGCCGCGAGTAAGCCTGGCTGGTAGTCATGGGAATGTCTGCAATGGCGTGGAGGTGGCGTGGAGGTGGCGTGGAGGTGGCGCGATGATGACGTGAGCGATGCGGCCCATTCTACGAGGCTGCGCGAACGGGGCACGGCAATTGCGCAGGCGGCGGGCCGCGTCGATTCGCTTCGCATAGCGAAGCGGACGCGAAACCCCAGCCGACCGTCCTGGCGGTACTGACGGTACTTACGGTACTTGCGGAACTACGTAACGAAGGGAAGCCTGCCCGTGCGAATCCTGTCGATCTTTGGAACGCGGCCCGAAGCCATCAAGATGGCGCCGCTCGTGAAATGTCTCGAAGCCGAGCCCGGCGTGGAGTCGGTCGTCTGTGTGACCGGCCAGCATCAGACCATGCTCGACCAGGTGCTCGAACTGTTCGAGATCGCCCCCGCGCATCATCTGGGCGCGATGACCGCGAACCAGTCGCTCAACGGCCTGGCCGCGCGCCTCTTTGCGGGCGTCGATGCGGTGCTCGCCGATGTGCGCCCCGAGCGCGTGCTCGTGCACGGCGATACTGCCACCAGCATGGCGGCCGCGCTGGCGGCGTTCCATCGGCGCATTCCGGTCGGACACGTCGAAGCGGGGCTGCGCACCGGCAACCTGCTTGAGCCGTGGCCCGAGGAGACCAACCGGCGCGTCGTGGACGTCGTGAGCGACCTGCTGTTCGCGCCGACGGCAAGCGCCCAGGCCAATCTCGAAGCCGAGGCGCTCATGGGGCGCGTGATCGTCACCGGCAACACGGTGATCGATGCGCTGCGGCTCATGTGCGCGCGACTGGATCGCGATGCAGCCCTGCGTGCGCAGATCGACGCGCGCTTTCCGTGGCTCGAACCCGAGGGCGAAGGGCGGCCGCTGCTGCTGGTGACGGGGCACAGGCGCGAGAGCTTCGGCGCGGGCTTCGAACATATCTGCGCGGCGCTCGCGGAACTGGCCGCGACGGGCAAGATGCAGATTGTCTATCCGGTGCACCTGAACCCCAATGTGCGCGGCCCGGTGCTGGCCGCGCTGGGCAACGCGCCCAATGTGCACCTGACCGAACCGCTCGACTATCCGGCCTTCGTGCGCCTCATGCAGCGCGCGGCGATCGTGCTGACCGACTCGGGCGGCGTGCAGGAGGAGGCGCCCGCGCTCGGCAAGCCCGTGCTCGTGATGCGCGACGTGACCGAGCGCCCCGAAGCGCTCGCGGCGGGCACCGTGAAGCTGGTCGGCACGCATCGCGAGGCGATCCGGCGCGCGGTGATGGCGCTCGTCGACGACGAATCGGCGCGGCGGGCGTGGGCGCGCCGCGTGAATCCTTATGGCGATGGCGAGGCGTCGGCGCGCATCGTCGCGGCGCTGATGGGGCGGCCCGTCACGCCGTTCGCGAGCGCCGCGTTGCCGGGCTATCGGCATCCGGCGATGGCGCAGCGCACTGCCGCCTAGCGGGCTGCGCGCGATGGCGAAGGGCATGAGGGCGATCGCGGCTTGCGTGCTGGCTGCGCTGGCCGGGTGCTTCGGCTTTGGCACGAGCGCGCTGGCCGCGCCGGATGAGAGGGCCGCGCCGCCGCTTGCGCAAGGCGTCGTCTGGCAGCCCGACAACGCGCACCTGGATCCGCGCGGCGACTGGCAACGGCTGGGCGTGCGCGACCTGCTGGTGCAGTGGACGGCCGTCGACGACGTGGCGTTCGTGCCGGGCGCGAACCTGCCCGCGCCGCGCGTGCCGGACTGGACGCGCATCGCGGGGGAGCCGTGGGCGCGCGACGTGATCGTCGGTCTCGCGGGCTATGCCGATGAAAAGAAGGCGCGCGCGAATCTCGACGAATTGATAGCGCGTTCGCAAAAGCTCGCCGATGCGCGTCCGCCCGTGCATGTGAGCGGCTGGTATTTTCCCGTCGAGGTCGACCCGAGCTGGACTGACGCCGCACGCATGGGGCCGTTGCTCGAACGCTTGCCGCATCCGCTGTGGATCAGTGTCTACGACACGCGCAATATCGGCGGGGCGGCGCTGGCGAAGTGGCTGGACGGCTGGCTGCCGCACGACGTCGGCGTCTTCCTGCAGGACGGCAACGGCGTCTATGCGCGCGTGCCGTCGGTGGCGCGCGAGTACGCGGATGCGCTGGCGGCGAAACTGGGCAGGAAGCGCGTGCGCATCATCGCCGAAGCGTTCAGGCCGAAACCGGGTGGGGGATTTCGCGCGGCCACGGCCGCCGAACTCGCGCCGCAACTTCAGGCGTATCGCGGCTATCGCGTCTATGTGTTCGACGGGCCGCACTATCTGTCGCCGGAACTCGTGGAGGGGCTGCTGGCGATCCCGCGCGCGCAGCAGCCGTAAATCAGCGCAACTGGGTAAAGGCGATCAACAGCACCATCGACCCGATCGCGCCGTCGAGCACGCGCCACGCAGCGGCGCGCTTGAACAGCGGCGCCAGCGCTCGCGCACCGTAACCGAGACCGAGGAACCACACCGCGCTCACCGCCATCGCGCCGATCGCGAACGCGAGACGCGCCCCTTCCGGTTCGCGTGCCCCGGCCGTGCCGATCAGCAAAAACGTATCGAGATAAACGTGCGGATTGAGCCACGTGAACGCGAGCGTCATCAGCATGATCGGCCAGGCGCGCTGCTCGGGCGCATGTTGAGCGCTGGCGGCTGCATCCATCACGTCATGTGTGGGTTTCACGGCACGACGCAGCGCGCCGATGCCGAACCACACGAGCCACGCAAGGCCCGCATAGAGCACGAGATGCACGAAGGTCGGATAGCGCTCGACGAGTGCGGACGCGCCGCCCACACCCGCGCCGATCAGGATGAAATCGGACAGCGTGCACAGCACGACGATCTTGCCGATATGCGAGCGCAGGATGCCCTGGCGCAGCACGAAAGCGTTCTGCGCGCCGATGGTGACGATCAGGGAGGCGCACAGCGCGGCGCCATGAGAAAAAGCGAGCCAGTTCATGATTGGACAGTACGGGGGAACGGCGCTAGTCTGCCGCCAGGAGCCGATTAAGCAAAGCTCATTTTCTTAAGGCTGATTAAGGAACGCTAATGCTCGACTATGCATTGCTCGATGCGCTTGCCGCCGTGGTGCGCCACGGTTCGTTCGACCGCGCGGCGGGCGCCCTCAATGTCACGCCTTCTGCGGTCTCGCAGCGCGTGAAGCTGCTGGAGGAGCGCGTGGGCGCGGTGCTCGTCAAACGGGGCCAGCCTTGCGTCGCGACCGCGGCAGGCGCGCTGCTGTGCCGCCACACCGAGCGCGTGCAATTGCTCGAAGCCGAGCTGGGCGGCGGCATGCCGACGGTGGCGGGGGAGCTGCTCGGCGAAACCGCGCGGCCAACGTTGCGCGTTGCCGTCAACGACGACAGCGTGGGCACCTGGTTCATCGACGCCGTGGCGCCGTTTTGCGTCGAACGCGGCATCCTGCTCGATCTCGTGATCGACGACCAGGATCACACGGCGCAGCGCATGCGCGACGGCAGCGTCCAGGGCGCGGTCACGACGCAGGCCGAACCGGTGCAGGGCTGCCGCTCGACGCGGCTTGGCCGCATGCGCTATCTCGCGGTGTGTTCGCCCGCATTCTTTGAGCGCTATTTCGCCGATGGGGTGGGGCGCGAGTCGCTGCGCCGCGCGCCGTGCGTCGAATTCAATCCAAAAGATCAACTGCAAAAGCGCTTCGTGCGAAGGATCACGCGCGCGCAGGTGGATGCGCCGTTGCACTGGATTCCGCACGTCGCGGGTTTTCTGCGCTGCTGCGTGAGCGGACTTGGCTGGGGCATGTGCCCGGAGCGCATGATCGCGCCGCATCTCGCGCGCGGCGAACTCGTCGAACTGACGCCGGGGCGTGTGCTCGACGTCGAGCTTTACTGGCAGAGCTGGCGGCTGTCGATTGGCTGGCTCGACGATTTCGGCACGATGCTGCGGCGTCGCGCCGCCGACTACCTGGACCAGGGGCGCGGCGCCTGACGTGTCGCTTGAAGTGTCACCTGACGTGTGCCGCGTGAAGCGTCGCTTGCGCGTCTTTAGCGGCCATTCACGCAGTCTTTACCCGCCATTTGAATTGTTGTTATCCGTGCAGGTAATCGTGACGGCTATTGAAGGCTATTGACGCCGCACTGCCTGATGTGATTCCATGCATTCGCGCGTGACAAAATGGCTAAAGCGCAATTCGTTTTTGATTAACGATTCGTGAAATAGAGTCGTTTCTCGCAATTGACCTGCATCGGCGCGACGTGGCTTCATGCGACAATTCCCCGCGTCTTGTTGCGTAGCAGCCGATGTGAAGTTTTTCGGCTGTTTGTGACATAAGCCTGTAATGCGTTTCATTGATCGGACAACACACAGCGTGCCCCGCAGGTGCAACCCAGCGTGCATCGGGTGACGGTATAAGAGCCCGCTCAGGCTTGTCTGGCGGGCGATTGCGGCCGGCTGGTGCAGGCGTGCGAACCAACCGTTCGCGGTGCTCAATAGTCTTGCTAATGCATTTGCCTCGTCTGCATAAGACCCGGCTATCCGGTTATTTTTTCCTGTGAGCAATGTTAAACATCAACAAATCGGCAAAAAAGTGCGAATGTAAAGAAACCACTATTGCTATCCTGCAATGAGCCTTGAAAGCCTCATGTCTGGTCTTTGTCCGGGTCTCAGATATATCGTGTGAAAATTCAGTTTTTTCTGTGGAGTGCCAGAATCGCACGCTATAATCCCGACGTGGCAGAGTGCTTATTCGACCGGCATATTTGAATCGTTTCCACGTGCACGAGGTGCATTATGACGAAATTAGATACCGGCAGCGCATGGCAACAAACCATTGATCTTCTGACCGCAGCCTCGGAGCCTTTGGGCCCGGACGGCGAGCCCGAAGTCATCAGGAGCTGCAAACCGGTACCCATCACACGCAGCGCATCGGAAGCGGCCAACCGGCGCCGCGCCACCGTGCGGTCGTGGGATGCGCAAGGCATCACCTTGATCCGGCGTCATGATCCGGACAGCATCACCGTTTGTTGGAGCGACGCGACCTATGGCCGCTACTCCGACCAGTTGTGGCGGGTCTGCACTGCGCGTCGCAGTGCGGTGTGCGCGTTGACTGGCGAGAAAATCCGCCGGGGCGACGCGGTGTTCCGCCCGAGCCCGAATCGCCGTCATCGTCCGGCCAATGCCGACGCGATGATACTTGCGAGCAAGCTCGACGCATTCCCGAGCGGGGTCGTCGCTGCGCGTCTCGACGAGGCGCTGGCGGCTTAAGTGACTCAAGTGGCTTAAGTAAGTGGTGTAAGTCGCTTGCGCGGCTTGCAGGAAGAACGGCAGCGGAGCTGCATGGGCTCCACAGCACGGTTCGCGTCAGGCGGACTCTCGTTGCACAGCCGTATCTTCGGGCATCTCCTGTAGTGAAATCAGCGGATCGTCAGGGCGGGTTGACCGCCTGGCGGGCGCGGGTTTCGCTGCGGGTGGCTGCGCTTATTGTCTCGCCTTGGGTCTTGCTCTGGCATCGCTGATGGCCTCGCGCGAGGTCAAGTATCGGCACATCCATCGTTCTGTTTTTGTCTGCGGATTCGCCTGGCGCTTGCGGCCGCGTGTCCGACGCTATGGCGTCTGTTTCGCCGATAAAACCTCCATCGATCATCTGGATTGACGCCCGCCGAAAAAAATCGGGGCGCCGCCGCCGCGCCCGATCGCTATGGACAGGCAGCGGCGGAGGCGCCCCGATGCGGGCGCAAGACGTCAGGCCGCCTTGTCGCTGGCGGTTTCCTCTTCGAGCGCGTCGCGCGTTTCCGGCATCACGAGCCACACCATGACCACGGCTGCCGCGCCCGCCGTGGCGAGCCCCAGGAAGCTCACGGTATTGCCGAAGTGATCGGCGATAAAGCCCGCAAGCGCGGTCGACAGCGTCGCCCCGATCCCTGCCGACAGCCCGAACAGCCCGATGCACAGGTTGTAGCGTCCCTTGCCGCCCGCCACGTCGGCGGCGATCAGCGGCAGCATCACGCCGAACACCGCAGCCGAGAGACCGTCGAGCATCTGCACCGGTACGAGGAAGTACGGATTGCCGACCGCCGCGAACAGCAGGGCGCGCAGCGGCAAAGCGCTGAAGCCGAGGATCAGCACCGGGCGGCGGCCCCAGGCCTGGGCGGTGCGCCCGACCCACGGCGACATCATCGCGACGATCGCCTGCGGCACGATGATGCAGGCCGCAATCACCAGCTGGACGTTGTCGCCCATGCCCGCCGTCACTTCGCCGGCAGCCAGGTTGAGCATCGCCGCGTTCGAGAGGTGGAACAGGACTACGCAGGCCGCGAACGTCAGCATGCGGGGGTCGCGCAGCAGATCGAAGATCGTTTCACGCTCGCCGTTGGCGTGGTCGGCGGCCGTCGGCGTGGCTCTGGGTGCCGGTTTGGGCGCGGGTTTAGGTGAGTTCGCGTGCTTGTCGTATTCGATCATCGCGAGCGCCACCAGCGCGGGCAGCGCGAGCGCCGCCGTCAGCCAGAACACCGCGCGCGGCGAGACATATTCGCCGCACAGGCCCATCAGGCCCGCCGCAACCGCGCTGCCAATCGAGGCCCAGCGCGCATTGCGCCCAAGCCGGTCGCCCAGGTTCTGACGCCCCACGAGCGCGAGCGCGAGCGCCGCCATCGCCGGCACCAGCATGCAGCTGGCGAAGCCGTGGAACACCTCGGCGGCCATCACCGGCACGACCGTCGGGCTCACGGCCAGCAACATCGCCGAAATGATGATCGCGATGATCGCCCACGCGGCGGCGGCCTTCTTGTTCTTGAGCGCGTCCACAGCCGCGCCGCCGGGCACCTGGCTGACCATCGCGCTGATCGTGCCGACCGACAGCGCGAGGCCGATCTCGCCTTGCGTCCACTTGTGCGAAGCCAGGTACGAGGCGATGAACGGGCCGAAACCGGTCTGCACGTTCGCGACGAAGAAGTTGAGCCAGTCGAGCGCGCGTACGCTTCGCAGACTGGGTGGGAGTTGCGTCGTCGTGCCTGTCGTCATTGGGCACCGCGCGCGGAAGCTGCGGGCGCGGCCGGCGGCGTGGCTGGCGTCGCCGCGGCTGCGGAGTTCGGGCTGACGGCGCGCACCGCCTGGTCGTTCGCGTAGGGCGGCGACGCGTCGAGCTGCTGGTCGCTCATTTCGAGCTGGGCTTCGAGCGCGTTGTTCTTCGTGACGAAGTGCAGCGCCGACCAGTCGGCGGCGATGGTACGGCGTTTTTCCAGCAGGTCGCTCACGTCGAGCACCACCGCGAGCGGCGCGGCGCTGCCGTCGATCAGCACGTCGACCACGCGGCCGACCTTGGCGCCGTTCGGGCGCTCGACGGTGGTGTCGAGCATCGGCAGGCGCGTCGGGCTCGCTTCGGGCGCGCCCGCCTGGGCGCCGCCGGCCTTGGGCCGATCGGGAATCTGCAATTGGGCGGGCGAAAGCGCGAGCGTGATGGCGGGCGACTTCGGCTGCACATTGATGCGCACGGCGCTCCACGGGAAATTCGCCTTGCGGTCGCCCACGCCCATGAAACCCTGGAGGTTCACGACCACTTCCTGCGGCTTGCCGCCGGGGCCGGCGACCATGTCGACGGCGCGGCCCACGACCTTGCCGTCGGGCTTCTGCACTTCGCTGTCGAGCAGCGTGCGGAAGCTGCCGCGCTCGATCGTGCGCGTCTGCACGAGCGGGGCGGGCGGCGGGGCAACCGGCGTGCTGGCGGGCGTGGGCGGCGGCGGGGCGACCCGGTGCGGCTTGCGCGGC
>NZ_BAYA01000051.1 GCF_000685015.1 Paraburkholderia bannensis NBRC 103871 | reverse complement strand
ATATTGGGCTGCGCCTAAAATCATCTAGCGCGGCAGCCCCCGAGCTAGTAGCTGGCCGACGACGGCCGCACAAACCGCAGGGGGAGAAGGTGCGCAGCCAACCAAGTCGTCGAGATCGAGCCGATTTCGTCGGAGCTGGGGGAGAAAACGCTGCCGCCCAAAAATCTACGAACAAGCGGGATGCCTCGCCTGCTGCGAAACAGACGCCAGCGGCGGTATCCCGCCGAACTCGTGTAAGAAGGTCGCGCGACTCATGAGGTGGCAGACATCTGCCACAACGGATGCCCTCTACGAGGCGTCCGTTGACCGGCCGCTCCTGCCGTGTGACCAGCCAGATGGATGATGCCTGCTCGAAAGGCGGCTGTGGGTCGATATCGGAAGTTCGCAGAGAGCGGCGATGTGCTTGCTGGGGTCGCCTCAGCGCTAATCTTTCGGCACCGGGCCGGGTGTCCGCCGCGTTGTGACACATTTATAGTCGCAACGGTGTCACTTTTAATACGGTCTACGGTGACCGTCTCCTTCAACGCATGGTAGGCAGCGTACTGAACTGGCAGGTCGAGCGAAAGACGGACATCCGTGCCATTGCGGGGCGCGGATTGCGCCAGGTTCGCTATGACCTGGCCCCTGGCATTATGAAGTGTCCGGCGCCATCCATCGACGCCGTGAAGCAGGCGGTCTGCGGAACGCTCGATCCCCTCCTGGCCATTCCCGTCGATGCCCGTGAAACCGACGACGTTCGCAGCTACGGCGGATTCCGGATAGAAGCGGCGATAGTCCTTCTGCGCGAATACTCCGGGCAGATCGAGGCGTATGGCGCGCTCTGCACTATCTGTCGGGACCTGCCGGCTGAGATAGACGAAATGGCGGTGCGATGCGTACGCGTGCTCGATGATCGCGGGATCAATCTGCAGAATGTGTGCGAGAGCCCCGATCTGTGAGGCAGAAGCGGGCGCGCCGGCCGCAGTGGCATCCAGCCAGACTGTTCGCGTGGGAAGGTCCATGGCCAGAGCCCGCCCGTTGCGATCGAAAATATGCCCGCGGGAAGCATGGGTGTCCCGGTCGTTTACCTGCCGCAGTTCTCCCTGTCGCTGATAGAAGTCGTCGACGACGCACTGCACCCACGCGGCCCTCAGAATGAGGGCGAGAAACGCGCTGGCGAATACGAGGCCCGCAAATCTCGATCTGCCACGGTGGAAGCCATTGGAATCCAGTGCGTGGCGGGAAAAACTAAGGTTCCTGCGCGTCGGGGGCATCTTCCGTGGCTGTTTCGTGAGGCCGTCTTCTTGCGGGGCTGCAGTTCGCCTGCATCAGTCTGGCAAGGCACGCTGGACACGCGGCCGGCCGGCGGCGTCTTCTCCAAACGAAGGACTAGCTTGCCGGCTCGACGTAGTCCCCTGAAATCCAGTAGTTCATTTGGCCTCCGGGTCCGCGTATGAGAACCGCGGCTGGATCATCGACACCGTCGTCATCTATCGTACACGCGATGGTGCCGTCGGGAATCATTTTCACCTGCTGCGCCCCGGTCAGCCTTGCGAGCTTCACAGGCGAAAGCGGGTAAAGGTGGCTGTACACATCGTAGCTGATTGCGCCGGGGGCATCGCCTTCAATTCTCACGGATGCGCCCTGGCCGCAGACATGCGCATTGGCACTTGCGGCTGAGACGCCGAACAGCAAAGCAAGCATTACTCGTCTCATGGATAGCCTCTGCTAAGTCAAAAAATCGCTTTGTGCCAGACTCACACCGCGAGCGTTAGCTCGCAGGACTACGGTTGGCGGTAGCAAGCGAAAGAGTATACTCTCCTTTCAAAAGCGCCATGATTCGTTTCATTCTGATGACATTGGCGCCCGACGCGCTGATGCGGGATCGCACAAACTCCCGCCCGAGACGAGGCGCGGTCCGGTTGAACCGCATATCCAGTCAGCTTGTCTTGTTCTCATCCTCGCCGATGAGAATGTTTGCGGTCGACACGAACATAAATCTCGGCACGTCGAGATTCTGGGGCGCGGGCTTGTCCTTGAAGACGCGCCCTGCGAGGTCGTATGTCGAACCGTGGCAAGGGCATAGGAAGCCGCCTGGCCAGTTGTCTGGAAGGCCCGGCTGCGGACCGGATTGAAAGCGGGGTACCGGTGTGCAACCCAGGTGCGTGCAGACACCCACCACCACGAGTAAATGCGGATGGTCGGGGCGTGACCGGTACTCGTTGCGACAATACGACGGCAACGGCATCGAGAACGGATGGTCGGTGTGCGGATCGGCGACCATCGGATCGGCCTGGACTACCGCGGCCATCATTGCCTCGGTGCGGTTCACGATAAATACAGGCTTGCCTCGCCACGCGACTGTCATCATCGAGCCGGGTCGCAGGTTCGAAATGTCTGCATGCACGGGTGCGCCGGCGGCCGTGGCGCTCGCAGGCGGCGCGAAGGAGTCGATAAAGGGGATGAGCGTCGTCACACCGGCAATCCCCCCCGCGACGGAGGTAGCGATCAACCAGACGCGACGGCGATTGTCGACGCGGTTATCAAGCTCGGTTGCCACGATCCGCTCCGTGCTTCCCTGATTGAATGAAAGCCTCGAGACTTTGATGTCGCGCCATCAAGCGCCCGACAAACGCACGAGCAGGTCCAAAAGGCCGATCCCGAGCAGGACCACGAGGGTTACCGCCGGAAGCGCGAGTATGTCGACCCACAGGCGCAAGCGCGCCTCCCTAGCGGCAGTCTGCTGTCCAGGGCGGCGCGCCTTGTGCTCCGTGACAGTTGATTGGCTCCCGCTCGTGATCAAGCGATGACCCGCTCCCGGCCGCGCACCGCCGCCGTTCGGCTCCTTGATGGACATCTGCCAGTGGCAGTCATCAAGCGGGCAACCGTCGCGTGGGGCTGTTTTGTGAAACGTCGGCCACAGCAACCGGACACGGATGAAGCGGGTGCCAGTGTCATTGCCCAGCGCGCTTGACCCGGGCGAGAACGCTCGCGCCAGACCTGGTGCGCCCGGGATGGGCCGAGTTGGAACGACAGAACGCATCATCCGGTGCAGTCGCAAGCTTGACAATCCATTCATTTTGGACTCCGTATCAGAGGGTACGCGTACGAGCCACCCTCCGGTCAACTGGTGTCGATGGTCATAAATATGCGCTCACGGTTTCGGTCAACCAGCAGGGCAACGGACTTGCCACTGCTTTCGACTTTCCGGCGAAACTGGTCGGGGCTCGCGACCGCGGCGTCGTTGACCATCAGAATGATGTCGCCGGGCTCGATACCGGCGAAAGCTGCCGGGCCAACACTTCGTTCCACGCGAACGCCGCTATTTACTCCGGCGTCGTGGCGCTCTTCGTTCGTCAAACCCCGCACGGTCAAGCCATCCGGCGAACTGGCCTCGCCGAGTCCTGCCAGTTCGTGCGCAGACGCGTTAAGCTCTCCAAGGACGACCGACGTGTCATGGGTGGCGTGATCCCGCCAATACACAAGCTGTACCGTCACACCCGGCTTGAGGTCGGCGACGGCGACGGGCAACGCCGACGAATCAGCAACAACCGTATCGTCGAGTTTCAGGATCACATCTCCGGGGCGCAAACCTGACTTCGCGGACGGCCCGTTCGCGTCAACGGAACTGACGAGGGCGCCTTCTGGTTTCGTCAAGCCGAACGATTGCGCGAGTGGTCCGCTGACCTCCTGTATCGTGATGCCCAGGCGTCCGTGCTCAGCCTTGTGATAGCGCTGCAACTGGTGCTCGACACGCATCGCCTCATTGATCGGCAGCGCGAACGCGAGTCCGTCTACTTCCCCTGCAATACCGTGGACGGGCGTCTCAATGCCGATCACCTCGCCGCTGAGATTGAAAACGGGGCTTCCAGCGTCGCCTGCGCTTTCGGTCATGTCCGTCTGAATAAGTGGAATGTACGAGTCGCGTGGCATGGCTCTCGACATGTTGGCAATAATGCCGGCAGTTACCGTGTTGCTCAGACCGTAAGGATTGCCGATTGAGGCAATCCAGTTACCTGCCTTTGCGTCGGCTGTCGATCCGATCCTGACCGTGGGCATATTGGTTGCAGGAATTTTCAGCAGCGCGACGCCGCTTGCGGGATCGCTTCCGACAAGTTTTGCCTTGAATTCCCGGCCATCACGAAGTGTCACCCTGATTTTCGTGGAGCCAGCGAGCACGTGTGAGTTGGTGAGGATGTAGCCGTCGGAGCTGATAACAAATCCGGATCCGACGCTGCCCGAGGGCATCCCGACTTCTCCGGGGAATTCGTACGGGAACTGCGGAAACAGACGGAAGAAAGGATTGCCATCGCTGCCAGCCGGAGGCCAGACCTGTTCGATGCTGGATACGCGTCCCGGCCCCGTGGTGCTGATATTGACAACCGCGTCGCCGTTCTTCTGGACGAGCGAGGAGAAGTCCGTCACGATTGGGGGCACGAGACCCGCCGCGTGCATTGCGCCGCTACCGGGTCTCGCGCCGGTCTGCGCCTGCAGCCAGGTCGGCTGTGCCGTGCATGCGGGCGACAGTGCGGCCAGTACGACAATCGTCAGTTGCTTCAGTTCTCCGTATCCCATCGCAAACCTCCGCCAATAGAACTCCTCCTGGCGAATTTCGTCGCCAGGGGGCGGGTGTTCGACCGTGGGTTCCCGATCGCGTCTGTATCAATCTAGCCGAGGTTCGTTAAAGCAAGCTTAAAAGGGTGCCTCGGCCTGCCACGCTCCTGCGCTCACGCGTTGCGATTTCAGCGCACAGGGTTAGGCGCCCGGAGACGCCTGAAGGCAAGGACGACCGGCAACGGTCCGCCGGTGCGACCCGCACGGACTGGTGGTGCTGTGGCCTGCGTGGTGTCAGGCGGCGTCGATACCGAGTCGCCGGAGCACGTCCTTGCCTGCCGGAGTCAGCCTGAGCCCGCGTTCAGCAGCGGCTTCCGACGTGGCCTCGACCAGCTGTGCCTGCTGAAGTGCAACGGCATCGGGATCCGTGCGGCTCACCTGGCCTGGTCCGCTAAGGAGGAGTATGAGAAGGGCGATCTCGTGATGGCTCAGGAGCGATTTCATTGTGGTGACCGGTAGGCGATGTTCCGTACCCGGGGCTGCGTTCGACTGTCTCGAACAGACGATGGGTCGGCGATGCCGGCGGGGCTGCGCAGATAATGCGTGGCACGTGAAGGAGACCAGCGGAGAAATCTGGCAATTTGACCGTCGGGTCCGGTGCGAAGTTTCGAATGGAGGAAAGAACTATGTTGAGTGCGACAGGACGCGTAGATCGCGGAGAACACCACCTTCGAGCGGTCGGGTTGAGCCCGGCGGCCGAAACGCTGAAAAGCACAAAACAGAATACCTCGCCTGTTTAGCGGGTCCTGCCGGATCGGAAACACCATCCGCCCAATGCTCAGAGCAAACTCTCCGTTGCATCGCTTCGCGCGCAGGCAGTAGCCAACGCGAATTCGTCGGTCCCTTGCGCGAGTGGAACGCCGTCTGAGGTTGACCCAGTTCGACGGACGGATTTTTTCAGGGCGGCCACCATATTTCGCAGCGCCTGCCCGGCAATCGCATAGGCAGAAGCATGTGCGAAGCGGGGCAGCATGGTTCCCGCTCATACCCGCGCGACACCTGTTCAATGCAGGGCACTATTTGTTCCACGCCCCGCATGCTGCTGGAGGTGACGCTCGAGCACGTCCGGATTGCAAGGCTTCGCAAAGACCTGCACCTCGAGCGATTCGAGTCCATCCAGTGACTCGCGGGCGAAGCCGGTCAGCAGCGTGACACTCAGGGTCGGGTAGCGTCGGCGTATTTCCGCCGCGAGCCTCACACCGCTCATCGACCCAGGCAGCTGGACATCCGAGAGAACGGCGTCGAATGAATTTGCTTCATCGTCAAGTGCGGCAAGGGCCGCCTGCGCATCGCCAGCATGGATCACGGTGTGCCCCATTGTCTCGAACAGCGACTGCTGAGCCTGTGCGACAAGTGGATCGTCTTCCACAAGTAGCAGACGCAGTTGCCGGTGCGTGGTGGCGTAAGCCTCCGCCGGCACCGTGAGGCTGGCTGCCGTCTGCTCGGCGCGTGGAATGTTAAGGCTTACAGTCGTTCCGCGATCGCGCGCTGTATCGAGCGTGACGAAGCCTCCGGCACGTTCGCAGAACGCACGTACCTGCGCAAGACCGAGGCCCGTGCCATGGCCCGTTGGCTTTGTCGTGAAGAACGGTTCGAAGGCTCGAAACTCGGTGGCGGCGTCCATGCCGTGGCCGGTGTCAGAAAACACGAGGCGAACATAGTCGCCGTCCGGTGCGCTGGGAAATGGCGCGACGCACGCGTTGCCCACACGCAGCGAAGCCCGCCCGCCCGCCGGCATGGCGTCGCGAGCGTTGACCGCGAGGTTCAGAAGCGCAAGCTCCAGTTCTGCCGCGTCCACGCGGATCGGCCAGACATCCGCTTCGACGTGCTGGGTGAAAGTGATCGAGTCGCCAAGCGCTGAACGCAACAGCGGATAACCTTCCCACAGGCGCAGGTCGACAATGTCCATGTGCAGTGGCTGCTTTCGTGCGACGCCGAGCAGTCTGCGTGTGAGTGCCTGCCCTTTGGCGATTGCGCCTTCGACAGACTCGAGCGCCTGCAGGGCGTCCGCACCGGGGCGTGCGCCGCGCGCCGCATGGGCAGCGATGGCCATGAGGACATTATTGAAGTCGTGGGCGACCATTGCGACCATGTTGCCCAGCGTTTCAAGGCGTTGACTCTCCGCACGTGCTCGCTCATGGGCGGCGAGCGCCAGGCGTTGTGCATCCAGCTGTCGCCATGCGGTCTCCTCGCGGCTCAGCCGACGCAGATAGAGCGCGAGCAGCAGTACGATGATGGAAGCCTGTCCGAGTGTCGTGATCACAAGGTGTGCGGACTGGCGTATCCAGGCCGCACGCAGTGGTGCGATGGGCCACGCCGTAACCACGTAGGCATCGTATGCCCCCACCCGACGATAGGCGACGATGCGTCCGTGGTCGTTGCCAGTACCGGGAGCGGGCAGTCGCAGCGCACCCTCGCCGCTCCTTTCACGCAGCGCGCTCGCCAGTTTGGGATGGGCTGACGTTGTCCGGTCCTCGTCTCCGGCGTCGGGATACCAGACGAGCGGGACGGCGTCGGCTGTCAGAAGGCCAAGATGCAACGGGCTGCCGGGAGCACGCAGGTCGCGAAAGAAGTCACGGTAGTAGGCGAGATTCATGGAGACAGAAACGAACCCTCCAAATCCACCTCGTGCGTCAGTCCAGCCTTGTGCGACATTGAACGTGTGCGCTCCCGTCACGCGGCTCACCATCGGTTGCGAAATGTGGAGGACGGCTGGAGCGTCGCGCAGCACATCGAAATCCTTGCGATCCGCAACGTTGACCGGACCCGCGGTGGGGTGGCTCGATACCAGCAGCTCGCCTTCGCTGCTGAACACGTTGATCGACAATATCTGTGGGTAGCCTGCGCCAAGCTCGCTCATCTGCGCGCGGATCGCCGCCGACGAATGCCGGATCTGGCGGTCGCTCATTCGTGAAACGCGCTGTAGGAGGCGAGGAATCAGCGAGGCGTCGATATCGAAAAGTTTCACCGCCTGCTGTTGCGCGACGCTAACGGAACGCACCGTCGTTTCGGTGGCGGCGTCGAGACGCTCGTACCAGTCGCTGCGAACCTCAATGGCGACATAAAGTGTCGGCAGCACTACGCTTGCCACCATGAGGGCGTGCACGACGCGTCGCACGCCCCGAAAGTGTAGTGCGCGCAGTTCACTGGCTGGCAAGGCCGGTTCGTTGGCTGTAGATGGGCGCATGGAAATGTTGATCTGGGGAAGCCGTCCTCGCATAACCGCCCGATACGGTTCAGCGCGGAGGATGCGCAATTTCTGTTCCCGAAAGAGGCGCTCGCACGCATGGCTCTCCCGAACATGGTCGCATGTGCAGGCCTGATCATTATCGGACCCGGAACTCCCGCGTCGTAACCCACGCGCAGTGGGGGCGGAAGAAGAATGGCCGCTCCCGCCTGTGTGCCCCAACTGCACACCCGTTACCCGCACGCTTGAGGAAACGTTCATGCCGCGCACGCCCGCGCCTTCCAGAAGGTTAGAACGCGTCAAGGAACGACCGGTGCGGACTCGCCCTGTACGTCGTACGCCAGCGCGAACAAAGGACCGGCATAGGATTTGCGAAATCTGTCCGCCAGACGCTCAGTCAATATCTGCATGCTGACGCACTGAGCGTCGCCTGCCTGTCTACACGGCGCGCGTGATGGCAAAAAAAGGCGAGGGCGGTTGTGCACGGCGGCTCCGGCGCCTGCTACCCCGAAGCACTCGCATGGTGTCGAATGAGAACGCATCTGGGTGCGCATGCTGTCGTCATTGACCGCCCGACTTCATAAATGGCTGGCACCTGGCTCGGATACCGGCAGAAGACCTGCCAGGCAGGGCACCAGACGTAAATCCACATGTTGGGCATCATTCTTCGTTATCGTGTCCGATGCGATCCGAGTCCACCTGCCAATCGGCTGGTTACTGTGGCCCTCGCCGACGATTGAGGCGTTATGACGCTTCGCGTCTGGGTGGTTCGCATGTCACGCGTTCGTGCGACCAAATCGACGCTCGCGCATCCGATACGACGCTAGAGCTGCCTCGAGTGCAGCGTCGTCGAAGTCTGGCCAAAAAATATCCGTGAAATACAGTTCGGTGTACGCCAGTTGCCACAGTAGAAAGTTGCTCATGCGCCGTTCACCGCCGGTACGGATGAAGAGATCTGGTTCCGGTGCGTAAGCTAGCGCGAGATTTTTCGCAAAGCTATCTTCGTCGACCAGTGCAGATCGTCCGTCGGCCGCGGCCTGTTCAACGAGCCGCCGGACGGATTGAAGGATGTCCCATCGCCCCCCCGTAATTCGCGGCGACCGTCAACGTCATGCGGGAGTTGTGGGCGGTTTTCGTTTCGGCGCGTTGAATCAGCTGCTGGAGGCCCGCGTCAAACATGGACAAATCACCCACGACACGTAGTCGAATGCCATTCTTGTCAAGTCGCGCCGTCTCACGTTCGAGTACTGAGGTGAACAGGCGCATCAGAAACGAAACTTCATCGGGGAGGGCGGCGCCAGTTCTCCGAACTGAATGCGAACAGCGTCAGGTAGCCGATACCGCGTTTCGCGCAGCCGTCGACGATCGTGCGGACGGCCTCGACGCCTTTCGTGTGGCCCGCGATACGAGGCAGCTTCCGCCGCTCAGCCCACCGCCCATTACCATCCATGATGACGGCAATGTGCCGCGGCACGGCCCCCACATCCGGTACACGAACAGTCGAACTGATGTAGCGCATGTCAGGTCCCGAAGCTGCGATAAGCGTGGTCGCAGCCAACAACAACACCAGGATGACAGGGCATACTTAAGGTTTGGTTAACAGCTAGGAGTAGCAATTCCGTTAACACCGGCTAAGACCCGCCGCGGAGATTCGCCCCGAGGGACGAGCTCTCAAAGGGAGTCGCCCGAGTCTTCCTGCGTATGTAAGCCTGGCGTATCGACGCAATTGGTGCTGTTGGAAGAGAACCCTCCTTGCGCGGACCGATTTCGTGCGTCGCTGCACCGGTCACTGGCGTTGGCGTCAAGTCGGCCTGGGAATCCGCTGACGCACGAACTTTCCGCAAAAAACGGGGGCGGAGTCGGATTGGTGGTAGTCAAAGCGCCGCAATCTGGTCGCTAAGGCGTTTCGACAGTGACCTTCAGGTCCGGTAGGAAATCGCGAAACTCCATCTCGATGTTGAGCAGGCACTCGCCTGCCCGCGGCGGCGCGAGCGGCCTCAATTGTGCTCAGATGGCATCGGATTCTGCGGTAGCATCGGCTCACTTCCAACGCGAACGCAATGACCCGATGTCCAAGAGCGTACTCATTGTCGAAGACGATTCCTCGATTGCCGCGAACCTGTACGACTATCTCGAGGCAGGCGGTTATAAGGTCGATGTAGCCGCCAGTGGCAAAGCGGGGCTGCAGATGGCGCTCGCCTACTCATGGGACGCCATTTTGCTCGATCTGTCACTGCCGGGCATGGATGGGCTCACACTGTGTCGCAGGCTGCGAGAAGAGGCGGGCCGGGATACGCCGGTACTCATGCTGACCGCGCGCGACGCGCTTGACGACAAGCTCGCGGGATTCGTGCATGGCGCCGATGATTACCTGGTCAAACCGTTCTCCCTGAAGGAGGTGGGCGCACGGCTTGGCGCCATGATCAAGCGCTACCGCGGTCAGGTCGCCACCATGGATCTGCGGTTTGCGGATGTGCGCCTCGACCTGTCGACGATGACCGTCGAACGCGCCGCACGCCCGGTCAAGCTACCGCCCAAATGTCTTCACCTGCTGCGTATCCTGATGCAGTCGCCCCAACGCACCTTCACGCGCGCCGAGCTCGAGTCCGAAGTCTGGGGAGAAGAGCTGCCGGACAGCGACACGCTGCGCACGCACATCTATACGCTGCGCCGGGCGCTCTGTGGGCCCGGTGAAGCCGATGTGATCGAAACGCTGCATGGCGTCGGCTACCGGCTCGTGGCGGGCGGTGATGATGCGAAATAGCCTGCGCTTCAAGGTCGCCCTGTTCTTTTCAATGCTGACCATCGCGCTGCTGGTCGCCCAGGCGCTGGGCGTACGAGCACTGGCCGAAGCGCAGGAAGAGCGGCTGATCACGGCGCTCATCCGTGACGACATGGCGAGTGTGCTCAAGAGCTACCAGGCCAATCCTGCGCTGCTGCCACCGTTCGACATACGAATGAATGGCTATGTTTCGAGCGCGGGCCGCGCGCGCATTGCCCTGCCCGAAACCGTCAGGAATTTGCCTTTCGGTACGCACGAAGTCATTATCGACGACCGGGAGATCCACGTCGCCATTGCGTCCATGGGCACGGCACGCCTGTACCGGGTCTATAACTTCAACGTCTACGAAAAGCATTTCAAGGAAGTCATCAATGCACTGATGGGCGGCACTGGCATCTTTGCACTCCTGACGATCTGGCTGTCCTTTGGTCTTTCCGGACTGCTGGTGCGGCAGGTCGCGGGACTCGCCCAGCAGGTCAAGACGCTGCGGCTGGGTGAATCGGCAGCGATCCATCCAGGCAAATATGATGAAACGGAACTCGTCGGTCTCGTGGAGGCGTTCAACGACTACCACCAGCGCATGGCCGACATGATGGCGCGCGAAAAGGAGTTCACAGGCAACGTCAGCCACGAACTGCGCACGCCGCTCACGACCATCAAGACAAGCTGCGAACTGCTCGAGCAGGATACGGCGATCCAGGGCAAATCGCGCGCACGTCTGCAGCAGATCGAGCGGGCAGCGGACAACATGCGCGAACTCGCCAACGCACTGCTCATGCTCGCGCGGGAGGATTCTGCGCGCGAAGTCGAACCGGTGGCCGTGGCGAAGATGATCGAAACCGCGTTGACACCGTTTGCCGAGCAGCTCGCACAAAAGGGACTCGAGTCGGTCATTGATATCGACGGCGAACTTCGTGTCGTGGCGAACCGCCCTGCGCTTGCGATCGTGCTATCCAACCTGATCGACAACGCCGTGCGGCACACGAACCACGGAGGCCTGCACTTTCGCTACGCCAACGGCTGGCTTTACATCGAGGACACGGGACCAGGTATTCCGGCGCACGCAATCCCGCATGTCTTTGACCGCTTCTACCAGGCAGCATCGCCCGATACCCCGACGCCCGGGGTCGGAATCGGTCTGTCCATCGTCAGGAAGTTGTGCGAGCGCTACGGGTGGCCAATCGAGATTGGCAGTGAGCCCGGCAAGGGAACCAGCGTATCGCTTCGGCTGCCGGCCGCAAGCCGGACCTGAGCCAGTCTCACCCGGATCGGGTGGGTTCTTGACGAAAACTTCACAACCCCTGGCGTAGCCTCCAACCCGAAAGCCGCCCGCATGGGCGGCACAACGTTCGGGATGGATTGCCAGAATGCGCTGCGCGTTATCGATTGTCTTCATCGTGTTGAGCGGCGTGGCCGGCTGCGCGACCTATCATCCCCAACCGATCACCCCCGACCGGATTGCCCGGGAATTCGGGCAGCGCTCCCTCGCGAACGGGGAATTATATGCCTGGATCGCACGCGAAGCGGGTCACGATGTCACCCCGTGGCCACCGGCAGCATGGAACCGCGAGCTGCTGACCCTCGCGGCCTTCTACTACAGCCCCGCCCTCGACCTGGCCCGTGCGCAATGGGGCACCGCCAAAGGCGGCATCGATGTCGCCAATGCGATTCCCAACCCGGTCCTGCAGTTGCCATTCCAGTTCAACACGCCCAACCCAGGGCCAGGAGCGCCCTTCACCTGGGGGCCTTCGCTCGATATTCCTATCGAGACCGCACACAAGCGCGGCTATCGCGTCGATCAGGCGAGCCACCTTTCGGAAGCCGCCCGGCTGAACATCATCACGGCAGCGTGGACGGTCAGTGCGCAGGTCAGGGACGCCATGCTCGCCCTGTACGCCGCCCGCACACGCATCGCCTTCCTGTCCGCGAAGGCTGAGGCCCAGCGGCAGATCACGGTCATGAGCCACCACCGTCTCGCCGTCGGCCAGTATTCGCAGCCCGAAGTCGACGCCGCCATGCTTGCCGACACCCAGGCCCAGAGCGATCTTGCTGCCGCGCGAACTGCCGAAGAAGATGCGCGCGCCCAACTGGCCGCCGCCATCGGCGTGCCGGTCACCGCGCTCGACAGCGTCACACTCGACCTGAGCGCCTTCGGCACGGCGCCCGCTGCGCCACCGGCAGCGGATGCGCAGCGCGCGGCGATCTTCCATCGCGCCGATCTGCGCGCCTCGCTGGCTGAATACGCCGCGGCCGAATCGGCGCTTCAGCTCGAGGTCGCGAAGCAGTATCCGGATATCCATCTCGGTCCCGGCTACACGTACGACACCGGCACCAACAAGATCGGCTTTGGACTGGCCGGCATCACGTTGCCGATCTTCGACCAGAACCAGGGGGGTATCAAACAGGCCGAGGCCAGGCGCAAGGAAGCGGCGGTCCGCACCAGCGCGCTGCAGGACAGGATCATCGGCGACCTTGCGCACGCGCTGGCGCGCTACCAGTCGCGCACTGAAGCGCTGCATATTTCCGACGCCCATCTGGCGAGCGCCCGCCGCCAGCTCGACAGCCAGGCGGCCGCATTCGCGAGCGGCAATGCGGACCGTCTGACCTACACACAGGCGAAAGCCGATTATCAGTCGAGTGAGACCGCCCATCTCGACGCCGAAGTCGCCGTCCAGCAGGCTGCCGGCGCACTCGAAGATGCGATGCAGTTACCCCTCAGCGACGAGGCAATGAGCCAGACTCTCCGTGAGGGGACTGCACGATGAAATTCCGGCTGATCTTTCTTAGCATTGTTTCGCTAGCCCTCTGCGCTTTGGCAGGCTGGTACATCATCAACCAGGCGTTTGACGACTCCGGTGCAACGGCCGCTGGGGCGGCACAATCCGCTCCGCCGCCCGCCGTGCAGACGGTCAATGGCGAAACGGTCGTGGTCGTGAGCCCGGATGCACAGCGCGCCGGCCATATCGAAATCGCGCCGCTTGCGGCCGTCACGAGCCAGTCCGGCATCAACGCCGACGCCACGGTCATCGATCTGCAGCCGCTCTTCGATCTGCGTAACCGCGTTGCCAGCGCGCGTGCGGACGTTGATACGTTCACCGCTCAGGCGGCCAGTTCGCGCACACAGTACGAGGGCAGCCGCACGCTGTTCAACGATGACCGCAATATTTCGCAGAAGAGCCTCCAGGCCGCGCAGTCGACGATGCAGGGCGACGCGGCAAAACTGCAGTCCGCCCAGGTCACGCTGGACGGTCTTGCCGGCACGCTGCGCCAGCAGTTCGGCAATGCACTCGCGAACGCTGCAACGGCACCCGCCTCGACGCTGTTCCAGCGCCTCCAGTCAGGTCAGTCGGTTGTCCTGCGCGTCACGTTGCCGGCCAGCTTCGGCACGACGCCGCCAGAACGCATCGCAGTCGATACACCCAGCGGTGGCACGGTGCCCGCCCGGAGGCTTTCCGCTTCGCCCCTCGCCGATCCTGCCATACAGGGCACGCCATGGTTTTACGTCGCCGACACCGTGCTGCCAGCGAACCTGCGCACAAGTGCGCGCGTGCCGACGTCGGGCGAGGCCGTCTCCGGGCTGCTGATCCCGGAGCAGGCGGTGGTGTGGTACGGCGGCCAGACCTGGGCATACGTGCGCACGGCGCACGACCGTTTCACGCGGCGCTACGTGCCAGCGGTCAACGCGGGCGATCACGGTTTCATGGTCACAACCGGCTTCCGGGCTGGCGACCAGGTCGTGACGCAGGGGGCGCAACTGCTGCTCTCCGAAGAGATCAAGCCACAGGGCATCGGCACGGCGTGCAAGGATCCGCCCGAGTGTGACGACTGAGCCTCGCATGCCCCGCCCAGAACAACGCCACACACCGCCAGATGCTTGACGCAATCATCCACTTTTCGCTGCGTTTTCGCGGCGTCATCTTCTCGCTGGCCGTCATGGTGGCTGGCTACGGGCTCTTTTCCCTCACGCGCGCTAAGCTCGACGTCTTTCCCGAGTTCGCGCCGCCGATGAGCATCGTGCAGACGGCCGCGCCGGGCATGACGAGCGAGCAGGTGGAGACCCTCGTGACCCAGCCGGTTGAAAATGCCCTCGGCGGCATGACCGGCCTGCAGTCGATCCGCTCGCGGTCGATGCAGGGCCTCTCCTCGGTCACGCTCGTGTTCGACGACCATGCCAACGTAGTGCAGGTCCGGCAGCTCGTTACCGAGCGCATCGCAGGACTCGCGGGCACGCTGCCGGCCGGTGTCTCGGCGCCCCAACTCCTGCCGCTCACGACGACGACGAGCGTCGTGCGCACCATCGGCCTGACGTCGAAAACGCGCTCGCTCGCGGACCTCTACGACATCGCGCAGTGGACCGTCAAACCGCCGTTGCTCGGTACGCGAGGCGTGGCCGATGTGATCGTGTTCGGCGGCGAGACGCGCCAGATGCAGATCCAGGTCGACCCCGCGAAGCTGATACGCCACGGCCTGTCGATCCAGGATGTCATTGCCGCGGCGCGCCAGGCCACGGGCGTACGCGGCGCCGGGTTCATCGAGAACAGCAACCAGCGCATCGCCGTCAACGCCGATGGCCAGATCGCGACGCCGCAAACGCTCGCCGGTGTCGTACTGCGTTCCAGCAACGGCGCAGCGGTTCGGCTTGGCGACGTCGCCAATGTGACCTGGGGCAACGCACCCGCGGTTGGCGCTGCGTCGATCATGGGCAAGCCAGACGTGATGGTCGTGATGGAAAGCCAGTACGGGACCAACACGATGGCCGTGACGCGAGACATCGAAAAGACGCTCGCGGGGCTTGCGCCCGTGCTCGCCCGCCAGGGCGTAGATGTGAACGCGAACGTCTTCCGGCCCGCGAACTTCATCGAGGCCTCGGTCGGGCACCTGCGCATGGCGCTCATCGTCGGCGCCTTGCTCGTCATCGCGGTGCTGTTCCTGTTTCTGCTCAACGTGCGCACCGCCGTCATCTCTGCGGCCGCGATTCCCATGTCGCTGCTGGTCGCGATCATCGTGCTCACCTCGTTCGGTGTCAGCCTGAACACGATGACGCTGGGCGGGCTCGCCATCGCACTGGGCGAAGTGGTCGACGATGCGATCATCGACGTCGAGAACATTTACCGGCGCCTGCGGGAGAACCGCGCCCTGGCCCCGCCGCTGCCCGCCTTTCGCGTCGTGCTGAGCGCGTCGCTCGAAGTGCGCAGCGCGGTCGTGTTCGCGACCTTCATCGTGATGCTGATCTTCCTGCCCGTGCTCACGCTCACAGGTATAGGTGGCCGGCTCTTTGCGCCCCTGGGCATCGCCTACATGCTTGCCGTCCTCGCGTCGCTTGGCGTCGCCCTGACGCTCACGCCCGCGATGGCGCTCGCCCTGCTGTCGAAGGGACCGTTGCCCGAGCGCGAGCCACGACTGATTGTGCGCCTCAAGACACGGTACATCGCACTGCTGGCGAAGGTCGAGCAGCACGTGAAGGCGGTCATGGCGATCGTCGCGGTGATGTGCGCCGCGGCGCTCGCGGCGCTGCCCTTCATGAGCGGGAGTTTCATTCCGCAATTGCGGGAAGGCCATTACACCGTTCATATGGGGCTCGCACCGGGCACCTCGCTCGCCGAATCGATGCGCGTTGGCACTCAGGTCTCGCAGGCGCTGATGCAGGTGCCAGGCGTGCGTCTCGTGGCGCAACGTGCCGGACGCGCGAACGGTGTGGTCGACCCGACCGGCGTGCAGCTCTCCGAGTTCGAGGTCGACCTCAAGCCGATGGGTGCGTCGGGCCAGCGCTGGGCGCTCTATCGGATCCGCCAGGCACTGGCGCGTTTTCCGGGGCTCTCCACCTCGGTCAATACGTTTCTTGAGGAACGCATCGACGAAACCATTTCGGGGACGACGGCGCCTGTAGTCGTGAATGTCTTCGGCAACAATCTCGATGTGATCGATCGTACGTCGCAGCAGATCGCCCAGTTGATCGGTACGATCCACGGCGTTGCCAGCGTGCGGGTGGATTCGCCACCCGGGATTCCCGAACTGGATGTGAGGCTCAATCCTGACGCACTGAGCCGATGGGGCTTTCGCCCGGTCGAAGTTCTCGATGCCATCCAGGCCGCGTACGCCGGCGTGACCGTCGCGCAGATTTATGAGGGCAGCCGCACCTACGACGTCGCAGTCGTGCTCGACCCGGCACAGCGCAGGTCGGTCAGCGACGTGGGCAAGCTCATGGTGCGCAACGCCGACGCCTTTGCCGTGCCGCTCTCCACGCTCGCGACGATCCGGCAGGTCGCCGGTCGCTACCAGATCACACACGATGGTGGCCAGCGCGTGCAGACGGTGTCGGTGAATCTCGGCAGCCGGCCGGTCAGCGACTTCGTGAAGGAAGCGCAGGCGCGCGTGAATCGCGAAATCAGGATGCCGTCGGGTACCTATGCCGTTTTCAGCGGAGAGAGCGAAGCGCGCGCGCAGTCGCGGCGCGACCTTCTCGCATACGGTGGGATCGCGCTGGTAGGCATCGCATTGTTGTTGTTCCTTGCGATGAAGAACCGGCGCGCCGTGCTGCTGGTCATGATCAACCTGCCCTTCGCGCTTGTGGGCGGGGTCCTGGGCGTGGTACTGACCGGCGGGAACCTGTCGCTTGGCAGCATGGTGGGCTTCGTCACGTTGCTCGGCATATCGCTGCGCAATTCGATCATGCTGATCAGCCACTACGAGCATCTGGTGTTCGTCGACGGGCTGACCTGGAACATGGACACTGCCGTGCGTGGCGCATCGGAGCGGCTGGTGCCGATCCTCATGACCGCGCTGGTGACCGCGCTCGCGCTGGCGCCGCTCGCTGCGACGAGTGGCGCACCGGGCAACGAAATCGAAGGGCCGATGGCGATCGTCATTCTTGGCGGGCTCATCACCTCGACCGCGCTGAATTTGATCGTGCTGCCCACGCTGACATTGCGTTACGGGCGCTTCACACGCGACGCGATGGGTGCGCCGGGGCGAGTGAATGCGTAAGCGGCTCTCTTCGATACAATTGTGGTCGATAAGGAAAAAAGCGAATGTTCGACGAAAAGAAACTTCACCTCGTCTTCGAGGCCGGCCTCTGGTTCAAGGCGCTCCTTGCATTTTCAGAGGTCGCTGCGGGAGTTGCCGCTTTTTTTGTGCCACAGCGGTTCTTTCTCGCTTTTGTACTCTGGATCACGCGGGACGAGTTTGCCGAAGACCCACACGACCTCGTCGCAAACTTTCTTCTCCATGCTGTCGAACATCTTTCCGTGGGTGCCCAGCAATTCGCAGCGGTTTACCTGCTCGGGCACGGTTTGCTGAAGCTATGGCTCATTATCGGGTTGCTGCGGGAAAGGCTCTGGTACTTTCCCGTCTCCATGATTGTCTTCGGCCTGTTCATTGCCTACCAGCTTTATCGCTACACGTTCACACATTCACCCTGGTTGTTGCTTGTTACGGCACTCGACGCTGTCGTTATAGCGCTTACATGGCATGAGTATCGATATATTCGCCGTGGGCGGATCAATCACATTCCACGTCCTGAATGATCTCGCACAACGCAGGGTTGTACCCGGAAGAGGGCTTTGCTCTGGGCGCGGGTATAGCCAATGCGACGCGATACTCCCAGCGCAGGACATATCCATCTTCGCGCCTTTCGGTTGGTTGTCCGCATCATCGCCCCGGAGTCCTTCAGCGCAGGCTGAGCATGAATAAGCACGCCTCTAACTCAGCGCTCAATCAGCTCACTGCGCTGCAAATGGCTCGCCACGTGTAAGCGATTCGCGCGTTAAGCCAGCGTTAAGAGTCGCGCGCATACACTGGAATGGTTTCTATTCACCAATTGAGTTGGTCTGGGAGATTTCAGATGAGTTTGACCGCCAGGGACGCGTCCGAACACGCATTGAGCAAGGTGCCCGCACTCACGCTGGGTTTCTGGATAATCAAGATCGCAGCGACGACACTCGGCGAGACTGGCGGTGACTGGGTCACAATGTCGTTAAACCTGGGATACCTGATCGGCACGATGATTTTCTTCGCTGCCTTTGTCGTGCTGGTATTCGCTCAGGTTCGTGCGCGTGAATTCAAGGGTTATCTTTACTGGGCCACGATTGTCGCAACGACTACCCTCGGGACAACGCTGGCCGATTTTAGCGACCGGTCTCTCGGAATCGGCTATCCTGGTGGTGTTTCGATCATCGTCGCCCTTCTTGCTGCGAGCCTGGCGATCTGGTATCGGGCAGAAGGAACGGTTTCGATCGAGAGTATCACGACAGCGCGTGTGGAGTGGTTCTACTGGACGACCATACTGTTCTCGCAAACACTGGGCACTGCATTGGGCGATTGGGTCGCCGATACCGACAGGGGCGGTCTCGGTCTGGGTTTCGAAACGGGCGCGGTGATCTTTGGGGCGGGGCTCGTGGTCGTCGGTCTGCTGTGGCTCTGGCCGCGCATTTCGCGCACGGCGCTCTTTTGGGTCGCGTTCGTGCTGACGCGGCCCCTTGGGGCGACACTTGGCGATCTGCTCGACAAGCCGATTGCCCAGGGCGGTATGCAGGTCAGCCGGTTCTATGCTTCGGGCATTCTCTTTGCATTTATCGTCGTGTGCATCATGCTGATCCCGCAGCGGGCTGCTCGTCGGGCGCCGTCGGCTTGACCGCCGGGCCTAAAAAAGGAGGCCCCGATCATAGGACCGGGGCCTTCGAAAGGTGATGCTGGCGAGTAGTCCAGTATGACAAGAGCTACCGTTCAGCGCTTCACCTGCGTGAAGAGGGGCACCACTTGATGCCGGTTGCTCGCGGCATTCAGTGCGTGGTCTCACTTTATGCAGGGATCCTTAAGACTGCCTTATTGTTCTGAATGATGGGTGGCCTTGTTGTGTCGAGTGGATAGTCGTCGCCGTGGCCTCTGCTGAACTCTCAAGCGTGTCCAGCACTGCCACGCTCATGCTCATTGTCGTTACGAGATTGACGGGCAGAGCCTCGTGAATGAGTTCGGACAGCATGTCGATGCTTAGGCTGACGAAGCCAAGCGCCCGGATATGACCTGAAATCAATATGCGACGGAGTGGCGGGACCGCCTGGGACGTCGCTCAGGCAGGCCGCCGCGCCGTGGCAGCGGGCGCGCCCGCCTGCTCCGTTATCGAGGTCCTGGCGCAGTTACGCTCTGGAACAAGCCTGGGAAAACGAAGGCGCACCGTTAGCCCCTGGCCGTCCGGACCACTGTCGAGCGCGACATCGGCCTGATGTTGCTCCGCAATGCGCCTGACGATTGACAATCCGAGACCACTGCCCGTGGCACCGCGTCCGCTGCCACGATAAAAGCGTTCCCACACCCGCTCGCGATCCTCCTCGGCGATCCCGGGGCCCGTGTCGCATACCATGAGCGTGGGCGTACCATGCTCGTTCCTTGCAACGACGTCAACACGCGCATGCGGGCCAGCGTATCGGATGGCGTTATCGACCAGATTGTTGATCAGGATGCGAAGACCATCCTCATTGCCTCGAACCTGCACTGGCGGTACCGCGACCACGCCAAGGTCGATTCCGTTTGCCTGCGCAAGACGCGCCCGCTCGCCAACAACCGAACGGGCGAGTGACGTGAGATCCAGGTCGGACATCGCAGGAGGCATCGAATCGGGGCCGAGGCGCGCGAGCGTCAGGAGTTGTTCGGCGAGATGCGCGAGCCGCGCGGTGCCTGTGCGAATCTGTGCGGTGATGAGACCACGCTCGTCTGCGTTAAGCGCCTTTGGCAACAGGTCGGCCTGCAGCCCGAGTCCCATGATTGGCGTCCGGAGTTCGTGGGCGGCGTCTGCAATGAAATGGCGCTGGGCAGTAAACGCGTCATCGAGACGCTGCAGCAGATCGTTGAGCGCGTCGACGAGGGGTTTGACTTCTCCCGGAATCGCTGTGGTGTCGATCGTCTGCATGTTGTTCGCGTCCCGTCGCTTGAGATTTGCCGCGATGTCCCGAAGCGGTCTCAGCCCGTAACCGATCCCGAACCATAGAAAGAGGGCAAGCACGGGAATCAGCGACAGCACTGGCCAGAGCAGGTGCATGGCGATCTCGGCCACCGCTTCCCATCGCGCGCGTCGTGCCTGTGCGACGCGAACGAGCATGTCACCGTCGCGTGTGACGTAGGTGTGCCAGAGCTGCCCCCCGACGATGACGTCTGCGAATCCGGCGCCAGTCGGTGGGGGCAGTGAAGAATCAAGATCGGTGCTAAATACGGGTGTGGTGCCACGCCAGACCTGGAGCAGCACAGCGTGCGACTGTTCTCCCGAAAGCCGGTCCTCGTTTGCGCCCTGCATGCCTCGCAGCGCCAGGTGTCCGTCCGGCTCGACAATGACATGCTGCGCGACCGCCTTCAGCTGGTCATTGAGCAGTTCGTCCAGCTCCGTCAGCGCACCCCGGTAGGTCGCCGCGCTCGCCAGCAGTCCGGTGAGCAACGTAGCGGGGAGCAGCCACCAGAGCAGGCGCCGTCGCAGCGATTTCAATCGATCTCTCCCATCTGGTAGCCGACCCCACGCACGTTCCGGATTGCCTGTGTGCCAAGTTTGCGGCGCAGATTGTGAATGTGGACCTGGATCGTGTTGCTCCCGATCTCCTCGTTCCAGCCGTACATCCGCTCTTCAAGCTGCTCGCGGGAGACAACGATATCGGGTTGCTGCATCAATTCAAGCAGCAGCGCGAACTCACGCGTTGTCATTGGTATTTCCACTTCACGCAACCAGACCCGATGCTGCGCGGGGTCAAGCCGAAGCGGACCGACGTCAAGGATCGTCCGTGAATGCCCAGCCTGGCGTCGGCGTACCACGCGCATGCGCGCGAGCAGTTCATCGAGTGCGAACGGCTTGACGATGTAGTCGTCTGCACCGCCGTCGAGGCCCGCGACGCGCTCAGGTACGGCGTCGCGGGCCGTAATGATGATGACCGGGGTGTCATCATTGCGCTGGCGCAGTCGCGCAAGCAGTGTGAGCCCATCCTGGCCCGGCAGACCCAGGTCGAGCAGGACGAGCCCATACGCCGCCGTACGCAGGGCAAGCGCTGCGGCGTCACCTGCCTGTGCCCAATCCACCGCGAACCCCTCACGTTGCAGTCCCTGCTGCAGTCCGCTGCCGATCAGTGTGTCGTCCTCTACGAGAAGTATTCGCATCGAATTGTTCTTTCCTTCCCCGTGTCAGTGATGGCTGTACAGCGAGTCCCACGTTGCCTTTGAGATACGATGCCCCGCCTGCGACGTACCCGCAGTCGTGCCGCCGTATGCTGTCCTAGCATTACCGGCCGCAGGGTTCTGCGCAGCAACGCGAGCCTCCGCAGCCTGGATATCGGCAGGATACTTTGTTCTGCTCGGCTTGTAGCCTGCATGTTCGAGCTGCACAAGCTCGGAGCGGACCTGCTCGCGTGTCACAGGGTCATTCGACGTCTGAGCAAAGGAAACTGTCGGCGCGGCAACAATGAGTGAAAGGGCGACCACCCCCAAAAGCGTTCTCATGATGAGTACCTCCCTGATTTACCTGTCTGCAGTGCGGGCGGGATCTCAAGTTCCCGTATCCCAAGCGTGAGCCAGAATACTTAAAACGCGATTAAAGCCAAGCGTCCCGAAGCCTCGTTCACGCCATCCTGGGCCAGGGTGCGATGCCATTAATGGTGTTCATACAGCGTCGATGTGCTGTGGTGCGAGGTGCTGCTCCGCCCGGACTGCGAGGCGCTGCCAGTGCTACTGCCCATTCCGGATGTCGACAGGCCGCCGGCGGCATTTTCGGCCGCGACGCGTGCTTCAGCAGCCTGAATGTCACTGGGGTAGGTAGCCTCGTCACGCTTCGCGGGGTTGTAGCCCGCCTTTTCGAGCTGCACGAGTTCGGCACGTACCTCTGCACGAGTCGGATGGGTGTTCGTTTGCGCAAAGGCAAGAAGCGGGGCGACCAGCATTCCGATGCTGGCGATCCCGATGATTGTCGTCTTCATATAAAGCCTCCAGACGGTAGATGGATTGGTAGACCTGCACGTTGATTCTGACGAGCGAAACTTATGTGCGAGTTAACGATGAATAATCTCGATTTATAAGCAAACCTGATCATGTGAGATGATCGCCAAATGTTCGCGTGTCATTCGAATATTGACGCCGGATGGAAAGCGATGGGCCGCAGAGCGGGGGATAGCTGGCACGTATCGCAGGATTGCCCGGTGACCGGTCCTGGGCTTCGATGAATTCTTGACCGCAGTTGCGTGTACGCGTACACGCGGGGTGTTTGCTGGTGCGCTCACCATAAAGAAAACTGAGAACAATTCAACATTCACGAAAGCGTCACAGACGGTGGATATCGTGCGACGCCACCTACTTCGCCACGAAAACCAGGAGCATTAGATGAAACTGAAATCCATTCCGTTTGTGATGATTACGCTGCTGTCAGCGTCGATTGCGCAGGCCGCAGACATTACTGGTGCCGGCAGCACGTTCGCACTTCCGATCTACGCCAAATGGGCGGACGCCTATCAGAAGTCGGGCGGCGGCAAGGTGAATTACCAGGGTATTGGGTCGTCGGGCGGCATCAAGCAGATTCAGGCCAAGACCGTTGACTTCGCGGGCTCGGATGCTCCGCTGAAGGACGACGAACTGGCCAAGGACGGCCTGTTCCAGTTCCCGACGGTGGTCGGCGGCGTCGTGCCGGCGATCAACGTGCCGGGCGTCAAGGCCGGCGAAGTCACGCTGTCGGGCCCGGTGCTCGGCGACATCTACCTCGGCAAGATCAAGAAGTGGAACGATCCGGCCATCGTCGCGCTGAACCCGAAGGTCAAGCTGCCTGATCTCGACATCGCCGTAGTCCGCCGCGCCGACGGTTCGGGCACCAGCTTCATCTGGACGAACTACCTCTCGAAGGTCAACCCCGAGTGGAAGAGCAAGGTCGGCGAAGGCACGACCGTGAACTGGCCGACGGGTACGGGCGGCAAGGGCAACGACGGCGTCGCCGCGTTTATTCAGCGTCTGGCGGGCGCGATCGGCTACGTCGAGTGGGCGTACGCCAAGCAAAATCACATGGTCTACACTGCCATGAAGAACGAGTCGGGCGCTGTGGTTCAGCCGGACACCGAAACGTTCAAGGCGGCGGCGGCTGGCGCGGACTGGAAGAAGTCGTTCTACCAGATCCTCACGAACGAGCCGGGCAAGGACGCATGGCCGGTCGTCGGCGCGACCTTCGTGCTGCTGCACACCGCGCAGGACAAGCCGGACCAGGGCAAGGAAACGCTCAAGTTCTTCGACTGGGCGTTCAAGAACGGTACGCCGGCTGCTGACAGCCTCGACTACATCTCGCTGCCGCAATCCGTGGTCACCGAGATTGAGACTCAGTGGAAGGCGAAGGTGAAGGACGCGAGCGGAAAGGCGATCGCTCAGTAAGAGTCAGGCGCGCGGGCGCGAGGGCTGCTCGATCCCGCGTCCGCCTGTGGAGAGTCATCTCCACCGCCTTGAAAATGCGCGAGAATTCGCCCGTCCCGGCGGCTTCGCCTGCGACACAGGCGAGGGCCGCTGCCGTTATTGCGGCACCTGTACACTCGTCATCCAATTCTTCAGGCGGCCCGCTAGGGAATCGCGAAGATGCCCACGAACGTCATCCCCGATCGTGCGGATGCGACGAGAGCATCCTTCCCGCCTCGACCGACAGGTTTAATCTCACGAGTGATTCAGTCCGAATTTCCTGCAACCCAGGGATCATGCGTAGCTGGCAGTAACGCCCATTTTGTTCAGGTATCGAATTGCGCGGTCGACGCACTGCACGACAACATCATTTGCGCCCATGGACCATGAAAGCCAGCTTGACGCTCAGCAAGCCGTTCTTACTCGCGCAGGGCCTTAAGGTTCGGTTAAGACTGCCAGCCTGACAATGTAAGTCGGAGACGGGAGGGCGGCGTGAAGTGGTTGCTGATTGGAGACGACGAATCGAGTGCGCTGCCCATCATTGAGCTGATGCAGCGCGCCGGACATGAGTCCGACTGGGCGAGCAGCGAATATGAAGCTGAACTCGGCTTGTTGCATCTGGTTCACGAACTCGTGCTCATCGATTTCGGAAGCGCCACCCTGAATCCGTTGCGCCTGCTGCGAGGCTACCGCCGCCAGGGAGGCACGGCGGTTGTGATCGCGCTATTGCCTCAGGGTCAGCTGGAAAGCCCACAGATCGTACTTGAGGAGGGTGCCGACGAGTACCTGATGAAACCGTTTGAGCCGCAGGACCTTGGCACAAGGGTGCGCCAGTTGATGTGTCGCCCGCTCCATGAGCGCGGAGCGATGTCGATGGGCAAGCTCTGCATCAACACCGCCGAGCATCTGGTGACGTGCGACGGTATGCCGGTGACGCTGCGGCGCAGTGAATACCGGCTGCTGATTGCACTTGCAAATGACCCAACGAGGGTAATGACGCGCTCAGAGCTTGCCTCTTACCTTTATGGACGTCAAAGCCCCGTTGCAGGGCGTGCCGTCGATCTGGTTGTACATGGTCTGCGCGACAGGCTTGGCGCTCAGGCGATCATGACAGTCAGGGGCGTTGGCTACCGGATGAGCTATTTCTCGTGACAGTCAGGCCTCCGGTATGAGAAAACTGGTTCCGCCGGTACAGCGCCGGGAGATGCATTGAAACGGAAAGCCCGCAGACCATATGTTCCGATTCTGACTGATCGGTTACCAAAATGATGGTAACGCCGCCGGTATCGATTGCGCCAGATCAACCGCGTGTCGTCGCACACTGGATAGTGTTCCCGCAATGAGGTTGCTTTCGCAGCGCGTTTCGCGCCTTGGCTCACTTTTCGTCGTGGCAGTCGAAAGAGACATTGAAACGATCGACAGGGTGGCCGATCCCGAAAAGTCTCACCATTCGGGCGCAAAGCCGGACATGGGTTGACCCGGCACTCGCGCAGGACTTTGGTTGGCGCGGTGCTCCGCGTAGGCCCGCGTGCCGATGTCGCGAGACTTCACGACTTTTGAGGTGTATTCCTCGGCCCCGCAATCCTCTTTTCGTTGGCGCAGTCGACGTAGATCGTTACCTTCTTTGCGCTGATATGCTGTAATCGTGCGGCAAGCGAATGCAGGGGAGATCGGGCGCTTTCGTGGGGCAGGCTGTGTGCCTCCTGCCGGCATACCGGGCGTTCTCACAGGTGGGGGACATAGTGTTCAGTCGCATCATGACCGGGATAGATGGCACGCAGGCCTCAGTACGAATCCTTGCTGAAGCACTCCGCTTCGCCAGTCAGCGAAAGGCTGCACTCCTTGTGGTGAGTGTGCTGATACCCGTCCCGGACACCTTGGGACCAGGGCCAGGCTTCGGGGACACGGTCGGCCTTTCACTAGCATTGAAGGCACGGGCCCATGCCGCACTTTCACGCGCGAAGGATCTGTTTATCCTGACCGGCGTCGAGGGCGAGACACGACTGATTGACGCGTGCGACCGGGATATCGCAGTAGTCCTGCTCGACGAGGCTGCAAGGTGGCAAGCGGACCTCATTGTCCTCGGAACTCGCAGTCGTCATGGTCTTGATCGACTCCTGCTCGGCAGTACGACGGTGTCCTGTCTGCGTACTACGCATGTCCCGATTCTGGTCATTCCGCCAGAGTCCCGCAGGGCAGCGGCAGGGCGGTCCTGAAAGCGAGGGGCGAGCCCGAAAGGCTCGATTCCCCGCAGTGAAGTCCTGCCTGGGAATGGCAAAAGTGCTTACCCGGCAGAATGCCCAGCATGCCTTGCGTAGCGCCGCGCAAGCACGACGCGCTTCGTTCGGGCTCGTGCGGCAGCACGAGTTTTCAATGACCTCTACGAAAAAAAGCCCGCGACTCGAGGGAGAAGTGAGCGCGGGCATCAAAGTCGAGAGCTCTGCTTCTCTCGATGGCATGTCCGTCTCAGCCGAAACGGACCCGCTAGTGACCGTAGCAGGTGCATCCTCCAAAGTCTATAGCGCAGTTTGAGAGCGTTCGCTTGTCGTGCAGATTGCCCGGGACATTCGACGGCATCACAAGCCCGCCGGAGGAATTGCAGGCGGCGGCGACGCCCCACGCGGCGAGGTCGCCATTTTTCTGCACGGATGAACCTGGTTTCGGCGGTCGATGCGAGGTTGAAGCCAGCGTGGTGCGTCCCGATATGGCCGATCGCTCACGAAAATCGCCGCTCAGTTGAGCCTGAAGCGCCGAAAGACGATGCCCTTGATCTGGTCGAGAACAAGGGTGAACGCTACGACTGCGGAAATCAACACTCCGAGCTGCCTGAGCGCGACCGCCGCCATCAACGTTCCGGTCACGGCCATCGCGCTCACGAGGACGATGTCCATGACACTCACTGATGCCATGATCGCAGCCGGTGCAAACGTCCAGATCCGTGCGTCGCTTCGAAGCACATAAACGTTAGCCTGAGTGGTGAAGACCAGCATCAGGAACACCATTGTCTGCATCTGTGCGTAATCAAGTCCGAGCTGCGCGCGCATGACGGCGTAGAGTGACAACGTGAAAGCGAGCGAAACTGCGGCAAGCACGGACGCGGCGCCAAGAAGCTGCCGGACGCGCCAGCTCTGTGGCCGCGTGGCTGGCCGCACGCGGTCACCTGCGATACTCATCGTCACGAAGTCGTTGGCGAACAGCAGCAGGACGATGAGACGCGGCGAGATCACGAAGCCCTTTGTGAGCCAAAGGCCAAGTGTCAGGAAAGCGGCGATCTCGAGCGTCTTCACGATCTTGTTGAGGATGTAGGTGAGCATGCGCCGGTGAACCTCCCGACCCGTGCCAACCACTGTGAGGACACCGCCCAAACCGTGATCGGTCAGGACAACTCCGGCAGCCGCCTTGGCAACGTCGGTGGCGCTGGCCACGGCGATGCCGAGTTCGGCCTGCCGCAGCGCGGGGGCGTCGTTGACGCCGTCGCCCGTCATGCCTGTGACGTGCCCCGCCTGTTGTAACGCGCGGACGATCGCGTGCTTTTCTTCCGGTAGCACGCGGGCGAAAATGTCACAAATTTCGGGATGAAGCAGGTCGTCTCCGCGCGGAACACAGACACGGGAACCAAGCCCGAGCCGCTCTCCGATTGCGCGCGCCGTCTCCAGCGCGTCGCCGGTCGCCATGCACACGCGCACGCCAAGCTGGCCGAGTTCTGCGATGAGCCTGGCGGCATCGTCCCGAGGCGGATCAGCGAGGCCAATGAGCCCGACAAGCTCGGTCGCACCAGCCGGACCCGCGGCGACGGCCAGCACGCGCGCCCCCCCGGCGGCGAGTACCTGCCTGGCTTCCTGTGCGGCGTCTCGGCGTGCCACATCGGTCCTGCAGTGCTCGAATACCGCCCTGGGTGCCCCTTTCAGCGCGTGCCAGTCCTGGCCCTCGACGACATATACACCTTCACTGAAACGCGTTGTCGGGTCGAAAGGCCGGAAGTCCGTGCGGGCCGGCAAAGCGGTTGCCTGCGCGTGAGTGTGATAGGCGGCGAGAATCGCGAGATCGAGCGGATCCTGCGATGCATCGTCGCTCGCCATTGCCGCGGCGCGTAGAACGGTCGCCTCGTCGACGGCCGCGAGAACCGTGACGCCCATGACCGACAGCGCGTTCTGCGTTAGCGTGCCGGTCTTGTCGGACAGAAGCGTGTCCATCGCGGCTGCTTCCTCTACCGCTGGTAGCCGGGTCACGAGAACGCCCTGTTTCGCAAGGCGGGTACTCGCAACTGCCGTGGCTAGCGTGTACGTAGCCGGCAACGCTACGGGAACCGAAGCAATCAGCAGCAGCAGTGCGAACACCACCGTGTCGGTCAACGGCAGACCATGCGTCGAGGCATAGAGGACCGCCAGCAGGATGAGTACGAGGTCGAAGGCAACAAGGCGCTTCACGATTGAGAATATCGTGCGTTGCATATGACTTGGCGCGCTGGACGTGCGCACAAGTTCCGCAGTCCGGCCGAAGTACGTTCGCGAACCGGTGGCGTTGACTTCGCCGCTGGCTTCGCCCTGACGAACAATCGACCCGGTGTATGCGGGTTGCCCTGCTCCCGCCTCGACGGTAAGGGATTCACCAGTCAGTGCCGATTGATCGAGCGCGACCGTCCCGTCGAACAGCATCAGGTCGGCGGGCACGATGTCGCCCGCGCGCAGATGCACCACATCGCCGGGGACCAGTTGCGCCGCGGGCAAGCGGTTCCACTGCGCTGCACGCAGCACGCGCGCGTTGATCTGCAACTGCCGCCGCAACAAAGCCAGCGCGTCCTGCGCCCGGCGCTCCTGGACAAAAGCAACAAGGGCGTTGAAAGCGAGCAGAAACAGGATAACAAGCGCCTCCTGGCCGCGGCCCAGCATCATCTGAAGCACGATGACCGCCTCAAGCATCCACGGCACCGGTCCCCAGAGCTTGCCAAGAAACTGGCGCCAGCGCGGCGTGCGGATCTCCTCTATTGCGTTGGCGCCGAGGAGTTGAAGACGACGTTCCGCTTCGGCCGATGCGAGCCCGGTTGCGTGGTTGGTGGGAGACAGTTCTGGTGCAGTGCCTGCGCGTGGTTCAACGGCTATTGTCATGGAATGGCGAGGGGTGGTTCTCGGCAGCAAGAGGCGGTCAGCTGGAAACTATTCCCGTTCGCAGGTGACGCGCGGAGTGCTCGGCGAGCCGGCCGTGACGCCGGGGCCATCGGGACCTGGCGGCCTGTCTCCGGCGTATCTGTGGCAATCGCTCCTTCTGAGTGTCTTCGCTGCCGACCTCAGGAAAGCGCCATCCAGTCGAACCGCGGCTATCGGTGGCGTCGACAGCTTCCTTGCGCCTGGGGGGCTGCACTGGCATGCTGTGGCAGGTGCGGTCGTTGTGTCTCCTGGACTCCGGGGAATTTCTCATCAGCGTTTCCCGTTGATGGTCACCAGATAGTGCGCGATGTCATCGATACTCTCAGCTGGAAACGGCGCACCGTAGACCGCCCGCATTTTGCTCACTTCGGCTTTCCAGTCATCAAAGGTGAGCGGTGGTTGACGCGTCACCATGCCGGCAGAGTGACAAATCAGGCAATGCGCGTTCGCGAGGTCCGAGCCGGGACCCGACGGAAAGGCCTTCCCCGCGGGGAACGAAACCTCCACGTTATCCCGCGAGACAGTACGAGGGGGCTGGGCTGCGGCCACGCCCAAAACGACAGTGCCCGCTACTGAAGCAGTGACCCAGGCTGCCCATGGCTTCATGATGGACTCCTCAAGCCGCGAAGACGGTGATTGACTCGACAACGTTACGCATGTAGCCGCCCGGGTTCCAGTTCGGCGTATCCGGCTGCTGGGCGCCGTCGTCGTTCACAGCCCTGACCTTTAACACGTACTGGCCCGCGTGCCGTGGCAGGAACTGCGCTTCCCAGCGACGAAAGCTGTACTTTCCGACGTTCTGACCCAACTTCGCGAGTTTCCATGTCATCCCGTTGTCGGTTGAGAGGTGTACCGCGCGGACGCCGGTGTCGCCCCCGAATGCAATACCGCGTATGGTCTGGGGTCTGGCAACATCCACGACAGCTCCGTCGCTCAGGTTCGTGATGAACGAGCGCGGGACCATCCGGTTGATCGGGACGGTCTTGACTCCACTCTGCCCGGGTGCCACGTTAGCGTGAGGCGTGTCCGGAATTTGATAGGCTTTCGTCATCCAGAAGTTCGTGTCCGGCGCGTCGATGATCTCGATATCGTTGAGCATCTTCACCCAGTACGTCGAATACCATCCAGGGACGACCAGCCGTAGCGGAAACCCGTTCAGGATCGGCAGGGGCTTGCCGTTCATTGCGAATGCCACCATCACTTCGCCGTCGCGTGCGTGATCGACGCTCAGCGTCTTGACGAAGTCAGGGGTGGCCGGGATCGCCCCTGCGTCGGCCCCATTGAAGCGCACCTGAATCGCGTCCGACTTCACGCCCGCGCGGTCCAGAATGTCCTTGAGGCGCACTCCTGTCCAGCGAGCGTTACCCATCGCGCCATTTCCCCACTCTCCGCCTGCGACGCGCGGAGTGAAGAAGCCTCGCGAGTTCCCCGCGCACTGGTTGACGGCGGCGAGTTCGACTCGCTCGAAGTCGCTCGTCAGCTCTGCAAGGCCGAGAGCGACCTCGCGGTGTACCGACCCGTGAATCCTGATACGGAAGCTGCGTGCGTCGACGCTCGGTGGAATTCCCCCGAGGTGCCAGCGGACAAAAAACTGATCATTTGGCGTGAAAACACCCTGGTCGAACACGGAGAACGGTGTTTCAAGCAACGGCGGACGGCTGCGCAAGAGCAACAATTCACCCTTTTGTGGAAACGCAGTGGTCAATTCCCGAAGCCCGTTTTCAAAGGGGAGTGTGATCGCATTCGCGGCTCTTGCGATGTCTGACAATCCCCACGTCAGGTAGCCCGCGCCTGCCGCCACGATGGACCGCAGCACGTGACGGCGCCTGATGTCATATCCATGGTTCATCGCTTGCTCCGAATCCGAAAAAGCCGGTTTGTCTTTCCCACGAAGCGGTTCACGCTCCCACCCGGATCAATATATGCAGCACGATGGCGAGTCTCCACAAGGAGTTACCCGATGGCGATCCCTATTCATTTGGACTGCCATGGACCCAGATACTTACGCAGCGTTCACCTGGTATGGCAGGCCCTGTTCGATGGGGAGGGAGGGGTCGCGTGACCATTCGTTCCATGACCCGAAATAGAGCCGTACGTCCTTGAGGCCGGCCTCCTCAAGCGCGAGAAAGGTATTGGAGGCCCGGGCACCCTTGAAACAAAAAACGATGACGGGCGTTTCATGGGAAATGCCTGCGGTCGCGCACTCGGCCAGAATTTCCTGGCGCGACTTGAACATTTGGCCTGTCGGCGTGGGCTTCATCATGCGGTACCACTCGATCCAGATCGAACCGGGAATCCTTCCTTTGCGCGGGCAAAAGTCCTTGCCATAAGGAGAAGAACTCTCACCGATCCATTCATCAACATCCCGGACATCAAGTTTCACGATTGATTTGTCCGCTACGGCGGTCTTCATTGCCGAAAGGTCGACGAGCAGGTTACCGGCGCTGGAGCTTGTCGGGAATGTAGCAGGCCTCGGAACAGGTACTTCGGTTGTACTGGGGAAGCCTTCCGCACGCCAGGCTGCATAGCCGCCGTGCAGAACCTTGATCTTTTCGCGTGGATAACCGAGATACCTCAGGAGCACATAGCCGCGGCACGACTGGCCAAATCCGGTTTCCATGGACTGTTCGTAAACAACGGCGGTTTCTTTGCCAGACAGGCCTGCGTTTCCGAACGCACTGGCAAACTTGTCGCGTAATGCCGCCAGGCCGTCGGGGGTTGATGTGGCAAGATACGTAAATATTTCGTGAATATTCACCGCGCCGGGCAGGTGGGCCTCCGCGTAGTTCGCGGCGTCTCGTGTGTCGACCAGCACTACCGATTTAGATGCCATTATTTCAGACAATTCGCGCGGCGAAATGAGGACATGTTCGCTCATGGCTTACCTCCCGGGTTAGACGCCTTGGATTGCGAAATTTCTTACCTCAGAACTCAGTCGGCAAATGCTCCGGGTGCTTAAGGGCCATCGCGACAGAGAGACTTTGGTTTTCGCCTTGTCATTCACCGACCCACGACTTCGTTCCCGTGTCACAGGAAAAATTCTGATGCAAAGCCGAACCGCTATCACCGGGCCCGCCCCGAACCTGGCCCATTTCGGGAGCCCGTTATATAGCGATTCTCGCGCGGGACACTCTTACCTCACGCAGAAAAAGCTACGCTAGTCCCGGGGCATTGCCTTTGATGCAAGTCAAACTGTCCTGGCATCAATTCGCTCGAAGCAAAAACCAGCCAATTCGATGTGCGCAGCGACAGCTAGCGACGTCGAGAAGGCTGTGCAAAGAAACCAATGGGATGATCAGGATGTGGCGACTTGACGTTCGTCAGGAACTCCACCCGAGCGTGCGGGATGCGTTGCGCGAACCGCAATTGAAATTCACGTGGGGTGACTCTTATCCGGTGTGATCGGCGAGGTATCGCAGCAGCGGGCAAGGGCTAGGGGCTGTTTACATTCGATGAAATGTGTTTACATCTTGTCTTTTGCGCGAGCAGGGCAAGATGATTCGAACGTTATTGAGCGATGAAGTATGGGCACGAATCGAATCCGTCTTGCCGGGCAAGGAAGGCGATCCAGGGCGAACGGCGACCGACAATCGTTGGTTTATCGAAGCTGTCCTCTGGATCGGCCGGACCGGCTACCCGTGGCGCGATTTGCCCAGGGCGTTCGGCCGATGGCATACGGTGTACATGCGTTTCTCCAGGTGGCGTCGCAAGGGTGTATGGGAACGCGTGATTCACGCCGTGGCCGACGAAACCGAGATCAAGCATGTGTTGATCGATTCGACCATCGTGCGCGCACACCAGCATTCGTCCGGGGCTCGAAAAAAAACGGTCCGCAAGCGCTTGGACGCTCGCGAGGTGGACTGACCACCAAGTTGCACCTTGCCGTCGATGACGCCGGACGCCCCCTGCGGTTGATTGCCACCGAGGGACAAGTTTCCGATATCACGTGCGCGAATGAACTGGTTGAGCATTTGCGCACCGGCGCGGTCATCGCTGACAAGGGCTACGACTCGAACGCCTTTGTGGAGAGTATCCGAACTACGCGTGCGAAGGCCGTAATTCCGCCGCGTTCGAACCGCAAGACCAAGCGTCGCTATAGCCGCGTGCTGTATCGGACCCGGAACATCGTCGAACGATTTTTCGGTCGTATCAAACATTTTCGTCGTGTCGCCACTCGCTACGACAAGCTCGCAGGGAACTATCTCGCCTTCGCTTCGCTTGCCTGTGCCTTTGGACCGTTCGTGAGAATGTGAACAGGACCTAGCGCATTCTCCGGAGAGCACAGTCATCGGCCAAGGGAGCACGACCATAAGCTAGTCTTAAGCCAGGCAGCGTTACATTGACTTTCGAATCACTATTCGAACCAGCTGTTCAAGCCTTGCACTGATACTCAGGGAGGGGAAATCCCTCCCTGAGTATCAGTGACGCATCGTATGACGCAATTCAATGGTGACCGGAATCACTGGCGACGCGCCAGTGGAATGGCCAGCACGGTATCTGGGAAATCGCTATCGAACAGGAGGCTTGCCATGCTGAAGAGGAATGTGTTTCAGGCACTGGTGACTGCAGGTCTTTTTGCCGTTGCACCGGCTGCGCTACCAGTCGAGCCGACCGCGGTAACGGTTCACCTTTCAGACGGTGGGAGTGCCGGAATGTCATTGACTCTGGTGCCGTCGACTGTGCCGGCAGGACCGGTCGAATTTACGATCACGAATGAGTCGCGTACGTTGAAACACGAATTCCTGATCTTGCCGTGGTCCAACGACGGTAGCGCACTACCGTATGATCAGAAGACACAGCAGGTTGATGAAGATCGCCTGAGCAAGCTGCAAGGTGTGGAAGACCTTAACCCCCGGGAGACTGTCACGACACGTCTTCAACTCAAGCCCGGCCGCTATATTGCATTCTGCAACGAGCCAGGACACTTTCGCGACGCAATGCGTGCCACGTTTATCGTCAGTGCGGCGAAATGATGCCGTTGAGCAAAGTGTCAACGCCCTGCCCCATGCCTGAGAGCGCGTCGGGGCACGCAGAGTGCGGAGGCATCATCGGCGGATGTCGCCTGTGGGATTGAGGCGGCTACGCAGGTGTGTTCAGGGTCGGCTACAGATGGCGAGCGAATCGAACGAGACACGGGACTGCAGTCCGGTTGGCCCTTGCGTGACCATACGCCGGCGAGCCGTTGTGCGTTTATGCGCCAAATGCTTGGCCAGCACGCGAAACAGTGTGACTTGCGGGATCAATCCAGTTCGGTTAGTCCGGCAGGTGTTTCACCTTGGATAGCGGCCGTTGGCGCAAGGGAAGAATGCGTGGAAGGATGTTATGCCCCCTGAGTAGCCGGTGCGCCAGAGCCCCCAGCACGTGCAAACCTATCAGTGCGGCCAATCCGTAGGCCGTCATTGCGTGTAGTTTTCCTAACCAGTTTGACAACTCGTGGCTCCTGGACAACAGCGTCGGCAACGAGAAGAGCCCAAAGAAACTGGCTGCGTGTCCTGCCGCATTGGTTTTTAGCCACCCGAGCAGAGGAGCCGCGAGCATCAACACATAGAGCAGGCAATGGGCTGTGCTTTCCACGAAGTATGTCGCCGTACCGGTTTTGTTCACGGAAGGCGGTAACTGGTTCCGCACGCGGAGCCGGTTCGCGAGGCGGATGAGTGCGAGGACTAGGATGGCAATGCCGATCGATTTGTGCAGGGCAAGGAGTTCCTCCCTGTCATCTAGCAGCCAGCCGATGACGAGATTGCCGATCAGCGCGATGGCCAGCAACCAGTGCAGAAGACTGACTGAAATGGGGTAGCGCGAAGAGGGTTTCATGAAATAGGAGCTGGATCGAATTCGCGTGCCGGTTAGCCCAGCAGGTCGTGGTAGTGCTTTCTGGTTCCGTCGATCCTGCGCAGAGCGTTCTTGGCAGTGGTCATGTCGTTTGCGCGAATGGCCTGATCGACGTCGACAAGTTCGCGCCGCAGAGCCTGCATGCCTTCGTCGTAGGTGGGTTGGTCGTCGCGGTAAGGTTGATGACTGACTTGCTCCACATCACGTTCCAGGCGCGCCACGTAACTGCTCAAGGCGGGCATCGTCGTGCTTGCCATCGCGCCCTGCATGGCGAGCTTCATGTCCCTCATCAGCATTTTGATCTCCCCGGCCTGTGCGAATGACGAGACCGCGAGAAGTGACGCGCACAACAACAACTTGGCGCGATCATGAAACGAAAGCGTGGACATGGGCGGTCATCAGGCGTGAAATCTTAATCTGGCCATTGTACGGAGGGCACAGTTAACGCAGGCTTAAGGACCGAGGCCGGTTCGCGATCGATACCGGATTTACTGCATAACACTACGATGCGGATGGCACTGCCAGCTGGCGCGAACTCGCAGGCGAACCTCACCGCACGCTGCGACGCCACGGAACGGTCCACAGCAATGCGCATCCTGAGCGCACTGTTCGCAGTGCCGCGCGATTTCACGCTGCTCCTGATGATCCTTCCGGTCTCGCCATCCGGTTGCCCTATCTGCGATGCAGGCTTACCCGTGCCCGGTGCAAAGTTCGATCACTGCGCACTCGTTGGGGTCTTCCAGGTGAAAGATCAGGTCCGTGCTCCCGTATTCCACTGTGGCGGTGACCATACTACGAAAATTTTAAGAATCGCGTTCTCGCGTCAATGGTATGTACTGTCGTCGAAGTGCGTGGAGCCGCTTCCGCGCGCGACATCGACGGCGAAGGTCACCCTTGGCACTTCGCTGCACTCATCAACGATCAGGCCGGACGGTGCTTCGGCATCGATGACAAGCGCGTTATCCGTCTTGACGTTCTGCCTGTTCGCAGCCGCCACCCGATCCACTAGAACAGGCACGCCATGATTCGCCATTGCCAGCAGGTTCTCACATTTGAGCGGCGACGGGTGAATGATCAGTGTCGACTGCGCAAGCGCAACCGACGATGAGCAGAGCGCGGCTACGCTAACGATCATCAATAAGGTTCGCATGATCCTGTCTCCGGCGTCGACGGGAGTTGGTTCGTTAGAAGG
>NZ_BAYA01000052.1 GCF_000685015.1 Paraburkholderia bannensis NBRC 103871 | reverse complement strand
ATAAAAGCGTCACTTCGGCTCAGTCCGCATTAAATCTGCCACTTCGCATCGCAGTAGCGGCGACCGCAATTCCCGCGGCTCGATCGGTGCGAGTGCAGTTTCGTTGAAAAACGCTTCTATAGCGCTAATACGTGTTAGCGACAGGGCCGCGGTTCGTGGCTCTCTCACCGCATGCATGCAGCCGAGTGACGGGGCTCGGGCGATGCGTCAGGCGCTAGCCGGCCATGAAGAGACTGTGGAGTCTGGAATCTGAACGTCCGTTTCCAAGTCGCCTGTCGACAAGAAGTAGCAGTAAGGCTTGGAGCGCTTCCAATCACTTGCAACCTGGAAGCTACTCGTATCAGTCAAGCGATGATATTGGCCCGCGACCCACCAGAAAAACATACCGGCGGCTGCGCCAGCTGGAACGAGAAACCGCCCCACGCCAAGCAAACCCTGCAACCAGGTCGTATTCTTCTCGTCCGGTGGATCGGTGTACCAGTGAAATGAGTTGAAGAATTCAACGTAAGCCAGAACAGCCAGCACTCCAATGGCAACGCCTGCCAGTAAGTAAAACAACCAGGTACGAATCTTGAACGTCCGAGCGATCCAGGACAGAGCGGCACACGGCAGCGCAGTCACCCCGACGGCGAAAATCCACGACAGGACGAACATCAGCATCAACATGATGGAGAAATGAGCCGCCTTCAACCCAGTCGAATTATTCGTCGCGCTCTCAAAATCGGTGACTTTGCTCAGCATCGCCGAGAACACGAACACAGCGGTCCCGATTGTCACACTCACAAGGTAACCGACGAGTATTCGTCCAGCAGAGGCTTCGTGTCGCGCTTTGCTTGGTTGCATTTTGCATCGGTGAATTGAGTGTCAGCGAATCGGCAAGGATGCCTTCCTCGATGCATACCGGAGGAATACGTGGCTGGTGCGTACCTGCTGCATGCGAAAGATAGGAATAAGATAGATGTACGCTCTCGGCGACCGGTTTCCCGCGAATACTGGCCACCCGTCTGGACGAACCGGGCGTCGCATCCGGGTCGATACCGGAAGTCCGCAGAGAGCGGCGATGTGCTTGCTGGGGTCGCCTCAGCGCTAATCTTTCGGCACCGGGCCGGGTGTCCGCCGCGTTGTGACACATTTATAGTCGCAACGGTGTCACTTTTAATACGGTCTACGGTAGACAGGGGCGGTCATCGACTTGCGACTTGTGCCGCTGAATCTCACCGCGCCCGGGTGAAGTTCACGGACCCGGCCAGTTCAACGAGGTAACTCCAACATTTCCAGAGTGGAACCGCCGACCCGTACAAAGTTCGGTGGTCTGGAAGTCCAGGGCGCATCGCTGGTGCCCAGAAAATCTATGCTTTCGGAGAAGGAGTGCATTCAAAAGTGGCGAGCGGGTCGACCACCGTCCATACCCTGAATTGCGCTGTTGCAACTAGAGAATGTTAGGCACTTACGACCAGACCTGGTATCCTGGCTGGATGGCAAAACGCAAACCTTACCCAACGGATGTGTCCAATGAAGAATGGAGCTTTGCGGCTCCGTATCTGACTTTGATGCACAAAGATGCCCCGCAGCGTCGATATGAATTACGCGAGATGTTCAACGCGCTGCGCTGGATCGTGCGCGCGGGAGCGCCTTGGCGCATGTTGCCAAATGACTTTCCGCCTTGGGAACTGGTTTATCAGCAAACGCAACGCTGGATTCAGGCGGGTTGTTTCGAGGCCATGGTCAATGATCTGCGTTCGGTTATCCGCGTCGCGCAGGGCCGTATGGGTCAGCCCAGTGCGGTCATACTCGACGGGCGTACGTTGCAATCGAACTGCGAGAGCGGGCCTCGCGCCGGTTACGACGGCTACAAGCGTAAGCGGGGCAGCAAAGTTCACATGGCCGTCGATACGTTGGGCCAGTTGCTTGCTGTGCACATTACGCCGGCCAACGAGCAGGAGCGAGCCCAGGTTGGCGAACTCGCGCGTCAGATCCAGGAGGTCACAGGCCAGACGGTGAAGGTCGCGTTTGCTGATCAGGGCTATACCGGTGAGGAACCCGCTCAGGCAGCGCTGGATGAAGGAATCGAGCTTGAGGTCATCAAGCTGCCGGACGTGAAAAAAGGCTTTGTTCTGCTGCCACGCCGCTGGGTGGTCGAACGCAGCTTCGGTTGGCTGAACCGCTTCCGCCGGTTGGCCCGAGACTATGAGCGATTGCCCGAAACCCTGGCTGGTCTGCATTTCGTCGTATTCGCCGTGCTTATGCTTGTCCATTTCGCAGCCCTTAACACAAGTGCCTAACACGCTACAAGGGCTTCCCCGTTGAGCACAAGCTCAATCGAGGTTCGCTGTTGATACATGCTGCAATGCCGCGCTGGTGCATGTGAGAAGGTGAAGGACTGCGGTTCTACAACCGGTCATGTTGGGCCAATGGCCCGGACCCTGATGAAAGACGCGCGCAGGGGCCTCATTCTCTAGCCGGGAATGGATATCCCCGCCGTGTTAGCCAGGTACGCCCCGCGCGGGTCCAACCCGCTTCACATCACAGCTGGCAGTGCAAAGTGATCGTTTCTAGGTGCTCATGATGTCCGCGCTCAAGCCTAGGCATCGGGTGATCGATAGGCTCGAATTGAACTCAGTCTGCCGCTGGGGCGAGCTTAAAGTCTTCGCCATATTTCAACGAGGCCCACGCCAATCTCGCGTTCTTGGCAGCAATCGCGATGGCGGCCCGCCAGTAGCCCCGGCGCTCGACCAGGGCTCGGACCCATCGACTGAAGCGATCCTGTTTCTCGCCGAGACTGGCAATAACGGCGCGGGCACCGTTGACCAGCAGGCCGCGCAGATAGGCGTCACCTGCCTTCGTGATACTGCCCAGCCGCGCCTTGCCGCCACTGCTGTATTGACCGGGCGTGAGTCCGATCCAGGCCGCTACCTGCCGACCGTTTCTGAAGTCGTGCCCGGCGCCGATGCTGGCGAGCAACGCACTGGCCGTGGTTGGGCCGATGCCGCGCAACTGCATCAGCCTCTTGCTGCGCGCATCCTCACGCGCGATCGCAGCAATCGCACGGTCGTATTCGAGCAAGCGATCCTCGATATGGCCGGCATGCTCAAGCAGGTCGCTGATGCTACGCTTCGCCCAGCCTGGTAAGGTATCCAGATGTTCCGTGATGTACCTGCGCAACTTCTCCGGGCTCTGTGGCAGCACTACACCGAATTCCGAAAGCAGGCCTCGCAACCGGTTGTAGGTCGCAGTTCTCTCTTCGACGAAACCCTGTCGCGTCCGATGCAGGCAAAGCGTTGCCTGCTGATGTTCGTCCTTCAGCGGCACAAACCGCATGCTCGGTCGCGTCACCGCTTCGCAGATTGCGGCAGCATCCGCCGCGTCGTTCTTGCCGCGCTTGCCCGACATGCGATAAGGCGCGACAAGATTGGGCGCCATGAGTTTGACTGTATGGCCGTGCTGCTGGAACACACGGGCCCAGTGATGAGCGCCGGAGCACGCTTCCATCCCGATGAGGCACGCTGGCAACTGCGAGATCAACGCCACCAGTTGATCACGCGGCAAACGCGGCTTGATCAGCATCGCTTTGCCGGTCTCGTCCACACCGTGAACGGCGAATACATTCTTGGCAAGATCGATTCCGATAGTGACAATAGGCATGGACTTCCCCTCTCGCTGGTGTCGATGAACGTTCGCAACTTCATCCTGGCACATTGATGCCGACTCGCGGCTTCCGCCGCAGCCTCGGGAAGGGGAAGTCCCTTTCATTCTCTAGCAGCGCGAAACTCGCGCAACTGTGGCGCGTTGAGATGAAATTTCGTTGCCGGAGATTTTGGGGTAATTGGCTTCACCCAATGAGCCAGAGTGCCGGAACACGAGGGGGAATTTTGGTCCTCAGACGCTGTGCTTCCGGCCCATTGCATCGCGGACAGGCTCAAGGGCTTACATCGTGAACGGATAGCCTAAACCGTTCCCTGGGTCGCGATTTCCGAAAGGTCGGTTGGACGGAGATGCTGCAGAAGCGAAGTGTGACGTTGAGCGCGCGTTTAAGGTATCTGGCGATACTCGGGCTTGATTGTCGCAAGTCGACTTCCCGCAAATGGGTCGTCCCGCCAATTTACCGCACGCTTGTTGCCCGAAGCGTCTGCTGCTCGTTGAACCGCAAAGTGCTCAACCGATTGTCCGGCGCTGGTCGCATTGACGACCCATTGCGGAGCGACACCCTCACCGTCCCAGCCGTTGCCAAACGCGTCGCGATACCTTACTGCCTTGACTCGACGTTGGTCGTCGGCGATGGAGGCTGCGATGGCCTCTGGTGTGATATCGAATTCTGCCATCCTGCGCAGCAGGTAGGCGACGATGCTATCTCGCTTTCTTTCATCCATCCTGGTTATCTCCACTCGCTACGTGGTTTTCAGAATAAACCCGTGCAAGTCATGTGCCACCAGAATATCACAGGGCACTCGATGTTCGAATTGTCCAGAGGTTGCGCGTAAATCTACTTGCTGCGCTCGAAGGATGTCAGGCCGTCAGAACTTCCCGCTCGCAGGGCTTGAGCGTAGCGACAGCACACGGCATCGACTGGCTGAATTGAGCTGTCGTCAGATAGGTTTTTATAAGCGATCGAAAGGAAGGATTCTGCTGCAACGGACTTTACTAATCGCAGACAATCTTTGAAGGCCTTGAGATGCCTGTTCCATGTCCAAAAAGAAAAAGCCGCCGAGCCTGTTGGGGAGGCTCAGCGGCCTGAAATCACAGGGTGCGCCGCTGGCACTCTGTGAATCTGGATCTGCAACAAAGCAGGAACAGATTCAAAAGTAGCAGACGGACTCGAGTCCGTCCATGTTCCGAAACCTGCGAAAACGACCTGCACGGGAGGCGTCCCGCAACTGCGGGGCGCGGGCTCTCTTATGCCGTTGCCGTCGACAGATCCGCTGCCTGCGCAGCATTTTCGGTGGGCGCAGAAGTGATCGCGGTGTCCTGCACATGGGCATTCTCCGCGGCGGCTTTTTTCGCCGGAGCCTTGCGGGCGGCCGTCGCTTTCTTCGCCTGGGTGACCTTTCGGGTCGCGCTCACCTTCTTCGCTGCCGTCGCTTCTTTCGCGCTGCTTACCGACTTAGCCGGCGCGGCCTCTTCTGCAGTGGTCGCCTTTTTGGCCGGAGCAGTCTTTTTCTTTTCGTCGGCCTTCGTAGCACGTGCAGACTTCTTCGCAGCCGTGACCTGTTTGGCAGGCGTTGCTTTCTTTGCTGCTGCGCCTTTCTTCGCAGTAGCAGGCTTCTTCGTGGTCGGGGCTTCGACAGCCGTGCTATCTGCGCCTTCGATCAGGAAGCGCGTACGGTCCTTCGCGTTCGCAATCCAGGCCGGGGCGCGACCTCGACCGCTCCAGGTCGCACCGGACTTCGGATCACGATAGAGCGCGGGTTGCGGACCGCGCTTGTAGTTTCCGGCACGCTTCGCTTCAGCTTTAACGGGTGCAGCGGCTTGTGCGCTGCCTTCAACCAGGAACTTGCTTCGATCCTTCGCGCTGGCAATCCACTGGGGAGCGCGGCCATGGCCCGTCCATGTGGCGCCGCTCTTCGGGTCGCGGTACTTCACAACCGACGCGCTGCCGGCAACCGTTGCAGCTTTGTGGCCGCGACGCTTGCCTGCGTGAGCGTCGATGTCGGCAACGCTGATACCGTGCTTGTCCATCAAGTCACGGATCTTGTTCAAGACGACCGTCGACTTGCTAACGACAAGTGCTTCGGCCTGAGCCTGAAGCTTTGCAATCTTTGCCTGAATGGAGTCGAGCGATGCCATTGTCTTTTTTTTCCCTTAAGTTGGTTTAGCGAACTATGCCATAACGCGGATTCGAATTGTTGAAGTGTGTTCACTCAAAGAATGAAATGATTCACCGATAGATTTCCAACTGTTTCGAGACTGCGGGTTTGCCATCCGCAGGCGTGAGGCGAGACGAGCAATCCCGGGTAACAATCCTTTGTACGCGACAGCATTGCGTTGAAACGGCAGCATGATGCGATCAGTTCGTCGAATCTGGTCTGGAATGGTCCGGAGGCTTGTCACATGAGCTGAGTCCGCCGCTCTCTGTTAAACAAAACTCGAGCAGATAGTTTCGTCTTGCCAGGTGCTGCGGGTTTCAAGCGCTGAGATTGGGAAGTGCGTGATGTCTCGTCGGGGATTGCTTCTAGCTGTCCACAAAATGTACCGGTTGATGGGGAGCAATCGTCGTACCCCCTTCATCCTGGATGCACCGTTAATCATCAATCGCTTGATCCTGGGCCCGAGATTGGGACGATGTATTCGCCAGGTTCCATGCCTATTCCCGTGCATACGTGTGCGCGACCTATGGTTAGCCCTATGCTGTCATCGTATTTTCCGGTTCAGGCGTTATCGCAGTGAAGGCAGGGCACACGCGCTGTCCTCATCAATAAGCTGGACTCCACAGATATGAAAAAGATCCTTCTTGCTACCATGGCTTCCGTTGCGATGCTTGCAGCCGTCACGCCTGCATACGCCTACGACCACCATCATCACCCTGTCTGCCACAAGGTGCGCGTGCATCATCATTGGGAAAAGCGTTGCCATTGAGCCGAAGGTGGTCAAGTGGCCGTGAAGATCCACGGCCACATTCGATTTGAAACGTGGATGATCTGTGGGCCGCAAAAGTCTTTTGCAGTCCCGCGTCTTCACCAGATTGACTCTCACAATATCGAGCCGAGCCGGGTCTGAAAGCCCGGCGTGCTGAACCCGGTCATGGGAATGACCTGCTGGCCGCCGCTCTCGCGCGTGAAATCGCGGTGACGCTGGCACGATCCAGGGACGTGGTCGTGCGGCCTGGCATTACTGAGCAGGAGGTGTGCGGGACGCTGGGCTATGGCCGGCCAGTACGGGCGCCCGCCAGATGCTACGATCCCTCATGATCAGGTCGGGCTCGCGTCTGAAGTGGCGCGCAGGAGAAGTTCTTGTGGACTATGCGATTGACGCGTCGCAATCGGCCATGATGGCTGGGTGATAAGTGATGCATGTCGCTCACATCCGTCAGGACTCGGGGCGGGCCATCAGTTGAGGAGCCGGCGGGATGGACAGCGAGGCAAAGGCGGAATTGCTGACGTTTCTCGTCGTGGGCCAACTGCTTGCGCGGGCGCGTAGTGGTGAGTGGTTGCGAACCGGTCACCTGATTGAGTCGTGCCAGATCTGGCTGTCGTCGAACGCAGCACGCTGTGACTGGCTTGATCGGGCAAAGCTGGTCGAAGCCTGCAGGCCACTCGCAGAACGGGCGCTGGCTTTGCCATTTCCGCGTGACGAGGCGGGCCTCCTGAAACTCTTCAATCTCGACGCGGGCTGGTTTCTCGATTACCGGTCCCCCGTCGTACAGGAGATCCATGGTTTGTGCACGGCATACCTGGGGCTCACCGACGACCAGTGAAGGGTAGGCACTGCGCCTGATCGACCGCTTTGCAGTGGAGTAACGTCGCTGCCAGATCCTGATTTTCCGCTGGAAATCAACTGTATGGAGATGCTCGACAGGCAGTGAAATATCCCTGCTTTGGTGGGTAACTTCCCGCTAGCGATTTTTTACTGCTTCGTCCGCCTGACAAGCGACCAGTCGTATCCAAGGGTTTTCACGCGCGCCTGCAGATTGTTGAGGATCTCTCCGGGCGGGTGCGCGTCGCGGGTCAGCACCCACAGGTAACGACCGGACGGTTCGCCTACGATCGACCAGCTGTAATCGTCGTCGTGATCCAGAATCCAGTAATCCCCGTAAAACGGTCCGAAGAACGAAACCTTCAGCTTGGCGTTGGTTGGATCTGCGACCTTTGCCTTGCCGATAGATTGTTTGAACCCGTTGGCGTCGCTGGTCCTGCGCCCCGAGTTGATGACCTTGACCGTGCCGTCCGCGTTGAGAGAATAGTCGGCCGTGACCTCGTCCAGGTTCCGTTCAAACGAAGCCTCATAACGGAACTGCTCGTACCAGCGACCCATGTATCTGGCCAGCTCGACTGGCTTCGCTGGCTGCGGTACGTCGTGATTGCCGACTGGGCCAGGTCGGGGAATGTAAACGCAGGCGGCTAGCAACATCGTTACGCCAGTCAGTGCGATGACGAGGGGCTTCTTTTGCATGAGTGGTTGCTCCACGAGTCGTAATGATACGCCCGGCGATGTAGTCCTTTCCGTTGGCGTCATATTGGTCGACAGCGAGGCCCGCAGCGTATGAAATGCCGCGCGCCTGGCGATGGATCGATGTTGTGCGCTTTCGCGCGCAAAGCACGTCAGGGCTCGAGGTCTTCTTCGTGATCAATGTCTTCGGCGGGCGTTTCGCTGTTTCCGCCGTCGATTTCAACGAGATGGATAACATTGTCAGCTTCGATTACAGCCTCTTCGCCGGCATCGATCATGACCGCGTCCGCTGCCTTGCGGTCTGCGATCACGCGAAGCGCGTTGTCTCCGTCGTTGTAAATACTGACTCGCATATCCGTTCTCCCGCTCAAAAGACAAGTGGCTGCACGCTCTGGTTGCAGCAAACAACGGGCCCGCACATTCCTGTCTGCTGTCGCGCCACTGCTCACTATGAACAGTGCTCGCGCTGCTCCCGGTGGCGCAGCGAGCGCTCATACGATGGGCTACGTGTGCCACGCCACATTCGTAAACCGGGCCTGGTCAACATGTGAGGGAAAGACGGTAGGATCGCGTTAAAAGATTCCAGCAAGGAGATCGCTTTGGCTACGTACGCGGAACTCAGGCAACAACTGGCGGAACTTGAGGAGCAGGCGGCCCTCGCACGGGCGAACGAGGCTGCAGACGTTCTCGCAGACATCAAGGCCAAAGTCGAGGAATTTGGATTCAGCGAGGAAGATATCTTTGGACGTCGGCCCGGAGCTCGCAGGAGGGGTGCGCCCGCCGGTCATCACGTTGCGCCGAAATATCAGGATCCAAAGACCGGTGCGACATGGACTGGACGTGGCCGCGCACCGCGCTGGATCGCTGATGCGAAGAACCGCGACCGCTTCCTGATCAGGAAAGCCTGAATCGCGGCGCAGTACCGTGCCTGAAATTCACGCCGTTGTCCGCTGGCTGCCAGCGAATGCATGGCTATGTGAGTCTGTCCCACACCAGCACCGAGACGCATTCGTTGCCCGTCACCGGGTTCCGCGCAGGCAACGTCGTGATGTGCAGACAATTGCCGTTGAGCCTGAACCTGCGAACCTGGGTGGTGCCTGTCCACGACTGGTTCCACGACACATCGATATGGTGCCGGACTTCGTCGCCAGAGATGTCGTAGCTTCCTGCGTAGGAACAAAGCCCATTGAAAAGCTCGATGCGCTCCATGTCCGTGGGCACGAGATCGGCGGGCGCCTTTCGCCCGTGCGCGACGAGGATCGCATACATCCGGAAATCCGCACCGTAATAGAGATAGCCATGCGGTTTGATGCCGAAGAGATTTGTCGTCAGACCGGTCGCTGTCTCATCGGTCGTGAACGATCGAAGCTTCCAGGTGCCGAGCAATGCCGGGTTGCTGTCCGGCCGTGCGCGTGTCATGGCGATCTCCCTGGGCCAGTCGGCCCGACAGTTTCCGTTCGTCTATGTTTGCGGAGCAGGTGAGCCGTTCATCCCGGCAGATTCGGCTGCGGTAGTGCGCATGACCCAAGGTAGAGGGTCGGCAGCGCGTCCCGCGCAGCCTCAGACCGAGTCTGCTCTGCTTTTCCCGCGCAAGGGCGTTCCGCTGCAATTTCAACCTGCAGGCATCGACCTCGGAACGTCGCCGTTCACACCGCGGCTGGCCGGGCGTTTTCAGGCTGATGTTCGAGGTGTCGATCTGATGAATCTGGCGTCCAGTACACGACCGTAAAAATGCATCTAACGGTCTGGCCGTCCATTTCCTGGCAACGCCTCACGGCGGCAAAGCCGCTTCCAGGTCGATTCCACGGCGTATCGGGCGGATGTGGGCCGCGCCCCATCTGGCAGGTCGATGTTGTCGCATGTCCGAAATTTGCATACATTTTTCGGACATTTTAGGTTTGCAGTTTGTCCGAAAAATGTGTACAAATATCAGACAAGGAGCCTCATCATGTCGGATATCAGCGACGCCATCCTCTCAACGGTACAGGCGGCCGGAACCGGACCTGTCTGGGTGCCGACCGATTTCGCTCATCTCGGTTCGCGCGATGTAATCGACAAGACCTTGCAACGCCTTGTCGCGCGAGGCGACCTGCGCCGTGTCGACCGCGGTCTGTACGACCTGCCTGCGATCAACAGGTTGACCCGACGTCCGACGGCACCGGATTACCGTGCCGTGATCGACGCGATAGCGCGCCGCAACCAGTTGCACATGCTCGTGGATGGCATGACTGCGGCGAACGATCTTGGTCTGACCGATGCAGTCCCCGCGCGTGTGACGATCCATACCGACGCACGCCGGCGCTCAATCCAGGTGGACAATCTGCGAATTGAATTCAAACAAACCGCACCAAGCCGCCTCTACTGGGCGGGACGACCTGCCATGCGGGTGGTGCAGGCGCTCTACTGGCTCAAGGATACGCTGCCGGTTGAGAGCGATCGGATACTCGCCCGTCTCCAGACGGTTCTGGACGATGCAAGGCATGGACAGGCAATCAGGAGGGACCTGGCCGATGGCTTTGCTCACCTGCCGGCATGGATGCAGACGTTCCTGCGCCGAATCCCATCCTTCGATCCAGGCGTTGCCGATGTGCCTGTGTCGCGCTCGCGCGCGAATGTTGATGGCGCGCGCCGATTAGCGACACGAGCGAGTCCCGCGGGAGGTTCGAATTGAACGGGGCGTACAGGGAAATCATCGCGGCCAGTGACGCGGATCGCCGTGATCTGTTTATTGGTATCGCTAACCGTCTCGGGACAGCGGTGCAGAACGTCGAGAAAGACTTCCGGGTGTGCTGGGTTCTGGATGCGTTTTTTAACGGGTTCCCCGCTCAGGGCCCGGTCTTATGTTCAAGGGTGGCACTTCGCTGTCAAAAGGGTTTGGGCTCATCTCCCGGTTCTCGGAAGACATCGACATCACCGTATTCCGGGATAACCTGGGGCAGCCGGCTGAACCGGCCGAGCTGGAGGCGCTGAGCGGAAAGAAGCGCCGGCAGCGTCTCGACGCAATTCGCGAAGCATGCCAGCTGTTTATACAGGGCGACTTTGAAGCCGGATTGCGAATGCGGGCCGTTGACCAAGTAGCGCGGCAAGCCCCGGAGTTCAGTCCGGGGTCAACGCGCTGGACCGCGCAGCGGTCCTAATGGGGCGTTTGCTGGTCCTCGATGTACTGCCGAAGGATGGACATCGGGGCTCCGCCGCACGACGACGCAAAGTAGGACGGCGACCACAAAACACCGCGTCGCTTCAGCCAGGGATGGAAGTCCCCGAACTGCTGCCGCAGCATCCGGCTCGATACCCCCTTCAGCGACGCGACGAGCGTGGACACTGCGACCTTCGGCGGGTAGTGAACCAACAGGTGGACGTGGTCGTGCTCGCCGTTGAACTCTACTAATTCCGCATCGAAGTCGCGGCAGACGTTGGCGAGTATCAGCCGCATCGCATCCAGATGTTCTTTCTTGAACACGTTGCGACGGTACTTGGTAACGAAGACAAGGTGAACGTGCATTACGAAGACGCAGTGCCGCCCGTGCCTTAAATCACTATCCGTTTTGCGTGGACGACCCATTCTATTCTCTTGCAGAGTTTCGAAGACCAAAACATAATTCTGCTTATGGAATACGTCAAGACGCTCAAACTGCGAATCAAGGACAAACACGCGAGATCGATGCTTGCGATGTCGCGTGACGTGAACATGGTTTGGAACTTCTGCGCTGAGACGCAGTTCCGCAGCCTCAAGCGGTACACCAGCAAGCCGAAGGTCTGGCTGTCGGGCTTCGACCTGTGCGGCCTCACGGCGGGCTTCTCGAAGTGCGAAGGCGTCACGGTCGGCAGCGGCACGGTGCAGCAGGTCTGCAAGGAGTATGCGACGCGGCTTAAGCAGTTCAAGCGGCAACGGCTCAACTGGCGCGTCAGCAGCAGAAAGTCGCCGAAATACTCGCTTGGCTGGGTTCCGTTCAAGGGCGACCACATCAAGTATCGGAACGGCCAACTGCATTTCAACGGGCTGAAAATCGGCCTGTGGGACAGTTATGGGTTGTCGAAGTACGAGTTCGGCTCCGGCAGTTTCGGCGAAGACTCGCGCGGTCGCTGGTACGTCAACATCGCGGTCAAGGTTAAGGTCGAAGAAAAGCGCGTGCCGGATGGCACGACGGCTATCGGTATCGACCTTGGCCTGAAAACTCTCGCGACGTACAGCGACGGCACATCGTTCAATCCGAAGAGGTTCTATCGCGAGTCGGAAGCTGCGCTGGGTATCGCACAGCGGGCTCGCAAGAAGCGTCGCGTGAAGGCCATCCACGCCAAAATCGCGAATCAGCGTAAGGACGCAATCCACAAGGAAACGACCGCGCTGGCAAAGCAACATGCAGCAATCCTCGTCGGCAACGTGAACGCGAAAGCGCTGGCAAGAACGAGTATGGCGAAGTCCGTACACGATGCGGCGTGGACGACGTTCAGGACACAACTCAAGTACAAAGCCATCAGGCAGTGCGTCGTGTTCGCAGAGGTTAACGAAGCGTTTTCTTCCCAAACTTGCTCGTGCTGTGGCGTTATCCCGCCCAGCAGTCCGAAAGGTAGGGCCGGACTTGGAATAAGGCAGTGGACGTGCTGTTCATGCGGGTCGGTACACGACCGCGACACGAACGCCGCACGGAACATTGTCCGCCTGGGACATCAGGCGCTAGAAGTAGGAATCTCCGGGGTTTAGCCCGGAGAGGATGTCAACGAAGCGAAGAACTATTACGATGGTCGTCTCCAGAGGAGGCGATCAGGTGGACATATCATGGATGATGAGACCGGCGAAAAAATCGGTGCGGTAGCCGGCAGGCTTGTGCAGCAGATCATTGAACTCGGACTGACCTGGGACGAAGCCGTGGCCGCATTTGGTCTAGCCGCGAGAGCGACTGCGCAGGCTGCCGCGAGTGCTGGGGCGGATTCTGGTGACGACTGTGTTGCGATTGCGCGCCAGCAATTGATGGAGGCGTTTGAATTCGATGTGCGGGTCATCGTCACGACGAACGAGCCAGATGGTGCCGTAAACGAAGAGAACGACAATCCACTGCTCGCGACGGCGCTGCGTCGCCACGGCAGCAAGTTGCACTGAGCTGGAGGACGCCAGCGCGGTGAAGCAGGCTTATGTTCAGGTCGGCGCTGAGCGGCTTGAACCGCAGCAGGAATTGCGCATCTGGCCAGTTCCGAAGGAGGGTGAACGATGACGCGAGCCGGACAAGTGCTGTACGTCTACAAATGCGCCGAATGTGGCCACCGCGGCGAGCAGCGGCTCGATGGCGATTCGCACGACGGCGAGGTCTCGACCTGCTCCTTCTGCGGCGCGCCAGTCGCGCTTGAATGGGACGGTGGCGTCACGTTCGATACGTCGAAGTCGATCGCGGATGAAGCGATTGCACGAGCCCGGGCGCGAAAGTAACGCATTAGCCACAGCAAACATCGACCTTTGCACACGATTCAAGCTCCCGCAGTTCACGACCGATAACTGTGTTGTCGGCGGTCTGCTGCGGTGTGCAGGCACGGAGGCAGAGGCGCAGCGCGTGCTGAACTTTCGAAATCTAACGGGCGCCGAATAATCATAACGAAGCCGAAAAGGGGAGGTCAGGCATGAAGGTCCACGCAGGCGCGCTCGCGCTGCTGGGCTGGCTGGCGCAACGCGAAAGTGCGTCAGTCAGTGAGATTACGGCTTCGGGATTGATGGGCTCACGCGAAGCCTCGGATGTCATCCGGTACGCTCTGCGCAACGGTGCCGTTGTCCGGGCAAACGGCGCCGCAGCCCGGCGAGGCTCTGTGCGCTACCGGTCAACGGGCGTTCCGCTGCCCGAGCCACGCGCTACGGCAGTCGAGGCGTCTTTCGACGGTCTGTTGCGTGCGTGGGGCATCGCTCAGGAGCCTCCCCAGCTTCGCGTACTCGATGCGCGGGTCTACCAGATCCCGGATACACGGTAGGAAGTCTGAGTACTTCAGCCGACGTGCTGTCGAATGTGCGGCTGCCGCGTCAGGGCCGCCCTTCAGCCTGCTCCCAGCGGCAGGGGCGCCCGTCCTGATGTTTGTGTTGCCTTCCTGTTCGAGCCTGAAAGAGCTGGCGGCGTGATTTTCCCGCCTGACTGGTCGGTCTCTCCAGCCGCAAACGGGCTTGGCCAGCGCGTCGCGGCGGGAAATCACCTGATCGTGGTGGTTATGACAAAATGTCCCTTCTGATCGAATCCCGGTGCGACATTTTGCTCAAATTATGAAGCCTGCTGATCTTGCTTACGCGCTGGCCCGCCTTGGCTGGACCCAAGCCACCTTCGCGGAATACGCCGGATACGACCGGCGGACGGTTGGGCGGTGGATCAGCGGCGAATCGCCCATCCCGCTGCTCGTAGAGAGGCACATCGACCTGCTGATCGCGATTCGCGACCGGATGCCTTGAGCGGCATGGGTAACACGCTCCCATGGATGGGTACCAATGTCACGATGCGGTTGGATCACTTCTCCAGGGCATCATAGATCGGCCTCAGAGCACGCACACTGATTTCGCATGAGGTTCAGCCTGCTCAATGCAATGGGCGCGGAGGAGCATACGTTTAACCCGAGCGGACAGACATACCCGGCGGTGCGCCAGACAAACCCTGAGGCGGCTGGGTTGGACGATCTCGTGCTGTGCGGCGATTTTCAGTTGAAACTCCCCCCACTGGATCAGTTTTGCACACACCTCAACAGTTGCAGACAGTGAGGAACCCCGCATTGCGGGGTTCCTGGGCATCCTTTCAGCCAATGAGGAATTGTGTCCGGTCCTTGCCCGCGATCCAGGCGGGGGGCTTACCACGCCCGCTCCACGTTGCCCCTGAGTCCGGGTCGCGGTACTTGGCTGCGACAGGGCCACGAGCGACACCGGCACCGGAGCCGCGCGGGGCGCCACGGCGAGCACGCGTGAATTGGACTTCTTCATGCAGGTCGTATTCATCGACAAGCTGCCGAATCTGTTCCAGCGCGTTCGCCACTTCCTCTTCCCGGACTGCCGCAATCTGCGCTTCCAGTTCGGCGCGCTGCGCCAGCAAAGTCTGGTATTGAGACATCACCTTTTCGGCAGGCACCGTTGCCTTGGGCTTATCGAAAAATGTCGTTGCCTGTTCTACTGCATTCTTCTTTGCGGTTGCCATCGTCTTTTCCGTAAGGGGAGGTCAAGGAACCCGCGATGCGGGGTTCAGGTTTTTAACTAGGCACAAAATTGAAGCTGTAGTTTCATGCACTGAAGTCCACGGGGGGCACTTTCCAGCTCCAGCCTACGCGGCAGAGCGGATGCGCTCATACGAAAGTGCAGCGGCTGGCTCCGTGAGCCCCGTCTCTACGTCGGTCGCTCTGAGCATCAGATGATCCAGATAATCGCTGGCTTTGGCAAATATCTGTTAGCGCCGATGTAAAACTGACCCGCCGAAGTAAACCTGACCCACCTGGGAGAGGATGGCGGCTTTTTGCCGCCGATGCTGACTCAGGAGCAAGCAGTGGAAATCAAGGTATTGGCAAGACGCGGAACGGCGGTACGGGAGATAGCGCGGCAAACGGGTTTATCGCGCAACACGGTGCGCCGCTATCTGCGGGACGAGCAGGCGGCCCGTTACAAGCAACGTGAGCCACGCCCAACGAAGCTCGACCCGTTCAAGGACTATCTGCTCGAACGTGTCGCCGCAGCGCGCCCGCACTGGATTCCGGCGACGGTGCTGCATCGGGAACTGCAGGAAACCGGGTACGAAGGGGGCATCAGCCAGCTCAAGGCATTTCTGGCGCCATACAAGCGCCACGAAGCGGAGCCCGTGATTCGGTTCGAGACGCCACCGGGCAAACAGATGCAGGCCGACTTCACCTTCATCCGTCGTGGCCGTGCGCCGCTGCTGGCGCTGGTCGCGACGCTCGGATACAGCCGCGCGAGCTTCGTGCGCTTCACCGCCGGTGAGGACGCCGCCACGCTGTGCGAGTGCCTGCGCGAAGCGTTCGTCTACTTCGGCGGCACACCCGAGCACGTGCTGTTCGATAACGCGAAGTCCGTGGTTATCGAGCGCGACGCGTTCGGTGAAGGCGAGCATCGATGGAACACCCAATTGCTTGCGGTGGCCGAAACCTACGGCTTCACGCCGAAGGTCTGCCAACCCTATCGGGCCAAGACCAAGGGGAAGGTCGAACGCTTCAACCGCTACCTGAAGGAGAGCTTCGTGGTGCCGCTCGCAGCGACGCTCAAGCAGTCGGGGCTGAAGCTGGATGTCGAAGCCGCCAATGCGCGCATTGGCCGTTGGCTCGCGGAAGTCGCCAACGTGCGCGTGCACGCCACTACACGCGAGCGTCCTGCAGCGAGGCTGGCACTCGAGCAGGCAGCGCTGCTGCCGTTGCCAACGCCAACATCGGCGCCAGGGCCTGCGCCTTCGAAGCTGCGCCGGGTGCTGCCGCGAGAGAGCCTTCAGCATCCGCTTGCAGTGTATGACGCGCTGCTGGAGGTCGCCGCATGAATCTCCAACACGAACGAATTGCCGGCCTGTGCACGCAACTGAAGCTCGACCGTATCGCCAGTGACTGGGGAGCGCTCGCGCAGCACACGGCGACGACCGATGCCAGCCTTGCCGACTTCCTGGAGCAACTGCTACAGGCGGAGCTCAATACACGCGAGGAGCGTAAGCGCCAGACGCTCACGAAGCTCGCGTCGCTGCCCGCCATCAAGACGCTGGAGCAATATGACTTCGGCTTCGCCAGCGGTGCGCCACGGGCCCAAATACAGGAACTGGGAAATCTGGCGTTCATCGAGCGGGCCGAGAACGTCGTGTTGCTTGGCCCGTCTGGGGTCGGCAAGACACACATCGCCAGTGCATTGGCGTATCGGGCAACACAGGCCGGTATCAAGACGCGATTCATCACGGCTGCGGACCTGATGATGCAACTGGCGACGGCGCACCAGCAAAATCGATTGCGGGAGTTCTTCAATCGGGCGGTCATCGGGCCAAGGCTGCTCGTTATCGACGAAATCGGCTATCTCCCGTTCGGGCGCGAGGAGGCGAACCTGTTCTTCAATGTCGTCGCCAAACGTTATGAGCGCGGCTCCATCGTGTTGACGAGCAACCTCCCGTTCACACAGTGGGCCACAGCGTTTGCTGACGACCAGACGCTCACCGCCGCCATGCTCGACCGGCTCCTGCATCACGCCCATATCGTGCAAATCAGTGGTGAGAGCTACCGGCTAAAGGACAAGCGAAAAGCTGGACAAACAGGAACGCGGGCAGGCGCGAAAGCCGCCGCGTGACACAGGGCCCGGGTGGGTCAGATTTACTTCGGCGAATCGCCGAAAGGCGGGGCAGAATTGAATCGGCGTTGACAAATATCTCAAGACGAACCGCGCCAAGCATCCGATCGTACTCATTTACGACGCTTCTCAGGCCGGCGAGCAGCCTGTCCGATAATTCGCCCCAGTTCCCGGTTGTGTGGAAGTCGTTCAATGCCTGCGCCAGTTCCGCTTCGACCGCATCGAAATGCTCCGTCGGTAGCCTTGCGTAGCCCGCGCGCGCTACGTATCTGGTGAGGATGCAGACCTGGGCGAAATGATTTATCAAGCCACGGTCGACGTCACCGCGCAGCGCGCGCTCCAGAAACAGGCGCGTGCGCAGTATCAGGTTGGACGCCCGGTCGTGGCCCATGGGCAACAGCATGGCCTTCGAACGTCTGGCCGAAGGGCGTGAAGGTTTTCTGTTGGACATGGAGTGGTCGGGAGAGGTCGGGGTGCGGGCCGAGATGGGGGCAGCCCAGTTGGTTTCAAGAGGAGACGTCGCAACTGGCCCGGGCCCAATGCTAGTGTTCCTTGCCGTCCAGAAAACGCGTCGCTGATCTGCTGCCCCCGCGTGACCTCGTCGCTACGAAGATAGTTGGACGTGGTCGTCATGGCGGTGTGCCGCAGGTTGCCCCTCACGGTGGTGAGTTCCGAGCCGCACCCCAGACGTAGGGACAATTGAAACTGTCATCGGCGGAACCTGTGCATAGGCGTTTTGCCTCTACAGAGCGACGATTGCGATTTCACTGCGAGCGAAGCCCCGGATTTTTAACGCCCCGGTTCAACGGTGGCATTGGTTCCGACGTCGGGAGCTTTACATATCCGGCCCTTTCTCCTTATGATTGAGTGGTGTTCCGAGGGCACCATGACGCAAATCAAAGCGAGTAATTCAAATCTACAGTCGTCATGGAACGTGAACATTCGCAAGAGCGCGGCTTAAGCTGCCCGGCGAATTTGAACCTGCCACGCTGTGCAGGTTTTTTTGATAGCTTCGCAAACGTTTTCCTGCAAGTTATGTCGCCTCTAATAGGGGTTGGTCTGGCAAACGCGCGTCTGATCGCGAGGATCTCTCCGGGCAGCCACAAATCAACGGCACCGTTTGAGCAGTCTCCAATCGGCAGGCAAGCGGCGAGCGTGTACATGCCATGCACGGATTCTGTCTGCTAGCAGCATGCCCTTCGAAGTTATCTTTTTGCCAGTCCGGTGCTTGATCGAATGGATTGGCTTGCCACAGCGACGCGTAGCCGATCTTCAACTATGCAATTGCACGACCTATGCTTAAGCGACTCTTGGAAACTGAGCTACCTGGTTCCATTCTTGTACGGCTCATAGGGATTCTATGCCTCTTTAGTTCCTGTTCGACCAGTGCAGGAACGACCAAGACGGCGCACGAACTGGATGCAGCGCTGGAAAGCGCTGTTCAATGCAAACCTGAAGCCTGGGAAAAGCTTGTCGAGAGCAACGAAGAATCTGGCTCAGAAGTGTTCAAGTCGCTTGGGATCGTTCAACATTCCGGTGACGTAGAGACGGCCTATCTGTTGCCAGCAGGAACCAGGTTATTCGGATATCGTGCGAACAACAGAGGTGGCCTCACTTGTTCGGACAGTCTTCTGAGATTTTTAAGTGGAACGTCCGGGGCAATCATGCTGCCGATTTGATCGCAGGCAGCGTCGCGAAGTATGCCTCATCCGGCGTCTGATCCGCCAGGCTCGAATGGGGCCGTTTCCGGTTGTACAAGCTGATGTACTCGCCGATGGAGCGCCGGGCATGGCTGACCGCCTCGTACGCCTTCAGGTAGACCTCTTCGTACTTGATGCTGCGCCACACCCGTTCGACGAACACGTTGTCCCGCCAGGCCCCTTTGCCGTCCATCGACAGCCGGACGCCTCGGCTCAGCACGGCCTCCGTGAACGAATTCGCCGTGAACTGGCTGCCCTGATCCGTATTCACCATGTCTGGCAGCCCGTAGCGGGCGAACGCTTCTTCCAGCGCCTCAACGGCATGCGTAGCTTCCAGCGTGATGGCAACCCGGTGCGCGAGAATCTTGCGACTCGCCCAGTCCACCACCGCCGTCAGGTACACGAAGCCGCGAGCCATCGGAATGTACGTCGTGTCGAGGGCGAACACCTGATTGGCACGGTCGATCTTCATGCCGCGCAGCAGGTACGGCCAGATATTGTGTTGTGCGTTGCGACGACTCGTGTTCGGCTTGCAGTACAGCGCCTCCACGCCCATGCGCTTCATCAGCGTGCGTACGCGACGGCGACCGACTTCATGGCCCTCCCGACGCAACAGGCGCGCCAGCATCCGTGCCCCGGCAAATGGAAACTCCATGTGCAGCTCGTCGATCCGCCGCATCAACAACTGATCCGCCTCGCTCACCGGCTGCGGCCGGTAATACACGCTCGATCTCGCGATGCCGACGGGCCGGGCCTGCTGCGAAACCGGCAACGCATGGCGACGGTCGATCATCGCTTTGCGCTCAACAATCCTGCTTTGGTGAGCGCGCCTTCTAAAAAATCGTTCTCCAGCGTCAACTGCCCGATTTTCGCGTGCAGCGCCTTCAGATCTACCGGCGGCTCATTCGAGGGCGTGCCTGCCGCGCCGAACACATCCGCCGCACGCTCCTGCAATTGCCGTTTCCATTCCGTGATCTGGTTCGGATGCACATCGAACTGCTGCGCCAGTTCGGCCAGCGTGCGCTCGCCCTTGACCGCTGCTAGCGCCACCTTCGCCTTGAACGCCGCTGAGTGCGTGCGTCGGGTTCTCTTCGTCATCTTTCGGGTTCCTTTGCCAGCATTATCGCTGGCTCAGGCCCCGGCCGCTCCACTTATCCGGCTGTCCGAATTTGCGTGGCCACCTCTACGCGTCCGGCTTCGCGCTTTGCGCTCACTGTGGCGGCTGACTCGACGTTGCGCGTCGCCTGATCAATGGCCGAGCTGGCCGCAACGCGGTTGGAGCCCACGACCTCGACCTTGCCGTCTATGACTATTTCTGGCGTGTATTCAAAGTCACGAAAGTGTTGCGCGTAATCGGCCTGACGCGCATCGGCGCCGTCGAACGAGAAGGAGTCCTTCCAGCCGAGCTGATTCCAGTACGTGACATGAAACGCAAGGGGCAGAACGTCCGGGCGCGTGACGCTTAGTTCAGACAGAAAGCGATCCGCGGGCGGACACGACGAGCAGCCTTGCGATGTGAACAGCTCGACGACCACGGGACGCGGGGCGGCGGCGAACGCCGGCGATACGCAGAGCGTTGCGGCGCAGATTGCAGTGAGAGAGCGGGCTAACATGGACTGACTCCAGATAACGTCGGCATAGTTAATACGCTCGTGCGACTGAAATGGTTACAGCGACAACGCTCGCGTGATGCCGCGAATAAAAAATTTTCGGCACGTTGTAACCACTTCGCTTTCCCGAGCGAACTTAGGGCTATCCGATCGTCATGGTGATCGACATGGAAACGATGAAAGCGGAACTCGCTGCGGCGCACAAGACCTCCGGGCGCGCTCCCCGGATTCACCCGCTTTGGCTGCGTGTCACGCATTGGCTCAACGCATTCGCGGCGCTGATCATGATGTTTTCCGGCTGGCGCATTTACGATGCGTCCCCGGTGTTCGCCGGCTTCGTCATTCCGCCATCGATCACGCTGGGAGGCTGGCTGGGCGGCGCGCTGCAATGGCACTTCGCGGCGATGTGGCTGCTGGTTGGCAATGGGCTCGTCTATCTCGCCCTCAACCTCGCGAGCGGCCGGTTCGCTACAAAGTTCTTTCCGCTCTCGCCGCGCGGCGTGCTGAAGGATCTTGTTGCTGCGTTGCAAGGCCGGCTCGACCATGGCGACTTGCGGCAGTACAACGCGGTACAGAAGCTCGCGTATCTCGTCGTTATCGTCGATCTGATCGTGCTCGTGTTGTCCGGCCTCGCGATCTGGAAGTCGGTGCAGTTTCCGCTGCTACGTGAACTGATGGGCGGTTACGACAACGCGCGCATCGTGCATTTTTGCGCGATGTCGGTGATGGCCGCATTCGTCGTTGTGCATGTCGCGATGGTGGCGCTGGTGCCGCGCTCGCTTTTGACCATGTTACGGGGCCACTGATTCGTCGGGATAAACGCCATGAACATCAAGGACACGCGCCGTATTACGCTCGACCGCGACGCCATTCTCGCGGACGCGCGCCGCGAACTGGACATGCCTTCGCGTCGCCTGTTCGGCAAGCGGCTGCTGACGCTTGGCGGTTTGTCATTGCTGACGGGTTGCTCGGTTACCGACAACGATTCGGTCAACCAGTTTCTAAGCGCGGTATCCCGCTTGAATGATCGCGCGCAGGCGATGTTGTTCGATCCGCGCCGGCTTGCGCCGACCTACACCGAAGCGCAGATCACGCGGCCATTTCCGTTCAATGCGTTCTACGGAATCGACGAAGTTCCGGAAGTCGATGGCAGCGACTATCGGCTTCAGGTTGGTGGACTGGTCACGGGCAAGCGCACCTGGTCTCTGCCCGAACTCTATGCGCTGCCGCGAACCGAGCAGATTACGCGGCATATCTGTGTCGAAGGATGGAGCGCAATCGGCCGTTGGGGCGGGACGACTTTCGCGGACTTTCTGCGCCGCGTGGGCGCGGATACCACGGCAAAGTATGTCGGCTTTCGTTGTGCGGACGACTATTACGAGAGCATCGACATGCCGACTGCGCTGCATCCGCAGACCTTGCTCACGTTCGACTACGACGGCAAGCGCCTGCCTGCGAAATACGGCTATCCGATGAAACTCCGAATGCCGACCAAACTCGGCTACAAGAACCCGAAGCATATCGTCGAACTCTTCGTGACCAACACCTTCCCGGGTGGTTATTGGGTCGATCAGGGCTACAACTGGTTCGGCGGGTCCTGAATATATTTGTTTTCGGCATCCGCATGCACGGATGCCATTTTCACCCACCAAGGAGATCAGCAATGAAGCGAATTATCACGGCAGTCCTCGCAGCGACACTGGCAATGGGCGCATCGGCAGCGTTTGCGCAAGCAAGCGATGCGATGGCAAAAGACTCGATGTCGAAGGACTCGATGTCGAAGGACTCGATGTCGAAGGACTCCATGTCAAAGGACTCCATGTCAAAGGACTCGATGGGCAAGGATGCGATGAGCAAAAAGAGCATGTCACACGATTCGATGAAGAAAAGCAGCAAGATGAAGAAGCACGATGCGATGGGTATGGACCATCCTGCATCGGGTTCGATGTCGCAGTAAGCCGGGGTGCACGATGCGGGGAGATGGGGCGTATAGCGTGACGCACCGTGGCGCACTCTTTGCTCCCCTGCACCAACGGCTCGCAAGCGACGGAACTGACAAAGCGTCCGTCGCTTCGCCTTGTATGCTCAGGGGAATCAGCAGCGAAGGCTAAGCTGTGCCGACTGCGAGTTTGCGTTTGACGCCAGCCTTTGCTCGGGCTGGCATCTTCCGCTTGATGGCAGGAACTATCTGAAACGCGGCATTCAATATGTCTAATTATTCTGCCGCCCTTGCCGACATATACTGCTCGCGTACTGCCAGCCCGCCGTAGGGCATATGAGACGCAGTCACTGTCGCGACGTAGTCCGAATAGGCATAGTTCACCCGCGCGACCGCAACCGGCTTTTTCATCAGCGACGCCAGGGTGGTGTCGCCAGATGTCGATGCCGGAACTCCGAGAGCGCGCCGGAGGTTTTCCACGGCAATCTTCCAGCTCTGCCGGGCCTCGGACTCGGTCATGTCGCGACGGTACAGATTGACGGCCATGAGTGTGTGCGCCGGTCCAAAACTAAACCATATTTCGCTCACGGGCGGCCCATTCGTGCCAAGCAACTGCGCGGGCACGCCCCGGCATCGCAGGTAGCGCAGCCCGCGTGACAGCGCGTCGCAATGCACGTTTTCGTGGATCATCTTTACGGCGATCTGGGCCTCGGTGCTGCGGTCAAGCTGCAACCCTAGCGCCGGTCGACCTGGCGCCGCAGTCAAGCCTCTTTCACGCGAGATGGCGTTCTGCTGAATCGCGAGCACAACATGGGGATCGATGCTGTTGACCGGACATCCGATACCCAGATTCGCCAGAGCCTTCCGGCCCTGTGGCGTGTGCATCCAGCCAATCGCCGCGACGCTTAGGCAAGCCGCCGCGACGATCCCGGTCGTGAGGCGCGTCGTTCGCGCAGCGGTTAGCTGGAACATGATGTGGCCACCGTCGGAGACAGATAGACCGGGCCGCCAGGTGTCGCATTGGTTATGGTGGTGCGCAGGTTGAACAACGTGGGCACCGCGCTGTACTGAAATTTGGTGCCAACCGCGATGCCGGCCGAATTTTTCTCGGTGAGCTCGTATGTTCCATTTGTCGTCGAGGTCAAGGCCGAAAAATCGGCGGCAGGCAGCTTGCTTTGCAACGTTGCGACCAGGTCCACCATGAACTGGTCGAATACGCAGCCAGGCACGCCAACATCGTTATGAGCGGTCGTCATGTCCTGACACATTTCCGGTTGCGCGTCGATATCCCCGCTAACCTTGACTGGCCCCGGATAGGTGTACGGGCCGCCGAGGAGCGATTCGAACTGGAGCGTGAGACAAGCCTCGAGTCGGGCAGGCGTGTCATGGGCAGCGCTGCTACGAGTGGTATTGCCGGATACCGCCGCGAAATACGGCGCCTCGACCGGATCCGCGAGGAGACCGGTGACTGCGGAGTTGACGATGCCTGCTACGGCCGGGGGCGCCGCCGAATCACCACCGAGCGCGGACCAGATTGCCTGATTCTCTGGGTGTTGCACCACCCGTGTCGTAGTAAGGTCATTCCCGCCACCGCACGCACCCAGTGAAGCCAGCGTTGCCGCAGCCAGCGCGATGCCAACAGTTCGATTCATGAATTGTCTCCTGAGGTCGCCATCGCGACGCCGGTTCCCGACTCGGGGCGCTATCACACTAGCGGGATGGCAAGCGCTTATACGTATCGCTAAAGAAATCGGATGCAGAAGGCGCGCATCCTCATTGACCGTTTCCGGCTGGCGCCGTCTGCATCATCGGAGGATTGGCGGGCGCTTGAGGGGTCTGGCTTTTTGCGGCGAGCTGAGCCTGCTGCGCCTGCGGCAGCGGGCTTGTCGGTCCGGATATTGGGTCTCCATGCCAGGTCATACCTGCCGTTGCCGCACTATGCGCATTGCCCGCGGCGAATACGGCATGGGGCAGGGCGCTGCTCGCAATCGCAAAGAGGGCTGCAATGGTCGTCATCAGTGTTCTCATCGCCTGGCTCCTGGTTATGTCCCGCCGGTACGGCAGGGCAATAACGGGAGTTACGTTCGAGACTGTTTGCCGGATGCATGTTTTTAAAGGCTACCGCCGCGACCGGATTTCCATGCCGGCTCTGCCGATTCGTCGCGGAGCGATTTTTGGTTCAATAGGATGCCGTTGTTCCTGGTCAGCATGTCGATACAATTTCGCCGCGCGCGATATTTCAATCTTTGTGGCACTTTTATGCGCGCTCTGACTTTTACTTCTTGCTGATAGTGTCCGTGCTTCAATCGGGTTGAAGACAACGGATATGTGGCGGAAGGTTTGCTGTGCTGAAATTGCTGATCCCGTGCTGGGCGCGGAGGAGGCCACCGAGGCCGCGCGACATGGTGCGTTTCTGTTCGCTGAGCGACGCATGTCCGAGGTCGAGGTCATTGAAGTGCGAAGCGACGCTTTGCAGAAACGCAACGTTGCATTTCATTCGCCAGCAACGTTGCACTGGCGAGAAAAAGGGTGGGGCACGCTACGCTCATGCAGACGCGGGCCATTCTCGACGCCGCCGGTGTTCCGTACATTAGCAGGCCGTTGAAATAACGCCGTCCATGCTGCACGATGTAGTTCTGCGAAACAAGGAAGAGATCGAGAGATGCGAGGCGCCGACAGCTACAACGAATCGCTGTTCAGCACGGTGAGGTTGGAGGAGTTTGTGCCGCAAACCCACCCGCTGCGTCAGATCCGGACGTGGCTGAACGAAGCCCTGAGCAAGATGGATGGGAAGTTCGCCAAGATGTACGAAGCGGATATCAAAGGTGGTCGCCCGAGCATCGCGCCAGAGAAGCTGATGCGGGCGATGCTGCTTCAAGTGCTGTACAGCATCCGCAGCGAGCGACAACTGGTCGAGCAGCTCTCGTACAACTTGCTGTTCCGGTGGTTCGTTGGCTTGTCGATCGAGGACGCGGTCTGGAATCACTCGGTGTTCAGCAAGAACCGGGATCGACTGCTGGAATTCGACGTCGTCACGGACCTGTTCAACGAGACGGTGGAAACGGCGCAGAAGCGCTGCCTGCTGTCGGGTGATCACTTCAGCGTGGATGGCACGTTGATCCAGGCGTGGGCCAGCCACAAGAGTATCCGGCGCAAAGACGGTAGTGATGACGACCGGCCGCCGGGCAGTTGGCATGGCGAAACGCGCAGCAACGAAACCCATGAATCGAAGAGCGATGGCGACAGCCGCCTCTATCGCAAGAGCTGCGCCGCACCGGCCCTGCCGAGCTATCTTGGCCACGTATTGACGGACAACCGGCATGGTCTGGTGGTCAATGTTCAGGCGAGCCAGGCGAACGGCCGGGCAGAACGGAGAGTGGCCGCCGAGATGTTGCGGGACGTATCGGATCCAGACCGACGCATCACGGTTGGCGCGGACAAGGGCTATGACACGCGAGGTTTCGTCAAAGCGTGCCGGGATACCAACGTGACGCCGCACGTCGCGCGCAACACGAAGCGCAGCGGCGGCAGCGCCATTGATGGGCGTACAAGTCGGCATCTGGGGTATGCGCTGAGCCAGCGCAAGCGGAAATGCATCGAACAGTGCTTCGGCTGGGGCAAGACGATCGGGCCGCTGCGACAGGTGATGGTGCGCGGGCTGGAGAAAGTGGATCAATTGCTCACGCTGACGATGGCGGCCTACAATTTGACGCGACTGAGATCGTTGGCCGCTTTGCGCCCAAAAAGCGCGTGATGCGCCGAAATCGGTGCTTGCGAACGTCAATCGCGAACTGAGTTGCGCTATTTGAACTGAAATCGAGCGTTTCGCGGCGTCCGCCGCGACGCACGCAAGGAAAAATGCGTCAGACCGGGTGGTATTTCAACGGCCTGTTAGGAAGCGAATGTTTGGGCCAATGGGCCGCGAAGCGCTTCGCCCTTGATGTCCATGCTTGCCGCCACGCAATTCGACAACGCCCCCGATGCTGGGCCCGCGACTGGAGCGTTGGCATTCGGGCATCGTATGCCCTCCGCCTGGCTTCGCCGGTGCCGTGTACGTGCCCATTGCACCCCGTCAGCTCGGCCCTTTCGTCATAAAAATGTCACAATCCGGGCTTCGAGTCGCGAGTCAATCTCGCAGAATGGAATTTGGTTTGGGATTTAACGGAATGAAAGGAAGTCTGGGACGGCTGTCGAGCCTTCTACTGGCAGCGGAACCCGAAAGTGGGGTCAGCCTTGAGCGCGATCGACTGGATTGGGCGGTTGGTCTGCGCACGTCTATGCTGGTGTGTGCCGGCAGCGTGTTGGGTCTCTACCCATGCTGTCGCGACTGATATGGAGGCACGCCATGACACGAACCTATGATTACGAAGGCTACACGCTGGAGATATCGGCCGAGGCGGAGATGAAGACCGGCGCGAACTTCCGCGAGGCGGTGTGGGCCCGGACTGGGTATGTCGCAATCGTGCGTATCTTCCGGGCACAGACCACGGTCGCGATGTTTTCGCCATTGCGTTTTGGCGAGGCGGGTGGGCGGCCCTTCGCCTCGGAAGCGGATGCCCTGATGGGCGGCTTCAGCGCGGCGAGCAAGATTGTGGACGATCTCTCCTGCCACGATCCTCATTGAGTTCGTCATCGCGCATCTGTAGCAACCGTTTCAGGCGCAACGGCCGGATCATGGCGGTGAAATTCCCGTCGGCGGTGCTCATGCTCGATCGCGGCGGCGTCCCATATAGTGGGGAAACACCTGGGTCAAAGCGAATATTGGAGTCCATTCAACGAAGTTAGAATGTCTGCTCTAGATCAGCCCCGCTCCCGCCGCCCGGGATTGTGGGGCTCCTGATCAGAGCCGCAGTGGCAGCGGTCCGTTCGCGTTGACGGGAACCTGAGAGATAACCGATGAGCATTCGTGAAAAGATGCCGGAAGCCACAACCGCCATCCGGGCGACTCCCCACGTCGCCAGCGCTGCGAACGCTCGCCCGTATTTCTTCCAGTCACGGAAACAAGGCATCACCCGCCGCTCACACGCGTCGAAGTTGGCTCCGTGATGTCACGGGTGTCGTTCACATGAACGACGCCTTGCCCAGATTTTTCAGCTCTGTTTCGCGTTTGTGTTGTGACATGACCGCGAAGCCGGTCCATCCGTTCTTTCTACTGTTACGACGTCGGAAGGGAGCCAACATGCTGAGTCCCCACGAGCTGGCCACATTGCTGCTGCTCAAGGATGCGCCCGGGCGCATTGAGATGGACCGCGCCGAACTGGTCGCGCTGCGCGCGCTTGAACTGGTCGTGGACGAGTCTCCTGAATCGGATATTGCGTATCCTCGTGTGACACCCCGCGGCGACGCGGTGCTGCGCGCGATTGCACGGGTGTACTGACCAGCGGTCAGAGACGTTTGTCATCAAGACGGGCTAGTGTTCCTGAGCGCGTGGTCCATACCGTGGGCTGCAATCCGGTGTTCCCGAGGAGACTGACGTGGACTCATCCTGGTTGGGCATGGCGTTTGGGGTGTTCGTTCTGGTGATCGCCACATGCGGCGCACTCGCGCACTACCGGCGGGAACGACGCAGGGCCAATCTGCTCCGCAATCTCGATCATCATGAATGGTGTCACTGGATCCGTTCGCGAGATTGAGCCAGGTGGCAATGCGTTCGAGGCTTGATGCCCGCTCTGAATGTCCGGAAACCGCGACGAAGAATGCTGCGTGCGTTGGCCAATCGGTATCGATATGGACTCTGCATCGCGCGATCAACGAGGGGAATCGGAGTGTGGTGCGGCCAACTTCAGCCGGAAACACTAACGCGCTCAGCCGCGATGTCCGTCACTCCTCCGTGCTGCTCTCACTGCTGGCCGTCACATCCTTGTTGCGCGTGGTATGCCGGGCGAATAGTCTGCGCCTCGTCTCATGCACTAATTGGCTTAGCTCATGGCGCGTGTACCACGGCCACCAGGCGAGGTGATAAAAAAGCAGACAGGCGCCTCGCCAACCGTGCCGCCATGCGCGGGGCATCTGGTCGGACGGGAAGTCTTCAAGAGACCGGTAACCCAGAGACACGACGCCGATGGACATCCAGATCGCGGCCAGAACCAGTGTCGGGATCGAGATGACACAGGCGCACGCGAAGATCCCCAGCGGCAGGCAGATTTCGAACGCAGAACGGGTTTTCATCTGATTTTCTCCCCGTCAAAATAGGCTGTCCGACACCGCCTCCCAGTTGCGGCATCGGGCCCGAGCATTGCTGACACGAGCGCACCCGGTCAAACCCAGCCCTTGGCTCCTAAGGCAGGGTTTGGATTCGTCTAAAAAATATAGCACCTGTGAGGAAACCTGGAAGCATGAAAGAGAGAGCCACCATCGTTTGCTGGCAACATGACAGGATCCTCCTCGTCGAACGGGGGCGATCGAGGTGGTCGCTGCCGGGCGGAACCATCCGTCGTGACGAATCGCCGGTGGAAGCGGCGAGGCGAGAACTCGCTGAGGAAACCATGCTCGATGGTTGCGAACTGGGTTACCTGTTCCAGTTTGGTGGTTTGAACAAGCGCCATCACGTGTTCTTTTCCGTGCTGCCTGACGATGCCCGACCGACCCCGAACAACGAAATTCAGCGATGCCGGTGGTTTCGTCCGCGCAAGGTGGCTACGCTCATAACCAGTGTGCCGACCCGCGAAATTGTCGACCTGCTGTTCAATCAGGAAACTGGTGCAAACTCGCGGAATGCTCCGGTGGTGCTCGCGCAGTCAGGCGGTTGTCTGCGCAACCAGGGACACACTACGCCGGCATGTTAGCTGGCACCGTCCGGCATACAGCTATTCCCGGTACAGCCCGCTGGATAGCGCCCGGAATACAGTCTCCTTTTTTCGAAAATCCGATTCGGCAGAGAGCCACGCCAGGTAGATGGGTGCGGCGGGCCAAGATTGATCAATGAATTCTTTCGCACTTGTGCTGTTCGATATGGACGACGTCCTGTGTCACTACGACCGCAAGGCACGCGTTCGGGGGCTGGCCGCGCTCTCTGGCCGCACGGAGCAAGAGGTCATCGACGCCGTCTGGTCGTCAGGCCTTGAGGCCAGGGCTGACGCGGGCCTGGTTGACGATGACCAATATCTCGCCGAAACAGGAAGGCTGCTTGGTTGCAGGGTCGCAGAGAAAGACTGGCTCAGGACTCGAAAACAGGCGATGCATGCCTAACCATGCAGTGCTGGATCTGGCATCGGCAGTGTCGAAGGTTTGCCGGATTGCGGTGCTTACCAACAATCCGCAGATAGTGGCGACCAACATCACGTACCTCTGTCCGGAAGTCGCCGGTATTTTCGGTGAGCTTGTCTTTGCTTCCGCGTCGTTTAAGGCAGCGAAGCCCGAAACGGCTGCCTTTCATCGCTGCCTGGACCTGCTCGGGGTCGTGCCGAACCGGGCATTGCTTATCGACGATCTCCGGAGCAATGTCGACGGCGCCCGCCTTGCAGGACTTCACGCCCATCAATACACGGACAGTAGCGCGCTTCGCGAGGTGCTGGTGTCCTGCAATCTGGTGGATTGAGTGGTTGAGTAAGCGCCATGCCCCGTATTTCCCGATGCGCGTGAAATGCAGATGGAGCGCGCCTCTCTGGGTGACACGACGCATGGAGGCGCTAATCAAGAAACGGGTGTAGGAGGCTCCAGGCGTAGCCTAGCGACGCCGTTGTGACACCTCATGGAGGGCATACACGGTCAGGATGACTCCAATCAGAATGGCAGTGACTGCCAGTGACTGATGTGTCTCTCCTGCGGGGCCCAACGCCACAGGGTGGCACCAGATGGTCACGCCAGCAATCGAAAGGAGCAGCCCGCTGGCGAGCAACCAGAACGGTGTGGCGGTTCGAGAATGGAGCTTATGCGAGAGTTTCATTATTCAATTGCCCGAACGGCACTATCTCAAGACTCAGATACCTTGCTGAGCCCTTGGTTATGAGGCTCCCCACAGCATACGGCGCGCGGCCCAGTGCGACAAGTTGACCGTGACCCCGGTGTTGCATTTTTCTCAACGGAGGCCAGACAAGCCGCCCGACCGTATGCCCACCTATCTGCACAACACATTGAGCGAAATCCGACGCGCACTGCCCGGCAAGCTATTCTTTGGTGTGCAGACTGTCGAGCGAACGCTTGCGGAGGCGGGTTTCATGAAGCGCGCCCGCAGCGTCGAGCACGGGATAGGCGGTCGCGCAGAAGAGCGAGTTCAGCCTCTTCATGTTGCTGATCAGATCCAGGTGCAGGGCACTCGTTTCCACACTGCGCAGCGACTGTCCTGCAAGCCGGTCCAGATGCTTGTGCGAATACACGCGCTCCAGATCGCGAAAGCGTTCCTTTTCGGCCAGAAGCTGCTCTGCGCAGCGCAGGTCATTGTTGAGAAACACGGACAGCCCAAGGCGCAGATTGCTCACCAGTCGCGCGTGCAGATCATCGAGTTCACCCAGGCCCTCCTCGGAGAAGGCGAGCCGCTGGGATATCTTCTTCTCTTCGATGTCGCTGACGATACGCTCGATGATGTCGCCAGCGTGTTCGAGATTGATGGTCAGCGAGATGATGTCCGTCCATCGACGGCTTTCGGCCTCATCGAGCTGCTCACGCGAGATCAGCGTGAGGTAGTTTTTGACCTCGGCGTACAACTGATCAACGTCATCGTCCATGCGCATGGTTTCGCGCGCGACGGCGAGATCATTGCGTCGGAGGAGCTCCGACACGTTTTCCAGCATGACGCTCACGATGTCTCCGATCCGGAGTACCTCACGCGATGCGTTGGCCAGAGCCAAGCCTGGCGTGACCAGCCCGGCGGGATCGAGATGCAGTGGACGCAGTTCGCCGGACGCCAGCGGTCGGTCAGGCAACCATCGCCGGCTGATGGCGGCGACCCGGTCGACCAGCGTGAGGCAGGCGCAGCATCGCACGGTGTTGTAGATGAGATGGAAGCCGACGACGGCCTCACGCGGATTCGCGATCAGTACCGGCAAGCCGCCTGCAAGCAGCGAGGCAAACGGCAGGATGATTAATGCCCCCAGCAGCTTGAAGGCGAAGCTGCCCACGGAGAGCCGGCGCGCCGCCGCGTTTTGAGGCAGTGCACTCATCAGTGCGAGCAGTCCGCTTCCAAGATTCGCGCCCACAACGAGACATAGCGCGACTTTTAGCGAAATGACGCCGGAGGATGCGAGGGTGGCTGTCAAGAGAACGGCGGCGAGGCTCGAATACGAGAGCATCGCAAATGCCGCCCCGACCAGCGCATCGAGAACAGTGTCCCCGGTGAGGGCACTGAACATCACCCTGACACCCGCGCCCTGCATCATGGGCTGTGCGGTTTCCACAATCAGGTGGAGAGCCAGCAGGATCAGACCGAGCCCGATTAGCGTGCGTCCTGTCTGACCTGCGCGCGTCTGCTTGCGTGTGAGAAAAAGCGGTACGCCAACCAGAATCAGCAGTGGCGACAGCCACGATAGATCGAGTGTCAGCACGCGAGCCATCAGCGCAGTGCCCACGTCGGCGCCCAGCATGATAGTCAGCCCGCTTGCGAGCGACACCATGCCCTGCGCCACAAATGACGTGATGATGACCGCAGTCGCGTTACTGCTCTGCACAAGGCTGGTGACGCCGAGGCCCGCGAGGAAGGCTTTGAGCCGGCTGCCTGTGCTGCGCCCCAGTATCGCGCGAAGATCCGCGCCGAAGACACGCAGGATGCCGGTTCGAACGATATGCGTGCCCCACACCAGAAGTGACACGCCAGAAAGCAGATTCAGAAGGATCAGCACGATAGGCGACGGCTACAGCACGTTCTTGAGGTCCTTTGAAAGGGCGCCTTGCATCTGGCACCTCGACGTGACAATAGTGTCACACACATTGGCGCGGTTCGAGCAGACTAAAAAAACTTGGCCCAGGCGTCAGAGCAGTCGGCTACCGACCCACCATCCCGCGGCGGCCAATGCGGCTGAAGCCGGGATCGTGAGCACCCAGGCCCAGACAATATTGCCCGCGACGCCCCACCGTACGGCGGACAGCTTGTGCGTCGCGCCGACGCCGACGATCGCCCCGGTGATGGTGTGCGTGGTCGACACGGGAATGCCAAAGCCAGAGGCGAGAAATAACGTGAGCGCGCCGCCAAGTTCAGCGCAAAACCCTCCAACGGGCTTAAGCTTCGTGATCTTCTGGCCTATTGTCCGGACGATCCGCCAACCGCCGAAGAGCGTGCCCAGACCCATCGACGTGTAGCATCCTGCGGCCACCCACAGCGGCGGCGCATCGGCATGCTGCGACGCATATCCTGCCGCGATCAGCAGCATCCAGATGATGCCGATGGTCTTCTGGGAATCGTTGCCACCGTGTCCAAGACTGTAAAGCCCTGCGGAAATCAGTTGCAGTCGCCGGAACTGTCGGTCCACCTTGCTTTGAGGCACACGGAAATAGAACCAGGCGATGCAAAGCATGAAGCATGAGCCCAGCACAAAGCCCAGGACCGGCGAGATGACGATGAAGGCCACGGTCTTCATGATGCCGCTGATGTTCAATGCGCCCCAGCCGGATTTTGCAAGCGCCGCGCCGACCAGCCCGCCGATCAGCGCATGAGAGGAACTGGAAGGAATGCCGTAGTACCAGGTGATGAAGTTCCAGCCAATGGCACCGACCAGTGCACCGAACACCACGTAATGATCGACCATCGCCGGATCGATCGTCCCTTTGCCAATCGTGGCGGCGACGCCGAGGTGAAAGACAAAATAGGCGATGACGTTGAACAACGCCGCGAACGCCACGGCCTGATGAGGCTTCAGGACACCGGTCGATACCACGGTTGCAATGGAGTTGGCGGCATCGTGGAACCCGTTCATGAAATCAAACACGAGGGCGATGGCGACCAGCAGGACGACCGTCCAGATGGCGAGTTGAATCGGGTGCATGTGCGGACTCGCTCAGGCGTTTTCGAGCACGATGCCCTGGATGATATTGGCGGCGACCTCGCACTTGTCTGTGATGGTCTCGAGCAGTTCATAGACGCTCTTCAGCTTGATCAGCGTCTTGACATCCTCTTCCTCGCGGAACAGTCGCGAAATGGCGATACGGAGTAACCTGTCGACTTCCGATTCAAGCTCATCGATTGCCGTGCAGCATTGCAGGATCTGGTCCGCCTGCTTCATGTCGGACAGCATGCTGACGGCCTGCTGGACCTGGATGACGGTTCGTGTGCTCAGGCGAGCGAACTCAATGGCGTCATCGGGCAGCGCCTGCACGTCGTAGAGCGTGATGGTGTTCGCGACATCCTCGATGACGTCGATGATGTCATCCAGCGCGTTGATCAACTGCTGGATTTCATCGCGATCGAGTGGCGTGATGAAGGTCTTGTGCAACAGGTCGTTGCAGTTACTCGTGAGTTTGTCGGCCGACTTTTCGATGACCTTGATATTGCGCCGGTGACGCTCCGCGTCCTCGATATTTTCGATCAGCTTTTCGAGCGCGTGACTGCCTTCCACGATATAGCGGGCATGAGCGTTGAAGATCTCGAAGAAGTTGCCATCTCTGGGCATGAACCGGCCGAACATAGGGCATCACCTCAGGTTCGACGGCGCGCCGCTCGCCCCGTCGCGAAAGTGACACATATTACAGCCATTCCGGTTGGGTTCCGTTGCGCCAAAATCCACGAGACCCAACTGCGCGGGCTGCCGTTTGAGACGCGTCCGACTTGCATGCATGACCGCATCCCCCCCTCCGACATCGGACATGCAATAGTCCACATGCTGATGGCAGATATTGGCCGAGGTCGTGTAAAAACACACAGACCGGCCCACCGGTGACACCCGGTTGGGAGCGCACTTGCGTTAGGCCGAGACGCAGGCAGGTGACACGATCGTGTTTACTGGCAAACGACGTCGACGCGCGGGAGTTCACGGGCCTGCCAGCTTCATTGCACGCATCGTCTTTGCGAACCCGAGAATCCTGATGACCCGTTTTAGGTTGTAGGCCAGCACGTGCAAACTCTTTTCAGCGGCGACATGGCCATGTGCCCTCGTCTGGAAATGCGTCGTCTCCATCCAGTGCTTGAGTGTGCCGAACACGTGCTTAACCGTCCGCCGTCGCATCGTCATGGCGTCGAGCTGGCGATCCAGCCTGGACTGCATCGCCTCAAACACCGCTTCGTGTTGCCGTAGAGGAAAACACAATTGCCCCTCGGGGCAAGCGCAGTTGCCCCAAACCCCGATAGTGAACCCCCCGCTTTTAGACAAAACTGCGATGTCACAGTTCGGATGAGGGCGCGCCGTCGCGCGCGTTCCCAAAGTGTTTTGACGGAGAACCCGATGCGAATGGGAAGCGCTATGCCTGACTATTACGCGCTGAGTCCTGGCATGGGCTTCGGGGCTCGCCAACGGGCAGCCGTTCCCCTCGCTCGGCTCGCGCGACAAACCCGCCCAGAAAGTTGTTGTCGCCCGTAATCGGATTGCCCTCGCTGTCGACAAACGCCATGCCGCATTTCGCGCCCTTACCGGGGGTTTGTGAATTCTCCATTTCATAGAGCGTGATGGACCAGAAGTTCTCCGCTGGAATGACTACGTGATCCATCTACCGGTGAACTAGCCCCTCCGGGCAAAGAGGCGAACTGGCTGGCTACGCCAGCAGGTCGCGGCTATTTCGTCATCTTCCGGCTCTATGGCCCGAGTAAGGTCGCCATCCTGAGACAGTGGGTTCCGGGCGACGTTGAGCGGGTCAAGTGGCCGGCGTTATCGCTGACCGAAGATGGCGTGCTTACGGGACGTCTGGCTTGCGTTAGAGCCGGACGTCTCACTCCACTGATGCTGAATTCGCCCGGAGCGACGACGCCCCATTTGCTCGCCTGTTCGATGTCCGATTTCTGGTGGCGAGCGGACGTCTGAGCGTCCGATTAACGGGAGCGGCGAGTGACGCTTCATGGCCGAGGACGTGTAAAAACGAGCAGAACGGCCGACCGGTGACGCCCAGTAGG
>NZ_BAYA01000053.1 GCF_000685015.1 Paraburkholderia bannensis NBRC 103871 | reverse complement strand
CCTTCTAAGGACGCGTGAATGGCGTGACGAATTTACGCGAGCGCCGCGCGCACTTCGCGATCTTCCAGCACGTCGTCCAGCGTGCGCTTCAAGCGCGTGAACAGTTGCTCGAATTCCGCTTCGCCATAGCAGAGCGCGGGCGCGAAGCCGAGAATATTGTCGCCGAAAGCACGAAACACCAGGCGATTGCGATACGCCGCTGCCGCGATGCGATCGGAAAGCTTGAGCGACGCGTCGAAGCGCGCACGCGTGGTTTTGTTCGCGACGAGTTCGAGTGCGCCCAGCAGGCCGCGATGACGCGAATCGCCGACGAGCGGATGATCGAGCAGCGCATCGAGCCCGGCGGCAAAACGTGGCGCGAGCGCCTGCGCATTGGCGAGCAGGCCGCCTTCGTGATAGAGGCGCAGCACTTCCAGGCCGATCGCAGCGCTCACGGGATGCGCCGAATACGTCTGGCCGTGACCGACGATGGCCGTATCGCTTTTGTCGCCCGCAATGCCCTGGTAGACCGCGTCGGACATGAGCACCGCGCCCATCGGCGCGTAGCCGGAGGTGAGGCCCTTTGCGACCGTCATCAAGTCCGGTTCCACGTCTTCGGCTTCGCAGGCGAACAGCGGGCCGGTGCGGCCAAAGCCGGTAATGACTTCGTCGGCGACGAACAGGATATCGAGGCGGCGGCACGCGTCGCGCATCGCCTTAAGCCAGCCGCGCGGCGGCACGATCACGCCGCCGGAACCTTGAATCGGCTCGCAGAAAAATGCGGCCACGTTATCGGCGCCAAGTTGCGCGACCTTCGCTTCGAGCGCGGCGACCGACGCGGCGATAAGCGCTGCATCGTCGGCGCCGTCTTCGCGGCGGTACGCGTAAGGCGAGGGCAGATGATGCTGGTTCGGCAGCGGCAGATCGAAGTGGCGATGAAACGCGGGCAATGCGGTCAGGCCCGCGCCGACCGATGACGAGCCGTGATAACCGCGTTCAAGCGCGATCATCTGTTTCTTCGCGGGACGTCCCGTAGCGTTGAAATAGTGCGTGATAAAACGGATGGCGGAATCCACGGCGTCCGATCCGCCCAGCGTGAAATAGACATGCTGGAGCGACGCTGGCGTGAGTTCGACGAGTTTTTTCGCCAGTTCGATCGCCGGTTCCGACGAGAAATGAAAATACGTCGTTGCATACGGCAAACGCGTCATCTGGCGCGTAGCGGCTTCGACGATGCTTTGCTGGCCGTAGCCAACATTGACGCACCAGAGGCCAGAAAAAGCATCGAGCAGTTCGTTGCCGTCGATATCGCGCAGGTACGCGCCCTGGCCCGATTCGAGTACGGTCGCGCCGCGCGTTTCATGCGCGCGGTAATTGATCACAGGGTGAATCAGGTGCTTGCGATCGGCTTCGATAAGCGGCGAATTTGACATGGCGAAACGTCCCGGTTGAGTGAGGTTGGCGATCGCTCGATACTAGCGGCAGAGCGGCCTGGATGGATGCGGAAATCGGCGCTGAAACAGCAGCTTTGCACTCTTTTCAAGGCGCGTACGGCAGCTTATGCCGAGTGCTTTTTAGCGTGTCGAAACGCTTCGCGGGCTACGATTTCGCGTCTACAATGCCGCGAGATTTCTCGTGGATTCTTGAAGTCGATGCGGTATCGATCAAGCACCCAGGCGAATGCATTTTTCATCTACGTACAGGTACGCAAACAATGAGCAAGACGTTCAGGATTGCCGCGATCGCAGGCGACGGCATTGGCCAGGAAGTGATGCCCGAGGGCGTGCGCGTGGTGCAGGCCGCAGCGGCGAGATTTGGCCTGTCGATCGAATTCACGCATTTCGACTGGGCCAGCTGCGACTACTATCTCGAACACGGCAAGATGATGCCCGACGACTGGTTCGCGACGCTCAAGGGCTTCGATGCGATTTACTTCGGCGCGGTGGGCTGGCCCGACAAGGTGCCCGATCACATCTCGCTGTGGGGCTCGCTGCTCAAATTCCGCCGCGAATTCGACCAGTACGTGAACCTGCGCCCGGTGCGCCTGCTGCCTGGCGTGCCGTGTCCGCTGGCTAACCGCAAGCCCGGCGACATCGACTTCTTTGTGGTGCGCGAAAACACCGAAGGCGAATACAGCTCGGTGGGCGGCAAGATGTTCGAAGGCACCGATCGTGAATTCGTGCTGCAGGAATCGGTGTTCACGCGTCAGGGCGTAGACCGCATCCTCAAGTACGCATTCGAACTGGCCAACCAGCGCGGCCGTAAAAAGCTCACGGCGGCGACCAAGTCGAACGGCATCTCCATCAGCATGCCGTACTGGGACGAGCGCGTAGCCGCGATGGCCGAGGCCTATCCGGACGTGAAGTGGGACAAGCAGCACATCGACATCCTGTGCGCGCGTTTCGTGCTGCAGCCGGATCGCTTCGATGTGGTGGTCGCGTCGAACCTCTTCGGCGACATTCTTTCCGACCTGGGCCCGGCGTGCACGGGCACGATCGGCCTGGCGGCATCGGCGAACCTGAATCCGGAGCGCAACTTCCCGTCGCTGTTCGAGCCGGTGCATGGTTCGGCACCCGATATTTTCGGCAAGGCGATTGCGAACCCCATCGCCATGATCTGGTCGGGCGCGATGATGCTCGACTTCCTCGGCAACGGCGACGCCCAGTTCAAGGCCGCGCACGACGCGATCATGCAGGCGATCGAAACGGTGCTGGTGGAAGGCCCGCGCACGCCGGACATGGGCGGCGTGTCGAATACTTCTGAGGTCGGCGCAGCGGTTCTCGCAGCAATGCGTTGATTGCATACGGCCGTTGCTGGGCGTCGAAGGGCACACGACGACGCCTTTAACTGCGCGCCGCGACCCCCACGGCTCAAAGCTCGGCGTCGTCTGAACGTGTCAGGCGCATCGAAATGGAAAATCGCTCGGCGGGATGTACCGTCACGGAAACCTCGAACGATTTTCCCGATGCGTCGAGATACTGACGCACGACGCGCAACGCGGCCGTGCCCGCATCGACTGCCAGGCGCGTCGCCATATCCGGCGCGAGGATTAGCGCGCTCACATCCTGGCGAATCTCCGCCACGCGCCGCCCATAGCGCGACTCGATCAGCGAACTGATCAGCGTGTCTGGTTCAGTGCGCGCCTGGTCGGCCACTTCCTGGTAAGCCGGGTCGATGTAGACGTCAGTCCAGCCCACAGGCACGGCGGGCGCCGCCCGTGCCGACGTGCGCGCAGGCTGCGCATTGCGCTCCACGCGCAGGCTCGAAATACGCAGCCAGCGCTCGCCCTCGTCGCATTGCAGGACGTTCGCAAGCGCAACGTCCGCCACCACTTCCTCCACCGACTGCACCTCGCGCAGATTCTCGCTGCCGAACTGCACCAGATCGTCCACCGAAGCGAGCGTCGGCCGGAAGCCGTTGCGCGGCTGCGCCGACTCCACGCGCGTGCCCGCATTCTTGCGACGCGAGACAAAACCAAGCTGCTGAAGCTCATGGAGCGCCGCACGGATCGTGTGGCGGCTCGTCTGGTACTGGTCGCGCAACTCCAGTTCGGTCGGCAAATAGCTGCCGACCGGGAAGCGGCCGGAGGCGATGCCCTCGGTCAGTTCGCGGGCGATTTCGGCAAAGCGGGGTCTGTTCATGACGGAAGTTTAAGGGGCGCACGTCCAGCATAGGGGTAAATCACCACTTGCTCAATATGTTCGAACATATTAGTCTAAATATGTCCGGACATATAAGGCGTCACGCCGGTTGTCCGTCCCTGAATTCCACGCTTTCTCCAGTCAGATACCGAGCCATGATCCGCAGCCAGATGCCCGCTTCCAGCACCGTCGTCGATTCCATCCTGTTTCGCGACGCCTTCGGCACCGCCAAAATGCGCGCCGTTTTCTCCGATACCGCGCTGATCCAGCGCTACATCGACGTCGAAGTCGCACTCGCAAAGGCCGAGGCGCGCTGCGGCGTGATTCCGCTCGATGCGGCCGAGGTGATCGCCCGCGAGTCGCAGATCGAGCGCATCGATTTCGACCACATGCGCGAGGAAACCGACATCGTCGGCTATCCGATCCTGCCGCTCGTGCACCAGCTCGTCGGCATGTGCGGCGAAGCGGGGCGCTACGTGCACTGGGGCGCCACGACCCAGGACATCATGGATACGGCCGTGGCGCTGCAGGTGCGCGACGCGCTCGATTCGATCGATGCCGATATCCGCGAACTGCGCGGCATTCTGGGCGACCTCGCGAAGAAGCATCGCGACACGCCCATGGCGGGCCGCACGCACTTGCAGCAGGCGCTGCCCGTGACGTTCGGGTACAAGGCGGCGATCTGGCTGGCCATGTTCGACCGCCATCAGCAGCGCATCGCGCAACTGCGTCCGCGCGTGGCCGTGGTGGAGTTCGCCGGTGCGGCGGGCACGCTCGCGTCGATCGGCGATAAAGGCTTCGAGGTGCAAAAGGCGCTCGCGCAGGAGCTGGGGCTGGGCGTGCCGGCCACGACGTGGCACGTGGCACGCGACGGTTTTGCCGAAGCCGTGAACCTGCTTGCGCTCGTGACGGGTTCGCTCGGCAAGATCGCCACCGACATCATGATCATGGCGTCCAACGAATTCGCCGAAGTCTACGAACCGTTCGTGAAAGGCCGCGGCGCGAGCAGCACGATGCCGCAAAAGCGCAATCCGATTTCGAGCGAACTGATGCTCGCGGCGGCCAAGGCCGTGCGCCAGCACGCGGGCCTGATGGTCGACGCGATGATCCAGGATTTCGAGCGCGCGACCGGCCCGTGGCACGCCGAATGGATTGCGATTCCGGAAAGCTTCATCCTCGCGTCGGGCGCGCTGCATCAAGCGAAGTTCGCGCTGGGCGGCCTGATCGTCGATACCGAGCGCATGAAGCACAACCTCGGCATCAGCAAGGGCTTGATCGTCGCCGAAGCCGCGATGATGCAGATGGCGCCGTTCACGGGCCGTCAGCAGGCCCACGATCTCGTCTACGACGCGTGCCGCACGGTGAACGAGCAGGGCGGCACGCTGGCCGACGCGCTCGCTGCGCTGCCCGCCGTCACGCAACACTTCGACCGCGCGGCCATCGACCGCATGACTGATCCGGCCAACTACCTGGGCCTCGCGCCGCAGATGGTTGACCGCGCGCTCGCGTCGTCGAGCGAGATCTGATCGCACGCATCTGGAGGAGACGCATCATGAACGACAAGATCCTCGAAGACGGGGCGAACGGCGCACACGAAGCGCATGACCCGCTTGCGCCGCGCGCGCGGCAACCGTGGTACCGGCGGCTGGGCATGCAGGTGATGATCGCGCTGGCGCTGGGCATCGCCGTGGGCCTGGTGTTTCCGGGCTTTGCAGCACAGTTGAAGGTGCTCGGCGACATCTTCCTCGCGCTCATCAAGGCGGGCGTCGCGCCGCTCGTGTTTCTCACGATCGTGCATGGCATCGCGTCGGCGGGCGATGCGCGCAGCGCGGGCCGCGTGGGCTGGCGCTCGCTCGTCTACTTCGAGGGCGTGTCGACGATTGCGCTCGCCGTGGGACTGCTCGCCGGCAATCTGTTTCAGACGGGCAAGGGCATGACCGCAATCGCTCCGCACGCGGCGACCAGCGCGGTGGCGCTCGCCAAGGCGCCGCCGCCGCAGACCTTCAGTGCCTTCGTGATGCATCTCGTGCCCGATAACTTCATCGGCGCGTTCGCGAAGGGCGAGTTGCTGCAGGTGGTCGTGCTCGCGGTGATGGTCGGCATCGGCATTCTGGCGATTCCCGAAGCGCGGCGCGTGCGTATCAGTGAAGGGCTCGATCTTGTTTCGCAGGTGCTGTTCGCGTTCATCAACGTGGTGATGAAGCTGGCTCCGCTGGGCACGTTTGGCGCAGTGGCGTTCGCGGTGGGCAGCAATGGGACGGCGGTGCTGATTGCGCTTGCGCAACTCGTGCTGAGCTTCTATGCGGTGATCGCGCTGTTCGTGCTGGTCGTGATGGGAGCGATTGCGAAGCTCGCGGGCTTCAGCATGTGGCGCTTTCTCCGCTATATCAAGGACGAAATCCTGATCGTGCTGGGCACCGCCTCGTCGGAAAGCGCGTTGCCGCGACTGCTCGTCAAGCTCGAACGCCTGGGCTGCGCGAAGCAGACGGTCGGCCTCGTGCTGCCGACGGGTTATGCGTTCAACCTCGACGGCACGTCGATTTTCATGTCGATGGGCGTGCTCTTCATTGCGCACGCGTACAACGTGCCGCTGACCTTCGAGCATCAGCTCGGCATTCTGCTGCTGATGCTGCTCACGTCGAAGGGCGCGGCGACAGTGTCCGGCGGCTCGTTTGTGGTGTTCGCGGCGACCGTCGCTTCGACGGGCGTGCTGCCGGTCGAGGGCGTGGCGATCATCTTCGGCGTCTATCGCTTCATGTCGATGGCGATTGCCACCTGCAACACCATCGGCAATGCGCTGGCGACCGTGGTGGTCGCGAAGTGGTCGGGCACGTTCGATCCGCAAGTCGCCGAGGGCTGGCTAAATGCGCGGCCGGAACCCGCTGGAAACGGCGGAAAAGTCCGTCATTCCGGCGGCCAGGCGCATTGCGATCAGGCGCAGTGAAGGCTACCGATAGCCTGTCCGTGAGTGTCCAGCTCGCCACGAGCAATGTGGTCAACCAGGGCCACCGCCTGACCTTTCGTCGTCGACGAGCGCTATAGCGGCATCTGCACTGAGGGAAAGACGCACCTTCTCGCCTTCGACACCGGCCACGAGGCTCATGTCGATGTAGTGATGGTGCTTCTTGTGCTTTCCGAAGCCGTCGCCGCGTACCAGCTTGATGCGACTTCCCTCGACGCTGTCGACGGTGCCGATGAACACGCCATCTGCACCGACAACCTCCATGCTTTCCCTTACATCTGCATTGCCACTCATCGCAACCTCCATTGACGTTCAGTGAACGGACTCAGCGACACAATAACCAGTCTGGCGTTCGCGCATTTCGCATGATAGGTCGAAAGGAAAGCCATCGAGCGCGAACACGTCGCGCTCCTCGCGCACTGAATCTGTTCAATAAGGCCCGGCGCCCAGTCCCGATGCGCCTGTACAGGATTGTCGATATGCTGAAGCCGCACGTGGCCGAAGCGCCAGGCGTGAGCCGATAGTTAATATCTGAAGAATCGCGTTGGCGCGTTCCCTGTGGTCGTCTACCTTGTACGGCCACAGCCCATCGAATGGAAAGTGCGAAGTGTCCCCAAAGTCCTCGAATGAGTTTTCCCAAAACGCTGCGACCAATGGCTTCGTGGAAGTGCGTGGCGCGCGCGAGCATAACCTCAAGGACGTGGACGTCTCTATCCCGCGCAACGCGCTCGTCGTGTTCTCGGGCGTCTCGGGTTCCGGCAAATCCTCGCTGGCTTTCGGCACCATCTATGCCGAGGCGCAGCGGCGCTACTTCGAATCGGTAGCGCCGTACGCGCGCCGCCTGATCGACCAGGTGGGCGTGCCGGACGTGGATGCCATTGACGGCCTGCCGCCCGCGGTGGCGCTGCAACAACAACGTGGCGCCAGCAACGCGCGCTCGTCCGTGGGCAGCGTGACGACCCTCTCCAGTCTCGTACGCATGATGTATTCGCGCGCGGGCGCCTATCCGGCGAACCAGCCGATGCTGTATGCCGAGGACTTCTCGCCCAACACGCCGCAAGGCGCATGCGCGACCTGTCATGGCATGGGCCGCGTGTATGAGGTGACCGAAGCGACCATGGTGCCCGATCCATCGTTGAGCATCCGCGAGCGGGCTATCGCTTCCTGGCCGCCGGCCTGGCATGGGCAGAACCTGCGCGACATTCTGGTCACGCTGGGCTATGACGTCGACCGGCCCTGGAAGGAGTTGCCGAAGAAAGACCGCGACTGGATTCTGTTCACCGAGGAGACGCCCACTGTGCCGGTGTATGCGGGTCTATCGCCTGCTGAAACTCGCCTCGCCCTCAAACGCAAGCTCGAACCGAGCTACATGGGCACCTTCACCGGCGCGCGTCGTTATGTACTGCATACCTTCGCCAACACGCAAAGCGCGCTGATGAGAAAGCGCGTGTCCCGCTTCATGGAAGGCATGTTGTGCCCCGTTTGCCACGGCAAGCGACTCAAACCCGAAGCACTGTCGGTGACATTTGCAGGCGTGGATATCGGCGAATTCTCGCAGATGCCGCTGGATCGGTTGGCCAGCCTGCTCGAACCGATCGCACAGGGCGACTTCAGCGCCCATTGCGCCGGAGCCGCCACCGACAGGGAAGCGACCCAGCGCGACCGCGCCGAACGCGCAACAGCGGGGCGCGCCACGCACGCGATCACACCGGACGTGCGCCGCACTTCCGCGTTGTCGGCGGAGAAGCGCATGGCCGCCCAGCGCCTGGCCGAAGGCGTGGTTGCACGGTTGCGCCAGTTGCGCGGGCTAGGCCTCGGTTACCTGACGCTGGATCGCGCTACGCCAACGCTCTCAGCGGGTGAGCTGCAGCGGCTTCGACTGGCCACCCAGCTGAGTTCGATGCTTTTCGGCGTCGTGTACGTACTCGACGAGCCATCGGCGGGCCTGCACCCTACGGACAGCCATGCCCTGTATGACGCGCTCGACAAGTTGCGCGACGCAGGCAATTCGGTGTTCGTGGTCGAACACGACCTCGACCTGATGCGCCGTGCGCAATGGCTGGTCGACGTGGGCCCCGATGCCGGGGAGGGTGGCGGCCGCGTGCTCTACAGTGGCGCGCCCGAAGGCCTGCGCGCGATCGCGCAATCCCGCACCGCACGCTATCTGTTCGACGAGATTCCCGCGCCACCCAGCCGCAATCGCGTTCCCGCTGGATGGCTCGAACTGCAGGGGATTGAACGCCACAATCTGCACGGCGTGGATGCGCGCATTCCGTTGGGCGTATTGACCGCGGTCACCGGCATCTCCGGCTCCGGCAAGTCCAGCCTCTTCGCGCAAGCGCTGCCCGAACTCGTGCTATTGCATCTGGGCCACGAACCCGAGGACGATTCGTCCGAAGGTACGAGCGAGGGGCCCGCAGTGATCGAAACCACCGGCGGCCACCTGGCCGGCGACGTGGAGGCGGTGCAGCGCCTCGTGCAGGTCAACCAGAAGCCAATCGGCCGCACGCCACGCTCTAACCTCGCCACCTATACCGGCCTGTTCGATCACGTACGCAAGCTGTTCGCCGCCACGCCCGATGCACGCCGCCGCCGCTTCGACGCGGGCCGCTTCTCGTTCAACGTGGCCAAGGGCCGCTGCGAAACCTGCGAGGGAGAAGGGTTCGTGAGCGTGGAACTGCTCTTCATGCCCAGCGTGTATGCGCCTTGCCCGACATGCCACGGGGCACGCTACAACGAAAGCACGCTGAAGGTTCTCTGGAACGGTCGCAACATCGCCGAGGTACTCCAGATGAGCGTGGACGAAGCCCGCGAGTTTTTCGCCAACGAAGACGCCGTGGCGCGCCCGCTGCAACTGCTGCAGGAAATCGGGCTGGGATACCTGCGCCTGGGACAGCCCGCCACCGAGCTTTCCGGAGGCGAAGCGCAGCGCATCAAGCTGGCGACCGAGCTGCAGCGTAGCCAGCGCGGCCGCAACCTGTATGTGCTCGACGAGCCGTCTACGGGTCTGCATGCAGCGGACGCCGATCGCTTGCTCGTGCAGTTGCAGCGTCTCGTCGACGCGGGCAATACGGTCGTCATGATCGAGCATGACATGCGTGCAGTGGCACAAGCCGATTGGGTGATTGATGTGGGCCCGGGCGCGGGCGAAGCAGGCGGGCGCGTGGTGGCGACCGGCACGCCACAACAGGTGGCAAAAGCGTCCGGCAGCCGAACCGCACCTTTTATTGCGCGGGAACTGGCGCAGAGCGAACCGGCGTTGCCGGATCAACATGGCTGACAAAATCGCTCGCGTTATCGACGGCGCAACCAACAATCCGATACTTCGTATCGGATGATTTGTGCTCGATCTGCCATACGATATTGGGAATCGGATCGACGGCACGCATTCGCGATTTTTCTCATCCTGTTTAGATGTACGATTGTTGCAGTCCGCGCAAAAGACATCCTGTTGTGCAGACAAACGCGAACAGGAACCTGGCGTGCAAGCATTTCGACGAAGCCGGTTTCTCAAACGGGGAGTGCAATGATGTATACCGACAACGACACGAAGGCACGCGTCAGGGCACACGAAAAAGCAGGCCCAGCCCTCACGGCGCACGAGCATGTGGGGCTGAACGGCAAGATCGCGGTTGCGATTACGAATATCGTCGGGACGATGTGGTGTGCTTATGTATTCGCGGCAATTACGCTTGTCAGCTTGCCCGCGGCGATACAAGGCGGTGTTGCGACGCTGATTGCGTGGGTCGCACAGACGTTTTTGCAGCTCGTGCTGCTGTCCGTCATCATGGTCGGCCAGAAGGTAGCGGCCGCTGCATCGGACAAGCAGGCATTGCAGACCTACAAGGACGCAGAGGCGCTGCTGAAATTGCAGGACGAAATGCGCCAGCTCATTGAAGTCAACAATACCCTGACCGAAGCCATCCATCGCGCGGTGCTGGAAATGCAGTCGTCGACCCAGCGATTGCCCGAGAAAGGTGCGTCGCCGCCACCGGCTTGACTGGAATTGACGGCTATCGGCGTGGCGCCCCGAGGGGAGCCAGGACAACGATCACGAGGTTGCCCCATGGCCATCGACTTTACATTTGCGGTGAAAGTCTTCTCGGCGCTCTTTGCGATCATGAATCCGATCGCGAATATCCCGGTTTTTTTGTCGCTGACCGAGGGACTATCCGACGCGAAGAAGCGTGCCATCGCTGCCACGACCTTTGTCGGCGTGACGATTGGCTGCGTCGTTTCCACCGCGCTGGGCGAGGCAATTCTCAATCTCTTTGGGGTGACGATCAACGATTTCCGGCTGGCTGGAGGCTTGCTTGTCTTGCTGATCGCGCTGGACATGGTGCGCGGCTCGTCGAGTCCCCAGCACACGCCGCGCCAGGGCGAACTGGGTGACAGCGGCTACGATCAGGACGTGGCCATCTTTCCGCTGACGACGCCATTGCTTGTCGGCCCCGGCACAATTGCGACGCTGGTGGTGTTCGGACACACTGCAACAACCAACGGACAAATCATCAGTCTCTGCCTGGGGCTGGTCGCGTTTCTCGCGTTGCTAGCGGCTGCGTTATTTTCTGCACCGTTCGCTGGACGCTATTTGTCGGTCAAGGTGACCGCCATCACAAAGCGCCTCATGGGCATGATACTTTCCGCCATCGCCGTCGAAATGATGACCACAAGCTTGACAGCGATTTTCAGGGGAGTGAGCCATTGACGCGCGGAGCCGATACTGGCAATGAATGGCCGTCCGCACGGCGGGAATCGGGGCATCGTTGTCTTTGACTACGAAAGACGGGATCCGGATATAGGGGCACTGTTGCCCGACGCTGATATCTTCTTTGTGTGTTCCATTCACACGTTTTAAGGCTGCCGGCCAAGCGAAATTGGTTACTATTGATGCCTCCAGAGACGAAAGGGAGTTGTCCATGAACAGTCCTTCTGGTTTTCCAATCCTGCATAAAGACGGCGACTCGTTTTTTAATTACCTGATCAGTGGAAAGATGTACGAGATTCAGGTGAAGGGCGAATGCCTGGAAGACGTGTTTGGCTCAGAAGGCGGCCGGGCCAACGATGAAGCAGCCCTGCTCGACAACCTGCAGGAGATCGTCGATGTGGTGACCCGGAAAGTGGGCGCGGGCGCTGCTTCACCTGTTCAGGTGCTCAGCGACGATTTCTGAACCTCATCGCGTGCGTACCTCGCGTGCATACCGTTTGCATCCGCCTCCACCAGCTTGACAGGCACGCACCGATGGCCTTTGATGAATCAACGGTCAGCACCGGGCTAACCCAACGGCAGGGAGTCGCACGTGTCCATCACCCGCCATACGATCATGTGGGATGCCGCCGTCGATACGCTTGAGCGCGCCGCGCGCCTGCATCGGCAATTCTTTCGGTTAGCGGGTCAGCACGCAAAGGCGCCGATGTGGGAGCCGCCGATTGAGGTGTTCGAGCACGACGGGCTGCTCGTGATCGTGGTGGCGCTGCCTGGCGTGGCACCCGATCTGGTGGAATTGAAGCTCGAAGGCAACACGCTGGTCGTCGCGGCAGAGAGAGCATTGCCACGACGCGCCCTCGCGGGCGACGCGGTGCATTGCCTGGAAATTCCCTATGGCCGCTTCGAGCGGCGCATCCAGCTTCCCGCCGGACGTTATCGCCTTGTCCGGCGCGAGTCAGAAAACGGTTGTCTTTCACTGGACTTCGAGAAGCTGGATTGATCCGGGCGCATACGGCTGCACGCGGGCGCACACCGGAGAATCGAGGAGCGAAGATGAGCACGGACAGCGAGCGCGATGACGCCGACTCCGCACCGCCGGGCCCAGATGCGGCGCCGACGCCCGTCATGCCTGAGGACAGCTTGATCTTGCTGCCGGTGCGCAATGCGGTGCTGTTTCCCGGCATGGTCATCCCGCTGACGGCGGCACAGGGGCAGGCAAAGGAGGACGTGCAGGCCGCCGTCAAGCGCCAGCTACCGCTCGGCATCGTGATGCAACGCGATCCATCACTGCAGGATCCCCCCTTTGAAGGCCTCAACGAGATTGGCACGGTCGCCAACGTGCTGCGCTATGTCACCAGCCCCGACGACGGTGCGCATCATCTGATCTGCCAGGGCGTGGAACGCTTCCGTTTGCTCGCGCCAGTGGACGGCCTCGGGTTCCGCGCCGCGCGGGTGGAAATGCTGCCCGATGCGGCGCAAAGCGACGCTGCCGTCGACGCTCGCGCATTGGTGCTCAGACAACGCGCCGGGGAAATGATAGGACTGCTCCCCAATCCTGGCGGCGAACTCATCAAGGCGCTGGACGCTATCGAGTCGCCCGGACTGCTGGCAGATACAGTGGCCGGCCTGCTCGACATTCCCGCGCAGCGCAAGCAGGATATTCTCGAAACGATGGACATCTGCAAGCGGCTCGACAAGGTGCTGGACGCCGTTGCCGGACGAATCGAAGTGCTGCGCCTGTCGTACGAAATCGGCGAGCAGACGCAGAACCGGATCGACCAGCGTCAGCGCGAAATGATGTTGCGCGAGCAACTACGCACGATCCAGCGCGAACTCGGCGAGAGTGGGGAAAGCGGCGAAGAGGCGCGCAAACTGGGCGAGGCGATTGCGGCTGCCAATATGCCTGCGGATGTCGAAACACCGGCACGCAAGGAACTCGCCCGGCTGGAACGCATGCCGGAGGCCTCCGCCGATTACTCGATCAGCGTGCGTTACCTCGAATGGCTGACGGAGTTGCCCTGGAGGCTCCCACCGCAAGCGCCTATCGACATCGCCCGCGCGCGGCAGATCCTCGATGACGCTCACTTTGGTGTAGACAAGGTCAAGCAGCGCATCCTCGAATATCTCGGCGTCAAGAAGCTCAACCCGCTAGGCCGCGCGCCGATCCTTTGCTTTCTTGGGCCGCCCGGTGTGGGCAAGACATCCCTGGGTCAAAGCATCGCACGCGCGCTGGAGCGGCCGTTCGTGCGGGTCAGCCTGGGTGGCGTTCACGACGAAGCGGAAATTCGCGGCCATCGGCGAACCTATGTGGGCGCCATGCCGGGCGATATCATCCAGGCCATCCGCAAGGCGGGCGCACGCGACTGCGTGATGTTGCTGGACGAACTCGACAAGCTGGGACACGGCGTGCATGGCGACCCGGCCGCGGCCATGCTGGAGGTGCTGGATCCCGAGCAGAATGCTTCGTTTCGGGACAATTACCTCGCGGTGCCGTTCGACCTGTCCGCTGTCGTATTCGTCGCCACGGCCAACCAGCCCGAAAATATTCCCGGGCCGTTGAGAGACCGTCTGGAGATTCTGGATCTGCCGGGATACACGGAGGCGGAGAAGTTTCACATCGCCCAACGCTTTCTGGTGCCACGCCAGTTGCAAGCGTGCGGACTCACCGCCGAACAATGCGAGCTGACCGACGACGCACTGCGCACCATCATTCGCGACTACACGCGTGAAGCCGGTGTGCGCAGCCTGGAGCGGAAGATCGGCGCGGTGTTCCGGCATGTGGCGTTACGCGTCGCCGAGGATCCTGTGGCGCGTGAGCGAATCGACTCCGATCGCCTGGCGTCGATTCTGGGGCATCACCGCTTCGAGCGCGAAGTCGCCTTGCGAGCCAGTTTGCCGGGCGTAGTGACCGGGCTGGCATGGACAGCCGTTGGCGGGGAACTGCTCTTTATCGAAGCCAGCAGCACGCCCGGCGGCGGCAGGCTGGTGCTGACCGGCCAGTTGGGCGACGTGATGAAGGAAAGCGCGCAAGCCGCGCTGACCCTCGTCAAGTCGAAGTGCGAGGCATTGAAGATCGATCCTGCGAGCTTCGAAAAGCGCGATATTCACGTGCATGTCCCGGCTGGCGCGGTTCCCAAGGACGGCCCCAGTGCAGGCGTGGCGCTCTTCGTTGCGATCGCGTCGCTGATGACAGGACAGGCAGTGCGCAGCGATTGCGCGGTGACGGGGGAAATCAGCCTGCGCGGCGTTGTGTTGCCCGTGGGCGGCATCAAGGAAAAGGTGCTTGCAGCGCTGCGCGCGGGCATCGAAACGGTTTTGATACCTGCACGCAACGCAGCTGACCTCGAAGATATTCCAGCCGACGCCCGAAGCCAGTTGCGCATCGTGCTGCTGGAAACAGTGGATGATGCACTGCGCGAGTTGACCGCAGCCACAGGCGCCTAGCTAATCGGCGCAGTGGAATCCCCGGCGAGCAGCAATTGCGGACGTTGCGAGAATGTCCATGCGTCTCCCGCGCGCTCAAGTATCCAGATCACGTCGAACCGGTCGTCCGGCCACGCTGCGGGAATCGCAGGCGCGTTAGGCACGTGTCCGATGATCTGGGGCAGCACTTTATGTTCCCATGCCACCAGGACGACGCCGTCGCGGCTCAGTACATCCACCATCAGCGCCTGACCGTCGTCCTTGAGGTGAGTGGTGACGTAGTTCACCGGTGCCTCTTCGCGCAACAGGGCGACAAGGGGCGTCACCGTCTGCATCGATCGCTTGCTCTTGCTGGCCGGGCCAGCTCCCGCCGCAAATACCGTGTCGGGCTTCAGTCGCTCTTCATGCGACTTCTCAAGCGGGCAAAAGAATCGGGCCAACGCGCCGGCACGCTGCCAGCCGCGCACGGAGAGACTTTCGGCGTCGGGTTTGCCGTCGGCCTCGATGCCGGTGCCCTCGTTGTCGGATGGTTTTTCCGCGTGCCGGATAAACAGGATTCGAACGGGTGGCATTCTGCCTCCAAGGCTCGGTGTGAAACATGAACAGCGATGGTATATCGAATTCGAAATCGAGCGGCTCTGTGCCAACGGCAGCACGTACACATCGGCGGAGCACGGCAGGACGCCGCGCCCCTCGCGATCCTAGAAGTCGAGTTCGAGACTCGCGCGAACGGTGCGCGGCGTGCCGAGGTAAGCCGTATTCGCACCCGCTGAGCCGACGATATTGCCGTCCGCGATCGACACGTAATAAGCGCGGTTGGTCACGTTGAGCACGTCGAGCCGGGCGGTCGCATGGTGCCTGAAGAAGCGGGCCGTCGAATAACGCACGCCCAGATCGAATGTCGCGTAGGCGCTCGCATACGAATTGTTGGTGTTGGTCGCCGCCCGGTCGCTTTCGTAATGCACAGCGCCCGTCAGCGCCAGTCCTTCCGCGTAATGCGGGTGATAGTCGAGCACGAGATCGCCCTTGAAGCGCGGCACGCCCACCACACGCATGTCGCTGGTCGCCGCATTGCCGGTGCCGGTCAGGCGCGCATCGACGTAAGTCAGGCCGCCCAGCACGCTGAGGGACGGCAGCACGTCGCCTTGCACGAAAAGCTCTGCGCCAATATTGCGCTGCGTTCCGACCACCGAAAACAGGTTGGTCGCCGCGCTGGTTTCCGCAAGCGGCCGCGTCATGCGAAAGCCATCGAGCGTGACAAGCAATGCGTCGCTGGGCGCATATTTCACGCCCGCTTCGTATTCGTGATCGTGATAGGGCGCCATGAACTGATTGACGTTGGCCGTGCCGGCGGGCGCCTGATCGCCTTCCTCGACGCTATCAGACCACGTCACATAGGTCGTGACGGTCTGCGCGGGTTTGTAGGTCAGCGCAACAGTCGGGCTCAGCATCGGGCCATGCGAATCGCGGCTCGTCGTCGCGCCGTTCGCGTTGAAACTGCTCGCGTTGAGGAACGAGGCGGCCAGCGTGCCGTGCAGCGCCCACTGCGAATTGAAGTGCAGCGTATCGGCCGCCACGAACGACTGCTCGGAAATGGAAGCCGACTGGTATTGGCCGCCCGTCGCCGGAACTGGCGTGGACGGAAAGATCACCGGATTCGCCAGGCTCGATGTCCCCAGCACCGTCGCAATCGAATTGCGGTTCGAGTATTGACCGTTCTCGAAACCGTTGATACCCAGCGACAGATCGTTCTCCATCGAAAAGGTCTTGAAATGGCCATTCAGGCTGGCCATGTAACTCGCGATCGTGAAGTGCGGGACGGCCGTGAAATTCTTCGTGACCTTGAAATTGCCGGCATTGTCGGTCATGGAATTCGTGATGCCGTACAGGCCGCGTTCGGCGTTCTGGTAGAGGCCGCCCACTTCCATGCTCCAGTCGTCGTTGATGCGATGCTTGAGCTTGATGGCCGCGGTATTCGTCACGAGATTCGCACCCGCGCCGGGCTGGCTGTAACCCGCACGCGTGGGATCCACGGCGGCGGGCAGCACGGTGCTTTTACCGCTGCCATAGACGATGCTGCCAGGCAGGCCCGTCACATTCGTTTCGTAATGGCTCAGGTCGAGTTCGACGATCGTCCTGGCGTCGACATGAAAGTCGAAATCGCCGGAAACCAGCGTGCGGTTCACGTGGCTGCCGGGCGTATAGCTGGTTCCTTCGCCATGCACGACATTGAGCCGGTAGCCGAGCACGCCATTGGGCCCGACGCGTCCACCCAGGTCACCTTGTTCGGTCAGCACGCCGCGCGAATCGAACCCTTCCACGAAGCGATAAAGCGGCGTGTCGGTTGGCCGCTTGAGGATGTAGTTGAACACGCCCGCTGCGGGCTGCGGGCCATACAGCGAGCCCGCGAGGCCGTTGAGCACTTCGATGCCGGAGAGATTCTCCGTGGGGATGGCAGTCGTACCGATGACGTTCATGCCGTCAAGCCGCGTGTTCTGGACGATGCTGCCCTGGAAGCCGCGTGACTGCGGGCGCGACACCTCATAACCCTGCTGGTCGCGAATCTCGACCGACGGCAGATAGCGCAGGGCGTCGTTGACCGTGCGCGCGCCCGTGTTGACGAGCAGATCTTCGGGAATCGTCGTGACCGAAAACGGGGTATCGGCGATCGGGCGGCTACCGAGCGGGCCTAACGTTGCAGCGCCAGCGCTGTATACCGGCGTCGCAGCGCTGTTGTCGCTAGCGGAGGCCGATATCGTGACGGCGGGAAGCTGTACATCCGCCGCGCTTTGGGACGTGAGCGCCGATTGGGCGTGCGCGGCGGATGCTGTTGAGAACAGTACGAGCGAGGCGACCAGGAATGGAGAGGGCGGGAATAGCGACTGGGTGGTGCGAATGACGGACATGGTGTATTCGGCGAATGCCAATGCGCCACCGACGGCGAACTGGCATCGAAATATATTTGTGGATATAACGCGATTCAAAAAAATACGCAGGTTTCAATCTGCGTTATTTTTTATGGCAACGGCGGCAAGATATTAATGCGACGCTGTTGGCGCGATCCAGCACAGTTGTCGGCTGGAACGGCGAGCACAGAGGGGGAAAATGCCGATAGTTCGTATCGGGCGAAATGTGGAATGGTCTTTTTAAGCCCCATCTGGCAGGTTCTTCTGGGCTTCATCAGCAGCAACACTGAACCAGCGATCCAGACAACTGGCTGACAGGGTTGGTGACGATCCGCGGCAAACTACGCGTCAGCAATTGCAGTAATGCAGCGCTCGCTGTACGTGCACATCGAGCTCGTGGCGCACGTGCGACGTGTCGTGCGGCGCTTGAAGACGCGGCGTCAGAATCTGGCGATGCGAAGGCTTCCCTTCAATCGATGGTCACATGTCTTGCTGACGAAATCTCGCTTAAGTCTGAAAACGCCGGTCGCGCGATGGATTCAACTCTCCAGCCTTGCCCAACCCGAATCGCGGCATGTTCACATAAACGTTCTCGAACGAGCCAGCGGACACAAGATAGGTTTCGTGCCAGATACCCACATCACCTCGCGTGCGAAGCAAGCGGTTGAACGCACGCCACGCGGGCAAATGTTCCGCTTCGGGGTTCGCGGCGTAAGCGCGTAGTTGTTCGAGCGATCTCCAGTACTGCACCGCAATCGTGGTGCGACCAAGCCACATTTCCGAGGACAGCAGGCCCGTGTCCGGCGTCGCCTTCAGTTCGCGCAGCATGCGCGGAAGCGCGCGCATCAGCGGCAGCCAGCGATGGATTTTCCAGGGCCGGTTGACGCGCATGCCGATCATGAAGACGACGAAATCGCCCGCGACCTCAGCGGTCATACGCTCGTGAATCACCATAAGGCACTCCGGGCTCGCGACGACGGCTGCCGCGCGCTTTCGCCGTCGCGAGTCGCGAGCCTATGCTTGCAGGATGTCATCCAGGATCTGCGTGGACAAATCGGCGATGGTCGGGCCGCGCACGAGAAATAGCCCGCGGAACCGGTAGCCGGTGCAGCGTTCGAGTACGAGCGAAATTTCGGTGGCCATCAGCGAATCGACGCCAAGATCGGTCAGGTTGCTGAGCGCATCGACGCGGCTCGGGGGCAGTTTGAGTACGCCGCAGATCCGTTCCGCGACTTCGGCATAAACCTTCTGCCAGCGCTCCTGCGCCGAGGCCGCGCTCACGCTCTGGCGGAACTGCGCTGCGGGATGGGCCTTGTCGACCGACACCGACAGCATCTCGGACAAGCGCCGGGGCAGTGATCCATCGAGCCGCTCCTGCCAACGTTGCCAGTCGATATCGAACGCACCGAACTGACACCAGTGCTCCTGCAACGCATTGTCGAGAATCTCCAGCGCCTGCGCGGACGCCATGCCACGCAAGCCGAGGAGATCGAGGTGCCCGGCGAGCGACACATCGCGCGCAACCATCCCCACATCCCCGATTACGCCCCAGCCGATGCTCGTGGCCGGCAGACCCAGGCCGCGCCGGTACAGAACCAGGCCGTCCAGGAAGGCATTGGCCGCCGCGTAGTTGAGCTGGCCCGGGTTCCCGAGCGTCGCGCTCACCGACGAGTAGCAGACGAAGAAGTCGAGCGGCGCCTGGTCGAGCGCGCAATGCAGGTTCCACGCGCCGACCGCCTTGGTTTGCATCACGCGTTCGAGTGTGGCTGCGTGCATCGAGGCAATGGTTGCATCGTCGGCAACGCCGGCGGAATGGATCACGCCCCGTATCGGCGGCATGGTTTGCCCGATTTTCGCAATGGCCTGCCGCACGGCGTCGGCATCTGCGATGTCGAGCTGCTCGCTGTACACCTGCACCTGCGCGCGGTGCAGCGAAGCGAGCACAGACTGGGCTTGTTCCGTTTGCGGGCCACTGCGGCTGAACACGGCAATATGGCGCGCGCCGTTCTTCTCAAGCCATTTGACGGTTTCAAGACCGAGGCCGCTGAAACCGCCAGTGACGATATAGGTACCTTGCGCATGCGTGAGTTGGCGCGGCAGGCTGGTTTCGAGTTCGACGACCTGATTGCGCAGATCGACGTTCAGGTTGCCGCTGTGTTCGTTTCTTGCCAGTACCTGCCACGCTTCGTCGACATGCGAGAGAAGAAACGTCGACGTGGGCAGCGGCTTCAGGGTCGTGCCTTCAAGCAGCGGTGTCAGCGCATCGAGTGCGGTGCGCAGCGCCCCGACGCTTTCGCGGCGCGTACGTTCCAGATCGAGCGGCAGATAGACGAAGCCGCGCTCGAACACGTCTGGCGGCACGCTTGCGCGCTGCCGCGCGTGCGATGCCTTCGCGATGTCGACGAACCGGCCACGCGATTTGAGCACGCTAAAGCATCGATCGCGCAAATCGCCCGTCGCGCGGTTCAACACCACGTCGACTCCCGCGCCCGCCGTCCATGCGCTGACGTCATCGACAAATCGCAGTGAGCGACCGTCGGAAACCGGCCCAATGCCGAAATCTCGCAGCACCGCGCGTTGTTGCGTGGTTCCCGCGCTGGCAAACACCGTCGCGCCTTTCCAGCGCGCCAGTTGCACTGCGGCGAATCCGAAGCCGCTTTCGGCGCGATGAATCAGCACCGATTCGCCGGGCCGCAGTTCCGCGATATCGAATAGCGCGTGCCACGCGAGCGCCCAGTCGAGCAGGGTCGCGGCAGGGTGCAGCTGAATTGCCGATGGATACGCGCTCGCGCAAGCATGAGCAACGGTGACGTGCGAGACGAGAGACGGCAGGGACGCGAGAACCGCGACGGAGTCGCCGGTACGCAGTCCGCCGGCATTCGGGCCAACCGCAACGACTGTGCCGCTTGCGCGGCCGTCCAGTTCGCCGGCATCCGATGCATCGAACGCGTAGTCCAGCAAAGCGATTTCAACCTCGCCGTCGCGCGGCGCGCGACGCTCGACCTCGTGAAAGACGATACGCGCGTTCGGCCCCGGTGCAGTGGCCTGCATGGCAAAGCCGGTGGCCGCGGTGGAGCGGGCAGGCTCACGCCGCGGTTCACGCCACGGTACGATGCGCGCGACGTAACGTTCGCCGTCGCGGAACGCCACTTCGGTTTCGTCGCTGCTGCTCACAAGCTCGTCGAGAAGCGTCGCCGCCGCGCTCAGCAACTGCGCGCTGTTCAGGTCGATCATGCGTACGCGCGAGTCTGGCCGCTCCAGGGGCAACACGCGCCCCAGACCGAGCAGCGCATGCTGGCCCGGTGCGCCGGGATGTGCGTTGCGCACGACGTTCTGCGTGCGCAACGTCGCGATACAGAGCGTCAGATCTTCTGCCGGGCGAGTGCGCTCGAACTCCTGCGCAACGTGCAGCAGATCGATCGTATCGACGATGCCGGTCGCGACGCGTGGCTCGCTCGCGGTGGCGTCAAGCCCCCACAGATAGATCGTCGCGTCGAGCTTGCGGTCGGCGAGCGCCGCCATCAGGCGCGCCATGTCGTCGCGCGACTCCCGCGCGATTTCAAATGCGGCGTCGCCGGTCTGACGAAAGCCTGCGCCAGGCGTGACCGTGATGCAGGTGATCCGTCGCTCGCGCGCACGGGCGGCCAACTCGTTTCCGATCCCATCGGCGTCGGCGAACACGAGCCACTGCTGGGTGAGAAATTCCTTGCCCGCCCTGGCGGTCTGCTTGCGCCAGTCAGTCTTGTACAGCAGTGCGTCGCGCGACGATTCTGCACGGGCCACCACGCTGACAGCGCGCGCCCGCACGCCGAAAAGTTCAACCGCCACCTGGCCGTCTGCATCGTAGAGGATCAGATCGCCTGCAATTTCGCCGGTAGCGTCGCCGCTCGCCTGCTTCAGACGCGCAACGCAGGTCGCCGAGGCGCTGAGCTTGTGCTGAAAGCGGATCTGGTCGACTGCCAGCGGCAGGTAGATCGTGCGATCCGTTGGCGAGTCCGCGGCTTTCAGCGCAAGCAGGGTCTGCAACGCGCCGTCGAGCAGCACGGGATGTACGTAGTAATCGATCGCATCAGCCGCGTGTTGCGCGGGGATTTCGATTCTGGCGAGAGCTTCGTCGTGAGCGGCGTTCGTATCGACCGTTCGCAGGCAACGAAACGCCGGGCCATATTGCAGGCCGAGATCGGCAAAGTGCCGATAGAAATGTTCGAGATCCACCGGCTGCGAACAACGGTGCGTCAACGCGGCGAGGTCGAGCGAGGCGCTGCGCGCTGGCGCGGGCGTCGTCGAGAGGCGCCCTGATGCGCCAGGCGACCATGCCGATGTCGCGTCGTAGGCGCGGCTATGAATCGTGAAGCGTGTGCCCTCGTCGTCGAGTTGCAGCCGCACGAACGGCGTTTGCGCAATGCTCAACGAACGATGAATCGTCAATGCCTCGATCGCGATGGGCTCGCCTTTTGAGCGCTTTGCAACGAGCGCCATTTCGATGAACGCCGCGGCGGGCAGAATCGCTTCGCCCAGGACCTGGTGGTCCTGCAAATACGGGTAGCGATGCGCCGCGAGTTCGCCGTCCCATGCCGCGTGCGGCTCGCCTGGGCGTTGCGCGAGCAGTGGATGCACCTTGTTGCTGCCGAGCCGGTCGGCGCGCGACATGTCGGTCTCGCACCACAGCACGTCGCGATCCCACGGATAGTTCGGCAGGGGCACGCGCAAACCGCTGGGGTAGTGAGCCCGCCAGTCGATTCCCGCGCCGCGGCAATAGAGTTGCGCGATGCAGGCGAGCAGTGTATTGCGGCTGTCGAAATCGCGCCGCTGCATTGGCATGCTGACGCCTTCCACGCCAGCGTGCAGCAGGCATGCACTGATCGCGCCCGCGAGAACGGGATGCGGTCCGACTTCGACAAAGGTGTCGTAGCCATCGGCGATCATGGTCGCGAGCGCGTCGCCGAAACGCACCGACTGGCGCGCGTTTTGCCACCAGTACGCGGTGTTCTGGCTCGCCGTGTCAAGCAGCAGCCCGCTCACCGTCGAGTACGCTGGCAAGGTCGGCGCATGGGCGACGAGCGACGCAAGCGAGGCATTGAACTCGGACTCGAACGGATCGATGTGATGGCTGTGATAAGCGACATCGACCTTCAGAATGCGGCTGAAAATGTGTTCGACCGTCAACAGTTCATTGAGCGTGACGATGGCGTCCGCGTCGCCCGCGACCGTGACCGACGTGGGGCTGTTCACGGCCGCAATCGTTGCGCGCCCTTCGACGTACTTGAGGAACGGCGCGATCTCGTGCGGCCCGAGATCGACCGCCATCATTTTGCCGAGCCCTGCCGTGCGCTGCATGATGCGGCTGCGATGGTAGATCAGCAGCAGCGCATCGGCGAGACTGAGGGCGCCGCTTGCATGGGCCGCCGCGATTTCGCCAACGCTATGGCCGATCACGGCGTCGGGTTGCAGGCCATAGCTGCGCGCGACTTCGACGAGCATCAACTGCAACACGAGGTTGCCGACCTGCGCATGCTCAGGGGCCGTCATGGGCTCGCCGCTTGCGTGAGTGAACAGTTCATCGAGCGACCAGCCGGCGAGTGGTTGCCAGATCGCGTCGCAACGTTCAAACAGGTCACGCGCGATGGGCTCCCGTTCGATCAACCCGACGCCCATGCCGTAGAACTGCGGGCCCATGCCGGTGAAGACGAAGGCGACCTTGCGCTTCGCGTGGGTGATTTGAGGGCCGCTGACGGCAAACGTATCCACGGCGTCACGGGCGGCCAGCCGACGCAACTGATGAGCAAGCGTGCTGGCGCAATCTGCCACGATGCCGACTCGATGCGAGTGATGGGTGCGATGGCGCGCAACGGTGTGGCCGATGTCGTTGAGCGTCAATGCCGGATTGCCGTCGAGCAGGTCGGCGAACTGGCGTGCCCGCGCGATGAGCGCGGCGTCGCTTGCGCCCGATAGCGGAAACACGGCGGGGCGGCATCGTTCGGCGAGTGCGGGGCTGGCGCGCTGTGGCGCCTCGAACAGAATCGCGTGCGCATTCGTGCCGCCGTAGCCGAAGCCATTGATCGCGGCGCCGGCCGGCCCATCATGCTCTGGCCACGCTTCGGGTGCGACCGGGACGCGCAGGCGCAGCCCATCGAAGTCGATGTCGGGGTTCGGCGTGTGAAAGTGCAGATTCGGCGGAATGAGCTGGTGCTCAAGCGCAAGCACGGTCTTGATGACGCCAGCCATGCCCGCCGCTGCTTCAAGGTGGCCAATATGGGTCTTTGCCGAACCGATGAGCAGCGGCGCGCGACCGTTACGTCGTATCGCGATGCTCTCGCCAATCGAGACGCTCTCGGCCAGATCTCCCGCACGCGTGCCGGTGCCGTGCGCTTCGACGTACTGGATCGCATCGGGACTCACGCTGGCCGAGGTCTGCACCCGCCGGATCAGGGCGCTTTGTGCCGCGGTGTTCGGGGTGGTGATGCCTTCGGTGCGTCCGTCCTGATTGATGCCGGTTCCCGCAATCACCGCGCGGATCGGATCGCCGTCTCGCAACGCCGCGTGCAAAGGCTTCAGGATCAGCATGCCGGCGCCTTCGCCGCGGCCGTAGCCGTCGCCGCTCGCATCGAAGGCCTTGCTGATGCCGTCGGGCGCGAGAAAGCCGCCTTTGCACATTGCCACCATGTACTCGGGCCGCAACATGATGTTGACGCCGCCGCACAGCGCCATTTCGCATTCGCCGGCTAGCAGCGCGCTGCACGCGACGTGCAGTGCGACGAGCGACGACGAACACGCGGTGTCGATCGACATGCTGGGGCCACGCAGGTCGAACGTATAGGAAAGACGGTTCGACAGCATCACCATCGTTGAGCCAACCGCCGTATGAGTCGTGATCGTGTCGCGGTTGTAGGTGTTGAGCATGTGCGTCTGGTTGTCGAGCATGAAGCCGCCGACATAGACGCCAGTGGGCGAGCCGCGCAGGCGCTCGGCCGGAATGCCGCTGTCTTCGAGCGCCTCGGCCGCGACTTCGAGCAGGATGCGCTGCTGCGGGTCAAGCAACATCGCTTCGCGCGGGGAAATGCCAAAGAACGCTGCATCGAAGCCTTCGACCGGCTGTTGCAGGAACGCCGCGCGTCGCACATAGGCGCGTCCTGGCACGTTCGGGTCTGGATTGAAAAAACGTTCGAGGCTCCAGCGCTCCGCGGGCACGTCTGTGACTGCGCCCGTGCCCTCCAGCAGCATCCGCCAGTACGCTTCAGGCGACGTAGCGTGTCCAGGGAACCGGCAGCCCATGCCGATGATCGCGATGCGTGCATCGCGCACAGAAACGGATTCATCTGGCGACAATGCGCCGGCGTTACGCCAGTCTGGTAAGCGACGGTTCATCAGATATTCCAGTTGACTTTAACGGGGCCTTGCGGCGTGGTCGTATCGTTCAGCCAGCTCTGCAACGAGGCGTCGGTCTCGTTCGCGATAAGCGGTGCATAGGCGGGCCACCGCTGACTGTCGAATCGCAGAATCGTGCGCCACAACTGCAGCGACGCGTTGTTGGTCACGGTATCGGGCGAATGTTTGCCACCGTGTTCAACGTCGGTTCTCATGTCGATGTAACTCTGATAGAGGTACACCCTCAAGTCGGTGCCCGCATTCAACGTGTTCTGCGTGAAGAGGTTCTGCGTCTCGTTGGTCGAGGGCGTGCTCGAAGCGGCTTGCGCCAGCGACCACAGCCCTGCGCGAATGTCCTGGGTATCCTGATCCGCGATGCCTGCGTAATACCCGACGATCTGGTTGATCACCGAGTTCCAGTCTCCCGACATGTTCGGCGCAACCTCATCTTTGAGTTCCGCGGAAAACAGCGGGCACTGCAACAGCTGGCTGACGTAGGCGAGAAAGCCGTTGAGGTTTCCGGCGGCGGCGGGGCTCGACGGATTGAAGCCCGACGCGCGCTGCGCGAGGCTCATGACCATGGCGCAGCCGGTTGCAGGGCTCGCCGCCAGCGAGGCCTGTTGTAGTGACTTGTCGCTGCCGGCGCGCGCGTGGCAGACCGCGAGATCCGCGGCCAGTGCTTGTCGCGCGTTCGGGCCGACCAGCTTGCCGTTCGACACCACGGGCTGCCCGTTGGCACCCGCGACGAGGCGCTCGATGTGCGCTTGCGTGACCAGCAACTGGGGGGATGCCACGGCGATTGCGCCAGCGATCGCGCGCGCAGGATCGGCTTCGCGAGGGTGGCGGTTGCGAACGACCCATTGCTGGAATGCAGCGATACCGGTGTCAATATCGGCCATCAGTTCACCTTGACGACAAGATCGTGGAAGGGGCGCACACGGTCGCGGCGCTTTCACGGGCCTCGCCGGTACGCGCGGGTTCCGTCATGAAGACCGACAGAACCCGGCGACCCACGTTACCGCGCGCCTCGATGCAAACCAGCCGGACAAGGGCGTTCCTGCGGTGCGCTCACCCGGCCGGTCGAACCGGATGGCTAGCCGTTGAGTGCGGGAATCGGCTTGGTGCCGTCCGTGCTGGTTGCGTTCCCGTTGAGCCAGTCATCGATGCTCGACGTGAATTTGGCCGCCACGGACGCCGCATACTTCGGCCATAGATTGCTCTGGAATTCGAGGCGCAGACGCGTCACATCGTAGGAGCTCTGTTTCGTGTCGTAGCCCTTACCCTGTTTTTCGTAGAAGCTCACGGTGCTGTTGTAAAGGTAGAAGCTGATCACGCCATCGACGTTCACGGCGTTTTGCACGAACACGTTTTCGGTTTCGGTCGTCTCCATCGTGCTGGAGGCGGCCTGCGCCAGCTGCTTCAGGCCGGATACGATCGAGTTCTTGTCTTCGTTGGCAATGCCCGAGAAGGTGTCGGCGATCGAGTCGATCAGCGTGTTCCAGTCCGAGGTCTTCTTCGTAATGGTGAGCCGGTCCGACATCTTCAGCACGAACAGCGGACAGCTGCCGATGCGCCGCAGGTATTCCTGATACGCAGAAGCCGATGCCGAGTCGTTGCTCAGCGTTTGCGGCTGATAGCCCGCGGCATTTCGCGCCATTTCCGAGAGCGTCATCGCACCGCCGACGAGATCCGAGCCCCACACATCGAGGAAGGCCGGATCGCTCGGCCCTTTTGCCTTGAGAAGCGCCTGCGCCTGCTTGTCCTTTGCAATTGCGGCCGACGCGCCCGCGCCCGTCAGGGCCGCCTGAGAAGGCGCTTTTTCAGTCGAGCCATTGGCCGCCGCGACCATTTGCAGCGCATCCCGTGCTTGAGGCGTATGAATGCCGTGCGGGCCCGAGAACAATGCGGGGTCGTGCAACGTCAGCCACGATAAAACTTGGTCTGCCATGATTCTCTTCTCCAGATGGTTTTCTGCTGAGTGGAAATCACGATGAACGTCTGTTTAATACGGTATGCTTACTAAATGTGGCAATGAAACAGTCATGCGAGTCGAACGACTTCTACTGCGCTTTCTCCCTGTTTCAGGGAAAAACCTGTGCATTATGTGCAGATGCGCGCTACCAGCCGGCGGCGGGCGTGCGCGTTGACCGGTCAGTGCTTCGCGGATGCATCTAGTCGTGCTGTTCTTGCGTTAGCCCGACCCAGCGAAGGCCGGAGAGGCTATGCTTGACCTGTTACGACTTTGACGGGAGAGGGCGGAAACTGGATGACAAGTAGACGTCCCATCCTGGTTCAAAGGAGTGGGCTTTGTCGCGCTGGTCTGTGGTCAATGTTGTCCCCCGTATTTCGTATTCGGTGCGCACCACGTATTCGTTTGGTCTTGTCTGCGCCGAGGTGCGTGCGTGAATAATAGTCAGAAGAAAGAGATAGTCAAGAGGTCGATGTCCAGCTACTTCAGGCGGGGATCTGACTATGCCTGGTGAATGTAGGACGTGTCTCATGATGCTGAAAACACCCTTGTTTCACCGTGGAGTCGCTGCAAGCTCACGCGGAGCGTGTTGTCATTCGCCTGCAATAACTTCGTAGTATCGACGTTTGCCGATAAAAACTATCCCGGCGATTAATGAAAAAAATCTGCCGCGATGTTTATGCGAATTCACTGAGTGATCCTATCAAATCAGATAGCTTATGAATCAGCGTGTTTCAGGAGGCAGGCGGGTATGCGGCGCTCCACGCTGAGTGCGTTCGAACGGGCTTGATCGGGAGGACGCGACCCTTTACGGACAGTCGACGTTACTGGGTGCGGCAATTCCCTAGTGCTCAATCTGCGCATGTTGACGGTGCGAGAATTCCGCATTTGTCTTCGTCTTCGTATTCGTCTTGAAGGAACCGCGATGCAGATCGGCTCGATTCCGCGCGTACGCGTTTTTCCAGAGTGCCGCAGATAGGGGAATCCTTGTTGAACCAGCATTTGTGTATTAGATTCCGTAGGCAACGCGTCTTGTTACCCCATTTCTAATATGGCTTTTTATGCATTGGAGATTATCGAATGTCGTTACGAGTCAGCACCAAGGCGACGCTAGCCGTAGCAAGAAAGTTGATAGAGAACGTAGTCAAGGGTAATCCAGCATTCAAACCTTATAAGGGAGAGCACGGCAACGCATCCTGGTTCTTGATTGACGGCGATCCACATACGGGAGTGGCGAATCAGGGAAAAGACGTCATCATCTGGGCTGAAATCGATAACGCATTTGTACAGACGGACGATTCGCTGGTCGAGGAACAAATTTCTGCCGTCAGACGAGAGCAGCCAGGGTTGATAGACAGGGCGCCGAAGGAATTCGATCTGACCGTATGGAACAAGATTGGGGCAATCTGTTCCGCTCGTACCAAGGCTACCAATTTAAAAGTGCCGTCCTGCAAGCTTTCTGTGAATCCGGGCCGATTTCTGGTTTTGCCGCCGTCGGTCTCGCATGCCTTGACGATCGATTTCAAAAGATTAGATAGCGACAATCTGGCTTTGTTTTCTGCCGAAAATTTTTCCTATGAGACGTACAAAGAGGAGCGCGAAAAATACGAAAGTAACAAGAACAACATGGATAAAGTCATTACTGTGTGGATCGGGCCGTTCCGGGGGCCGGAGGACCGGGCGCGTAGAGACATCCGGCCCATCTACGAAAAGGTAAAGAAAGACATTGGTAATCCAAAAATCAAGATCTCATTTCACTTTCGTATATTTACCTTTACCAGGATTGGTTGGGTCATGGATCCGAATGCGCCGAAGACAGAGCAGGTGGATGGCCACTATTGTGCTGTTAGCCTTACCTACATGAACTATCGTGACGCGAAAAATGCCTTCAGGAAAATCCTGATCAACCATGACGGTAACCAGAAAATTCATTGCTTTGCCGGTTCTGACTGGCACCAAGAAGGTAAGGATCGGGCGACTTCCGTCACCGGAAAGGCCTATTCCGGGGCTGTCGAAGACACAGTTTTCAACGCGACATATACTAATTTTTAGCTAGCGTCTGTTCACATTCCCACGAGCGGGCCAAAGGCGCAGGCAAGTGCCATGAAGGCCAGATAATTCGACGCATCGCACGCGAGCATCTACAACGCTTGACGAGGTCGTGCACGAATTGCCTTCATGCACCGCGCTATTGAATGAAACGCTGCAACTCCACCGTCGAAGGCTGCTCGAAGAGGGCCTCCGGCGGCCCGCTTTCCCACACGCGGCCTTCATGCATGAAGACGACAACATCGCTCACGGCGCGCGCGAAACGCATTTCGTGCGTGACCATGATGAGCGTCATGTCCTCGCGCGCGAGACTTTCCACCACGCTCAGCACCTCGCCCACGAGTTCAGGGTCGAGCGCCGAAGTGATTTCGTCGCACAGCAGCACGCTGGGTTTCATCGCCAGCGCGCGGGCGATCGCCACGCGCTGCTGCTGGCCGCCCGAAAGCTGCTCGGGAAACGCGTCGAACTTGTTGCCGAGTCCCACGCGTTCGAGCATCTGCTGCGCAGTCTCGCGCGCTTCGGCTCGCGACGTCTTCCTGACCACCGTCTGGGCGAGCATCACGTTCTGCCCGGCCGTGAGATGCGGGAAAAGGTTGTATTGCTGGAATACCATGCCGACCTTCAGCCGCAGCGCGCGCAAGTCGGCGTGGCGTGCATCGACGTGTTCGCCGTCAATTTCGATTGAGCCTGCGTCGATGCTTTCGAGGCCGTTGAGCGCGCGCAGGAACGTGCTTTTGCCCGATCCGCTGCGGCCGATGATGCTCACGACCTGGCCGCGCTCCACGCTGAGGTCGATGCCCTTGAGCACGTGATTCGCGCCGAATTGCTTTTCGACGCCGAGGGTTTTAACGAGCGGCATGCCATTTCCTTTGCAGCGAGCGCGCATACCGCGTGAGCGGGTAGCACAAGACGAAGTAGATGAGCGCGACCAGGCCATAGACGAGAAACGGGCGGAATGTCGCGTTCGAGATGATCGTGCCGGCCTTGGTGAGTTCGGCGAAGCCGATGATCGACACGAGCGCCGTGTCCTTGATCGCCTGCACGCCGAAGCCGACGGTCGGCCCGACGGCGATGCGCGCCGCTTGCGGCAGGATCACATGGCGCAGTTGCTCGAAGTAATTCATTGCCAGGCTGGCCGACGCTTCCCACTGTCCTTTGGGCACGGCTTCCACGCAGCCGCGCCAGATCTCGGCGAGATAGGCGCTCGTGAAGAATGTGAGGCCGAGCGTGGCCGCGACCCAGGGCGAAACGTCCACGCCGACAAGCGGCAAACCGAAGAACACGATGAACAGTTGCAGCAGCAGCGGCGTGCCCTGGAACACCTCGATGTAGATGCGCACGATCGCGCGCAGCAAACGCGAACTGGACACGCGCATCACAAGCAGCACGAGACCGACGGCCCCGCCCGCGACAAATGACACGAGCGAAAGCAGGACGGTCCAGCGCGCGGCCAGCAGCAGTCCTTCGACGATTTGCGCGAAGGTGAATTCGATCATCGCGTGCCTCGCGGGTTGCGTGCGAACAACTTGCGGCCGGTCGCGTTGAGCGCGGTGCGCAGCACGAGCGCCATTGCCAGGTAGATGCCCGCGATCAGGAAGTACGTTTCGAACGCCCGGAAATTGCGCGACTGCACGTAGCTCGCCGCGTACGTGAGGTCGGCGACGGAAATCTGCGAAACGACGGCCGAGCCAAGCATGGTGATGACGATCTGGCTCGTGAGCGCGGGAAAGACTTTCGCGAATGCTTGAGGCAAGAGCACGTGCACGAAGGTTTCGCGCGGCGACATGGCGAGCGCAGCGGCGGCCTCGCGGTGCCCGCGCGGCACGGCGTCTATGCCCGAACGCAGAATTTCCACGGCGTACGCACCAAGATTGAGCGTCATCGCGAGCACGGCCGCCGTGTATTCGCCGATATGGATGCCGAGTGCGGGCAAACCGAAAAACACAAAGAACAGCTGCACGAGAAATGGCGTGTTGCGGACGGCCTCGACATAGCCGTGAACGATCGCACGCGCCGCCGCATGGCGGCCCTGGTGCACGGCGGCGCCCGCCACACCGAGACTTACGCCGAGGGCCGTGGAAACGGCGGTAATCGCGAGCGTGACGGCGGCGCCGGACGCGAACATGCCGCTATAGGCGGCAAGGTCGCCGAACTGAAGCTGATAGCTCATGAACGGAAAAAGGACTCGCGGTGGTGAGGCGCGCCGCGCTTGGCGGCGGCGCGGGATGCGTCAGAGATTGGCGGGCAGCGGCTGGCCAAACCACTTTTTCGACATCGCCTGAAGCGCGCCGTCCTTCTTCGCTTCGTCGATCGTGGCGTTGACCTTCGCGAGCAGTTGCGGCTCGTTCTTGTTGAGCCCGACGAAGCAGGGCGAGTCCTTGATGACAAACTTCATCTGCGGCTCGCGCGGCGGATGCTTTGCAAGAATTGCCGCTGCCACGATGTTGCCCGCCGCGATCAACTGAACCTGACCGGAGAGAAACGCCTGGATGGTGGCGTTGTTGTCGTCGAAGCGGCGGATCGTCGCGTTGGGCGCCATGTTGGTGAGCGCCACCTCCTCCAGCGCGCCGCGCGTCGCGCCCACGGTTTTGCCGGTGAGGTCGGCCGGGCCGCTCACCTTGATGTCGGCGGGGCCAAACACGCCCTGGAAATACGGTGCGTATGGCGTCGAGAAGTCGATGACCTTCTCGCGGTCAGGCGTTTTGCCGAGCGAGGAAATCACGAGATCGACCTTGTCGGTCTGGAGATACGGGATGCGGTTGCCGCTGTTCACGGGCACGAGTTGCAGCTTGACCTTCATGGACTTCGCGAGCAGCGCGGCCATGTCGATGTCGTAGCCTTGCGGCTGCATGTCGGGGCCGACCGCACCGAACGGCGGATAGTCCTCCGGTACCGCGACGCGCAGCGTGCCGCGCTTCTGGATCGCGTCGAGCGCGTCAGCGTGCGCGCTGGGCGCGGCGAAGACGGCGAGTATGGGCGCGCTCAGCAGCGCGGCGAGCAGGCGTCGGCGCGACGCGAGCGTTTGGGCGAAAGCCATCCTGTGTTCCCCGGAAAGGTGATTGGCGCGACTGGTGTTGCGCAGCAGGCGATGCACTAAGCAAGGGTCGAGCCAACCGAAGCGGGGCGGGGGTGCGCGAGCCGTTAGCGGGGAAGAACAGGCGATGAATTTACGTCGACTGCGCGATGATTCACCGTTTTGGTGCGTTACGTCGGCGCAATGCCGGGAAACGTTCCTGCTCGGCAAGAGCGATTCGATGAGGGAGGGTTTGCCACCGGCTTACTCGCAACGATGATGAATTAGGTCGCCTTCGCCATGACACCTGCTCCTGGCTGCAACGTCGGAACGGCGATTCGTTTTGCCCCACGTTCCACCGAGCATTTCCCGAACGCCCGCGAGCAGTTCTTCCCTGAAAAAGAACTAGATATCCAGACCACTTACGGCTACCAACGAGAAACTCCTGTCTCCGCCTTCATGCATTCTCGTGGTCACAACAGTCTCGGCAATAGCCGGCGGCTCTACGAATACGACACCAGCATCATCTCCAGTGCACTGATGCGGCGGCTAACGCTGCGCCGAACCCAATACCAATGGTAACTGCCACATTCGTCGTGTTGAGGGCACCGATTGTTTTGGGTGAAACGTTTGCGAAAAATAATAAAAATTGAGTGATTTTTACGAAAATCTTACCGACAACGTAATATTTCGTAAACCTAATTTGATTGATATAAATTGTTATGCGAAAAACATTTTATTCATTCTAAATGCACACTACTGTGAGACGCGAAGTTAAGTAATTTGATGAGCATAAGTTTAGTTTGGATTCAGAAATAAGTTGAAAAATGAAGTTCAATGTATGACTATGATCTTCGGCAGTTGTAGTTTGCGAGTGCAGGGCAATTTCCCTGCAAACCAAGAGTGAAGAGACCATCATACCGACGATATTTGCTCGATAGGTGGAGGCTTCATCTTTTTTAAACAAACGAGCCCACATCCATGAGTCAACAATCCAACACCCTGTCCGCTGACGATCAAAGAAATCTGGAAGCGCTGCTCAATGCGCTGCCGGACAATCGGACGCAGGCGAGCCTGCCCGATTGCAATACCTACAAGACGTATCGTCCGATTCTCGAATCGGCACTGCCGTTGATTAAAAAAATTCCGCTGTTCGGCGCGAAGATCTATACCGCTCTGTCGTTCTTGATGCAGCTTGCCGATGGTGTTTGCCAGATTTCCCTGAGCAGTCAGGATGCGGTTCATGGCGCCACAAACGGAGCGCTGGAAATTCAGAAAGTGAACAACAACGAGTTGCTGATCAAGTTCCCCCAGGACGCCAAGATCAACGCCGGCCAAATCTCCGAGACGGACCTATATTTGGCGTTGGGCCGTAAAGTCCTTACCCCCGCCCAGTCCGGTAATGCCCTGCGCGGTTGCATCATCGAGTGGTGAAGTAGATAGATAGAGTCTGTTGATGCCGAATCTGCAAACTGTTCGGCGTTATTGACAGATGCCCTCCGGTGTTGCCGGAGGGCGTTCTCGGCGCGACTCGGGAGCACTGATGTGCCCGTCTACCAGCGCTTCGCAGCATCGAGGATGTGCCATGCAGATAAAAATATCGCGATATACCCTCAGGATACCCGCGGGGGCGGTCACCTATCTTGTCAACACCCTATCGGGCGCTTCCGTCGCGCTGGCGCCAGCGGAGCTGCGGGCGATCGAAGTATTATTCGACGACCTGGCGAACGATCAGGTCATCACGCCGGAGAGGCAGGGGCTGATCGAACTGCTTATGAACAGCGGCTTTCTCGTACCAATAGAAGTCGACGAACGGGCCGCCGCGCTTGAGAAATACGATCGCAGCCGGTCGAACCACGATGTGCTTTCACTGACCATCGCGACGACGATGGAATGCAATATGGGTTGCTATTACTGCTTCGAGGACCGGCTGAGTGCCGAGAAGCTGGCCGTGCCAGACATCGAAGGCGTTGTCAGGTTCGTCTCTAGCCGGCTTCGAGAGAAGGGCAAATTGCACGTGAACTGGTTCGGCGGAGAACCGCTTCTGGCGAAGGATTTCGTATTCGAGGCGTCCCGCGCTCTTATACAGCTCGCTGAGAGTCGTCAGGCAGGATACAGTGCAACCATCGTGACGAACGGATATCACCTCGACTCGTTCACGGCGCAGGAACTGCGCCGTCACGGCGTGACGGGTGTTCAGGTGACCTTCGACGGGCCGAAGGAAGTGCATGACAGCGTGAGGCGTCACCTGCCGGGCGTTGGCTCGTACATTCCAATTGCAACAGATATCGTTCAAACAACCAGGGCAAGCCGGCGCGTTGGTTCTTACGACACGATCCTGAACAACATCATGTCGGTTGCGGACGTGATGCGAATCAGCGTCCGGGTAAACATTAGCCGGCAGAACGCGCCGGCCATCAAATTGCTCGTCGATGACCTGGTGGCTGCCGGACTCGCCGGGAAGCTTGCCGCAATCGATTTCGCTCCTCTGTTCAATTTCAAGGTCAACGACCCCAAAAAAAACTATCAGGCAACCGACAAGGTGCACTTCGGCATGCCTGATTTTGCTGAGGTCGAGGCAGAGCTTATTGAATACGTGGCCGCGCAAGGGTTCTCGTTGAAAGATTGGGCGGATCCGTCCTACGCCGGTTGCATTGCAGTCTCCGCTAACGGTTTCGTTATCGACAGCACAGGCGAGGTAAAGAAGTGCGATCACGAACTCGGTGTTCCGGGCACCGCTATTGATTCGCTGCGGGACGGTGCCGTATTCGATGCCGATAACGCACGAAGATGGGATGAATTCCGGCCGGAACTCAACGCAGGTTGTGGCGATTGTGTGTTGCTTCCAGTCTGTTACTCGCACTGTCCACACAAACACATGGAGTCGTCTCTGGAACGGGCTGA
>NZ_BAYA01000054.1 GCF_000685015.1 Paraburkholderia bannensis NBRC 103871 | reverse complement strand
AAGAGTATCGAGCGTTTCGTCAACAAGTTTTTTTACTTCACTTAAAACTTGATGGCGTTAAAACCTGCCGCTCAAAAGACTTCAAAGCCTTGATTAAAGCTTCCCGTCTCCCCGCACTCTCATATCGAGAATGCGAAGGAGCGAGATTCTAGTCATCGGGATGTCATCTGGCAAGAGATTTTTCGAATCTCTTGAAATGGACGCGAGAGGGTCTCACGCGTGACGTTGCATCACGCGATCGACGATCTGGAGATAGTGGTCGAGATCCGGCGTTTCCTTACCGGCGATCTTCGCGAGATCGTCCCAGCGACGCAGGCGCACCGCGTCGTCGGCGTAGGGGCGGGCAGCAAAAGCCTGCGCGCCTTCCGCATCGAAGATGCCGCCTTGCAGTTGCAGGCTGCGCACCGAATCCGCCGATAGACAACTGAAGTACGCCTCGTCGGTAGCGCACAGATAGCGCTTCGCATCGACGTGCAGGCGAATCGGCTCCAGCACGCTCTCCGGCAGAACCGGCCGCAGGAACGGCAGTGCATAGTATTGATGCAGGTCGTCGATACCGCGCTCGGTGGGCGTTTCGCCCTGGCGATTCAGCAGATGGCCGAGGTCATGCAGAAAAGCCGCCGCGACAAGCTCCTCGCTCGCGCCGTTCTCTTCAGCCAGTGCCCCGCTTTGCAACGCGTGTTCGAGCTGCGTGACCGGCTCGCCGCTATAAGCCTGTCCACCGTACTCCTCAAACAGGCCGCGAATATCTTCCAGACTCAATGCCATGCTTTTCTGCTCCCTTTCGTCGAACTCGACGGCGCCGGCTCAACGCTCGCCGCTATCGCCCTGCTGATCCTGCGCGCGCATCTGCACGATCGCCTCTTCGGCGTCGCGCGATGCTAGCGCATTCAACACCGCCCGATGCCGGGCGTACGACAACTGCCGCTGCGCATCGTCAAGTAATGCGCGACGCGACAACCGCGCTTCGCTGACCGCGCGCCGCCAGCTATCGTGCAGCTTGCCATTACCCGCCGCAAAAACCAGCGCGTCTCGAAACGCTTCGCGCGCCCACTCGAATTCGCCTTCATCGTCGAGCGCGTCGCGCATGGCGTCGAGCCGCCCACGCAACTCCGCCACCTGCGCCGCGTCGATGCGCGTCGCCAGCATCCGGCACGCCGCTTCTTCGAGCACCGCGCACAGCGTCGCCAACTCCTGCGCCTCGACGTCCGACACGCTGCGCACAAACACGCCACGATGCTTCTCGTTGCGCACCAGTCCGGTCTGCTCAAGCGCACGCAGCGCCTCGCGCACCGGCCCGCGCGACACCTGCAGGCGCGCGGCCCATTCGGCTTCGACGAGTTTCGCGCCGGGCGCCAGCTGACCGCGCGTGATGCAGCGCTCGATTTCCGCGCGCACGAGATCGGTCAACGAATGCTGGCGCACCATCGCTAGCGGCGACGGCGCCAGCGCGGAACGCGTTTCCGCCTCAACCTGCACGGCACCTTCATCACGTCGATACAGCCCATCGAACCGCATGGCGTCCATCGTGTCAGTCCGCACGCTTGCGCGGCGCGCGCGCCGCGATCAACAACAGCGCCACCAGCGAGACGATCAGCAGGATCAGCGAAAGCGCCGATGCCGGCAGATAGTAGCCACGCTCGACCGCACCGACCACGACGATCGGCACCGTCGCGAATCCCGGCGGATACACCGTAAGCGTCGCACCAAGCTCGCCGAGCGAGAGCGCGAAGCCCAGCGCGAGGCTCGCGCGAATCGCGGGCACCAGCTGCGGCAGCACCACGCGGCGCAACACCATCGCGGGCGGCGCACCGAGACTCGCGGCCGCTTCGCGCAGGATCGTCAACTCAGGACGCAGCGCCGCCGACGCGCAGCGATAGCAGAACGGCAGCACCAGCGCGAGCTGCACGAACACGACGATCGCCGCCGAACTCGACAGATCGACGGGCGCCTTGTGATAGGCGATCAGCACTGCAAGGCCGAGCACCACGCTGGGCACGCCGTTCGGCACCATCGCGAGCGTATCGACGACTACGCCCAGGCCCTTGCGGTCGCGACCTTCGAGCGCCAGCGCAAGCCACAGCCCGAGCGCCGTGCCGAGCACCGCCACGCCGAAGCCGATCTCCAGGCTCGTCACGAGCGCATCGAAATCGCTCGATCCGAGCCGTTCGAACCAGCGCATGCTGAACCCGTCGGGCAGGATCGTGCCCGACCAGTGCGAGGCCACGCTCGACAGCGCGACCACGATCACGGGCAGCACGAACAACCAGAAACACAGCAGTGCCGCCAGCGCGAGCAACACGCCGCTGCCGACACGCGCCATGACGCTGCGTTCGACCGGCCGCGCGCGCAGATGCTTCGGCGGCAACGCGACCGGATCCGCGGCTGCGACCACGGGATTCATCGAAGAATTACTTGCCATTGCGCGCGCCTCCCTGACTGCGACGATTCACGCGCCGATACAGCGCATACAAAGACAGCGACATCGCGAGCATCACGACCGCTCCCGCGGCAGCGGTCGGCAGGTCGAGGTCGACCGTGGCCGAGCTATAGATCGCCACCGGCAGCGTGACCAGATGCGCGCTGCCAAGCACGAGCAGAATGCCGAATTCGTTGAACGTCAGCAGGAAACACAGGATCGTGCCCGCAGCGATGCCCGGCCACGCGAGCGGCAGGATCACGCGTGCGGCAACCATGCGATTGTTCGCGCCCAAGCTGCGCGCCGCTTCGATCAGCCGCATATCGAGCAGCGCAAACGCTGCCAGCGTCGGGCGCACCACGAAGGGCGCGTAGAACACCACTTCCGCCAGCACCACGCCGCCGATGCCGAACAGAAAATCGAGCGGCGGCGCCTGCAAATGAAACAGCTGCTGCAGACCGATGCTCACCGAGCCCTGCGAGCCGTACAAAAAGATCAGCGTGAACGCGACCAGAAACGACGGGAACGCCACGAACAGTTCCAGGAAGCGCGTCACGAGCTGTGCGCCCGGAAACGGCTTGAAGAACAGAATCGCCGCAATCGCCACACCGAGCAGCGAGGCCACACCCGCGCTCAGGAACAGGATCCACAGCGTCGTGCCGATCACGCCGCGCGAATCGGGATTGCCGAAGAACGTTGCGTACGCACCGAAGCTCAGGCCATGCGCGCCGCTCAGGCTCAGCAGCACCAGCCTCGCGAGCGGATAGACCACGAGCGGCCCGAGCACGAACACGAGCAGAAAGGCGATGTGCCATTGCGCGCGGCGTTCGCGGCGGCGCACGGCGGCGGCGTGGGCATCGGCGCCCGGCAACGGGAAATCAGGGGTTGATAAGGACGACATCGTCAGCCTCGTAGCGCAGGGAGACGCGCATGCCTTTTTCCGGCGTCATGCCGTGGCCGCGCTGCATGGTGACGAGCACCGGTTCGTTCGGCATCGCGTCGAGCAGCACCGGCACGGACAGCACCGAGCCATACCATTCGACCGATTCGATCGTGCCGTGCAACTGCCCTTCGCCGAGCGGCGCGATGCGCAGGCTCTCGGGACGCAGGCAGGCGAGCTTGTCGCGCACGTCGTGGCGCGGGTCGCCAACAGGAAACGCCACGCCCGGCGGCAGCAGGTTCGCCGCGCCCAGGTAACGCGCGACGTAGGCGTCGTTGGGCGTGTCGTAGAGTTCCTGCGGGGTGCCGAGCTGGGCGATATGGCCATCGCGCATCAGCAGCGTGCGGTCGGACAGCACCAGCGCGTCGTCCTGGTCGTGCGTCACGCAGACAATCGTGAGATTGGGCAGGCGCTCATGCAGCGCCTTCAATTCGGAGCGCACCGACGCGCGCAGGTTGGCGTCAAGCGCCGAGAGCGGCTCGTCGAGCAGCAGCACATCCGGCTCGATCACGAGCGCACGCGCGAGCGCCACGCGCTGCTGCATGCCGCCGGAAAGCTGCGCGGGCATCACATGCCCCTGATCGCCAAGCTGCACGAGCTTGAGCGCGTCGGCCACGCGCCGCGCGATGTCGCGCGACGGCACGCGGCGCGCCTTGAGGCCAAACGCGACGTTTTCGAAGACAGAAAGATGCGGGAACAGCGCATAGCTCTGGAACAACAGGCCCAGATTGCGCTGATGCGGCGGCACATGCGTCAGGTCGCGACCGGCGACGGTCAGCGAGCCGGCAAGGCCATCGGCTTCGATGAACCCGGCGATGAAACGCAGCAAGGTGGTCTTGCCGCAACCGCTGCGGCCGAGCACGGTCAGCAACTCGCCGCGACGGATCGTGAGCGACAGGTCATTGAGCACCGTGCGCGTGCCGAAACGCACGCTCAGGCGGTCGATCTGCACGCCCGCCGCGCCATGAGCATCATGGGCGCCGGTTGCATCGGTCAGGCCGGACGCGTCCGGCTGGGCGCGGGCCATATCGGCCGACGCGAGGCTTGCGGTATTCACCGGGTTCATCTCCTGCATGTGATACGGGGTAGTACTGGGCAGTCCCGCGGGACTGCCCTCCTGCGCCTTACTTCGGCTTGACGACTTCGAGCTGCTTGCCCGACGAGCCGATCACGTCGTTCTTCCAGCGCGTCGTCCAGTCAGCCTTCTTCGCCATGACCTGGTTCCAGTCCACCGGAATCAGCTTCACGCCTTCGATCGCCTGCTTGACCGCTGCGCCGTTCTTGCCCGTGAGCGCCACGTCGGTGCGGCCCGGGATGCCGAAGATGTCCGGCACCTTCGACTGCACGTCCGTCGACATCAGGTAGTCGATCAGCTTCTTGCCTTCGTCCTGGTTCGGGCCGCCCTTGATCAGGCCGATGGCGTACGGCAGCTGGAACGTCGTGGGATGACCGCCAGCGTCGGCGGCGAGGAAGATCGGCTTGAGCGAGAGGCCGCCGTTGGCTGCGTCGTCGAGATCCATCTGCAGGTCGCCGTTGGCCACCGAGATTTCGTTACGCGAGAGCAGCACGTCGAGATAACCCGTGCCCTTGGTGTGGAACTTGGCGCTTTGCTCAAGCTTCTTGAGGTAATCGAACGCCTTGTCTTCGCCCATCAGCGAGGTCGTGAGGATGATCACGGCCATGCCGTCGCCCGCCGTAGCCGGGTTCGAGTAGGCGATCTTGCCCGAGTAGTCCGGATGCAGCAGGTCTGCAAACGTCTTCGGCTGGTTCTTCACGACTTCCGGGTTGATCGCGAACGAGAAGTAGTTGTTCACGAACGTGGCCCACGAACCGTCGGTCGCCTTGGCGATCGCCGGAACGTTCTTGTAGTTCACGCTCTGGTACGGCTGCAGCAGGCCGCTTTGCTGGGCCTGCTGGATGAACGGCGGCAGCGTGATGATCACGTCAGCCTTGGGCGCATCCTTTTCGACGTTGGCGCGGTTCACAACTTCGCCACTACCGGCGGTCACGATATTGACCTTCACGCCTTCCTTCTTCTCGAAGGCCGGCAGGACGTCGCGGTAGAGATTTTCGAGGCCGTCAGCCGTGTACAGCACGACGGCGCTGGCGGCATGGGCGCTCATCGCGGCGCATTGCAGCAGCGTGGCGGCGATCATCATCGGCAGCGCTTTGCGTGCGAAACCCGCGCGATGGGAATTCCGGTGGTTCATGTCACTCTCCGAAGGCAAAAACCAGTTGCTCGGGGCTACCCGATGCGTGTTTGGTGAATCGTCGAACGTCGGCGGACTGCGCCGCCTGCCTTTGCCCGTCCGCTGCGGCCCCGGTCTGGCGCACGGATTGCAGATTGTCTGCAATCCGCCGTTGCCACCCTAAAACCGCCCGGATGCGTGGTGCGCGTGGGCATGCCCTTGTCGCGCGCCAGCCCCGTCCGTACGAGCGTGGCAAGAATCACAGATTTCCGTGACATCGCCGTGACGATTGTGGCGTTTGTCAAAAAATTCCACAATTTGCCAAAAATAAGCAACTCACAAAATGTGGCAAACCGCGCGGGCGGACATCCTCGTGCGCGCGTCAAATCAGGGCTGAAGGGGAAGAAGACAGGAAGCCGGAACGCGCAGCCGTGCCGCGCGTCGAGTGCCGATGTGGGGAATCAGTGGAGCGTCAGTGGGGAATCCGCGTCGAATCAGGCGACGACGAGTTCAGGGCCGCGCGACTCGATGGCGCGCGCAACGCTCTTTTCGGGCGCGAGTTCGGTGATGACGTAGCGCGCGCGCTCGAAACCATTGATGCGCACGGGCGTCATGCGGCCAAACTTCGAATGGTCGGCGACGACGATCGCGCACGCGGCGGCCGTCAGCATGCGGCTGCGCACCTCGGCGACCATGCGCGAGTAGTCGGTCAGCCAGCCGTCGGCGGTAATGCCGCCCGCGCCGACGAAGGCGTAATCGGCGTGATATTGCGAAAGCTGCTGCACGGTGTCGAGACCGAAGGTCGCTTCCTCGTGATCGGACAGCTCGCCACCCAGCAGCGTCACGCGATTCTCATTGCGACGGCCCATCAACAAGGCGATGCGCCAGTCGTTCGTATAGACCGTCAGGCGGTGCCGATCCATCAGCGCACGCGCGAGCGCGTGGGTCGTGCTGCCCGAATCGATGATGACGGACGCGCCGTCAGGCACGAACTCTGCTGCGCGTTCGCCGATCGCGCGTTTGGCGCTGGCGTTGGCCGTGTCGCGCACGTCGAGATCCGGCTCGCGGCGATCGCTCGACAGCGCACCGCCGTGGGTCGTGACCAGCAGGCCGCGCCCCGCCAGCGTGTTGAGGTCGCGGCGGATCGTTTCGCGCGAGACCCGCAGTTCGCGCACGAGGTCTGCCACCGAGAGCGCGCCAGTGCGGTTCACTTGCGAAAGGATGTATTGGTGACGTTGTTCTGCGAGCATCTGGAGGGCGCGTGGCGCGCCTGGAATCGGAAAGGCCGCCGTATTGTATTACGCGCACTCCGACGCCGCGTCGAGGGCCGGGCATTCATCGCGCATGCGTGGTGCGGGCGGCGGCGCGCGGACTCGTAGAAGCCTGCCTGCCATCGCGCGATCATCCCTGCTAATCTCGTGCTGGTCGTCCTGAGCACGAATGGCCAACCGTTTTGTCGCTGGCGCGACATCGTTATTGCGACTATCGCAACCGCCGAATCCATGCGTTCCAAACTTCGCCAACTGCGTCTTTTGTTCTGTGCGCTGCGCTATGGCATCCGGCTGATCTGGCTTGCCGCACCCGAGCACCACAAGCTGCACTGGATCGTCTTGCTTGCCGCGCGCATGCGCGAAAACGAGCGCCTCGCCACCCATCTGTCGAGCGCGCTGCCGCGTCTCGCGCCGCTCGCGAGCGCCTTCGCGCAATCCGTCGCGACGCATCCCGAACTGGCCGCCTCCACGCTGCACGACGCCATCGACGCGATCGAGCACTACGAGGAGCCGCTCACGCCCGAGCAGTTGAACGCGGCGTTGCAGAGCGCGCTCGGCAAGCCGGTGCAGGCGATGTTTTCGTGGATCGACCCCGTGCCCTGCCAGAACGGCTGGTGCGAACAGACGCACATCGCGCGCTTGCAGTTGCCGGCCAACGGCCACCAGATGGTGACGGTGCGCGTGCTGCGCGCGAAGCAGGCCCAGGAAGTCGATGACGAAGCCGCGCTGCTCTGCACGGTTGCGCGCTGGCTCGAACGCCTTTCGGGCGGGGCGCGCAAGCTGCACCTGCGCACGCTCGCCCAGACGCTGCGCGACGATCTGCAACGCCGCTTCGACCTGCGCGCGCAGGCGGCCAACCTGAGCCAGAGCGGCCATCACCTGGCCGACGACGACCGCGTGCTGGTGCCCGATGTGATCTGGGACTTCTGCACGCCGCACACGCTCACGGTCGAGCACGTCGATACGCTGCGCGCAACCGACGTCGCCGGACTCACGATGCATCACATCAACGTGACGCGCGTGGCCGCGCATGTCATCGAAGTCGTGACGCAGCAGGCCTTCGAACATGGTTTCTTTCACGCGGCATTCGACGCTCGCCGCGTCGCGGTGAGCATCGAGCCGAACACGCGCGGACGTCTCGTGTTCGCGAGCGCGGCGCTGATGACGTCGCTGTCCTCACCGGAGCGCGAATTCTTCGTGCACGGCGCGACGGCGCTGTTCGAGCAGGACTACGGGCGTCTCGCCAACCTGCACCACGCAGCCGGACACGTGCCCGCGCATGCGCGCCCCGAGCAGATCGAGGCCGAATTGCGCACCCGCAGCGAAGCCCATTTCGCCGACGATGCCAGCGACCGAAGCGCTGGCGCTCTGTTCCACCATCTGTTGCATGCAGTGCAGCCGTTCGGCGGCGCGGTGTCGCCCAGGCTGGCTGCCGCGCAACGCACGTTTGGCCAGGCGGAAGCGCTCGCGCGCACGATGCATCCCGATGTGGACGCATGGGGAATCGCGAAGACGACGCTCGGCGATATCGCGAAGCGGGATCTCGGCCATCACGGCTGGATCAAGCGGCTCTCGCAGGAGTTGCCGCATCTCGCGCAGATCGCGCCGCGCGTGCCGCAGCTCGTCTATCACTTCATGCACCATCACGCGGGCGCGGCGCACGGTCAGCCTGGCGCGCATGCGCAGACGACGTCGGCGCTGCTCGAAGCGCTGCGGCGCGAGCATCGGCGCACGCGTACGCTGCTCATCGCCTGCGCGTTGAGCGGGACGCTGATCGGCGTGGCCGCGACGTTGATCGGTTGATTGGTTGATCGGTTGATCACGCCACGGCTGGCCGCAATGCCAGACCTGCTCAACCCAGTGTGGCCGAAGCGCTTGCCGCCTACGCCCTCCCCATTCGCGGGCGCCAGACGCACTTGGCTGTTAGTTGCGATTGAGCGCCGAGTGCAGTCCTGAACAAGACCGCCACCGTGCATGCGGGCGATACTCCGGCCCTTTCGATCCGTCGCTAGCACCCGCAACCCATGTTCGCTGCGCTCACGCCTGCTTTGTTCGTCGTTTTGTGGTCGACCGGTTTTGTCGTTGCCCGCGCCATCGCGCCCTACGCCGACCCCAATCTGTTCTTGCTCGCGCGTTTCGGCGGCACGGCGCTGCTGTTCGCCTGCGTGGCGCTGGCGATGCGCGCGCCGTGGCCGCGCCCACGCGAAATCGGCAAGCACCTTTTCGCGGGCGCGCTGCTGCAAGGCGTGTATCTGGGCGCGGGTTACTGGGCTGTGGCGCAGGGATTGAGTGCCGGCGTCATGGCGCTGCTGGGCGCGTTGCAACCGCTGTTGACCGCCGCGCTAGCCGCACCGATGTTCGGCGAGAAGATTTCGACGCGGCGCTGGCAAGGCATGGCGCTGGGGCTCACGGGCGTTGTCCTCGTGCTGACGCCGAAGCTGCACGCCTCCGCGGGCACGTCGTTCGCCAGCGGCGCGCACGCGAGTCCGCTGCTCGTCGTGATCGTCTCGGTGCTGTCGATCGGCGCCATCACCGCGGGCACGCTCTACCAGAAGACCTCGCTTGCGCAAGCCGATATCCGCAGCGCGAGCGCCGTGCAGAACGCGGGCGCGGCTATCGTCGCCGCGCTGCTCGCGCTGGCGCTCGGCGAACATCGCTGGATCGCGTAGACGACTTTGTGGGTTTCGCTCGCGTGGGGGATCGCGATGCTCTCGGGCGCGGGCGTGACGCTGCTCGTCTGGATGGTGCGTCACGGCGATGCGGCCCGCGCCACGGCGCTGCTGTTCCTCGCGCCGCCGCTTGCCGCGCTGGAAAGCTGGCTGCTGTTCGGCGAGACGCTCACGCCGATCCAGCTTGCGGGCTTCGGCGTGGCGCTCGCGGGCGTGCTGATCGCGCGGCGCGGCTAAGTCAGCGCAGCCCGCGCCGCGCGTGCTCCGTCAATCGGCCGTGTCGCCGCCCTTGGGCAGTTTCGCGCGCGCCTGGCTGCCCGGCGCGGGCGCCCAGGCGGGTCGCGTCTTGCGCGCCGAATCGATCACGACGACAAAGCGCCCTGCATACGGCGAGATTTCACGGTTCGAGTGCAGCACCCAAAGCGACCTGCCCGAATCGACGAGCGCCTGATATTCGGCGTCGATGATGCCGTTATGGTCGATGAACATGTTCAGCGAGGCAGGAATGCGCACACAGCCCTTCGAGTGGCGAATGCCGAGCAGCGGCTCCAGCCGGTCGGGATCGGTCGCGTGCATCTGGAAGCGCATCGGCGACACGCCGCCCTTGCCCCAGCCGCGCTCGCCATCGACCCAGCCGAAATCGTAGATGCGCATATCGCGCTTGCCGTAGCCGCGAATGTTGTTCTCGTTCATGGTGCCTTCCGCGCGGAAATCCATGTTCGACGGCGTGTGCTGGAACACGCCCAGCGGCGTGAGGAAATGATCGAATTCGCCGGGCCGCCCCGTCGCGACCGGAGAAGCGCCGATCATCTGCCACGTCTCGCCCGGCATTGCGCGGAAATAGACGAAAAGCGCCTGCACGTTTGCGCTGCGATCCACGAGGATGACGTATTCGCCCGCCAGCGCGCCGAGGTCTTTGGCGTCGAGCGCGGCTTGCAGGCGCTGGCCGTAGGCGCGCTGGTCGGCGAGGGGCACGCGCAGGCGGCGCGTCACGCTGCGCGCGAAGGTCTCGCGCATGGCGAGCGCGCGGCGGGTTTCGTCGGCGGCCTGTTGGGGCGTGAGCTTGGGATGCTCAGGCAGCATGAGCGGCGCGGGGCCGGAGGCGGCGATGGGCGCGGAAGCCGGGACTGACGATGCCGCCGATGCCGTCGATGCCGCTTGCGCCGACGATGCGGACTTCGGAGCCGAGGCAGCCGGTGCGCCCGATGCTTCGGACGCTATCGATGGCTTCAACGCAGCAGCCGAAGAAGCACCAGAAGCGGCCTGCGCCGCGACGGAGCTAGCATGTGCGCCCGACGCCGCTGTCATATCCGCCGCCGCAGCGCCTGCGCACCATGCCCCGACGCACAGCGCCGCCAAGCTGGTCAGGCCGCGCGCGAGCAGCGTGCGCCACGCCCCGCGATAATGAGTCTTCGTGGCGCCGCCCCGAACACCGCCGTTCACGCGCGCCCGTGCGTCACGCGAAGAAAAATCGTTCATCGTCAATCCGGCTGTTATGCGTTTTCTGATATCGGGCGCGCTGCAAGTTGCGCGCCCGGATCGTCTGACATTAAACCAGACATCGTCGACGCAGCGCTGCGTGGCCGGACAAGCCCCCTCTCACGAGCGAGAAAGTCCAATGAACACCTCAACGTCGGAATCGCACACCCAGCATGCCCGCCAGCACGAAATTGCCGCCGAACTGAACGTCGCCGCAGCGTTTTATGCGCCGGATGAGATCGACCGGCGCGTCGCCTTTCTTGCCGACAGCCTGCGCAAGAGCGGCCTGCACACGCTCGTGCTCGGCATCAGCGGCGGCGTGGATTCGACGACGGCGGGACGTCTCGCACAACTGGCCGTCGAGGCGCTGCGCGAGCAGGGCCATCATGCACGCTTCATCGCCATGCGCCTGCCCTACGGCGCGCAGCGCGATGAGGAAGACGCGGCGGCGGCGCTCGGCTTCATTCAGCCGGACGAAGTCCTGAGCGTGGATATCGCCCCAGCCGCCGACGCAATGCTCGCCTCGCTTACGGCGGGCGGGCTGGCGTTCGAACAGGCAGCCCAGCAGGACTTCGTGCTCGGCAACATCAAGGCGCGCGAACGGATGATCGCGCAATACGCGGTCGCGGGCGCGCGGCGCGGGCTCGTGATCGGCACGGATCACGCAGCGGAATCGCTGATGGGGTTCTTTACGAAGTTCGGCGACGGCGGCGCGGACGTGCTGCCGCTGGCCGGCCTGACGAAGCGGCGCGTGCGCGCGCTTGCGCGGCATCTTGGCGTGCCGCAGCGCCTCGTGGAAAAAACGCCGACCGCTGACCTCGAAACACTGCGCCCGCTAAGGCCCGACGAGGACGCTTACGGCGTCAGCTACGAGGAAATCGACGATTTTCTGGAAGGCAAGCCAGTGAGCGCTCACGCGTGCGCGACGATCCTGCGCAGTTTCGATGCGACCCGGCACAAGCGGGCGTTGCCCTACACGCCCTGGGAAGCGATGCCACACGTTGCGGCATAGACGCAGGCGCAAAAGCATCAAGTAGGACGGCGCACTTCAGGCTCTTCTCTATCGAACGGCGGAGCGCTCACGCGCAGTGCGACACCCGCGAGATGCCGGGTCTGCAATTCGCGGGCAACGGCTTCGCCCACATAGGGCACGTCTGAATCGAGTTCGAGATCCGCGTGGGCATTAGACGTGCCCACGTCGTACACCTTGACTCCCTTGGCGTAGTGTCCGAGTTCACGCTTGAAAAAATCGTGCACTTCCTGCTCGCTGCAGGTTTCGGGGACATTCCAGACAGTCAGGTGCATAAGGATCTACCGGTAGTCGCGCTCACGGTTGAACCGCACGCGCACGGGTTGCAGTTTCGCGCGCGCGCTGGCGCGCATCCAGTACGACTGGCCAAGCAAGGCTGCCGAAACCAGCAAGAATATCGAAAGACCGGACGCCAACATTTCGCTCACTCCTTCTTATTGATATACGTCAGAGTAGACCGATTTGGCTGCGTCCGCACTGCGTCAAATTGTCGAGTTTCGGCGAGTTTGTCTGGCATTGGGCATGTTGCTGCGCGCAACGCGCATGCCCGTGCAACGGCATTGGCGCGAAAACCCGGCGGCAAATAAACAAGGGACGGCTTTAAGGGCCTTCGTCGCGACTCGCGGATGTGGTGTCGCCGATATCGGTGCCACATTGCATGCGCGTGAGCTGGTCATACTGACGCGACCAGTTGCCCGCGATCGTCGCCTGAGCCTGCGCCAGCGACATTCTGCCGGCGCACACACAGCGCTTGAGCCGCACCGTGAGGAGCGACTTGCGGCGCTCGCCGGCGTGACCGCCCCACGGCAGCAGATCGAAATTCGCGACAGCATCCGGCGAGCCGCCGAGCACGATCGGCACGTGACGGTCGAGCGCGTAGGTGACGCCGTCTTCAGCGTCGATGCCGCGCGCCGAAAGCAGGCGGTCTTTCTGCGCCATCGCCGCGTCGAACGACGGCGCCACCGTGTCGGCGTAACCGGGGCGGCAGATGGTCTCGGCCACCGACTCCTGCGTGACGCGCGCGTCCAGCAGCCGCGGATCCTGCGCCCAGGCGGGCACGCTGCGCACTGCCCCGCCGACGGCGAGCGCCAGCACGATGCCGTGCAGCGCCACACCCAGCGCGTGCGGCGCCTTCCGGCTTGCCGCACCTTTTGCCATGCGACGCACGGCCAGACAGCTTTCTGCCATTTCTGCGTTCATGGTAAGTGCACCGTACGCTGCCGTACGATGCTGAATAGATGGTCAATGCTGGCTAATTAAAACACATTCGAATTTTGCCGTGGAGAAACTGCACCAGGGCTGAGGTACGGCGCCCTGCTCGCGCGCAGTCAGTCTGGCGGGTTTCATTCGCCGCATACAACGACACACGCCAATCGCTGTCATTGGCACGGCGCATCTAAGCATCCGGAGGATAACGGGAATTTTATTTCGCTATGCAAATCAATTGACTCCCGGCTTCAGGTCTTTAACACAATTGTCATGACGCTGGGGGGACGGTATCGGCGGGATGTCGGTGGGATTGTCCAAACTGACGGTCGGCGCTGCGGCCAACGCCTCGCCTCGATCCGCGCACTGCGCTCAAGATCAGCCGTTCGGCCAATAGCGGCGGCAAAACCGTTGGCGCATAATGGCTCGCCCGCTCAGCTCCGAACCGGAGCCCGGCGTGCCCATTAAAGGAAACGAGGAATCCCCATGTCCATCACCATGTATCAAGCCTCGGTGCCCGTGCTCGTGCGCGGTCTCGCCAATTTGCAGACCATCATCGGCAAGGCGCAGGCACATGCCGCCGAGAAGCAGATCGACCCTGCGGTGTTCACCGGCGCACGGCTTTTCCCCGACATGCTGCCGCTCGCGCGTCAAATTCACATCGCTACGGACACGGCCAAGGGTTGCGCCGCGCGCCTGGCGGGCGTCGACGCGCCCAAGTTCGATGACGTGGAAGTGAGCTTCGACGATCTGCACACGCGCATCCAGAAGACGATCGACTATCTGAACACGTTCAAGCCCGAGCAGATCGACGGCACGGAAGACAAGAGCATCACGCTGAAGATGCGCTCCGGGCCGATCGAATTCACCGGCCAGAGCTATTTGCTGGCGTTCGTGCTGCCCAACTTCTACTTCCACGTGACGACGGCCTACGACATCCTGCGCCATAACGGCGTGGAGCTTGGCAAGCTCGACTATCTGGGCGCTCGTTAAGACCAGACAGCGTAGAAGAGATGCGGCGGATCGAGGCACACGGGCCTTGATCCGCCGGTTGTGGGCAAGCGCTCAGTCGAGCGAGAGGCGCACCGCGAATCCGATCAACGCGCAAGAGAACGCCCACTTCTGCACCGTCTGCGCAAGCGGACTACGGCGCAGCCAGACGGCGATGCGCGCCGCGCCCAGCACATAGATCACGTCGAACAGCGCGCAGACGATTACCAGCACGATGCCCAGTTCGAGCACCTGCAACCAGACCGAGCCGTGTTCGGGGCGAATGAACTGCGGCAGCAGCACCGAGCAGAACAGCAGCGCCTTCGGGTTGAGCAGGTTGGTCAGCAGCCCCTTGAAGAAGTCGGCGCGCATCGGTCGCTGCGCAGCGACCGCGGCCTCTTCCGGCAAGGCGAACACCGGCGCACGGAAAATCTGCACGGCGATATACGTGAGGTAGAGCGCGCCCGCGTAGCGCACGACTTCGTAGAGCCAGGGCGCGTTGTGCAGCAGCGCTGCGAGCCCGCACGCCGACAGCGTCACATGCGTGGCGCGCGCAAGGCCAAGACCGCAGGCCGCCGCAAAGCCGCGCCGCGCGCCGCGGCTCATGCTGGTTTGCATGACCAGCGCCATGTCCGCCCCTGGCAGTGCGCAGACGACGATCAGGGCGGCAATGAACATCAACATCAGGTGGGCGGAAATCATGATGGCCTCGGCTGGAAGAGGCTCTATGTTGCCGCTAAAGCTGGAGCGATTTCTGGCGTATTTAGTGAGCCGATCAGCGATCGCGAGTGGAATCACCTAAAATAGCCGAATCCGAACAGGAGAAGCACTCCACACAGCATGAGCGATCTCGACAAACTCGATCGCGCCATCCTCGGCGCCTTGCAGTCCGATGGCCGGATGCCCAATGCGCGCCTCGCGGAGACGGTCGGGTTGAGCGAAACGCCCTGCGCCCGCCGCCTCAAACGGCTGGAGCAGGACGGCTATATCGAGCGTTACCGCGCGATGCTGTCGCGCCGCGCGCTTGGCTATGGCGTGGTCGCTTATGTGTCGGTGCGCTTCGCCGTGCACGACCGCGCGCTGGCTGACCGATTCGAGCGCGAAGTCTGCGCCATCGAGCGGATTCTCTCGTGCCACAACGTTGCGGGCACGGCAGACTATATTTTGATGATCGTCGCGCGCGATCTCGACGATTACGGCACCTTCATGCGCGACGAACTGCGCAGCTTGCCGGGCGTCACGTCGGTGGAATCGGCGCTGTCGCTGCGCGAAGTGAAATCCGAGGGCGGACTGCCGCTGCCTTGAGCAAGGCGTCGCCCCCTTACCTTTTTGAACCGGAGCTTTAGATGACCCCAGAACAGGCACGAGCCGAAGAAGCGGCCGCCATGGATCGCGTGCTGAACGCCACCCAACGCGTCAAGTCGGCGTTCACGTCCTTGCAGACGCAATTCCCGCCCGAGGGCGAAGGCCGCCCGTCGCAATTCGCGCTGCAAACCTTCGACGCCGCCTTGCAGGAACTCGAAGACGCCCAGGCGGCGTTCGACGAATTGCTCAACGACCTGCTCGACGGCAACCGCTGAGCGCCATGCGCTAAAAGCCGGGCGCATCGCTCGCCGGACTGGCCGCACGCGTTGTCCAACCTGGTGCTAGTATTTCCAGCCTGTTGGAAGCCGCGATTCGAACATCGACCGACCATGTCCACCGCGTACGAAGTGCCCGCGCTCAAGCGCATCCACGACATTCTCGATTTGCTCGCACACGCGCAGGCGCCCGTGCGCGCCGCTGTCATCGCGGAGCAAACGGGGCTGTCACGCAGCACGTTGTACCTGATGCTCGATTCGCTGGAGCGGCGACGCTGGATCGAAAAACGTGCGGACGGCTACATCATCGGCGTGACGCTGTTCGAGCTGGGCAGCGCTTACGTGCGCCACGATCAGTTGCACGAGGCATTCCGCCACGAAGCGGCAAATTTTGTCGCCGCGCACAACGAGGTCGTGCAACTTGCCGTGCTCGACGGCGCGGAAGTGGTCTATATCGCGCGCGAAGATCCGGCGCGGCCGGTGCGGCTGATTTCCGATCTCGGTTCGCGTTTGCCTGCGCATTGCTGCGCGCTCGGCAAGGCGCTGCTCGCCAGTCTTTCGGATGACGAAGTATCGCAAGTCTTGCCGAAGCAGCTTGCCGCCATCACGAGCCAGACCATCACGCGACGGCCCGACCTGTTGCAGGCCCTCGCCGCGATCCGCCGTTCAGGACTCGCTCACGAACGCGAGGAGGTCACGGCAGGCCTCACGTGTTTCGCGGCATTCGTCGGCGTAACGGCGCTAGGCAAGCGTGTGGCGGTCAGCACCAGCCTGCCGCTGGAGCGCATCGACGCGCGCCGAGAAAAGCGCATCGCAATTGCCGTCGTGGAGATGGCGCACCGCATCGGCAAGACGCTTTAAGCGCCGCAGTTCAATGCCGCAGTTCAATGCTGCAGTTCAATGCGAATGGCGCGGCTCGCCGCGCTCCTCGATCACCTTCAGATAGAGCGTAGCGGGCTCCAGGCATCCTCCCGTCGAAAGCTGGCCCACGGTCTGCCGATACAGTTCCTGCCACGGCGTCTGCGACGGCGGCGCGGCGAATTCGGCTTGTGCCCGGCGGCCTGCCAGTTCTTCCGGATCGATCAGCACTTCTACGCGTCGCGCGTTGAGATCGACCTTGATGCGATCGCCGGTACGCAGCAGCGCGAGGCCGCCGCCGACCGCCGCTTCCGGCGACATGTTGAGAATCGACGGACTCGCCGACGTGCCGCTCTGTCGTCCGTCGCCCATGCAGGGCAGCGAAGTCACGCCGCGCCGGATCATCTCCGCAGGCGGCGCCATGTTCACGACTTCGGCGCTCCCAGGATAGCCCACCGTGCCGCAACCGCGAATCACCAGCATGCAGCGCTCGTCGATATTGAGCGCGGGATCGTTGATCCGCGCGCGGTAATCCTCAGGGCCGTCGAACACGATGGCGCGCGCCTCGAAGCTGTTTTCCGCGCCCGGTTCGCTCAAATAGGTCTTGCGGAACGCCTCGCCCACCACCGACATCTTCATGATGGCGCTGTCGAAGAAGTTGCCCGACAGCACGATGAATCCCGCGCCGTGCATGAGCGGCGCATCGCACGTGCGGATCACGTCACGATCCGCTGCGGGCGCTGCATCGGCAATCTCGCCGGTCGTGCGGCCCGACACCGTCGCGCAATCGCGCTGTATGAGCCCCGCGCGATCGAGTTCGCGCAGCACGGCGGGCACGCCGCCAGCGCGATGAAAACTCTCGCCCAGGTATTCGCCCGCCGGCATCGTGTTCGCGAGCAGCGGCACCTGCTCGCCGTAGCGCTGCCAGTCGTCGAGCGTCAGATCCACGCCCATGTGCCGCGCAATCGCAACGAGGTGCGGCGGGCAGTTGGTCGATGCGCCCAGCGCGGACGCCACCACGATGGCATTTTCGAACGCCGCGCGCGTCATGATGCGCGACGGCCGCACGTCATCGCGCACCAGGTCGACGGCGCGCTTGCCGGTGACATAGGCCATCTGCCCTCGCTCGCGATACGCGGCCGGAATGCTCGCGCAGCCGGGCAGCGACATGCCCAGCGCTTCGGCCAGGCAGTTCATCGACAGCGCCGTGCCCATGGTGTTGCAGTGGCCGATCGACGGCGACGACGCCGTGGTCAGCGCCATGAAACCCTCGTAGTCGATCTCGCCTGCCGCCAGCAGGTTGCGCGCGTGCCAGATGACGGTGCCCGAGCCGACGCGCTTGCCTTCGTACCAGCCGTCGAGCATCGGGCCGCCCGACAGCACGATGGCCGGCAGGTCGACAGTGGCCGCCGCCATCAGGCAGGCGGGCGTGGTCTTGTCGCAGCCCGTGGTCAGCACAACGCCGTCGAGCGGAAAGCCATGCAGGATCTCCACGAGGCCCAGATAGGCAAGATTGCGGTCGAGCGCGGCGGTCGGGCGGCGGCTCTGCTCCGCAAGAGGATGCACGGGAAACTCCATGGGAATGCCGCCCGCGTCGCGTATGCCCGCCTTCACGCGTTCGGCGAGCGCGATGTGATGGCGGTTGCAGGGCGCGAGATCGCTGCCCGTCTGCGCGATGCCGATGATCGGCCGCCCGGATTGCAGTTCCTCGCGCGTGAGGCCGTAGTTCATGAAGCGCTCGACGTAGAGCGCGGTCATGTCCGCGTGCGAGGGATCGTCGAACCATTCCTGGCTGCGCAGACGGCGAGCGGGCGTGTGTGCCATGTTGCGTGTCTCCTGGGCGATCGGTTTGGTGTTACCGATAACATCTCCGGTCGAGAGTAGCACGATGCGAAGGCCTCATGCAGCCAGGACAATCACGGCATCGGAAAGGAACTCGAAAAGACTCGCAACGAAGCAGTAAGCCTGTATTTCAGGCGCTTTCGCGCTCGACCACGCTGTATTGAATGCGCGTTTTGGCGGTGCGACGCGCATGGACGTCGCTCCCGCTGTCCTCGTCGGCGAGCGCGGCCAGCAGCGCGTCGCCCGCACGACGCCCGATTCCGTAGGCATCGACCGAAACCGTCGTGATGGTCGGATGGCAGCAGGCCGCGATTTCGAAGTTGCCGAAGCCCGCGATGGCGATGTCGCGAGGCACGGCGATCCCACGCCGCTGGCATTCCATGATCGCGCCGAACGCAGACATATCGCTCACGCACATCACGGCCTGGGTGTCGGGCCAGCGTTCGAGCATTGCGCTCATGGCAGGCGCGCCGTGGCTCATCGTGATCGGCGAATCGCCCAGGCGCACGACGCGCGGCTCGCCCAGCCCGAGCGCCTTCATCTCCATCTGGTAGCCCTTGAGACGGTCGAGGCCGCGCCAGTCCAGCTCGCTCGCCCCGCCGATAAAGCCAATGCGCTTGTGCCCCTTGCCCGCCAGATAGCGCACCATTTCGCGCGCCGCGCTCACGTTCGAAAAGCCCACGGCCATATCGATGGGATGCGCGGGCTGATCCCACATCTCGACCACCGGCACGCCCGAGCGCGCAAGCAGCGCGCGCGTGGCCTCGGTGTGCTGCGAGCCGGTGAGCGCGATGCAGCGCGGCTGATGCCGCAGCATCTGGCGCACGAGACGCTCCTCGCGTTCGAGCGAGTAATCGGTATCGCCGATCAGCAGTTCGAGCCCCTGCGCTTCCAGCACGGCGGTCAGGCCGCTCACGGTGTCCGAGAAGTTCGAGCTCGACATCGACGGCACCAGCACCGCGACGAACGACGAACGCCCCGACGACAACGCGCCCGCCGCCGCGTCCGCGACATAGCCCAGTTCGTCGATTGCGCGCTGCACGCGCACGCGCGTGGCCTCCGAGGCACTGCGGCCCGCCAGCACGCGCGAGACCGTCATCTTCGACACGCCTGCGAGGCTGGCGACGTCGGACATGCGCGGCGGCGTGGATTTCGGTGCGGGGGTCTTGGCCATCGGGACAAACGGGTCGAATTGTGAACAGCGCATATGATAGCGGCAGCGGCGCAAACGCCCGAAAACGCCCGAAAACGCGGCGGCCACGGCACGCTTAGAGCCGCCACAAAGCACGCACTGAACACGCGCACAGCCAGAGCGCGATGGCGCGCACTGGCGCACAATGCACGGCGCTCTTCGTTTTTGCATCCCCATCCGCAGAACAACTTCAGGAGACACGCCATGCCCTCTTCGCCACCCAGCGTTGCGCAAAAACGCGCCACCTTCCGCGCCCTGCATGCTTCGGGCTGCTTCGTCGTGCCGAATCCGTGGGACGCAGGCAGCGCCCGCTACCTCGAAAGCGCGGGGTTCAAGGCGCTGGCCACGACCAGTTCGGGCTTCGCGTGGTCGCATGGCCTCGCGGACAATCATGTCTCGCGCGACGCCGTGCTCGCCCATCTGCGCGCGATCGTCGCGGCCACCAACCTGCCGGTCAACGCGGACTTCGAAAGCGGCTTTGGCGCCGATGCAGACGGTGTCGCGCAAAGCGTAGGACTGGCCGTCGATACGGGCATCGCGGGTCTGTCCATCGAGGACTCGACCGGCAACGACGACTCGCCGCTCTTTGCGCTGCACGTTGCCGTCGAACGCATCAAGGCGGCGCGCAGCGCCATCGACGCACGCGGCGGCGACACGCTGCTGATCGGCCGCGCGGAAAACTTCGTCGTGGGCATGCCCGACCTCGACGATGCGATTGCGCGCCTGAAGGCCTATGCCGAGGCAGGCGCGGACTGTCTCTACGCGCCGGGCCTCAACACGCGCGAGCAGATCGCCGCGGTGGTCGCTGCCGTCGCGCCGAAGCCGGTGAATGTGCTGGTGGGATCGGTGTCGCCCTTCACGGTGCAGGAACTCGCACAACTGGGCGTGCGGCGCGTGAGCGTGGGCGGCGCTCTGGCGCGCGCCGCATGGGGCGGCTTCATGCGCGCCGTGGAAACACTGGCCGAAGGACGCTTCGACGGCTTCCTCAATGCAGCGCCGGGCAACCAGCTCAACGATTTATTCAGGAACCCGGATTAAATCCGCGCAAGCTGACGCTCAGGGAATCGTGAAGCGCTTCACGAGCGTCAGTTCCCCCGCCTTGCGCATCGGCGCGCGAACCGTCTCGCTCTTTTCGTTCGGCGTGCCTTCGTCGGTGATGATGGTGACTTGCGCCACCGTCATGTCGCTGCCGCTGTTGCCGCTGCCGTAGTAGTTCACGTAGACCAGATACGTGCCATGCAGCGGCGCGGCGCTCGAATAGATCTCCGGCCCGTAGCCCGTCGTCACGTCCACGTCGAGCGCACCGCCGTTCGGCGCCACGCGGTCGGCGTAGAACGTGTGCACGCCATCGGGCGAGACCACGTGCAGGTCGAGATCGGTGCCATCGGTGTCCCACGCCAGCACGATACGCAGGCGCGCGTGCGTCTTGTTCGCGTAGGCATCGTAGAACTGCACGCGCTTGCGCGTGCCGTCCGCCGAGCGCAGCTCCACGCCGTTGCTGCCCGCACCGAATGCAAACGGCCGCGAAAACGTGCCGTCTTCCTCGATACGTTGCGGCATGGGCGTGCCGTTCACGATCAGCGTGCCCACCGAGGTGCCGGCCTTCGCTTTCGGCGATGACTTGATGTGCCCGGCGATCAGCGCGTTCGCGCTCTGGCCTTCGGGCGTGCTCACCGCCACGGCCGGATAGTGGACATCCTGCGTATAACGCGCTTCGTCGCCCGCCGAGTTGCGCCAGCCGTTGATCGGCGCGCTGAAATCGATGGTGTCGGCATACGCGGCGCTCACGCAAAAAGCCAGCGCGAGAGCGGCCAGGCCGTGGCGCGCGGATCGATGTTGGAGCCGGATCGCATTCATGTGGGTTCGCCTGTTCGTGGGCTCAGGTTGCCGTGGCGCGTTCAAAGCCGTTCGCTCTTCACGAGCACGAGGTCGCCGATCTTGCGCAGCGGCACGACCCGCGTTTCGCGGCGCTCGTTTGGCGTGTTCTCGTTGAACACGAGCGTGAGCGTGGCGGTGATGACGTCGCGGTCGTGTGCGTGGGCGTCGAAGTTATAGCCGGTTGAATCGAAATTGCCCCAGTAATTCAGGAAGAATAGCCAGGTTCCGTGCTCGGGCGCCGCCGACGAAAAGATGCCCGGCCCCGCGCCGTCCACGGAATCGACGTCGAAGCCGCTGCCGTCCTCCAGGATCGGATTCCCGAAGAACGCGTGCAGCCCATCGGGCGTGATGACATGCAGGTCGACCTGCGCATGGGGATCGTCCCACGTCACGATCGCGCGCAGCTTCGCTTGCGGCTTGGTGCGGTCTGCTTCGTAGAACTGCATGCGCTGATGCTTCGTGCCATCGGGCGAGATGATCTCGACGCTGTTCGATCCCGCTCCGAACGCCCAGGGACGCGCGAACCAGCCCTGTTCGTCGGTATACAGCGGCGTCGCATTGCCGTTGATGACGAGCGTGGGCGGACGGCGCGCGTGCGGATCGACGTGCTTCAACTGCCCTTCGATCAGCGTGCGAAAGCGCTGCGAGCCGCGATCGACGGGCGGGCGCGGATAAGCGGCAACATATTGCTCGCCTTCATTCGTGAGGCCGCTGTGTCGCCAGCCGTTGAACGCACCGGTCATGCGTGCGAGCGCGCCGCCGCCCGCATCCGATGCGGCGTCGCCAGCAGCCAGCGCACTGCCGCTGGCGAACGTCATTGCGCACGTGCAGGCCAGTGCGGCGGCAAAAGCGAAGGCTTGCCCGAACGGTTTCATCGTCATTCAACTTCCTGTGAGAATCAGCTTGCGCGCGGTCTGCTCGATGAACGTCTCGTCCTGGCCGCGCGGGTGATGCGCGAACGCCAGATGCAGATATTCGTGCGTGAGCGCGATGCGGTCGTCGTCGGATCGCAGGCGCCCGATATAGACACGGTTGCGTCCGGCGTCCGCGTAAGGTCGGCCCGAGGTGACTTCGCACACCGCCGGTAGTTCGGGTTCCTCATAACCTGGCTCGTTCGCGAGCCGGCGTGCCCAGAGCGGCGCCTGGCGGCCAAGCCACTCGCGTGCGCCGAGCACCGGCGCGCAATCGCCCGCCAGCGGACTCGCGAACGACGTGAGCGTGGCCTGCGGCCAGGTGCGCGCCAGGATCGCGTCGAAAGCGAGCCCGCGCTGCGCAGCCGCCCTGGCGTCGAGCCAGCTCATCTGCCCAGGCGCAGCCTTGTCGTGGTGGAACTGCACGCTCACGCCCGCGAGCACGAGTCCATCGGTAAAGTCGGCGGCGTTGCGCGATGCGGCGCGCGGCGGGCGCGGCAACACGCGCTGGGTGCGGCTGCTGTCGTCGATGTCGTAGCAGCCGCGCTCGCGCCCCGCGTTCTGCACGAGGTAGCTGCGCGCGGCCACGGCCAGCGCGCGCGCCGCCTGCGGCTGCGCCGTGTCGCCCTCGCGCTCGACCACGCGCGCGATGTAGTCGTTCATGCCGAAGCGCCCGACGATGTGCAGCTTGCCGTCGTCAGCGCGATCGAGCCGCATGTCGCCGTGACTTTCGATGGGCAGGGAATTGCCGTTCTCGAATGCGACACTGAACGCGCCGTCAAGCAGCCCCGGCTGCACCGGACGGCCACCGGCGCGCGTATCGAAGACGTTTCGTATCGGATATCGAGAAAAGAATTCGACGCTCACGCATGCGCGGTCGTCGGCGACCGTGCTTTGCGCGACGAGCGGCGCGATGCGCGGCGCCGCAGCCGCCAGCACGCGTACGCTGCCGCCGCGTCCGCCCAGCCACACCGGGGTGCCGTCGGCGAGCCAGCCCGCAGCGCCCCCTTCGTAGCCGCCCGACGTATCGGGCATCGTCCAGGTCTTGGCGCGCAACAGGCTGCCGTAGAGCGACACCGTGCCTTCGCCGCGTCCGCTCGTGACGACCGAGACCAGCGTGTTGCCAGTATCGTCGCGGGCGCGCGCAGGAATCGATTGCAGCGCCGCGAGCAGTTCTTCGACGCGCACGCGCTTCTCGGGGCGCAACGCGTATAGATCCTGCAACCAGGCGGGCGCTTTACGCGCGCGCCAGTATTGCCGCCATCCGGCAGGATCGAGTTGCAGGCGGTGCGGCTCGAAAAAAAGGCCGCACGACTGCACCAGCGCACGGTCGCGGTCGATGTGGCCGCCCGTCATGCAGCAGTACACCTCTTCGCGGTCGCCGCCTTCGCATTGATAGTCGGGCGCGGCAATCTGCCGGTCGACGAGATACGCGTAGACGAACAGCTTCCACACGCTGCCCAGTTGCGTGTCCAGCGTCGCGGGCAGCGCTTCGCCGGGAGCGGGCGCACCGGGCGCAACCGGTTCGTTCGCGTCGAACGTCCACAGGCGCGCGCTGCCGTCGCGCAGCCACGCAAAGCGCAACGTCGATGCCGATGCCGCCTGCGCGCTCGCGGCGCTGCCTGCGAACACCATCGCAAGCAGCCACGCCACAGCCCGTCCGACGATACGCGCCCTCACCTCGCCCTCACTCGATGCGCAGCGTGTTCATACGGTCGCTGCGGCCGCCTTCGTACGCCTTCTGCTCCGGCTGATACATGCGGAAGTAGCGCGCCGGCGGCATCGTGAAGGTGCCCGGCAGCGCGAAGCGCACGAGCTGGCGCAGCGCGACCGGACGGTCGAGCAGCGGCACGGGCTGGTGATAGCTCAGGTCGCCCATCTCGTAGCTGGCCGCGCGCGCGAATGGCTGCGGGCCACTGCCGCCCTCGCCCGCACCCGGCAGGCCGTCGATGCTGACGCCCCAGCTCGTCGCTTCCACCGAACCGCCCGGCGGCAGCGGCACGTCGAGCAGGCCGTAATGCAGCGCCGATTTGTCCTGCGGCGTGAGCGTGACTTCGTCGACATAAAGCGCGTTGCTGTCGATGGCGTCACCCGCCTTCACGCGATGCGCCTCGAATGTGAAGTGGCCTTCGGCCTTGTCCGCGTCGGTCTTCGCCGCAACCGGATCGAGTCGATAGAACGTGCGCTCGATCTTCACCGGCAGGCGGCTCGCCTGCACCGCGCGGCTGCGATACGACACCAGCGCGGCGACATCCGGGCGCGTTGCGCCCACATCGATCGACGTCGGCAGCGCCGTGCCCGTCCACTTCCACAGATTCGCGCCCGTGGGCGTCGTCGTGCGCGTCCAGCCCGCGCCTTGCAGCGTCGGCAGCGCTTGCGCGGCGTCGCCGCTGCGCGAACCGGCCATCGCCTTGCGCAGCCACAGCAGTGTGAGCGCGCGGTCGACCGTCGGATATGACGCGCTGCTTTGCGCCAGCACCGCGTTCGCATCGACCGGCGTGCCCGCGTCGCCCGCCATCGCCAGCAGGCTCTGGATCAGCGGCGTCGGGTTGGTCATCAGCGAAGCGCGGGCGCGCGCGGCAAGCGGTTCGAAGCCTTCCGGCAGGCTCGCGTTGGTGGCGTGCGCCGTGTAGGCCGTCAAAATCGCCGCCACTTGCAGGCCGCGCGGCGAATCAGGCGCGGCGAACACGAGACTGTCCTCGATGCCGTAGTTGTCGCGCGATGCTTTGACGTCCTGATCGAACATCGTCGATGCCTGTTGCGCGAGCTGCCCCGCGACGCCCGACACCGGCGTCGCGACCGGCAGGCCCATCTGCTGAAGCAGCCAGAGCGCGAGCGCGCGATGCAGCAGCGGCTCTTTCGCGCCTTCGTCGCGGTAGACGTCGAGCGCGTGCTGCCAGTTGCTGTCCGGCAGCGTAATGCCGAGGCTGCGGCTCGCGAGCCAGTCCGCGTAATACGCGTAGGCCGTGATGAACGCACTGCCTCCGGTGGTGTCGCCCCACCAGCCGAATGCGCCATTGATGCCTGCCAGCAGCGCCAGACGCTGACGCTGGTTGCGCAGACGCGCCTCGATGCCCTGCGTCGTGCTCTGCGGCCCGGCGCCGTCGCCATCGCGGCCCATCACGTCATGCGCGAGCGCGAGCGGGATCAGGCGGCTCGACGTCTGCTCGGCGCAGCCATACGGATACTCGATGAGATCGTCAGCGACGCGCGCAAACTGGCTCGTGCCGTTCGCGACGAGGCGCACGCGCACGTCCTGCGCATCGGGCGCGAGCGCGAGCGGCTTCGGATTCGTGTCGAGCGTGACCGGCACTTCGCGCAGGTCGAGCCAGCCCGGCGCGCCCAGGCTCACCGTGGTCTGCAGTCGATCCATGTCCTTGCCGTTCACGCGCAGCCCGGCATCGACGACACCCGGCGTGAGCGCCACGCGCGGCAACGCCAGATAGTTCGCGCCCGGCTTGAGCGTGACCTTGCGATCGACGGAGAGGCCTGCGCCGCTCACCGTCCATTGCGCATCGACGTCGGCGTTGCCCTGATTGAAGGCGATCATGTCGATCACCGGCTGGTCGCCGCTGCGGAAGCTCGCCGGGCCGCTCCACTTCAGGTAGAGCGGCTTGTCCGAACGCACATAGGCGGTGCGCTGGCCGACCGTGCCGTCCGCCGAGATCGCACGCACCGTCACGCGCCAGCGCGCGAGCGCATCCGGCATGCGGAAGGTCATGCGGGCGTGGCCGTTCGCATCGGTTTGCAGATCGGCTTGCCAGGCGGCCGTGTCGATGTCGTCGCGACGCGGACGCTCCAGCACCTTCACGCCGCGCTCGTTGTACTGGCCGCGCTGCGGGCCGCCAGGCGCGCCGCGCATCGCCGACAACGCCAGGTCATAGGTGATGAACGACAGGCTCGACGTCGTGCGCACGTTGTTGCGGCGCGGGTGATAGAAGAAGTCCGAGATGTTCGGCGCGATCTCCGGCTGCAGCACGTAGACCATTTCGTCGACCACGCTCACGGTCAGGTGTGCAGGCAAGGGCTTGCCGGCCAGCGCGCTGCCGAGATCGAGCGTGACGGTCTCGCCGGGCTGGTACACCGGCTTGTCGCTCTTCACGCTCAGGTCGATCGACGGTTTCGCGACCACGATGCCCGCGTTCTGGAACACGTATTCGCCGTCGTGCACGTAGAGCACCGAGAACGTCATGTTCGGCGCGAATTCCGGGCCGACCTTGATGCGCGCTTTCCATTGCGTCGGCGCGACACGCGTGAGGCTCAGCCAGTCCGCGCCCTTCGAGAGCAGTGCGCGCGCCTCCACGCTGTCGCGCTCAAGCGTGAGCAGCGCGTCGTCCACCGGGTAGGGAAAGGTGATGAGCGCCTCGGCCGTATCGCCGATCTGGTAGCGGTCGCGGTCGAACACGATCTCGACGCTGCCCGGAATCGCCTTGAGGCCGTCGCCCGCAACCCAGTGGCTGGCTGCCGCGAGCAGGTTGCCCGCATCGTCCTTCACCGAAAGCATGTACGAGCCAGGTTCGTCGAATTGCAACGGGAAGCTCACGCGGCCATCGGCGCCCGGTGCAGGCAGCGTACCTTCGGACTTCGTCTGCGATTCGAGGCGCGTCCACTCCCACTTCGCGGGCTTGTGCGCCGTCGGCGCGCTGCTGCTATTGCTACTGCTGCTATTGCTGCTATTGCTGTTGGCCAGCGCCGCGAGCGAGAACGTCACGCGCTCGTGCGGCTGCGAGAACGACTTCGCCGTGCTCAGGCGATACGGCGTCGCGCCACGCGCGATCAGCACTTCGCGCGACACACGCACGCGATACGCCGCGCCGTCCTGCGCGAACAGCGTGAGCGCGTAGCGGCTCGGTTCCTTCGCGGCAGGCAGCGTAAGCGTGGCGTTGCCGTCGCTGTCGGTTTCCAGCTCCTGCTGTTCGAGCTTCACCGGGAACAGGCCCGAGTAGTTCAACTCGCCATCGACGATCGCCACTTTCTGCGCGCGCAGCGTCACCGACACCTTGCCGTTCTTCACCGGCTTGCCGTCCGGATAGCGCAGCGCGATCTTGCCCTTGGGCGTGTCGCCGGTCGCGTAGTCGGACTTGTCCATCGTGAGATTGACGTCGAAGTGCGGCTTCACGTATTCGGCCACGCGGAATGCGCCGCCGTAGCTGTCGCCGTTGTAGTCGAAGCGCAGCGTGTAGCCGCCGCCTTGCGCGGTGGACGGCAGCGTAAAGGTGGTTTCGCCGCCTGTTTCCGATGCGAAATCCACGTTGCGCGTCGCGATGGGCGCGCCGTTCGGGTCGATCACGTCGAGCTTGAGCTGCGCGGCGGCGGGCGCCGTCGACTGGTTCGCGCTCTGGAAAGTGCGGCCGATGAACTTCACGTGCACCGTATCGCCGGGGCGATACAGCGGCCGGTCGGTAACCGAATAGATCTTGGTGTTGTAGATCTCGCTGTCGTAGTAGAAGTTTTCCGATACGAAAACCCCGCCCTGCGGATCGCTGCCGATCACATAGCTGCGCTCCGGCGAGACGTGGTCGAGCACGAGCGCGCCGTCCGCGCCGGTCGATCCGCTTTGCAGCACGCCCACGCCGTCCGTCCAGTTCACTTCGGTATTGGGCACCGGCTTGCCGTTGTCGCGGCGCGTCGTCCATACGAGCAGGCCATTCGACGAGGCCTTCACGACGGCGACCGTATCGGAGACGAACAGCAGCGTATGCGCACGATAGTTTCCGATCATCGCCTCGACGAGATAGAGGCCCGGTTGCAGCTTGCCGACCGGGATCATCACGTTGCCCGACGATGCTTCGATGAAGTTGCTGCTGCTGCCCGCCAGGTTCACGCCCTTGGGCGGCTGGATCGTCTTCGCGTTCCAGATCGGATAGCGGAAGCGCGTCACGAGGTCATAGCCGCGCAGCGGCGCGAAGTGCGATTCGGGTTCGAAATGCGTCGGCGCGCTCACCTGGTCGCCAAGCTTGAACTCGGGCTTCGCTTCGGTGACCTTGCTGCGCGTCGCGAACGACAGCACGCGCTGCCACGCGCGGCGCGCATCGCTCAACCAGCGATCCCACAGATACGCGAGCGTGTTCGCGAGCCCTTCGCCCTGGTAGTTTGGCTTGATGTTCAGGCGATGCAGGTTCTTCTGCGCCTTCAGGAACGCGAGCGGATTCGGCACCTTGTAGACGACGATATCCGCGCCGCCATAGCCTTCGAGTTCCGACTGGAATTCGCGGCCCGGCGCTTCCAGGCGCACCTGCGCGAGCTGGTTGCTGCCGTAGCTCGCATCGGAAAGCAGGAAGAACGGCTGGCCTTGCACGACCTGGCCGTCATAGCCGCTTGGGTTCGGCGCGCCCAGCGTGGCATTGGCGTCGATGTTCTGCTGCGCGGGATCGTCGTCGGCCCAGGCGGGGGTAAGGCCCGCGCCGAGCAGCAGCGCGCATGCGGCGCTGAACGTTGCGAACGAAGCGGCGACATGAGTCGAAGCGCGTGCGCGATTTTTCCGATCGGAAATTTTCGGCGCGCGCGAGAAAAACATCACGAAAGAAAGCATGGCGACAAGCAGTCGTTGCATGGCGGCACTCATGGCGTCAGGAACGCGAAACGAAACACACCGACGAAGTTCGGATTGCCGTCGAACGGCTGCCAGCGGGAATCTTTCCATTGCATCAGGTCGGAAACGGCGACGGCGCGCAGACCACTGTCGGTCGGCGTGACGGTGCCCGTGTGATAAGCGATATAGCGATCGAGCCAGATCATCAGGTGCTGGTCGTCGCCTTGATCGAAGAACAACAGGTCGCCCGGCAGCGCCTGGTTGACGTCGCGCGAGACGAAGCGGCTGTTGCGCTGGATGAGCGCGATGGCCGAGGCGTAGGCGCCCACGCTGCCGTCGATGCGCGTCCAGCGGTTGGCAAGCGTGCGCTGCGGCTCGCTCAGTTGCAGCTCGGGCGGCAGGCGGCTCGCATCGGCGACGCCGTTCATGCCGTTGGCCTTGAGCCAGCGCGCGTCATGCTCGCGCAGCGCTTCCATGGCGGCGAAGCGCACGAGCCCCGCGCAGTCGCGTTGCGTCCAGCGCGGCGTGGGCCCGCGCCGCATCTGCTGATCGACGATGCGCACGAACCACGCGCGGAAGATCGCCGACTGCTCGGGCGTGAGCGCATCGGGATCGGGCGCGGCCTGGGTCGGCATGAGCGCGATCGCGGGGCGCGCGAGCGCGATGCCAAGCGCGGCCGCGCTGCTCAGGAGAAACCGGCGGCGCATGGTCAGTCGCCGCTCGTGCCGGGCTGGGCCGGCTGCTCGTCCGCGGTCGATGTCGCGGTTGCGGCGTCGTCATCCGTAGTCTTCGGGCCTGCGCCGAGCGGGCGCCCCGCCGCCGCGTCACCGCGCGGCGATGCGCTCGCCCGCGCTTCGAAATGCCATTCGACCGGCACCCAGCCCAGCGACGAAGGCAGCGAATCCGGCAAGCTCAGCGCGAACGGCGGGTAGCTGGCGACGGCGTGCAGCTTCGGCAGCAGATGCGTGCGTGCGGCGTTGCGGAACACGGCTTCCTGGTCGGCGGGCAACGCACGGCCGGCCTCGCGCTCGACGAGCGCGGCCGACGTGCCTGGCGTGACCGACACCACCGTGGTCGCGAGGCGCTGCGGCGCGAGCGTATCGGCGATGGCCGGATAACGCTTGTCGAGCACGGCAAGCGTGTCGTCCACGAGACGCGCGTCGGGCGAGAACACCACGTAGCCGTGCGCGAGCGCGAGCGTGACCGGGAAGTAGCGCGGCGCGGACAACTGCGCGGCGTAGGACGAGCCCGCGCTTTGCGCCGTGCCCGAACGCGCGCTCACCGGGCGCGTCCAGAGCGTGACGCCGGCGGACGGCTCGCTCGTCTTCACGGGCAGACGGCGATAACCGGCTTCGTTACCCGCCTTCGCTTCATACGCGCCGATGGCATCGCCGAACGCGCTCGCGAGCGCGGTCTTGATCGCCGCAAGTTGCGTCGGATCCTGCACGGCCTGCGGCTTGAGACGCGCGACGAAGACCGGCGCGACGAGCGTCGACTTCGCATACCAGCACACGCCTGCCGGCCCCGCAAAGCTTTCGCGCACGATCTTCGACGCGGCCTGTTCGCCGTCGCCGAGCTTGTCGAACAGGTCGGCGGCGTCGTTCCAGTCCACTGGCAGGCTAGCGCAGGCGGCCGCGTTGGCGGGCAGCGCGCGCCAGAGATCGGCGCTGTCCCAGTGCTGCGGCAGGTGCGCCGGATCGATCAGTGCCGCCGTGCTCCATGTGCCGCTCGCGTCTGGCTGGTCGGCGTTCTTGCCTGCGCTGTTGCCCGCGCTATTGCCAGAAGCCGCGAAATCGAAGCGCAAGGCGTTCACGCCCGCGAAAAAGGCCTGATAACCGAACGACAGATAGTTGACCGAGACGATCAGGCGGTGGCCGCTCACTTCTGCGGGCGCGTCGTCGAGACGATAGGCGTGCAGCGCGTCCGCGCCGCCATCGTCGAGCATCTTGCCGAGCGCCGAAGCGCGGTCGCCGATGGTCTTGCCGTCCGCGTCGAGCAGGATGCCGGGTTCCGACATCACGACGAGGCGCTCGCCCTTTGCGGCGAACAGCAGCGTGTGACCGACCGCGAGTTTCAACGCGTACACAGGCACGCCACCCGAGAGCGTGCCCGCCTGGCTCAGTTGCGTGTCGCCCGCTGCGACGTTGCCGACGGCCTGCATCAGCTTCGCGAGGCCATTGCGACGCATGGTCATGACCCAGTAGCCAAGGCGGCCATCGGGCGAGCGCCACAGCAGGACGCGCGAGGGTTCGTCGAAGACGCGCTTGATCAGCTCGTCGCGCCAGTCGAGATCGTGTTCGAAGGCAAGACGGCGCACCGCACCTTCGGCGGAAAGGCGTGCGGCATTCGATTCGTAATAGTCGACGAAATCGCGCGTGAGCAAGGTATGCAGCAACGGCACCCGAATCATGTCGCGCGGCAATCGCGAAAGCGCGGCGCTGTCGATGATGGCGTCGGGATATCGAATATCAAATGCGGCTTCGTGAGAGCGGAATGCCCCTTTGCCGCCGAATGGTCGCCAAATCGCCTGAATGGCGACCAGCGCAACGATTAAAACCGCAGCGGTTATCGCGGCCTTTTTGCGCGTTAACTTCATGGGATCGAACGCCCTGGAATTGATATTGGTCTTCTCTTGCAATTTCTTGCACACACGCTCCCTGTCTGGCTGAGAGCGTGGCCGTTATTCGCCGTGCAACGTATTAAATCCCCGCCTTCGGCTAATTACGGCAGGGTCGAATACTACCCTAAAAGGTGTTTTAGCAACATGACGGCTTCGCATTTTTTCTAATTAAAAATATGCATAATGCTTATCCGAATTACCAAATCCATTAATTACCGGATCGGTTTGAGAACCCCTCATTAATACGTAAAAAATACGTATTGCGCCTGCTCGCTGATTCGTTATGTCGGTTTGCCTGACGGATTCATCGTGCGTGACTTGTCCTATATCGTCCATCAAGTTGTCATATCAGGGTGACTACCTGGCTCATGTAGCTTGACAAGCCATATCTTGTCTAACAACAATTCCTGTCCCAATCGGCCGCTTGCAATGGCCGCCGCGCAGACGGCAAAGAACAACAAATCCATCAGCGAGACAAACAGGAGGCGTCATCCATGACAACGCAGAAGAACGACACGCGCTTCAAATCGATCCGATCCACCGGCGCGCCAGCCTCACCAGGACGCCGCTGCTTCATGGCTTTCGCAGGCGCCACGGCGGGCGCGACCTTGCTAGGCAGCTTGCCCGGGTGCGGCGGCAATCCCGATTCAACCGCAAGCGCCGCTGGCGGCGCGGCGACGCCGGTTTCGGTCGACCCGATCTGGGGATCCACCGGCGCGGCCCAGCAGATCATCGACGCACTGCAGGGGATCACGCCTTCGATGTTCCGCGCGGTGGACTTTGTCGTCACGGCCTACGGCGCGACGCCCCTCACTTCGCAAGTCGTCGCCGCGAGCGCCTGGAGTCCGGCGATTCCGTGGCTCGGCCAGAGTGCGTCGCCCACGAGCCCCGGCGCGGAGCAAATGGTGTCGTCGTCCCTCACGGGCACGACATACGACTCGCGCGCGGCATTCAATAACGCGATTGTTGCCGCCAACGCGGCAGGCGGCGGCCGCGTGGTGGTGCCCGCAGGCAACTGGTACTGCGGCGGCCCGATCGTGCTGCTCAGTAACGTCAATTTCCATCTGAGCGCCAACTGCACGATCTATTTCAGCCCGAATCCCAGCGACTATGCGATCGGCGGCCCGCACGCGACAGCAAACGGCGACCTCTACTGGACGCGCTGGCAGGCCAACGATTGCCTGAACTTCGGCTCGCCGGTCTACGCTTACCAGCAGCAGAACATCGGCCTGACCGGGGAAGACGATACGTCGATCCTCAACGGTCAGTCGATGACGCCCGCGCAGGCGAACGGCACGACGCCGTCGTTCTGCTGGTGGACGTTCAAGGGCACGAATGGCGCGTATGGTTGCGCGAGTTCGTCCACGCCGTCGCAGGCTTATGCGAATCCGAACAATGCAGCGCTCACGTCGCTGAGCAGTTCGGCGATCACGAATCCGGAAGCGGCCACGCTGCTGCCGCTGCTCGATGCGGGCACCTCGTGGGCGCAAGACCAGAACTATTTGCCCGCGCTAGCCGAGTTGGGCGTGGCGGTCGAGCAGCGGATTTTCGGCAACGGACACTATTTGCGGCCTTGCATGGTGGAGTTCATCGGCTGCACCAATGTGCTGATGCAGAACTATCACACGCAGAACACGCCGTTCTGGCAGCACCATCCGACCGACTGCAAAAACGTCGTGATTCAAGGGGTTTTCGCGGACAGCATTGGGCCGAATAACGATGGCTTCGATCCCGATGCCTGCAATTACGTGCTCGCTGACGGCGTGAAGTTCAACACCGGTGACGACTGCATCGCGATCAAATCGGGCAAGGCACTCGATATCGAATATGGGCCGGCGCAGAATCACGTGATCCAAAACTGCACGATGAACAGCGGCCACGGCGGCCTCACGCTGGGCAGCGAGATGAGCGCAGGAGTCCAGAATATCTATGCGCGCAATCTCAACATGCTCAATGAGAACTGGGCCACCAATCCGCTGAATATCGCCATTCGCATCAAGACCAACATGAATCGCGGCGGCGCGGTGCAGAACGTCTGGATCGATGGCGTGACGCTGCCGAATGGCGTGACGCTCGTCGGCAAGGGATATGGCTCGAACAACATGATCGCGGGCAGTCCGGTTACGGCGTCGGTGCCGGTTGGGACGACGAGTTCTTCGGGTTCGAATCCGGCCGCATCGCAAGGCGGCCTCATCACCTTCGATTGCGACTACAGCCCTGCCGGGGACGCCGTGCGCATCAGTCCGCCGGTCGTGAAGAACATCAATATCTCGAACGTGACGGCCAGCAATGTGACCTCGGGAAGCAGCACTGCTTCGTGCTTCCAGGCAATCGTTGCGCAAGGCCCAGTTGCCGCTGACTACAACGGCCCGGCGCCGACGCCGACTGTTCTGCCCATCAGCGGAGTAACAATATCGAACTGCAATCTGGGGACGCCGGTGTGCAGCGGCACGGCTACGGCGACGAATCCGGGGCCGATTTACGTGAATAACGTAAACGCGATTGCGCTGAGTAACGTGGTGATTGGCGGGACGACATACAACACTTCGCTGGTCGGTTAACGCAAAGCGGCGCCCGGTCTCAGGCCGGGCGCCGTTGGATGTTCTTTGGCTATCTTGCGCCGATCAGTCTTCTTCGCGTACCGGGACAACCTGCGCGCTGATCGTGCGGTTGTGCCAGAAGATGTTGTGGATGCGCGGCTGTAGCGAGCGCAGGAAATCGTCGGTGAGATGGGTGTATTTCAGCAGAGCTGCAGGACGCCCTGCCCCCTCGATGCGCTGAATTTCATCGTATGGCGGGAAGCCGTACTTCTGCAAAAAGGCGTTGATTTCCTCGTCGGGCGTATCTTCTTCGACGTTTCCGAGCAGCAGTTCGGCCATGGCGCACCTCTTTTGAGTGTTGAGCTCACGCGTGTGGAATCGGCGTTGCAAAACTCATGATAGTTTGCGGCGCAGCAATGTGCGTGAAACGTGCGCGATATGGCGAGAGGGATTTGATGACTGCGGAGGGGTGTTACGTGCTTTTCGCGCACGTAAACGCCAG
>NZ_BAYA01000055.1 GCF_000685015.1 Paraburkholderia bannensis NBRC 103871 | reverse complement strand
CGATCGCGCGGGTTTTGACACACCCTCGGCCAGGAACGGTCGTTCGTGGTTAGAGACAACTGAATATTTGACCGACCGCTTCACCTCGGACAATGGACTCTCGTCAACGCCGCCAGTTTCCTTCTAGGGTCACGGATCTAAGTCTTTCCGTGGTTGAGCACGACGAAATTTCCGTCGGCCTCCCCAGCAATAGCCTTGGGCTCGATAGAGCTTTTGGGCACGTCGACAATCCAAACTCTGTTGAAATCCGCTGTTCGGAAAAACCAACATGCAGATCAATAAAGGAGCGTGTTTTTTCTATATCCGTTTGGGGCTGCGAGCTAATGCGCATCTCGCCGATCGTTAGCGATTCGGAGAAATGCGACTTCAGCCTCACGCTTTCATCAATAGTCGGTGTAGCCTTTTTCTCCCGGCGTATAGAAGGTCGAGGCGTCAGGTGATACCAGTTCCCGGCCTGACTTTAATTTGGATACAAGGTCTGGATTCGAGATGAACGGGCGTCCGAAAGCCACCAGGTCGCCACGTTGCGCGTTGAGGTCTGCGTCGGCACGTGCACGTTCATAGCCGCCGGAAAGAATGTAATGTCCTTTGAAGGCAGCGCGAATGTCTGCTTTCAGCGCCGGACTGACTTCAGGCGCGCCCATGGCGCTGTGATCTACGATGTGGATATAGAGCAGTCGCAGCGCATTCAGCGCCTCGATCAGGCCGAGGTACAGAGCGTCCATTTCTGCGTCCGGCGCCATAGCGTTAAATACGCCATAGGGCGAGATACGCATTCCGACGCGCTCGGCGCCAATGGCGGCGACGGTGGCTTTCGCGACTTCGACTGCGAAGCGGATGCGGTTCTCGACCGAGCCACCCCAGCGATCATCGCGCCGATTAGAGGCGGTGTTGAGGAACTGGTCGATCAGGTAGCCGTTCGCGGCATGCAACTCGACGCCGTCGAAGCCCGCCTGCATGGCCAGTCTGGCCGAGGCCGCATATTCGGCAATGCTCTCGGCAATATCCGCTTCACTCATTGCCTGCGGCACCGGATGCGGTTGCATGCCATGCGCATCGGTCCACATATCGCCGGGCAGAGCGACCGCCGAGGGAGCAAGGATGCGGGCACCGGGCGGCAGGTTTGCCGGGTGCGTGACGCGTCCGGTGTGCATCAATTGCACAAAGACCCTGCCGCCGGCCTGATGGACGCCATCGGTCACGTGACGCCATCCCTGTGCATGCGCTTCGTTGAAGAGTCCGGGAATGCGCGCGTAACCCAGACCGTTGGGTGAGGGCGAGGTGCCTTCGGTGATGATCAGACCGGCCTGCGCGCGCTGGCGGTAGTACTGCACCATCAGCGCATTGGGCATGTTGCCAATGGCGCGGCTGCGCGTCAGTGGTGCCATGACGATGCGATTTTTCAGCGACAGACTGCCGAGTTGGGTGGGGGAAAATAGTGTGCTGCTCATGAGGTTCTCTTATATGCAAAGGTCATGCTGGGATGGCGACGAGTGCTCAGGCTTGTAGTTGATAGCGCTCGGCCGCATGGGCTTGTCGAAGGTCCGACATCAGCCCCTGGCGCGCGGCTTCCAGCGCATCCCAGCGCTCGGCCACGTGCAGCGGCGGGATGGTGACCAACTCGCGACGGTCGAAGCCGACCAGTGCGGCATCGACCAACTCACCCACTTCCATCACCTCGGGCAGGGTGTTGACGTCGATGCCGGCGCGCGCCCAGATCTCGGTACGGGTCGACGCCGGCAACACGGCTTGCACGTAGACACCTCTGGATGACAGCTCCAAGTTCAGGCCCTGTGACAGAAAGAGCACGAAGGCCTTGGTGGCGCCGTAGATCGACATGCCGAACTCGGGCGCGAACCCCACCACCGAGCCGATGTTGACGATCGCGCCCGTGCCAGTCTGCGCGAAGCGCGGCGCGACCGCAGCGGCGAGCCGCGTCAGCGCGGTGACATTGAGCGTGATTAGACTTTGGACGGCCTCTGCGGATTGCGTCAGGAAGCCACCTGATTGCGCCATGCCGGCGTTGTTGATCAGGACGCCGATTTTCGCGTCGTCCCGCAGCCGGGTCTCGAGTGCGGACAGATCGGCGGGGTTTGTCAGGTCGGCCTGCAGCACCTCGACGGCCACATTGCTCTCTGCGCGCAGGCGTGCTGCCAAGCTATCCAGGCGCGACTTGTCGCGCGCAGCAAGAATAAGGTCATGGCCACGGCGGGCAAAACGCTCAGCGTAAGTGGCGCCGATGCCGCTGGAGGCGCCGGTGATGAGGACGGTCGGAAGGGTGGCCATGGGGGTTTCCTTTGCGTGGGTCGTTCTGGTTGGGGGAGTCAATACGGGGGGCATCACATCTGGACCACGACCTTGCCCCTGGATCGCCCTTGGGCAAGGTAATCAAGCGCTTCCTTTGCCTGCTCGAATGGAAACACCTTGTCGATCACCGGGCGGATGTGCTCCGCCTCGAGGAGACGACCGATTTCGTTGAGCTGCGCGCCATCGGGGCGCACGAAGTGAAACAGGTAGGAGACGTCACGCTTCCGAGCAAGGCGCACGATCTTGCGGCTCATCAGGCCGAACACGAACCTGAGGACAAAGTTCAGCCGCTTGGCTCGCGCGAATGCCGCGTCCAGCGGGCCCACGATGGAGACGATCTGGCTGCCAGGCTTAAGGATGTCGAGAGATTTCTCGATCGCATCCCCACGCACCGTGCCTAGCACCGCGTCGTAGTCGCGCAGCACTCTCTCGAATTCCTGCTTCTTGTAGTCGATGATCTCATCCGCGCCGAGGCTGCCGACCAACTCGACGTTGCCCGTGCTGGTGGTGGTCCCCACCTTCGCCCCAAAGTACTTCGCGAGTTGAATCGCGAAAGTGCCGATACCACCCGACCCCGCAGGGATGAACATCTTCTGGCCGGAGCGCAGCTTGAGGCGTTCCTTCAGCGCTTGCCATGAGGTGAGCCCGACCATTGGGATCGAGGCGGCTTGCACGAAGTCAAGATTGATCGGCTTCGGCGCGGCAGCGCTTTCCGGTACCACCGCGAATTCGGCAAGCGAGCCGGTGCCCAGGTCGAAGATGCTGGCGAAAACGGCGTCACCAGGCTTGAAGCGCGTCACCTTGCTCCCGACCTCAGTCACGACACCTGCCAGATCACTGCCTAGCGTGGCCGGAAGCCGGAAATGCAGAACGGGTTTGAACATCCCGGTCGGGATCATATTGTCGATCGGGTTGAGGCCGACGGCGCGGACCTGTACCAGGATCTCGTCGCCTTTCAGCGTGGGGCGTGGAACATCGGCAAACCCAATTTCGGGCGACTTGCCATAGCGTTTGAAGGTGAGTGCTTTCATGGTTTGGTTTTTCATTTCCGGTCTTTCATTCCCGTTTGACGAGATTAGTCAGCGAGGAAGTCCAGCACCGCAGGCACAAAGGCGCGGTGGTGCTGAAACACCCCCCCGTGCCCGGAATCCAGGTAGATCGTGAGCTGGGCATTCGGCAGGCGGCGAGCCATGTCGACCGACAGGCTGCTATCAACCATGAGGTCACAGTCTCCATTCGCGACAAAAACGGGGTGGGTGATCGCCGAGAGATCGTCGGGGGCGCTGAGGCCCGCGTTCTTGATTGCCTTCAACTGCGCGATTCGCGCCTGCAGGGAAATGGGCTTGTCCCGGTTTTCCGTGCGCTCCTTCAGGCGCGAGAAATAGTCTTCCGCGGCGCGCTTTCCTTCGGGGTTACGGGGGAAGAACAGGAAGTTCCTCGGGTCGCTCAGTGTCAGTGCCGCTTTGACATACGCCAGGGCCGCAATCCGGTTGATCCTGTCGATCCCGCCGCCGCCGCGGGGCCCGGTTCCCGCGAGCACGATCCGGCGCACGAGCTCGGGCGCCTGCAAAGCGACCATCTGCGCAACGGCCCCGCCCATCGAGAAGCCGAGCAGATCGACCTTCTCGAGGCCCAATGCCCGAATGAAGGCGATAGCGTCCCGCCCCATTTCCTCGACGGTATGCGGCACCGAGCCACCCGAAGCACCGACGCCGCGGTTGTCGAAGGCGATAACCCGGTGCCATGCGGCGATGCCGTCGATGACACGCGGGTCCCAGTCATCGAGCACGGCCATCAAGTGATGCAAGAAGACCACCGGCACACCAGCATCGGTGCCGAGTTCCCGATAGACGAAGGGCACCCCGCTAACATCAATCCTCCGGGTCGGCGCGTCTTTCCATCTCACCGCGCCCAACTGCCGCACTGGCGCATCGACGGGAGCACCCTTCCGAGCCCCTGCTGCGGCGCCGTCGATGCCTGAAGTGGCGCTTGTCGCCACGGGGATACCGATCGTGTTCTTGCCCATCAATGAAGTCTCCGTGCCGGGTGGATCGCTTGTCGTCGAGGTGTTAATATCATTTCGATACGAACAATACTACCAATTTAAAAGTTAGTCACTATCAAAATGATATGAACTGCAAAAATATTTCTGACGAGCCGTGCCCTATCGCGCGCAGCGTGGCTTTCGCGGGTGACGCGTGGTGTCTCCTGATCCTGCGCGACGCCCATGGCGGCCTGACGCGCTTCGATCAGTTCCGGAAAAGCCTCGGCATTGCGCCGACCATGCTGACCCGGCGATTGGCGATGCTGACGGAGGAGGGATTGCTGGAGAAACGGCGCTACTCGGAGCATCCGCCTCGCGAGGAGTACTTGCTGACCGAGGCCGGCCGCGATTTCCTGCCCGTGCTTTTCATCATTGGCGCATGGGGGCGCCAGCACCGAGGCGGAGGCAAACTGATCCGCTTCTTTGATGCCGAGAACGGAACAGAAATCAAGGCAGTGGCTGTGGATGAAGTGACCGGTGCCAAGATCGGGACGCGCCCGATCCGTATCGTCCCGCCTGAGGAGGGCTGACGCAGCGCGGCGTCGGAAACAGGAGGTCGTGCCCTAAAAACTGCTAGGCATTTGATTCGCAATGACTGTGTGGGCTGTTTGTGAAAGGGCTTACAGTCTGCTCGGCGACTTTGCGGCTTGTTTGGCGTTGCGGCTGTTATGAAAAAAAGCTACAACAGAGTGGCGCGATAACAAAACGCTTGAGGTCTCCCTGATCACCGCAGATTAGAGCGGTCAGGGCACATCGCTGGCGCTACAAACTTTGGGGGTAGCGCCTCCGCACGCTGGCTTGCTCATACGCACTTATCAAAGGTGTTTCAGCGCATCGGCTGCAATCGACTTCGATCGCAATCAACTCTCTCCCGCTACGGACTCACCTAAAGACCGCTGCCGCGCTTCGCTTGTCTTCTTGAACGGCGGTTGCGCACTCGAAACCAGCCGTCGTGCCGGAACGAGCGCGTATGCCCGATTTGGGTCGATATCGGAAGTTCGCAGAGAGCGGCGATGTGCTTGCTGGGTCGCGTCAGCGCTAATCTTTCGGCACCGGGCCGGGTGCCCGCCGCGTTGTGAGACATTTATCGTCGCAACGGTGTCACTTTTATTACGGTCTACGATGAACGGCTTCGAAAAGGCTGTGTCTCCGAAGCCAGAACGGGTCATTTAAGCGCTCTCTGGTAGAGGCACGGACTCGGCGCGACACCGCCGCTGCAGCCGCAGATGCTGGTCGGGCTTGTGCCCCTCAGTCGTGGCCGCAGTCGACGTAGCAACGGAGCGGGGCGTTGGTTTACGTCGCCCTTTATCAACCGTCAGCGTGTAAGCGGAGGAAGCTTCGCCGTCTTGTGCAACTCAATCCAATACGCGTTGAGCTTCTCAGGGGCGACAGAAAGTCTTTGCAGCCAGGCCTCGGTTGCCACGGTTGTGCTGAGCAACGGCTTTGTGCTGCTAACCGTCCCGTCCTGAAGGCTGGCAATCGTCTGGGCAACGATCGGGTGCAACGCTGTATTCAAAAGGACATAGGCGGGAGGCGGTGCAGGCGACTCGCCCTGGCCAGTTGCAACGCCAGTCTGCGGTTCGACGCCCGCCTGAATGATCAGGCCGCCATCTCCGAGGGGTGTCTTGCGAAACCAGTCGGGCGGCAACGACAACTGGCTCGCGCCGCCGACCCGTCGCACGAGCTCCGCATCAATCACGGTGAGCCAGTCGACCGTCTTAATGCGGTCGGTCAGATCGATGACATCGACGCGCATTGGATCCCCCACGTCGAGTCCTGGGCCGTACCGGCCGGCCCAAAAATATTCGCTTGCCTCGTTCGGTTGGGACGTTCACTGCATAGCCTCCGTGGCCGTGGACGGTCGGCAAACTCGTCACAAACGCCGCGAACAGGGTCTCAAAGACGCCGGGGCAGAACTTTAGAAATTGCCGCGGAACGCTGAAGCTGACCGCGTCGAGACTACGCCCGAATCCTGCTTCCCGTTCGCTTGCGCAAAGTACCGAGTGCTCAAAGAATCCGGTGGCGAGCTTGTGGTCTGCACTCGTTGTCGCGCACGACAGAGATTCGGTGGCCGATATGCGCCTGGCGAGTTCCGGGAAGCCCTTGGTTTTAGGGAAAGCCACTGGCGCTTCGTCATCGGCGTAGAACCACTCCATCGGCGAAACGTTGACCGGCGTGTTGCTGCTGGCCTTCGCGATCAGTTCTTCATAGGTCGAAATTGCGTCGATATAGCGCTGGTAGCACTGGACTAACGCGTCGCGAACGGACTCGGAAAATCCGTTTTTGAAATAGACCACGCCGCGCACGACGAGCGCGGCGCCGACTATGCCTTTCTGATAGGCGGGCTCGAACAGGCCAAAGGGCAAGGTGTCCTGGCGGCGCGGGTCGTTAGCCCAGGCGAGCAGTTGGTCTTTCGTCATGGCGCTCAGGAGAATGCGAGGCCGGGGGGGCGTCGGCAGGAGCGGCGAGAGTGGTGGAACATTGCCGCTCGCGTTGTTGCCGAACGCATCTTCAATTTCCGAATCCGCTTGCGTCGAACCAACCGCGAAGGGAGTTTGCAGCTCACAACGACGGGCGATTCATTGTTGAGTTCTGGCGCCGCCAAGTGCCGGGCGCGGTGCCGACTGCTTTCGAAAAAACGCGAGTGAAATGCGGCTGGTCGGAGAAACCACAGGCGTTGGCGATTTCGATGAGCGTGAGGGTCGTGTGTGCGAGCATGCCCTGCGCCTGGGCGATGCGTTGTGCGAGTTGCCACTGATATGGCGTGTAGCCCGTCGAGCCGCGAAACGCACGGATGAAGTAGCTCGCAGACAGACGGCATTCGGCGGCGATCGCTTTGACTGAAATGCCCGGAGGCGCGCCCGCGCCGTCGAGCAGCAGCTCCTTGGCGCGCGCTTCCTGCCAGCGCGACAGCGTCGCGTGCCGCTGGGCCGCGCCTCCACTCACGCCGCCGTAGCGCGCGACCAGATGTTGACCCATTGCCAGGCCGATCTGTTCGAGAAAGAGCGGACTGTGCGCTTCGGGATGGTCGAAGGCGGGCAGCAGCGCGCGGGCGAGATGGCCGAACACGTCGTCGCGCTGGCCGGTCACGCGCGAGAGCCCCATCACGCGGTGGCGCGAAGCATCGGCGCCCAGGCGCTCCAGCCACGCGCGCGGCACCTCCACGAGCACGAAGTCGAACGAGCCGGACAGGTCGGCGCGATAGTTGTCATCGAAATCGCGCACATAAAGCGCGTGTTCGCCGAAGTCGTGCGCGCTCGCCGCGCCGTTGCGCATGATGCGCCGCCGGTGGCCGCCTTGCAGCGACACGCCGACCAGAAAGCCGCGATCCTCCGCTGGCGTCTCGACCTGGCCGAAGATGCGATCGCGGGCATGTTTGCGGTGAAGGCTCAATTCGCCCGCATCCAGGTGCTGGCTCAGCGTGAGCCGCTCCAGCGAACAGCCGAAGCCATCGCGCGCAGGCGGGGCGCTCGGGGCGGAATGCGATGGGTATTTGCGCGGGGAAAGGATCTCTGAGGTCACGGACACGATCTCCGGGAGCGCCGATACCGGCGCGGCGAGTTTATCGCCTGCGATCTTGGGCGACTGAGCGGAAAGCAGTTCCGGTTTCGTCGCGTGACTTCGCTACAGCTATGTAAGCAATGCGGCCCAGCGCGACGCTGCCGTCTGACATCGCTTCGCTTTCGGACGCATAGCCCTTTTCGTTGTAAGCGACTACCTGAAATCCGCATCCGCGCTCGCGAGGCACGCAGATAGCCCAATGCCACGCGGCATCCTCGAAGAAAACGTGAAGTTTGGGCGGCCTTCCGTCGATTGAGCACTGCGGCGTGGACATAGCTGTCCTCATATTTTGCAGGTTCGGAGATCCAGTTTACCGGCCAAAGTGCTGCATCGCAACAATCGTATGGTGGAATCCGCCATGGATAAGCCGAAGTAGTTCGTATCAGGCCGATCGGAACCCTGGAAGATTGAAGCCGCGTATGCCAATTGCTACAGACAGATCGCGGGCCTGGAGCCGTCTGTCGAGAGGCATCGGCCCTGGACCGTCGACAAGCCGAACATTCCTGGATGGGTAGTTAGAACAAAATGCGCGTTATCTTCGCGCTGCTTGCGTTCCCGACCTGCAACGTTGCTTGGGCGGGCAACGACGTTCACATCATCCGGGAGGCTTTCTGGGGCGACGCGTCGCGTGCCAGAGTCACACTCGATCAGTTGAACTCGTTCCTCTGGTCCGACCCACAAGCGGCACACAATCCTGCGAACGGACTAACGGATTTTCTCGTAACAAATCCAAAAGGTGCGCGAGATCTCGTCAAGGGCGACCCTGGAACAAGGCTTATCGGGCGGACAACCAGAGCAACGTCCATCGCTGGCATGTGGATAATTTTCCATAAAGTAAACCGCATATGGGGTTCGATTAGACTGGCAACTGGCTGCGCGCCCGGTTGTCCCGGCACCGGTTTTTCGTATAGGCGCAACACTCATACCGGAGAACTGCATGAGCCTCGCCGATTTCATCGAATCAGATTTATCCGGCCTGATTGACGACTGGGCCGGTTATGCGCTCTCGCTCGGTCAGGACGATACCCAGCTGACCGAAAGCCAGTTGCGTAATTCGGCGGCTGACATCCTGACCGCGATTGCGACGGACATGCGCGAGACGCAGAGCGACGCGCAGCAGGAAGCTAAATCGCGCGGCGACAAGGTCGAGCCAAATTCCGCTTTCAACCGGGTCGCGCGTCTGCATGCGGAGGATCGCCTCTCGCACGGCTTCAGCATCAACGATGTGGTTGCGGAGTTCGGCTCGCTGCGCGCCACCGTGCTGCGCCGCTGGGGGAAAACGTCGTCCTCCGGTGCGGCGTTCCAGGAGATGATCCGGTTCAACGAGGCGATCGATCAGGTGCTCGCCGAGTCGGTACGCCACTACGCACAGCGCACTGAGCGTATCCGCGACCTGTTCGCCGGCGTACTCGCTCATGACCTGCGCTCCCCGATGGGCGCAATGCTGAATGCCGCCGAAGTAGTCTTGCATGACGAGGGTCTTTCCTCTGCCGGCGCCAGGGCGGTGGCCTTTGTTCAGCGTGGCGCCTTGCGGATGAAACAGATGATTGACGATCTGCTCATCTTTACGCGCACGCGGCTGGGCGACGCGCTGCCGGTCAGTTTCACTGCGCAGGATATGGGGCGGATCTGTCGCGATGCGGCAGACGAAGTGCGCGCGTCCTACCCGAACGCTGATATCGAGCTGCGTTTGGCCGGGGAACTCCGGGGTAGGTGGGATGGCAGCCAGCTCAGCCAGCTGCTGGTCAATCTGCTGACGAATGCTGTTCGCTACGGAACAGGTTCCATAGTTGTCGAAGCCGCCGGTCATGATGGCCAAATGACACTGGCCGTATCGAACGAAGGCAACCCGATCCCGGAACGCGCGCTGCCCACGCTGTTCGACCCGCTAACCCGTGCTGGCCCGTCCGATCGGCGTGGTACAGCGGCTGGCATGGGGCTAGGTCTGTACATTTGCCGCTGCATTGCTAGCGCGCACCAGGGGACGATAGGGGTTGCCTCCTCAGAAAACGGTACCCGCTTCACCGTCTGCCTGCCGTGCTCGCCAGCAGGTTGAAGGTCGCATTCACTCAACTGGCTTGAGAGTTATGCCGCGGCCGACAGTTGCGGCACACGCCTTGCGTCTCGCAAGCGCGTGTTGCAGCCTCGAAAGCAAACCTGTCCGAAACAACGCCAGCGAGACGAGATCGTGAAAGTGAGCGGAATCTTCCGGGTCGTTCACGTGTGCGACGAAGAGCGTTCCTGCGGGATGACGTGCCTTACGGCAGCGCATTGCCAGTCGACCGGTAGTGACAAGGGGACGCCTTTTGAACTGCGCAACGGGACGACTTATTCGCCCGGGCACAGCGGACTCGGCCCCGAGGACTGAGTGATGGGCACAATCAGGCGCGCTTCTTCTCGGTCTACGGCGACCGACGCTGCAGCCGATCGCGACGGCCCGCTCGCCCGATACTCACGCAGGCGAAACTTCGACGCCACGCCCGAGCCTGTCGCCCCCAAAAAAACGGCGCGCGGTCGACGCGCGGCGCCGTCCTTTGTGATCCAGAAACACTGGGCGAGCCACCTGCACTACGACTTCCGGCTCGAAGCCGATGGCGTGCTGCTGTCCTGGGCGGTACCGAAGGGGCCGTGCTTCGACCCGAAGGTCAAGCGCATGGCGGTGCATGTGGAGGATCATCCCCTCGACTACGCCAGCTTTGAGGGCACCATCCCCGAAAAATAGTATGGCGCGGGCACCGTCATTGTCTGGGACCGGGGCACCTGGGAGCCGCAGGGCGATCCAGAAGGCGGCATGAAATCGGGAAAACTCGTTTTCCGCCTTCATGGCGAAAAGCTCGCGGGCCTCTGGGAGCTGGTTCGAATCGCCAAACCGGGCGACCGGCAAGACCAATGGCTCCTGTTCAAGAAGCGCGACGAATGGGCAAGACCGCTTTCCGGGTACGACGTCGTCAAGGCGCTGCCAGATAGCGTCGTCGCGCATCCGTTGGGACTGCTTGAAGAGCGGGAGCCGAAGATACCAGTATCTGAATCCGCCGACCCGGCACCCGCAGACCTTTCTGCGGCCGTGCGCGCGCCGCTTCCCGCGAAGCTCGAGCCGCAGCTTGCGACGCTGGCGTCGTCGTTACCAACGGCCGGCGACTGGATTACCGAGACGAAGCTCGACGGCTACCGGCTTCTCGCCCGGATCGAGAAGGGGGACGTTCGGCTCCTTACGCGCGGCGGTCATGACTGGGCGGCGCGTTTTCCCGTGCTCGTCGACGAACTCAAGGCGCTGGCGCTCCCGGGGGCGTGGCTGGATGGCGAGATCGTCATGCTGAAGAACGGCCTGCCGAGCTTTTCTGCACTCCAGAACGCGATGGACGCGCGCACCAGTCAGGACATCGTCTATTTCCTGTTCGACCTGATGTTTGTCGACGGTATGGATCTCCGGAAGGTGCCGCTGTGGGCGCGCCGCGCGCGGCTCTCGGAGGTACTGGAAAACGCGGGCGAGCATCTGCGCCTGAGCGAGGCGTTCGACGCGCCCGCCGCGGCGGTGTTCGAGGCCGCCGCCAGTCTGGGACTCGAAGGGCTGATGCTCAAGCGACGCGATGCGCCGTACGAATCGGGGCGCACACAGTCGTGGCTGAAGGCCAAGGCGCGTCTGCGCCAGGAGCTGGTCATCTGCGGCTTTACTGCCCGCGGGAGCAAGGACGGCGAGATCGGCAGCCTCCAGCTGGGCTATTACGACGATGCGGGGAAGCTGCATGACGCGGGCAGCGTCGGCACCGGCTGGGATTCCCGCACCGCGCGCGACATATTGGGATCGCCTCGCCCCGCTGGAAATCCAGTCGTCGCCGTTCGACGTCACCGCGGCGAAGGCACGCCGCTGGTCGCGCCGCGCCACAGGCACACAGCGGTGGGTCGAGCCGCGGCTGGTTGCCGAAGTGGCGTTCGCCGGGTGGACAGCGGACGGCGTCGTGCGCCAGGCATCGTTCAAGGGACTGCGCCTGGACAAGCCGGCGACGGCGGTTGTGCGGGAGGGCGGCAAGACGAGCGCGCCGGTACTGCCGCCCTCGTTGAGGATCACCCACCCGGAGCGGGTCGTCGATGCAACGGCGGCGATCACCAAGGCCGACCTCGTTCACTATTACGCGAGCGTGGCCGAGCGCATCCTGCCGCACCTTAAGGACAGGCCCGTGGCGCTGGTGCGCGCGCCATCGGGGATCAGCGGCGAACTATTCTTCCAGAAACACGCCGAGCGAACCGCCATGCCGGGCGTGACGTTGCACGATCGCCGGTTGTGGCTCGAACATCCTGCGCTGCTTTCGATCGATACGGCCGAAGCACTGCTGTCGGCGGCCCAGATGAACACCGTCGAATTTCATACCTGGAACTCGACGGTCGCACGCATCGAGCGTCCTGACAGGGTGATTTTCGACCTTGACCCGGGCGAGGGCGTGAAGTGGGCGCATGTTCAGGAAGCGACGCTGCTGGTGCAGACGCTGCTCGGCGAGCTTGAACTGAAAGCGTGGCTGAAGACGAGCGGAGGCAAGGGCCTGCATATCGTCGTGCCGCTCGCGCCGCGTCTGGGATACGACGCGGTGAAAGCGTTTTCGCAGAAGTTTGTCCGGCATCTCGCACAGACCATCCCCCAGCGCTTCTCGGCGACATCGGGGCCATCGAACCGGATCGGCAAGGTCTACGCCGACTATCTGCGCAACGGAATCGGCCAGACGACGGCGGCCGCGTTTTCTGCGCGGGCGAGGGCGGGCATGGGCGTGTCGATGCCCGTAGCGTGGGAGCAACTGCCTGAACTCAAAGGCGGTGCCCAGTGGAACGTGCAGACGGCGCGCGAGTACCTGAGCTTTCAGCCGACGGATCCATGGGCCGAATACTGGTCGACAGCCCAGACGCTGGCAGTGGCAACGAAGCGTCTCAGATAGCGCGCCGCTCCTCACCGGCAGCCCGATACCGTATTCCGTGCGTACTCGCGGGACAGTTCGTCAGTGGCCCGCGTCCGATGTGGACGACCCGCTTATATGTGCTGTTCGCCGCGAAGCCGCAGCGAGCACGTCGTGAAGATCGGGGTAAGTTGCGCCGGACGTACCCGCGAGATGCGCGAGGGCCGCCAGTGCGTGATCGTACATGCCGTTGTCCAGGCTGTTCTGGAGTGGCGCGCACCCTTCGATCTCCGGGTGCCCGGCGATGGCTTCCTCCCATGCGCCATCCATTGCGTCACGCAGTTCGCCATAGGTATTTGCGAGATTGATCGCAGCGATGCGTTGGCTTAGCGTCATGACTGGATGTCCTGATTCACGTTGTGACGGATCTTCATGATTTACCCCGTCGCGCTTCAACCCCGATGAAGTGCGACTTTTGTGCCGGCCGACGCCGGCACTTTTTTTCGCGCGCGGCGCCGGAACATTTACGACGAGCGTCGCCATGCACTCAGTTGCCGGATGACTGCGCGTGCATCACCCTTGAGCTTGCCCATCAACGCCTCCAGGTGACGCATGGCTTCGTCGTGGTTCGGGTTGATCTGAAGGCAGCGGATGCAGGCCAGTGCAGCGGCGTTGAATTCGCCAAATTGTTCGAGCATCGAGGCATGGCCGAAGGCCGCATCTTCGCTATGAGGGTTCAGCTCGAGGCAGCGCAGATAGCCGCGCGCAGCCTCGCGCAACTGGCCCGCCTGTTCAAGCAGCACCGCGCGGTTGTAATGCAACAGCTCTGCATCCTCGAAATGCGTCAGCGCCTCTTCGAAGACCGTCAGCGCATCCGCGCAACGATCGTCACTGCTGGCGAGCAGCGCACCGAGGTTCGCGTACGCGTGATAGTGCGGCTGCGGCGAAAGCGCGATGGCCTTTCGGTACGCGCGCTCCGCGCCCCTGGGATTGATCTCGTGCAGCCTTTCTGCATCCTCGAACCAGTTCGCCGCCTGCCTCGCGCGATCCTGAAGAGCGGCCTGTGAAGTGTCCATCCGGCTGACGGGATTCCGGGTTTCGGGATTGCCGGAATCGCCGAAATCCAGCAGCAGTTGCCCGGAGTTTGCGTCCCACTGGGTTGCGCCCGTGCGCACGGCGATCGTGTCGCCGACCGCGCTAATCCGAAGGCCCGAAAGCGGTGTGCTGTCGGGTAGCTCGCTCTTCAGTCGCGCCAGTGCGCGTAATATCCGGCGCCCCGGAATTCTCGCCGCCTTCAGTTGATAGGCTGTGCGAAGCAAAACGACATCGCGGAAGGAGAAGCGCAGTTCGTTCCGGTGTCCGCGTGTCGGCGTGACGAAGCCGGCATTGACCAGGCTCGACAGCACCCTGCGTGAGATGCCCAGCAGGGATTGCAGATCCCGGATCGAGTATCCGTGAACAGGGGCGTTGCGCATTACTTTCGGGCCCGTTTAGCCGGGGCGGCTGCTGGGGGCACTTCGGCGCGTTTGACCGCGCGGGTGCGCTTCGCGGCAGGAAGGGGCGACACCTCCGCGACCGTGGCCCTGCCTCCGGAAGCCTTCTTTTTTGCGCCGCCGGTCAAGCTTGCCCGCAACGCGTCCATGAGGTCGATGACCTGGCCACCAGAGGGCGCGCTTTCTTCTGCTGGCGCGACAATCTGCTGCCCCTCGATCTTTGCGTCGATCGCCGCGAGAACACGCTTTTGCTCGACGTTTTCATACTGGTCGGGGTCGTAACTGTCAGACTCGCCCTGCGCAATGATCTGAAGAGCAAGCTTCAGCTCGGCAGCGGAAACCGGGGCATGTTCGATGTCGAGATCCTTGAGCGAGCGGACTTCCGCGCTCCACAACAGCTGCTGGAACACCATCCCGTCGTCCGTCGCGCGGATCTGGACCATGCAGGTCTTGCCCTTGTTGTTCCAGCTGGCAAGCGCGCAGCGGCCACTCGCCTGAAGCGCGCGTTGCAGCAGGCTATACGGCTTGCCGCCGCGTTTGTCCGGCGCGATGAAGTACGCCTTGTCGTAGTAGAGCGGATCGACCGCCTTGTCGGGCACAAACGCCACGATCTCGACGAGGTGGCTGGGGCTTTCTTCGAGCGCCTTGAGTTCGTCCGGCGTGAAGACCACAAATTTCCCCTTCTCGAATTCGTAGCCCTTGGTCATTTCCGCCCGCTCGACCTTCTTGCCCGTGCTTTTGGACACGTACTGCTGTTCGAGGCGGGAGCCGTCGGGCGCGAGCAGGTGGAACCGGATCGTGGCGGAGCTTTCCGTCGCGCTGAACAGGCGCACGGGTATCGACACGAGGCCGAAGCTCAACGAAAGGGAGGCAATGGATCGGGCGGCGGCCATGGCTGCTTCCTCGAGGGGTGGAGCAGGCTCCAGACAGAAATGTGACGCGGCGGGCAATCCGTGCCCCGCCAGTTCAGGTTAGCAGGTTCGCGATCCTGCGCCATGACTGACGCGCGAGCAGAAAACGTGCCGTTCCCTGCGCGCAGGGCCGTGCGAGAATTCCGCATTCGTCTTTGCCCTGAAGGAACCGCAATGCCGATCGACCCGACGGAACTCGAAATGGCCACGCTGCAGGCCGAGAAAGGCCTGCTCATCTATGAACTGCGGGCGGCTCATCACATCATCCGTAACGCCCTGGCGGTCATGACGTCTGAGCAGCAGATTGCCTGGGGCGAAATGAACGCGCGAGACGGCGTCGACGGCGAGGGCGCGACCCGGGCCGCCGAGCGTGATGCCTTACTGGCCAAGCCGCGCATGGTGGTCGGATCCGCATGACCGGAGCATTCGCGCCGACGGCGGAACAGACAGTCGCACTGGAGGCTGCCCGGCGCGGCGGCAACCTCAAGATCAAGGCGTACGCGGGGGCAGGCAAGACCTCGACTCTCGGGCTGATCGCACAGGGGCTTGAGGGGCGTCGCGGCCTCTACCTCGCATTCAATCGCGCCATCGCAGACGCCGCCGCGCGCCGGTTTCCGGCGCACGTTGCCTCGCGCACCATGCACGCCCATGCCTGGGCGGCAGTCAGTGCGGCGCTCAGGAACCGGGGCAGTCTGGAACCCGAGCCGCCCCATGTGCTGGCCGCGCGTTTCGGCATTGGGCCGATCGAGGCACGCACGGTGACCGGTCGTCGGGCCGAACTCCTGCCGTTCGAGACGGGCCGTCTGATTGCCGACGCGCTGGGACGCTTCTGCCGTTCGGCCGACGCGGAGCCGGGCGTGCACCACCTGGTGGTCGATGAGAAGCTTGACGAGGCATTCAGCGCTGAACTGCGAGCCTGGTTGTTGCCCGCGGTTCGCCGGCTGTGGGAGGAATGTGCGGCGCCGGTCTCGCGCAGCGCCGTGTCACCGGACGTGGTGCTCAAGCTGTGGGCGATGTCCGGGCCTCGTATCGAGGCCGACTATATCCTGTTCGACGAGGCGCAGGACAGCGACGCCGTCATGCTGTCGGTGCTTGCCCAGCAACGCCACGCACAGGTGATTTACGTGGGCGACCCGTATCAGCAGATCTATGAGTGGCGGGGCGCCGTCAACGCGATGTCGCAGATTGCTGCCCTCGAATGCGCACTCACCGAATCGTTCCGGTTCGGCTCGACCATCGCGGCGCTGGCGAGCCGACTGCTTGCGCGCCTGGGCGAGCCGGTGCCGCTGCGCGGGCAGAACGCCATCGGCTCGATGCTGGTCGAGGATCCTTCGCTCGCGCCGCCGGTCGATGCGGTGCTGTGCCGCAAGAACGTGACGGCGATCTGGCAACTGGCAGCGGGACTTGAAGCGGGCCACCGGCCGGCCATTCGCATGAGTCCGCTGGAAATTACCGCGTTCGCCGATGGCGCGGATCTTCTGCTCGCCGGGCAGCGCGCATTCAAGCCCGCGGCGTTTTCCCTGTTTGAGAACTGGGCCGATGCGCAGGCGTTCGCGCGCACGCCCTTCGGCCAGGATCTGCTGCCGCTGGTGCAGATCGTCGACGAGCTCGGAACCGGCTATCTGCGAGCGCTCGCGCAGCACAGTGCTTCCGGCCAGCCGGCAGACTACGTGATTTCCACGGTGCATCGGGCCAAGGGGCTGGAGTGGAAGCGGGTGAGGGTGGCGAACGACTTTCGCTTTCGCGGCGCCGATGGCAGTCCCGTGCCGGACGATGATGAAATCCGGCTGCTTTATGTCGCGCTGACGCGCGCGCAGCATGTGCTGGATATTTCGGAGATGCGCGACGAACTGGTGCGTCTCGTTGCGCGTCGGTGAGGATCGGGTCGGGTTTGGGTCGGGTGCCTGACAGTCGCACCGCGGAAAACGTGCTCTGGAAAAGAAAAAGCCCACCAACTCGGGCGGGCTGAATCCATATCAGGAGGAGACATGGAGGAGACAAACCAATTCTAGGGTTTTCCCTGATCTTTCGCAAGTGCCTTCCCGGGACGTCCGTCGCCGGTACGCCACGGCTTGCGAAACTTCAGGGATTACACGGCATCCTGGCAGTTTCGTACCGCCGCTGCCGGCGCGTTGGTTCGGTTGTGATCTGCGAGTGAAAGTGACATTGCGCGCACCAGTTGCCGGATGTGATCTGGCGGGGCCGTGACCACCAGCGATGGCCCTTTGCACACTCCCACTCGAGCTTCGTTCCGTTGTCGATGTAGGCATCCGAAAGACAGCTACCGCCGCGCGCGTTCGCGAGCGCCCGCATGCTTTGCAGGCCGCGCGTCTGCCGCTCGTTGCGCCTGCACGTGGCACACCAGCCGCCGGCGAGTATCTGGGCACCACGCATGAACCACTCGTGCCCGTGCCTGCACCTGAACCCGTATTCGTGTTTGACGCCGATGTAGCTGTCCGACAGGCACACGCCGCCGCGGTCCTTCGCCGCCTGCTGAAGTTCAGCCATGCCGTTGGGCCGACGCCTGCGCTCGAAGAAACACCGCGGGCACCAGGCCTTTCGCATGATCTCGATGCCGGCCACTTCCCATTCATGGCCCTGGCCACAGCGAAACCGGTACTTCGCCGTCCTGCCGTTATAGACATCGGACAGGCATTCGCCACCGCGTTGCCGCGCGCGATCCTGGATCGGCTTCAGCCCGCCCTGACGTCGGCGCTTCTCCGCCCGCTTGTGCGCTGAGCATCGCGCGCACCAATGCCCATCCAGCACGGATGCAGCCGAGGCCTCGAACCGGTGACCGGCAGCGCACCGCAGGCGGTATTTCGCCGACTTGCCGCGGTATCGCCTGCTCAGACATTCGCCCCCCGCTGCCCTCGCGGTCTCGTGCAGGCGCTCCAGTGTTTGCGCTGTCCAGCAACGCTCACAGACCAGCGTATCCCGTTGCCCCCGCAAACGACGCATCAGGCTCGCTCCGGACTGGGAAGCAACATGGCCGTGCGCGCAACGGTATCGGTGCTGCTCCGACACGCCGCGCCAGGCGCTTTCCAGCAGGGTAAATCCGTCGGCGGCCAGATAGGCCCGAACTCTTGCAAATCGTTCAGCGCGCGTTGTCATGCGAATCGCATCACGGGTTGAATGGAAGGACGGTTAAAAGCGAGGCGGGAATCCGCGATGGGAAGAATGCTCGCAATGAAAGTATTTTGAAAACACATCCCGCATTAAATCCGGATCGTCGCTGATAATAATTAGAAAACTCATTCTCTCATGGTGCGAGCGCAGAATGGCTTTGATATTATTCGCGAATTAAAGACCGGCATGAGTTCACGGATTGGCAATTTTACCGATTCTTTAATTTCCGGTCAGATTTACTCTATCACCGAACAAAGCACGTATCCACTCTTTCGATGACGAGCGGCGACGTTGCATTTACGTCCGAACGGGGAACACCATGGCTTCTGGGATGCTGGACAGCGCGCTGCGCACCGGATACGCGCAACTCGACCGTCTCGCAAAACTCGATACGCCACTTGGCAAGGACTGGCTGATTCCGCTTTATATCAGGATCAACGCCAGACTCGGACGTAATTTCGAGGTGACGGTCGATGCGGCATCGACATTCGATGACCAGATCAAACTCAGCGCATTGATGCTGCAACCCGTCACGCTCTGGATCAGGCAGTCTGATGGTCATTACCTGCCAATCCATGGTTATGTGCAGCGCGCGCTGCGCATTGGCAGCGACGGCGGGGTGACGTATTTTCAGCTCCATTTTTCTTCATGGCTGAGCTTCCTCAAGCTCAGCAGTGATCGCCGGGACTGGCAGGAAGCGACCGGTCGCGATGTCCTGTCAGATGTGTTCGCGAAGCATCCACAGGCGCAGGGCCATTTCACCTTCGACCTGCGTTCGCCGATCCGGTCGTATTCGAACCGCGTCCAGTGGGAGACAGACTGGAATTTCGTCCATCGCAGTCTGGAAGAAGTGGGCGTATTTGCAAGGTTCGACTTTGCGGCCGACGGCAAATCGCACACCGTAGTGATCTCTGATGACCTCTACTTTGCGCCGCAACTTCCCCAGAAAGAGCTGAAATTCAGCCGCGCCGGTACGAATGAAGAGTTCGACGGGATCACCCAGCTGGGTGAGCAGCAGGAAGTGCAGAGCGCGACGCTCACACTCGCGAGCGTCGACTATAAACGGCCGGATCTGCCCAAGCAGGTCAGCACGCCAGCCGCGGACACCGACGAACTGCCTGCGCAGGGTGAAGACTATCTCTACGCCGGCTCGCAGAGTTGGGGCGGCTCGGACCAAGGCGAACTGCAGGCGCGAATCAGGACCGAAGAATGGGCCTCACGCGCCAAACGTTACTTTGCCGTCGGCAGTCCGCGTTATGCGTTGCCGGGCTACTGGTTCACGCTTAGCGGCCATCCGGAATTCGACAAACTTCCCGGGCAGGATCGCGAGCTGGCGATTATCGCCAGCGACTGGCTGATCCAGAACAACATGCCCGGCATGGAAACGCTCGCGCGGTTCCCGAAGAGCCTGCGCGCGGCCGTCGAGCAGGCGAAGAACGCGCAGGGCGGAACGGACGTGCGCCATGCGGACGGCAGCGTGGGGTTCATCCAGGTGGAAATCGAGGCGCAGCGCCGCCGCGTGCCTTTCCGTAGCCCGTTCGAACATCGCAAGCCGGAAATGCATGTCCAGACCGGCATCGTGGCGACGGCTGAGAACGAGGAAGTTACCACCGACGAGGGCAATCGCGTCCGGGTGTGGATGACCTACAGCCGCAAGGATCGCAACGAGAAGGCATCGGCGTGGATCCGGGCAGCGATGCCAGATGCAGGATCGAAGCGGGGTGGCTATTTCCCGCTGCGCAAGGGCGACCAGGTGCTTGTCGCATTCGTGAACGGTGACTGCGATATGCCCGTGGTCATTTCACGCCTGCATGGTGGCGAGACGATGCCGGTGTGGAACACAAACGGCGTGTTGTCCGGATTCCGTTCGCGTGAGTTCGGCGGCGACGGCTACAACCAGCTGGTGCTCGACGATTCGAGCGGCCAGAACCGCGTTCATCTTTACACGACAAGCTTTGCCTCGCACCTCCATCTGGGCTATCTCGTTGACCACACGGACAACTCGCGAGGTTCGTTTCTCGGGCGGGGGTTCGACCTGAAATCGGGCGCATACGGCGCCGTGCGCGCGGAGCAGGGACTGTACGTGTCGACGCAGCCCACGAGCGCCCAGCCGATGAATGTCGCGGCGGCGACGGAGCAGCTCGCGGCCGCTGAAGCTTTGCTGGACACCGTATCGAAATCAAGCCAGACGAACCAGGCCGAAAGCCTGCAGGACGGCCATGATGCGTTGAAGACCTTCACCGATGCGACCCAGCAGTCGGTTGCAGGCACAACGGCCAACGGGGGGCGCACGGCCGGTGGCGGCACGGGAAACGCAAATGGTTTCGCGAAGCCGGTGATGCTGCTATCGAGCCCGGACGGCATCGCTGCCTCGTCGCAGCAATCGGTGCATGTCGCTGCAAACAGGCACGTCAATCTGGTTTCGGGCAACAACGTCAACATCGGCGCGGGCAAATCGCTGCTCGCGAGCGTGATGGACAAGATCAGCCTGTTTGCGCAAAACCTTGGAATCAAGGTGTTTGCGGCGAAAGGGCCGGTGAGCATTCAGGCGCAGAGCGGCCCGATAACGATGGCGGGTCTCGAGGATGTGACGGTCGAAAGCTCGAACGGTCGCGTCGTCATCACGGCGGCAAAGGAAATCTGGCTCGGTGCGGGCGGATCGTATATCAGCATCAAGTCCGGGGTGATTGAGAACGTGACGACGGGACAGATTCTTGAGAAGTGTGCGGACTGGGAAAAGCCGGGTGGGGGGAGTGGAACCGTTCACAACCCGCTACAGGCGAGTCCCATTTCAACAGACGGCGGACGAGGTTCGCTTTTCTCTGGCTAAGCCGGAAATCGATAACGCCTGATTGCGTCCCGGAAACAATGCGCAGTTGCGAAACATTGAGTTAGTCCTATGAGCACGAATACCCATCCCACGCAGCCCACTACCGCACAGCCGTCGGCACCCGCACCGGCGGCGCAGGCCGTCGATGAACCGCTGAAGAATTGGGCGTTCCCGTTTACGCCGGTTGACTCGAAACAGGACGCCAGCGATCCGATGACCTACATGAAAGCGCTGGCATCGGCGGAGGATGGTTTTTTCCCCTTGGGCGCAAGCGGTATGCTCCATGGAGGCATCCATTTCGACCAGAATACCGCCAAATTACTGAATCAGGATGAGGGGATAAGGGCCATTGCCGATGGCGAGGTGGTCGCCTACAGGTTGGACAGCGCATATCCCGAGCAGGTCTACAAGGACGGCCGCCACGCTTCTTATTCGACCAGTTTCGTGCTGATCCGTCACAAGCTGGCGCTGCCCCCGGTCCCGGCCCGAGCTGCCGCATCGACAGCTCAGGGCCAAACCACCGCGCAACCGGCCTCGGGGTCTCACGGTGCGTCCGCGCCGCAAGCTGCATCGACGGCCCAACCCGCGAGTACATCTGCTGCTGCGCCGCCAAAGAAGGCAGCGCCAGATGAAACACTGACCTTCTTCAGCCTCTACATGCACCTGACGGACTATGCGACCTATCAGGCCGCGCAGACCAGAGAAGGCGTGGCGGGCATCGACACAAAAAAACTTAACCTCGCGTCTATGCCGTACTGGCAGGGGGATCGCTATTACCGGGTTGGGGAGAAGGCCCAGGACAAGCAGGCCGTGCCAAAGCCCAAGCAGGCAACACCTGCTCCTTCACCGACCTACGATCCGCTTGGCGCTTTTATCGACGATAACTATACGGTTCCGCCGTCGCCGGTTGATGACGAACCTCCCCCGCCCCCGCCCGTCGTCGGCCTGCGCATTTGCAACACGCCGAATGGAAAGGTGATTGGGGTGCTACCCAAAGGGGCAGAACTCATTGCGTCCGATACAGAGACACATCGAGGCTGGGTGAAGATCAAGTCGCTCAAGAGCGGGCAGCCAGTGGCAGGAATGGTCGGAAAGACGGTTGATGCCCATGCCCCGTGGAGCTGGGTTCCGCTCGCCGGGCTAGACCTTGTTGTTGATCCCCAGCCTCGCGATACGGTGGTCGTCCTGAAAAATCCTTATCCGGTGAAAGCCGGAGAAATAGTTGGGGAACCGGGCCACTATCTACGTTATACAGATGCGAAGGTTATCAAGGGCGCAACGGTACGTTCGCTTGTGCATCTTGAAGTGTTCGCCGGGCGGGAACTAAAGGAGTTCATTGACAAAAGCCGGCATCGCGCGACTGAGGCCCGGGACGCAGAACAACAGGCAAAAGACGGACTGGATCTCCCCGGCGCGAAGACCCTAATGGAAGTCTCGCCGGGCGCGCTTCTAGTTACCACTGTTCCGGAACGTGATCAGAAAGTGCAGCCTCCCGCTGGTGGATTGAAGCTGGCGCCGGTGGCTCCAGCGCGTGGCGGTCGTTGGGTTCTCGTGCAGCCGCAGGAAAAGAAGACCAGTGGCGGCCATCATCCGCACGTGACATTTCAGAACGTGGGCACAAAGATCTGGGTCGATGCAAAACTCGCCAATACGACGACCGCCGATTTAATTCTCGGTTGGACGAATTTTCCGCTGAGTCTTTCCAAGGTCAAAGGCCCGGGAGCGGACTTCCGCGAGGTGTTCCGTCGCGCCGATCTTGACAAGCTCGGGGCGGATAACATCGCCGTTGACGAGCACGGAACCCGTTGGTGGTACATCAAGCTCGGGAGCAAAGATGGATCGGATAGACAAGGGTGGGTTTGCGAGAAAGACCATGCACTGGTGCGAATGTGCGGACCGTGGGACTGGCCGGGCTTTGAGTTGGTCGACAATACTGGCTTCAAACCGGTCGAAATGTTGAAGCGCTATCTATACGCGACTGACCAGTACCTGCCTGGCGAAAGTGCGTCGGATTTCGAGCCAAGTGCGCTCGCCGTAAATGCTGGTGAGTTGATTATCAAGCTGGAGAAGGCTGTCGATGCCAATCACGATGGAAAGGTGACTGCACAGGAACTGCGACACGCTCAGGAAACACCGTGGATTGCGGAAGCGATCTCGCACCTCGCGGTCCGCTCGGAGACTGAGTGGGGAGGCGGTCTTGGTAAGTGGAATGATCTATCGCCATTGATGAAAAAGCTGCTTTGGCTGTGGCAGGCAGAGGTCGAGCGAATCGGAAAGCTGCAATGGTGGGAGCAGGCTGCCAGTGTCGCCGGCTTTCCTAAAGACACGCAGCCGTGGCATTTGCATCCCATCGCTTTAGTAGGAAATTTCGCCTCTTTCGGTGGCGCTGCGAAGACGATTTCCGAAGACGGGGTTTACTTTATCTACATGCAGGAACACCTTGCCAATGTCACGAATAGGTTACATTGGCCGGGTGGTGATAGTGGTGTAACGTTGGGGCCCGGCTATGACATGAAGGCGCGCTCAGCTGAGAGCATCATAGTTGATATGAAAGCGATCGGGATTGATGATTCTACAGCACACGCAATCTCAGGAGCCGCTGGCCTTCACGGGCCGGGCGCGAAAGCATTTTGTCTTGAGCATGCTCAACTGGTGAATCTGAGCGACAACAAGCAAGCCGATCTATTGCATAAGGTACTTCCCCCTTACATTCACAAAGTCAACTCTGACATCAAGATTGATCTTACGAAAAACCAATTCGATGCGCTCGTATCCTACGCATACAATCCAGGAGGAGGTTGGTCAAAAGTAGCAGATATGGTTAATCGAGGGGACGTGTCTTCCGCAATGGATCAGATCCGTAAATATGTTTACTCAGGTGGTCAGAAGTTTGATGGTCTTGTGAAAAGAAGGAATGACGAGACCACTCTTTACACAACCGGCCGCTATGAATATCACGGCGAACCTCTTCCAGCAAAGCAATAACCTGAATATAGCAGGAGAGAAATTCAAATGACGTGGGCAATACGTACAAGGCGTTACTTGCTGACCATTCTTACCATTTTGGTATATGCGGTAGATACCTACGGCGCAACACTACCGGATAGCTTGATCGGCAAATGGCGGGTAGAGGAAGTCCATCTCAATACAGAGTCGGGACGCTCGACCGAGTACATCTGGAATGATCCACGCCTTAAAGGCCGGATCTTTGATTTCTCGCGCGTTGGTGTTACCGACGATGCATCGGACGATATGGATCGTTGTGCAAACCCGGAGGTGCGATACATCGATACCTCGCTCAAGGATCTGATGATCCGCAGCGTTGGCGGCTACGACGATCAGCATTCAGCGGACTCGAATCCGGTTCGCGACTACAAACTCAATTTCAACGGTGAGCAGCATGTCCGGGCTATCAGTCTCACCTGTTCAAATGGTCTTTGGCAAGGCGATCTAGGAATATCGAATGGCACCCCCGGTAACACTGCAGTATCCGGTGCCTGGATTGTTCCAGATGGCGAACAAAAACTGTTTATGCGTTGGCGAGATGAATCTATTCTGGTACTTGAAAGGATTTCCGGAAGTCCGGCAATCAAAGCATCCTTCCAATGTGATCGAGCGACGTCGGCCACTGAGCACGCGATTTGTGGCTCATATCAACTGGCCGCTTTCGACGAAAGTGTTGCTGCGTCATATAAATTGGCCCAGGCACACGTGAGAGACTTAGGCGCAAAGCAAGCGGCAGATCTCAATCACAGCCAGCGTCATTGGATGCAACAGCGTGATGCCTGCGGCTCCAATCCCGCTTGCATACTTGCGTCGATGAGATTGCGACTTGAGGAGCTAGCTACTGCAATGCGTTCGGACTGACGGTGCCGAGAAATGCCGTCATCGAGCACGGGGGCGAGACCCGACGAATCTTCATATGGCGGGTTGAGTCACAAATTTGTTTATCGGGAATTGCTATTAACTTTGGGTCGGAAGCGGATGATAAATTTGATTCGAATTGGCGATAGTACCGATCACAATGGAAGAGTCGAGACCGGATCGACGAGTATGCGCTTCGAGGGTCGCTACGTTGCACGTAAGGGAGACCGCGTCTCTTGTCCACAGCACCCCGACGTGTCGCCCAATGTAATCGAGGAAGGCGATGAAGCGATGAAAGATGGCGGCATTCCGATCGCGCGACATGGACACCGTGCAACGTGCGGCTGCCATCTCATCTCAAGCCTCATATAACTAGGGGGATTTGATTTCGGCGCAATTCGCCGGTTAGCCCGCGCTAGACAGGCCACGAGACAAGGCACGCCAGTCATAAGCCTGCCTACCTGCCTAACCGGAGAAGTGCACGAAACTCAGAGAGACCGCCAGCAGGGTGGTCCCGCGTGGTGCTCAAGGTACGGCGCAACGCTCGCCACGATCCGAGCCGGATGCACTGACTCGTTGCGGCCGGCTCATGTTCAGAATCCGCACCCCCACGCGATCGCGCCTCAACCCCAGGCGAAAGTCTTTCGACAACGACGATCGTCAGCTCGCGTGGCTGCTACTGTTCTGCGACGCGGCTTGATTGATAGGCTTGTCGGACAAGGCTCTTTGCCAAGCCCACTTTCTGGCCGAGTGTCGTCGCCGCCTTATGTGCTTCCTTGAAGCAATGAGTATCGGAATCGACCTTTTTGCCAGATGCCGTGAGGTGCAGCACATTTCCGAAGTTTCCCCAGAACATACTCATCTGGCCGTACATATCACGGCATGCGTCAGACGCTTCAGGGGCGTGGAAATCGACGATCATAAGTAGTTCGTCGGCTTTCTCGCACAAGGCCATGTATTTTGCATTGAAGTTCTCAACCGACATTGTCGCGGTCCACATGATGTTGAGACCGGTTACGGAGAATTCTCTGCCGAGGAAACTCAGAAGTTTGTGTGCGTGGGCCAGTTGGGAGGTTGCCGCCTCATTCGCGGCGCGCCAGGCATCGTGCCGGGATTTCTCGCGTGCGAGCTCAAGCTGGAAGCGATTATTGAAACTCTGGTTTGCTATCTGTGTGCGGCTGGTAATGAAGACGCCCAAAATAGTCGTGATCGACCCCGTGAGGCCTACAAAAGCGGTTAGATAGCTGGGTTCCATACTTCTTTTAAAACGCAGAAAGACGCTGGATAAGATTCGCGCCTGGCGAAGCCGTGCGCGATCTGGACTGGACGGTTCGTTACGGTGCTGGCTTGGAAAACGCGCCGATACGGTTTTTCAGATCCATCGCGAAGCGATATTCTTTGCAATGAATGTCGTAACGCTCCTTCGTGACGTTATCTGCATTTGCCGGTATGTTCGCCGGCTTCAGGTCGTTCATGACGTTAGCCCACGCTTCGCGCAGCGCGTCCGGGTTGGGGTGTGTGGCAAACAACGTGGATACGGCGCGATTCAGAACCTGAAGTTCAACGCGCATTTCTTCGATTGATGGATGGTATAAATTTGACATAATAAGTATTATCGAACGATCGTGCTATTATGTGCGAAAAGTTCGCGCCGAGAGCACGATACTTTATTTCACGGCATCCCGACTCTCATATGATATTTTTTGTCGCTCCAATGAGATAGTGCTATCATATGGGAATCCGCTTCATCCCACATGGGAGTCGATCAACATGGCAACGCACACCCACGCCGGTAATCCGGCAGCCAAGCGCCCGGCCTCGCGCGCGGCAAGGCCCTACGTGGGCACCAACGGCCTCGGCACTAAACCACACGATTTTGAGATCTTCGAAAAAATGGACGCGCTGGCGCAGCGCCAGACGATTCGCGATGGTATGGAATCGATCATCGTGGAGCGGGTGGCGAGGGAACTGCTGCACGTCCCGTTGCAAACGCTGCTAGCTGGCTTGAGCCTTCCGACCTCGACCATCCTGCGCAAGATTGCGAACCAGGAACGCCTGTCTGTCGCGGAATCCGATCGGGTTGCGCGCGTCCTCTACGTTCTTCAACAGGCAACGCAAGTGTTTGAAGACGCAGATCTGGCGGCCGAATGGATGCAACGTGCGAACGCAGAGCTTGGGGGGCTGAGGCCGCTCGAAGTGCTCGATTCACAGCCCGGCTATGACCGAGTCCGCGACATCCTGCTTCGCGCCACGTTTGGCATTCCTGCATGAAGGTTTTCCGTCTTGCAATGGAAAAGCCCGGTCTCTATCTCGCCGACGATCTCAGTGGCAACGGCGCGGCGATCTCCGGCGGCCGATGGAATCCGAAGGGCAGACGCGTGCTGTATTCCTGTTGCAATGCTTCAACGGCAGTGCTCGAAACGCTGGTGCATTTGTCAGGTCTGCTGCCGGCGGGGGGATTTTTCCTTGTCACCCTTGATATGCCGGACGTCGCATTTGAAAACGCTTACCAGCCCGAATTGCCGCCGGACTGGGCCGAACTCGACCGCGATCCGGGCACTACAGCGGAGATCGGCCGGCAATGGCTTGAGCGCGGAGAGCAACTCGCTATGCGCGTGCCATCTGTAGTGTGTCAGGCCGACTTCAACCTGCTGCTCAATCCGCTGCACCCCGAGATGTCCAGCGTGCGCGTGATCCGCAAGGAGCCGTTCAAGATCGACCCGCGACTGTTCAGCTAAACCTCGGTCAATTCGCTGTATATCCTGCTCGAAAATCATGTCGCCTCGAGAAGCCCTGCCCATCATCCGAACGCTCGCTGACGGTATTGACCCACTGACAGGTGACGTGCTCTGCGATCAGAGCCCATTCAACCAGCCGGACGTGATCCGCGCACTATTCGCTGCCGCACAGGGATTGGAACATCTGTTCGATGAACCGGCGGCGCGGGCGTGCACTGCGAAAAAGGCGCAAAACGCCGGCGCTTCAGGGCCGCCAGAAGAGGACGAACGCCTGGTCAAGGCCTACGATGAGGGCGCCAACGTGGCTGCACTGGCGGCACAGCACGGCCCCACTAAAGGCGCATTCAGTTCGCGTCTCGTAAAACTTGGGCGCATCGAGCGATGAGGTTCTTCAAGGGAACTGAAAATAGGGTCTCTTGAGATCTCGAACCTTCAACGCCTGCTGCGCGGAGGCTGCTCTTGCCGGTGTCTACGCGATCATGCAATACCTAAGGACAATTCCGATACCTCCGTGATCGACTCATTGCGTCCGCTAAAGGGCGCTGAGTTCGACAAGGCTTACGCGCAGAAAGTAGGAGTGCAGTGGCATAAGGATGCGATCCATGCTTTCGGAAGGAAATCGCCGACGGTCAGAATGCCGACATCAAGAAGGCGGCCCAAAAAAGCGCTGCCGACAGTGGAGGATCATTACCGTATGTCGCAGACGCTTGCACAAAAGGTCGGCGATTAATCACCCGGTCGCACCGGTTTCGCACAACAGGGAGGTGAGGCATGGACGCCAAAGCATCCAGCAACACACAGACGGCGTCCAAACGCCGTCTGGGCAACTGGCTATCGGCGAAAGAGGAGATAGCAATGGCCTTTCGCGTGGAAATTGCCGCTTCGGCATATCGGTGTGCTATGGACAACGGGTCAAGCATGTGCTTCCGCGAAATGCGTGGCCTACCGGGGACCATCATGGTGGACAACTGGATGCATGGGCTTCCGAAGTGGGCGTTACGCTGTCGTTCATGCGGCCCTGGCAAGCCGGTGGATAACGCCTACATTGACCCTCGCCCAAAAAATAGTCTGGTTCAAAAGTAGAGAAATTCAGCATGATGCGTCCGAGCGGACACGAAGGCCATGCCATGAAGACGAGCAAGTTTACGGAAGAGCAGATCGCATTTGCATTGAAGCTAGCCGAGCTAGGTACGAAGGCCGAAGAGATCTCCGCAAGCTCGGAATTAGCGAGGCGACCTTCTACAATTGGAAGAAGAAGTTCGGAGGGTTCGGACCTTCCGAGTTGCGCCGGTTGGCCAGTTCGAAGAGAACTGCAAAGCTGACGCGACTGGTGGCCGACCTGAGCCTGGACGAGGCCATGCTGTAGGACTTACTAGCAAAAAAGCTCTGACGCTTGCCCGTCGCCGCATGTTGATCGATGAGTTGCGTGATCGCTATCGAACGAGTCTGGCGAAGACGTGTGCGTTATTTGGCATGTCTCGTTTGCGGTACCGGTATCAGTCAGTCGCGCGCGACTCGTCGGCACTCCTCATGCGTATCAAGGAGATCACAGTCACTCGTGGGCACTATGGGTATCGACGCGTTCACGTGGTCCTGCGACGGGAAGTCCGGCGAGATATTGCAAGAGCGTCTGCAGGCTGTATCGCGCCGAAGGCCTGTCGCTGCGGCATAAGCGGCAGTGGCGCAACAAGTCGGCACGACTACGGCAGCCTCGGCACCTCGTAACTACGATCAACGAAATCTGGAGTATGGATTTCGTTGCCGATGCATTGTTCGATGGTCGACGTCTTCGGGTACTGACCGTCGTCGAGAACTACACACTGGAATGTATAGCCATTGAGGTCGGCCAAAGTCTAAAGGGTGAACACGGCCGCAGATCCACAAGCTCTTTCTGCAAGACAATTGTTCCATTTGAAACCCGGGATAGGTCTAACAGATCATCCACAAGCCGACCGAGATGTTTGACCTGGCGACTCGCAATCCGATGCGCATCGGCATAAATGCCCGACGGCCCGTTGCATGTGCCAAGGAGCTGGAGTGCATTGCGGATCGGCACGAACGGATTGCGCAATTCGTGCGGGAGCGTCGCTAAAAAGCAATCTTTGTAGTGCTGTGCATCGCGCAACGTCTTCTCAGCAACATGCAGACGGAGCAGTGCTCTTACACTGGCGACGAGTTCGTCGGGGCCGATAGGCTCACAGAGATAACTGTCGGCGCCGCTCTCCAGCGAAATGATCTTTTCCTGTGCCCTTCGTGAACCCGCAGAGATTCGCATAACCAGCACCGGGTGCTCAGCCCAGCGGGCCTTTATCCGCCGACACATTTCGACGCCAGCGATGTCGGGGAGATCCACGGCGAGGATGACCAGCGCTGGAACAGATTCGTTCACCGCCTGAAGGCCGTCATGCCCGGACGCAGCGTTGACTACAGTAAATCCTGCGCTTTTCAGGATTCGCGACCTTGAATTCCTTGCACGCTCGCAGCCGTCAACGTTAATTATCAGGGTCATCGCGTGGCGTTTTCTCGGATTGATTATTATCCCTGCGCGCAATTTATGTTCCCTACCTCTCGCTGTCTCCCGCTTCACATCTGGCGCCGGAGGCTTTGGCTTTTGCGATTTGGGAAAGCAGCCGCAATAAAGCGGCGCGCGTGACCGGTTTGGCAAGATGCAGGTCGAATCCTGCAGAAATGGTATCGCGTTTGTCCTGCTCTCGCGCGAGCGCAGTAATGGCGCACGCCGGTGTAGCGATCCCTTCCTCACGAAGCGAGCGGATAAACTGGTACCCGTCCTCCTCCGGCATGCAGATATCCGAAAGGATGCCGTCGTAAGCGTGCAATCTGATGGCGCGACGACCCTCACGCGCCGATGCCGCTGCAGTGACGTCAACACCGAGCTCTGAGAGGGACAGGCGCAGGGCCAAGAGCGAGTCTGGATCATCTTCCACGACGAGGATTCGCATCTGGCCAAAAGCTGCCGCAGTCGGGGCGGTCGATTCACCCGACCCAGCACGTTCCGGGGTGGTGCATGACGACAGAACACTTTCTTCGATCTCGAAGATCGGCAAAGTCACGCTGAAGGTAGCGCCGGTGCCGGGACCGCGACTGAATGCATTTATGTGGCCGCCATGGAGGTTCACGAGCTGGCGCGCGATCGCCAGGCCCAGGCCCAGCCCCCCGTGCTTGCGTGTCGAGGTCGAGTCGGCCTGCGAAAATGAGGTGAAAATCGCTTCGAGCATGTCGACCGGGATGCCGTCCCCATCGTCTGAAATAGCGACCGCGAGATCCCTCTCATGATGGTTGATCGATATGCGAATATGGCCGTTTTGTGCGGTATGACGGATCGCGTTTGCAAGAATGTTCGAGAAAACCTGGCGTAGCCGGCTTTCATCACCGCCAACTGGCATCTTCGCGTCAAATTCGCAGACGATATGGATACCTTTGCGCTGTGCGTCATCTTTGAAGGCCTCGACGATGGAGAGCAGCAGTTTGTTCGCATCCAGAGGAGCGATCGTAATGTCCATCTTCCCTGCGGCGATCCGGCTGGCGTCCAGCAGATCATTGACGAGCCGGGTCTGGCCAAGTGCATTGCGCTTGATGACTTCTACGCACTGTCGCACGAAGTCACTGTCATCCGCCTTACGCTCCAGCAGTTCGACCCAGTTGAGGATCGCGTTCAATGGCGTTCGCAATTCGTGTGATGCGGTGGCGATGAAAGTGTCCTTGGCCCGAACCTCCTGTTCTGCCTCCAGACGGTTGATCCGCTCGTTGAGTAATAGCCTGTCACGATCGGCTTCCGCCTGCTTCTGAGCAGAGATGTCGATCGTCACGCCGTCAAAACGCTCAGGCTGCCCGGAAGAAGAGAGACGCACTGCGCCTTTCGCGCGAATCCAGCGGACCGTTCCGTGGGGAGAAACAACACGGTACTCGATATCGTAGGGACGTCGATGAACTATCGCTGCCTCAACACATGCACGGGTCCGCTCACGATCCTCGGGGTGCAGCCGACTGTAGAAGTGATCGAAATCGACTGGGGAGCCAGGTGGCGTAAAGAAATGATTGCCGCATTGAGCATTCCAGTGTATGGCACCCGGTGGCAAAGGAACATAGAAAGTACCGATATCGGCCGCCTCGACCGCCATTGCGAGCCGGTTCGCAGTGTCCAGCAGCAGTCGGTTCCCGGCGGTACCGGGTACTTTGCTGAAAAACGGGGGGCTGCGTTGAGGCGGTTCTGGTCGTCCTGGTCGTTGCGAGCGCGAAGCGTTAAGCGCTTGTGGCGCGGCCTGACAAATAATGATGCGCTCGCCTCCACGCCATATGGGGTAGATCACGATCGGGTCGAGGTTGGCGTGGGCGGGCGCTGCCAGTTGAGCGCCACCCAAGAGCAGCGCGGTTTCGATGCAGCTTGTCAATGTCGCAAGCGAGGGCAACCAGTCCGGACGGGCGAGAAGATCCGGCACTTCCGAAAGGTGGGCACCGGTCAACGACGCTGCCCCCATATTAGCCGAACCAACGACACGCAGCCCCAGATTCAGCACGAGCAATGGGCCATGACTCCAGTTCGCGTCCTTGCCATGTAGAAATTTTTCACGACGCACGAGGTTCCCCGCAGAAGAATTGAGGAGTAGGCGCATGCACGATCACGCTCGCCCCTTAGCTATTATCTCTCAGTAGCGCTCCGAAAGCTGCCTCTGCAAATCGCGAATCAGGGCAACTACCGCGTCTGGCCGGCCAGATCCCGCTCCAGCCGGTCGAACAGGCGCTGCGTTGCGCCGCGCGCGTGCAGCGCGAACAGCAGCAGCGAGCGGCCCGTCACCTCATAGGCGTCACCGGCTTCAAATTCTAGCAGTTCATCCCGCACCGGCCTGTTCGTGTCGATCAGGCAGCTCCACTGATCGTTGCCCGGCACCGATGGAAGCGTGAAATCCACCACGTCGTGATACGCGTTGAGCACAATCAGCAAGGTCGCGTCCGACGCCAGTCGCATGATCCCGCTGGTCTGCGACCGGCCATCGATCAGCATGCCGAAGCATTGCATCTGCGCATCGCCCCATTGCTCGCCTGTGAGCGGCACGCCTGCGGGCGAGAGCCATTCGACGTCGGTGACATCGAGCGTCGCGTTGTGCTCGCCGGTGAGAAAGCGATTGCGCCGCAGCACCGGCAGCGCATGGCGCAGCGTCGTGAGCTTGCGCACGAAATCGGCGAGCGCATGGCCGTCTTCGTCGATGCCGTTCCAGTCGACCCAACTGATCGCGTTGTCCTGGCAATATGCATTGTTGTTGCCGCGCTGCGTGCGCCCGAACTCGTCGCCCGCGAGCAGCATCGGCGTGCCTTGCGCAAGCAGCAGCGTGGCGAGGAAGTTACGCTTCTGGCGCTCGCGCAGGGCTCGGATCTCGGCGTCGTCGGTCGGCCCTTCGACGCCGCAGTTCCACGAGAGATTGTCCGAGTGGCCGTCGCGGTTTTCCTCGCCGTTGGCTTCGTTGTGGCGCTCGTTGTACGAGACAAGATCCTGCAACGTGAAGCCGTCGTGCGCGGTGACGAAGTTCACGCTCGACCACGGGCGGCGTCCGCGCCGGTTGAACTGGTCGCCGGACGCGGCCAGCCGCGTGGCGAGGTCGGCGGCCTTGCCTTCGTCGCCCTTCCACCAGCCGCGCACGGTGTCGCGAAAGCGGTCGTTCCATTCGCCCCAGCCCGGCGGGAAGCCGCCCACCTGGTAGCCGCCGGGGCCGCAGTCCCAGGGCTCGGCGATCAGCTTGACGCTCGCGAGAATCGGATCCTGGCGGCAACTGTCGAGAAAGCCGCCGCCTTCGTCGAAGCCATAGGACTCGCGCCCGAGGATCGTTGCCAGGTCGAAGCGGAAACCGTCGACGCCCATTTCCAGCACCCAGTAACGCAGGCTGTCCGTCACCATTTGCAGCACGCGCGGATGCGAGAGATTGAGCGTGTTGCCAGTGCCCGTGTCGTTGATGTGATAGCGCGGGTTGTCGCCGACGAGCCGGTAATACGAGGCGTTGTCGATGCCGCGAAACGATAGCGTCGGGCCCAGTTCGCTGCCCTCGGCGGTGTGGTTGTAGACCACGTCGAGGATCACTTCAAGCCCCGCCTGATGCAGGCGGTCGACCATGTTCTTGAACTCGTCGATCGAGCCATGCGCGCCCACCGAATAGCGCGGATCGGGCGCGAAAAAGCCGATCGTGTTGTAGCCCCAGTAGTTGGTGAGGCCGCGCTCCAGCAGGTACGAATCGTTCACGAAGGTATGCACGGGCATGAGTTCGACCGAGGTGACGCCCAGGCCCCGTATGTAATCGACCACCTTCGAATTCGCCATGCCCGCAAAGGTGCCGCGTTCTTCTTCGGGCACGTCGGGATGGTGGATCGTGTAGCCGCGCACATGCGTCTCGTAGACGATTGCGCGTTCGCGCGACACGCGCTCGCGCAATGGGTGGTGCCAGCTGAAGGTCTGGTCGACCACGCGGCAGCGCGGCACGTAACGCGCGCTGTCGCGCGTGTCGAAGGAGAGATCGGCGTCCGGGCTGTCGAGCGTGTAGCCGAACACGGCGGGGTGCCATTTGAGCGCGCCCACGTGCGCCTTCGCGTAGGGATCGAGCAGCAGCTTGTT
>NZ_BAYA01000056.1 GCF_000685015.1 Paraburkholderia bannensis NBRC 103871 | reverse complement strand
GCGTCGTTGTACAGGACAGCATCGGCGCCACCGCCCTTGGCTGCATCCATGACCGCATCGAGTGCCTTGCCAACGTCGCCGTAGGTCGAGCCGTTGAGCACATAGGCCGGATTGCTGATGGAGCCATCTGCATTCACGGACGTCGAGCCACCCAACGCAGACGCCGTGGAAGCCGCAAGACCGAAGAGCTGCGAACCGTTAATGCCATCGGTGCTGGAGGCGCTGATTGTTCCTGCTGCAATGTTGTACAGCCTGACGGGTTTAGCCCCGCTGCCACCGAACGTCACCGAACCCTTCGACATATCGTCGTAAGCCACGAACGCATTCGTCGCGTTACCCGAGCTGTCGAACGTGCCACCCATTGCCTCCAGCTGCGCGAGATTCACCGCATCGTGCGACGCCACTGCGTTCGCAACGTTGCTCAATTGCACCGGCGACTTGGCGTTCGTGCCGCCCAGCGTCAGCGCGTCGTGGGCGGAGCTGTCATACATCACCGCATCCGGCGAACCCGTGTCGGGCTTTGCATCGATGGCGGCCAACGCCGTCCCTACATCGCTAAACGTGCCACCCGCCACGTCGTATGTCGGTGCCGCGATCGAGCCATCCGCATTCACGCTCGCGCCGCCACCCAGCGCCGCCGTCACGCCCTTGAGCTGCGAGACATTGACGGCGTCGGTATTCGCCTGGCCTGCCGCCATATTCACGATACGGCGCGTATTCGCCTGATTCTGGATCGTGTAGGTCTGCCCATTGGGGTAATACGCCGTGTACGAACTCGTGCCATCGTTACCGACCGACACCGTATTCGCCACGTCTGCCACCGAACCCGAACCCAGCGCCACTGCGTCATTCGCCGACGTATAGGACTGCACGCCAATTGCCGTACCAGCCGGGGCGCCACTCGTCACATACGAATTCGAGCCAATCGCAATCGAACCGTTGCCAAAAGCGCGAGCGACATCTGACGGCTTCGTCGATCCGCTGCTATCGGCAAGCCCCGATACCTGCGAGTAGTAGGCCGCCGTGTTGTAGGTCAGAACCAGCCCCGAGGTATTGACGCCAGAACCGGAAGACGAAGCGCCAACAGACATCGCGCGCAGATTCAACTGCGCGACACCGCCGCCGTCCTTTCCGGACACGATGTCATAGACCTGACCAACGTTCGCCGCGTCCGTGTCCTGGATGCCCGCACCGACGTTGCTAATCACGGTACCCGCAGGCAAATAGCCGTCAGCGCGGTTGCTGTTTCTGAAGTATGGGCTGTTGCCCTGGCCCGGCTCCAGGGTGATGGTGGGCGAACCTGAATCGATCGATCCAGCGTCATAGGTCACGGCCTTGTTCAGCACCGTACCGGTCGCCGGATCAATCGCAAATCCAGCGGACTTCAGTTGAGTCACGTTGACCGCGTCGGTGTCCGCGAGGCCGGACGCGACGTTATGCAGCGCAACAGTCGTGCTCGCGCTATCACCACCCAGCGTTACCGAAGTATGAGCCGAAGAGTCGTACTTCACCGCGTCAGCCACCTGGCCGGTGAGATTCGTGACGTCACCTGCGATGTTCGTTACGGCGCCCGACAACGTCGAAATGCTCTCGTTCGTCGCAAAGAGTTGCGAGCCATTGACAGCGTCCGTGCTCGACGCATTGAGCGCACCGTTCGCGACGTTTGTCAGCTTGACGGGGTTCTCCGCGTCGGTACCGCCCAGCGTCAGAACGTCGTGTGCGGACGTGTCGTACATCACTGCGTCAGCCACCTGACCGGTGAGATTCGTGATGTCACCCGCGATGTTCGTGACAGCGCCCGACAACGTCGAAATGCTCTCGTTCGTCGCAAAGAGTTGCGAGCCATTGACACCGTCCGTGCTCGACGCACTGAGCGAACCATTCGCGACGTTTGTCAGCTTGACGGGTTTCTCTGCGTCGGTACCACCCAGCGTCAGAACGTCGTGTGCGGATGTGTCGTACTTCACCGCGTCAGCCACCTGACCGGTGAGATTCGTGACGTCACCCGCGATGTTCGTGACGGCACCCGACAACGTCGAAATGCTCGAGTTCGTCGCGAAGAGTTGCGAGCCATTGACACCGTCCGTGCTCGACGCACTGAGCGAACCATTCGCGACGTTTGTCAGCTTGACGGGTTTCTCTGCGTCGGTACCGCCCAGCGTCAGAACGTCGTGTGCGGACGTGTCGTACTTCACCGCGTCAGCCACCTGACCGGTGAGATTCGTGACGTCACCTGCGATGTTCGTCACGGCACCCGACAACGTCGAAATGCTCGAATTCGTCGCGAAGAGTTGCGAGCCGTTGACCGCATCGCTGCTCGACGCATTGAGTGCACCGTTCGCGACGTTCGTCAGCTTGACGGAGGTCTGTGCGCCAGTACCGCCCAGCGTCACAGTGTCGTGTGCAGACGTATCGTACTTCACCGCGTCAGCCATCTGACCGGTGAGATTCGTGACGTCACCCGCGATATTCGTTACGGTGCCCGACAGCGTCGAAATGCTCTGGTTCGTCGCGAAAAGCTGCGAGCCGTTGACCGCATCGCTGCTTGCTGCATTGAGCGCGCCGTTCGCGAGATTGGTTAGCTTGACAGGTTTAGACGCGCCGCTACCAGCCAGCGTCACGATATCGTGCGCCGACGTGTCATAGGCCACAGAGCCATTGTTCAGTGCGGCAATCGCCGATCCAGCATCAGAGTACGAATTGCCCGCTACGCTATACGAAGGCGCAGCGATCGAGCCATCTGCATTCACGCTCGCGCCACCACCCAGCGCCGCCGTCACGCCCTTGAGCTGCGAAACATTGACGGCGTCGGTATCCGCCTGGCCTGCCGCCATATTCACGATACGGCGCGTATTCGCCTGATTCTTGATCGTGTAGGTCTGCCCGTTGGGGTAATACGCCGTGTACGAACTCGTGCCATCGTTACCGACCGACACCGTATTCGCCACATTTGCCACCGAGCCCGAACCCAACGCCACTGCGTCATTCGCCGACGTATAGGACTGCACGCCAATCGCCGTACCGGCCGGCGCTGCACTTGGCACATACGAATTCGAACCAATCGCAATCGAGCCGTTGCCGTAGGCGCGAGCGACGTCTGACGGCTTTGTCGATCCGCTGCTATCGGCAAGCCCCGATACCTGCGAGTAGTACGCAGCCGTGTTGTAGGTCAGCACCAGCCCCGAGGTATTGACGCCAGAACCGGAAGACGCTGCCCCAAGCGGAGCCTGGAGTTGCCTGGTAGCCTTAACAAGATTACCCGTGCCACCGCCTCCGCCACCACCTGCTTGGGCGACGATCGTATAAACCTGGCCAAGATTCGCCGCGTCCGTATTCTGGACACCATCGCCCACATTGCTGATGATGGTTCCCTTCGGCAGGTAGCCCTGGGTGCGGTCGCCATTCACAAAGTACTCGCTGTTGCCCAGACCAGGATCGAGCACGATCTGCGCATTCGCGGTACCGACGGTATTCGGTACGTAAAGCACTGAGGGATTACTTACGTGACCATTGCCATCGATGATGAAGCCCCCCATTTCGTACGAAGCGGGATTCGTCGAGGAAGCCTGTGCGCCCCAGCCAGCGGTCGTGAGCGTGTTGTTGATGTTCGTGACCGAATTGCTCACTTGATAGAGCTGTGAGCCGTTGATGGCGTCTGTACTGGATGCCGTGACCGCGCCCGGCGACAAGTTGGTGATGACCGTTCCGCCGTCACCTGCGAGCGTTATCGCTTTCCTGGTGGCGTCGTCATAACTCACCGCATTTTTCGTGAAGCCCTGCAGATTCTCCACTGCTTGATCGGTCGCATAAAGTTGCGACCCGTTCACGGCATCCGTACTCGACTCACTCACCTTGCCTGCTGCGACATTCGTGATCTGGCGTTCTGCCCCCGCTGCCCCAACGCTCACGACACCCACAGGGCTAGCGCCCGCATAGTTGTAGGTTTTTCCAGCCACAGTGCCACTCGGCACATCAGTGGCACTCGCTGCAACCGAATTTGCGCCCAGCGCAACGGAATTCGCTCCCGCAGTGGTTGCGTTTGCACCGATCGCAATAGCGTTGGCTCCGACTGTCGCAGCTTGCGCACCAATCGCAATATTCTGGTTCGATTGCGTCGTCGTATGTACACCAAGCGCGACAGAGCCAAGCCCACTAGCAACAAGCTGTGAACCAATCCCAATCGCCTGGTTGCCACTTACAGTCGAATAGCCTCCCCCTAGGCCGACTGCCTCGATACCCGTTACCAATGAGTGCCCGCCAATCGCAATTGCGCTCTCCGCCAACGCCCGTGCACTGGGCCCCATCGCCACCTGATCTACGTTCCATGGCTTATTGGTGGTGCCTGAGTAATAAAATGGAGTTACAAACGCACCGCTACCGGTTCCCGCAGAAGTCGCAGCCGAGCCAACTGCTACTGAACTGTCTCCGCCAGCGTTTGTACACTGATAACCGTTAGTCGGCGTTCCACCAACGGCCACCGCCGTATACCCAGATGTTGAACACGTTCCAATATTCGTGGTGGCAGACGCTGAATGCGGAAGCATGCCGCCAATCGCGATCAGCGACGTGACGGTAGCCGCTGTTGTAATGGAACTCCGCTGCCCACCTTTTTTGCAAGTGCGGGCGGTCTCGGCCGCCGCCACCCACGTCCCCGTGGACTCGTTCCAGACTGATCTATATGTTTTGTTCATTCTTGCTTACCTTAATGAGAGACGGAATTCCCGGTGCGTGACTGCATGCGCAAATGCATTCACGTCGACCAGATTCGCGATACAAACCGGCAAGAACACCCGATGCAGAGAAATTCGATCAGCTTATTCAACGGAATTTCTTTCGCACGCGACAAAACAAATTAAGTCGATTTCGCTTCGACTTAAAATCCGCGTGAAATGAGGGTTCGGCCGGATTGCGACGGCACACGCGACTCTATGGGCAAGAAAAAGCACACAACATAAGAAAATTCCCAATAGGAAACTCGGCCATGCGCAATGACAAGCGGCACTCTTAAATTAAAACTTTAAAAATAAGAATAATCAAAATTTCACAACTACAAATTGAGAATTTTTACTCAGAATAATAAAAATCAACCCGGAAAATTGGACTACAGACACTCACGGAAAATACGCTCGCTGACTGACGCATTCGGCCTTGAGAAAGCAGCCAAGAAAGTGCTCAACGCCCGCGCTTTTGAGACTTCTCCTATGGCCCGCGCTCCGACAGACAAATAGACTTCATCTGTCGGGAAACGCTGACATGAGGTCTCCACCTCACCACGCCAGGCATCTCGCGCCGCCGCATCGGCGTCGCACCGATCGCGCCTCATCCGGCCCCGCGGCGGCCGTGCCAACACCGTTTCCCCAACGTGAGCCGCAACCCATCGCAGCGGCCCGCCGCCTCACTCAAGGAAACGCCATGCAACGCACATTCACGCTTCTCGCAGCCGCAGCGCTGACGCTCAGCGCCTTCGTCCATGCCGCCACACCCGGCGCCCTGACGGGCGTCTCGCCCATTTCCGATACGCTCCAGGTTCAGTTGCTCGAGCATCAGTGGACACAAGCCGCCGCAACGGGCGATCGACCGGTGCTTAACGACCTGCTCGACGATAAGTTCTTCGAAGTATTTCCGGGCGAGATTCACCGCAGCAAGCGCGATATGCTCGCCGCTTTGCCCATGCCGGACGGCGGCTCACAGGTGCTCGAAGATGTCCGCGTGCAGGTGCTCGATGACGTCGCCGTGGCGACCGGCATCAACCGCTATACACCGGCGCTGGGCTACAAGACGATCGAGTACCGCTTCACCGATGTGTTCGTGAAGCGTGAGGATGGCTGGCGCGTTGCGGCGTCGCGCATGCGCAGAAAGGAAACGGGCAGCATTTGATGCTGCCCGTCGGGGAAAGAAAAACGCTTTCCAGCAGATTCAGAACGGCTTGATGACAACGAGCGCCACGGCCGCCAGCATGCCGAGCACGGGCAGTTCGTTGAACATGCGATACCACTTGTCCGAGCGACGGTTCTCGCCACGCTCGAACGTGCGCAGCAGGCGCCCGCAATACGCGTGATAGATGATCAGCAGCACGACCACGCCCACCTTGGCGTGAATCCAGCCCTGCCCGCTGCCAATGCCCACGACGAGCCACAGCCACAGCCCGCACAGCAGGCCGGGAACGGCGATCATCGTCATGAAGCGGTAGAGCTTGCGCGCCATGATGAGCAGGCGCTTCGTTGCCGCGGGCTCGGTTTCCATCGCGAGATTGACGAAGATTCGCGGCAAATAAAACAGGCCTGCGAACCACGAAGCGATCAGTACGATGTGAAACGTCTTGACCCAGAGCATCGACATATTTTTCTTCTTCGATCGTTAAGCGAAGCGGCGGCGCACCACGCTGCAAAGCGCAGCGCGCCGCCAGCAGGACTTACTGGCGGCCTTCGCCGTGACCCAGCACCACGTACTTGAGCGAAGTCAGGCCGTCCAGGCCGACCGGGCCGCGCGCGTGCAGCTTGTCGTTCGAGATGCCGATTTCGGCGCCCAGGCCAAATTCGAAACCGTCCGCGAAACGCGTCGAAGCGTTCACCATCACGCTCGCCGAATCCACTTCGCGCAGGAAGCGCATCGCGCGGTCGTGGTCTTCGGTGACGATCGCATCGGTGTGGTGCGAGCCGTAGTGGTTGATGTGCTCGACGGCCTGGTCGAGGTTGTCCACCACCTTGATCGCCAGCACCGGCGCAAGGTATTCGGTGCGCCAGTCTTCTTCGGTGGCTTCCACGAGCGGGCCGACGTTCGCGTCCGCGAGGATCGCGCGCGCGGCGGCGTCCACGCGCAGCTCCACGTCCTTGTCGCGATAGAGCCGGCCCAGCGGCGGCAGCACGTCATGCGCGATGCCGCGTGCGACCAGCAGCGTTTCCATCGTGTTGCAGGTGCCGTAGCGGTGCGTCTTCGCGTTGTCGCACACGGTAAGCGCCTTGGCGATATCCGCGCGATCGTCGATGAAGACGTGGCAGATGCCGTCGAGGTGCTTGATCATCGGCACACGCGCTTCGGCCATCAGGCGCTCGATCAGGCTCTTGCCGCCGCGCGGCACGATCACGTCGACGAATTCCGTCATGGTGATGAGCTTGCCCACCGCCGCGCGATCGGCCGTCTCGACCACCTGCACCGCGTCCTGCGGCAGGCCCGCTGCCGCCAGGCCCTCGCCGATCAGCTTCGCCAGCGCCGTGTTGCATTCGAGCGCTTCGGAGCCGCCGCGCAGAATCGTCGCGTTACCCGACTTCAGGCACAGCGCGGCCGCGTCGATGGTCACGTTCGGGCGCGATTCGTAGATGATGCCGATGACGCCAAGCGGCACGCGCATCTGGCCCACCTGGATGCCGCTCGGGCGGAATTTGAGGTTGCTGATCTCGCCGATCGGATCGGCCAGCGCCGCGACCTGGCGCAGCCCCTCGACCATCGTCCCGATCGCCTTGTCCGAAAGCGTCAGGCGGTCGATGAAGGCCGCGTCGTGGCCCTTTTCCTGCGCACGCGCGAGGTCGCGGGCGTTGGCGTCCTTGAGCTGCTGCGTCTCGCGCTCGATGGCCTGCGCCACCGCTTCGAGCGCGGCGTTCTTCGCGGCCGTCGAGGCCCGGGCCATCGCGCGCGAAGCCTTGCGGGCGCGGCGGCCGAGGTCGGTCATGTACTGGTCGATATCCATGGTCTCTATCGTGATGCGATGCGGTGATGCGGTGCGGCGTGCCCGGCGCGCGGCTGGCGATCTTGCTGCCGGCGCGGCGAGGCGGCCCGGTTCAGGTTAGGTCGATTTTAAAGCCAGCGCGCCAGCTTTGCTGGGCGCGGCCTGGTGCGGCACAGGGCACGTGACGGTGCGTGTGCGCTTGAGCGGAAGCAGGTGTCGGGAGCGCGACCCGGCAAGCGTGAAGCTAGCCTGGCCTGCGCCCCGGCCCTGCGGTGCGCGGTCGGGCCGCAGCGGCGGCGGCTGCGGCGGCCGCTGCTGGGTTCGAGCGTGGTGCGGCTGGCGCGCCGGTGCGTGCGCCCGCAACAGGACGAGATGCCGCAGCGCCTGCTGCTCCTGCATCACGCGGCGCGGCCACTGTCATCGCCAGTTCGAACAAACCGTCCCACGCATCCGGCGGCAACGCATTGCGCCAGTCGCCGCGCGCCTGTCCCGACAGGCCCTTGACCTGCCGGTCGAGACGCGCCGCCAGCACGAGCCCGCGCTCAAGCGTCGCTTCGCTCAGACGCGACAGCGCCGGCCCGATCAGGCGCTCACGCGGCCCCCAGACACGGTTCTCGCGCAGCAGCACGGCGAGCGGCTTGCCCGCCGCCACGCCCCGCTTGATGCGCAGCAAGGTGCGCACTTCTTCGACGACGGCCCACAGCACCAGCACGGCAGCTTCACCCTCGCCTTCCAGGCCGTCGAGCATGCGCGCAAGGCGCCCAACGTCGCCAGTCAGCATCGCTTCGTTGAGCTTGAACACGTCGTAGCGCGCCACGTTGAGCACGGCGTCGTGAATCTGCTCGAAGCTCAGCACGCCTTGCGGATACAGCAGGCCAAGCTTCTGGATTTCCTGGTGCGCGGCGAGCAGGTTGCCCTCCACGCGTTCCGCGACGAACTGCAATGCGCGCCGTCCGTCTTCGCCTGGCGCGACACGCTGGCCCTGCTGCGAGAGGCGCTGGCCGATCCAGTTCGGCAGCGCGGCGCGCTCGACCGGATCGATCTTGATGGAGGCACCGCTCTCCGAAAGCGCCGTGAACCATGCCGACTTCTGCGTCGCCGCATCCAGACGCGGCAGTGTGACGAGCGTGAGCACATCGGGATTCGCGCCAGCCTTGGCCGATGCCGCGAGCGTCTTCAGCGCGTCAGCGCCTTCCTTGCCGGGCTTGCCGGACGGAATGCGCAACTCCACCAGTTGGCGGTCGCCGAACAGCGACATCGACTGGCTCGCGCCAAGCAGCGCGCTCCAGTCGAAACCGCGCTCGACCGTAAAGACGGAACGGTCGGTGAAGCCGGCCGCACGCGCGCTCGCACGAATGCGGTCGCACGCCTCCTGGGCGAGCAGGTGCTCGTCGCCGTAGACGACGTACAGGCTGGCCATTCCCCTGGCCAGATGCGGCTCGAGTGCGTCCAGTCGCAGTTGCATGGCGTGCGCTTTAAAGGAAAAACAAGCGGAAAAACGAGCCGCGCATCACAGCGGCGGCGGCGGCAGCGGTGCACGCGGCGAGACGCCCGGCACGACCTGGTCCGGATTCGGATGCAGCGTCTTGAGCACGGCGAGGCGGCGCGTGAGCTGATCCACTGCGTCGTTCTGCATGTCCGCGAACAGCAGGTTGGACTCGCTCACCTTCGCGGTCGAGTACTGGTCGCTATAGGTCATCGCGCGGTTCAGCCCGATCGTGCTCGGCTGGATCAACGGCGAACCGTCAGCCGCCGTCAGCGTGTAGTACAGCGAATAGTTGACCTGGTATTCCTCGACTTCGCCCAGCGAGCTCAGCGTGAGCGTGCTGAAGCCGCGCGATTCGGACACGTGCAGCACGGCGTCGGCGTTCGAGGTGGATTCGACCACCACCGAATCGCTGCCGCCTTCGATCATGCGCGTGAGGCGCGCGGTCACGGGCGCCGGTGCGCCAACAATGGCGAGCCGCTTGAACGCGTAGTTCTGCTGCCCACGCAGCTGGAAGCCGCACGCCGAAAGCATCAGCGCGCTGCTGGCCAGTAACAGGAACGATCTGCGAATCACATGGACTCCCTGGTTCGCGACAGATTCGGAACGGCGGCGCAGTGCGATCCCGTGGATCGCGACGCGCCGCCAGTACAGCACATCGGCTTGATCGGCCTGATCAGTTCAACCCGATCAGACCACGACGTTCACGAGACGACCCGGCACGACGATGATCTTCTTCGGCTCGCGGCCTTCCGCGAACTTGACGACCATTTCGTGCGCCAGCGCGGCGGCTTCGATCACGTCCTTCGTTGCATCCTTGGCGACCGTCACGGCGCCACGCACCTTGCCGTTCACCTGCAGCACGAGTTCGATCTCAGCCTGTTCCAGCGCCTTTTCGTCGACCTTCGGCCACGGTGCGTCGAGCAGCGTGCCGAATTCGTCGGCGTAACCGAGCGCCTTCCACAGTTCGAACGTCAGGTGCGGCACGACCGGATACAGCACGCGCAGCAGCACGCCGAAAGTCTCGCGCTTGACGCCCGCGCCCGCTTCCTTCGCGCCGTCGATGGCGTTGAGCATCTTCATCGCCGCCGACACGACGGTGTTGTACTGCAGACGCTGATAGTCGAAGTCGGCCTGCTTGAGCACGCCGTAGACTTCGCGGCGCAGCGTCTTTTCGACGTCCGTGACCGTGGCCGCGTCGAACGATGCACGCGACTTGATCGCTTCGGCGTTCGCATAGCCGAACGACCAGACGCGGCGCAGGAAGCGGCTCGCGCCCTCCACGCCCGCACCCGACCATTCGAGCTGCTGCTCGGGCGGTGCGGCGAACATCGTGAACAGACGCGCAGTATCGGCGCCGTACAGGTCGATCAGCACCTGCGGGTCGACGCCGTTGTTCTTCGACTTCGACATCTTCTCGACGCCGCCGAGCACCACCGGCTGGCCATCGCTGTTGAGCGTGGCGCCAACCGGGCGGCCCTTGTCGTCGTGCGTCACGGTCACGTCGGCCGGGTTGAACCAGCTCTTCTTGCCCGACGGATCTTCACGATAGAAGGTTTCGTTGAGCACCATGCCCTGCGTGAGCAGGTTCTTCGCCGGTTCGCCGAACTTCACGAGACCCAGGTCGCGCGAGACCTTCGCCCAGAAACGCGAGTACAGCAGGTGAAGAATCGCGTGCTCGATGCCGCCGATGTACTGATCCATCGGCATCCAGTAGTCGGTGCGCTCGTCGACCATGTTGACCGCGTCCGGCGCGGCGTAGCGGTAGAAGTACCACGACGAATCCACGAACGTGTCCATCGTGTCGGTTTCGCGCTTCGCGTCGGCGCCGCAGGTCGGGCACTTGCAGTTCAGGAACGCTTCGGACTTTGCGAGCGGGTTGCCCGTGCCGTCCGGCACGAGGTCTTCCGGCAGCACGACCGGCAGATCCTGTTCCGGCACCGGCACGTCGCCGCAGCTCGGGCAGTGGATGATCGGGATCGGCGTGCCCCAGTAGCGCTGGCGCGAAATGCCCCAGTCGCGCAGACGCCACGTGACCTGCTTGTCGCCGTAGCCTTGCGCCTTCAGGTCAGCCGCGACGGCGTCGACCGCCGCCGTGTAGCTCAGGCCGTCGTACTTGCCGCTGTTGACGGTGACGGCGCGTTCCTTGTCGCCGTACCACTCCTGCCAGCCGTCGAGCGAGTACGTTTCGCCTTCCACGGCGATCACCTGCTTGATCGGCAGGTCGTACTTCTTCGCAAACGCGAAGTCGCGCTCGTCATGGCCCGGCACGCCCATCACGGCGCCTTCGCCATAGCTCATCAGCACGTAGTTGCCGATCCACACCGGCACCTGCTCGCCCGTGACCGGGTGCGTGACGGTGAAGCCCGTGGGGACGCCCTTCTTTTCCATCGTCGCGACGTCGGCTTCCGCCACGCCGCCGCGCTTGCATTCGTCGATGAACGGCAGCAGTTCCGGCTTGTCCTGCGCCAGACGCGTGGCGAGCGGGTGCTCGGCCGCGATCGCGCAGAAGGTCACGCCCATGATCGTGTCGGCGCGCGTGGTGAACACGCGCAGCAGCTTCTTCTCGCCATCCAGTTCGTACGGGAAGCCGAAGTTCACGCCGAAGCTCTTGCCGATCCAGTTCTGCTGCATGATCTTGACGCGCTCGGGCCAGCCGAGGCCGTCGAGGTCGTTCAGCAGTTCATCGGCGTACTGGGTGATGCGCAGGTAGTACATCGGGATTTCGCGCTTTTCCACGAGCGCGCCCGAGCGCCAGCCGCGGCCGTCGATCACCTGCTCGTTGGCGAGCACGGTCTGGTCGACCGGATCCCAGTTCACCGTGCCGGTCTTCTTGTAGGCGATGCCCTTTTCGAGCATCTTCAGGAAGAACCACTGGTTCCACTTGTAGTAGTCGGGCTTGCAGGTGGCGATTTCGCGCGACCAGTCGATCGCGAGACCCATCGACTGCATCTGGCCCTTCATGTACTCGATGTTGTCGTACGTCCACTTGGCCGGCGGCACGTTGTTGGCCATCGCCGCGTTTTCGGCCGGCATGCCGAACGCGTCCCAGCCCATCGGCATGAGCGTGTTGTAGCCGTTCATGCGCAGATAGCGGTACATCACGTCATTGATCGTGTAGTTCCGCACGTGACCCATGTGCAGCTTGCCCGACGGATACGGCAGCATCGAGACGCAATAGAACTTGGGCTTGTCGGCCTTTTCGGCCGTCCGGTAAGCGTCGCTGGCACGCCATTCGCCTTGCGCGGCGGATTCGACGTCGGAGGGAACGTATTTTTCGAGCATGGTGTGGATGGGAAAACGCAGATTCGGCTCAAACGGGCCTGCGGCGGCATGCGGGCGTCGCCTCGTGGCGTCTGGCGCACCGGGCCGGCCGGCGCGATTTTCAGAAGATCTTCAGAAGATCCTCCGCGCGACGCGGGCAGGGCCCCGTTTTTACAGGGAAACGCTGATTATACCGTTGAGTTGGCCACGCTTTCCGCTCGCTTTTCGAATGGCGGGATTGGGGCCGCGCTTGAGGGCGAATCCGGGGCTTAGTGTTGCGTGGCTGGTGCGGCGGGTGTGGCTGGTGTGACGGGTGTGGCAGTCGGCGGATCGGTCACGAAGCCCAGGCGCGCAAGCCCAGCCTGCTGTGCGGCGCCCATCACCTGGGCAATCACGTCGTAGCGCGTCTCGCGTGCGGCGCGCAGTTGCAGTTCGGGCTGCTGCGCTTCGGGCTGCTTGCCCGCGTCGGCAAAGCGCTTGCGCAGTTCGTCCAGCGTGACCGGCTGGGCGTTCCAGAACACCTTGCCCGCAGCGTCGATCGATAGCGTGACGGTCTGCGGCGTCTGCTGCACGGGCTCGGCGGCGACTTTCGGCAGGTCGAGCCGGATTGCGTGCGTGAACAGCGGCGCGGTGATGATGAAGATGACGAGCAGCACGAGCATGACGTCGATGAGCGGCGTCATGTTGATTTCGGCCATCGGTGCCGAATCGCGCTTCTTTTCGAGTCCGCCGAATGCCATCGCCTGGGCCTCCCTGCCGCTCAGAGCGCGCCGGCGCGCGTCACGCCTTCGCTGCGCGCAGGCTGCTGGAGCTCACGCGGCGCGGCGCCATCCCGACGGGCCGCAGCCTCTTCGGGGGCGCTCGCCCAGGCGTGCAGGTCGTGCGCGAAGCCGTCGAGATCGTCGCCGATCTGGCGCGCAAGACGACCGAGAATGTTGTAAGCCAGCACCGCAGGAATCGCAACGACAAGGCCAAAGGCCGTCATGATGAGCGCCTCGCCCACCGGCCCGGCGACGTTCTCGATCATCGCCTGGCCGCTCGCGGCGATGCTGCCGAGCGCGTGATAGATGCCCCACACCGTGCCGAGCAGCCCGACGAACGGCGCCGTGCTGCCCACGGAAGCCAGCAGCACCTGGCCGAATTCGAGCCGCCGCTGCGACGCCTGGAGCGCGCCACGCAAGGCGCGCAGCACGCGCTCGCCACGATCGACACGCGCGAGCAGCGCGCCCGCCGTATCGGTTTCGATGACCGCCAGGGCGGCCTGCGCAAGCGGCAGGAACACGCGCTCGCGGTCGAGCGCGCGCATCGCACTCACGCCGTCCGCAAGCGTTGCCGCCTGCCAGAACTGCGTGACGGCGCGCGGCCCCTGGCGCTTCGCGCGCACGAGCACCCAGCTCTTCACGATCAGAAAGCACCAGCTCGCGACCGACATCGCCAGCAGCACCCACGCAACCGCGTGCGTGACGGCGTCGCTCGTCTGCAGATAGTGGATGACTCCGTTACTCGCTGCCATCGAACCTCGCGTGATGATGTCGCGGCGCGCACGCCGCGTGGCCGGCCCGGCGCGCTTGCCGGGCCCAGGCGTCACCCAGCCGCTTAACGCAGGCCGAGCACGTCCTGCATATCGTACAGGCCGCTCGCCTTGTCCTGCAGGAACAGCGCCGCACGCACGCTGCCCTGCGCGTACGACAGGCGGCTCGACGACTTGTGAGTGATCTCGATACGCTCGCCGATCCCCGCGAACAGCACCGTGTGGTCGCCCACGATATCGCCGCCACGAATCGCCGAAAAGCCGATCGTCGACGGATCACGCTCGCCGGTCACGCCTTCGCGGCCATAGACGGCGCACTCGTCGAGATCACGGCCGAGCGCCTTCGCGACGGCTTCGCCCATCGCCAGCGCCGTGCCCGAGGGCGCGTCGACCTTGTGGCGATGGTGCGCTTCGATGATCTCGATGTCATAGCCCTTGTCGAAAAACTGCGCCGCGTACTCCAGCAGCTTAAGCGTGACGTTCACGCCCACGCTCATGTTGGCCGCAAACACGATGCCCACCTTTTGCGCGGCAGCGCCGAGCTGCGCCTTTTGCTGCGCGTCGAAACCGGTCGTGCCGATCACCATTTTCACACCGTGGCGCTGGGCGGCTTCGAGGTGCGCGAGGGTGCCTTCGGGGCGCGTGAAGTCGATCAGGCAGTCGCTTTGCGCGAAGACCTGCTCGATATCGTCGGTAACGCGCACCCCCGTGTCCTTGCCGAGAAAGGCGCCCGCGTCCTGGCCGATGGCGGCCGAACCCTTGCGCACGAGCGCGCCCGACAGCGTGACGTCAGGCGTATTCAGAACGGCTTCGATCAGCATGCGGCCCATGCGGCCCGATGCTCCGGCGATTGCGATTTTCATGACTGTTCCTGCAAAGGTGAGACCGGCAGCCCTGCGCACGATGCACGTCCGTCAGACAAAAGTCAGACGGACATTTTCGGGATAGATCCTGCCAAGGATAGACGCTAGTAGACGATACAAACGAACGCGGCGGCCCGAAGCCGCCGACGCAAGACCCGGCGCAACGCGCCCGGCCCTTGATGGAACGATCGACGCCGCCCCGGACGAAGCCCACGCTGGCGCTTCTTCCGGAACCGGTCGCTGCGATCTTAATTGCCCGTGGCGCCCGAAGCCGGCACCTGCGGCGGCGCGGTGAGCGGCGAGTTGCGCGACGGCGGCAGCACGGCGGCGTTGGAGTCGCCGGTGCCCTGCGCGCCCGCGGTCGGGCCGACCGGGTTCGACTGCGGCACGCCCTGGATCTGCGGCGGCGGCGCACGGTGCAACTGAACCTGGGCAGGCATCGTGCCCACGTTCGGCGGCAGCGCCGACGAGGTGGGCGTACCGGCGCGCACCGACGGCGTCAAGCCCGACGGCGTCTGCACGGCATCCGTGGCGCGATTCGCCGCTGCGGCGGCCTGCGCGTTCGGATCCTGCGGCAGTTGCGAGGTCGCGGTGCCGAGTTCCGAGGTGGGCGTGCGCGCCGTATCCGGGACGCTCGGGCCAGCCGGGTTCGCAGCCTGGGCCGCCGAAGCACCGGACGCGCCCGCAGCCGCAACGGCCGCCTTGTACTTCTTGCCCTGCTTGTCGCCGTCGATTTCGGCGAGCAGTTCGAGGTTGGACGGCAGATCTTCGCCGCCCGACCAGCTCGACACGCGATCGCCGTCGAACAGCACGACGAAGTCGCGCTGCTGCACCACGGCGGTCGAGCCGCGCTTGAAGTAGAAGACGTAGTCCCAGCGGTTGGCGTGGAACATGTCCGTCAGGAGCGGCGTGCCGAGCAGTTGCTTGACGTCCGCGCGCGACATGCCGACCTTCATCTGCGCCGCGGCTTCCGCCGAAACGAAGTTACCCTGAACGATCGTAATGCGGTACGGCGTGATGCTCTGGGCGACGCGCTGCGTCAGGCTGTCATAAGTGGAACAACCGGCGAGCGCCGCGAACGCGGCCGCAGCCAGCAGGGTGCACGCCAGGCGGCCGCCATTCATGCGTCGGCCGATCATAGTGAATTCTGGAATCATTTCCCTCACCGTGCGGGCTTTTCGCTAAGCCGCGCGTGTTCTGTAGAAGTTCGTTCGAAGTTCTGCCGAAGATGCCCGTAACGGCAAAAACGCATTAACATAAGAACCCAGCATTGTACTCCAGGGACTTATCGTCATGACCAATCCAACCGATCTCAAGAACATCGGCCTCAAGGCGACTCTTCCGCGCCTCAAGATCCTGGAGATTTTTCAGCATAGCCCCGTGCGACACCTCACCGCCGAAGACGTGTATCGCAACCTGCTGAACGAGGAGCTGGACATCGGCCTCGCCACGGTTTACCGGGTTCTCACGCAGTTCGAGCAGGCGGGCCTGCTCACCCGCAGCAACTTCGAATCGGGCAAGGCCGTCTTCGAACTCAACGAAGGCAGCCACCACGATCACCTGGTGTGCCTCGATTGCGGCCTGGTCGAGGAATTCTTCGACCCCGAAATCGAAAAGCGCCAGCAGATGATCGCCAACGAGCGCGGCTTCAAGCTTCAGGAGCACGCACTCGCGCTGTACGGCGCATGCACGAAGGATAACTGCCCGCACCGCAAGCACTGAAGCACGCACTATAAATCAGCGGTTACGGCGCATTTCAAGCACTGCGCGCCGGAAAGCCGCTGAAAGTAAAATCCCCACAAGAAAAAACCGCCCCGAGGGGCGGTTTTTTCGTTCTTCAGACCGGCTACGCGCTTACTTCGCGTTGGCGAGTGCGACTGCCGTGTCCAGCATGCGGTTCGAGAAGCCCCACTCGTTGTCGTACCAGCTCGACACCTTCACGAGACGGCCCGAGACCTTCGTGAGCGTCGCGTCGAACGTCGACGATGCCGGGTTGTGGTTGAAGTCGATCGACACCAGCGGTGCGGTGTTGTAGCCCAGGATGCCCTTGAGCGCGCCTTCCGAGGCTTCCTTCATGATCGCGTTGACTTCTTCGACCGTCGTGTCGCGCTTGGCGATGAACGACAGGTCGACGATCGACACGTTGATGGTCGGGACGCGGATCGCGTAACCGTCCAGCTTGCCGTTCAGTTCCGGCAGCACGAGGCCGACAGCCGATGCAGCACCCGTCTTCGCCGGGATCTGGCTGTGCGTGGCCGAGCGCGCGCGGCGCAGGTCTTCGTGATACACGTCCGTCAGAACCTGGTCGTTCGTGTAAGCGTGGATCGTGGTCATCAGACCCGTTTCCAGGCCGATCTTGTCGTTCAGCGGCTTGACGAGCGGTGCCAGGCAGTTGGTCGTGCACGATGCATTCGAGATGACCGTGTCCGTCGCCTTCAGCACGTTGTGGTTCACGCCGTAGACGATCGTCGCGTCGACGTCCTTGCCGCCCGGCGCCGAGATGATGACCTTCTTCGCGCCGCCCTTCAGGTGGGCGCTGGCCTTTTCCTTGGTCGTGAAGAAGCCCGTGCATTCGAACACGATGTCGACGCCCAGCTCGCCCCACGGCAGTTCTGCCGGGTTGCGGTTGGCCAGCACGCGGATACGGTCGCCGTTGACGACGAGGTAGTCGCCGTCCACCGAGACTTCGCCCGGGAACTTGCCGTGTGCCGTGTCGTATTGCGTCAGATGCGCGTTGGTCTTCGCGTCACCCAGGTCGTTGATTGCGACGATCTGGATGTCGTGCTTCTTGCCGTTCTCGTAGAACGCGCGAAGCGTGTTGCGGCCGATGCGGCCGTAGCCGTTGATTGCGACGCGAATCGTCATGGTTTATCTCCTGATGGTAAAAAATTCTGGTACTGCACCGTGCGGCGCCCTGCCCGGCCGCTTATGGCGGCTTAAAGCCTCACAAGCGGGGCGCAGACGGCAAACGGGCCCGCCAGAAGGCGAGCCCGTGTGAAGCCATGCTTAGTTGTCGAGCGCGGCCTTGGCCGTCGCGACGACGTTTTCGACCGTGAAGCCGAAGTGCTTGAACAGCACGCCAGCCGGAGCCGATTCGCCGAAGGTGTCGATGCCGACCACGCCGCCTTCGAGGCCCACGTACTTGCGCCAGAAGTCGGACTGAGCCGCTTCGATCGCCACGCGGCGCACGCCCTTGGGCAGCACGCGCTCCTTGTATTCAGCGTCCTGGCGGTCGAACACGTTGGTCGACGGCATGGACACCACGCGGGCGCCGATGCCTTCGCGCTGGAGCGCCTCGACGGCCTTCATCGCCAGTTCGACTTCGGAGCCCGTCGCGATCAGGATGATCTTGCGGCTCGGGATGTCGTCGTTCCAGTCCTTCAGAACGTAGCCACCCTTGGCGATGTTGGCGATCTGAGCGTCGGTGCGTTCGTTGAACTGCAGGTTCTGACGGCTGAAGATCAGCGACGACGGGCCTTGATGCGCGATCGACTCAGTCCAGGCCACCGCGGTTTCAACCGTGTCGGCCGGACGCCAGAGCGTCATGTTCGGGATCAGGCGCAGGCTCGGCACCTGTTCGATCGACTGGTGCGTCGGGCCGTCTTCGCCCAGGCCGATCGAGTCGTGCGTGAACACGAAGATCGACGGGCACTTCATCAGCGCGGCCACGCGCAGCGCGTTGCGGCTGTAATCCGAGAACGTCAGGAAGGTGCCGCCGAAGGCCTTGTAGCCGCCGTGCAGCACGATGCCGTTGAGCGCGGCGCTCATGCCGAACTCGCGCACGCCGTAGTTGACGTGGTTGCCCCACTCGATGCCGGTTTCGCCGGCCTTCGCGGCGCGCACGGGCTTCGAGGCCTTCCAGTTGGTCAGGTTCGAGCCGGTCAGGTCGGCCGAGCCGCCCAGCAGTTCCGGCAGCGCAGCGGCGAGGCCTTCGATGGCCTGCTGCGACGCCTTGCGGGTCGCGACGGTTTCCTTGCGCGAATCCGCGCCGGCGACGATTTCAGCAGCCTTCTGCGCCCAGTCGGCGGGCAGCTGGCCAGCCATGCGGCGCGTGAATTCAGCGGCTTCCGTCGGGTACTTCGCCTTGTAGGCGCCGAACGTTTCATTCCACTCGGCTTCGAGCTTCGCGCCCGTGGCCTTCGAATCCCAGTCTGCGTAGACTTCCTGCGGCACGACGAAGGGCTCCCACTTCCAGCCCGCCGCTTCGCGCCACTTGGCGATTTCTTCTGCGCCGAGCGGCGCGCCGTGCACGTCGTGGCCGCCTGCCTTGGTCGGCGCGCCGTGACCGATCTGCGTCTTGCAGCAGATCAGCGTCGGCTTGTCCGATGCCTTGGCCTTGGCGATGGCTGCGTCGACTGCATCGACGTCATGGCCGTTCACGTCCGCGATCACGTTCCAGCCGTAGGCTTCGAAGCGCTTCGGGGTGTCGTCGTGGAACCAGTGCTCGACGTGACCGTCGATCGAGATGCCGTTGTCGTCGTACAGCGCGATCAGCTTGTTCAGCTTGAGCGTGCCGGCCAGCGAGCAGGCTTCGTGCGAGATGCCTTCCATCAGGCAGCCGTCGCCGAGGAACACATAGGTGTGGTGGTCGACGATCTTCGCGTCGGCCTTGTTGAACTCCGCTGCGATCAGCGCTTCAGCCAGCGCCATGCCAACCGCGTTCGCCAGACCCTGGCCGAGCGGGCCCGTGGTGGTTTCGACGCCCGGCGTGATGCCGAATTCCGGGTGACCCGGCGTCTTCGAATGCATCTGGCGGAAGTTCTTCAGCTCTTCGATCGGCAGGTCGTAGCCGGTCAGGTGCAGCAACGAGTACAGCAGCATGGAGCCGTGGCCGTTCGACAGCACGAAGCGGTCGCGGTCGTTCCAGTGCGGGTTCGTCGGGTTGTGGCGCAGATGGCGGCCCCACAGCGCGACGGCGATCTCGGCCATGCCCATGGGCATGCCGGGGTGGCCGGAATTCGCTTGCTGAACGGCGTCCATGGACAGCGCGCGGATCGCGTTGGCCATCAACGTGGTAGTTGCGGGGGAGGCGGAAGACGAGGTCGTCATGTCGAGTCCGGAGGAACGAGTGCAAAAAGCGGCGTGGGCGGGCGGAATTGATCTGATCAAACGCGCAGATCAAGACGGCGGGCGCACAGCAGCGGACGGTTCCGGAAGCTCGGCAAACACGTGCTCCGGCGCGCGATGCGGCGCCAGGAAGACGCGAAACGGCCAGAGCAAACGGACAGGGCTGCAAAGGGCGACATTCTAACAGAACATGCGGCTTTTCCCTGGCTTCGGGGCCCGGCGAGCGCAGGAAAACGCCTACGCGCGCCTTCTGCGGGCGTCAGGCGGAAAGCCGTCCTTATAATGCCGCTATCGCCCCTTTTTTACGCTGATCGGCTGGCTTCGGGCGCCAGCATCGCTCCCAGGATCGCACCGACTTGACCGCCGCTCCGCTTCTTTTTTACCCCGGCCCCGACGCCGTGTACGGCTTCCCCGGCGCGCGCCTGCTCGCTAGCGCCGATTCGGCCTGGCAGCACATCGAAGTGTGGGACACGCCGCAGCTCGGCTGCCTGTTCACGCTGGACGGCCGGCCGATGACCTCCGCCGGCGACGAATTCATCTATCACGAGTGCATGACCCATGTGGCCGCGCTCACGCATCCCGCGCCGCGCGCCGCGCTCGTGCTGGGCGGCGGCGATGGCGGCGCGGCGCGCCAGTTGCTGCGCCATCCCGCCATCGAGCGCATCGTGGTCGCCGAGCTCGACGCCGATGTAGTCCGTCTGACAGGCGATTACCTGCCACAAGTGCGCGGCGGCGCGTTCGACGATCCGCGTGTGGAACTGGTGATCGGCGATGCCGCGGATTTCGTCGCCCGAGCCTCCAATAACGCACAGGCCGATGGCGCACCGCCCTTCGACCTGGTCGTATTCGATCTGACACCGCCCGATTCGCCCGCCGCCGGCCTTTACACGCCGCAGTTCTATCGCGCGCTCAAAACCATCATGAGCGAAGACGCCCTGATTTCGCTGCATCTGGGCTCGCCACTGCACCATACGGCGCGCGTCGGCGCACTGCTCGACGCTCTGCGCTCGACCTTTGCCGTAGTTCGCCCGCTGGGCGCCTGGGTGCCGCTCTACGGCGCGTTCTGGCTGATGGCGGTGGCCAGCGACCAGCTTGACCCGGCGGCGCAATCCGAAGCCATATTGACGGCCCGCATGCTGGAGCGCGAGCTGGAGGGTTTGCGCTTTTACGACACGAAGCTGCATGCGACACTCCTGGATGCGCCGCGAATGTTCCGCGATAAATTAGGTCAATTCCTACAGCTTTAGGATGCGCAACATTGCAGAATTGGCTGGTTCGTTACATTTGTTTGCGTGCTTGACCATTCTGGCATCCAGTTGACACTCCCTCTGCAACTCACCGTCCGTAACCGAATCTGGAGAGCCCGATGACCCCACCCCGCCCCGCAGGCGTGCCGTGGCTAACGCCGTATCTGACGGTGCGCGATGCGCGCGCTGCGATCGCTTTCTTCGAAACGGCCTTCGGCTTTGCGGTTCGCGACAGCCTGGAGGACGACGGCGCGGTGATGCACGTGGAAATGACCTACCACGATCAGTTGATCGTGATGTTTGCGCCGGAGGGCGCTTTCGGTTCGACGGCCCGCACGCCGAAGAGCTCGAACGCGATCGCCCCCCAGTCCTTTTATCTTTACGTCGATAATGTCGACGCGGTATATGCGCGGGCGCTTGACGCCGGCGCGAAATCGTTGAGCGAGCCGCAGGATCAGTTCTGGGGTGACCGTTTCGCTCAGGTCGAAGACCTCGACGGTTACCGCTGGGCGCTTGCTCGCCATCTGTCATGAAGCAATGAGAACCTGTCTTATGCCCCGCTTTTTCGTCGGTAACTCCCTACAGTCCGGCGACGTCTTCACCCTCCCCGACGAAGTCACGCGACACGTCCAGGTGCTGCGCCTGCAACCCGGCGACACGGTCGTGCTGTTCAACGGCGTCGGCGGAGAATTCAGCGCCGAAATCATCTCGATGGAACGCCGCGACACCCAGGTGCGCGTCGGCCCGTTCCGCGACATCGAAACCGAACCGCCGTACCGCCTCACGCTCGCACAAGGCATCGCCGGCAGCGACAAGATGGACTGGCTGATCGAAAAGGCCGTCGAGCTTGGCGCGACCAGCTTCGTGCCGCTCACCACCTCGCGCAGCGTCGTGCGCCTGTCGGGCGAGCGTGCCGTGCGTCGTCAGGCGCACTGGCAGCGCATCGTGCAGGCGTCGTGCGAGCAGTGCGGGCGCAACCGCATGCCGGAAGTCGCGCCCACGCGCGAGATCGGCACGTGGCTGGGCTCGCTGCCCAAGACGCCCGGCGACGGCGAACTGCGCGTGCTGCTGTCGCCACGCGCCAATGTCTCGTTCGCGACGCTGCCTGGCACCCCGCCGCTTGGCGAGATCACGGTGCTGGTTGGGCCGGAAGGCGGGTTTTCATCGCCGGAAGAAGCCGCGGCGCTCGATCACGGCTTCATCGCCGTGGGTCTCGGGCCGCGCGTGCTGCGCACCGAAACGGCAGGCATCGCCGTGCTGTCGGCGCTGGCCGCGCGCTGGGGCGGCTGGTAATCCGCAGAATGCGGCTAGCGGCGCGCTAACGGCGCACCACCAGGTAAAAATGACAAGGCCCGCCGGTCGTCGCGACCGGCGGGCCTGTGTTTTTTTGTCGCAGGAATGCGACGTTATCCGGCTTATCCGTTAACTGGGCAGTTCAACACGTGCCGCCAACCCTTCAGGCGAACGAATAGAACACGCGGAACGGCACCTTGCGCTCAGCCCAGTACTCCGAAGCTTCGCGGAATACGTCGAGCAGCGTCTCGCGGCCGTCCTTGTCGAACTTCTGCGCGATCGGCAAGCCTTCGAGCACGACCACGAAGCCGGGCTGCTCGCCAGCCTTCTGCACCATATCGGTCAGGCAGTCGTAAAGACCGTCGTAGTTCTTGCCGAAATGCTTCGGAAACAGAAACGATGTGGCGATCGTCTCCAGCACTTCCTGTTTGGTTAGTGCGTTCGCGCAGAACGCATAGAGGAAATGTTCCTCTAGCCGCTGCGCTTCGTCGGCGAGATCCTGGACGCGAAACGCGCGGATCGACTGGACGATATTCGGCCCGACGGTCGCAAACAGGCTCATGGCCTCCTCGTTCGATGCATGCGCCTCGCCAGCGTGCGCAGCGTCGCGCTGCTGGTCGTCATGCTTCATCTGCATGACGCGCTGGAACAGGTTGCCCTCGCCGGACGCGAACAGATCGCTCGCGACCCGAGGGTCGTGCGCGTAAGTGTTATCGCTCATGCCGCCCTTCCCGGTGTCATTCAACAATTCGCCTGAAACTGGCGTAGTGGTCGTCGGTGTAATAGCAATTGTCGGTACGCCTTAACGGCCCGCCGCAGACGATGCGCCGTGCGCCCCGATTGCGCGCCGCGGGCGTGGGCACCGTGTACTCGTGATAGTAGCCGCGCCGATGTTTGGGCAATTGCCGCTCATAATTGCCGAACACGACGCCATCCTTCTCGAACGGGTAGGGGCCGCCTGTCCCGATCAGGCCAAGCGTGTCAACCGCCTCGCGAGGCAATTCACCCACGCTCACGGAGTCGACAGCCGCGCCGCCGCCATCGTCGGGCGCTTGCGTACGCGCCACGGCGAGCTGCGAAACGGCTAGCGCAACCGCAAGAAGAACGCCCGCTGAGACGCGCTGAAACTGCCTGGATGACCGGCCAAAAAATCTTTCAGAACAAGGACTTGCGAGTTCGATCCCGCAGATTGCGTACCCTGCCCGCGCGGCTGTTTCTCCAGTCGTTTCGTCAGGCAGTCCTATCTGTACCATCTACGGATTCCCGGTTCCCGGATCACGCATTCGACGACCATGAAAGGTGTAAGGGTATCGCTAATGGCACCTGGAAGCAATCACGGCCCGGCGGCCGCAAAGGAGACTTGACGGCGCGCAATCGCCACTCAGGTAGTTTTTACAATCGAAAAACGGGGCGGCGATGCGGCTTGGGAAAGCCTGGAAGAGCGCCCGCCGATTGCATAAACAATGAGCAATCGGCGAGGTTGGGAGGCAAATTCAGATCAAACAGTCCAGGCGGCGTTGCACCGCCCGGACGCACCGCACCTTAACGCGTCGCGTTCACGTCCGCGACCAGCAGCGCCGTCATGTTGACGATGCGGCGCACCGTCGCCGACGCCGTCAGCACATGCACCGGCTTGGCCGCGCCCAGCAGGATCGGCCCGATAGCGATGTTGTTGCCCGCCGCCGTCTTCAGCAGGTTGTACGAAATGTTGGCGGCGTCGATGTTCGGCATGACCAGCAGGTTCGCTTCGCCTTCGAGCGTCGATTCCGGCAGGATCTCGCGGCGCAGGTTCGGGTCGAGCGCGACGTCGCCGTGCATTTCGCCGTCGACTTGCAGGTCGGGCGCGCGCTCCTGGAGGATCGCCAGCAGATCGCGCATCTTCTGCGCGCTAGGCGCGTTGCTCGAACCAAAGTTCGAGTGCGAGCACAGCGCGATCTTCGGCTCAATGCCGAAGCGGCGCACTTCTTCCGCCGCCATGATGGTGATTTCGGCGAGCTGTTCGGGCGTCGGATCAACGTTCACGTGCGTATCGACCACGAAAATCTGGCGGTTCGGCAGCACCAGCGCGTTCATCGCGCCATAGACGTTGCAGCCTTCCTTCTTGCCGATGATCTGGTCGATGAAGTGCAGGTGGCGGTGCGTCGTGCTGACCGTGCCGCAGATCATGCCGTCGGCCTCGCCCTTTTCCACCAGCATCGCGCCGATCAGCGTGGTGCGGCGGCGCATTTCGAGCTTGGCCATCTGCGCCGTGATGCCCTTGCGCGCCATCAGCTTGGCGTAGGACTTCCAGAAGTCGCGATAGCGCTCGTCGTGATCGGTGTTGACGACCGAGTAGTCCTGATCCGCGACCAGGCGCAGACCGTAGCGCGCGATGCGCTGCTCGATCACCGCCGGACGGCCAATCAGGATCGGCTTCGCGAGCTTTTCGTCGACGACGATCTGCACCGCGCGCAGGATGCGCTCCTCTTCGCCCTCGGCGAACACGATGCGCTTCTTCTCCGGCTCCACGGCGCGCGCGAGCTGGAAGATCGGCTTCATGGTCGTGCCGCTGTGGTAGACGAACTGCTGGAGATGCTGTTCGTAGGCGTCCATGTCCTCGATCGGACGCGTGGCGACGCCCGCGTCCATCGCCGCGCGCGCGACAGCCGGTGCGATCTTCACGATCAGGCGCGGATCGAAAGGCTTCGGAATCAGGTATTCGGGCCCGAACTGGAGATCCTGAATGCCGTAAGCCGTCGCGACGACATCGCTCTGCTCCTGGCGCGCGAGTTCGGCAATCGCGTTCACGGCGGCGATTTCCATTTCGCGCGTGATCGTCGTCGCGCCCACGTCAAGCGCGCCGCGGAAGATGAACGGGAAGCACAGCACGTTGTTCACCTGGTTCGGATAGTCCGTGCGACCGGTGGCGAGCACGGCGTCCGGGCGCACTTCGAGCGCGAGTTCCGGCAGGATTTCCGGCGTCGGGTTCGCGAGCGCGAGGATCAGCGGCTTCGCGGCCATCAGCTTGACCATGTCCTGCTTGAGCACGCCGCCTGCAGACAGGCCCAGGAAAATATCGGCGCCTTCGATGACTTCGGCGAGCGTGCGCGCATCGGTTTCGCGGGCAAAGCGCTCCTTGTCCGGATCCATCAGCTCGGTGCGGCCCTTGTAGACCACGCCCGCAAGGTCGGTCACATAGATGTTTTCGAGCGGCAGGCCCAGGTCGACCAGCAAATCCAGGCACGCCAGCGCCGCTGCGCCCGCGCCCGAGGCGACCAGCTTCACTTCCTTGATGTCCTTGCCGACGACCTTCAGGCCGTTGGTGAACGCCGCCGCCACGACGATGGCCGTGCCGTGCTGGTCGTCGTGGAAGACCGGAATCTTCATGCGCTTGCGCGCTTCACGTTCGACGATGAAGCACTCGGGCGCCTTGATGTCTTCCAGGTTGATGCCGCCGAAGGTCGGTTCGAGCGCGGCGATCACGTCGACCAGCTTGTGCGGGTCGGACTCGTTGAGTTCGATGTCGAACACGTCGATGCCGGCGAACTTCTTGAACAGCACCGCCTTGCCTTCCATCACCGGCTTCGAGGCGAGCGGCCCGATGTTGCCGAGCCCCAGCACGGCCGTGCCGTTCGAGACGACGCCGACGAGGTTGCTGCGCGCCGTGAAGCGCGCGGCGTTGAGCGGATTTTCGACGATCGCCTCGCACGCGAACGCAACCCCCGGCGAGTACGCGAGCGAAAGATCGCGCTGGTTGATCATCTGCTTGGTCGGCGCGATCGCGATTTTCCCGGGCGTCGGGAACTCGTGGTAATCGAGGGCGGCTTCGCGCAGCTTGTTCGTAGCGGAGTTCGAGGAGGAATTCGACATGGGCGGCAGGGCGTTGGGTGCAGATTAGAATGACAGTTCGAACGCGGATCCGACCGATTGTAGCGCCATTCATAAAAGGCATTCCTTTCAGTTCAGGTGCAACTGCCGCGACTGGATTGAGGACAGCACTACGCCAATAATTGCCGTCTCAGTTCAAGTCGCCTTGCACACCGCAGCCCCGAATTCCTGGTTACTGCCACCTTTCGTCATGCTTTCCGAGTTTTCCCTGATCGACCGTTTCTTCGCCCAGCGCGCCCGCACGCACACCCGACGCGCCGCGCTCGGCATCGGCGACGATTGCGCGCTCATCGCGCCCGCCGCCGGCGAGATGCTGGCCGTCTCCACCGACATGCTGGTCGAAGGCCGCCACTTTTTCCCCGATGTCGCGCCACACGCGCTCGGCCACAAGGCGCTTGCCGTGAATCTGTCCGATCTCGCCGCGATGGGCGCACAACCGCTGGGCTTTACGCTGGCCTTTGCTTTGCCCAAACCCGAGGAGGACTGGCTCGAAGCGTTCAGTGCCGGGATGTTCGAGCTGGCCGACCGCCACGACTGCGAACTGATGGGCGGCGACACCACGGCGGGGCCGCTGAACCTGTGCATCACGGTGTTCGGCACGGTGCGGCAGGATGTCGCACTTCGCCGCGACGCGGCGCTGCCCGGCGACGACATCTGGGTCTCCGGCACGCCCGGCGACGCGCGCGCGGGGCTCGCCTGGCTGCGCCAGGAATGGCCGCACGCGCCGATCGATGCCGATGACGCGGCGTACTTTCGCGCCGCGCTCGAATATCCGCAGCCGCGTGTGGCGCTGGGCCTCGCGCTGCGCGGCGTGGCGCGCGCGGCGCTCGATATCTCCGACGGCCTCGCGGGCGACCTGCGCCACATCCTCGTGCGCTCGCGCGTGAACGCCACCATCGACGTGGACGCACTGCCGGTTTCGGCGGCGCTCGCGCGCCTGCCGCGCGATCTGCAAGTGCAATGCGCGCTCGCGGGCGGCGACGATTACGAACTCTGCTTCACGGCCGCGCCGCAAAACCGTGACGCAGTCGCGGCGGCGGCGCAACAGGCGGGTGTGCGTGTCACACGCATCGGTACAATAAACGCTCCCGACGCCGGGGCGCAGCCGGGCGCGCAGCCGACGATTTCATGGCGCGACGGTGCAGGCGCACCGCTCAACCTGACGTTGCAAGGTTTCGATCACTTCCATGCCGACTGACCCAAAGCCCTCGCCCGCCGACGATTTCGGGACGGCCAGCCAGCCTGTTTCTGCCAGTGCCGCCGCCAGTGCCGGCACCAGTGCGCCCGACGCCAGCGCGCCGAAAGGCCCGCGCCGCGCCGATGCGCCGTTCATGCTCGCGCATCCTCTGCACATCCTTTCGCTCGGCTTCGGCTCGGGGCTGTCGCGGCTTGCGCCCGGCACCGCCGGCACGTTGTTCGCGTGGGCGTCGTTCGAGGTGCTCAACCGCTACATCAGCGTGCTCGCCTGGGGCATCCTGATCATGGGCGGCTTCATCGCAGGCGTTGGCATCACCGCGTTCACCGCCAGGAAGCTGCGCATCGAAGATCCGTCATGCATCGTCTGGGACGAGATCGTCGCGTTCTGGCTCGTGCTGCTGATGATCACGCCCATCGACTTCATCGGCAAACTGTGGGCGTTCGCTATTTTCCGTTTCTTCGATATGGTGAAGCCGCCGCCGATCCGCTATATCGAGCGGCGTTTCAAGGGCGGCTTCGGCATCATGGTCGACGACCTTGTCGCCGCCTTCTTCACGCTGCTCGTGATCGCGCTCTGGCGCATGTCGGTCTGAACCGCCACCCTCCACTGCCCATCGTCATGTCTACCGATTCCGTCGTCCATCAACTCGCGATCCGCGCCGGCAACAAACTGCGCGACGCCCGCATCACGCTCGCGACCGCCGAGTCCTGCACGGGCGGCATGGTCGCCACGGCCATCACCGATATTTCCGGCAGCAGTGGCTGGTTCGAACGCGGCTTCGTCACCTATTCGAACCAGGCCAAGACCGAGATGATCGGCGTACCGGCCGAGCTGATCGAAAAACACGGCGCCGTGAGCGAGCCGGTCGCGCGCGCGATGGCCGAAGGCGCGTTGCGCAACAGCCGGGCACAAGTTTCGCTCGCCATCACCGGCATCGCCGGCCCGGGCGGCGGCACGCCGGAGAAACCGGTCGGCATGGTGTCGTTCGGCTGGAGCAACCGGCTGCACACGAGCGTCGAGACGCTGGTGTTCAAGGGCGACCGCGAACAGATCCGCGTGCAGGCCGCTGCACACGCGCTGCGCGGGCTGGTCGCGCTGATCGACGAACAGGAACGTTGAAACCGGCTCGCGCAGGACGTGGCCGGACTCACCAGGAGAGGAAGGCCATGACTGGCGCGCAAACCGAAGTCGAAGAACTGATCCGCCGTTTCGGACTGGAGCCGCATCCCGAAGGCGGCTATTACAGCGAGACCTATCGCGCCGATACCTTCGTGCGCCGCGAAGGCTCGAACGAGGCCGAAGGTACGCGCGCGGCCTCAACCGCGATCTACTTTCTGCTGGCGAACGGTGCGTATTCCGCGTGGCATCGCATTCGCTCCGACGAACTTTGGCACTTCTACGCTGGCTCCCCCATCGAAATCCATTCGATCGACGAGCGCGGCGTGCTCTCCACGCGCAAGCTCGGCCATGCGCTCGTGCATCCGGGCACGGTGTTCCAGGCCGTCGTGCCTGCGGGCCACTGGTTCGCGGCACGTTGCTGCGACCCGTCGACTTACGCACTGGTGGGCTGCACCGTCGCGCCGGGATTCGAGTTCAGCGAATTCGAAATCGCCGACGCGACGATGCTGGCCGAGCATTACCCGCTGCATCGCGCGATTATCGAGTTGCTCGGCAAACCGGCTGCGCTCGCGAAGACAAAATCAGCAAAATAATCGCAGGCGCGAACACCGCCAGGGAAAGCGACATCAACGTTGCCGGCATGCGGCTCGCCGCGAGCATTGAATGACGCCAGCAGGACACCCGCGAACGCGCCGCCCGTATTGCCCCAAAGCAGTGGCGATTGCCTGCCTGCGCAATGTGATCCCGTAAAAAAAACGGCGTATCGAGAGATACGCCGCAATGCCCGCCAAACGCGAACGCATTCTGTGCATGCGTTCGCACCACGCTCCCTACAGCGTGTTTCTTACTTCGCCGTCATCTTCGTGACGATCTCCACGCGCCGGTTCGGCGCGAGGCAAGCAACAACCGAAGGCGTCGCCTTTTTACCCGGACACGACTGCACCGGATTCGCTGCACCCAGGCCCTTGATCTGAACCGTGCGCGCACGGATGCCCAGATCACGCAGCGCCGTACTGACTGCCAGCGCGCGCTGCTGCGAAAGCTTGAGGTTATGCTCCGCCGAACCGAAACGGTCTGTGTAACCCGTGACGGTCAGCAGGTCGATATTCGCACCGGCGTTGCGCCATTGCTGCGCCAGCAATTCGGCCTGACGAAGCCCCTCGGGCTTGAGCACCGCGCTGTCGAAATCGAACAGCGCATCGGCCGAAAGCACAACCGGCTTGACAGGCGCCGGCGGCGGAGGCGGCGGCGGCGCGCACTTGTCGAGTTCGCCGTTCACCTGCTGCGCCAGCTTCTGCGCCCGCTCGATCGAGTCCCAACCGTGTACCCAATGCGTGGCGTGCGTCTCGTCCTGCTCCTTCCAGGCTTCGTCGGTAAGCGCGGAAAGACGTCCTGCATCCTCTCCGCGACACGGCGACTGCGCGGCGCGCTGGTTCGTGCGCTCGATTTCCTGCAGCGCCTTCACCCACTTCTCGCGTGTTTCGACCGGCGGCCAGTTCTTCTGCCCGTAGATTGGCTGGAACGGGACGCTGCCGTCGATGAAATGACGGCCGTTGTTCAGTGCGCGTGCCGCAGCGTCGTTGTAGACGCTTGAGACGAGCACATGGCTGTCCTGTCGATCCGCGATTTCGAGCCAGCCTTCAGCCAGACCGCGCTGATAAGGGTCGGCGATCTTCTGTGCGGCAGGCATCAGCGCCTGGGCATCGCTGCCCACGCTGGCGAACGCCTGGGCGCTCATCAGCGCGGCCAGCAATGCGCCGCATATCAAGGTTTTTTTCATGAAATTCTCCGCGCCCGCCACGGTTTCCCGTGGCGGGCCTGGGATGACGGCCGGTCGATCAGAAGCCGAACGTTGCGCCAACCGAAGCGCCGGTGGAGGCGCCGCTGCCCGTCGAACGCGAAACGTGTGCGTTCACCAGGAGGCGATCGGTCACGTACCAGTTGGCACCCACGGCCAGAGCCGTTTCGCCGCCGTACGTACCCGCTGCCGCGGCCATCTGGAAGTTGCCTTCCGCACGGGCATTCGGGATCAGCGAGGAAGCTGCCATCGCTGCTGCACCCAGCGAGTTCATCTGCTTCTTCACAATGCCGATCTGCTGGTTCGTGTAGGCGTTGGATTGCTGCACGCCTTGCTGAACCATGTTGATCGTGTTGCTTTGAGCATTGTCGATCGCCTGGTTCAACTGACCCACGTTGACCGCGTCCGTGTTTGCCGTGCCGGCTGCGACGTTGGTGACCTGGCGTTCATTGCCCGCCGAGCCCACCGACACCGTGTTGTCACGGTCGGCCACCGAACCTGCGCCCAGCGCCACAGCGTTGCTCGCGCTGGCCGTCGAACCCGCACCGATCGCCGTCGACTGGTTGCCGGTCGCGTTCGAACCCGCACCGTATGCCGTCGCCTGCGTGCCGCTCGCCACCGAGTTCGCGCCGCCCGCCGTAGCGTGCGTGCCGCTGGCCGTCGCGGCTTCCGTGTTGCGGTCGCCTTGCGCCGAGAACATCGGGTCGGTCGCGTTCTGGGCGATGTTGGTGACGTTCGCGATTGCCGCGTTCATCTGGCCAAGGTTCACTGCATCGCCGTCTGCGGTGGCATCTGCCACGTTGTGGATCGCAACCGCAGTCGTCGAGCCCGAGCCGCCCAGCGTGATCGAGTCATGCGCCGACGAGTCGTACATCACAGCGTTAGCCACCTGGCTGTTGATGTTCGTGACGGTGCCAGCCAGATCCGAGATGCTCTGGTTCGTCGCATAGAGCTGCGAACCGTTGACCGCATCCGTGCTGTTGGCGTTCACCGCGCCGTTCGTCACACCCGTCAGGACACGCGTGCCTGCCGTGCCCGTGAAGTCCACGGTCGTACCACCCGAAGCTGCCGCCACCGTCACCGTGCTCGTCGGCGAGGCTTGCTGCACCAGACCGATCGTGCCGTTGTTGATGTTGTTCGTCAGGTTCGTGATGTCCGTCGTGTTCTGCGTCACACGGCCGTCCAGGTTCGTCAGCGCGCCGCCGACGCTGTTGTACGTGCTGCCGCCGATGTTGTACGCCGGCGCCGAGATCGAGCCGTCGCTGTTCACCGTCGAGCCGCCGCCCAGCGAATCCGCCGTCGAGCTGGCCAGGTTGTACAGCTGCGAACCGTTCACCGCGTCGAAGCTCGAAGCCGAGACTTCGCCCGCCGCCACGTTATGCAGCGCCACCGCCGAGGTCGCACCCGAACCGCCCAGCGTCACCGAGTCATGCGCCGACGAGTCGTACATCACCGCATCGGCCATCTGGCTGTTGAGATTCGTGATGCTCTGGTTCGTTGCGTACAGCTGCGAACCGTTCACCGCATCAACGCTCGATGCGCTCACCTCACCGCTCGACACACCCGTCAGGACACGCGTACCTGCCGTGCCCGTGAAGTCCACGATCGTGCCGTCCGTGTCCTTCGCAACGGTGATGTTGCGCGTCGTCGGGTCTTGCTGCACCAGACCGATCGTGCCGTTGTTGATGTTGTTGGTGATGTTCTGGATATCCGACGTGTTCTGCGTCACACGGCCGTCGAGGTTCGTGACCGCACCGCCCACGTTGTTGTAGGTGCTGCCACCCACCACGTACGTCGGCGCCGAGATCGAGCCGTCGCTGTTCACCGTCGAACCGCCGCCCAGCGCGCTAGCTGCCGAGCTTGCCGTGTTGTACAGCTGCGAACCGTTCACCGCGTCGAAGCTCGATGCCGAGATTTCGCCGTTGGCCACGTTATGCAGCGCAACCGGTGCCGCGCCCGAACCGCCCAGCGTCACCGAATCATGCGCCGACGAGTCGTACATCACCGCATCGGCCATCTGGCCACTGATGTTCGTGATATCGCCTTGCAGGTTCGAGATGTCGCTCGTGTTCTGCGTCACACGGCCGTCGAGGTTCGTGACCGCACCGCCCACGTTGTTGTAGGTATCGCCACCCACCACGTACGTCGGAGCCGAGATCGAGCCGTCGCTGTTCACCGTCGAACCGCCGCCCAGCGCGCTGGCCGTCGAGCTTGCCGTGTTGTACAGCTGCGAACCATTCACCGCATCGAAGCTCGATGCCGAGATTTCGCCTGCCGCTACGTTATGCAGCGCCACTGCCGACGTCGCGCCCGAACCGCCCAGCGTCACCGAATCATGCGCCGACGAGTCGTACATCACTGCATCGGCCATCGTGCCGCTGATGTTCGTGATATCGCTGTTCAGCTGCGTGAAGGCGTCGCCTGCGTTGTTGTAGGTGTTGCCGCCGATGTTGTACGTCGGGTTCGAGATCGAACCGTCCGAATTCACCGTCGAGCCGCCGCCGATCGAGCTAGCCGTCGAGCTGGCCAGGTTATACAGCTGCGAGCCGTTCACCGCATCAACGCTCGATGCGCTCACCGCACCGTTCGACACACCCGTCAGGACACGCGTGCCTGCCGTGCCCGTGAAGTCCACGATCGTGCCGTCCGTGTCCTTTGCAACGGTGATGTTGCGCGTCGTCTGATCCTGTTGCACCAGACCGATCGTGCCGTTGTTGATGTTGTTGGTGATGTT
>NZ_BAYA01000057.1 GCF_000685015.1 Paraburkholderia bannensis NBRC 103871 | reverse complement strand
CTGGCGTTTACGCGTGCGAAAAGCTAATCGCGAAGCGAAGCTAAAGGCACACTCTCTCCGCCCATTGCCGCGTCGAAGCACTGCGCGTAACGCTGCCGGCACACCTCCCAGCCGAACGTCGCGATAGCCTTCTGACGTTTTGCGGCGATTGCCTCGGGCGACGCCAGACGCGGCCAGTTCGCGGCTACATAGCGCACGAGCCCAGGCAACTCATCTTCGTGCTCGAACAGCAGCACATTGTCGAATTGCGCCGCCATACCGCGCGTAAACGGAATGGCGCGCGCGATGATCACGGGCACCCGCCCGATCGCCTCGAAGAACGCGCCGCTCACCAGCATCGATTCGGCCACATGAGCCAGGATCACCACGTCCGCTGCGTTGAGTTGCGCATCGAATTCCCCATCGCTCAGAAAGCGCGCATCGAGCGTCACACAAGCCGCCAGATCCCGCGCCCGCACAATCTCACGCAATGCAGCGACATACGCGGCCTGGCCGCGCCCAGCGATGGTCAGCGCATGGCCTGGAGGCCAGCTCTCCAGCACCTGCGCAATGCCCTTATATGGCTCGATTGTGCCGAGAATCGCGAACGCAGGCGCACGCGAATCATCGCGCGCGGCATGTACTGAACGCCCGGGCACATCCCAATACAACGGATGCGGAAGATACTGCGCGCGAAACTGCGCGACATAATGCTCGTCGTGTACGACGCGCACATCGGCGAGACTGCGCACGAGCGACATCAGCGCAACCGAAAACGCGCGCACGGCGCCGCGCGCGTTATGAACCGCGTGATCGTGCACGACACACACTACCTTCGCGCGACTCAGCGCCATCAACACGCAATACAGCATCACCACGGGCAGCCCGCGCAGGCGCGGCACCACGCGTCGGCCGTTGTCGGTGAAGGCTCGCAACTCGATCCAGTGCAGCACAATCAGGTTCGGATGCCTGAATAGATCGACGATGCCGCCGCTCATCAAATAGCGCACCGAAAGCGGCCGTACGTCATAACCGATATCGCACAGCAATTGCTTCTGCAGGTCGATGTACGGATTGGTCGTGTTGGTGAATGGCGATATCAGCGCACGCGGCCTGCCTTGAGCGGGGTGACGCATCTCAGGCCGCCCGCGCAACTGCTGTGGCCAGAACGATATCGATGATGCGATCCTGCACCTCGCGCTCTAGCATCGGAAAGATCGGCAGGCAAAGAACCTGTTGCGAAACCTGTTCGGCCACCGGCAGGTTCTCTCGCGCCGCCGACGCCAGATTGCAATAAGCAGGAAACGCGCTGATCAGCGGATAAAAATAGCGGCGCACCGTAATCTGCCGCGCGCGCAGTTCCGCATAGAGTTCGTCGCGGCTTAGCGGAAATTCGGGCGTGACGAGCACCGGAAAATACGCGTAATTAGCGCGGCTGTCTGCGTGCATCTCATGCAGATGCAGGCCCTTCACGCCAGCCAGGCGCTCGCGATAATGGGCGTCGATGCGCGCGCGCACTGCATGTGCCTGCGCCACATGCTGAAGCTGCACGAGCCCGAAGGCCGCCTGGACTTCGTTCATCTTGCCGTTGATGCCGTGGCCTATGACGGTCACCTCGTCCTGAATGCCGAAGTTTTTCAGCTGGTCGATGCGGCGCTTCATCTGCGCGTCGCGGCAGACGATCGCGCCGCCCTCGAAGGTATGAAAGATCTTGGTGCCGTGAAAGCTCAGCACGGACATATCGCCGAAACTCAGGATCGAGCGCTCGCGAAAGCGCACGCCAAACGCATGCGCGGCGTCATAGATCACCTTCAGGTCGTGGCGCGCGGCGATGCGTTCGATCGCCTCGACATCGCATGGATTGCCGTACACGTGCACCGGCATGATGGCGCGTGTGTCGGGCGTGATCGCGGCCTCGATGCGTGCAGGGTCGAGATTGAGGCTCACGGGGTCGATATCGGCGAATACGGGCTTCACGCCGTTCCAGTGAATCGCGTGCGTGGTCGCAACGAACGAAAACGGCGTCGTGATGACTTCGCCGGTTATGTCGAGCGCTTGCAGCGCCGCAATGAGCGCGAGCGTACCGTTCGAAAACAGGCAGATGTGCTCGACGCCCAGATGCTCGCACAGCGCCTGTTCCAGCTGATGATGAAGCGGGCCGTCGTTGGTCACCCAGCGGTTCTGCCAGATCTTTTCAAGCCAGGGCACGAACTCCTCCAGTGGCGGCAAAAAGGGCTGGGTGACGGGCACCACGGCGGCTTTCGTGTCGTTCATCATGATGGCTGGCCCCTTGCAAGAAGCAATCGACTGAGTGAAGAATAAATTAGTAAGGATGACGAAAAAACTGATTCGTGTTCAGGAATGAAACTAAATTGACAACTCAGGAACGGTGATCCTGCGTGCCGCGCGCGAGCGGATTCGCGATATAGCGGATCGCGTGATCGCTCACACTGCGTAGCGGCAAAAGGCACAGGAGCGTCAGCGCGACCGCCGAGAACTTCTTGCGCAGCGTCCAGAACGGATTCGCGAGAATCGAGCGGAAATATCGGCGCGATCCGAACACAATCCAGTGAGAACGACGCGACCATTGCGCCTCATAGACCTGCATGCACAGATGCGCTTTCTCGTACGAAAAGTCCATCGCGTGTTCGGGAAGCTGCTCGCCCAGCCGCTCGTTCACGAGTTCGCGCAGGGCTTGCCAGCGCTGCGGAAAGGCGCGTACGACTTCGGCAACATCCTGCGAGTTCGCAATCGACAATGACGCATGTGACATGGCTTTCGCGCCTTGCTGATCCGGCGCGCCGTGGACGCGATATCCGCCGAGCGGCTGGTCGATCACGCCCACTTTGCCGACCAGCGCGACCCCATAGATCGCGAAGAAGTCCGCTGCGATGCCGCGCCGCGTGGCCTGCGGCAGCGGCAGGATGCGACGCAGGGCGCTCACGCGGTATGCGTTGCCCGACGCAGGCGGCGACGGATAGAGCCAGCCATTGCGCAGTAACGCGCCGCATTCGGCAGGTGGCTGCGTGTGGGGCACATGCGCGCCGGTCGGGCGGCTCAGGCCGTCGATGACGTTCAGCGTGAACTGCACTTTGCCGTAGCCGCCGCGCTCGAAGGTGTCGACCACCTGCGCGATGGCACCTTCATAGAGCACGTCATCGGAGTCGAGATACAGGATGTATTGCGTCTCCGCCATATCGAGCCCGAGATTGTATGAACTCGCCTGTCCGCCGTTAGCCTTGAACACGGGGACGATGCGATCGCCGTAGCTCGCGATGATGGCGCGCGAGCCGTCGGTCGAGCCGTCGTCGATCACGACTACCCGGGTCAGTTCCGGATCCTGCGCAAGCGCCGAATCGATGGCCTCGCGCAAAAACCGCTCGTAGTTGTAGCTACAGATGACGATGGTTATTGCCTTCACTTCCTGCCCCCCGTGCTCGTTGTTCCGCGACGTGCCGGTCTACGCCGTGCAGCTGAACAACGATTGACGTCGATGTCCTTGTCGATAGCAAAATGAAAGTTGTTGGTAATCTTATAGCGCATGGATAAACCGGGGCGCCACCGCTATCCGCGTCGCTGTGTGGGCTGTTCAACATAACGATGCGGTGCGAACCGACATCCGTGCGCAAGCGCGCAAAGCGCTTCATTCGCTATCCGAAAGTGCAACGGTGCCCGCGCAACCCAGGCCGCACGCTCCATTCATCATCGGCTCCCGCAAACCCTCACCTTTGGCTGGCGCGCCTGACACGCGCGCCATATTGGCGTCAGGGGCACGCCACCGCCGCGCCATAAGATACGGGGCTTCGCGTCGGGGCTCGCGCCTGTTGCGGGCCCGCGCGCAGCACTACCGAGGTGATGAATGAAGAAGTGGATTTACAGCCTGATCGCAGCCGGCGCACTGAGCGCGTGGGGCGCCGCACCCGCAATGGCCGCCGACGAGCCCGCATGGTTGCCTGCGAGCGCGGCCACGCGTCTGCAAGGTGCAAGCGCCATCGTTGAAGGCGCGAGCGGAGCGAACGTGAAGTCGACGCTTTACGTCTTCATGGATCCCAACTGTATTTTCTGTCACCTGGTATGGAAGGCGCTTCAACCGTATGAAGCGGCAGGCTTGCAGGTTCACTGGATTCCGCTCGGTTTCCTGAAGCCTGACTCGGCGGGCAAGGCCGCTGCGCTGCTCCAGTCGAAGAATAGTGCGGCACTCCTGAAGGAACTGGAAACGCACTACTCCGAGAAGGACGAAGAGGGCGGCATTGCCCCCCTCGCGCAGATTCCGGCAGCGGCGCAGGCACAGATCGACCGCAATACGCAGCTCTTTCAGGATCTCGGCTTCCAGGGCACGCCCACGATCATCTATCAGGGCTCGGGCGGGCGCTGGGCCGATCTGGACGGCGTGCCCAGGCTTGGCACATTGGCGGGCCTTCTCAACCTGCCGCAACAGCCGATCACCGACCCGGAGCTGCAGAAGTATCGCTAGGCAGCTGAGGTGAGGCGTTCCAGGAGGCGGAGCCGCAGGGTGAGGACGCCGCCGTGCGGCGAGGTCACCGCAATGACGTCGCCGACGTAATGGTGAGGAATTCCAGGAGTCGGCATGCGGATCGCCACGCAACGCGAAGCGAGGTGAGCGAGCGACGAACGCCCACGCTCACCGAATACGCGCCAGGAAGCAGTTTGTGAAACTAACGATGTGCCTCCGATGTCTCTCCGACACAATCCGGGCGTGTTTTAAAGCGGTGAAGGCGGCGCAGGCCGCCTTCATCACCGTCGCTAGCGTCCCGAAAACGCTCACCTCAAGCGCACTTCGGCATCAGAACTTGTAGTCGGGGTTCTTGGGATCAAAGACTTCGGCGTCGAACGACTTCGGCGTGATGCTGTCGATCACGATTTTCTCGAACATCTGGCCGTCGTCGCCATAGGCTTCGACGGTGCGGAAGTACGGATGACGCAGATCGAGCCCCAGCGTCTGCTTCTTCGCGTAGAACTGCGGCTTGCCGCTCGGCGACACATAGGTGAGCGCGACCACGCGCACGCCGTTGATGGTCTTGACCTCGACGTCGGGCTTGTACGGCGCGCCCACCTCCACATACTTCTTCGCGTCCGTCATGAACTGGCTCACGATGAACTCCGTGCCCAGGTCCGTGATCTTGTGATTCGATTGCGCGCGCGCGAGCGTGCCGTCAAGCGCCGTCCACATCGGCATGACGCCCAGCAGGCCGCCCAGGTGGCCATACATTTCGTCGGGCTTCTTCGACGCGTCGTAAATCACTTCCTCGCCCGAATGCTCGCCGTCGGGCAGCCACTTCGCGTAGATACGCAGCGGATCGTGTTCGAGCTTCACGAGCATATGCGCGGGCTTGCCCGGCCATTTGCCGTTCAGGCGCTCCCAGCGTGACAGCACGAATTCATACGATGGATAACCCGACGGCCCGAGCTTGATGACGGTCGGCACCACGAGCGGGTCGAGCGTCTGGAACAGCGCAGTGAGCTGCGCATCGTCCATCTTCACGAGCGCGCCGCTTTTCTGCGCGCGTTGCAGCCATTTCACCTGCTGCTCGACGGACAGCTTGCTCACTTCCGCAGCCGCGTTGCCCGACGGGCTGGCGGTGCTCGCCTGCGGCGTGCTGGCGTCGGTGGCCGCATCGTCCTGGGCGAACGCCGTCGCGCAGTTCAGCGCGAGCGCCAACGCGGCCACGCGCAACGTGTGCCGTGTCGCGACGCCCGCAGCCCGTCTGGAATCGATCGTCTTCATGATGTGTCTCCCTGTATCAGTGCTTGTTTGAGTGAAGCGAAAAAGCAGGACGGCAAAGACAGCACACAGGCGGCGCTCAATTCACGCGCTGCTTTGCAATTTCCTCGTCGCGCAGCGCGCGCCGCAGGATCTTGCCGACGTTGGTTTGCGGCAGGGCGTCGCGAAACTCCACGGCGCGCGGCACCTTGTAGCCGGTGAGTTGCAGGCGGCAATGCGCGATCACCGCGTCGGCCGTGAGCGACGGATCGCGCGCGACGACGAACACCTTCACGCGCTCGCCCTGCACGGGATCCGGCACGCCGATGGCGGCGACTTCGCGCACCTCGGGGTGCATCGCGATCACCTCCTCGATCTCGTTCGGGTACACATTGAAGCCCGACACGATGATCATGTCCTTCTTGCGGTCGATGAGCCGGATGAAGCCCTGCGCGTCCATTACGCCGATGTCGCCGGTCGCGAGCCAGCCATCGGCGTCGAGCACCTGCGCCGTGTCGTCGGGCCGGTTCCAGTAGCCGAGCATCACCTGCGGGCCTTTCACGCAGAGCTCGCCGGCCTCGCCCACATTGGCCCACGAGCCGTCCTCGCGGCGAAAGCGCACTTGCGTCGACGGCACCGGCAAGCCGATCGAACCCGCGAAATCGCGCATGTTGCCGATCTCGACGGGATTGGTCGCGACGATGGGCGAGCATTCCGTGAGGCCATAACCCTCGACGATCGGTTGGCCCGTCACGGCCTTGAAGCGATCGGCCACGGCCTTCTGCGTCGCCATCCCGCCCGCCATCGCGAGCTTGAGCGCAGAGAAGTCGCGCTTGCAGAACTCATCGTCGTCGAGCAGCGCGTTATAGAGCGTATTGATCGCCGTGATGCCGGTGAAGGTCTCGCGGCGCAGAATCATCATCATGCGTTTGGTGTCGCGCGGATTGGCGATCAGGATGTTGCGCCCGCCCAGCCCCAGAAAGATGAGCGCGTTCACCGTCAGCGAATAGATGTGATAGAGCGGCAGCGGCGTGAGGACGGTTTCGACCTCGCCGGTCAGTTGCGAAGCCGACCACGCCTTCGCCTGCAATACATTGGCGATGATATTGCGATGCGTGAGCATGGCGCCTTTCGCCACGCCCGTTGTTCCTCCGGTGTACTGAAGAAAGGCGAGGTCTCCGCTCGTGCGCAGCGCAGGCGCGAGCGTGCGGCGCGCACCGGTTTGCAGCGCATCGCGCAGGCGCACGGCTTGAGGCAGCGTGTACTTCGGCACCATCTTCTTCACATGGCGCAGCACGAAGTTGAGCAGCTTGCCCTTGAAATTCAGGCCATCCGCGAGCAGGTCGCCCAGGCCGGTGACGGCGATATGCTCGATACGCGTGCCCGGCAGCGCCTCTTCAAGCGTCTTCGCGAAGTTCTCGAACACGACGATCGCGCGCGCGCCGCTGTCCTTCAACTGATGCGCCAGCTCGCGCGGCGTATAGAGCGGATTGACGTTGACAACGACGGCACCGGCCTTCAGTGCACCGAACAGCGCGACGGGGTACTGGAACGTATTCGGCAGCATGATCGCCACGCGTTCGCCGGGGGCGATGCCCACGCCCTGGAGCCACGCGGCGAACGCTTCGGCCTTGCGCGCGAGGTCGCCATAGGTCAACGACGATCCCACGCTCACATACGCGACGCGATCGCGGAACTGCGCGACGCATTCATCGAAGTATTGCGTGATCGTTTCGTACTCTGAAACGTCGATCTCGGGCGCGACGCCTGCGGGATAAGATGCGTACCAGATGCCATCGGTATCGGGCGCGGCGTGCCGCGCGCCATCCGTTGGCGCCGTCTGCGTTTGCAGTTGGGCTGCCATGGTTGTCTCCAGGATATTTTTGTCGTGAATCGCGTTGCGGCGCGCGCGAAAATGCCGCGCTTCGCGCGCCGCAGCCATTTACGATAACAAGCTCACCTCCCGCTTCGCACGCTTTACAACCGAGCAGTCGCTCTAGCGAATGCGCTCACGTCGCCGCGCGCTGTTGCAGCACGGCTGGCGAGGGCGTGACGTCCGCGCCTTCGTGCTGATCGACGGCTATCGTGCGTTCGCCATGTACGCGGGTCGCACCAGAAATTGCGCGGCGTAGCCATTCGAACGTCACCGCGGGCACCGTGACAGGCAGCATGTGGCCGCCATCGACCACCTTGAGCGTCACCTGCTGCGAGCGGCGGCGCAGCGCATCGCCGTGGCGCGCCCAGTTCAGGACGATGTCGCCGCGCCCGAACAGCACGTCCACCGGCACGGTGAGCTGCGCATAGCGTTGTTCCATCTGCGCGAGATCGTCGGCGTCTTCGATGGCCACGAGATCGAGCGACGCGTTGATAAAGCCCGTGGGCCGCAGGCTCAGCAGCGCGCCGCCGCGCGTGCGGAAATCGGCGGGCGCAGCTTCCGGGGCGAACACCTGTTTGAGCGTGGGCGTGCTGGTCGCAAGGCCAAACGGCGTCGCCAGCGTGCGCGCGATGAAGCGGCGCACCGCGCCCGAGCGCACGACGAGCGCGCGGAACGCCTTCGGCACCTCCGTCTGCACGTGCGTGAGCGGTGCGATCAGCGCGATGCGCGCGACGGATTCCGGATGGTCGAGCGCAACGGCGAGCGCAATCGCACCGCCCAGCGAATGGCCGACCAGCACCGGCGCTTGCAGGTCGAGCTTCTGCATGAAGCGCGCAATCGTGTCGCCCTGCGAGCGGATGCTCGCGCTCGCCCGCGCGCCGCGCGTGGAATAGCCGGAGCCCGGCCGGTCGACGAGGATCACGCGGTGATCGCGCGCCAGCGTGTCGAGCGGCAGGTAAGCGAAGTTGCGCATCTGCCCGCACAGGCCGTGCACGAACACGACCGGCGGCTTGTCGGGTGCGCCGAATTCGACGTAATGCAGACGTTCGCCGTCGACGTCGATCAGGCGGCCGTCCATCGGCACGTCCTGCTCGATGCGGCGCGTTGCGCGTCGCGTGAACAGCACAAGCGTGGCCGCCATAGCGGCCATAGCGGCAATAGCAGCGACCACGATAATTCCCGTCAGCAAGGGCAGGGCGATGGTGTTCACGCGATTCTCCACGAGCAGAATGGTTATTGTTCGAGCGGGGCCGACGGCGCTTCCTCGCGCTTTGCCCACGCGATAAAGCGCTGCACGCGCGCGGCGATCAGCGGCGCGTCGCGCACCACCGTCCAATGCGGCGCGTCGACGATTTTCCGCCGGTGGCGGCCGAGCCATTGCGCGACGTCGGCGGTCAGCGCGGGCGTCACATAGCGATCGAAACGCGGCACGATGATTTGCACGGGCACGGTCGTACGCCGTTCACGGGGCGAGCGCGCGCGAGCGATGAAGTTCGCGCGATAAAGCTGCAAACCGTTGATGCAGTTGCGCAACTGGTCGGGGTCGCGCTGCGCGCGCACGCCTTCGGTGCGGCGCAGCCACCACGGCCACAGCGCCGCGCCGCCCAGACGCCAGACCAGTTGCGGCACGAGCGGCAGATGAAAGAACGCGATGTACCAGGAGCGCAGCGACTGCGCGAGGCTCATTCGCACGCGAAACACGTGATCGAGGCAAGGCCCGGAGATCGACGTGTAGGAGGCGATGCGTGCGGCGTTGGCCGGGTCGGTGACGGCTTCCCAGCACTGGATCGAGCCCCAGTCGTGCGCGACCAGGTGAAAGGGTTGTGCGCCGCAGGTGGCGTCAGCCACCACGAGCAGATCGCCTGCGAGTTGTGCGAGCCTGTAATCGGCGCGAGCGCGGGGCGCCGCGGATGCGCCTGACCCGCGCACGTCGTAGGCAATCACGCGATAGCGCGTGTCCAGTTCGCGGCGCATACCGTCCCAGACGCGCGCGGAATCCGGATAGCCGTGCACGAGGATCATCGGCGGCGCGTCGCGCGGCCCGCTGACGTACACCGCGAGCCGCACGCCATCCGAATCGACATCGAGCCGCTCGATCGTGCGAGCGTCCCGGACGGGCGCTTCACGCTCCCGCCCGCCGCCGCCCGGCGCATCGCGCAAGGTACGCATGAGCGCTCAGGCCGCACGCGGCGTGCTGGCCGCGTGCAACGGCACGCGACGCGGCGCGGCTTGCGCGGCGTATTGCGCATTGGTCTCGTCGATCTGCTCGATGAGGCCGTTGATCCGTTCGAGGTGTTTACGATTGTTGTGATCCCACGGATGGAAGCCCGGCTTGAAAAAACGCAGCCATTCCATCGCGATGCCGGGAAACACGCCGTGACGCGGGCCATAGAGGAACTTGAAGAGCTGCCAGTAGCCGCCGAACTTGCCGATACGGCGCTTGTGCCGGCGCATCAATGCCAGGTGATAGTCGAACACGATCAACCAGAACAGCACGCTGGTCGCGAGCATCGTGCCGGTGCGCATCAGATAGCGCTTCGGCCCCGGCTTGATGACGAGATTCCAGACATCGTAGGAGACCGCCTTGTGCTCGGTTTCCTCCAGCGCGTGCCACAGCCACATCTGCTTGTAGCCGTCGACCGAGCCTTCGATGCGCGTGCCCGTATCGGCGAGCAGCAGATCGGCGAGCATCGCGGTGTAGTGTTCGAGCGCCACGGTCTGCGCGAGTTGCAGCGACGGCGGCAATATCTTGCGCGCGAAGTTGAGGATCGCCCACAGCCGCTTGTCGAGCTTGTGCGCGGGCAGGCCGGCGGCCTGCAGCAGGTCGTTGTATTCGACGTGCTCGCGCGTGTGCATGGCTTCCTGGCCGATAAAGCCCATCACTTGCTTCTTCAGTTCCGGATCTTCGATGCGGTCGCGATAGTGACGCACCGAATCCATGAAGAAGCGTTCACCCGCCGGAAAGAGCAGCGAAAGCGCGTTGAAGAAGTGCGTCACCGGCACGCCTTCGACGTGCCAGTCGCATGCCCGTTCGGGCGGTAACGCGAAACGAACGTCGCGTCGTACCGGCATGATCATGCTGTTTCTCCCTGATTTTTGCCTGCGTTGTTATTCATGGTGCGGCCCGTGCCGTTGAGCATGGCCTCGCGTTCGGCGCGTCGCGCGCGCTTGCGCGCCCTGGCGGCTTCGCGCCGCGCGCTCATCACGACCAGCGCCTGGTAAGCGGCGGGCAGCGAACGCGCGAGCCAGTCGGCGGCGCGCGCATCGCGTCCGATCAGCACGCGGCGCGCATTGCGGCGCACGCCGTTGAGAATCGTGCGGGCGGCGTCGTCGGCGGTGGTGATGAAGAACTTCTCGAATTCGTCCTTGCCCTGCTGTTCGCTCGCCACCATGAAGCCGACCATGTTCGACGCCACGCGGCTCGCCTGGGCGATGTTGGTGCGGATGCCGCCCGGATGCACGCAGGTTGCGGACACGCCGCAACGCATCATGTCGAGTTCCTGGCGCAGCGATTCGGTGAAGCCGCGCACCGCGAATTTCGTCGCGTTGTAGCCGCTCATGCCGGGCTGCGCGAACAGTCCGAATACGCTCGACGTGTTGACGATGTGGCCTTCGCCCGACGCCTTCAGGTGCGGCAGGAACGCCTTGGTGCCGTGCACGACGCCCCAGAAGTTGATGTTCACGATCCATTCGAGATCGCTGTACGACATCCCGTCGATGGTGCTGGAGAGCGCCACGCCCGCGTTGTTGAAGATGAGGTTCACGCGGCCATGCGCGGCGGCGGTTTCATCGGCCCAGGCGAACATCGCGTCGTGATCGCCCACGTCCAGTTCGCGCGTCGTCACGCGCACGTTAGGCGCGAGTGCGCGCACGATGCGTTCGGTTTCGGCAAGGCCAAGGGCGTTCTTGTCGGCCAGCGCCAGGTGGCAGCCCGCACCGCCTAGCTGCACGGCAAGCGAGCGGCCCATGCCCGAGCCCGCACCCGTGATCGCGGCGACTTTATTGTCGAAGTGCTTCATATGATGTGTTCTCCCTGTATCGATCGCGATGGCTTCAAGTGGCGTCAGGCCGCTTCGGTCGTTTGCGTGGTTACGGTGAGCGGCGCGGCGGCTTCGTCACGACGCGGCGCGCGGAACACCTGATACTCGGCGATGGAAAAATGCGCCGTGGCCTGACGGAAGCGCCACGTGAAGCCCGGCCAGAGCGTGGTGTTCTTGCCGCTGCGCGGGTCGAGATACCAGCTCTTGCAGCCGCCCACCGACCAGATCGCGCGATCGAGCTTCGACTGGATGCGCTCGTTGTAGCGCGCTTCGACTTGCGGGCGCACTTCGATCGAATCGGCGCGATCTTTCTTCATCGCGTCGAGTGCGCCCAGGATGTATTCGATCTGCGACTCGATCATGAAGACCATCGAGTTATGGCCCAGCCCCGTGTTCGGGCCGACGATCATGAAAAAGTTCGGATAACCAGGCAAACTCGTGCCGAGGTAAGCATGCGCGCCGTTGCGCCACGTATCGACGATATCGACGCCGCCGCGCCCGAGGATCGTGCCCGGCGCGAACGGATCGGCCACCTGGAAGCCCGTGCCGTAGATCAGGCAATCGACTTCGTGATGACGGCCATCGGCGGTGACGACGCCGGTCGCGTCGATGCGCGCGATCGCATCCGTCACCACGCTCACGTTGGCGCGCGTGAGCGCCGGGTAATAGTCGTTCGAGATCAGCACACGCTTGCAGCCGATCGTGTAGTCGGGCGTCACGGTCTCGCGCAGCGCCGCATCCTTGATGTGATGGCGGATATGGCGCACCGCGATCTTCTGCACATTCTTCATCAGCGAAGGATGGATCGCGAAGCCCAGCACGCGCGACTCCAGCATCCAGTAGAGACCCGCACGGGCGATCTTCTGCGTGAACGGCAGCGAGCGGAACATCCATTGCTCGAACTTCGACAGCGCGCGGTCGGGCTTGGGCATGATCCACGGCGGCGTGCGCTGGAACAGCGCGAGCTTCTCCACCTGCGGTGCGATCTTCGGCACGAACTGGATGGCGCTTGCGCCCGTGCCGATCACGGCCACGCGTTTGCCTTCCAGCGCATAGCCGTGATCCCACTGCTGCGAATGGAACGCCTTGCCCTTGAACGTTTCCACGCCGGGAATCGCGGGCAGCGCGGCGCGCGACAGACCGCCCATCGCCGAAAGCAGCACGCGCGCCGCGACCTGCCGCCCGTTGGCAAACGCGAGGCGCCAGACGTGCGCCGCTTCGTCCCATTGCGCGCTCTGCAGTTCGTGATCGAAGTTGAGCCACGGATAGAGGCGGAACTTGTCGACGCAACGATTCAGATAGGCGCGGATTTCCGGCTGGGGCGCGAACATGCGCGTCCAGCGCGGATTCGGCGCGAAGGAGAACGAATAGACGTGCGATTGCACGTCGCACGCGCAGCCGGGGTAATGGTTGTCGCGCCAGGTGCCGCCCACCGAGCCGGCCTTCTCGAACACGGCAAAGTCGGTGTGTCCGCGCTGTAGCAGGCGTATTGCCATGCCAAGCCCGGCAAAGCCGGTGCCAATGATGGCAATGCCGACCGTCTCTAAAGACCGGGTGGGTGCGTTCATCCGGAGCGTCTCCCTATGGTTCATTATTAACTGTTACATTGAATGATGTAAACATAGTGCGTGAGCGGGCCGTGCGCAAGAGGCTAGAGTGAGCATTCCAGTAATTGGGCCGAAGCGATGACATCGCTCGCAATCGCCCGCCTGGATTGGGTTTCAGGCTTTTTGAAGGCGTGCGAACCGGCGCAAAAGCGCCTGGAAAAAACGGGGCCGCAATAGAAAAACGCGGCGTCAAGCCGCGTTCAGGACAGGGTGCGCTGCAGGATCAGCGCTTCTTGCTGGCGGGTTTTTTAGCCGCGCGAGGGGATTTTTCAGCGGACTCGGAGGCGTCGGCGGCGGCCGTTTCGACCTCGGTCGTACCACGGCGGCCCAGCTTCTGGTCGAGGATCGTGGCCACGCGTCCGCCCAGGTAGTCGCTCGACTGTTCTTCCAGCGCGCGCAGGATTTCGTTCTCCACGAACACCGTGGACAGCGGGCGCAGCCGCCAGATGGCGTCGACGAGCGCGGGCATGTCGGTGGCGGGCGGCAGCGCGCCCGCGTCGTAGCGATCCAGATGACGCACGACCATCTCCACCAGCACGCGCGCAATCGCGTCGAAATGCGGCCGCGCTTCTTCGAGCACGTCGAGCAGTTCGCGCGCCGGAATGCCTTCGCGCACCGTCGCGGCAGCGGCGTCGAGCATGGCCGGATTGCGCGCGACGAACGACAGCCCCTTGCGTTCGAGCAGGCCGAGTTCGGCGAGGCGCGTGAGGCTGCTGGGCGCCTGCGGGCCGAACAGCTTGATCAGTTCGGGCAGCGAATAGGTCTTGGGGCGCGCATGCGACCACGGCCCGCCGATGGCGTTCTCCAGGCCGAGGATCGAGCGCAGGTCGCCGCCGTCGTCGATGGCCTTGATGAGGTCCTGGATGTTCGAGAGCGTATAGCCGCGCGAGAGCAGGTGATTGATGAGCTTCAGGCGGGCGACGTGCGAGTCGTTATAGATGCCCACGCGGCCGCGCTTGTCGGGCGGCATGAGCAGGTCGCGATCCTGGTATGCGCGCACGTTGCGCACCGTCGTGTTCGCCACGCGCGCGAGTTCATCGACGGTGTATTCGCTGTCGGTGGCGCGCTCGGGCGCGAGTTCGGTCTCGGGGGGCGTGGACGATTTCGGCATGCGCCGATTTTAGCGCGAGCCGTCGCACGAGCGCGAGACGGCGTGCCACGCGAACGTGCGCTTTCCCACCACGGATGCCTTTACGCGTCTTACCGCACGCACGCTGCGTTGTCCCGCTGTGCCGTCCCCAGTGTTGCCGCTCAAGGCGGACTCAGAACCGGTACGACACGCCCAGATACGAAATGAGCGGATCGGCCTTCAGTTCGGCGCGGCTCACGGCCAGTTCGGTGCCGTCGGCGGCCTTCACGATCACGGACGACGTGGTCTTCAGCGGAATGTAGGTGAGCGACGCCACGATGCCGAAATGCGCCGTGACGTTGTAGGTCGCGCCCAGGTTGAAGACCGGCTGCCACGACGACGACGCCTTCGCGCTGACCTGCGTCTGCCCCGGCTTGCCCGCGCCCGCTGCGAGCACGGCGCCCAGGTCGTCCTGGGTGGCCTTCACGAAGTTCGGGTTGAGCTGGATCGACGAGAACCAGTTATACGACACGCCCACGCCCACGAACGGGCGGAACTTCGCATCGCCATCCCGGAAGTAGTACTGAAAGATCAGCGCCGGACTCCACTGGCGCACGCTCGTGACGATCGGGTTGGTCGACGCATCGCTGAGGTTCTGGCTGCCGAGCGCGCCCGCCGGGCCCGGCGGCTTGATCGTGCCGTGGCCGTAGAGCTTGAAGGTGGGCGGCACGCCCGCCACCGACGATACCGCGATGTGATCGGTCAGAAAGTGCGTGAACACGAGCCCGACCGTATCCGCCTTGCTGGTCGACAGGCCGGTTCCCGGCGACGTGAACGAATTCGGCAGCCGCAGCGGCGTGTTGATCGGCGTGGGCGCAACCGTTGTGGTGAGCGGCGTGCTCGATTGCTGGGGCATGACGTGAAACCAGCCGAGTACGGCCACATTGTCGCCGGCATGCTGGGCATGGGCCGCCGTGGAAAGGCCGGCGGCGCACGTCGCCACAGCGGCTGCTGCCGCCGCCTTTGCAGTACGTCTCATTGTTCCTCCCTGTTCTACCTGTTGCTCTCAGGTTCGGGCGACCTGCCCGCGCACGGCGGCCGTCTCGTGAACGGCCGGTCCTGCGCGCGCCTTGCGGCTCGCCGGCGTGCGCGATTCAGGCACCAGGGCCTGGCAGCGCGCAGTTCGGGCGAAGAGCGGTCACCTCATGGGCAGCGTGTCCCTCGTCGATCGCTGCATCGTTTCGTCAAAGCGTGCATGCGGCTGGCGCATGCCTTATTGCACGAAGGCACCTGCCGTGAAGTAAGGCGCAGAAGCATTCGTCATGTCGAGGAAGCTGAACACGCCGCCTGTGAAGGTCATCTTGCCGGTCGGTGTCGTGCCGGTCGATGCGTTCACATGCGTGGTCGTGACGACGCCCGCGGTGGTCTGCGCGAAGTTCAGGTCGAGCGCCGTCGCAAGCGAGGCCTGCGAAGCGTTGAACGGATCGAGCAGCGTGCCCTGGGTGCCGCTGAGCGCGAGCGTGCGGTAGTCGAACTGGCTGTCGACGCTGATGTACTCGCCGTCCTGCGAACCCTGCGCGATGGCCGTCTGCGGCGCGAGCACCGAAATGCCCGATTCGTCGTCGGCGACCGGGCCGGTGGCGCCGCTCTGCGGATCGGTGCCGATCTGCGGATACGCGACGCCCGTGCGCACGAGCACCGGCACGAGCTGGTTGCGCAGCTTGCCGACGATCATGAAGCCCTTCGCCGCGTTCTTGCCGGTGACGAGCGTCGGCTTGACCTGCCCCTGGAAGTTGTCGGTTTCGAACGCGCCGCTGCCGTCGCTCGACTGCACGAGGTTGGTGCCGGGCTGCTGGCACTTGCCTGCGTTCACGCCGGTGTTGTCGCACTCCTGCCATGTGCCGTCGGCGTTGATGGTGATTTTTGCGTCCACGGCGGCGGGCAGGAAGTTCTGCGACGGCACCTGGTGATAGCCGAGCTGGTTATACGTGCCCGCCACGTTGGCGATATTCGTCTCGATCGACGAGAACGCGATGAACGGGTAATACGGGAACTTGGTGTCCGGCACCACGCCGATACCGCCCGAGCCCGCAAACTGAATCTCCGCGCCCGGGATCGTGCCGCCCGCCACGCCCATACCGATGAATACGCGCGCGGGGCGAGAAGGGTCGAGGCTCGCGCCGTTCAACTGGAACGCGCATTGGTTCAGCTTGGCCGTGGGCAGGCCGGTTTCCTGCGTGATCGTGCCCGACACCACCTGGCCCTTGCGTGTGGGCGTGACGGTGCCGGTGGTCGCCGGGATTGGCGATTCCACGTAGGTGACCTGCCAGGTCTTCTTGGTCGTGTCGATCTGCAGCTTGACGAGTTCGCCGTCACCGCCGCCGCCCGTGTACACCGTGTTGTAGTCGAGCGAGGTCGGGCAGAGCGCCGTTTCGACCAGCGGCGGGCTGCTGCTGCCGCCGCCGCCGCAGGCGCCCAGCGTGAGCATCAGCGGTGCGCCGACGCCAACCATCGCGAGGCACTTCGCGAAGTGCTTAGATTGCATACCGCGTCTCCAGATTCATTCTTGTCGGCGGGGCGCCGGCTCCCTGTCGTGGCGCCCCGTTCTGGCTTGCTGCGTGTTGCTGATCTTCAATCGATCCGGTGTCCGAATCGATTGTCGATGCGTCCGATGCGCTTATTGCGGCTGGATCAGCGCACCCACACCGAAGTACGGCGAGTTGGAAGTCTGGCTGTTCGCCGACGTCGCGGTGACGCCGCCGTTTTCCTCGCCGTTGAGGAAGATGCCGTACAGGCCGCCCACGGCGATCACGTTGCCGGTCTTGCCGTTGTTGTCGGTCGCGGCGATCAGGCCCGGATGCGTCTGCGTGTAATCGAGCGTGAAGGTGCTTTGCGTCGTCATCGTCGAAGGCTTGAGGAAGCCGCCCGACTGGCCGTTGATGAGCGTGGCCGTGTAGGCAAAGTTCGAGTCGGCGCCGATAAAGCTGCCGTCGAACGAGCCCGACGTGAGCGTGGTGGCGGGCGCCATCATCGCGATGCCCGATTCGTCGTCGACTGCAATGCTGAGCAGGTTTTCGTTCACGTAGCCCGTGCGCACGACGACCGGCACGATCTTGCCGTTGAGCTTGCCGAGGATCAGGTGGCTTGCCCCGCCGTTCGCGAGCGCCGGCAACGCCGGCGTCTGGATATGCGGTGCGTTGGTGCTCGTGAAGTAACTACCCGCGGCATCCTTGGCCCATTGCGACGAAGACGTATCGCACTGCGTATTGGTCGCGCCGCTCGTCACGCTGCAATTGCCGCTTGCATCGTAGGTTTCCTGCGCCGTGGTGGCGGCTGCGGCGAAGTTCTGCGTCGGCGTGATGTGATAGAGCAGCGCGTTCCAGTTGCCTTGCAGGTCGGCGATGCTCGTGCTGACCGACGAGAAGGCGAGGAACGGATAGAAGTCGAAGCTGCGCGACTCGACGTTGGGGAACAGCAGCGCGGCCGTGCTGTCGCCCTTGAGGTTGACGGTTGCGCCCGGAATGCCGCCGCCCGCCACGCCGAAGCCGACATAGATCGTCGGCGGATTGTTGGCGTTATAGGCCGTGGTGTAGGTGTTGCCGCTGAGCGTGCCGGTGCCTTGCTGAAGCTGGAACGCACAGGCGATCTGCGCGGCCGTGGGCAGCGAGCCGCTCGGGGGATGCTGAACCGCACCGGTGATCGTGAGGCCCGCACGCGTGTTCTGCACCGAACTCTGCTGCGCCGGAATCGGCGATGCGAGATAGGTCAGTGAGTAAGTCATCTTGGTGGGATCGATGCTCAGGCTCACCACCTCGCCGCTACCCGCGCCGCCCAGATACGTGTTTGCGGCGATGTCGGCAGCGGCCGGGCAGAGCGCCGTCGCTGCCGTTGCGCTGCTTGGCGCGCCCTGGCCCGTGCACGTCGATCCCGAGCATTGCGTTGGCGTGATGGCGCCCGGATCGCTCGCCTTGCCTCCACCGCAAGCGACTAGAAGCGGCGTTGCGGCTGCGGCCAGCGCGACGCAGCGGACAATGCTCTCCAACATATGTCTGCCCTCCCTGTCTCGTAATAATTTATGCGCTGAAGATTGGATCATTACATTGCACGCTGTCAATTGAACGAATCACTCTAAAACCACGCGTGCAAGCCTTATCGCTAGCGCCGTCGCGGTTCGGAGGTGTCGCAACAGGGGTTTGTCCTGATGTGTTCACGACGCACGCGGCATGCGCGGCGGGGCCGCCGAGCAATCGACATACCCGGCGAAAGTCCCGGCAATTGGGATGCTCGTTGCGTACGAATCATTTCGGATAACGGCGTATAAACCCTGGTGTCGATGCCAGGGAGGCAAGGTTCGATGAGATAAAACCCGCGTCTTTTATTCACGCTGATTTAATTCGACATCCGAATAAAGTAATGGGCAGTTGGACGAAGTGTTTTATGCGGCGGTTATGTCGTGAAGGTGAGGGGATTCGGGATTCGGGCAGGGCGGCGCGCGGGGTCTATGGTGAGTCTTTTCGGGAGTGTCGGCGCGCAGGCTCCAGCGCGGCTGGAATTCCCGCTTTGAAGTCGCAATGCGCGCCTTGAACGCCAAAGGTGAGTATCTGCGGGAGCAGATATCGACCGTTTTGGGGCAAAAAATGCGTTTTTTCGAATGAGTGCAAGTTGCTTTGCAGATTTTTTAAATCAAAGTGACTGGAGAAGAATTTAAAGGTGAGTATTTTCAGGAGGGGAAAAATGGCCTCCTGTCATCGGCTGGATAATGAGAAACGGTATAAATATCGATCCGCGCGGGCCGCCACCCGCACCTCAATCCGGAGTTGGCCGATGGGACTATTCGACCGCTTGTGGCCGCGCAAACGCGCGCAGCCGGTGCAGGAAACGCCGCAGACGCGCGCGCTTGTCGAACGGCTGACGGTGCTCAGCCCGTCGCTTAAGCTCGCGCGCGCGTATCGCGAGCGCCTCGTGCCCGCGCTCGCCACCTCGCAGGCGCATATCGTCGAACTGGTCGCGCGCCTGCCGCCCGCGCACGAAGCGAGCGCCGCCAACTGGCTTGCCGATCCCTATATCCATGCGTTTTTCGCCGCGCCTGATGAAATCGCGCATGTGCTGAGCCGCTCGCCCGAATTGCACGCATGGTTCGACAGCCATCCGCTCGCGCGTGAAACGTGGGCGGTGCTGGGCATGGCGATGAACGAGCGGCGCGGCTTCGGCGTCGCGCAGCACGGCGACCAGGTGCACAACGATGTCGCCCAGACCACGCTGAGCTTCGACGACCATCAGGTGCGCGTGTGCGGCGAATCCGAAGCGGATCTGCGCGCGCAGATCGTGCAGCGCGTGGTCGAACAGATCGCGCTGGAAGGGCTCGCGCAGATTGGCGCCGACGAGTCGCGCCGCGGCGCGCTCGAAGAAGAACGTGCGCTGTTACGTACGCGCCGCCAGTTGCTTACGCGCCAGGGCGCGGGCACGCAGCGCATGGTGGGCGAGCGCGCGCAGGCCGACGCGGCGGAACTCGCGCGGCTGGAGGTCGAGATCGCGGCCAACGAACAGGCGCTGGCGGCGCTCGGCCTCAAGACGGATGCGATCGAGCACGAACTGGAAGTGATCTGCGACGTGCTCGGTCATCCGGCGCAGCACGCCAACGTGGAAATGCGTACGGTGACGCTCAGCCCGATGAACGTGGTGATGGAGCCGGCCGGCGGTGGCGCGCAGATCGTGTTTCCGCTCGCGCATATACCGGCGAGCCCGGCTGGCGTGCGCGCGTTTTCGCTGGTGCGCTTCGCTCGCTCGGATCTGGTCGCGTTGCCGAAGGTGCTCGATGCGGATAGCCGGTTTGTGATCTAGCGGCGTACAGGTGAGGATATTCGGGAGCAGAGTGGCGCGGTAGTTGATCGGCTCTGCGAAGCGTGGGGTGATTCCGGTTTACCGTTTTCGGCTCACTCGACGGATGGGTGTCACGCAAGAAATCACGCTCCTTTCGCGTAAAACACGCCGAAAAATTTCCTGGGACTCCCAGGTCACGCGAGACGATTGCTAACCCGGTGATCGGCTTGACGCGCGATTCCGATGGTGAGGGTTTTCGGGAGTGAGGGTATCCGGGGGCATGCGGTGAGGGTGAAGGAACCGTGTCGTTTCACCGTTTTTGCGAGCGCGACGACGCAGCGCCGACGAAAAAACCGCTGGAATCAGGTCGATTCTCAGGTGAAATTTCCTGGTAGTCCCAGGTTAAGCGGTGCGAATCTTTTTGCAGCGTTACGCACTGATGCGCGCGGGAGCGGCAGAGGTGAGGGTATTCGGGAGTCGATTTTGGGAGGGTGCCAGGGTGGGTGACCGTTCGGGAAAAAGGCCCAAAACCCTATAAAACAAGCCCTAACTGAAAAAGCGACGGCACGCCCGTACCGCCGCTTCCCATCCAATGGTGAGCCTTTTCAGGAGCGTTCGGCCGCCCATGCCGTCACGCCGCCCACATCGATCTCGAAGCGCAGTGCGCGCTGGCCGTCCTGCGAGTCGGCCCAGTCGTCGGCGGGAATGTCGAACAGTTCGCCGTCCAGTTCGATCGTCACGTAGCGGTCGCCGTGGCGCAACGACGTCCCGGCAATGCGACCCTGCCAGCGGCCATCGGGCGCGGCGCGCAGCGCACGCGGCGCGACGCGCCACATCACGCGCGAACCTTCCGCGAGCGCAGCGCCGCCACACCCATCGGCAAAGGGCAGCCGCAGCCCGCTAGCCGTCTCGATTTCTCCGGAACCGCGCACGACACCCTCGCCGATGTTGTGCAGGCCGAGCAGTTCTGCCACACGCAACGACGCAGGCCGCGCGAACACGTCGCCGACAGGCCCCGCCTGCAGGGTGCGGCCATGCTCGATCACGAGCACCTCGTCGGCGAGCAGGGCGGCTTCGTCGGGATCGTGCGTGACGATCACCGTGACCGCCGCGATCTCGCGCTGCAAGGCGCGCAGCGACTGCTGCAAACGGCGGCGGCGCGGCGTGTCGAGCGCGGCGAACGGCTCGTCGAACAGCAGCAACTGGCTATGCCGCGTGAGCGCGCGCGCAAGCGCGACGCGCTGGCGCTGGCCGAACGAAAGCTGGCGGGGCAGGCGCTGCGTCAGCGTGTCGAGGCCCAGATGCGCGAGCCAGTAGCGCGCGCTCGCGGCATCGGCATCGACGGGAAACGCCAGTTGCTGCGCCACCGTCATGTGCGGAAAGAGGCCGTAGTCCTGTGGCATGTAGCCGATCTGGCGGCGCTCGGGCGGCAGCACGCCGAGATCGGTCGCGCCGAGCGTCACCGTGCCCGCATCGTTCGCTTCGAGCCCCGCGATGATGCGCAGCGCGAGCGACTTACCGGAGCCCGACGGCCCGATGAGCGCGAGTCGCCGCGTGCGCGGCTGCCAGGCGACATCGAGCGTGAACGCGCCCAGCTGACGCTTCGCGGCGAACGCGAGCCGCAGGTCGGCGGCCTCGTTCGCCGCGGCGGCGGGCGTGATGGCGGTGAGTTCGTCGCCGCTATCGACGCTCACCGCCAGCGTGCCGCGCGCGCTGCGCGTGTACACCGAGAGCACCGCGCAGACGATCGCGATGGCAAGCGTCGGCAGCAGCAGCGGCATCATCGCGGGCAGTCCCTGGCCGCCGAACACGACGTAGGTGTAGACCGGCAGTGAGTAAGGGTGATACGCGACCATCACCGTCGCGCCGAATTCGCCGAATGCGCGCAGCCACGCGAGCGCGAGACCCGCACGGATGGCGGGCCAGGCGATCGGCAGCGTGACGCGGAAGAAGCGGCTGGCGGCGTGATGGCCGAGCGTGGCGGCGACGTCGTCGTAGACCGGATCGACGGCGGCGAACGCGGAGCGCGCCGCGACGATCAGGAACGGCGCGGCCACGAAGGTTTCGGCGAGCACGATGCCGGTGAAGGAATCGGTCAGCGCGCCGTTGAAAAGGAGTCCGAGCGGGCTATACGGCCCGAGCAGGAACAGCAGCAGAATGCCGCTCGTGAGCGGCGGCAGCGCGAGCGGCAACTGCACCACGAAGCCGAGCAGCGCGACGCCGCGCGCCTGCGAGCGCGCGAGCCAGTAACCGAGCGGCACGCCGCCCACCAGGATCAGCAGCGCCGCGACGCTGGCGCTGCCCGCCGATACACCGACTGCCGACCAGGTGGCGTGCCAGTCGACATTGGCCCAGTCCGCCTGGCCGATCTGCGGAATGCTGGCGAGAAAGGGCGCGCACAGATACACCGCGAGCAGCGCGCCCAGCCACCAGAGCGGCCTTGCGGCGCGCTGCACGGGTTGTGTCATGACTGCATCGGGCTTATTGCTGAGCCGCGTCGATCACGGCCTGCACCGACGGAGGGATCGCCTGGCCGTTGCCGTTGACGGTGGGCTTCGTCACGTCGACGCCATGCTCGGCGAGCAGCTTGCGGCCTTCCGCCGACAGCAGGAAGTTCACGAAGCGCGCGGCGCCAGCGTTATTCGGTGCGTCGTTGAGGATCGTCAGCGTGTAGTTCGCCTTGATCTTCAGCTCGGGCGCCGGGTGGATCGACGGAATCTTCAGGTCGGTCGTTTCGGTCGAGTAGAAGAAGCCCGCGTCGAGCTGACCCGATTGCAGGCGGCCGACGAGCGTTTCTTCCGGCAGCACCTGTTCCGGGTTTTCCGGCGTGCCCAGCGTCTTCTCGACGAGATCCGGCTGGTTATACGCCTGCGCGGCCTTCGTCATCAGTTCGACCGTGAAGGCGCCCTTCGGATCGAGCTTCGGATCCGTGCGGCCGAGGCGAATGCCCTGTTCCTGCAGCACCTGGTCCCACTTCTTCGTCTTGAAGTCGGCGGCGAAACGGCTCTTCGGGTTGTAGCCGATCAGCAGCGGCGATTCGGCGAAATTCACGTACCACGAAACATGATTGCCGTTGGCCTCGCCCATCAGGTTGGCGTTGACCTTCGGGCTTGCGCTGATGAACACGTCGCCGCGGCGCAGCTTGCCCTTGACCTCATTGGCGATCTTGTTCGAACCGGCTGCGTAGCCCTTGAAGTGCAGGCCCGTTTCCTTCTCGAACGCGGGGCCGACGCTCTTTTCCATCAGGTTCACGAGCGAACCTGCGTAGAGCACGTTCACATCGTTGTCATCGGCGAATGCACTTGAACTGGCGGCCAGCACGCCCGACATCACCACGACCGAAGCGATCAACTTGCGGATCATCTGTTCTACCCCGTACCGTTATAAAGGTGCTTATATTACGACGTCCTGACACAACAATGTGCCTGCGCGGCCGCCCATTTTCGCGATAACAGACGCGCATGTTTGATGGCCGCGACTACACTGGTCGGCTGAACCTGCTTTTAACTTTGAGGAGACAGTCATGCGTACCAGCGCCCGCAATCATTTCACCGGCCAGATCGCTTCGGTCAAGCACGGTGCCGTCAACGACGAAGTCACGCTGCGCGCAGACGGCGGCCTCGACATCGTCGCCATCATCACGCACGGCAGCGCCGCATCGCTGGGCCTCGCGGCAGGCAAGCCGGCGTTCGCGCTCGTGAAGGCATCGTCGGTGATCCTGATGGTCGACGGCGACGCGAGCAAGGTGTCGACGCGCAACGTCGTCACGGGCAACGTGACGTCGGTGACCAAGGGCGCCGTGAACGCCGAAGTCGTGATCGCCGGGCCGGGCGGCGCGCAGATCGCGGCCATCATCACCAACGAAAGCGTCGACAACCTCGGGCTTGCGGCTGGCAAGACGGCATCGGCGCTGTTCAAGGCGTCGAGCGTGATCATCGGCGTGGACGCTTAAGGCGTTTGCCGCGACTGAGGCGTCTCCTGTGAGCGACACGCCGATCGATCCCGAAGCACGCGCCGCCGGTTGCCGCGACCGTCTGACCGGTGTGCCAGGCGGTGCGCGCTCGGCTGATGCGTGGCTGTTCGCACGTCTCGTGGCCGCGCGCGAAGTGCGTGGCGAACGGGCGTTGCTGGGGTTGTCGGCGCCCAACCTGGCGGCGCTGGCGGCACGGCATTTCGCGGCGGGCGCGCTCGCGCCTGCGCTGCCTCAGTCGCATGCCACGCTTGCGCTGCTCGACGAAACGCACGCGGCCTTCGCCGCCGCGATGCGCGATTTCCTGATCGGCCTTGCCGCCGCTGATGTCGATGCGGGCGACGCGCGTGCGCTCGCGACGATCCTCGCGCATGCCTGTCTGCGGCCCGATCATCTGTGGCGCGATCTCGGCCTTTCGGGCCGCGACGACGTCACGCAGATGCTCACGCGTTTCTTTCCCGAAGTCGTCGCGCGCAACACCGACAACCTGCGCTGGAAAAAGCTGCTCGCGCGCGAACTTGCGCTGTCCTGCGGCGGCGTGCCTGGGCCCGCGCCAGGCTGTCCCGGCTGCGAGGATTTCGGCTTCTGTTTTCCCGATTTGTCCCGACGATAAGCCCGCTAGCCAGCGGTGTCAGCGCCTTCGCTTGAGCATGGGAGGCGCGAAACCCTTCGTGTATGCTTGCGCCCATGACTGCATCCACCAAAGACCGCACGCCCGTGCCTGCCAAAGCGCGTAAAACCGCTGCTCCGAAGCCGGAAACCACGCCGCCCGCACCGGCAGCGACCGAGGCCGCCAGCCCCGCGTCGCGTCGCGAGCCCGCCGTGCGTTTTCGTATGCGCGTGATCCAGGACGAGACGGTCGCGCTCGGGCCCGGCAAGGTGCAGTTGCTGGAGGCGGTGCGCGATCACGGCTCGATTTCGGCGGCGGCGCGCAGCCTCAATATGTCGTACCGGCGTGCATGGCTGTTGATGGATGAGCTGAACCGCGCGCTCGAATCGCCTGCCACGGTATCCGAACATGGCGGGCAGAGCGGCGGCGGCAGCACGCTCACGCCGGTCGGCGAGGAAATCATCCGGCTCTATCGCGGTATCGAGGCGCGCGCCGCCGCGTCCTGCGCGCCTGAAATCGCCGCGCTCACGAAACTCGTGAAGGGTTAAGCGCTGCGGCCTAGCCGTGGCGCAGACAGAAGCGCGATACCGGCACCGCCGTGAGCGCCGGTGCGGGGCCCGAGTGCAGCCGCACCATCAACTCGACAAAGCTCGCAAGGCTCGCCGTGCGCAGCGGGTGATAGCTCACCTGATGGCGCTCGCAAACGCGCTTGAGCATGTTCATCGAATCGTGGTCGATGCAATCGACCGGAAACACCGCCATGTCGGCGCCCGCGAGCGCGGCCGCCAGCAGGCCCTTGCGATCTTCGATGCCGCCGTCGTGCACCGTCAGCTCGCCGCCCGCCGCCGACACCCAGCGCCGCAGCGCGTGATTCGAACCTGGCCGTCCGCCCACATAGACGATCCGTTGACCCTTGAGCGCCTCGCGCGGCAGGGTGCGCGACGTGCTGCTTTCGCCGTCGCTGTCTTCCTCGCCGTGCATCCCGGCGTGAAGCGAGCTTTCCATTGCATACGCTTCCGCGCGCAAGGCGTCGGTCAGCGTGCGCGCTTCGTCGAGTTGCGTACGCACGGTGCGCAGCGCGTGTTCGTCGGCGGCCGCGCGCTGTTCGGCGGCTTCGCGGCGGCTGGTTTCCAGCGCGAGCCGCGCGTCGCGTGCCGCCAGCGCCTCGCGCAGCGACGCGATCTGCGCCTGTAACGCCGATTCGTCCTGCACTTCGCGTTGCGCGGCAGCGCGCGTGGTGTGGTCGTCGAGCGCCACGCGGGCCTCGTCGCGTTCGCGGCTCATCTCGTGCAGGCGGGCTTGCTGGCGCTCGATTTTGGCTTGCAGCGCGGCGTTTTCCTCTTCGAGCACGACAAGGCGGCGCAGATCGGCGCGATTCGCCGCGCCCACCAGATGCGAGAGCATGTGCAGGTCGCCAAACGCGGCCTGACGCACTTCCATCGTCGTTTCAGGATGGGACATCAGCGCCCAGTAGGCGGGCGGGATGTCGCCGGCGGCGCGCGCTTCGTTCCAGAGCGCGAGCACCGCATCGGCATCGCGCGCGAGCGAAAAGCGCCGCAGCGCGCCCGCATAACGCGTGTCGAGCGCCTTTTGCAGGGCCTTGCCGCCCGCGCCGCCCTGGATCGCCAGTTCGACGGCGGTGTGATGGATGTCGAGGTCGCTCGCGCGCTGGCCGTCGAGCGGCGCGAATTTCGGCACGAGCTTGCGCAGTTCATGCGTGGACAGACAGGTGCCGATGATCGAGCAATGCAAATGGGCGTCGAGGTCGGCCAGGCGCGTGCGCCCGCGCGAACGGTTGAGTTCGGCCTGCGAAGGGCCGCAGCAAGCGTCGGCGGCGGGCGTGAAGGCGCGCAGATGCGGCGCGTCGTCCTGCGTCGCGGCGCCCGGGCTGCGAGCGAGGCGAAACGGCGGTGCGTGCATGGTGACCTCTGTCCGGTTGGGAGCGCGGGCCGGCATGGCGAAAGGGCTGCATACCGACAGCGCAATATATCACGGTATATAGCGATGCCCGGCAGGCGGCCAGCCGGGCACGCCAGATCAGACTGCGGGTGCTGCGCCCGGGGTCTGCGCGCGTTGCTCGTGCTGCGCCAGGACGTGCTCGACGCATAGGCCGACGAATGCCGTATCGAGCCTGTCGAGCTCGGCGGCGGTCTTGCGCATCGCCTCGGTGTCGAGGCAGAACGCGTCGGAAAAGAGCGCTTCGCGGGTCTTGTCGAGGCGGCGCGCGTCGCGGATCGCACGCTTGAGTTCGCGGTGGCGCGCGAAGCTGGCGGGATCGATATGGCGCGCGAGCGTGGTCAGCAGCGGCTGGAGCGCGGTGTCGGTCTCGCCACGCGCGGCGGGCGGTTCGCCTGCGCGCGCCGCGAACATGCGATTGAAGCGCGCGATGCTCTCGCGCAGCCGCCGAAAGGCATCGACGACGTCGCGGATCCGTTCCGCACGGTCGTGGCCGCTCGCGGGCCGCAGCGTCGTGATCGCCGCGGGCAGGCCGCCGCACGCGTCGCCCGCGCGCCGCGGCGCAACCGAGATCGCCGTGACGGCGGCATTCATCATCAAGGGCCGACTGCTCACTTCCCCACCTTTCGCAGACCTGTGCATGCAAACGGCGCACCGAAAGCACGCCGGACTCGATATATTCTAATGGATATATCGGTGGCCGGTTCGGCCGATGTTTCCGCCGTAATATTGGCGGCCGATGAGGCCGCGTCCTTTGTCCCCGCGTTGTTTTAAAATTGTCAGCTTTCCGCTTTCTCTCCGCGCGCCGCCGCGCCAGCCGTGCGCGCGCTCTGGCTGTCCATAGCCACCCATTCGCCGTCCAATGAACACACCCTTATCCGACTCCGGCACGCCAACCGGCAGTCTTGCGCGTCATCCCGGTTTCCAGCGGTTCTGGGGCGCGCGCGTGCTTGCCTCCCTGTCGTTCCAGATGCTCGCCGTCGCCATGGGCTGGCATATCTATGCGCTGACCAAAAGCGCGTTCGCGCTGGGTCTCGTCGGGCTCGCGCAGTTCCTGCCGATGTTCCTGCTCACGCTCGTCGTGGGCCATGTCGCCGATCGCTATGACCGTCGGCGCATCGCCGCCGTCTGCCAGAGCATCGAATGCGCTGCCGCCTTGACCTTCGCGTGCGGCACCTTCGGCGGCTGGCTGAGCGCGCCGATCATTTATGCACTGGCAGCCTGCGTGGGCGCGGCGCGCGCCTTCGAGTCGCCGGCCATCTCGTCGCTGCTGCCCGGCGTGGTGCCGCGCTCGCAGTTGCCGAATGCCACCGCCTGGTCGACGTCGGCGACCCAGACCGCGCAGATCCTCGGCCCGGCGCTGGGCGGTTTGCTCTACGGCGTGGGCGCAGGCGCGGCGTATCTGGCCTGCACGATCTCGTTTGCGCTCGCCGCTGTGCTGTCCGCCAACATCCGCTTGCACACGAAACCGGCTTCTCGCGCGCCCGTCACGCTCGAATCCGTGTTTTCGGGCATCGCTTTCATCCGTTCGCAGCCGGTCATTCTGGGCGCGCTCTCGCTGGATCTGTTCGCCGTGCTGTTTGGCGGCGCGACCGCGCTGCTGCCGATTTTCGCGCGCGACATCCTGCATGCGGGGCCGCTCGAACTTGGCTTGCTGCGCTCGGCTTCGGCGGTCGGAGCGCTCTCGGGCACGATCTGGCTCGCGCATTTCCCATTGCGGCGCAGGCCGGGACTCGCGATGTTCGGCGGCGTGATCGTGTTTGGCTTCGCGACCATCGCGTTCGGGCTGTCGCACAACATCGTGCTGTCGCTGATCGCGCTGGCGGTGCTCGGCGCGTCGGACGTGGTGAGCGTGGTCGTGCGCAGCTCGCTCGTGCAGTTGCGCACGCCCAATGAGACGCTGGGCCGCGTGAGCGCGGTCAATTCGCTCTTTATCGGCACGTCGAACCAGCTCGGCGAATTCGAGTCCGGCCTGACCGCCGGATGGTGGGGCGCGCAGCCCGCGGTGCTGGTGGGCGGCGTCGCGACGATCTGCGTGGCGCTCGTCTGGATGAGGCTCTTTCCGGCGCTGCGCGACACGCGCTCGCTCGAACGCGAGCCGGAGCGCACCACGGCGGGCGCAAGCTGACGCTCAATGATGCGCAAGCCTGGCCAGATGGCCTATGCCATCCGGCAAGATAAAAGCGCGCCGTTTGCCGCTATGCTTTTGCACATCGACACGTATTCATGAACAGGTAATTGAAAGGCAGGATCCCGATGATGCAACCCAACCCTTCCGCCTGCGCTGCCCAAAGGAGCCAGCGATGCGCGTAGGCCGCCCGGTCAAGGCGCTGCCGCAGCCGCTTTGCGACTATTGCGGCGCGAAAGCGCTGCTCGCCCGTTTCGGCGACGAAGCCTATCCGTATCGCGACGATCACGGCCCGCTGTGGGTCTGCACGCCCTGCGAGGCGTGGATCGGCGTGCCCGCGCGCAGCACCCGCAACGTGCCGCTCGGCCGGCTCGCCAATGCCGCCCTGCGCGAGGCCAAGAGCCGCCTGCACGACGCGCTCGAACCGCTCGTCGCGGCCAAGGTGCGGCGCGACAAGGTCAACGTGTTCGAGGCGCGCGGCCGGGCGCTGCGCTGGATCGCGGAAGAACTGGGCTACGAACTGCCGAATCCTTCGATCCACCTGCTGACCCTCGAACAATGCGAAGCGGCAATTCGCCACGTCGAAGCCTTCATGGCCGCGCGCCGCGCCGCCGACGAAGCGCGCCAAAGCGCAGAGTAAACCCGCACGACAGCCGCTCAACCGCCGCACGACAGCCGCATAACAGCGGCGCACAAGCCGCCCGGATGCCCGCCCGGCAACGCTTTCGCCGGGCGCATTCCTTCCCGTTTGTCACTAATGGTTACATTGCCGTAGCAAATCACCGCTCAACCTTGCGCGGGAGGTGCCGTTATTGCACCTGAACTGATTTCCTTTGTGCGACATGGCCAAGACGCTCCCTTTCCCGCAGCATATTCAGGCCGCCCGCGCCCGCCGGCACCGGGCTAAGGGCGATTTGCTGCCGATGCCGCGCGCGAGCGCGGACGAACTCGCCCTGCAGGTGCATCTGGCACTGGCCGCGTTGCGCGCGGGCGGCTCCCAGCACGATGCGCAGGCGATCCTCCACGCTCACTGGCTGGCCCAGGCATGCGCCGACGCCGGCTACGGCACGCTCACGCCCGAGCAGATCGGCCCCGCCGACGAAGCGATCCTCGCGTGCTTCTCGCGCGGCGGCGCGCATGGCGAATGGCTGATCGACGGAGCGCAATTCGACGCAATCAAGGTCGTGATCGCCGTGTACGACCAGCAATTGCAGAGCGCTCCGCTCTGGGTGCTGACGGAAGCGAGTGAGCGGCTGGAGCGCGTGCGTGCGGGCGATACGCGCCAGCAGGCGCGCAAACGCGCTTAAGCGCGAACGCCGCCTGACGGTTTGCAGGCGCGCGATTTGCGCAACAATCCCGATGCAAGGAGCTGATCCGGCCCTGAGAATGGCAATAGCGCCGCATGCCTCGTGCAGCCCGCTATGACCCGCCAGCCGAACTGGCCCGACAGGCCGCCAGACGGCGATGTGGCGGCATTGGCACGGGATTTGACGCGCCGCGCGAATCGTGTTGACTTCAGGCAGGGTGCGTGACTAAAATTCGCCCGTCTTAACAAAAGGGGCTGACGCCTTGGACAGTAGCAGTTGTCGATCTTCGAATAGTTTCGCTGCCTGACCGGCAGGACGTCCGCGCTCCCTTTCTTTTAGCCGCCGTCTTGCCAGCCAGGCAGATGGTGCGCGTCCAGCAGTAAATCCTCGTGCACTCTTTTTAGCGTCGATCCCGCGCCGCCGCATGTCGTTCTCATTGCGCAGCGCAGGGCCGATATCGCGCCGTGAGCGTCTGCGCTCGCGGCACGGTTCGTTTCATCGCTCCGTTTGTGGCCCCGCTGGCGTTAAGTCCGCCGCTTCAAGCCCACAGACGCCGATGCGCGAACCGCCACTCGCGTCGCGCAGGGCCATGCCGATCGGCTCGCCTTGCTCGCCGCCGTGACGATAAGGAGTTCCGATGTCCGACAGTGACAGTTATCCGTTATGCCGCTTCCTTTCGATATTCCCTGAGGAAAGCCGGCAGACGTAAGCCGTCGTGCGCGCCTGACCGCATTCAGCGCGCAGCCGGGTCTGCTGGTTTTCCTCGCCAAGGCGTCCACCGGACGGTGCGACGCGAGGAGATTCAGCATGAACTTCGGCCTTCTTCTGCCAAACCTGCCGCAACCGCAGCACACCCTGCATCCCGATGTGATCGGCGCCCGCCAGCGCGCGCCGTCCACGCCGCCCTGCCGTACTTCGAGGCTCGCCGCGCGCTGGCGTGATTTGCGCGCCCGGGTGTTCCATCGCGCGCCGGGCTGACGGGATTTTCGAGAGTCAGACGATAGAACGGCCCCGCGCCTCATCGTGCAGGCAAGGCGCACGGGCCGCGCATCATCCAGAACGCTGGTGCTTCAAGACATGAATCAGTACAACCGCTCACTGCGAACGATCCGCCGCGCACCTTGCGCAGGTGGCGTCGCGCGCGCATTTGCCCCGGGAGGCCGCTAATGGAGTTCAGATTCAACCTGAACCGCACGGCCAACGCTTCGGCGTGGCGCGTGCTGCCCAATCGCTGGGACTTCGTCGCGTTCCCGCTCATCATCTGCCTGATCGCGATGGCGGCCGTCGGTTTCCACGAAACCATGGCGCCGATCTCGACGCTCAAGACCCAGGCGATCTCGCTCGA
>NZ_BAYA01000058.1 GCF_000685015.1 Paraburkholderia bannensis NBRC 103871 | reverse complement strand
GGGCGCGGCTTGCGCGGTGCGGGTCGGGTGCTGGCTTCGGTGTCGCTTGCGGCTTCGGGCGCGGAAGCGGCTTCGGGCTCGCTCGCGGGCATTTCGGGCTCGCTGGCGGCGATGGGCGGCTCCGGCTCGGGGGGCGGCGGCGAGCGGAACAGCGAACAGCCCGACAGCGCCAGCACGGCAAGTAAGGTCAGGACAGGCGTAAGGGATACAGCAGGACGTGCGAAACCGCCTCTCATCTACAGAAACTCCAGGAGCGGCCGGCGCAGGGCGCGCGGCGGGTAAAAACCGGGTCGTGAGAGTTTAACCCGCATGGGGCGGGCATTCGCCTTAAACGGCCGTTAATCTGCTGACAAAAACCGCATTTGCGCGTCTCGCCAAAAATCCAGTACGGCTTTCAATGCGCCTGGTTTATTTCCCATTCACCGGATTCGCGCCGATTTTGAATTTGAAACGGCCAGCGCAAGACGTGCGCCCGGTGCCGAAGCCCTGCGCAGGGCACCGGGGTATACGCGAAGCCCGGAACCCCGCTGCGCCTTGCATACGGCGATATAAGCGTCGCGGCATGACCTCAATGCGATTCCCGCGATGGGAGCATATGACGCCTTGGCCTAACCTTCGATCCTGTCAAAAGTTGTCAAAAAATAGACATGCGCCAAAGAGCGCACCTGGCTGTGCGTCGACACCCACAAGTCAAACCTGCGAGACGAACCTGATGACGGATCCCCAACGAGATGCGGACCGTTTCAGCATGCTGATAAAGGAGGCACGCGCCATGATGGAACCCCACGCACAGCCGTTGTCGGAAGTTGCAAGCCTTGCCGATCCGGCCCTTCGCGACAGCGAAGTCGATGAAACTCTCGCCGAAGCAAGCGGCGTCCTCGATCGTTATTTCGGCATCGTCCAGCGCGGCAGTTCCGTGCGCCAGGAGTGCATTGCCGGCGTCACCACCTTTCTTGCGATGGTGTATTCCGTGTTCGTCGTACCGGGCATGCTCGGCAAGGCGGGCTTCGACACCAGTGCCGTGTTCGTGGCCGTGTGCCTGACCACGGCCTTCGGCTCGCTGCTCATGGGGTTGTGGGCGCGCCTGCCCATCGCCATCGGCTGCGCGATCTCGCTGACCGCGTTCACCGCTTTCGGCCTCGTGCTCGGCAAGGGCCTCAAGCCCGAAGTCGCGCTTGGCGCTGTGTTCCTGATGGGCCTCGTGTTCACGGCGATCTCCGTGACCGGCGTGCGCTCGTGGATCCTGCGCAACCTGCCGCACGGCATCGCGCACGGCACGGGCATCGGCATCGGCCTGTTCCTGCTGCTGATTGCAGCCAACGATGTCGGTCTCGTGGTCAAGAACCCGGGCGCGGGGCTGCCGGTGTCGCTCGGCCATGTCACGTCGCTGCCGGTGATCATGTCGGTGGTCGGGCTGGCCGCGATCTTCGGTCTCGTGCGCCGCCGCGTGCCGGGCTCGATCCTGATTGTGATTGTCGCGATTTCGGCGCTCGGTCTCGCACTCGATCCGGCGGTGCAATTTCATGGCGTGTTCGCCTGGCCGACGCTCTCGGCGCCGGGCCATGCCTCGCTGATCGGCGCCATGGACATCAAGGGCGCGCTGTCGCTGACCGTGCTGCCGAGCGTGCTGGCACTCGTCATGACCGCCGTGTTCGACGCCACCGGCACGATTCGCGCCGTCGCGGGCCAGGCCGGCCAGCTCGACGCCAACGGCCGCATCGTCAACGGCGGCCGTGCGCTGACGGCCGACTCGGTCAGCTCGATTTTCTCGGGCTTCTTCGGCGGCGCGCCGGCTGCGGCCTATATCGAATCGGCGGTGGGCGTGGCGGCAGGCGCCAAGACCGGCCTGGCTGCCGCGCTGGTGGGCGTGCTGTTCCTCGCGGTGATGTTCTTCGCGCCGCTCACGGGTCTCGTGCCGTCCTACGCCACGGCGCCCGCGCTGATGTATGTCGGCCTGATGATGCTGTCGAACGTCGCGCGCCTCGACATGGCCGATATGGTCGATTCGATGGCGGGCCTCGTCTGCGCCGTGTTCATCGTGCTGACCGCCAATATCGTCACCGGCATCATGCTGGGTTTCTCGACGCTCGTGATCGGCCGCATCGTCAGCGGCGAAATCAAGAAGCTCAACGTCGGCACCGTCATCATCGCCGCGGCGCTCGTGACGTTCTACCTGGGCGGCTGGGCCATCTGATGCGTTGACATCGTCATCGACATCGGTGGCCCCGCCATCGGCAAGACGGAACGCCTGGCGGCCCGTCCTGCCGGCTTCACGGCCCGCGTCCGCTTCTGGCGGCGCGGGCCGTGCGGCATTTAAGGCGCGATCTTGTTCACTTCGGCAGGAGGCTTTTGCCGCTGCGTTTGCGCGGCTTGGGCTCGACGCCGATGCGCGGGTCGCGCGCGAGCACGAGCGCGACGAGTTCCCCGGCGACGTCCTCGAAGGCGGGGTCGTCCTGCGGCACATACAGCCATTTGCCGAGCACGGGATGCGCACGCAGCGCGGGGAAGGATGCGATGAGCGCAGCATGCTGCTCGCGCGAGGTGGCGACCAGCAGGCCGTCGAAGGGTTTCGCACGATCGGCGGCGATCAGGCAGAGCAGGCCGTCCACATAGGCGGCGTCGCAGCCGAACATCGGCTTGCGCACGTAGCTGGCTTCGCGCTCCAGGGCGTCGAAGATCCAGAGCAGCGAATTGCGGATTTTGGACGGCATGGCGCGCGTGTCTGGGGAAGGGAGAGAACGGAGAGAAGGAGCCGTCATTCTAGTCGGCCACGCGCGAGCTTGACTTCGGCGGCTCGCGACCTATGCTTAACCGCATGGTTAAGTATGAAGACGACGTGCTGAACCGCACCTTCGCGGCGCTGGCGGATCCTACGCGGCGCGCCTTGCTCGCGCGCCTGGCGCAGCAGGACGTGGTGTCGGTGAGTGCGCTCGCGCAGCCCTTCGCGATTTCGCTGCCCGCGGTGATGAAGCACCTGGACGTGCTCGCCGAGGCGGGCCTCGTCACGCGCGAGAAGAGCGGGCGCACGGTCTCGTGCCGTCTCGCGGCGGGGCCGATGGAGGACGCGATGCAGTGGCTCGCGCACTATGAGCGCTTCTGGAGCGCCGCACTCGATCGTCTGGCTGCATTCGTGGAGGAGGACGCATGTCAACCAAGCCCGACGCCGGAGCCCTCGGCGCCACTCCCGGCGCAACCCTTGGCGGCGCAGCCGCTGCTGCAAGCCCCGATTCTCCCAGCCTCATCCTCAGACGCCGCATCAACGCGAGCGCCGCGAAGGTCTACGCGGCATGGACGCAAGCTGCGCAACTGATGCGCTGGATGCACCCGCTCGACACGATCTGCCTGCACGCCGAGGCGGACGTGCGCGTCGGCGGCCGCTTTCGCGTCCTGATGCGTTCGCCCGACGGGGAGGAACACGATGTGAGCGGCACGTACCTGGAAGTCGTGCCCGAATCGAAACTCGTCTTCACGTGGGCATGGCGCAGCACGCCGGAGCGCGAATCGCGCGTGAGCGTCACGCCGCGCGCCGATGGCGGCACCACCGAACTGGTGCTGCGCCACGAACGCTTTTTCGACGAGGCGGCGCGCGATTCGCACCGCGAAGGCTGGTCGAGCGCGCTCGATCACCTGGTGGAGCTGTTCGAGTGAGCGCGCGTAGCTGATCGACTGCAGTGGCTGCAGTCCGCGATGCAAACCTGCAAGGAGGAAGAGACGATGGAAGCGCACAAGATTGTTTCGGAGGCCGAATGGATGGCGGCGCGCGAGGCGCTGCTCGCCGAGGAGCGCGCATTCACGCATGCGCGCGACGCGCTGGTGGCGAGGCGCATGGCGTTGCCGTGGGTGAGGGTGGAAAAGCGCTATACCTTCGAGACGCCGCAAGGCGAGCGCACGCTTGCGCAGCTATTCGGGCCGCGCAGCCAGTTGCTCACGTATCACTTCATGCTGGGCCCGGAATGGGAGGAGGGCTGTCCGGGATGCTCGTTTCTCTCCGATCACATCGACGGGATGCTCACGCACCTGGAGCATCACGACGTGACCTATGTGGCCGTCTCGCGCGCGCCGCTCGCGAAAATCGAGGCCTTCAAAAAACGCATGGGCTGGCATTTCCCGTGGGTGTCGTCGTTCGGCAGCGATTTCAATTTCGACTATCGCGTGTCGTTCAGCGAGGCCGACAAGGCGCGCGGCAAAGCCGTCTACAACTACGCCGAGCAGGAATACATGAGCGACGAATTGCCCGGCATCAGCGCGTTCTATCGCGATGACGATGGGAACGTCTATCACACGTATTCGGCCTACGCGCGCGGCGTGGAGATGGCGCTGGGCACCTATGCGATGCTCGAATTCACGCCAAAAGGGCGCAACGAACAGAACGATATGCGCGAGTGGATGCGCCATCACGACCGCTACGAAGACAGCCCGCAGCAGCACGCGTGTTGCGCGCACGAGCAGAAACCTTCATAGGGAAAACAGGACAGCAGCCAGACGAAAGCCGCCGAAAAGCGATTGTAAGCACAACGAAACCGCGCGGCTTCGCGTCCTAAAGCGACATTTCGAAAGCAGGACGCAGCAGGACTTCAATCGCCATCACGATCAGTCCCATCGCGGCGGCGGCGAGCGTCAGCGTGCCATATTCGTCGTAGCGCGCGTCATAGAGGCACGCGACCACGAACAGGATGGCGAGCAGGTTGGTCAGCCAGTCGAAGTTCAACGCGAGAAGCATCGGCGTATCCGGAGGCCGGGCAAGAAATCGCGCCGGCAGATAGTGCAAACCGGCGCGATTTTATCGGATCGACCTTACGGATAAGCAACAACACTGTGTTGCAGGCCACCTATTTTTGCGGTGGTTTTTGAACCAGGCGCAAATCCGGCGCTTACGCCACCGGCATTTCGTCGCGGATCCAGTCGGTCACCGACGTGCGTGCGGGCGTCCAGCCAAGCAGCGTGCGCGAGCGCTCGCCGCGCACGCGGCTGTTCGAGCCGAGGCCATACGACGCCATCTCGTAGCCCCATTCCTCGATGGCCTGTTCGAGCGGCCAGTCCTGCGGTGCCCCCAGGCCCATCTTCTGCGCGAGCGCAGCGGTCATGGTGCGGAAGTCCGCTTCGCCGCTTTCGACGAAATAGAACGTGCCGGCAGGCGTCTTTTCCAGCGCGAGGCGATACAGCTCGGCCACGTCGTCGACATGGACGTTCGACCAGATGTTCAGGCCACGCCCGACGTGACGCATCACGCCGCTCTTTTGCGCCTGGCGGATCAGGCGCGGCAACTGCACGCTCGCCGCGCCCGGCACCGCGCCCACGCCGTAAATCAGCGTGTTGCAGAGCACCGCGCTCTTGATGCCGCGTTGCGCGCCGGCCAGCACGAGATCGTCGATGGCCACGCGTGCGGCCTTGTCGGGCGTCGGCGCGGGCAGGGCGTCCTCGTAGTAGATCTTGTCGGTGGCTTCGCCGCCCGAAGCGTCGCCGACGATGCTCGAACCGCTCGTATGCAGCAGCGTCTTGCCCGAGCCTTCGAGCGCGTCGAGCAGCGCTTCGACCGCACCGCGATGGTCGCTGCTGGCCGCGTTGATGACGGCGTCGGCGGCGCGCGCTTCGCGCATCAGCAGCTCGCGGTCGTCGAGCGTGCCTTCGACGGGCGCAATGCCCAGCGCTTCGAGATCGGCGAACTGCGCGGCGCGGCGCACGAGGCCGCGCACATCATGGCCCGCGCGCACGAGATGCGCGGCAATCGTGCCGCCGATAAAGCCGCCTGCGCCTGTCACGAATACTTTCATGGGTTTCTCCCGTAAGACCGGTCGGGCCGGTCGGTGATTGGGTATGTACTACCGATGAGAGGCAGTATCGCGGCATTCGCGCTTTGCAAAAACCGTGTTAGTCTCAAATGAATCTTGACTGCGGATCAATAATGAAAACCTCCACCGACGAATTGCTCGTATTCGTCACGGTGATCGACGCGGGGTCGATCACCGCCGCCGCCGAAAAACTCGAACAGACCGTCTCCGGCGTGAGCCGCGCACTCACCCGCCTCGAAAAACAACTCGGGGTCGCGCTGATTCTGCGCACCACGCGCCGTCTGCAACTGACTGAAGAGGGCGAGTTGTTTCTCGAACGCGCCCGCGCGATTCTCGCGGCGATGGAAGACGCCGAAGAAGCCGTGACGCGCCATCGCGAACAGCCGTCGGGACGCCTGCGAGTCGATGCGGCGACGCCCTTCATGCTCCATTGCATCGTGCCGCACATGACGGCGTTTTCCGCGCGTTATCCGGATATCCAGCTCGAACTCACGAGCAACGAGCGCATCGTCGATTTGCTGGAGCAGCGCGTCGATATCGCGATCCGCATTGGCGCGCTGCAGGATTCGACGCTGCATGCGCGCTCGCTGGGCGTGAGCCGCCGCCGCGTGGTGGCCAGTCCCGCGTACCTCAAGGCGAACGGCACGCCGCGCACGCTCGACGCGTTGCGCGCGCACCGGCTGATCGGCTTTACCGCGCCTGCGCAACTGAACCGCTGGCCGTTGCGGCTGCAGCCCGAACCTGCCGAAGGCGACACGCAGGGCGCGCTGTTCGGCGACGAGGCCAACGAGGGTCTCGCGATCCAGCCCGCGCTCGCGGCGTCGAGCGGCGAGACGATACGCCAGCTCGCGCTGGGCGATGCCGGCATCGCCTGCCTGTCGGATTTCATGACCGCCGCCGACCGCGCGGCGGGGCGCCTCGTCACCGTGCTCGACGACGCGCTGCTCGTCGAGCGCCAGCCGATCCACGCCGTCTATTACCGCAGCGCGGCGCTGGCCGCGCGCGTGCAGTGCTTCCTGGCGTTTATCGTCGGGCGGCTGGAACTGTAGGCAGGCGCTGGCGCCGCGCCCGACTAGTGGATAGTCCCAGGGCGAAAGGCAGGGGTGGGGAGGTTGTCTATACAGGTTTGGCAGGCTACACTGCCCGTCACTTGTATAGACAGGATTCGATCATGCTCCTCACGCCCGGCCATCTGACCCTGCCGCAACTGCGCCAAATCGCACGCGCAACGGACAACCACCCCGTCAAACTCGAACTCGACCCCGCGAGCTTTGCCGCGATCGACGCGTGCGCGCGCGCCGTCGCCGAGATCACGGCCAAGGGCGAGCCCGCCTATGGCATCAACACGGGCTTTGGCCGGCTGGCGAGCACGCACATCCCGACCGAGCAGCTTGAGCTGCTGCAACGCAACCTGGTGCTCTCGCACGCGGTGGGCGTGGGCGAGCCGATGTCGCGCCCGGTCGTGCGCCTGCTCATGGCGCTCAAGCTGTCGAGTCTTGGCCGCGGCCACTCGGGCATTCGCCGCGAAGTGATGGACGCGCTCATCACGCTTTTCAACGCCGACGTACTGCCGCTGATTCCCGTGAAGGGTTCGGTGGGCGCTTCGGGCGATCTCTCGCCGCTCGCGCACATGTCGGCGGTGCTGCTCGGCATCGGCGAAGTGTTCATTCGCGGCGAGCGCGCCAGCGCCGAAGCGGGTCTGGCCGCTGCGGGCCTCAAGCCGCTCACGCTGCAAGCCAAGGAAGGTCTCGCGCTGCTCAACGGCACCCAGGCGTCAGCGGCGCTCGCGCTCTACAACCTCTTCGCGATCGAAGACCTGTACCGCACGGCGCTGGTTGCGGGTGCGCTCAGCGTGGACGCGGCGGCGGGCTCGGTGAAGCCGTTCGATGCGCGCATTCACGAACTGCGCGGCCATCGCGGCCAGATCGAAGCGGCGGCGGCGTACCGCACGCTGCTCGAAGGCTCGGCGATCAACCTCTCGCACCGCGATTGCGGCAAGGTGCAGGATCCGTACTCGCTGCGCTGCCAGCCGCAAGTGATGGGCGCGTGCCTCGACCAGATGCGCCACGCAGCCGACGTGCTGCTGATCGAAGCCAACGCGGTCTCGGACAATCCGCTGATCTTCCCGGAAACGCACGAAGTGCTCTCGGGCGGCAATTTCCACGCCGAACCCGTGGCATTCGCGGCGGACAATCTCGCGCTGGCCGCTGCCGAAATCGGCGCACTGGCCGAGCGCCGCATCGCGCTGCTGATCGACGCGACGCTCTCGGGCCTGCCGCCTTTCCTCGTCAAGGACGGCGGCGTGAACTCGGGCTTCATGATCGCGCACGTGACGGCGGCGGCGCTCGCCTCGGAAAACAAGACGCTCGCGCATCCGGCTTCGGTCGATTCGCTGCCGACGTCGGCGAACCAGGAAGACCACGTGTCGATGGCGACGTTCGCCGCGCGCAAGCTCGCCGATATCGCCGAGAACACGGCCAACATCCTGTCGATCGAGCTGCTGGCCGCGGCCCAGGGCGTCGACCTGCGCGCGCCGCACGAGACCAGCCCGGCGCTGCATCGCGTGATGCAGGCCGTGCGCAGCGAAGTGCCGCATTACGATCTCGACCGCTATTTCGCCCCCGATATCGCTGCGCTCACGCGCCTCGTGCAGAACGGCGCGATTGCATCGCATAGCCCGTTCTCGTTCGCCTCGGAAGCGCAATAAGCAACGGTAAGCAGCCGAACGAGGCGGGTATCGCACGATGCCTGCCTCGAACTGACGATGAACGCACCCGCATACCAGGGCATCAAGGACTTCATCCTCGCGCGCATTCATGCGGGCGAGTGGAGTGAGGGCGACCAGGTGCCGTCGGAAAACGAGCTCGCGCGCGAATTCAAGGTCGCACGCATGACCGTGAACCGCGCGTTGCGCGAGCTCACCGCCGAGCAGGTGCTCACGCGCGTGCAGGGCGCGGGGACGTTTGTCGCGCGCCCCAAGTACGAATCGACGCTGGTGGCGATTCGCAGCATCTCCGACGAAATCCTCGCGCGCGGCCACGCCTATCGCGCCGCGGTGCTCGACATCGGCGCCATCGACGCCGACGACGCGCTCGCGGACGAGATGAACCTGCGCGCGGGGGAGACGCTGTTTCGTTCGCGCGTGCTGCATTTCGAGAACAACGAACCCGTGCAACTGGAAGAACGCTGGGTCAATCCCGCGCTCGCACCGGAATACACGCAACAGGACTTCACGCAGACCACGCCGAACCAGTACCTCGTGCGGGTCGCGCCTTTGCAGCGCGTGGAGTACCGCATCGAAGCCCTCGCGCCCGAAGGCGACACCCGCACGCGCCTGTCGATGAAACCGGCCGAGCCGTGTCTCGTCCTGCATCGGCGTACGTGGTCGCGCCAGGCGGTGGCGTCGGTGGCGAACCTTTGGCATCCGGGCAGCCGCTATCGCTTCACTGGGCATTTCTAGCCCCAGCCAGCCCGCGCCCGTTACTTTCCTCTCACGAATATTTGCAACGCAGTCCGAACTATTGGCGTTGCGAAAATTCCGTCCACATCGTTTTGACCCCGCTTTTTAGCGCTTCAGGACGCATTGCCCTCATTTTCCTTTCAGTCGCGATGTGCGGCATGCGGGTTGCGTCATGCCTTGCGATGCAGCTAACCTTGAGGAATTGGCCAGGCGGTATAGGCCTGAAAGGAGGTGTTGGGCGATGGAAGATTCCGGCGCAACGCTCATGCCCGTGTGGCGCGCGAACCTCGCGTTGCTCACCCGCGAAGTGGGCGCGGTCACGCGGCTCGCACGGATGATGACGTTTTCCGAGAGCTATATGAAGCTGATCGTGTCCGGGCGGCGCGATTTCAGCGCGGAGTTCGTGCGTGGCGTGGAGGCCGTCACAGGCCTGCCCGAAGGCTGGATGGACGAGCGCCACGAGGCGGGCGACGTGCCCCAGCAAGCGCGCGAGGCGATCGCCGAAGAAGCGCCGCACGCGCGTTTTCGCGGCACCGCGCATCCGGTGCGCAAGGCGCCGGTGTTGCGTGCGGAGCCGATTTTCGGTCAGCGCACCGGGCACCGCATGGAGACCGGCGGCGCCCCGGCAGGCGCAGCGAAGCGCCCGGCGGGCACGCGCAAGATCCGCGATCTCGCCGCGCAGGACGTGCGCAAGCTCGAACGCCATCTGAGCATGCTGCCCGTGGAGCCCGGCGCGTTGCGCGCGCGCATCGAAGACGTCATCGCCCAGGCCGAATCCGACGAGCATGTGCGCGCCGATCTGGAAGGGCGCCTGGAGCAGATCGAAAAGCACCGCGAGTTGCTGTTGCGCCACATTTCGAGTCTTTACGCGTTGCTCACGCGCACCGGCGACGAAGAACCCTGAAGCTTCGCCGCACGCCTAGACGCGCAGTTCCGCGAGAATCTGCTCGGCGAGAAAGTCGCACGGCGGGCGGTTCGAGCGTGCGCTGCGTGCGAGCACGACTTCGAGTTCCGGCAACTCGGGCAGGCCATGCTGGCGGCCGAGCGTCATGAAATTCTCCGGCACGGCGCAGCGCGCGAGCGGCGCGATGGCGAGACCCGCGGCCACCATGCTGCACAGGCCCATCAGGCTGGGGCTTTCGTACGAGGTGCGATAGGTGATGTGCTCGCGTTCGAGCGCTTCGATGGCGTTCTCGCGCGCGACGCTGCCCGCGCTGAAGAGGGCGATCGGCAAGGGCCGTTCGCGCCAGATTTCCCGGCCAATCGCCGCGCTCACGCTGGCGGGCGGTGCGGCCCACACCATCGGCTCGAACCGGATGAATTCGCCTGCCAGGCCGCTTGAGCCCGTCGTGCTGGTCACGCAGGCCAGGTCGATCTTGTTCTCCCGCACGAGCGGCGCGAGCGCGCTGCTGGGCAGGCCCACCACCTGGATCTCCACCTTCGGCCAGTTCGCCGAGAACTTGCGCAACACCGGCGGCAGCAGCGACGACGCGTAGTCGTCGGGCATGCCGATCGAGACGCGCCCCTTCACCTCCGGATGCGCGAGCGACGCCCAGGCCTCGTCGCGCAGCGCCAGCATGCGCCGCGCATAGCCGATCAGCGTATGGCCGTCGGGCGTGGGCGTGACGTTGCGCGGCGCGCGGATAAAGAGCGGCTTGCCGATCGCTTCTTCCAGCGCGCGAACCTGCATGGACACGGCCGCCTGCGAGCGGTGCACGAGCGCCGCGCCGCGCACGAAGCTGCCGGCGTCGGCGACCGCCACCACCATCGCGAGGACATCGAGATCGAGGGTCTTCATGAAATCAGGCCCGAATTCATCTTGCTATCTATTGCTATCAGAAAATCTGATCGAAAAGTTCAATATAACGCGTTTGTCTGAAGATGGCGACGTCCGTATGCTGGTCTGCATCGGATCCGACCATTCCACTGACCACCCAAACCGGGAAACGCGATGTCGATGAGCCTGCCTGATGCTGTGAACGATGATGTGAGCGATGTTTTGAACTACGAACGATTCCGGCAGTTGCAGATGCGACTGGATCTGTCGCGCGGCAAGCCCGCGCCCGAACAGCTTGACCTCTCGCGGGCCTTGATCGACGACGTGGGGCAGGTGGGATATCGGTCGCGCGATGGCTTCGATTGCCGCAACTACGGTTTGCCGTCGGGCCTGCCCGAGGCGCGCGAACTGGGAGGAGAGCTGCTCGGCGTAGCGGCGGCGCAGGTGGTCGCGGCGGGCAATTCGAGTCTCGAACTGATGCACGATGCGCTCGCGTTCGCGCTGCTGCATGGCGTGCCCGCTGGCGAACACGGCAATCCCGGCAATCCCGGCAATCCCGGCGAGCGCGGTGCGCCGTGGCGCGCGCAGGGCGACATCGCGTTCATCTGCCCGACGCCGGGCTACGACCGCCATTTCGCGATCTGCGAGGCGCTGGGCGTGCGCATGATTGCGGTGCCGATGCGCGACGACGGCCCCGACATGGAGATCGTCGAAGCGCTCGTGCGCGACGACGCGTCGATCAAGGGCATGTGGTGCATGCCGCTCTACAGCAACCCGAGCGGCGCGATTTACGCCGATGACGTCGTGCGCCGGCTCGCTGCCATGCACGCCGCCGCGCCGGATTTCCGCCTGTTCTGGGACGACGCCTATCGCTTCCACCACCTGACCGACACGCCGCGCGCGACGCTCGACGTGATCGAGGCCAGTGCGGCGGCGGGACATGCTGACCGCGTGCTGATGTTCGCCTCGCTGTCGAAGGTCACGATTGCGGGCGGGGCGCTGGCATGGCTCGCCGCGTCGCCGCGCAACGTGGCCTGGTGGCAGCGCTGCACGTCGGTGCGCACACTCGGCCCGGACAAGCTCAACCAGTTGCGCCATGTGCGCTACCTGCGCGATCGCGCGACGCTCGACGCGCTCATGGCTCGCCACCGCGCGCTGCTCGCGCCGAAGTTCGCCGCCGTCGACGCAGTGTTCCGCGAGCGGCTGGCGAAGGTGCCCGGCGTGCGCTGGAACGTACCGCAAGGCGGCTATTTCATCAGCCTGTACGCGCCGCCGGGCTACGCGCGGCGCACGGTCGAACTGGCGGGCGAGGCGGGGCTCGTGCTCACGCCTGCGGGCGCGGCGTTCCCATATGGCGTCGATCCGCACGACAGCCATCTGCGGATCGCGCCTTCGTTTGCGTCGCTCGACGAGGTGCGGCTGGCCGCACAGGGGATTGCCGCATCGTTGCTGCGCGCGCTGGAAACCGGCGCGGCGCTGGCGAGCTGAAACATCGGCAGAAGCATCAGGCGGGGAAGCACGGCAATGTGCTAAAACGGGAGGCGCTTCCCTGTCAACCGAAGACCAAAGACCGAACGAGGTTCAGGTGCTCCGCCCGATATCCGCTGTCGTCCGCCAGTCCGTCCCGTTTGCGTGGGCGTTGCTGTTCGCGCTTGCGAGCAGCGCCCACGCCCAGGCGCCCATCGACGACGACGTCCCGCCCGCCACGCTGGAGCGCGACGTCCACCTGTTCGTGATCCAGAAAGACGGCTCGGGCGAGGAACACGACGATTCGACGATGCGCGCCAATACGACAGCCGGTGTCGATGCGGTGGCGCAGCGCTACGTCTGGTTCAATAAGGATATCGAATCAATCACGGCGCTCAGCGCGCAGACCATCGACCCGGACGGCAGCACGCACGAGGTGGGCGCCGCCGGTATCCGCGACGTGCAGGAGCCGCGTTCGGCGGGCGCGCCGACCTTCCAGGACGGCGTGCTGCGCACCGTGATCTTTCCGGGCGTGCAGCCGGGCGCGCGCGTGCGCCTCGTGTTCGACAAGCGGCGCGCGCACGCGCTGCAGGCGGGCACGTTTTCGTATTTCGTCGAGCCGCCCGGCGAGCCTGTCGAGTTCCAGCGCCTGATCTTCGACCTGCCCGCCGACCTGCCGCTTTACGCCGATGCGCGCGGCTACGAGGCGCAGCCGCCCGTCACCGAAAACGGCCGCACGCGCTACACCTTCGATTTTCGCCAGGGGCAGTTGCCGCCGCTCGAAGCGGGCGCGGTGGCGCGTGTGAACTGGGGCGCGCGCCTGATGGTGACGACCGTGCCCGACTATGCGAGCTTCGCCGCGCGCTATCGCGAAGCCGCCGCCGATCCCACCGCGACCGATCCCGCCATCGCCGCTTTCGCGCGCTCGCTGACGGCAGGCGTGAGCGACCCACGCGACCAGGCCGCGCGCATCTACGACTGGATGCGCCTGAATATCCGCTACGTGGCGCTTTTTCTCGGCACGACCGCCGCTGCGCCGCATCGGGCGGTCGATATCCTGCGCGACCGCTATGGCGACTGCAAGGATCACGTCGCGCTGTTCACTGCGCTGCTCGCCGCCGTGGGGATTCGCGCCGAGGGCGCGTTGCTGAACCTCGGCCCCGTCTATTCGCTGCCCTCGGCGCCCGGTTACGGCGAGGAGGCGATCAATCACATCATCGCGTGGCTGCCCGACCTGGGCCTGTTCGCCGATACCTCGTCGGGCGGCGTGGCGTTCGGCTTCCTGCCCGCGGGCGTGATGGATCGCCCGGCGCTGCTGGTGGACGAAGGCGTGCTCGTGCGCACGCCCGCGACCCAGCCGCGCACGCGCTCGGCGCAACTCGACGTCGAGGCGGGCGAGGACGGCAATGCGTCGTATCGATATCGCGTGGAGGAGGCGGGCGCGCTCGCCGAAACGGAGCGCAACACCTTTCGCCGCGCGACGCATCAGGGCGCGCAGCTGATCGCCGCGCAGCGTTTGCGGCAGACCGGACTGGCAGGCACGGCGCGTTTGACGACGAGCGTACTCGACGCGACGAGCGGCCCGTTCGCGACTACCACCGAAGGCACGCTCGACCACCTCGTCTGGCCCGACGGCACCACGGCGCTGCCGGCGTTGAGCAGCCTGTCGGGCGGCATTGCCTCGCAGCTCGACAACTGGCTCGCGGTGCAAAAGCGCACGCAGCCGTGGGCGTGTATCAGCGGAGATTTCGAGGAGCATGCGCGCATCGCGCTGCCCGAATTCGCGCGCGTCACCGACCTGCCGCGCGACACGGCGGCGAGCGCCGCGCCGCTTGACTACAGCGCGCACTATGCATTCGATCGGGCGTCGCGCACGGTGGAGGTGACGCGCAGGCTATCGGCGCATTTTGGACGGCAGATGTGCACGCCCGAGGATTTCGCGCAGATGCGCGATGCGCTGCTGCGCATGCAGCGCGACGCGCACGCGCAGATTGTCGTGCGCGCCAGGATGCGACCGGCAGCATCGGCGCAGTGAGGACGCGCCAGGCGCGACCCAGGCGCGACCCAGGCACGATTCAGGCTCAGCCGCCGCGCGTCGTCACCGGCACCCAGGCGCCTTGCTTGACCTGATAGAGCGTGGACGCGCCGTTCTTGAGCGCGCCGGTGTCGTCGAACGCGATACGCCCCGTCACGCCGTCGAAGGAAAGCGTCTTCAGCGTCGCGCGAAACACATCGGGATTGGCCGACTTCGCCGCCGTCATGGCGTGGATCGCGGCCCACGTCGCGTCATAGCTGAACGGCGCATAAGCCAGCACGTCCGCGCCGAAGCGGCTCTTGAACTTCTGTGCGAAGCGCGGCCCGTCGGGCAACTGCGCGAGCGGGCGGCCATATTCCCACGCGAGCGCGCCTTCTCCCGCGGGGCCCGCGAGCTGCACGAAATCGGGCAGCGCCACGCCGCCGCCGCCCACGAACTGCGTGTTCATGCTGCGCGCCTTCATCTGCTTGACGAGCGTGGCGGCCTGGCGCGCGAGCCCGCCGAAGTAGAGCAGGTCGGCGTCGGCGGCCTTGATGCGTGCGAGCTGCGGGCCGAAGTCGCCCGCCTCGGTGGGCGCGAAGTCGCGCGCGACCACGTTGCCGCCGTGCTCCTTGACGGTGCGCTCGAACACATCGGCTTCGCCCTGGCCGAACGCGGTTCGGTCGTCGACGATGGCGATGCGCCGCGCTTTCACGACTTCCACGGCCCACGCGCCTGCAATGCCCGCATTCTGCGCGTCGTTGGCGATCACCGTGAAGGTGTTGGCGAAGCCCTGCGAGGTGATGACGGGATTGGTCGCGGCAGGGTCGATCATCGGGATACCGGCGCTTTCGTAGATGCGCGAGGCCGGAATCGCCGTGCCCGAATTGAAGTGGCCGATCACCGCGGCCACGTTCTGGTTCGCGAGTTTGGCGGCGGCCTGCACGCCCAGACGCGGATCGGCGCGGTCGTCGATGGCGATGAGCTCGAAATGCGCGGTCTGCTCGCCGATTCTGATGCCTTGCGCGTTGGCGTCGTCGAGCGCGAGCTGCACGCCGTTTTGCAGGTCGTGGCCATAGCTCGCGTACTCGCCCGAAAGCGGCGCGACGAAGCCGATTCGCACGGTCAGCGCCCCGGCTGCGCGTACCGTTGCGCCCGGCGCCATGCCGAGCGCAGCGGCAAGCACGCCTGCGCCGAGCGCGAACAGCGCCGCGCGGCGTTGGGGCTGGGTCGGGCGTGTGGCTTCGCAGGGACGGTCGCTGTGCCGCAAAAGCGTGAGCGCGCGTCGTGTGCGCGACGGCGCGCGCGAATCGATGCGTGACGTGTGGCGCGGTCTCATCGTGACTCCTGGCGCTGTGCGGGCGCGGCGGTGTTCTTGTTTATTCCGGTCGCGCGGGGCCGTGGAGGCGGGCGCGCGTGCCGTGCTGGCAAGGCGGTGGTGCGGTGATGGGCCCGCGCTCGTGGCGTGAACCGATGCGCGCGGCAGGCGTTATCGCAATATAACAGGCTGATGTGACGCCAGCCTGCGCAGGGTTTTGCTGACCTCAGTGGCCCTTCAGCAGCGCGTCGGTGGGCGGCCTGGCAGGCCGCTCAGCAGGCCCCTTAATAGCCCGATTGCAGCGCCATCAGCGTTTCGCGCAACTGCACGAGCGGCGCCATGGCGCCTTCGGTGGCCCAGCCTTCGAGGTCGTCCAGCGCGCGATTGCAGCCGTCGAGCACGACGTCCAGGTCGACCGGCACGCCGTTGGCCAGCGCGAAACGGATGATCGCCTCGAAGCGTGCGCAATCGTCGTCGGCGTAGGCGATGTCGAGGTTGTCGGCGATCGTCTGGGCGATGTCGCTGCGCTCGCGGTCTTCGGCATCGACGAAATCGATCACGCCGCGCGCGACGTCGGGCGAGTGGTAGAGCGCGATGTCGAGCCATTGGGCGGCGTCGAAATCGGCGTCGTGGCTGTGCTCTTCGAAGAATTCGATCGCTTCCTGCTCGTGCGTTTCGCCGCCGTCGACGGCAAGGCACAGCTGCTCGAATTGTTCTTCCTGTTCGCTACGGATGGAGTCGGACATCGGTCAATCTCTTTACTGATCTTTACTAACGCTTCAAAAAACGGTGCGCGCTGCGGCACGAAAATCCGCGCGCCGCGCGCACATGCGGATCGCATTATAGGATGCGCCGCGCAAGGCGGCCGGGATTGCCGGCTTTGCGGCCCTGGCCGCCCACCGCAGTCAAGCTCAGATCAGGTCGACGCTCCAGGCGTCGAACCACTCGCGCGGGCGCGCGATCTGGTCTTGCGCCGCGATGATCTCCAGCTCGTAACGGCCCGCGTCATAGGTCGTCTTCACGACCGCGTTGACCGCCGCGAGGGTGTGTTCGAACGCGCGCCGCAGCGTGTCGCCGAGCATCAGGCGCGCCACGAAAATCGCGCTCGTGATGTCGCCCACGCCCACCGGCTGGCGCGCGAACGGGTAGAGGGGGCGCTGTGCGAGCCAGGCTTCGCGCTCGCTCACGACCAGCATGTTGAAGGTGTCGGCGGGGCTGTTGCGGTCGAGCAGATGCTTCACCAGGATCAGCTTCGGGCCGCGCGCGAGCAGCTCACGGCACGCATCGACGGCTTCTTCGGCGGTCTCCAGCTCGCGGCCGACGAGGCGTTGCAACTCGCTGTGATTGGGCATCATCGCGTCGGCGACTTCGGGCATCTGCGTGACGAGAAACTCCTGGATGCCGGGCTCGACGCGGCAGCCGCTGCCAGCAATGCCGCCCGCCGCGTTGAGCGTGCCCATCACCGGGTCGCAAAAGTAACGCGCCTGCGGGTTCGCGGCCTTCACGGCGCGCACGATGTCGATCACGGCCTGCGCCTGTTCGGGCGCGCCCAGATAGCCGGACAGCACCGCGTCGCAGCGCGGCAGCACGCCGATCGCGCCAATGCCTTCGACGAGCTCGACCATCTGTTCGGCGTCGATCGCGCTGCCGCTCCAGTGGCCGTACTGTGTGTGATTCGAGAACTGCACGGTATTGAGCGGCCACACGTTCACGCCAAGACGGCGCATCGGAAACACGGCGGCGCTGTTACCCGCATGGCCGAACACGACGTGCGACTGGATGCTCAATACGTTTCTGATGGTCGTCATGGTCGTTTCGCTTCGGTCTGCCTGGGGTCGATGCGGGTTCGCTGAGGAAAGGCGGTAGAGGCAATGGCGCGCTACGGCGCATGGCGCCAAATGCGCCAGGCACGGCGTTGCGCGCAATGCCGCAACCGCAGTGCAGCAACGATAACCGAATTCGCCGCGCCCGGTCGATGGGCGCGTGCGGGAGGTGTTGCGTATCGAGCGATGCAGAGCGTCGGCGTGACGCGCGAGGCGTGGGGCTCAGACGAGTTCGCGATACAGCGCCAGGTAGCGCTGGGCGGACGCGGCCCAGCCGAAGTCCTCGCGCATGCCGCGCGCGCGCGTCTCGCGCCAGTCGCGGCTGCGCGCATAGAGCGCGAAGGCGCGGCGGATCGCGGCCGTGAGCGCGTCGGGCTCGAAGCGCTCGAACACGAGGCCCGTGGCGGTGCCGTCGGCGAGATTTTCGAGCGAAGCGTCCGTGACCGTATCGGCAAGACCGCCCACGCGATGCACGAGCGGCAGCGCGCCATAGGCAAGCGCGTAAAGCTGCGTGAGGCCGCACGGTTCGAAGCGCGACGGCACCATGATGACGTCCGAACCGGCGACGATCTCGTGCGCGAGCGTCTCGTCAAAGCCCAGTTCGACGGCGACCGCATCGGGATGCTGGCGCGCTGCCCGCGCAAAGCCGGCTTCGAGACTCGCATCGCCGGTGCCGAGCACGACAAGCTGCCCGCCGCGCGCGACGATCTCGGGCAGCGCCGCGAGCAGCAAATCGAGGCCCTTTTGTTCGGTCAGGCGGCTCACCACGCCGAAGACCGGCGCGTCGTGTTTCTGCGTGAGATTGAAGCGCTGTTGCAGCGCCGCCTTGCAGCGCAGCTTGCCGCTCATGCGCGTGACCGAGTAACGCGCGGCGATGGCCTCATCGTTCGCGGGACTCCACACGTTGTAATCCACGCCATTGAGGATGCCGACGAGATCGTGCGCGCGGCCCTTGAGCAGCGCTTCGAGACCGCCGCCCTGGGCCACGGTCTGGATTTCGCGTGCGTAAGTCGGGCTGACGGTGGTGATCTTGTCGGCGTAGTACAGCCCGGCTTTCAGAAACGAAAGCTGGCCGTAGAACTCGATGCCGTGCATGTCGAAGAAGTCGGCGGGCAGGCCCAGTTCGCCGAATTGCTGCGCGGGGAAGATGCCTTGATAGGCGAGGTTGTGGATCGTGAAGACGCCGCGTGCCACGGCGCGGCCGCGCTCGCGCGTCGCCGCGCGCAGATACGCGAGCGCGAGACCCGCGTGCCAGTCGTGCGCGTGCACGATGTGCGGCGCCCACGCGGGATCGAGATGCTGCGCGAGTTGCGCCGCCGCCCAGCCAAGCAGCGCGAAGCGCTGGGCATTGTCGCCGTAGGGCACGTGCTCTTCGTCCAGGTAGGGGCTGCCGGGGCGCGCATAGAACGCATCGGCGCGGATCATGTAGACCGGCAGGTCGTTGCCCGGCAAGCGGCCCAGTTCGAGCGTGGCCTCGTTCACACCGAAGCTGCGTTCGAGCCGTGCAATGGGACGCAGGTCGGCGAGGCCCGCCGCCACGCCCGCGAAGCCCGGCAGCAGCACGCGCGCGTCGGCGCCCAGTTCGATCAGTGCGGCGGGCAGGGCGGCCGTGACATCGGCGAGGCCGCCGGTCTTGAGGAGGGGATAGAGTTCGCTGGCTACGTGCAGGACGCGTATCGTCATCGGGCTGGAGTCCTCTGGGTTCGCTCTCGTTCGTCGTGGGCCGCGCTGGGTGCGGCGGCCGCGGGTTCGGCAGGCATGGCTGGCTTGGCAGGGGCGCTGCGGCTGGCGCGGCGAGCGCGTTCAGCCGCCCGGCCCGCCAAGGTTGGCCAGCGCCTCGCGCGTCACCAGCACGATGCCGTTTTCGGTGCGGTAAAAGCGCTCGCCGTCGCGCACCGGGTCTTCGCCGATCACGAGTCCGTCCGGGATCACGCAGCCGCGGTCGACCACGACCTCGCGCAGCCGGCAGCTCGCGCCGACGGTGACCTGCGGTAGCAAGACTGCCTCGGCAATGTTGCAGAACGACTTCACGACCACATTCGTCGAGAGCACCGAGTAAGAAATCTGCGAGCCCGAGATCACGCTGCCGCCGCACACGATCAGGTTCGTCCCCGAGCCCTGGAGGCCGTTGAGGTCGCGCACGAACTTGGCGGGCGGCAGCTGTTCCATATAGGTCCAGATCGGCCAGTGGCGGTCGTAGAGGTCGAGCGCCGGAATCGTCGAGGCGAGATCGAGGTTCGCCGACCAGTAGGCGTCGATGGTGCCCACGTCGCGCCAGTACGGCTCGGCGCTGGCATCCGACGAGACGCACGACATGCTGAACGGATGGGCGATGGCGTGCCCGTCGCTCACCACGCGCGGAATGATGTCCTTGCCGAAGTCGTGATCGGTGCCGCTGCGCGCGATGTTGTCTTCGAGCAGATGAATCAGGTAGGCGGTATCGAACACATAGATGCCCATGCTGGCGAGCGCGATGTCGGGGCGACCGGGCATCGCGGGCGGATCGTCGGGCTTTTCGACGAAGCCGGTCACGCGGCGCGATTCGTCGACGGCCATGACGCCGAAGGCGCGCGCTTCCATGCGCGGGACTTCGATGCAGCCGACGGTGCAGTCCGCGCCGCTTGCCGCGTGGTCGGCGACCATGCGCGTGTAGTCCATCTTGTAGATGTGATCGCCGGCGAGCACCACAACGTACTTCGGCGAAATCGACCGGATGATGTCGATGTTCTGGTAGACGGCGTCGGCCGTGCCGCGATACCAGTGCGCCCCTTCGACGCGCTGCTGCGCGGGCCACAGGTCGAGGAACTCGTTGAACTCGCCGCGCAGGAAACCCCAGCCGCGCTGGAGATGGCGCAACAGCGAGTGCGCCTTGTACTGCGTGACCACGGCGATGCGCCGTATGCCGGAATTCAGGCAGTTGGAGAGCGCGAAATCGATGATGCGGTACTTGCCGCCGAAGTGCACCGCAGGTTTTACACGCTTGTTGGTCAGCGGGCCCAGACGCGTGCCGCGACCGCCCGCGAGCACGATGGCGAGCGTGGTGCGTTGCAGATCGTTGAGGCTTGCCGGAGTTTCCATGGACGTCTCCTTGTTGTGCTGTGCCCCCGGTGTCCCAAAGTGCCGCCGCGTCGTTGGCTCGACACGTCATTTTTATGACCGCGCTTTGAATGTTCTAGCACCGAAACCGGCGTTGCGCGAATCGGCATTGCAAGGCGCGACAGGATGAGTGAGCAAAGCGCTTGCCTGGTAAGCCACACATGGGGTTTGCGGCTAGCGGCTGGAGGGGGGAGGCCGTCGCCAACGCACTGCGCGGATGCCCGCTAGAATCGCTGGCGGCCCGCGCGCAGCCCGTCCGCCCCCCGACCTGCCGATTTGCCTGTCGCGCGGCCATGCCCTGGAACTTCGACATTGCCCATGCCACCGATCCGCAAGCTTTCCGCCTTCGCCGCCTGTTGCGCCGCCGCATTGAGTCTCGTGGCCTGCGCGGGCGCGCCGTCCGCCCCGACACCTGCCGCAACCTCGACCCCCGATGGCCCGGCCTACGGCCCTGAACTTCAGGGCTACGACTACCCGCATCCGGTGCACGACTTCAGCTTCGTCTCGCAAGGCCAGACGCTGCATATGGCCTATATGGACGTGCAGCCGCAAAACCCGAATGGCCGCACGGCGGTGCTGCTGCACGGCAAGAACTTCTGTGGCGCGACCTGGGACGAGACCATTACGCGTCTGGCCGCCGCGGGCTATCGCGTGATCGCGCCCGACCAGATCGGCTTCTGTAAATCGAGCAAGCCCGCCGCCTATCAGTTCACCTTCCAGCAACTCGCGCGCAACACACACGCGCTGCTCGCGTCGCTTGGCATCACGCACGCGACGCTCATCGGCCATTCGACGGGCGGCATGCTCGCGGTGCGCTACGGCCTGATGTATCCGCGCGAGACCGAGCAACTGGTGCTGGTGAACCCCATCGGTCTGGAGGACTGGAAGGCGAAGGGCGTGCCTTCGCTGTCGGTGGACGACTGGTATGCGCGCGAGCTGAAGACGAGCGCCGACGGCATCCGCCGCTATGAACAATCGACCTATTACGCAGGCACCTGGAGCGCGCGCTACGAGCCGTGGGTGCAGATGCTCGCGGGCATGTATCGCGGGCCGGGCAAGGCCCAGGTCGCATGGGATTCGGCGCTGCTTTACGACATGATCTACACGCAGCCCGTGGTCTACGAGTTCGGCCAGTTGAGCATGCCGACGCTGCTGCTGATCGGCCAGAAGGACACCACCGCGATCGGCAAGGATGCGGCGTCGCCGGAAGTGCGCGCGAAGCTCGGCCATTATCCGGAGCTTGGGCGCGCGGCCGCGAAGGCGATCCCGCACGCGACGCTGGTGGAGTTTGCCGATGCGGGACATGCGCCACAGATGCAGGATCCCGAAGCATTTCACGCGGCCCTGCTCAAGGGGCTTGCCGCGCTGCCGCAGCCAGCAAAGTGACGCGTCGGGTGTAAGCCAGAACGCAAAGCGGGCGCATCCGGTTCAGGATGCGCCCGCTTTTTTTATGGCTGCGAGGACGTGACTGCAGTCGTTCTCAGCGCACTCAGCGCGAGGCCGCCATTTCGTCGCGCACCTCTGCGGCGATCTCGAACGATCGCAAACGCTTCGCGTGGTCGTGGATCATTGCGGTGACGATCAGCTCGTCGGCGTCGGTCTGTTCGATCACGGACTCAAGGCCCACGCGCACGGCTTCGCGGTCGCCGACTACCGAGCACGCGAGCGAATGCGCCACGCCCGCGATCTCGAACTCGTTGGCCGCGATCTGCTCGACCGGCGGCGGCAACTGGCCCGGCGTGCCGCGCCGCAGGTTGACGAACTGCTGTTGCAGCGAGGTGAACAGAAAGCGCGCCTCTTCATTGGTTTCGGCGGCGAACACATTCACGCCGACCATCGCGTGCGGCTTCGCGAGCGTGGCGGACGGCCGGAACTGCGAGCGGTAGATGCGCAGCGCCGCGAGCAGTTGATCGGGGGCGAAGTGCGAGGCGAACGCGAAGGGCAGGCCCATCGCCGCAGCCAGTTGTGCGCCGAACAGGCTCGAACCGAGGATATAGATGGGCACGTTCAGGCCCGCGCCGGGCACCGCGCGCACGCGCTGGCCTTCGACCGGTGCGGCGAACAGCCGCTGGAGTTCGGCGACGTCGTCGGGGAACGCTTCGGCGCTGGCGTGCAGGTCGCGGCGCATCGCGCGCGCCGTGGTCTGGTCGGTGCCGGGCGCACGGCCGAGGCCCAGATCGATGCGGCCCGGATAGAGCGCCTCAAGCGTGCCGAACTGCTCGGCGATCAGGAGCGGCGCGTGGTTCGGCAGCATGATGCCGCCCGAACCCACGCGAATGGTCTTCGTGCCGCCCGCCACGTAGCCGATCACGACCGAGGTGGCGGCGCTGGCGATGCCCGTCATGTTGTGATGCTCGGCGAGCCAGTAGCGGTGGTAGCCCCAGCGCTCGGCGTGCTGGGCCAGGTCGAGCGTGTTGCGCAATGCGGCGCCAGGGTTGGAGCCGGCCGGCACGGGCGCCAGATCGAGAACGGAAAAGAGGGGCAGGCGGGAGGTCATGGGGTGTTCCGTTGTGCTTCGGTCATAGTGGGGCGCTGCGCGCAGGTTCGCGGGGAATCGAAGTCCTGAGAACCGCTGCAAGGCAGACGCAAGCTGGCGGCCATTGTGCCAAAGCACTTCCGATCGTGCTGACGGCCATCCGGAACCCATACGCCCGGCGTGGTTTCCGTTTCATGGAGGCGAGATGGAGATTGGATTTAGCCAGAATGGATTATCTGAACTGAATCGTAATTATTCTTGTTTAATTGATCATTCTTCATGTTTAATTCAAAATTATTAAGAATAGATTGCGTTATGCTTACTGATTTTTTTCAACTCTAGAAATACTGGAAGCCCGCTGTGGTTAGCATGAAATCATTTCTTGCATTCCAAATCTGAGAAGCATTTTTGCGCGGAGTAGAGAAGCGGCCAACGGGTCTTGCTGCTACAATTTTTTGCGCCGAATCAGGGCGGGAGCAGCGTGCTTCTGTTAAATCTTCACAATTCCCTTAATCAAATTGTCAATTTGATTTGCGCTGCATCAAAGCCGAGTGTCCTCATATGAGGCGTTGCTAGCCGCATATATGCGGCGCAGATACGATACCCGTCTGTTTTTTATGAAATTCTGGGCTGGACAAATGGTCCGAGGCGAAATGCGCGATCCGGCTAATAGGCCGCTCGATCCGCTGCATATCGGCAATGAGATTGCAGGACATCCTGCGATCCCGTGCGCGTTTTGCGCCGCCGCATCGCGCCGCGAGCGAGGCGCGCCGGTATGACGACCTCGCTCTATTCCCTGTGGCCGTTCGGCTGGTGGCTGCTGGCGGCGCTGTGCGGCGCGGCTACGTTCTACGCCATCAGCGCCGCGCTCACGATGCCGCGTTTCGGCTCTGCCGCGCAGGTGCGCGAAGCCGCGCGGCTGGCGCGCACGCGCGCGTCGATGCCGGTCAGCGTGCTCAAGCCGCTGTGCGGCGCGGAGCCGCGCCTCTACGAAAACCTTGCAACCTTCTGCGAGCAGGATCACCCGCGCTATCAACTGATCTTTGGCGTGTCGTCGCCGAACGATCCCGCCATCGACGTCGTGCAGCGCCTGCAGGCCGCGTATCCGGGCCACGACATCGAACTGGTCGTCGACGCGCGTGTGCACGGCAGCAACCTCAAGGTGAGCAATCTCATCAACATGGCCGCCCATGCGCGCCATGACGTGCTGATCGTCGCCGATAGCGACATCGCCGTGGAGGCCGACTATCTGGAGATCGTCACGGCGCCGCTTGCCGATCCGGCCGTGGGCGTGGTGACGTGTCTCTACAGTGCGCGCAGCATCGGCGGCTTCTGGCCGCGCGTGGGCGCGCTCTTTATCAACGAATGGTTCGCGCCCTCGGTGCGCGTGGCGCACTCGACGGGTTCGCGCGCATTTGGCTTTGGCGCGACGCTGGCGCTTTCGCGCGCCACGCTGGAGCGCATCGGCGGGTTTGCGGCGCTCAAGGACGGACTCGCCGACGACTACCTGCTGGCGCGTTTCGCACGCGATCATGGCCTCGCCACGGTGCTCGCGCCCGTGCTGGTGGCCACCGATGTGATCGAGCCGACGTTCCGCACGCTGTGGCTGCGCGAGACGCGCTGGCTGCGCACGATCCGCTCGGTGAATCCGGCGGGTTTTGCGTCGCTCTTTATTACTTTCACGACGCCGTGGCTCGTGACCGGCGCGATTGCCTACGCGCTGCTGCTCGCGGGCAGCGGCGGCGTGCCGGTCTGCGCGTCGACGCGCGCGGTGCTGGCGGCATTCGGCACGAGCACGGCTGGCGGTATCATCGCCCGATTGGCGTTGCATGCGCGTAGCAGCGCGGGCCTGGGCGCATTCCTGCGCGAACTGCCGCTGGTGCCGCTGCGCGACGTCCTGCTGCTGCTGCAGTGGCTTGCGGCGGTGTTCGGCTCGCATGTGATCTGGCGCGGCGTGCGCGTACCGGTGGCCAATCCCGACGGCCAGCCGGTCGTCGAGTCTCGGCCCGAGCGCCCGATCAAGCCCGCGCCGGGCGCTGCGCCGCGACGCGCCGCTATCAAGATCACGGATGGTCGTTGAAATGATCGTTGAAACCGCGCTAGCCCGATAGCGCGAACCCAGGACACGTATCGCGCGCAGCACCGGCCCTTGCCGGCGCGCGCAGAATGCATTTGTAGCCCCCAATATTCAAGGTTAGCCGGAGCACCCATCTCATGAAAACGCTGTTTTTGCAGGCCCCGTCCTATGACGGCTTTGACGGTGGCGCGGGTTCGCGCTATCAGGCGAAGCGCGAGATCCGCTCGTTCTGGTATCCGACCTGGCTTGCGCAGCCCGCAGCGCTCGTGCCCGAAAGCCGCGTGCTCGACGCACCCGCCGACGGCATCGGCGTCGAAGAGACGCTGAAGATCGCGATGGACTATGACCTCGTCATCATCCACACGAGCACGCCGTCGTTCCCGACCGATGCGCTCTTTGCCGAAGACCTGAAAAAGCGCAAGCCGTCGCTGCTCGTGGGCATGGTGGGCGCGAAGGTGATGGTCGATCCGCACAATTCGCTGACGGCGACCGAGGCAATCGATTTCGTCTGCCGCGAAGAATTCGATTACACCTGCAAGGAAATTGCCGAAGGCAAGCCGTTCCCCC
>NZ_BAYA01000059.1 GCF_000685015.1 Paraburkholderia bannensis NBRC 103871 | reverse complement strand
CGCCAATCTGCTGGAACTGCGAACGTACTGGAGCAGCGCTTGCCCGAAGTGCCCGATGAAAAGCCAGTGCACGCCTGCAGACTACCGACGCATTCGAAGATGGGAGCACGAGGCAGTGCTTGAGGCAATGCAGTCAAGACTGGATCGCCAGCTTGACGCCATGACGATACGACGCCGGACGGTCGAGCACGTGTTCGGCACACTCAAATACTGGATGGGCTCAACCCACTTCCAGACTCGCGGTTTGGGCCATGTTGCGGCTGAAATGAGTTTGCACGTGCTGGCATACAACCTCAAGCGAGTCATCAGGATCCTCGGATTCGCAAAGACGATGCGAGCGATGAGGCTGGCAGGCGCGTGAATGCGCGCGCCGACGCTGTTTGCCCGTAAAACGTGATCACTTCATCTGCCTGCACCTCGGCCGAAAGCAACTGCGCGACTTACTGGGCGTCACCGGTCGGCCATTCTGCGCGTTTTTACACACCCTCGGCCGACTAGCGCCTGACGCAGCGTCAGAGAACTGCCACTGACGGCGGCATCCACTCGGCGACATCGTCATAAAAGTACAGCCCCGTCGCTAATCGGCGATTAGCGAAATAGCTGCGTTTTTCAACGAAACTGCAAACACGCTGATCGAGCCGCCGGAACTCCTCCCTGCCTCACTGCGGGGCGAAGTGTCGTATTTAATACGGACTGAGCTGAAGTGACGTTTTTATTGCGCTTGGAGTGCAAGCAAAAACGTCACTTTTGCAGGGTAAAGCGCCGTCTGGTAGGAATCGCGCCAGTGACACTTCATTGCGTCCTACGCATGCGAAAGCGATTTTTTCCTGCCGACAGGAATTCACGACATCTGATAACTGCGGCTATCTACTGGACTCTGCATTTTGCTTGGCAGATTCAGGGCGAGATGCGAGACTTCGCGGGAACGCCCGCCCGGCAAGGGTTTGCGTGCCTACCGAATGCTCGATCAGAACCTCGCGCAGGGAGCGATGCTGATGACACCCCCTACCATCGACGCCACCGATCCCGACGCCCTCATGAAGGAACTGTTCGATGACGACGGATGGGTCAAGGACCAGTTTCGCGAGCATCTGGGCGACCGGATCCACGAACTGTGCAACGTGCTCGCTGACTGCTTCGTGCTGATGGGCAAACTCAACGACGCCGCCAAGGCCGTCGAAACGGTTCGCACCGCGCTGGTCGGCGCGTTCGTGTTCGGCGTGCTGGACGATCTGCTAACGTCTACAAAGCTGCTGCTGACTGGCAAGTTTCCGGCGTCGGGCAACCTCATGCGTCAGGTCATTGAGGGCATTGCCATCTCGGTTCTCTGTGCAGCGGAGATGCCCGTCATCCTCAAGCGTAAGAATAAAAACTCCAAGGCTGTGACGGCTATCTACTGGGAATGCTTCAACAACAGCCACGACCTGACCCGGGGCTTTCTTGCTATCGATCAGCTCGAATGGAATGCGGAGACGCTAGGAGTCTTCTCGGTCGCAGTGGTGCAGCTTCAGGAGCGCAAGAGCTATTACAACGCGTTCAGCCATTGCGGGACAGCGACGATTACCAACCGGATTTCGCTGGAGGGACCAGCGCTGTTTCATCTTGGCGGCCACTTCGATGACGCCAAGCTAGCCACCTACCGGGCTGAGCTGGAGAGCCGGATCAACCTATGCCGCGTCTTGCCCCAGTTTATCCGGCACTTGCTCTGCTCCGTCTCGTCTCCCGACGCGAAGCCGGTCGTGAAAGCCATACCCCCGGAGCCAGTATGAAAGCAGGCACTCTCCGGCTGGGAGATATTCCTCGCGCGAGCAGCTCGGAGCGTTGTCAAGCATTAGCCCATTCCACCGACGCCGCCCGCGATACATGCTTTGTGCCCGGATAGATCTTCCCCGTGCACAGCCAATGGCTCGAAGTTGCTCCGTGAGGCGCGCAGTCATGTTGCGACCGCATATATCGAACATCGGGGCCACGCCAGCCGCGGCGCACTGAAATGAATCCGGCCCGCGTTGCGCCTCAACGGCCAGCGGCGGGCGAAAAAAAACCACCCGGTGGGTGGTTTTCGTCAGGTCTTGGCCGGGTTAGCCGTTCGCCGCGATCGAACGCGGATTTCGCATCGATAGACTGGCTCCAACGGCTCACTCTGTACCGTGCCGTTCGCAAAAGCCGTCTTCGTGCGCTCGATAAGAAGGGCCAGACCACGCTTTTGCAACGCGATGACTCGAGGGCGAAGCCTGTTAGATGCGTTCAAAGCCATAAAATCCCCCCTCTTCGTCGGCGGGCTGCGCCACACAATGGAACGCGACCCTAGTTTTCGCATGCACGTCAAAACGGCGTGACATCCTATTATAGAGCGAGTCGAGTTCTTTACACTGCGGCATATAGAAATACTGCGGCACATCCGGGAAGGTCTCAGCGTGGCGAACCAGCGCCTCGGAGAGAATGTCCATGAACTGCCAGATCATCTCCGGATCCGGCAAGGGCCACGCCTTCGGGTTGAACATACTCTCTTTGTCCGCCTCGATGCGCAGGAATTTCACGAGACGCGCACCGGGCGCCGGCACCATTCCAACGTGCCACGACTGCGCTGTCTGCTCAAGCAGCGCCTGATCGCCGCCTGCGTAGACCAGCACGTCGGCGAAGAAAACCACAAAGCGCGTGCCACCGAAGTCGATTCCCGTCGCCTCGAGCGCGGGATCAATCGTCAGGGGCGGCGTCAATACAATGCCGTCGCTCGGCGGCTCGGGAAACAGCCGCGCCACGAGCTCGGGTGTCACGTTTTCAATCATTTTATCCGCCGTTCTGCATTCAGCCGTTTTGTCGCGATTGCCGGGTGTGCGGCGCGCTTGCGCCGCGCACCGTCGGTGCTATCCAATTAGCTAAGGTCCAGGCGCTCGCTCACGCTGCGCACGAACAACCTCTGCATCTCAGCGATGGACACCGGATTCTCGCGTTCGGGAATGCCGTTCGAGTAAAGGTCTGCGGTCCATACGCCGCCCGTGAAGCGACCACGATGTACCTTCGTCGCCGGGTTAAGGTCGAAAAGCCCGCCGCGCTCGGGATCAACCTTACGACCGGGTTTCTGCGGAATATCGAAGACCAGATCGAGCGCACCGGCCATCTGTTTCGCCATATGACCGAGCGAGAGCTCCACGCGCCACGCACGCTCGTCGTACCGGTCGGGGCGGAAGATCTGGCAACGTACCCACGGGTCTGCTGCCGGCGCGATTGCCCGAGCAAGCGCTGCGCGCACCGAACCCAGACTGCGCGAGTCATCCGTCTGCCCCGGTTCCGGCTGAATGAACACGCTGCCGCGCCATTGGCCGTCTACCATCGCAGCGCGCAACAGATCCTTGCCATTGCGGTCACGCGTCACCGCGTATTTACCGTCGTCGACCTTGAACTCGTGCGCCGAAGCAATGCTGACGCTCCTAGAAAAGTCGGTCGGCACAAAGAATTCGGCCGCAACGGGCGAGTTCTTCGGACTGGGCATCTTGACGCGAGCTTCGTAAGCGCGATCGGTATAGCGGTGTGCGGCTTCCCGGCCGGCCGAATAGCGCTCGAGTTCGATCGAGAGTTTCAGGCCCTGCACTGCCAGACCTGCAACGGCAGCCATGCCCGGATCCCCCGACAGTTCGGCGAGACGCTCAACGAAACGCAGCGTGCCAAACGATTCTTTCGGGTAGACCACGCCAGCGTCGAGCGCAGCGATAATCGATGCGTGTTTCGGCTGATCGTAGCCGCGTGCCAATGCTTCAGCGACGTGAGCTTGCTTGACGGGGAGATTGACGGCCGTAGCCGAATGGATCGCGAGCACGAGTGCTCGGAAGTCGGCGCGAGAGCGCACGACGGAATTCCGCCGGTTCATGATGAACACTCCAAAAACGTTAGCCCCGCGTATCAACCGTTTAGCCGCGGAACCCATTTCTGGCGGTTCACATGGACAGGGGAAAAACTTGCGACGTTGTCGCAACTCGATGAGCCGGTTGTAACTCGGGCCGAGAACGCCCTGGCGAAAAGCCAGTAATTACTCTACCCTGGCCTTTCAGAATTGCATAGGCGGTTTCGATTCGTTTTGTCGTGCTCGCTGCGCGGTCGTCGACGCCCCCTACCCCCAAGATCACGTTAAGTCGGCGGATGGTCACAGCGTCGGTTGACCCGGACAGAACATCTGCTGCGTGAGCGCCCGCGGCGGCCCATGTTTAACGGGCTGAACGTTCGCAAACAAGATCGATGGATAATGTTTGCGAACATCTTCAAGTCTGATAATTGTTAGTATCAGACTTGATTTTGATGAAAAAGCCGGATGTTAGACGGCGTAGCGAGACATTCAAACGTTCTCGCAGACGAAAATGCGATCTTTACGGATTATGACAACATCCACAAAACTTTCACGTCTCCCGTTTTTCCGGCGGCCCCATATAGACCGGAGCTTGTCAGCCACGGACGGGGCATCGGGAAGTCCCATGTTCGACCTTCGGGCACGGTGCCTTGCTGGCGTGATCAGTTTCGCCAATACGGTCATTAGAGACCGCTATGGCTCTTCAGAACACGCTCGACAGCCCCGTAAGGAAAGGCGCATCGCGGCCTGATTCAAGGAAAGTCGTGACGATGAGTTAGAACTTTTTGCCACATCTCGACTTTATGAGTTAGGATGTAGCATCAAATTGAGTCGCAATGAAAGTGGGAGGGTGCGCCGTGAGCAAAGAAGATGCGACAAGTCGTCGATACAGGAGCGGCGAGGCGGCGAAGTTGGCGCGCATGCCTGCAGCGACGCTGCGCATCTGGGAACAGCGCTACGGCGTCATCTCTCCGCCGACCAGCGCAGCCGGCCAGCGGCTTTATTCCGATGAGGATGTGGACCGCCTGCGGCTGCTCAAGGCGCTGGTTGGCCGCGGCCATGCGATTGGGTCGATTGCGCGCCTCGAAGGTGCCGCGCTTCAAACGCTGCTGACCAGCAAGGCGAAAGACCAACCCGGTACGACACCCGAGAGCGGCGCAGGCGCGGTGACGATCGTTGCAGTCGGCCTTGGCGAGTTGGAGGCCAATGAATGCGACGTGGCATGTTTTGAATCGTTAGACGCCGTGCTCAACAGCAACGCCTTCGCAACCGGCCTGATCGCGTGCGTGGCTTCGCTCTACCCTGAAACGGTTGGCCAGCTTGCCGAAGCCGCGACGCGCATAGGCGCGAGCGAGGTCATGGTGGTGTTCGCGTTCGGTACTCAGGAGGCGACACAACTCGCCGCACTGCAGGGTATGACGCTCAAGAAGCGCCCGGATGGTCTGCTGCGTGCGGGCGAAGTGCTCGCCGAGTTCGCGACCTTCTTGCGACAACGCAATCTGGACGAAGCCAGCGCCCGGAGCCTCTGGCTGCGGGCGCCGCGACGCTTTGGCGACGCCACACTCGCCCGACTGGCCCAACTGTCCACCGCGATCGCCTGTGAATGCCCGAAGCATCTGGCTGAACTGGTGATCCAGTTGTCCGCCTTCGAGGACTACAGCAACCAATGTCTGTCACGTTCGCCCGCCGACGCGTTGCTGCACCGGCACCTGGGCGACGCCGCCAACCGGGCCGTGCGCATGTTCGAAGACGCGCTTGCCGAAGTCGCGAGGCAGGAAGGCTGGGACGTGATGGAGCCGCCCTCGCAGGCCTCGTGAGCGACTCACGAATCTGATCCCGACTCCACTCAACAGGATAACGCTATGGGCGCCGTAATCGACTCACAGGCCGTCATCGACACCGAGGTCGTCGAAGGCGCGCCTCTATCGCAGATCATTCGTCAGCGTCTGCGCCGTGCGGGGCACCGTTTTCACGCAAACGACAATATCGCCGCACATCTGCGCGAGGGCGAACTAGATGCCTTGCAGCATGAAGTTGCAGGCCACCTCGAAAGCGCGCTGCGCGCCCTCGTGATCGACGTCGACGCCGACCACAACACGCGTGACACGGCACAGCGGGTTGCCAGGATGTTTGTGCGAGAGGTGTTCGTAGGGCGTTACGAGGCTGCGCCTCCGGTCACGGAATTCCCGAATATCGAGCAACTGAACGAACTCATGGTGATCGGGCCGCTGCGCGTACGCAGCGCCTGCTCACACCACCTTTGCCCGATCATGGGGCACGCGTGGATCGGCATGCTCCCGAACGCGCATTCGAATTTACCGGGGCTATCCAAGTACTCGCGTCTTCTGAACTGGGTCATGGCGCGACCTCAGATTCAGGAGGAGGCCGTCAAGCAGATCGCCGACCTGCTCGAACGCAGGATCGGCCCCGACGGCCTCGCGGTCGTTATCGAGGCCGACCACTACTGCATGCACTGGCGAGGCACGAAAGACGATGGTGCGAAAATGACGAGTAGCGTCATGCGTGGACGTTTCCTCGAAGACGCCGCACTGCGCCGCGAATTCCTCTATCTGTTGGGCACAAAGGGAAAGTAGGATCAACCGGCAACTAACCCGCCGAGGCCTCGCACAACTCAGGGTGTAACTGGAGTCATGACCCAGGCACCCTGCCGTGACGGCGGCGCCTCCCGCCACCCACCCATCACCCCGGCTGCGCAGTACGACGGAGCAGCGACGTGTCATAACCCAGCGCGGCAACCCGCTTGTAAAGCGTTTCGGTTAGAGAGTCGGAAGGACGTCCAACGCGCGTCAATATCCAGAGAAACCGCCCGGACGGTTCTCCGACGATGGACCAGGAGTAGTCATCGGCGTGATCGAGGACCCAGTAATCGCCTACGAAAAATGGGCCCCAGAAAGACACTTTCAACTTCGCGCCGCCACTGTCCGGCACGACTTTAGCCCGACCCAGCGACTCGCGTGCGGCCCCATCCGGCGAGCCGACCCGGCAAGTGTTTTTTACCCCGATGTAACCGTCATCGCGCCGAGAGTACTCGGCCGTCACGCCTTCACAGCCACGCTCGAAGCGATTGTCGTAGCGGGCCAGTTCATACCAGCGCCCAAGGTATTGATCGAGTTCCACCGTCCTGGCAGGCGCAGGCACGTTTTCGTTGCCTCTTGGTCCGCCTGCAAACGCGGCGCATCCCGCAAGCGCGGCGCCTGCGGCAACCAGAATGACCCACGGTCCATAAGAGCGAAGCAAGCCAGTTTTCATTGTGTTCACACCCTGAAGTATTTGAGTTCATCTCTGTGCGGTGAAGTCGGACGCACACTGCATCGGGCACCGATCAAGCCGCACCGCGCGCCAGACACGACTGTACCGCCAGCCCCAGACTCCACCCGCTCAGCCACGCGCCTTCCACCCGACCTGAGCTGCACCAGTCCCCGCACAGACCAATCCGCTCCAGGTCCCGCCAGACGTACCCGCGCGATGCCGGGCCGGACTCGATCACCGCCTCCGCATCGCGCCAGAGATACGCCGCCGACGCGTCGGGAAACCCGGCGCCGAACGCGACGAACGCCGGCATCAATGCCTCTGTCACGGCTTCGGGACTGGAATCAAGATGCCGGTCGCTCCACTCGGCGCTTGCGTGTAGAACCCAGGTTCCCTCGTCGCGGCGGCCCGGTTTGGCGCCATCGTTCGCCATCCAGCGCAGCGGGCCGCCGTTCACGAATGCAGCCTCGAAGCCCAACTCCAGCGGCGTCCGATAGCGGAGCATCAACGCCCAGCACGGACGCATGCTCGCGCGGTCGGCCACGACGGAAAGCGCGGGCGATGCCTCATGCAGCAATTCGCGAGCCTCGCCTGGCGGCACAGCCAGCACGACCGCATCGAAGAGAGCGGGGTACCGACCGTTTTCCCGCGTGGTCAACTGCCATTTGCCGTCGACTTTCGCGAGCGCGCATACCGTCCGTCCGGTTTCGACACGCAGCCCCGTGACCGTTGTTGAAAAGACGGCATCCATATAGGGAGTGCCGACAAACCGGCCTATGTCGGCGACCGGTTGAGCGACGCCGGCGGCGTCGAAGGCAACGAAGCGGCCCCGCCACGGCGCAGCAAGGCCCGCCTCGCACCAACCCTTCACGACATTGGCGAAATTCGCGTCTCGCGCCGTGAAGAACGCGGCGCCGTGGTCGCAGTGCAACCCGCCAGCGTGCCATGTGCGCATGCGCCCTCCCACGTCTGCATTGCGCTCGAAGATCACGACTTCCTGACCGGCGTCCGTCAGGCGCTGCGCGCAGGTCACGCCAGCCATCCCTGCGCCCACTATCGCCACACGGTGAGTCATGTGCGCTCCTTAAAGTCGGAAGCCTTGCTCTCCAATGTGACGGATACAGCCAAAAGCGATTCCAAATTACACCTCATTCCGAGTCACTACACTGACTCACACACAGTATTTTAGGCGAGCAAAAGAAAAAAATCGTGTCAACCACGCTCAAATGAGTTTATATTAAGACTCATGATGAGCGGAGATTTTTCATGCCCTTTTTCGTAGCGTTCCTGCGCCCACAATCCTCAGGCGCGAACCGTCACGCTCGAATCGACCACCGGCTAGCCGGCCAGCCATGGCGCGCGCGCTAGTCTGGTTCAAGCGCGACCTGCGCATTCATGACCATGCGCCGCTCGCGGCTGCGGCGGCCAGCGAGGACGGTTTCGCGCTCGTGGTAATCGAGCCTGAGTGGCTCGCCAGCCCCGAATGCGATCCGCAGCACGTCGCTTACCTAGGCGCTTGCGTCGACTCACTGTCGGCAGCACTCGCTGAATCAGGTCTGCCCTTGCTGATCCGCGTGGGCCCGATGCCCGAGGTGCTTGAGGCGCTGCATCGCGAAACCGGCTTCACGCACCTGTTCAGCCACGAAGAGACCGGGCCGTTGTGGAGCTACGCGCGCGATCGCCGGGTCGCCCAGTGGTGCCGCGAGCGCGGCGTCGCCTGGGAGGAGCATGCGCAGACCGGCGTGGTTCGCGGCCTTCGTTCGCGCGACGGCTGGGCACGGCGCTGGCAAGTGCGCATGAATGGGGCGCTCGTGCATCCCAAGGCGCCGCGCGGGGTCACCGGGCTCAGCCGCGGTACGTTTCCGTCGCTGCACGAGTTGGGGCTGCCCGCGGCGCGAGCGCTTGCGCCGGCCGGTGAGGAAGCTGCGTGGGCGACACTGGACGATTTTCTCCACCGGCGAGGTCGTTGCTATCGGGCTGAGCTTTCGAGTCCGCTCACGGCAGAGCGGGCATGTTCGCGACTTTCCGCGCATCTGGCGTTCGGGACCCTCTCGATGCGACAGGTTCATCAGGCGACGGAGGCACGCATCCGCGCATTGCAAGGCAGCCGCGACGTCACCGCCAGCCAGTTCGCGTGGCATCTTCGCGGCTTCTCAGGACGATTGCGCTGGCATTGCCACTTCATCCAAAAGCTTGAGAGCGAGCCGGAGATCGAGCGGCTCAATCTCGCCAGAACAGCTGACGGACTGCGCGAGAGTGAATTCAACCGGGATTACTTCGATGCATGGCGCGAGGGGCGCACCGGGTATCCGATGGTGGATGCCTGCATGCGTCAGCTCATCGCCACGGGCTGGCTGAACTTCCGCATGCGGGCCATGCTCGTGAGCTTCGCGGCCTATCACCTGTGGCTGCACTGGCGCGAGCCCGGTCTGCATCTCGCACGCCAGTTTCTCGACTTCGAGCCCGGCATTCACTGGAGCCAGATGCAGATGCAGTCCGGGACGACCGGCATCAATACGCTGCGCATCTATTCGCCTGCCCGACAGGCCTTCAATCACGATCCCACCGGCAACTACGTGCGACGGTGGGTGCCCGAGTACGGAACCGCACACTATCCTGCGCCGATCGTGGATGAACGGGCGGCACTTGCCCGCGCGAAAGACCGGATGTTTGCACTGCGCCGAACTATCGCAGCACGTGAGGAGGCCGAAGCAATCCAGCAGCGGCACGGTTCGCGCCGAAGCGGCCTCGCCCAGAGCGGCAAACGCCGCCGCCAGGCGCCCCGGCCCTCCTCCGGGCAAATGGAGTTGTTCAAATGAGCGAATCCAACGGCTTCAAGGGCAACAAGGCCGGACTGCCGTGCAAGCCATGTGCAGTCTGCGGCCGGGCGATGACATGGCGGCGGGCGTGGGCGAGGAACTGGGCCGACGTGCGCTATTGTTCGAACGCATGCCGGCGCCGCCGGCAACGGGCGCGAAAATGACACGCCGCCTCGTGCTTGTGCTGGGCGACCAGCTCGATCCCGATGCGAGCGCCTTCGACGATTTCGACCCGGCGCGCGATGCCGTCTGGATGGCCGAAGTGGCCGAGGAGTCCACCCACGTCTGGTCGAGCAAGCCGCGCATTGCCTGTTTCCTCGCGGCAATGCGGCACTTCGCCGTGACGCTGGCGCGCGCGGGCCGCACGGTTCACTACACACGCCTCGATGACAGGTCCAATCGGGGCACCCTTGCCGCCGAACTCCTCGCCGCCATCGACCGCCTGGCACCCGAATCGCTGGTGATGACTGCGCCCGGCGATTATCGTGTCCTTGGCGCGTTGCGCGAAACAGCGGCAGCACGAGGGCTGGCGCTTGACGTGCGCGAGGATCGCCATTTCTTGTGCACGGTGCGCGAATTTGCTGCCCACGCGCGTGGGCGCAAGCAGTTGCGGCTCGAATTCTTTTATCGTGAGTTACGCAAGCGTCATGCGATCCTCATGGATGGCGAAGAGCCGTGCGGCGGCCGCTGGAACTTCGATGACGAGAATCGCAACGCTTTCGCCCGTACTGGTCCGGCCGGGCTGCCCGAGTTGCCGCGCTTCGAACCCGACACCCTCACGCGCGAAGTCCTTGCGCTGGTCGAACAACGCTTCGCCGAACATCCAGGGGAGCTTGCGACCTTCGCCTGGCCCGTCACGCGAGACCAGGCCTTGCAGGCGCTTGAACGATTTGTCGCGCAACGCCTTCCTTCTTTCGGCCGCTGGCAGGACGCACTCTGGCCCGGCGAGCCGTGGCTATGGCATTCCCAGTTGTCGGCCGCGCTCAACCTGAAACTGCTCGCGCCCCGCGAAGTCGTGGGCGCCGCTCAAACAGCCTGGATCGAAGGACGCGCGCCACTCGAAAGCGTCGAGGGTTTCGTCCGCCAGATCCTTGGGTGGCGCGAGTACGTACGCGGCATCTACTGGACACAGATGCCGCGCTACATCGAAAGCAACGCGCTCGACGCTCAACTGCCGCTGCCAGACTTCTACTGGAGCGGGCACACGCCGATGGCCTGTCTCGCCGACGCGATCGGGCAGACGCTCAAACATGGCTACGCCCACCACATCCAGCGCCTGATGGTGACGGGGCTCTATGCGCTGCTGCTGGGCGTCAACCCGCGCGCGGTACACGCCTGGTATCTCGCCGTGTATGTGGACGCCGTCGAGTGGGTCGAACTTCCCAACACGCTCGGTATGAGCCAGGCAGCCGATGGCGGCCTGATGGCGAGCAAACCGTACATCGCGAGCGGCCGCTATATCGAGCGGATGAGCGCAGGCAGCCTGTGCGGCCGTTGCAGGTTCCGGCCGGCCGAGCGCACGGGCGAACACGCTTGTCCGTTCACCACGCTGTATTGGGATTTCTTGATGCGCCACGAAGCGCTGCTGGCCGCCAACCCGCGCATGACGATGCAGGTGCGCAATCTCGCGCGGGTCGGCGCCGATGAGCGCATGCGCATCACGGCGCGGGCCGCCTCGATTCGCGCGGGAGCCTTGACGCAGTGACCGACGTGGACACTCTAGAACTCACGCCACAGGCGGCGATGGCCAGATTGCGGGCCATACGCCCCGCGGACTACGCCAGTTCATGCAACCACCTGGACGGCGCCGTGACGCGGCTCTCTCCCTATCTCACCCATGGCGTGCTGAGCGTGGCCGCCGTGATCCGCTATCTGCGCACGGCATACGGCCTTGAGCAGAATCACAAACTGGTGTTCGAACTGGGCTGGCGCGAATTCTATCGCTATCTGTGGTTGCGCGAGCGCGAGGCAATTGAGCGCTCGCTGCATGCCGGCCCCCTGCCGGATCGCGAATATGTGTCCGCAGTCCCCGAAGACGTGCTGGAGGCGCGCACCGGGCTTGCCGTGATCGACCGCGCTGTGAGCACCTTGTACGAAACCGGCTGGCTGCATAACCATGCACGTCTATGGCTGGCCTCCTATCTCGTCCATCTGCGCAGGGTGCACTGGAGCGCCGGGGCAGAGTGGATGCTGGCTTATCTCGTCGATGGAGATCTCGCCAGCAATCATCTCTCATGGCAGTGGGTAGCGGGAACGGCAAGCCGGAAGCCTTATCTGTTCAACGCCGAAAACGTACGGCGATTCGCACCACAGGCGTGGCACGTCGACGGCACACCGCTCGACATCGATTACGCCACCCTCGACGCCATCGCCGCAGGCCGGGCGCCATGGCCACACACTGCGATCCCCGGACGCCGCACCGGCGTAGAGCCGCCGGCCCTCTGGCCGTCGCCGCCGGGAGACAGCTTCTCACCAGCCCGCGCCCACGACATTGCAAGCCGCGACATCTGGCTCGTGAATCCGTGGACGCTTGCCGATCCACCACCAGGCCGCATCCCGGTGGCGGTGTGCGATGCGCACTATCACAGCCGTCGGCCATGGAGCACGCGACGTTGGCATTGCGTCGCCGCGCGCATGGCGCAGGTCGCCAGCGTCCGATGGTTCGACGGGGCAGAGTCCATCGTGGACACGTTGCGTCAGGCACGCTCGGTGGACGGGATTTGGGATCCGCATCTCGGACGCGCTTTCGATAGTTTCTCACTGCGTGCGGCGCCACGTGCTTTCACCGATCCCGACCGCGATTGCCATTCGTTCTCGGCCTGGTGGTCGCGGGTCCGGCTCAGCGATATCGCCTGAGAATTCAAACGGAGCTGCAGCCATGCCTGTCACCGTTCTCATCACCGGCGCCACCGGCTTCATCGGCCGGAACCTTGCGGCTGCCTTATCTCGCGACGGCTGCACGATCATCGCGCTGTCGCGGCACGCCAAAGACGCACGCGCGGTGCTTGGCGCACATGTGCGAGTTATTGAAGACCTCCGGGAGGTGATGGAAGACGAACCTGTCGATGCCTGCGTGCACCTCGCCGGCGCGCGCGTAATCGGGCCCCCGTGGACGCCGGGACGACGTCAGACGCTCATCAATAGCCGCACCCATATAACACACGCATTGATTGAGCTGATGCGCCGACTGACGCGGCCGCCTCGTGTATTCGTCAGCGCATCGGCTGTCGGCTGGTATGGCTGCCCGGACGAGCAAGGCAATGCGCCTTGCGACGAATCCTCGCCAGGCACGCCCGGTCAGTTTCAGTCCGATCTGTGTGCAGTGATCGAAAAGACCGCCATGCAAGCGGAAGGACTCGGCACGCGCGTGGCGCGCATGCGGTTCGGCGTCGTGCTGGGCAACGACGGTGGTGCATGGCCGATGCAGGCCGCGATGGCGCGTCTGGGCCTCGCAACCGTGCTCGGTTCCGGCCGCCAATATTTTCCGTGGGTTCACATCGCCGATGCGGTGGGTCTTATCCGCTTCGCCATCGAAAACGAACGGATCAGCGGACCGGTCAACGTGGTTGCACCCGCCAGCAGCACGCAAGCGGAATTCGCAGAAAGTCTGGCACAGTCCTTCGGACAACGCGTCCGGCTCCGGCTTCCAGAGGCACCTGCCCGGCTGTGTCTTGGGGAAATGGCCGACCTGCTTTTCAAGGGCCGCCTCGTCGAGCCGCGCGTTGCGTTGACATCCGGATACGAGTTCGCATGGCCAGGCCTGCATCGCACGCTCGCCGATCTCGCGATACGGAAGAGTCACGGCACCCGCTACGTCTGAGCGTCCGACGGCTCCGGCGGCCCCGCTACACCATCCCAGCGGCTGGCAACCCACACCGCCGCCGGCATGAGTACGGCCCAACCGGCAGCTAACGCGCAAATTGCCGCCTCCGGGTGGGCGAAGCGCACAGCACCCAGCGCCGCGCCTGCGCGGAACGACATTGGCCCGCCCACGGCCCCCAGGGCGGCAGCAAGCCACCATCGCCCCCGCAACCAGGTAAACACCACGTTGAGCTGTATCGCGAAGAGCGCCCAGAGCGCGGCGATCCACAACGGCGCATGCACCGTACCGATTGCGTGGCCCGGGTATGCAAGCCAGCCTGTCTGCGCCACCAGACTGTCCCACGTCCACCCGACCATCGTCACAAGTGCAACGATTCGAGCCTCGTCCAAGGGCTTGGCTGCGCGTAGCAGGTGCCAGCTCAACAACACTGCCGCGCAGACCAATGCGGGAACCGCGCTCCCGCGCGCGCCGCCATAGACCGCTACAAACCACGCCGCCTGGCACGTTGCAAAATACTGTGCGGCGAGTCCTTTGCCCCGTCTTCCTTGAAAGCGAACGCCCGACGAGATCGACATCGGCACAAGCTCCTGACTGATTCCTGAATGATAAATGGCAGAGCGCGCCCTGCATGGCCAGTCCATGCCCGGAGCTATTTATCGCGCACGGTTTCGATGCACGGGCGCAGTTTCGTCGCAATACGCAGCTCTATCGCTAACACCTAATACCTGCTAGCAACTCGGGCAGACATTATCGAGGCGAGTTTTGATTGCATGCCTGATTGGCGATGCGCAACGTGATCATCGAAGATTTGAACATTGGCATTGGCGGTGTTCGCGCTCGCGTCGCCTGCAGACTGTGAAGTCGCAGTACAGCACATTTTTCCGCGGTAACACAATCATGCTCACGACGGACGCTTATCGACTCGGATGCGGCTCGTGCGCACGATGCCCGAGTTCACGCTGGCGGCCATCCCGATCATCGTCCGATGTGAAAGCTGATGCAGTCCGGACGTGAAATTCGTACCGGCCCCACAAAGCAGCGCGGATCAGCTACTTAGAAACCTGTCGCGGCTCATCGCATCCTTGATCCAGCTCGCCCCCCGCCGTTGGCAGGACCAAGTTGCCCCCGCCGTCAATTCTCTGCGTCTCGGTGGCGCGGCACTTCCGGCGATATTCCTTGGCTACGCCGCCCGCACCACAAATGAACGGCTAGAAAAAAAGTCCCTGCTGTCGCTCATCGCGCAGGGGCGGAAGCGAGACCTTTGCTCGGCGTGCCGTACGACGGCGCGCGAGAGACGGCGCACGTGGGCCACGAGCTCGGCCCGGACGCCCTCCGCGACCAGCACCAATGAATACAGTTGCAGGCCGGCAGGCCCGGCTTCAGGTCGAGCGCGCAACGACATGCGCAGGGCAACGCGCCGCGCGCGATCAAGCAGCTGCGCGCGGCTCATGCCAGGCCAGCAGGCCGCGACGAGGGCGGCGACGGGCGGCGGAAGCGATTCGGGGGCGCAGCCGGCGGGCAGTGCGAGGGCAACGAGTTCGAAGCGGACGGCCATATCGTGAAGGAGATGCTGTTCTGACGTCCCGGAAAGATCCGGCAACGTACCCATCCTGGCATCAATCCCGCTGTGCGGCAAACCCGATGCGCCGCCGGCTTCACGCTACGCGCGGAATCTGGCTGGAGTCGGCTCAGTGCCGTGGAACAAATTTTTCTGAAAACGTGCCATCGAATCGCGCTATTAAGATAACTATTCTTATCATAAGTTGTGTATTTATCGAGTAAACTCGGGTGTATGAAAACGCGTCACACCTCCCTGCCTGCTCCGGCTGATCCCGTTGTTCACGAACCGACCGGGTTTCCCGATGCCGCCGAACTCGCCGTGCTCCGCGCCTGGTACGCGGGCGTGGCCGTGCGGCCCGCGGTCGAGCGCTACCTGCCTTCGGCACTGGGTAACGGAAAATCGGCCCGCGGCGTACTCGGGCGCATCCGGCGCCGGCTGGTGTCGCTGGCGCGCGCCGCACATCGGGACGATCTGGCCGCCCTGTTCGATCATCCCGCGGACCAGCGCGCACAGCACGCGAAGGCGGTCGCCCAGGCCATCGATGCTCTGCGTACCGTCCGGCCGCCCGAGCCGCAGATCGCCGACGAGATCGCGCAGTGGTTCGCCCCGCGCGCCGTGCGGGTACTGCAGGCGTATGGCATCGCGACGCTTGCCGATCTGACCGTGCGCATTCCGCGCCGCCGCCAGTGGTGGATGCTCGTGCCAGGGCTCGGTGCGGCCAGCGCCCGCGCCATCGAGGCCTTTTTCGCGGCGTGGCCCGCACTCACCGAAAAGGCACGCGCGCTGATCGTGGCCAGCCGGCAAAGTCCCATCGTGCCGTGGGAGTCGATCAGCCTGCCGCACGAGGTCGATGGTTCCGAAGGCACATTCCGCGCGCCCGCCGCCACGTGCACGCTCGATGCGGCCAACGACTATGAGGCCGTGCAGACCTGGCTTTCGCTGCACGAGTCGCCCGCGACGCAGCGCACCTACCGCAAGGAAGCGGAACGGCTGATCCTGTGGGCGATCGTCGAGCGCGGCCGGGCGCTGTCTTCGCTGACTACCGAAGATGCCATCGCGTATCGCGCCTTCCTGCGCCATCCCTCGCCCCACGCCCGCTGGGTCGGCCCGGTCCGCCCACGGTCCTCGCCCGACTGGCGGCCGTTCAACGGGAGTCTTTCGCCCCGGTCGGTCGCCCACGCGCTGTCGATCCTGGGCGCCCTGTTCCGCTGGCTCATCGAGCAGCGCTACGTGCTGGCCAACCCGTTCGCGGGCGTGAAGGTGCGCGATGCGTCGGGTTCCAATGTGCTCGACGTCTCGCATGCGTTCACCGAAGGGGAATGGGCGCTCGTGCGCACGATCGCGGATGGACTGGAATGGGCGTCTGGGTGGTCGGGACCCGCAGCGCAGCGACTGCGCTTTTTGCTCGATTTTGGCTATGCGACCGGACTTCGTGCAAGCGAACTCGTCGGCGCCACGCTCGGCCACATCGAAACCGATCCGCGTGGCGACCACTGGCTGCGGGTGACAGGCAAGGGAAAGAAGCTGGCGCGCGTGGCTCTGCCGCCGCTTGCGTGGGATGCACTCGCGCGCTATCTGGCCGAACGCGGGCTACCGGTCACGCAGCTGCACTGGAAACCGCCAACGCCAGTGATCGGCAGCCTGGACGCGGATTGTGTTGACACCATCAGCAGCGCGCGCCTGTGGATGGTGATGCGCCGCTTCTTCCTGCTGGCCGCGAAGGCGATTGAGGCTGATCACGCCCCACTTGCCGGGAAACTACGTTGCGCAAGTCCGCACTGGATGCGGCATACGCATGCGACGCATGCGCTCGGGCGCGGCGCAGAACTCACCACGGTACGCGACAACCTGCGGCACGCTTCGGTTTCCACAACTTCGATCTATCTGCACAGCGACGAAGTGAAACGGGCGCGGCAGATTGGAGATGCGTTCGCGAGCCGCAAATGACTCTATACGATTCGGAGAGTCGGCCATGAGCGGACGGAGCCTGGCTAATAGTGAATGTATGCTGGAGGATTGACTACGGCCACGCCCATCCCCTCGCACGCACTACTGCGTTTTTATGAGTCTCCGTTCGTTTGGGTCGGTGGCGATCTAGGGCGTGCTTTCCAATGGCACGCGAGCGACGTGCCAAAGCTCGAAAAGGCTGGCACACCAGGTACTCGATGCAGGCACTCTTTGTTAAAAAAATGGGGTAACGCCGCTCATACAGGGAGATCGCGAAAAGCGCGCGGTACGAAGGTTACAGGATTGGTTTGCACGCAAACTCGCCTGCACAGGCTTCCTGATGCGTCGTTCGCCGTAAAGACCTCAGGCAAAGAGCGGGAGATGTATGGAGCCGCGGGTATGGTGATGGAATGGTGAAGTTCGAAGCACGTCCATTCGATTACTAGTAGACTGAACGCGACCCGTTTGCGGATGGTCGCGATCGTTAATCTAATCGTCAATTATCTAAGTGGCCGAATAAAGACCAGTGACGACTACGAGCAAATGCGAATTCCAGGTCTCGTGCATTTTCAGCGCGCTCCAAGTGTAGAGATAGAAGACATATCCAAGCGCCCAAGCTTCGAAGCCAAGTCAATGCGGGCGTTGTCCCAGTCTGTCAGCATCTGAATTCTGCGCTCCTTGGCATTAGCCAAGGTTGTCTGCGTATTGAGCAATTCGAGGATGTTGCCAACGCCAACGTTGTAGCGGTGTTCGGCCGCGGTATAGGCTTGCTGAGCGAGCGTCAGCAATGACTTGCTATGGGCTGCGCTCTCGGACGCAGCTTCCAGCGCGTAATAGCTATTCCAAACGTCCAATCCAACCTTGAGTCGGGTTTCCTCAAGTGTGTCTTGCTGCCGCTCCGCCACAGCACGAGCCTGATCAATCTGATAGCTTTTCCCGAACCCTTCGAATAGCGGGATGGAAACCTGAATGCCGATGTAGGCGTCGTGCCCGGTTGACGGGTACGAAGGCAATCCCAGCCCCAAGCTTTGAGGCTGATTGTCCCGATTGTATTTCCCGACGAGACTAATGCTCGGCAATCCCTGTGCCCGAGTTTGGGCAAGCTTGGCGACAGCAGCGTCGTACTGTGCCTGCGCGGCCACGACACTGGGATGCGTACGCTTCACCTCATCAATCAATCGTGCGAGAGACTCGGTGAAGGTCTTGGCAGGAATTACGGTATCCGTGACGTCGGGCAAGTCGACTACGGCGGACGGATCGTAGCCCATGTCTACAGCTAACGTGCCAATCGTCGATTGAGCGTCACTCTGCGCCTTGGCGAGATTCAAGAGCGCCTGCTCATCCTGCGATTGCGCCTGTAATGCATCAGTAATAGGCGCCACCCCGTTGTCGACTTTGGCCTGCGATGCTGTAGCGCTATGCCTCGTCATTACCTCAATTTCTCGAGCTGCATCGAGAGCCGCATGTGCTGCTTGCGCTGCATAGTAATCCTTGGCGACCATAGCAAACGTCGATTGCAGCGTGGCGTTTTGTGTTGCTTGCGCGGCCTCCAGCAACGAGGAGGCATTCTTCAGCGCCGCTTCTCGCCCTCCGAAGTCGTATAGAAGCCAATTTAGAGACACACCTTCAGAGCGAACGGTTGCAGAGTAATTTGAGCTGAGTGCCGGATGAGCCGTGATGTCCGTGACCGAGCTATCCCGAACACCTTGCCAGTTTCCGGTGATGGTCGGCAGGTATGCCGCTCTTGCCACGCCGACCGCCGCGGCCTGACCCTTGACGTCCGCCCACGCCTCTCGGGTTTTGGGATTACGGCACAGAGCACGTTCGACCGCATCTTCTAGTGTCAAAGGGTTGCTCAATGGACCGAATTCGCAGGTGCTATTGGCCGGGACCATGTCGTCGGCCGCATTGACAGGAATCGATTGTTCAGCTCGTAACGGATCAAAGGCATGGACCGTAGGCGAGATGACAGATATCACTCCGGCTGCGGCGATCAACAGCCATGTCGATGGCTTAACGCTCATGCATGCTCTCCTGAACGTCTTCGAGAAGTGGGCCAAGCAGATATTGGGCAACGGTTTGCTTACCCGTCTTGATCTCTGCTTTCACAGTCATGCCAGGCGTCAATGCGATCCAACGGTCATCGATTCGCATCCGATTGGATTTCAGCCGGATGCGAACCGTGAGGGCAAGCCCCAGTTTCTTGTCCTGTACGGCATCGTTGGACAAATCGACCACAGTCCCTTCGAGCATGCCGTAGCGACTGTAGGGGAAGGCATCGAGCTTGACCGCTGCACGCTGGCCAACCTTCAGGAAACCCACGTCTTTGTTTTCGACAGTAGCCTCGACTTCAACTGCATCATCCGGAACGATTTCCATCAACGCCTGAGCGGTTGTGACGACGCCACCCAGCGTGTGCGTAGCGAGTTGCTGAACCGTCCCGCTGACTGGGGATGTCAAGCTAAGCAGAGCTTGCCGGGTATGCGCCTTGGTTTCGTCGTTCGTGCTCTGCCTCAACTGTTCGGTACCCTTCTCCAAATCATCGAGTTGCTCCCGGCGGAACTGTGAGACCGTCTGCGCAATGTCCGCTCGCTGCTCCGCTATGCCCGCTGTCAGTTCGTGCGCATTGCTGCGCTGTGCCGCTAGTTCGTGCTCCTGGTTCAACGCGGTCTGTTCCTTGTCGAGGTAGTCGTTCTTTGCGACATACTTGTCGGCAGACAGTGCCTTGTAGTCATCCGCTTGGGTCCGAGCAAGAGGTGCTGTGGCGGCCAGCTTGGCGATTTCTTGCCGGGTACTGTCAAGTTCGGCCTCCCGTTTTGCGAGTTCGGCCCATGCCGAATTCAGCTTGTCTTCATACTCCCGATATGAGCCATCAACGAGATGTTGTGCTTCTTCCTGACGCTCAGGAGAGGCACCGTCGACCCTGGCGACCTCCGGCTCTCTATGCACTTGCAGTGCAGTCAACAGCGCTTGCGATCGAGCGATAACGAACGCCGCATCCAGCTTGGACGATTTCGCATTGTCTTCATCTGCGGCCGCTTGAGTCGTGTCGAGCTTCACAAGGAGATCCCCGGCCTTCATTCGCTGACCATCCTGAACAGCTATCTCCCTGACCACGCCCGTAATCGCCGGCTGAATGATTTTCACCTTTGCGTTTGGAACGAGCTTCCCGCTCGCGGTCGCGACAATGTCGAGTTTTGCAAAGCAGACAATCAAAACAACCGCTGCAGCAAGCAGCATGATCAATCGAGCGGTCCAGCGAGGGGCTGGGTGCACGGGTGTTTCGACCAACTCAAGATGAGCGGGCTGGAAGGCAAGCTCATATTCAAGCTTGGCGGGACCATCGAGCTGATGGCGGATGATCCATGCTGCCGCCCAAACAGATCGATATCGGCGCAAGAGATCAAGAAATGCATGTAAGCGAATCGACATCGCGATCACCCCGCCTGAAGAGACAGCAGGCGGGCGTAGTAACCACCAGTCGACTGCAAGAGATCGTGCGTGCCGCGTTCGACGATGTGTCCTTTATCCATCGCAACGATCTGGTCCGCATGTCGAACCGCGCTAAGGCGGTGGGCGACAATGATCACCGTGCGCCCCGCACAAATTGCTCGCATGTTGTTCTGGATGACTCGCTCAGTCTCGAAATCGAGCGCACTGGTCGCCTCGTCGAAAATGAGGATGCGAGGATTGGACAACAGTGCACGGGCGATGGCGATGCGCTGTCGTTGCCCACCGGAAAGGTTGTTGCCGTGTTCTTCCACGAGCGTGTCGTAGGCTTGCGGGAGTTCGCAAATGAAGTCGTGCGCCCCTGCCAATTTGGCAGCGTGCATGATGGCTGCCATCGGGGCACCAGGATCAGCCAAAGCGATATTTTCTCGGAGCGATCGGTTGAACAGGTAATTTTCTTGTAGCACGACACCAATGTGCCGCCGAAGCCACGCAGGATCAGCGAGCGCTAGGTCGACGCCATCGATACGCACTGTCCCTTGCTCGGGCACATAAAGACGTTGTAGAAGTTTGGTTAGCGTGCTCTTTCCAGATCCTGATCGACCAACGATGCCTGTGACCTGCCCCGCTCGTATGTCCAGCGACACATTGTCCAGAACCGGCTGGCCGTCCGGACGGTATCGGAAGCGTACGTTCTCGAACCGGATGTCGCCCTTGATCGCCGACATTGATTGACTGCTTTTGCGCAGCTCGGTGCGGGTATTCAGGACGTCTCCCAGACGACTCATCGAAATTCCGACTTGCTGGAAATCCTGCCAGAGCTGCGCGAGCCGCAAGACGGGGGCGGCAACGCGCTGCGACATCATGTTGAACGCAATGAGTTCACCGATCGTCAGCTTGCCGTCGATCACGAACTTGGCGCCCAGCAGAAGTGTTCCCAACGAGACGAGTTTGCCGATGTATTGGATCAACTGCTGGCCGACGTTACCTAGTTGCGTGACACGAAAGCCTGACGCCACATACGCTGCGAGTTGCATCTCCCATTTCTTGGCGAACTGCGGTTCGACCGACATCGACTTCACCGTTTCGACGCCCGACACGGTTTCGACGAGGAACGACTGATTGTCGGCACCTCGTGCGAATTTCTCGTTGAGTCTGCGACGCAAGACCGGAACGATGGAAGCGGACACGCCAGCGTAGATCGGCAGGGAGAGCACGACCACGATCGTGAGCCATACGCTGTAGAAACACATGACGGCAATGAACACGGTCGAGAAGAACAGGTCTATGACGGCGGTCAGTGCCTGACCTGTCAGAAAATTTCGAATGTTTTCGAGTTCTCGAACTCTGGCGATTGTATCTCCCACACGGCGTACACCGAAGTACGCCAGCGGCAAAGCGATGAGATGCTTAAACAGGCGAGCGCCGAGTTCCACATCGATCCGGTTCGTCGTGTGTGAAAAGATATACGTTCGCAAGCCTGTTAGAGCCACCTCGAAGGTCGAGCTGAGAAAAAGGGTGATCCCAACGACGGCCAGCGTATTGTAGGTGTGATTGACGAGCACCTTATCCATGATCACCTGGAACATCAGTGGCGTCACGAGACCGAATACCTGCAAGACGAACGATATCGCCAACACCTCCAACAACAGTCTGCGGTACTTGACGACGGCCGGGATAAACCACGAAAAATCAAACTTCGCCAGTTCGCCAGTGAGGGAAGCTCGGGAGGTGAAAAGAAGCATGCGTCCCGTCGAGCGATGGGTTACCTCCTCCAGCGAATGGAGCGCAGGCTGGGTTGCATTGGCTTCGAACGTGAGCACTGACTGTCCGTCACGACGCGCAATGATGAAGTGCTGGCCGTCTTTGTCGAGGCACAGCGCCGGCAGTGGCGACTTATCTAGTCGATCAATCCGTAGCGGCACAATGCGGGCCTTCAAACCGATCGAGCGGGCACACAGGATCAACATGTCGGCATCGAACGGTCGATCGCCTTGAGCTGCAGCGTGGCGAAGTTGAGCGGCATCCGTAGCGATACCGTGGAATCGTGCAATGGTGACCAGGCAACTCAGTGCCGAGTCAACCGGAGCGTGTGCAAATTCTGCTTTTTTTTCAGGGGCGTTCACCTGCTATACCTCAATCGAAATCCGACCGGTTCATTGACAAGGTCGTCATTCATAGCAACGTTACCTTTCTCGTGTTGAGGTCTGGCTTTTCCCAAAAGCTGGTTCCAGCGTATTTAGCGAAGAGGTCTGGTGGAATACAGGGCTTCCGGGATTGGTACTCAACTTTGCTCCGTACCTTGTGCAAACCAGGCATCCCAAGATGAGAGTCGTAATCGGGTTCGTCGTAGACCACGTTTTCGAAGTCATGCTCAAACCACGGCTCACCGATTTCATGATAGAGCGATTTCAAGATCTTCTCGGGTTCCCGCACCAATCGCTCGTAAGAAACGAGAATGAGACGCCTCGCCTCTGCGCCAAACCATGCCTCACGAAGTGTGCTCCAGGGATGCCCGATCAAGCCACGCTCCGTCTCCATCAAGGATTCTGCACGTGCATAGACGGAACTACCCGGCTGAAAATTAAACATCCTAGATAGTTGGAGTGGATTTTTTGCCAGCATTGCCTCCACACTATCGATAATCCACCCGACTTCACGTACACAACAGATAATGCGTGCCTGAGGATATAAAGCAGCGAGCAACGATGCTCGACCAGTCCATGTTCGATTAGTATCAAAGACAACCTGGTCGGCGGTAACGCCTAGATAGTAGGATTCAAATACTCCTCGAAGAATATTTGCTCGCTTATTATCATCGAAGAATGTACTGAACTCTCCGCCGCACATCTTTCCGTGAATCGCTCCACAAAGCATGGCGACGGGACTCGTCATCGCAGCGGAGAAACGGGGATTCTGACGCAGTAAAGCGCAGAGCAACGTCGACCCCGAGCGCGGCAGCCCCGAAATTAAATGCAACTTTTCGATCATTTGAGATCTTATATTTAGATTTCCGAACCCCAAGCTTCCCAGGCGACAAAGCGTCATCGCCTGCGGACTTGGAGTTAGCTAGTGGGCCCCGGCAATCAACTGGACATGCTGCGACGCCTGTTCCGCCGCAGCGACCGAAGTACTACTCGCTGACGATACAGGAACGTGACTCGCCATCGCCTGAATCAACGCTGCGGTCTGATCTGAGGAGCCATACAGCGCCTGAATTGCGTTGATATCGGTCTGGTCAAGTGATCTGTTGGAC
>NZ_BAYA01000060.1 GCF_000685015.1 Paraburkholderia bannensis NBRC 103871 | reverse complement strand
GCACGAGGCAGTGCTTGAGGCAATGCAGTCAAGACTGGATCGCCAGCTTGACGCCATGACGATACGACGCCGGACGGTCGAGCACGTGTTCGGCACAATCAAATACTGGATGGGCTCAACCCACTTCCAGACTCGCGGTTTGGGCCATGTTGCGGCTGAAATGAGTTTGCACGTGCTGGCATACAACCTCAAGCGAGTCATCAGGATCCTCGGATTCGCAAAGACGATGCGAGCGATGAGGCTGGCAGGCGCGTGAATGCGCGCGCCGACGCTGTTTGCCCGTAAAACGTGATCACTTCATCTGCCTGCACCTCGGCCGAAAGCAACTGCGCGACTTACTGGGCGTCACCGGTTGGCCGTTCTGCGCGTTTTTACACACCCTCGGCCGGCTACTGCCCGATGCGTTTCGCATGAGCCGCGGACTCATCGGCGCAGAGCGACCGGTTGAATCCGCCGCTAACAACGGTCACTCCCACTGTCGTCCCAACTGCCGTGTTGTCGGCCAACCGGTCGCGTTGTGCTCGCTTTTCGGGCTTCGCAGATGGGTGCAGCGAGTGCGCGGCAATTGGCACTACCAGAACGATAGCGCTTCATAACTTCGACCAATTTACTTTTATTTTTGAAGTTTCTGGTTAACCATAAATTTGAATGTTTATTTCGATTTATGAAATTTAATTTTTAAAAAATAGGAAAATTACTTCTATAAAGATTTTGAAAGAAGTTGCCGATAGAAGCATGTATAACGATTTGTAGAACGCTAGAGAGATGCATAGGCAATTTCCGGGGATTCCTGAGTGCGTTTACGCGCACCGGGAACAATGACAGTGCTACACGGGTGGTCAAATCTAGCTCGTCTGCGGGCAACGTACGTCGCATTCAACGTGCTTGCCTGTACATTGCTGATGTCAGCTCCAGCTCGCGCGGGCGGAATCGTTGCAGACGGCCATACCTCGACAATGGTCTCCACGGCCGCGAACGGTGCGCAGACCGTGAATCTCGCGCCCGCCTACGCAGGCGTCTCGCAGAACACCTACACGTCGTTTAACGTAGGCGCCGCGGGAGCAACGCTCAACAACGTCGGCATCAACGCGCGCACGATTGTCAACCAGGTCACCAGTACGAATCCGAGCCTGATTGAAGGTGCAATTGCCGTTGCCGGTTCGCGGGCAAACGTCATCCTCGCCAATCCCAACGGCATCACCGTCAATGGTGGTTCGTTCGTCAATGCTGGACACGTTGCGCTCACAACGGGTGAGGTCAGTTTCAACGATCTCCAGGTTGCTCCCGGTCTCGTTCAGCGAAACATTGCGCTGTCGACCAGCGACGGCACCATCGTGATTGGCCCGGGTGGTCTGTCGGGCGCGCTGGTCGATCTCGACCTGATCGCAAGGAACGTGCAGATCCAGGGGCCGCTTAGTAATGCGTTTTCGTCCAGCACCGCGCTCACGCGTGTCATCGCCGGCACGAGCAATGCCACGCTCAATACCGGGCTGTCCGCCTCGGATAACGCGAATGACTGGCTGTCCCTGACGGCGGGCGGCACGAGTGCCGAGGCGAAGCGCTTTGCGCTCGACATCACTGCAGCTGGCAGCATTTCAAGCGGGCGCATCCAGCTCATCGTCACCGATAAGGGCCCGGGCGTGCGCAGCGCCGGGCCGCTCAACGCCTCGCTGGGCAATTTTTCGCTGAGCTCGAATGGCGCAGTGAAATTCGACAACGCCTCGGTGGCCGTTGCTGGCGACACGACGTTCAACGTGAAGGACTCGCTCGCGTTCAACGGCACGCAGGTGACGGGCGCAGGCACCACGACGCTCACTGCAACGCGAGCGCTCACGCTGGCGGGCAGCAGCCTCATCGCCAGCGGTGCTATCGACGTGAGCGCGGCGGGAATCGCGTTGCAGACCGATGCTTCGCAAAAAGGCTCGACCGTTGCGTCGGCGAATGCTGGCGTCGTGCTCGACAGTTCGGCCGATATCACCAATGTTGGCTCGCTGGTGCAGGGACAGACGCAGAGCAGCGGCGACCCGCTTTCCACCGGTGCGGTGACGCTCGTGGCAGCAGGGAAGGTGTTGAACCAGTCGAATCCGCAAGGCCCGCTCGGCATCCTTTTTGGCGTGCAGGGCAATGTATCCATCGAGGGCGGTGGCGACGTGGTCAACGAGAACGCCCGCATGCTGTCGAATACGAACGTTGCGATTCAGGCGGGCGGCGACTTCAGCAATCTCTCTGATCATTCCGCAGGCGTGAATGGCGGTTCGGCCGTCGGATTCTCGCAAAGCAGCAGCGGCTTTCTGTTCTTCCGCCATCGCAGCAGTGGCTTCACGGTCGACTACGGCCAGCTCGCGGATCCGAATCAACTCGCGTACGTGAGCGCCGATGCAGGCAACGTGACGATCACCGCCCATAACATTGCCAACCAGGGAGGCTCGATCCTCTCGAACGGCGGTGCCATTGCCATGACCGCGAGTGGGTCGATCAATACGCAGGCGGTTTTCACCGGGCAGGCGAGCTACCGCCAATCGTGCTTCCTCTTTTGTAGCGCGAACGCAAGCAGTTCGGTTCAGGCCTTCGGCGGCGTGATCGAAGCAGGGACAGACGTCACGCTCAAGGCTGGCTCGCAGATTGCCAACACGGGCGGCACCGTGCTGGCGGTGGGGAAGCTTTCGCTTGATGCGCCGAGCACGCTCGCGCAAGGCGTGCTCGGTTACAGCACGATCAACGAGACGCACAACCTGCGGGCGTGGTTCGGCAACAACTGGGCCGCGATTTATGCAGCAGACACCGGTGGCATCTTCGAAGCAGGTTCGGGCGCCGTAGAGCTGACGGGCGAAGGCGAGATCGACGGCGGTGCGTTCCACGCCCCGGGTGGCATTCACGCGGCGGGTGGCATCGTGACGCAACGCGCGCCCCAGCAGCAGCCGGTCCTGATCGGCACGCATAACTCGATCGGGCTTGTTTCGTGGTTCGGTCTGTGAGTATGCACACCGTACTGCGTCTTGCCTGCTTTTCGCTGGCCCTTTGTGCGGCTGCGAGTGTGCACGCCCAGTTTACGCCGCTCCCGCCGCAACCGTCGATGCCGTCTCTGCCGCAGTTGCCTGCGGGCGGGCGTGCATTCCAGGATCCCGCGCAACGGCTCTTGCAGCAGCAGCGCGACCAGCAACGCAACGACGAGGTGCAGCAGGCTCCCGCACAGATCGGCGTACCGGAAGGCTCGTTGCCCAACCTGCCGCCAGGCGCGGATATCGAAACGCTACCCGATGTCGAGCCGATGTTTCAGATCGACCACATCGATTTCACCGGCGACTCCCCGCTTGCGCAGTGTGCGCTCGACGACGTCGCACGACCGTTTATCGGCAAGAGGCTCGGGCGTAACCGCATCAACCTGCTGCTGCGCAGGCTTACCGAAGCCTTTATCGCGCATGGCTATATCACCACGCGGGCGTATCTCGGCCAGCAGAATCTTGCATCAGGCACATTGACTATCAATGTGGTGGCGGGGCGCATCGCGGCATTCACGCTTAACGGCCAGCCGCTGCGGCCGCGCAGCACGCAGCCGGGGCGCATTCCGCCCGCAGGCGGCGGATTTCTGTCCGATGATGGTTCGGCATGGGCATTCGGCGCGTCACAGGGCGACGCGTTGCGGCTTCCCGATCTGGAGCAAGGGGTTGACCAGATCAATCGTCTGCGCCGCAACCATGCCGAGATCCAGATCCTGCCGGGCGAGTCTCCCGGCGATTCGGTTGTCGCTATCACAAATCACTATGGTGGCCCGTTCTATGTCGATGCGGGCATGGACAACTACGGCAGTTCGAGCACGGGGACGTTGCGTTACCGCGCGTCCATCGAAGAGGACAACGGCATCGGCTTTCAGGAGTCGCTGGGCCTGAGTTACGTGGGCTCCGAGAACAGCAACGCGCTTGTGTTCTCCGCAGCGGTGCCGTTCGGCTACCAGACACTGAGCTATACCTCGGCGATTTCGGAGTATCAGCAATCGATCGGCGATACGGCGCTGCTCGACGGCCGCACGTTCACGCAGACGCTTGGCTGGAACGATGTGCTGACGCGTTCAGCCAGCGGACGCCTGAGTCTCGACGCCACGCTCACGAAACTGCGCACCGAGCGCAGCGTGAACGGCATCGAACTCTCGCCACAGGACCTTACCGTGGCACGCATCGGCCTGAACGGACTGTTTCGCTTTGCGACGCATGGCGAACCCGCGGCCGCGACGTGGGATGTCGGCGTCTCGCAAGGCCTGCCGTGGTTGTCGGCGAGCCACGACGGCCCCGATATCGACAGCGCCGACGCGCACAGCCAGTTCACGATGGGTGACGCCACGCTGACGTTGCAGGCGACGCTTGGCAAACTCGGGGCGCTGTCATTTGCGTATCGGGGAAGGCTGCGCGCGCAGTACAGCGCGGTTGCGCTTTTTGGTAACGAGCAGATTTTTCTCGGCGGCATGGACTCGGTGCGCGGCTTCACCGAAGGCGGCATCGCTGGCGTTAGCGGCTTTTATCTGCGCAACGAGGCGGTCTGGCAAAACGCGCCGGCCTGTTTCGACACGCATCTCGAACCGTATGTCTTCCTTGACGGTGGCAAGTCGCATCTCGTCGCGCAAGGCGGGTGGCCCACGCTGATGGGTGCTGGCGCGGGCCTGCGTGCAGCACGTCAATTCGGCAGTCACACCATAACGGCTGAAGTGCTGGTGGGCCGGGCACTCGTGCAGCCCGCTTCGCTGGGCAGCAAGGCAACCGTTGTACTCGCAACAATCAACTGGTCGGAATGAAGGAGCAAGCATGAGCAAGTCCCAATCGATTCACACCGCGGCAAGCGCGCATTCGCTCAGGCGCAAGGCGGCGCTAGTGGCGATGAGCGTCACGTTCGCGCTGGCTGGATCCGCGGCGTTCGCAGCGTCAAAGCACAAGAGCGCCGAGCCGGATGCAAGCGCAAATGCGCAGACCGGTCTCACTTCGGGCGTGATCGCCCGCGTGAACGGCGTGCCGATTACGCAGGACCGTCTGGATGCCGCCGTGGTCGCTTCGCATGCAGCCGATACGCCTGCTCTGCGTGCCCAGCTCAAGAACCAGCTTATTGCCCGCGAGCTGTTCCGGCAGGCCGCCGAGAAAGCGCACTACGAGCAACGTCCCGCGGTGCAGGCCGAGATGGAGCAGTTGAAGGCGGCGGTGATCACGCAGGCGTGGCTTCAGGACCAGCTCAAGCCCGCGCAGATTGGCGATGCTGATGTGAAGGCGCAATACGACAAGGTGGTTGCGTCACTGGGCGCTACGGAATTCAAGCCGCGTGTGATCGCCACGCGCGACGCGGACGCGGCGCAAAAGGTCATCGACCAGCTAAAAAAAGGCACGGATTTCGCGCAGCTAGCCCGCCAATACAGCCAGGGGCCGAACGCCGCGCAAGGCGGCGAATTGGGCTGGATCTCGTTCAAGACGCCGATTGAAGCGGGCAAGACGCAGAACTGGCCGCAACCACTCGCCGAGGCGCTTGTGAAGCTGCCGCAGGGCGGCGTGACGGACTCGCCGGTGCAGGTCGACGGCACGTACTGGATCGTGCGCGCGGACCAGGAGCGCCCGACCCAGATTCCTTCATTCGACCAGTCGAAAGAGACGTTGCGCAAGCAGCTCGAGCAGGTCGCGCAGACGAAGGCGGCCGCCGCGCTTGTACTCGATCTAACGAAGCAGGCGCGCATCGAGCAATAAAAAGTAGCGGACAGCAGGAAAACGTAACAGCAGCAGGCAGTATCGGGCCGCGCCGGAACGGGCGGCCCGCGGTGTCCAGGCCAGAAAAGTAGAACAAGAAAGATCGACTCGACAATGAATGCATCGAAACGGGGAATCCTGCGGCAGCTCGCAACGGCGCGGCTGCTGCGTGATCAACAACGCGCGGATACCGGCACGCCCGCGTGGCTTGTCGCGTCTGTCGCCCAGCGGCGCTTCAGCGTGTGGCAACGCGCGGTGGCGTTCGTTGTGGCGATCACGTCGTTCCTCGGTCCGATCAGCCTCACATTCGAGCAGGGCCGCGATGCGGCGGGCGTGCTGGCTGCAGGGAGTACCCGGCTGGATGACCACGCCTGGCAGCTGATTAACGATCTGGCTGCGCTGAGGGTGCGCTTCGCGATGCAGATGGCCGAAGCCTCGCCAATTGTCGACCCGACTGCACCGATTACCTTCCAGCCCAGGGTGACGCAATCCACGGGTTCGGGCGGTGGTGTCCCGGTAGTCAACATCACTGCGCCGAATGCGGCCGGTATTTCGCTGAACCAGTACCAGAGTTTCAACATCGATCCGGTTGGGCTGATCCTCAACAACAGCCTGGCTTCAGGCACGTCGCTCACTGGCGGCGACGTCGCCGCGAATCCGAACCTGAATGGACGTACGGCGAGTGTCATCGTCAATCAGGTGACGTCGACAGGCGCCGCGTACGCGAGCCTGTTGAATGGGCCGCTCGAAGTGTTCGGTGCGCCCGCAACGGTCATCGTCGCGAATCCCAACGGCATTACGACGCGCGGCACCGGCTTTACGAATACGATCGGCGTGACGCTTTCGACAGGCGTGCCGCAGCTCCTGAGCAGCGCGGGCGGCACGGCGGCAAGCTTCGACAGCGCCCAGGCCATCGGGTACGACGTGCGTGGCGGCCATATCCAGATCGAAGGCAATGCGGGCGTCGATGGCCCGGGCGCCGGTATCGAAGGCACCGTCGGCACCATCGACCTGATCGGCGCGACCATCGGCGTGAATGCGCCACTCTATGCGGGCACGCGAATCAATGCGATCGCGGGTCAGCAGTTCGTTGTGCCGGTGTTGTCGGATTCGACGGGCGGGAACTGGGCGACGTCGGCAAACGGCTCGGGCAATACCGCTGCTACGGTCGGCTCGGCAATCGGCGGCGCGAACGGCGGACTCGCGATCGATGCTACGGCATACGGTGCGATGACAGCAGGCCAGATTGCGCTTGTCGGTACTGCCGCAGGGATGGGGGTGCGCAGCGACGCGCAACTCGCCGCGAACGCCGGTGATGTCACGCTTTCCGCTAATGGCGATGTCACGCTGGCAAGCGTCGACGCACAAAAAAATGTGAACGTGCAGGCGAGCGGCAATGCAACGCTCTCAGGCACTCACATCGGCATCGAGGGCTATACGCTTTCAGCCAATGGCGACGTGCATTCGACGGGGACGATCGAAACGAATGGTGCGCTCTCAGCAAGCGCTGGCGGCAGTCTCGACATCGCCAGTGCGCAGGCCGCAGGCGATATCGCGCTGAGCGCGGGGAACAGTGCCAGCAGCGGCGACGTGCAGACGGCCGGCAACTTCGTGATCCGTGCGCAGGGCAATGACGGCACGGGCGACGTCACCCTCACTGGCACGACGGTCGTTGCAGGCGCAACGACGCTTGCTGCGGCGCGTGATGCAGCACTTGAGGGCTCGACGAGCAGCGCGACACTGCAGGTGACTGCTCAGCGCAACGTGAGTGTCGATGGCGAGGCCCAGACCTCCGGCGATCTTGCGCTGAATGCGGCTACCGGGATCATCGAGACAACCGCTGCCGTCAACAGCAACAGCAATCTCTCTTTATCGGCGGGTCAGGGCACGACCATTGGCGCGCGGACGACGGCATTGCAGGCTATCACGCTTGCTGCGGGCGCAGGCGGCATCAACATACCCGGTTCGCTCGAAAGTGGGGCGAACCTGAGTGCGACGACGTCGGGGGTTTTCGACGTGTCGGGGACGCTGCAGGTCGGTGCGGATGCGACTGTGAACGCGGCAAGCATGCGGCTCGACGGCACGACAATCGTGCAGCAAAGCGGCGCCTTGAATGCGGCAGCCGATATTGGCGGCGCCGGGGCAGTCTCATTTGGCCAGGGCGCCACGCTGACAGCCGGCAACGATGTGGCGCTGACGGGACAGCTGGTCGCGAACGGACTACAGGTCACGGCGGCACGTAACCTTTTGCTCAACGACGTGCAGTCTCGCGGTGCGTTGAGCGCAACGGCATCGAGCGGCAGTGCGACCCTCGTCAATGCGGCCGCGATCGGCGCGGCGTCTGTGCAGGCGGGCGGTGACATCGATATAAACGGCACGTTTGCGAGCGGCGGGTCGGTTGCGCTGGCGGCTGGGCGCGACGTGAATATTGCGGCGACGGGCGCGGTGCAGGCGGTGGGCGACGTCACGGCGAACGCAGCCGGGAGCATTCTGTCGGGCGGTTCGCTCAGCACAGGCGCCTCTCTTGCTGTCAAGGCAGGACAGGACATCGCCCTGACGGGTTCTACCAGCGTAGACGCAGGCGCATCGCTCACGGCTGGAAACGATGTGACGTTCGGGGGAACATTTGCCGGGCAGGGCAGTGGGAGCGTCACTGCTGGGCGCGACATTGCGCTTGGCGGCAGCGAGGCATTCCAGGGCGATGTGCAGGTGCATGCTGGGCGCAATCTGGCGATGTCGGGCTCGCTCGACGGAGCCAACCTGACTTTTGGCAGCGGCCAGTCAATGACGCTGCACGATGTTCAGTCATCCGAATCACTCAAGGCAGATGCGCAAGGCGGCGCTCTGACGGTCGGTGGCACAGTGACATCGCTGTCCACTGCCCAGCTCAGCTCGGGCAGCGACACGACCGTCACCGGTACGTTGCAGAGCACCGGACGCCTCGACGTGACGAGTGGCGCAAACCTCGTCATCAGTGGAACGACTACGTCACTGTCGGATGCGCTGCTGACATCGGGCGGCGATGCAAGCGTCACGGGTCTCTTGCAGAGCACAGGCGCGCTCACGCTCACCAGCGGAGCGAATACGACGATTGGCGGCACGTTGCTCTCGCTTGCCGACGCGACGCTGACGAATGCAAGCGGCTCGCTTACGAGCACGGGCACGATTCAGACAGGCAATGATCTGCTGATCGACGCTGCTCAGTCTGTGGACCTCGGCTCGGGACAGACGACCGCGCAACGCGACGTGACGCTTCACGCAGGTGGCAACCTCAGCGCAAACGGGACGGTCGTTGCGCAGCGCAATGGCGAGATCGACGCAGGCGGCACGCTTGGCGGTTCGGCGAAAGTGGCCTTTGGCGGGGCGGCGGCCTTGTCGTCGGGGGGCGATACCAACCTCACCGGGTCCTTGAGCGGCGACACGGTTCAGGTGCGCTCAGGCGCAAACGCCACGCTGCATGACGTGACGGCCAGCTCGACGTTGTCGCTTTCTGCGACACAGGATCTCGCGACCACGGGCAACGTGCAGGCCGGTGCGACGGCGACGTTGCAGTCAGGCGGCAGCGTCGATATCAGTGGCGCACTAAAGGTCACTGGCGATATCGCGCTCAACGCGGGCAGCAGCGTCCAGGCAACCGGCTCGCTCAATGGCGGCAGCGCACTGGCCGTGCAGGCAGGGCAGGACGTCGAACTTGCTGGCGCAACGACCGCGATCGGCGCTGTGTCCGTGACGGCAGGGCGCGATGTAACGACCGGCGGCACGTTCGGCGGGCAGGCTGGCGCGACGATCGACGCGGCGCGCGACATCGCGCTGGGCGGCAGCAACGGTTTCCTCGGCGATATTCAGGCGCAGGCGGGACGTAACCTGGCGGTGAGCGGCTCGCTCGCCGGCGCGAATGTCACGCTCGCGAGCAACCAGTCGATGACGCTGCACGACGTGCAGTCCTCGGGCACATTGCTTGCCAACGCGCTAGACGGCACGTTGGTGGTTGACGGCGCAACGACGTCGCTCTCGACTGCGCAGCTGGATTCCGGTAGCGACACCCTCATATCCGGGCAGTTGCAGAGCGCAGGCCGGCTCGATGTGACGAGCGGCGGCAAGCTAGCGATAGATGGAACGGTCACCTCGCTCTCCGCTACCGCGCTGGCCTCCACCGGCGACGCCAGTGTGGGCGGCCTGCTGCAAAGCTCGGGCGCGCTCGCGCTTACGAGTGGTGCGAACACGATCATCGGCGGAACCGTACTCTCGCTGGCCGATGCGACGCTGACGAACGCAAGCGGCTCGCTCGCGAGTACGGGCACGATCCAGGCAGGCAACGATCTGCTGATCGACGCCGCGCAATCGGTGGACCTGGGCACGGGGCAGACGACTGCGCAACGCGACCTGACTGTTCACGCGGGCGGCAACCTCACCGCCAACGGCACGGTGATCGGTCAGCGCAACGGCGAACTGAAAGCCGGTGGCGTGCTGGCCGGTTCGGCGGCGATGTCGTTCGGCGAGACCACTGTCCTGCAATCGGGCGGCGATACCAGCCTGACGGGTTCGCTGCGCGGCGATGCCGTACAGGTGCAGGCGGGCGGCGCGGCGACGCTCCACGACGTGACGGCGGCGTTGGCATTGTCGATTTCGGCCAGCAACGACCTCGTCACGACGGGGAATGTGCTCGCCGGTGCGGCGGCGACGCTTCGGGCGGGAGGGAATCTCACGGTCGGCGGCTCAATGCAGGCCGTCGGCGATATCACGCTGAATGCGATCAGCGGCAGTATCCAGACGGGCGGCTCGATTGCCGGTAACGGAGCAGTTGCCCTGCAGGCGGCTCAGGACATCGCGATCAACGGCTCCCTGGGCGCGTCCAGCGGCATCTCGCTGGATGCGGGTCGCGACGTGTTTGCGACGGGCGCGCTGACGGTGCTGGCGAACGATCTGCATATCGTCGCGGCCAGCAATGTCAGTGTGGCGGACGTGCAGGCAAACGGCGCGTTCGATGTCTCGGCGCGCAATGGCGACGTGAGCCTTGGCGGCACCGCAGCCGTGCTCGGAGCGACCAGCGTGAGCGCCGGTCGTGACGTGAGCGTGAACGGCGCGTTGCTTGGTGGCGGCGACGGCACGAATGCGTTGGATCTCGCGACCACGGTTCAGGCCGGCCGCGATGTGCAGGTGAGCGGCCTGCTCGGCGGCGGTACGACGCTCGACGTCACGGCGGCACGCGACGTCAACGTCGGCAGCGCGGGTCAGGTTCAGGCGATTGGCGACATGACGGTCGCCGCAACAACGGGCAGCATCGCATCGCAAGGCACAATTGCCTCCGAAAGCCATGCGACGTTCACGACGGGCCAGGACCTGTCGCTGACGGGAACCACGAGCATCGGCGCAACCGCGACGCTTGACGCCGGACATGACCTGACGCTTGGCGGCGTCGTGACTGGCAAACAGGACGCGGTGCTCGCAGCCGCCAACGATCTGACGATCGGCGGCAGTTCCGTGTTTGCAGGCGACGTCACCGCCCAGGCAGGTACCGATCTCGCGGTCACGGGCACGCTCCAGGGGCAGGCTGTCTCGCTGACGGCCACGCGCTCCATTGCGCTTCAGGACGTGCAATCGAACGCGGCGCTTGCCGTCAACGCGGTCAATGGCGCGCTTTCGATTGACGGCACGGTCAATTCGCTCGCCGATACGACGTTGAGCGCGGCGCAGGGCCTGATGGTCAACGGGGCGTTGCAGTCGGCGGGCTCGCTCGCCCTGACAAGCGGCGCGTCGATGGCGATCGTCGGCACCGTCAACGCGTTGTCGGACGCGACGCTGCACGCAGGCACAGATACGAGCGTCAGCGGTACGCTTCACGCGACGGGGCCGTTGTCCGTCGTGAGCGGCGGCACGCTGGCCGTTGGCGGGGAGCTCGATTCCAGCACCGACGCAAGCTTGAGCGCGACGCAGGCGCTCGCTGTCGATGGCACCGTCTATGCGGGCGGCAAGCTCGACATGCAGAGCGGTGGCACCACCACGCTGAACGGCATCGTCAGTTCCGCCGGTGTGGGCACGTTGCAGTCAGCAGGCGATATCGCGGTTGGCGGCACGTTGCAGTCGGCAGGCGCGCTCGACCTGACCAGCGGCGGCAATACGACGATTGGCGGCGCGCTGGTTTCGTCGGGCGACATGACGTTGCACAACGCCACGGGCTCGCTGACGAGTACAGGCACCTTGCAGTCTGGCGGCAGCCTGCTCGCCGATGCGTCCGGCACTGTCGATCTCGGCAGCGGTCGCACCACCGCGCGTGGCAACCTCGCGATCAAGGCCGGTGCGGACATCCGCGCGGCGGGTACGGTGCTCGCGCAGGGCAGCGGGACGTTGACGGCGGGCGGCGCACTGGCGGGCGCGGGCGCGCTTTCGTTCGGCGGCGCGGCGACGCTGCAATCGGGCGGCGATACGTCGCTGACCGGATCATTGGCGGGCGATACCGTCGCAGTGAGCGCAGGCGGTAACGCGGCGCTGCACGATGTGAGTGCGAATGGCCTCATGACGCTCGGTGCGACAGGCTCGCTGCAGACAAGCGGTAGCCTCATCGGCAACGCCGATATCGTGCTCAACGCGGGCACCGATATCGAACACAGCGGCACGCTGCAGGCAGTCGGCAACGTGCAGCTGGATGCCAAGAACGGACAGATAGCATCGACGGGGGCCATCGCCACCAACGGCACGCTGTTGGCCCAGGCGGGCACGGATATCACGCTGGACGCAACGACGTCTTCGCAACTCGATACGACGCTCACAGCGGGGCGCGATATCGCGATCAACGGTGCGCTGACGACCGGCGGCGCATTCGCGGCGAGCGCGGGCGCGAATCTCGGCGTGAGCGGCAGCGTGCTCGCCACCGCCGACGCGACGCTCGACGCAGGCAGCAGCCTCGACGTGAGCGGCACGCTTGAAGGGCACGGAAACGGCACGCTGAATGCCGGGCTCGATCTGACCGGCGCGGGCACGATTGCGTTCGCGCAGGCCACGAATATCGATGCGGCCCGCGACGTGGTGCAAGGCGGCCTGGTCCAGGGCAATGACGTCACGGTTCGTGCGGCGGGCAACGCCAGTGTCAACAACGTGCAAGCGGATAGCACGCTGTCGCTGCGCGCCGATGGTACGCGCACGGACACCGGCCCTGGCAACCTGACGATCAATGGCTCGGTCTATGCGGGCGGCGCTATCGATGCGCATGCCGCCAATGACCTCGTCGTGGCAGCCGCGTTGCAGGGCGCGACGAAAGTCGGGCTCGACGCGGGCCAGAACGTGACGATTGGCGGATCGGTGCAGTCGGGCGGGGCAATGACGATCGCCGCGCAGACGGGCGACCTGCTGGCGACCGGCGGCATCAACAGCGGCGCGGCGCTCAATGTGACGACGGGCCGTGACCTCACACTTGGCGCGACGACAAGTGCCGTCGGCGACGCCACGCTTTCTGCTGGGCGCGACCTGGTGCTCGGCAGCGGCCTGCTGATCGGCGAGGCCGGCGGCACCCTGCTGGCTGGCCGCGATATCACGGGCACCGGTACGCAGTCGTTTACGCAGGGCCTCGCGGATGTCGAAGCGCAGCGCAACGTCCTGCTCGGGGGCCTACTGCAGGCGGACGCGGTGCGCGTGCAGGGCGGCAACGACGCGACGCTCAACAATATCGCGTCCTTGACGACGCTCGACCTGAAGGCGCTCGGCCAGGCAGGCAACGGCGACGTTACGGTGAGCGGCACGGCACAGGCTGCGGGCGACGTGAGCGTGAACGCGGCGCACGACATCGGCATCACAGGCACGCTGGCCAGCGGCGCGACGCAGACGCTGGACGCGGGCAATAGCGTGAGCGTGAGCGGCACCTCGCAATCTGCTGGCGATATGAAGATCGTCGCCACTGCGGGCAGCGTGCAGTTCGCGGGCACGACGACGGCAGGCGGTGCCCTGAGCGCCCAGGCAGCGCTCGACGTGCTGCTCGACGGCACAATTGCGGCCACTGGCTCGACCTCGATGCAGGCGGGCCGCGACATCGACGTGAACGGCAGCCTGGCTGGGCAGGCAGATGGCGCTCTGAACGCCGGTCAGGACATCGCCGGTGCGGGCTCTCTGGCGTTCGCGCAGGCCGCGACGCTCGACGCGACGCATGACCTGGGATTGTCGGGCACGCTGCAGGGCGCGAGTGTTTCAGCATCGGCGGGCAACAACGCCGGACTGGGGGCGGTACAGGCGGTGACTGGCGATCTCTCGGTAATCGCCAGCGGCCAGACTGGAGGCGGCGATGTGACGATCGGCGGCGCGGCTACGGCAGTGGGCAACGTGACGCTGCAGGCCGCGCGCGATATCGCGATTGGCGGCGCGCTGAACGCGGGCGGAGCAACCCATGCTACCGCCGCGCGCAACCTCAGTGCCGCTGACCTGAACTCGGCAGGGGATCTCACGCTGACCGCCGCGAATGGCAATGTGAGCACGGGTAACGTGACGACCCAGGGCAACCTCGCCGCAAGCGCGGGTCAATCGCTCGACTTGAATGGGCAGACTCAGGCGGGCGGCAACGCGGCGTTGACCTCGGGCGCAGACATGACGCTGGCGGGCGGCATTGCGGCGCAGGGTGCGGGCACCCTCGCTGCGGGCGGTGCGTTGAATGCGGCATCGGTGGCGCTTGGGCAACAGGCGACGCTCAGCGCGGGCAGCGATATTGCCGTGAGTGGCAGCGTGGCGACCAATGGAGCATTGTCGGCAACGGCGGGCAATAGTGTCGCGATGGGCTCAGCGATGGCCGGCGACGCAGTCTCGCTTCAGGCGAACGGTCTGGCGAGCGCTGGTGGCGCGGGGGACATCGCCGTGACCAACGGCGTGACCTCGGGCGCAGCGATGCAACTGGATGCCGCTCGCGACGTGAACGTGGGCGGGGCGCTTTCCAGTGTGTCTACGCTCGATGTCGAAGCCGGGCGCGATGTGAGCCTAAACGGCGCGACGATAGCCAATGGCGCTATCACACTGAACGCCAGCACGGGCAATCTCACGGCCGATGGCGCCATCACGACTGGAGGCAAACTCGTCGCGAGTGCGGGGGCCAACACCGCGCTGATGGCTGGCGCACTTGTGAACGGCGATACGTCGGTTGCGGCAGGCGCTGGACTGACGCTAAACGGCGCGTTCCTGGGACTGGGTGCAGGCAGCTTCACCGCGGCGAGCGCGATTGCGGGCGGCGCGTCGCTCACGTATGTCGGCGACCTTGGCATCCAGGCTGGCGGCGCGGCGACGCTGGGCGCAATCGAAACTGCCGGCAAGTTCACGGCGACGTCGGGCGCTGACATGACGCTGGGCGCCACGACGGCCGAAGGCGATATCGATTTGAAGTCGACCGGTGGCAGCGTCGCAGTCTCGGGCGCGCTGCAAGGCGGAGGCAACGTTACCGCGCTTGCGGCGAACAATGTGACGCTGGCGGGCGGTGTTGCATCGGTGGGTAGCGTAACGGTCACGGGCACGGCGGGCAATGTGAGCGTGAACGGCGTGTCGGCCAACGCAGACGCCACGTTTGTGGCCGGGCAAACGCTCGCTCTGTCAGGGACGAGCGTGGTCGCGGGCAATCTTGGACTGTCGGGCGCCAACGTCACGCTGAGCGGTTCGATCAGCAACACGAAAAATATCGTTGCTGGCGCACAGGGCACGCTTGATGCGAGCCAGGCATCGATCGTCGCCTCGCAGAACCTGCAACTGACCGGCTCGACGGTTTCTCTCGGACAGGCAATTGTGGGCGGTACGCTTGGAGTGCAGGCGTCCAGCCAGTTGAACCTCACAGGCGGCGACATCGACGTCGTGGGCAACACTTCGTTCGTTTCGCAAGGCGGCTTCAGCAACGCGGCAAGCGTGCTCGCAGGTGGCGACCTGACTGTGTCGGGGCAGGGCGTCGTCAATGCAGCGAACGCGTCGCTGGCGTCGGTAGGCACGCTCACGATCAACGCGGGCAATCTCACGAACGCGGGACTCGTGAACGGCGCGACGACGAACGTGAGCGTGAGCGGCGCGCTGAACAACCGCGGCGGCTCGCTGATGGGTCTTACCGCGCTCAACGTCACAACGGGCACGCTGGATAACACGGGTGGTCTGATTTTCGCGGGGAATCCTCAAACAAGCGGTACGGCAGGCCAGGGCAACCTTTCGCTGACGATCAACGGCGGTGGTGCCGCGTTTGCGAATGCGAGCGGCAGTATTCTTGCACAGGGGAATTTGAGCTTTAGTGCGCCCAATGTGAGTTTCGATCCCACCCAGGGGACGATCAGCCAGGGCGGAGCGCTCTCGATCACCGCATCGACGATCGACATTAGCAACAACTGGAATTTCAGCGGGACGAGCGTGACGCTGGACGGCGTCAATGGCGTCGTCAATAACGGCACGCTCAATGGCACGGCGGCGCTGACCCTCACGACCAATGGCACGTTCACGAATAACGGGCAGGTGAGCGGCAATGACGTGACTATCAACGGCGCGCTGAACAACGTGAGCGGTGCAATTGTTCATGCTGGCGACGTACTGGCGATTAACGGCAATGTGACGAATCGCGGCACTATTGAGGCCGCGTCGGCGATCAACGTCAGCGGTGGAAACTACGACAACGCCGGTGCGACGACCCAGTCACAGGGCAGTATTTCGTTCAATCTCGGAGGGACGCTCCAGAACACGGCGGGTTCAATTATTGCAGGTACTGATATTGACATTAACGCCGCGTTGGTCGCGAACGACGCTGGCGCACCGGGGGCTGCCACTTCTGTCACTACGACGGTTAGCGATCCGTCACTGTTGTGGTCTGGGGTGATTGGTACCGAAACTGCCTATTACTATCGGACGGCTGGCGGCGGTCATAATCAGGAAATCGATTTCGAGTCGCAGGAAACGATTGCGACACTGGGCAATCTGCTTTCGCCTACGGGTTCGCAATACGGGCTATCGAAAGACACCGCGCTGACCAGTTGCACCTTCAATTGCATTCTCGCAGCGGGAACCCCCGTAGCCGCGGCTGGCTCCGTGACGTTCTACGAGCACGATGCGCCGACCGGCGACAACGGAGCCGATCAGGAGGAGTGGTCAGCGGCGTCCAGTGCGAATCCACAGGCCGCCGTCACGATCGCGCTGCCAACTGTCTACCAGACGACTATAACGCAGCAGCCGGGGCAGGCTGGCGTCATATCGGCCGGTGGATCTGTGTCGTTGACTGCTTCAAGCCTGTCGAATCTGGATGGCGAAATTGCAGCCCAGAAGGATATTGCGCTCAATGTGCAGTCCTTGAGCAACGGGGCTGCCGCGTCAACGGTCACTTCGCAATCGACTACGTGGATCGATCAGACTCAGTATGCGTCTTTCCTCGCTCAGGTTGCGGCTCTGGGTATTGCGTCATCGACTCCCATCCATTGCACCCAGAACTGCGATGTCGGTCTGCCCATTGCGCCGACACCGACATTTGCGATCAACACAAACTCAGCCGCACCGACTGCACAAGGCACGCTGACCGGTACTTCGCCCACAGGAGTAATTTCGGCTGGTAATAACCTGACCGTGAGCGGCGGCAATCTCGTCAATGCAGGCCTCCTTTACGCCGGCAATGATGTCACCATTTCGAGTGGCACGCTGACGAACGCGGGGGGAAATTCAGAAAACCTGTCGTCCCAGGTTGGCTGTGCTTCAGGCGTACCGAGCATTGTGTGCGGCGACGGAGGTTCTCCACGCGGTAACAATCCGGACACAACGACGTTCAGCTACAGCCAGAACGACGCGACGATTTACGCTGGACATGACCTGGTGATCGCAGCGGGCCAGATTGACAACACGGACGGCAACATCCTGGCTGGCCACGATATCGCTATCGGAGGTGTCGGCACGACCGCAAGTTCGACGACTCCTGCGCAAAGCCTCAACAACACGTCGGGCAACATTGTCGCTGGACACGACATCACGCTCGATGTCACCGGCGCTATTACCAATGATTTGCCCGCTCCCGTTACGGTGCATGAGAACTACGGCACGAAAGAGGCTTACGCCGGCTGTATGACCGCGGGAGGCTACAAGGAAAGCTATTGCGAGGCATATGTTGATCAGCAATCCGGCAGTTCGTCCGTAATCAGTGCCGGAAACAGTCTCAGCATCAGCGCGGCTAGCCTGACAAACATCGGCAGCCTGATTGCAGCTGGCGGCAGCGCTGACATCAACGTTTCAGGCCCTGTGGTCAACGAAGCACAGACGCTAAATGCGTACTGGCACTCTGAATGGGTCCAGGAAACGGGGATGTTCAGCAACGACAAGCGTCACAACACCTGGGCGTGCGGGTCGGTGGAGGAGTGCACTGCGCTATATGGTAGTGCCTACACGAGCGTGGGTGGCGCAATTGACCCGCCCACGCCTGTTGGCAATATCGCAGCGACCATCCAGGCACCGAATCTGTCGATTACGTCGGGCGGGGAGATCCTGAACGTAGGCAATGTGCTCGGGACGACCGTGTCGCTTACGGGGCAGAAGCTCATCAATGGCATTACGACGGCGAACACCTATACACCGAGCGTAAGCGCGTCGTCTCAAGTCATTTCCCTGACCCCGAAGACGTTGCCGGGGCTCAACCTGTCTGTGCCGCGCACGGTTGGCGAGTCGTTGCCGACGGCTGTTGCGGGCACCGCATCCTACGTCGATGCAGCGATCGGCTCGACGTCATCGCTTCTCGGGCCGCAGCAATTGATCAACGCGCTGCCTTCGTCGTTGCAACCGTCTTCGACGCTGTTCTACTACAACCCGCAGGAGGAGGACCTCGTGTTGCAGCAAGCGGCGCTGCAGCAGACAGGCCAGGGCAGCTTCGTGAACGGGCTGTCGTATGACAGCACGACGGGTCTGTCGGTGACCGAGCAGGAAAAAGCGGATCTTTACCAGAACGCACTTAACTACGCTGAGCAGAACAATCTGCAACTGGGCACAGCGCTCTCACAAACGCAGATTAACGCGCTTACGCAGCCGATGCTCTGGTACGTCGAGCAGACAGTGCCCGACCCGGAATGTACTGCAACGGGCAATGTGACCTGCCCGACGATTACGGCGCTTATGCCGCAGGTTTATCTTCCGGAAAATACGAGCGCGCTTTCGGCGGGCGGCAATATTGAGGCAAGCAACAGCCTCGCACTCAATTTCGGTAGCGCCGCCAGTGGCGGCAGCATCACCAACACGGGCTCGATCGTTTCAGGCGGCACGCTTGATGTGACAACGGGCACGCTCACGAATGAAGCTAACCAGGTCAATGTAGGCCAGATCTGGAATTCGGTGAAGGGCGGATACACCGATACCACAGGCACAGTCGTGCAGCCGGGTGGCTTTATGAGCGCCGCCGACATGCAACTCAATGTGTTGACGCTCGCCCAGATCGGTGGAGCGCTACAGGAGCTGAGTAGCGACGGTGCCGTGAATCAGGCGGGTACCGAGGAGGTGCTGGCCGCGTTGCAGCAGCAACTAGGTGGGAATTTTACGCAGACGTCTGTTAGCAACGATCTGAACACAAGTTTCACCGCCGAGGGTGGCTTCCAGCCAATGCAACTGTTTGCACTGGTCGCGGCCGTCGTGGTGTCGGTTCTGAGCTATGGGGCGGCGAGCGAGACGATTGGTGCAACGCTGGGTGCCGAAAGCACCACATTTGCCGCGTCGACAGCGGCTACTACAACGGCAGCTGCTACATCGGCTGGCTTGGGGAATATAGCGCTATCGGCTGCGATTGCAGGATTCGCGTCAAGTACGACCAGCCAGTTGATCGGAACAGGTTCGATCAATCTGGGTAGTGCTTTCGAGTCTGCTGGGGTGGCGGCGATCACCGCTGGTTTGACCAACGGAATAACGTACAGCTCCAGCGGTGGCCTCGGGTTTGCAACCGGCCCCATTACAGCTGGAGGCGGGGTCAGCACGCTGGCCGGGCTCGCTGGCGTACAGGGCATCGAAGGCAGTCTCGTTCCCCAGGCGGGCGCTGCTGCCGCGTCGAACCTGCCGGCCGAGGCAATTGCTATTGGGGCGGATGCAACGATCTCGGCCGGGGTGCAGACGGCGATCGAGGGTGGAAGTTTCTTTGACGCCCTGAAAAACGACGCGGTCGGCGATGTTGCCGCAGCGGGAGCCTATGCTATCGGCAATGCAGCACAAAACGCGAACTCGATTCTGGCGCAGGGCACCATTGGTTACGATCTGGCGCATGCAGCATTGGGCTGTGCCGCTAGTGCGGCCGAAGGGACGGGCTGTGCTGGCGGGGCGATTGGAGGGGCGGCCAGTGCGCTCATTTCGCCGACGCTGGTAAAAGAGGCCGGCGGTGCCGCCAGTCTGACATCGGGTGACGCAGCGGCCATCACGGCATTGGCGATGCTCGCTGGTGGTGGGGTTGCATCAGCGCTTGGTGTGCAGGCAACTGGGGCGACAACCGCAGCCGAAAACGAGGCGTTGAACAACTCGGAGCAGTTGCACGGTGGGGTGTTGCCTGAGCCATACAACGAACCTCTTGAGGGAGGTGGGGCCGCCGAGCCCGGTTCGGCAGGGGGTGGTGGTAGCCTGTCGGTTGGTGACGTGGCCGAAGCCGCTGCGAAAGGGGTTTCGACGACGGCGTCGAATGCAGTCGACAGCGCTGAAGCAGCGTTCAGCAACGCGGCAAATTGGATCGAGACGGAGCTTGGGTTTGCAACAACGCCAGCCACAGATAGTGCTGTTGGAGTACCCGTTTCGACGGCGAAAAACCCGCTTAGCCCCGTGCAACAAGTTGATGCATTCGGTAACGAAATTTATTACCGTACAATGTCTGAACAGGATTTCGAATATTTGCAACAAACCGGTCAATTGCCGCCAACTACCGAGACGTCAATTTCACCAGTCTTGTCATATTCATCGAAGTACAACGGCACAACTGTTCAGTTCACAATGGCGCCAGGAACTTCAGCTCAACTTCAAAAAATTGGCATTGCCGCCAATACTCCGGCGGCTATTGAGTTCCCTGATATGTCGACGCAGGTGGGTAGATGGATGCAGACAAATGTACGCTTCAAAGTTGAAGGTGGCCAGATGACCACTCAGCTAGGCCAAGGCGCAGGGGTGAATATTTTTAATAATCATATAATTCAATTTGGCAAAATTCCTTGAGGGAGGTGGGCATGTTGTTGCGATTGAACGAAACCGGGGTTCCCATGAAATTTGTGTTTCGGCTTGAAGATGAGTTGCGAGCGAATCCTAACCGAGTTGCTTTGACCCAAGCTCTGACTCTAAATGTTTCAAAGCCGAATGTAGGGCTAAAGGGCCGTCACGGACTGTTCGGTTCGCCGGAGTGGTGGGCGAGTATTCAGGCAGGTAAAATGCCATTGCTGTTTATTAAGGGTGTCGTTCAGCGTACATATTTCTCCGGACAAAATGAGAGAGGCGCCAACAATACGCTTGATCTAAAGCTCGACGATGGATCCGTGAGAGCGGTTGGCATCTATGTCAATAATAGTGAGGATGTAAAATTCTTTCACGTCGGGAGCAGGGTGAGTATCGTTTACGCACTGGATGAGTTGAAGCTGCAACCTGCTAACGATGGCGGAGTGAGCTATTCTAAGATTGCTTTGGAGATGGCCGTTTCAATCGACTAGCAGGAAGGAAAGTACCTATACCGGTGATTTGTTGCCACAAACAGTGCTGCAACGCTTCGTGTCTCCAACGGAGTAACACTTAATCCAGAGCTACCTACCCATTTGGCAGGGCTTGACTATCAGCCGACAATTCTGAACTCGTCCAATGCTAGCCGAGAGAGAATTCATCGATGTAGACGGCATACCGATTATCGTCGCAATCAATCTACACGATCGCGGGGAACTGTACGAACTCGACATCTGGACGGTCGATTTCTCTCCGTTAAAGCAGTATCCCGTTGTCACTAAATGAGTTGGCTTCGAGAATAGTCCTACGCCGGAAATTGTCCGGAGCGCAATGGGAGGCTGAGCGTCGTCGTCGATTGTTGGCGATTCAGTGGCTCGCGTCGAGTGGCTGATTTTGGCCGCATACGGAGACTCACCGATCAGCCCGATCGAAGGTTGGCCACGCAGTCGTTGATTGCCTGTACGAACTGCGGATTAGATAAATCGATACCCACACGCGCAAGCGAAAGCAACAATTGCTCGACGCCTTCGACATCCCCGACGATGCGTTCGTTTTCGACGGGATCACTGGAGCGAGGGAGCACTTCCGGCAAGTCGGCTTCGATACTTGCAATTCCGTCTCCGACCCTGAGTTCGATTCCGAACGGTAGCAATCGAGTGTTGTTCATGGCTCCGATCTCTACGTTCTCTGCAGCTGCATGTCGATAATCTTGAGACCGCTGTCGAACAAAC
>NZ_BAYA01000061.1 GCF_000685015.1 Paraburkholderia bannensis NBRC 103871 | reverse complement strand
AGCCGGTGGCGGAAGTCGAGGGAACGGAACTCATTTAGTCATCCTCCTCATCATGCCGTGAGCACGACGCCGCTGGCCGGCGACCACGAGACAAAGACATCGTCGTTCCAGGCCGGAGCGCCTTCGTTCATCAGTTGCGAGCTGGAGAGATTCGACATCACGACCTTGCCGCCCGGCAGGCGCACGTGATAGAGCGAATAGCTGCCCATGTAGGCCACGTCGGTGACCACGCCGCGCGCCCAGTTGTGGGCGGTGCCCGGCTTCTCGCGCGTCACGCGCACGCGCTCGGGGCGCACCGAGATACCGACCGGCATGCCCAGCGGCCCGGTCACGCCGTGGCTCACGTACATGCGCGTTTCCAGGTCTTCGCTTTCGACGAAGATGTGATCGGGTTCGTCCTCGACGACCTTGCCTTCAAAGAGGTTGGTCGAGCCGATGAACTCGGCGGAGAAGCGGCTGTTGGGGAATTCGTAGACTTCGGTGGGCGAGCCGATCTGCACGATGCGGCCTTCGCTCATGACGGCGAGGCGGTTGGCCATCGTCATCGCTTCTTCCTGGTCGTGCGTGACCATCACGCAGGTGACGTCGACCTTCTCGATGATGTTGACGAGTTCGAGCTGGGTCTTCTGGCGGATCTTCTTGTCGAGTGCGGACATCGGCTCGTCGAGCAGCAGCAGCTTGGGGCGCTTGACGAGCGAGCGTGCGAGCGCGACGCGCTGCTGCTGGCCGCCGGAGAGCTGGTGCGGCTTGCGCTTGGCGTAGCGGCTCATCTGCACGAGATTGAGCGCGTCGGCGACGCGTTCGCGGATTTCGTTCTTCGGCACGCCTTCCTGCTTGAGGCCGAATGCGACGTTGGTCTCGACGCTCATATGCGGAAAGAGCGCGTACGACTGGAACATCATGTTGACGGGGCGGCGGTAGGGCGGCAGCGAGGCGAGGTCTTCGCCATCGACGTAGATCTTGCCGGAGGTGGCGGTTTCCAGACCCGCGAGCATGCGCAGCAGCGTGGACTTGCCGCAGCCCGAGCTGCCGAGCAGCGCGAAGAGCTCGTTCTTCGCAATGTTCAGGCTCACGTTGTTGACGGCGGTGCTGTCGCCGAACTTCTTGACGACGTTTTCGATGCGCACGAAAGCGTCGCGGGAGCTGGCCGTCGCGGCAGTGCGCGCGGCTTCGGAGGCGTGGACTTGGGACGTCGAATTCATGATGTAACTGGTTCCTTTCTGATCGCGTACTGCCCGTTCTTGCGCGCCGCATATAAACGCAGGCATGAGCCGTCCCGCACGGGGCGCTGAAAGCGACTCGCAGACGTCAGTACTGCGAACGGAGCTCGTTGGAGACTGGCGCGTCGTCGTGCAGATGGGGCGGCGCGCTCAGCCGGACTTCGAACAGCGGACTTCTGGCGGAGAGGGGTCGAGCGATCCCTCGTCCGCGCGTTGTCTCCTTCCTTCTCCTGCGGGATTCAGCCGTTCGGCGACGGTTTCATATCTGATATCCCGATGGGTTATGCGCTTAGTGACCGGTCTTCAGCTGCGACCAGAGACGGTTTTCGAGGCGCAGGATTTCGGCCGGCATCGGCTTCATCAGCGTCATCTTCTTGAGGACTTCGTCGCCCGGATAGACGGTCGGATCCTGCGCCACCGCCGGCGTCACGAACTGGCGCGCGGCCTTGTTCGCGGTCGGATAGAACACTTCGTTGGTGATCGCGGCGTTGACCTTCGGGTCCGAGATGTAGTTGATCCACTTCATCGCGGCTTCGGGGTGCGGAGCGTCCTTCGGCACGACCATCACGTCGAACCACAGCAGGCCGCCTTCCTTCGGATTGGCGAACTTGATGTGATACGAGCGCTTGGCTTCTTCGGCGCGGCGGTGAGCAATGCCCACGTCGCCCGACCATGCGAACGCGACGCAGATGTCGTTGTTCACGAGGTCGTTGATGTAGCCCGACGAGTTGAACTGCGTGATGTACGGGCGGACTTTCTTGAGCACTTCGAAGGCGGCCTGGTAGTCCGCCGGGTTCGTGCTGTTGGGATTCTTGCCCATGTACTGCAGCGTGGCGGCGAAGGCGTCGACGGCCTGGTCGAGGAACGACACGCCGCAGCCCTTGAGCTTCGACAGATACTGCGGATCGAAGATCAGCGACCAGCTATCGACCGGCGCATTGGCACCCAGCGCTTTTTCGATGGCTTCCTGGTTGTAGCCCACGCCGTCGGTGCCGTAGGCCCAGGGCACGCCGTACTGATTGCCCGGATCGGCGTCCGCGATCATGTGCATGAGCAGCGGGTCGAGATTCGACAGATTGGGGATCTTGGACTTGTCGAGCTTCTGGTACACGCCGGCCTGGATCTGCTTGGCCATGTAATTCGAGGTCGGCACCACGATGTCGTAACCCGAGCTGCCCGCGAGCAGCTTGGCCTGCAGCGTGTCGTCGCTATCGTAGTTGTCGTACTTGACGTGAATGCCCGTCTGCTTTTCGAAGTTCGGGATCGTGTCTTTCGCGATGTAGTCGGACCAGTTGTAGACGTTCAAAGAGTCGTCTGCGGCGCGAGCCGGCTGGCTCGCTGTGAGACCCGCGCAGACTGCAAGCGCGGCCAGTGCGACGGCATGACGAAGATGTCTGACACTCATGTTGATTTCCCCAGGTGATGAAGATAGGCGGGCGGCGCCCGCACCCCGTTGTGCGCCGCCGGCCCTTACAAATGCAGCGTTACGAAAGTCCCAGTTGCTGCGCAGTTGCGTCGATGGCCTTTTTCGCCTTCGACACGATTTCGTCGATCTCGCCGCGCGTGATGACGAGCGGCGGCGAGAGCAGCATGCGGTCGCCGGTGGCGCGCATGATGAGGTTGCCGTTGAAGCAGAAGTCGCGGCAGATCGTGCCCACGTCGCCGCCGTTCGCGAAGCGCTTGCGCGCCTTCGGATCTTCGGCGAGCTGCAGGCCGGCCACGAGGCCCGCGCCCGAAATGTCACCGATGATCGGATGGTTCGCGAAGGTCTCGCGCAACTGCTGCTGGAAGTACGGGCCGGTGTCCGTCTTCACGCGCTCGACGATCTTCTCGTCGCGCAGCAGCTTGAGATTGGCGACGGCAACAGCGGCTGCAACCGGATGGCCCGAATACGTGAGGCCGTGGTTGAAGTCGCCGTTCTCGATCAGCACCTTGGCCACGCGATCGTGCAGGCCGACCGCGCCCATCGGCACATAGCCGCTCGTGAGGCCCTTGGCGAGCGTGATGAGATCCGGTTCGAAACCGAAGTGCTGATGCGCGAACCATTCGCCCGTGCGGCCGAAGCCGCCGATCACTTCGTCGGCGCACAGCAGGATGTCGTACTTGCGGCAGATACGCTGGATTTCCGGCCAGTACGTCGAAGCCGGGAAAATCACGCCGCCCGCGCCCTGGAACGGCTCGCCGATGAACGCGGCGACGTTCTCCGCGCCCACTTCCAGGATCTTCGCTTCGAGCTGCTGCGCACGCGCAAGGCCGAATTCCTCGGGCGTCATGTTGCCTTCGGCTTCGCCGTAAAAGTACGGCTGGTCGATATGAACGATGTTCTCGACCTTCGAGGGCATCTGCTCGTGCATATAGCCCATGCCGCCCAGCGTGCCGCCTGCAATCGTCGAGCCGTGATAGCCGTTCTTGCGCGAGATGACGACCTTCTTCGACGGCTTGCCCTGCGCGAGCCAGTATTGATGCACGATGCGCAGCACCGTGTCGTTACCTTCCGAGCCGCTGTTGCAATAGAAGAAGTGGTTGAACGGCTCCGGCGAGAGTTCGGCGAGCAGCGCCGAAAGCTCGATCACCGGCGGGTGCGTGGTCTTGAAGAAGGTGTTGTAGTACGGCAGCTCCTGCATCTGCGTGTAGGCGGCATCGGCCAGTTCCTTGCGGCCATAGCCCACGTTCACGCACCAGAGACCGGCCATGCCGTCGATGATCTGGTTGCCTTCCGAGTCCCACAGGTACACGCCCTTGGCCTTCACGATCACGCGGCTGCCGCTCTTGTTCAGCGAGCCCATGTCCGAGAACGGATGGATGTGGTGCGCCGCGTCGAGCGCGCGATATTCGGCCGTGCTGCGTGCCGCTTGCGTGGCTTGCGCGCGCAGCGTCGTCGGCACTTCCTGGAGTGCGCTGGCGGGGGCGTCGATCCGATAGCTCATTTTCTCTGTCTCCTTTCTATTACACGTGCAGCAGCAGGTGCTTGCGTTCCCATGAGCTGATCACGCGGAAGTACGCTTCGTATTCGGTTTCCTTGAGCGCGAGGTAAGCGCGCACGAACTTCTCGCCGAGGATGCCCATGAGCGGCTCGCTCGCGCCCATGAGCGAGAGGCCTTCTTCGAGGTTGCGCGGCAACTGGTAGGGCAGCTCGTAACCGTCGCTCACGAGCGGCTCAGTGGGCTTGAGATGCTGCGTCATGCCCAGGTAGCCTGCGGCGAGCGTCGCGGCGATCGCGAGGTACGGGTTCGTGTCGACGCCCGGAATGCGGTTCTCGACGCGGCGCGCGGCAGGCGACGAATACGGCACGCGGAAGCCCACGGTGCGGTTGTCGTAACCCCATGCCACGTTGATCGGCGCGGCCATGAAACGCGACAGGCGGCGATACGAGTTGATGTACGGCGCGAAGATCGGCATGAGCGCCGGCGTGTACTTTTGCAGGCCCGCGATATACGCATGGAACATGTCCGTGGGCTTGCCGTCCGCGCCGGTGAAGAGATTCTGGCCGCTTTCCGCCGAGATCAGGCTCTGGTGGATGTGCATGGCCGAACCCGGCTCGTTTTCCATCGGCTTTGCCATGAACGTGGCGTACATATGGTGACGCAGGGCCGCTTCGCGCACGGTGCGCTTGAAGAGGAACACGCGGTCGGCCAGACCCAGCGGTTCGCCGTGCATGAAGTTGATCTCCATTTGCGCGGCGCCCACTTCGTGAATCAGCGTGTCGACTTCGAGATCCTGAATTTCGCAGTACTCGTAGATGTCTTCGAACAGCGGATCGAATTCATTCACGGCTTCGATCGAATACGCCTGGCGACCCGTTTCCGGACGGCCCGTACGGCCGATCGGCGGCGCGAGGGGAAGATCCGGATCCTTGTTCATGTCGACGAGATAGAACTCCAGTTCCGGCGCGATGATGGGCTTCCAGCCCTTCGCTTCGTAGAGTTCGAGCACGCGGCGCAGCACGCGGCGCGGCGAGATTTCGACGGGCGAGCCGTCGAAGTGCACGCAATCGTGGATCACCTGGGCGGTGGGATCGACGGCCCACGGGATGATGCGGATCGTCGAAGCATCCGGCACGCAGACCATGTCCGGGTCGGTGACGCCGGTGAGGGTGCCGTCTTCCGGATAGTCGCCCGTGACGGTCTGGATCATCACGGCCTGCGGCAGGCGCATGGATTCGCCCGATTCGAACTTGCTGCGCGGAATGATCTTGCCGCGCGCGATGCCGGCCATGTCCGGAATGATCGCTTCGATTTCGGTGATGTGGTGTTTCTTCAGGAATTCGTCGATGTCGTGCATTTTCGTTCTCTCTGTTCTGTATGGGCCGGCGTCAGACCTGCGCGGCGTGCGCGCGTGCGGGGTGGCGTGCGGCCCCGCCCGGTATTCGGGCCAGCATGCGGGCGCGGCAGGCGTCGCCAAAGGCGCGGAAGATCGCGGTGGAAAGGGCGTTTTGCGCGTGTTGCCACTCGGGATGCCATTGCACGCCCAGCGCAAAGCTGCGGGCGTTGGCGACGGTGATGGCTTCGACCAGCCCGTCCGGAGCCGTTGCGTCCGCAACGAGTCCTTGACCGAGCGTGTCGATGCCCTGGCCGTGCAGCGAATTCACACGGGCTTCGTGTGCGCCGCCCGAGAGCGTGTACAGCAGGCCGCCTTCCTTGAGCGCGATGGCGTGCGCAGGGCCATATTGCGTTTCCAGCGGATTGGCCTTGTCTTCGCGATGATCGTTAAGACCTTCCACCGCATGCACTTCCTGATGCAGCGTGCCGCCGAAGACCACGTTCATTTCCTGAAAGCCGCGGCAGATGGCCAGTACGGGCACACCTGCGTCGATGGCTGCGCGCAGCAGCGGCAGCGTCGTGGCGTCGCGCGCCGGATCGTGCAGCGTGCCCGCGGCGCTTGCCGGGCCGCCGTAGCGGTGGGGCTCGACGTTCGAATAGCTGCCCGTGAAAAGCAGGCCGTCCACAGCGTCCAGAATGTCCGCCGTAGCCTGCCGCTCACCCAGCGCGGGCAGCACGAACGCGAGCCCATCCGACCCATCGACGGCAGCGGCGATGTACTTCTCGCCCGCTACGTGCGATGCGTGCGGCCCCATCATGGTGCGATCGGCAGTGACTCCAATCAATGGTTTGGTTCGCATGACTAACGTATTGTTTCTTCTTCCTGTCGCATCGCGCATAAACAGATTAAATCGCGATGGTTCAGGCGTGACATGACCTTGCAACCGTGCAATACACACGGCCGCAAACCTTTAATTACGGAGCGCAGCGGCGCTAACGGATCGCGCTGCGCGTGGAGATCATGTACGCAGTTCGTTTCCTGCCGTTGTGGGGCGCGACGGTGTTCAGGCGTGCGCATCCACATCGTTCGCGCGCAGCAAGACAACTCGCAGGCGACCGACGGCGAATGAAACGAACAGCGCAGGAAGGAGAGGCGCTAGGGCAGCAGCGACGCGACTTCGTCGGTATGCACCGCGATAAATGCGCGTGCCGAGACGGCGTTATGGCGACGGACGGACCGACGGGAAAGGATTGTGAAGACGGACAGAAGCGGACGAGAGGCAAGCCTGCCGCTACTGCCATCGGCGATGGCGGCGCAGTCACTGCGAAGACACCTCGCATGACTTCGATCCCATCTCACCAGAGGGCCACGGACTCTCACAATTACACTCGACTGGAGTTTGTTGAACACTGTTCGAAAGAGGTGCGCGGCATGGAAACTGCGCTCATCGGATCGACACATAGGCGCCGTTCGATGTATTGGGCATTGATTGCGTGTTGCGGGGCAACGTAATGCGTTTTTCATCGTTCGTTCGACCTGTGTTTCAGCATATACGAGCCAAAAAGGCCGTCAATTATTTTTCTACGTTTTTTATGTCAGCACTTTCCCCAAGATGCCTGCAAACGTCGCGCAGTGCGAAATATCCTGCACTGTGTTTATATTTCGAATAACTTACAGGGGTTAGTACTGACGCAAAAAAAAACAAACTGATTAGAATATTCAACACGCCAACGCATCGCCGTGCTGCTTCTGCCTGGTTTGCACGTGCGCTTCCCGTGAGTTTTCCTGAGTGTTTTCCTGACCCAAACGGTTCTTCAATCGTGTCCGAGTCTGTCTCCGTTTCCTCTGAAGTTGCCACGCGCCTGCGCTACGTGCGCAAGCGCTACGGGCTGTCACAACGCGAGCTGGCCAAGCGCGCGGGCGTGACGAATGGCGCGATTTCGCTTATCGAGCAAAGTCGCGTCAGTCCCTCGGTAGGCTCGCTCAAGAAGCTCCTCGAATGCATCCCGATGAGCCTCGCGGAATTCTTCACATTCGATCTCAACGAGGGCGCGAGCATCGTGTCGCGTCGTGGCGAAATGCCCAACCTCGGCAACGCGTCCATCGAGTTCTACCTGGCGGGCGCGAACGTGAAAGACCGCAATATGGGCATCATGCGCGAGGTGTACCAGCCGCTCGCCGACACGGGCCCTGAAATGCTCTCGCATGCCGGGCATGAAGGCGGCGTTGTCGTGTCCGGGCAGATCGAACTGACCGTGGACGGCACCACCTGGCTGCTCGACCCCGGCGACAGCTATTACTTCGAAAGTCGCTTCCCGCACCGGTTTCGCAATCCCAGCGCCAACGAAGTCTGCGAAGTGGTGTCGGCGAACTCGCCGCCTACTTTCTAGACTCGCTTCTTCGCAGGTTTCGTAAAAGCGCGTATCCGGTTCGCCTGCTGCCGTTGTTTCGTCACGCAGTGTGTGGCGTCCGCTGAATAGCGGGCACCCGCCACAACAGCGTCGGGCGATGCGGCAGGCCAGGCGAATCGTCAATCATTGAGGCATCCTCATGGAACACAAAACTCTCGCTTACTGGCAGGACAAGGCCGCGACGCTGTCGATCGAAGGCCGCGCATTCATCGACGGCGCGTATCGCGATGCTTACTCGGGCCGCACCTTCGATTGCGTGAGCCCGATCGACGGCCGCGTGCTCGCGAACGTCGCGGACTGCGGCGCAGCCGACGTGGACGCAGCGGTTGGCGCCGCGCGGCGTGCCTTCAACGATGGCGTGTGGGCGGGATTGAATCCGCGTGCGCGTAAAGCCGTTCTGCTGCGCTGGGCCGCGCTCATGCGCGAGCACATGGAAGAACTCGCGCTGCTTGAGACGCTCGACGCGGGCAAGCCCATTGGCGACACGACATCGGTGGACGTGCCGGGCGCGGCCTATTGCGTCGAATGGTTCGCTGAAGCGATCGACAAGGTGGGCGGCGAAGTCGCGCCCGCCGACCATCACCTGGTGGGCCTCGTCACGCGCGAACCGATCGGCGTGGTCGCGGCGGTGGTGCCGTGGAATTTCCCGATCCTGATGGCGTCGTGGAAGTTCGGCCCGGCGCTCGCGGCGGGCAACAGCGTGGTGCTCAAGCCTTCGGAGAAGTCGCCGCTGACCGCCATTCGCGTGGCGCAGCTCGCACACGAAGCGGGCATTCCCGCGGGCGTGTTCAACGTGCTGCCGGGCGGCGGCGAGCCGGGCAAGCTGCTCGGCCTGCATCGCGACGTGGACTGCATTGCCTTCACGGGCTCGACCAACGTCGGCAAGCAGATCATGCAGTACGCGGGCCAGTCCAACCTCAAGCGCGTCTGGCTCGAACTGGGCGGCAAGTCGCCGAACATCGTGCTGCCCGATTGCCCGGATCTCGACCGCGCGGCCAGTGCGGCGGCGGGCGCGATCTTCTACAACATGGGCGAGATGTGCACCGCAGGTTCGCGCCTGCTCGTGCATCGCGACATCAAGGACGTGTTCCTCGCGAAGCTCGTGGAAGCGGCGAAGGCGTACAAGCCTGGCAATCCTCTTGATCCGAACGTGTCGATGGGCGCCATCGTCGACAAGGTGCAGATGGAGCGCGTGCTCGGCTATATCGAGGCGGGGCGCAAGGACTCGAAGCTGCTGGTGGGCGGCGAGCGCGTGAACGAAGCGAGCGGCGGCTTCTATGTGGAGCCGACCGTGTTCGACACGCATCACGACGCGCGCATTGCGCGTGAGGAGATTTTCGGGCCGGTGCTGTCGGTCATCACGTTCAGCACGATCGACGAAGCCGTGCGGATCGCCAACGACAGCGATTACGGCCTGGCCGCGGCCGTGTGGACTTCGAACCTCACGAACGCGCATGAAATCGCGCGCCGCCTGCGTGCGGGCACCGTCTGGGTCAATTGCTATGACGAAGGCGGCGACATGAACTTCCCGTTCGGCGGCTTCAAGGAGTCGGGCAACGGCCGCGACAAGTCGCTGCATGCACTTGAGAAGTACACCGAACTGAAGTCGACGCTCGTGCGCCTGCGTTAAGACGATTCGTTCGATCCCGTGCCGGCGCGCTGCGTTGCGCCAGCACGGGCCCTCTCCAATACCCGATAAAACACCCCCACATGGACGACACGATCCACGGCGACGGCGCGATCCGTCGCGGCTCGCTCTACGGCTCCTCCATCGAGAACACCTACGCGGGCGTGCTGTCGTTCATGCGCCGCAACTACACGCGCGATCTGGACGGCGTGGATGTCGCGATCAGCGGCGTGCCGCTCGATCTGGCCACCACCTTCCGCTCGGGCGCGCGGCTTGGGCCGTCTGCCGTGCGCGCTGCGAGCGTGCAGCTCGCGGAACTGCATCCGTATCCGTGGGGCTTCAACCCCTTCGATACGCTGGCCGTCACCGACTATGGCGACTGCTGGTTCGACGCGCACAATCCGCTCTCGATCAAGCCCGCGATCATCGAGCACGCGCGCACGATCCTGCGCTCGAACGCGAAAATGCTCACGTTCGGCGGCGATCACTTCATTACGTATCCTTTGCTGATTGCACACGCAGAGAAGTACGGCAAGCCGCTCTCGCTGATCCATTTCGATGCGCATTGCGATACCTGGCCCGACGACCACCCGGACAGCCTCAATCACGGCACGATGTTCTACAAGGCCGTAAAAGAAGGGCTGGTCGATCCGAAGACGTCGGTGCAGGTGGGCATCCGCACGTGGAACGACGATTTTCTCGGCATCAATATCCTGGACGCCGCCTGGGTGCACGAGCACGGCCCGCGCGCGGCGCGCGAGCGCATCCTGGAGATCGTGGGCGAGCGGCCTGCGTATCTGACCTTCGATATCGATTGCCTGGATCCGGCCTTCGCGCCGGGAACCGGCACGCCAGTGGCGGGCGGTTTGTCGTCCGCGCAGGCGCTGGCGATCGTGCGCGGCCTGGAGGCGTTGAACCTGGTCGGCGCGGACGTGGTGGAAGTGGCGCCCGCTTACGACCAGAGCGAGATCACGGCGCTGGCCGCCGCGCATCTCGCCTGCGACCTGCTGTGCCTGTGGCGCCAGCGCAAGGTCGCAGGCAAGTAACGCTCAAAGTAAATCCCAGCTGAAGCGCGCCGCCGCGCCAGCGGCGGCGTCATCAAGAACTCAACGTTCGACCAGCAGCCCGAGATTGGCGCGCACGCGCTGAAGCATCTCGCCGAACTGCTCGGCTTCTTCGGGCGTAAAACCCGCAAGCGCCTCGTCCTGCACCTCGTCGCCCACGCGGCGTGCCGAGGTCAGCACGCCCGCAGCCTTGGGCGTGAGGCTCACCAGCAACTCGCGACGGTCGTCCGGGTTCGCCTCGCGCACGACCCAGCCGCTTTCCTCCATGCGTTCCAGCAGCCTGCCTGCCGAAATTGGCGCGACTTCGAGCCGCTCGGCGAGGCTCGCCTGGTTGATGGGGCCATAGTGCGCGAGGTAGGCGATCATGCGGCACTGCGCGCGCGTGAGTTCGAGCGATGACTTCGCCAGTTCGTCGTAACGCTTGCCATACAGGCGGCCCACGTCGACGATCAAGAAGCCGAAGCGTTTTTCGAGGTCGGTAGTCATGGCGCAATTATAAGCGGCGACCCGCCCGTTCCATGGGCGAACCCGGGCCGCAAGCCGAAGGGGGCCGGATTCTTTCCGATTGCGCAAGAGGGAGTGATTCGTATAATAAGCAGGCTTATCATTTTTCGAACCCTCGTCCGACGCTTCATCCGAACCCACGATGACCGCAGTCCCGCATGGCCTGGCCGCGCAACGTGAGGCCGCGCCTCTGAACCGCGGCATGATCACGCTGTCGATCATGCTCGCGACGCTGATGCAGACGCTCGACAGCACGATCGCCAACGTAGCGCTGCCGCATATGCAGGGCACGCTATCGGCGTCGCAGGACGAAATCACGTGGGTGCTGACCTCGTACATCGTCGCAGCGGCCATCGCCACGCCGCTCACGGGCTGGCTGGCCGACCGCTTTGGCGTGAAGCAGTTGCTGGGCGTCGCGATCGCGGGCTTTACGGTGGCTTCGGCGCTATGCGGGCTATCGGAAACGCTCGGGGAAATCGTCGCCTCGCGCCTGCTGCAAGGCGTATTCGGCGCGTCGCTGGTGCCGCTCTCGCAGTCGATCCTGCTGGACATCAATCCGCGCGAGCGGCAGGGCCAGGCGATGGCGGTCTGGGGCATGGGCGTGATGGTGGGGCCGGTGCTGGGGCCGACGCTGGGCGGCTGGCTCACGGACAGCTACAACTGGCGCTGGGTGTTCTTCATCAACGTGCCGATTGGCGCGTTCGCGTTCTTCGGCGTGTCGACGTTCATGCCCGCGCGCGAGCGCGGCGGCCAGGCGCGCTTCGACCTGTTCGGCTTCGCCACGCTGGCGCTGGCCATCGGCGCATTGCAGGCGCTGCTTGACCGAGGCGAGCAACTCGACTGGTTCGGTTCGCTGGAAATCCGCATCGAGGCGCTGGTTTCCGTCCTCGCGTTTGCGTTCTTCGTCGTCCACACGGCAAGCTCCGGCCCGACCACGTTTTTCCGCTATCAACTGCTGAAAGACCGCAATTTCGCGACCGGCACGTTCTTCATCTTCGTGATCGGCGCGGTGCTGTACGCCACGCGGGCGCTGCTGCCACCGATGTTGCAGAACCTCATGGGCTATCCCGTCGCCACGACCGGCCTTGTCACCGCGCCTTCGGGTGCGGGAACGATGGTCGCCATGTTGATCGCGGGGCGCATGCTCAAGCATGTCGATGCGCGCGCGATGCTGTTGTTTGGCTTCGTCGTGTCGGCGTATGCGCTCTGGCAGATGATGCAGTACACGATCGTGCTGTCCGTGTCGGACATCGTCTGGCCCGGCGTGGTGCAGGGCTTCGGGCTGGGCTTCGTGTTCGTGCCGCTTTCGGCGCTCACGTTCTCCACGCTGACGCCGCAATTGCGCGCCGACGGCACGGCCACCTATAGCCTGATGCGCAACATCGGCAGCAGTATCGGCATTTCGATTGTGCAGACCTTTGTCACGCGCGGAACGCAGGTCGCGCATTCGGATCTCGCCGCCAACGTCACGCCGTTCAATCCGATGATGCAGCCGATGCTCGCCACGGGTTCGCACTACGACCTCGCCGTGCTCAACCAGTCGATCACGCAGCAGGCGACGATGATCGCTTACCTCAACGACTTCAAGATGATGTTTGTCGCGACGTTGCTCGTGATTCCGCTGCTCGTGCTGATCCGGCCTTCGGGCGGCGGCGCGGTCGATGCGGGGCATGCGGCGATGGACTGACCCGCAGCACGCCCGACACAGAATTTTCCACACCCCGTCCGCGTGCGCCATGCTCGCGGACGCTGCTTTTACCGCTACTGCCGATGCTCTCTGCTGTCTCCATCCTGCTTCCCGTCTTCGGCCTGATCCTGGCCGGCTTTGCGTGCCGCCGCTTTGGCGTGCTCGGCCCCGCTGCTGCGTCCGAACTGAATCGCTTCGTCGTCTGGCTCGCGCTGCCCGCGCTGCTGTTCGATATCCTTGCGCACGCAACGTGGCACGAGCTGTATCAGCCGGCTTTCATGGCCGCATTCGGTATTGCGGGCCTGGCCGTGTTCGCGGGCGTGGTGGCGGTGCGCCTGTTCCTGCGCCGCCCGCTTGCCGATGCGAGTATCGACGGCCTTGCCGCTGCCTATCCGAATACGGGCTACGTGGGCTTTCCGCTGTGCATGATCGCGTTCGGCCCGTCGAGCCTCACGCCCACCACCATCGCGACGATCCTCGTAGTCTGCGTGCTGTTCGCCATCGCCATCGTGCTGATCGAAACCGGCCTGCAAAGCGAGCGCCGCCCGCATCGCCTGCTCATCAAGGTCGTGCGCTCGCTCATGCGCAATCCGCTGCTGGTCGCGCCCGCGCTGGGCGCCATCGCCTCGGGCGCGCACGTCACGCTGCCCGCAAGCGCCGAAACCTTCCTCAAGCTGCTGGGCGGTGCCGCGAGCCCCTGCGCGCTCGTGAGCCTGGGTCTTTTTCTCGCGGAGCGCCGTGCAAGGAGCGATGCGCCGCCCGAATCCTCGTGGTGGATCACGCTGTCGAAGCTCGTGGCGCAGCCCGCGCTGACGTGGTGGCTCGCGGATCGCGTATTCGGCCTTTCGCCGCAACTCGTGGAGACTGCCGTGCTGCTTGCTGCGCTGCCCACCGGAACTGGCCCCTTCATGCTCGCGGAGTACTACCGCCGCGAAGCGCACGTGACCGGCCGCACGATCCTGCATTCGACGCTGGGCTCGCTCGTCACGCTTACGCTGATCCTGCTGCACCTGCACCACGGCTGAGCGCGGCGCTTTAACGCGCGGCACGTCGTTTGCTGTCTGTAAGCCATTGCATCGCTCAGGAGAGACGACGATGAACTGGCTTAAAAACAGCAGCATTCGCAGCGGCGGCATGCGCGCCGTACTTATCGGCGTCATGGCCGTGCTGACGCTGGGCGCGAGTGCCTGCACGCTGGGCGGTGCGGCGGCGGGCGGTTACGTCGGCAACAAGGCGACCGACGGCAGTGCGATTGGTACGGTAGGCGGCGCGGTAGCCGGGGGCGTGATCGGTCACGAACTCAGCAAATAAGCGCTGTCCCTTGTTGAAGCGAGCGGCGCGCGAAATGCGACGCGCCGCCGCGCGCCCTTCGACTGCCTGGCGTCTGCGATTCTTTCTTGTCCCATCCTTTAACCCTACTCAAACTCCGTTTGAGTAGCGGCACGTAGCCCGGTATAGAAAATCTATACTTTTCGTTCGGCAAGCTCGCACGGTCTCTGCGGGCGCGCAGCACGGCGTGTGCTGTCGAGTCGTCATCAATCCGCCGTCGATTGCCTGTCCATAACGATTCGCAATCCGAACGATTTCAATAAACTCGCTATCCTGTCGAGGCTACGCATGCAAGACATCCTCTCCAAGGCGTTCGCGATGCCGCTCACCAGTCCCGCGTTTCCGCCGGGGCCGTATAAATTCGTCAATCGCGAATTCCTGATCATCACCTACCGCACCGACATCGAGAAACTGCGCAAGGTCGTGCCCGCGCCGCTCGAAGTGACCGATCCGCTCGTGAGCTATGAGTTCATCCGCATGCCGGATTCGACGGGCTTTGGCGACTACACGGAAAGCGGCCAGGTGATTCCGGTCACCTACGAGGGCAAGCCCGGCAGCTACACGCACGCGATGTATCTCGACGACCACCCGCCGATTGCCGGTGGCCGCGAACTGTGGGGCTTCCCGAAGAAACTCGCGTCGCCGAAGCTCGCCGCGTTCTCGGACACGCTGGTCGGCACGCTCGATTACGGCCCGGTGCGCGTGGCCACGGGCACGATGGGCTACAAGCATCGCGAACTCGATCTCGCGGAACAAACAAAGCGCCTCGCCAGCGCCAACTACCTGCTCAAGATCGTGCCGCACGTGGACGGCACGCCGCGCGTGTGCGAACTCGTGCGCTATTACCTCACCGATATCCAGCTCAAGGGCGCATGGACGGGCCCGGCCGCGCTGCATCTGATGCCGCATGCGCTTGCGCCGGTCGCCGACCTGCCGGTGCTCGAAATCGTCGAGGCGCGTCACCTGATCGCGGATCTCACGCTCGGCCTTGGCGAAGTCGTGCACGACTATCTCGCGAAGTAGGCCAACTCCACTTTTTCAACGCCAATTTCAATGTTCACGGAAGACACCATCATGAAGAAACTCACCGGCAAGACCGCAGTGGTGACGGGCGCGGCAAGCGGCATCGGCAAGCAGATCGCCCTGACGCTGGCGGCTGAGGGCGCGGCCGTCGCCATCGCCGACCTGAACCTGGACGGCGCGCAGAGTGTCGCGAACGCCATCAACGAGGCAGGCGGCAAGGCTATCGGCATCGCCATGGACGTGACGAGCGAAGACGCCGTCAATCAAGGCATCGACAAGGTCGCCGCCACCTTCGGCTCGATCGACATTCTCGTGTCGAACGCCGGCATCCAGATCGTGAATCCCATCGAAAACTATTCGTTCGCCGACTGGAAGAAGATGCAGGCGATTCACGTCGACGGCGCGTTCCTCACGACCAAGGCTGCGCTCAAGTACATGTACAAGGACGATCGCGGCGGCGTGGTGATCTACATGGGCTCGGTGCACTCGCATGAAGCGTCGCCGCTGAAGTCGGCGTATGTGACGGCCAAGCACGGTCTGCTGGGCCTCGCGCGCGTGCTGGCCAAGGAAGGCGGCAAGCACAACGTGCGCTCGCATGTGGTTTGCCCGGGCTTCGTGCGTACGCCGCTGGTGGACAAGCAGATCCCGGAGCAAGCGAAGGAACTGGGCATTTCCGAGGCCGATGTCATCAAGAACGTGATGCTCGGCGGCACGGTGGACGGCGTGTTCACGATGGTCGAGGACGTCGCGCAGACGGTGCTGTTCCTGTCGGCGTTCCCGAGCGCGGCGCTCACGGGCCAGTCGTTCGTCGTCAGCCACGGCTGGTTCATGCAATGAGCGAGAGCGACAACGTCGCGCAGCCCACGCCCGCAAAGCGTGGGCGCGCAGCCCCCTCACGCGGCCATCACGAGCGCTGCCGCGACTACGAGACGGTCGCGCTCGTGCTCCAGGGCGGCGGCGCGCTGGGTGCTTATCAGGCGGGCGTGCTCGAAGGATTGCAGGAGGCGCGCATCGGGCTCGACTGGGTCGCGGGGATTTCGATTGGCGCGCTCAATACGGCGCTGATCGCGGGCAACGCGCCCGAGCATCGCGTGGCGCGACTGCGCGAGTTCTGGGAGACCATCTGCAAGCCCGCGTTCACGCCCGCGCTGCCTGCGCCGTTCGAGCACCTGATGTTCTCGGCGTCGGACGCCACGCGCGCGATGCTCACGGGGTTTCAGGCGGCCAGCGCGGCCACTCAGGGCCAGCACGGTTTCTTCGTGCCGCGCGTGCCCGCGCCGCTGCCGTGGGCCGAGCATGCGCCGGATCGCGTCAGCTGGTACGACACGACGCCGCTCAAGGCGACGCTCGAACGTTTCTGCGATTTCGACCGTATCAATTCGGGCGAGACGCGCGTGTCGGTCGGCGCCGTGAACGTGACGACGGGCAACTTTGCCTACTTCGACAACACGCACACGACGCTGCGCCCCGAGCATTTCATCGCCTCGGGCGCGTTGCCGCCGGGCTTCGCGCCGGTGGAGATCGACGGCGAGTTTTACTGGGACGGCGGCGTGGTATCGAATACGCCCTTGCAGCAGGTTCTGGGCGCGGCACAGCGCAGGGATACGCTGGTGTTCCAGGTGGACTTGTGGTCGGCGCGCGGGCCGGTGCCCAATACGATGGAAAGCGTGACGACGCGCGTGAAGGACATCCAGTACTCCAGCCGCACGCGTCTCGCGACCGACATGCTCCAGCGCGAGCAGCGCTACCGCAACCTGCTGCGTGAACTGCTGGAGCGCGTGCCGAAGGCGACGCTCGAAAGCGACCGGCTTTGCAAGCTCGCGCAGGATCTCTCGTGCAGCAAGCGCTATAACGTGCTGCAGCTGATCTATCGGCAGCAGAAGTTCGAGCGCGGCGACAAGGACCATCAGTTTGGCCACAGCACCATGCGCAGCCACTGGCAGGCGGGCCTGACCGATATCCGCAACACGCTGGACAAGGATGGCTGGCTGGATCTGCCCACCAACCAGACCGGCTTTGTCACGCACGACATCCATCGAAACGACGCTTGAGGCCGCCTCAAGCCGCTGGCTGGATCCGCTGGATCAACGCGCGCGAAGCCCGTTGATCCAGCGACTCACTTCACCGCGCCCAGCGCGAGCCCCTTCACCATATAGCGCTGCAACCACGCGAACACGACCGAAACCGGCAGCGTGGCCGCGAGCGTTGCCGCCATCACCAGTTCCCATTCGACAGTGTATTTTCCGGCCACCATGTCGGTGACCTGCACTGTGAGCGTCTTGTTCTCCGGCGAGCGGATCAACGTGTACACCACGGCAAATTCGTTCCACGCGCTGATGAACGTGAAGATGGCCGTCACCACCACGGCGGGGATCGCCAGCGGCAGGAACACGCGGAACACCGCGCCCGTGCGGCTGCATCCTTCCAGCCACGCGGATTCTTCGAGATCGCGCGGCACCGTCTGGAAATACGACGACAGCATCCACACCGCGAAGGCGATATTGAAGGCCGCATAAGAGACGATCACGCCGATCTTCGAATCGACGAGATTGCCGTCCCCGTAAGGAATCATCGCGGCCAGGCGGAACAGGCCCACCACCAGCAGGATCGGCGAGAGCATCTGCGTGACGAGCAGGAACTGCCGGTACACGCCGCGTCCGCGAAACGGGAAGCGCGCGAGCGCATAGGCGGCGGGCAGGCTGACCGCGAGCGCAAGCGAGGTCGACAGGAACGAAATGACGATGCTGTTGCGCAGCGCCACGCCGAAGTTCGCGGCCTGCCACATATCGACGTAGTTTTCCCAGCGCCAGTGCACGGGCAGCCAGCGCGCGGGATAGACGAAGACTTCGTTGGCCGGCTTGAACGAGGTGAAGAACATCACCGCGAACGGAAACAGCACGGCGATCACGAGCGGCGACAGCGCGAGCCAGCACCAGAGCGAGCGTTTGAGCTTGCGGTTCATGCGAGGTCTCCTTCGGCGCTGCCACGACGGGCCTGGACGCGCAGATACGCCACCGAGAACGCGAACAGGATCACGAGCATGATGAGCGAGACGGCGGCCGCTTCGCCCGGGCGTCCCAGACGGAAGCCGAGTTCGTAGAGATAGGTCACGAGGATGTGCGTGCTGTCGTCGGGGCCGCCCTGCGTCATGACCCAGATGATCGGAAACGAGTTGAACACGTAGATCACGTTGAGCAGGATCGCCATGTTGATGAAGGGCTTGAGCAGCGGCAGCGTGAGCTGGCGGAACTGCTGCCAGGCGCTCGCGCCGTCGATGCGCGCGGCTTCGTAGATATCGCCGGGCACGGACGAAAGGCCGCCCAGAAAGATCGTCGTCGTAAACGGAATCGACACCAGAATGCCCACGGCGATTTCAACGGGAAACGCGTATTCGGGCGTGGCGAGCCAGTGGATCGGCCCGCCAATCAGGCCGAGCTTCTGCAGCGTGACGTTGACCATGCCGTAGTCGTCGTTGAACGCCCAGCGCCACACCACGGCGGTCATCGTGAGCGACACCGACCACGGCAGCATGACGATGGTGCGCGCGACGCCGCGTCCATAGAAGTCCTGGTTGAGCACGAGCGCGACGGGCACCGAGAGCCCCACGGTGCCCACTACGACGCAGAACGTCCAGATCAGGGTGTTCTTCAGCGCGCTCAGGAACACCGGGTCGCCGAACACGTTGTAGAAGTTCTGCAGCCCGCTGAAATCGCGGATCTGGCCGAAGCGCGACACATCGTGCAGCGACTGCCAGACGATGTTGAAGATCGGATAGCTGATGATGAACAGCGCGAGCACGAGGCTTGGCACGATCAGCAGCCAGGGGGCGCGGGGTAGGGCGATGTTGCGCTCGGCGCGTTTGGGGCGGCTCATGCTGGTGCTTGCGCTGTTGAGGTCGGTCGCGGTGGCGGGAGGCGTCTGTTTCAGAGGGCCCGTAGTCATGTCGTGGTGCGTCCGGTGTTGCGTGAAGTCGAACCGATCGGTCGAGCTGCCGAAATCAACCGGCGCGTCGCGTAGCGCTGCTATGCGACGCGCCGGTTCAGGCCGCGATGTTCCGCGGCAGCGGCCTTACTTGCCGAGCGACTTGTTCGCTTCGGTTGCGGCCTGGTTCAGCGCGTCGGCGGGCTTGGCCTTGCCCAGGTAGATCGACTGCATCGCGTTGGTCACGGCCTTGGCGGTGTCTTCCCAGCCCGTCACCGTCGGCGCGAACTTCGCGTGCGGCAGCAGCGCGACGAAAGCCTTCGTGTCCGGATCCTGGAACGCCGGATCGGTGGCTTCGGCCTGGGTGGTCGGCAGGAAGCCTTCCGTGCTGGTGAACTCCACGCGCGGCTGCTTCGTGAACAGGAAGTCGAGGAACTTCCAGGCGCTCTTCTTCACCTTCGAGTTCTTGAACATCATGATCGAGTCGGTGACCGCGTAGGTCGCGGGCGTCGTGGCGACCGGAATCGGGTCGATGCCGTACTTGATGTTCGGTGCTTCCTTCTTGAGCTGCTTGGCGAGGAACGGCGCGGAAATCATCATCGCCACGCGACCCTGCTTGAAGAGATTCTGCACGTCTTCGCGGCTGTAGCCCGTCACGCCCGGCTCGGTCAGGCCTTCGTCGATCATGGTCTTGTAGAGCGTGGCGGCCTTCACGCCTGCCGCTGAATTGAACGCGGCCTTGTTGTCCTTGCCGACCACGTCGCCGCCGTTCGTCCACAGCGCGTAGTAGAAGTACACATCGGTTTCGATTTCCTTGCCTTGCAGGCCGAAACCGGCGATGCCCTTGGCCTTGAGCTTCTTCGACGCGTCGATCACGTCGTTCCAGGTCTTCGGGCCGTTCGGATAGCCAACCGAAGCGAGCATGTCCTTGTTGTAGTAAAGCGCGCGCGCCGAGGCCGCGATCGGCAGGCCGTAGATCTTGCCGTTGATTTCACCCGGCGCCAGGAACGGGCCGATGAAGCGGCCCTTGAAACTGGCGTCCATATAGGGATCGAGCGGCTCGGCGATATCGTCCTTCACGAAGTCCAGCAGCCAGCGCGTGCCGATGATCGCCAGGTCGGCGTTGGCGCCGCCCGAGATGTCCGTCTGGAGTTTCTGTTGCAGCGAGTCCCAGTTCACGTCTTCGATCTTGATGGTCGTGCCGGGATTGGCGGCCTCGAACTGCTTGGCCATTTTCTCGAAGTACGGGGCCGTGGCGTCGCTGTAGTGGGCGACGGTCACGCGGACGGTATCGGCATGCGCCGCGACGGTGATGCCTGCGAACGCCAATGCGACGGCGAGCTTGCCGAGCGTGGTGGATGCACGTGCCTTAAACGCCATTGCTGTCTCTCCTAACGTGGTTATCTGGCTGGCCTTGCGTTGTTTGAAAAAATCCTACAGGATGAAAAAAGCGTTGTCACCTGGGAAACGCGATATTGTTTTCTGCTCCTGAATTTGCATAACATGCGGTAAAACAAGGGAAATTCGTGCGTTGCAATATTTGGGACGCCTGCGTGTAAACCCGCGATCGTCGGTATTGCAGACGATTGAAAACATGACGTTGTTGGAAATTTACAGGGGCGGGCTGAATGCGCGCCGCGCCCGGAAGCAACCTTTCGCGGAGAGTCGAACATGAGCCGGGTGGTGCTGGTGACGGGGGCGTGCGGCGGGATTGGCCGTGCGCTGTGCAAACGATTCGTCGATGCGGGCGACACCGTGCTCGCGCTCGACCGCGAGTCCGCCGCCGTGCAGCAACTCGCCGATGAATTCGGCGCGCAGCGCCTGGAAGCGCTGGCCGCCGACGTGAGCGACGCCGCCGCGGTCGCCGACGCCGTGGCGCGCGCCGTCGCCGCGCGCGGGCCGGTGGACGTGGCTGTCGCGAACGC
>NZ_BAYA01000062.1 GCF_000685015.1 Paraburkholderia bannensis NBRC 103871 | reverse complement strand
CGGCCAGTCAGGCGCGGCCAGGCTCGCGCGCCGAGGCGCGGCCAGCGAGGCGCGTGCCTGCGCACTGGCTCAATGCGCCGCGTGCCCGCGCGGCGGATTGATGCGGGTGGGGCCGGCCTTCGCCTCGATGGCCGCGAGCAGCGCGGGACGCCAGCCGAGGCTGAAGAGCGCTTCGGCGAGCACGAACACCGGCCCGATCACGAGGCCCACAAGATCGTCCACAAACGCCGGCTTGCGATGCTCGTAAGCCATATGGCCAATGAACTGGATCACCCAGCCCACCACGAATAGCCCGACGCCGCCCGCGAGCCACACGGCGGTGCCCTGCTGCGCGAGCCACGCGCCGAACGTCAGGCACAGCGCGGCGACGACGGCCATCATGATCCCCAGCGGCACGTCGAGCACGAGGTAATAGAGCGTCGTCGCGCCGAACAGCAGCCACGCGGGTGACAGCGGCACGGCGGCGAGCGGCCAGCCCGCGAGCGCCAGCGCGGGCCGCGAGAGCAGCACCGCGACCGCGAGCACGATCATCGGGATGCCGACGAAATGCGTGGCGATGTTGCGCGTGTCGCGATGGTATTCGGCGTACTGGGTGAGCTGATCGGTCAGGTTTCTCATGGATGCCCCTTTGTCTCCAAAATCATTATGATCGTCGGGCGCACCGCCGCAGACCTTCGGCTAGCCGACAATTTCCATCCGATGACCACACGCCCCGACGCCACCGCCTGCGGACAGCCGCTCGACACCGCCTCGCCGTACCTCGTGGCGGCGCTGGAGCGCAGCACCTGGTTCGCCAGCCTGCCCGCGCCGCTGCGCGACAGCCTGCGTACGGCGGGCCGCGTGCGCGCGCTGCGCTCGGGCGAGCGCCTGTTCCTGCGCGGCGATGCCGCCGACGGCGTCTATTGCGTGCTGGAAGGCGGGGTGCGCGTGGGCGCGGCAAGCATGTGCGGGCGTGAGGCCTTGCTGGCGCTGATGGGCCCGGCAAGCTGGTTCGGCGAGATCGCGCTGTTCGATTCGGGCGTGCGCACGCACGACGCCTATGCCGAGCGCGATACCACGATCTTTCACGTGCCGCGTGCGGCGCTGGCCGCGCTGCTCGACGAAACGCCCGCTTACTGGCATGAATTCGGCCTGTTGCTTGCGCAGAAGCTGCGCCTGGCCTTCGATGCCATCGAGGAAAGCGCGCTGCTGCCCGCCGCGCCGCGCGTCGCTCGACGGCTGTTGTTGCTGGCGGCAGGCTACGGCGAAGCGGGCCGCGACCCGGCCGCCGATGTGGCGAAAAGCGCAGCAGCGAGCGTGAGCGCAAGGGACGGCGCGCACACGGCGCGTCCCATCGTGCACGTGCCGCAGGAAGACCTCGCGCTGATGCTGGCGCTGTCGCGCCAGACGGTGAACCAGATCCTGCGCCAGTTCGAGCGCGACGGCCTGCTCGCGCTGCGTTACGGCGAAATCGAAATCGTCGATCCCGTGCGTCTGGAGCAGCAGGCGCGTTGATTGTCTGCGCTCGATGGGTGGCCGACGCCATTGCAGCCGTGCGCCATTTGCACGGACAATGGCGCGGGCTTACAGCGGGCTTGCCTCGTGCCTCGTGCTTTCAAGCAGGCCGCCAGGCCGCCGCGCCTGAGCCTCATCTTTCAACCCGCCGCCTGAGCGCGGCGCTTTCCGATACCGCTTCATGACCGACCGCGTCATTGCCGCCTTCGATTTCGACGGCACCATCACCACGTCCGACAGCTTCCGCGCCTTCATGCTCGACGCCGCAGGCAGCACGCGTTTCGTGCTCGCCGCGTTGCGCTGCCTGCCGTGGCTTGCCGGCATCGCGCCCGGCTGGTCTGACCGGGGCCGCACCAAGGCGCGCTTTCTTCGGGCTGCGCTCGGCCCGGTGCGTCGCGATGCGCTGGAAGCCGCCGCACAGCGTTTTGTCGATACAGGCCTGCCCGACCTGCTGCGCCCCGAGATGCTGGCGCGCATTCGCGAACATCAGGCGCTCGGCCACGAAGTCGTGCTGGTGAGCGCGTCGCCGTCGGTGTATCTGCGCAAATGGGCGCCGACGGTGGGCATCGCCACGGTGCTGGCGAGCGAGCTGGACTGGCGCGACGGCGTCTACACTGGACGGCTCGCGGGCCGCAACTGCTGGGGCCCGGAGAAGGTCGCGCGGCTGCGCGCCTGGTGGGGCGACAAGGCGCCCGCCACGCTTTACGCCTACGGCGACAGCCGCGGCGACCGCGAAATGGCGCAGCTTGCCAACCATGCCTGGATACGCGGCGAAGCACCGTTGCCGCCGCTCTTGCCCGCTGGCGGATTCGGCACGGCAGCCTGAAGACGCGCCGCCGCGCCGCCGCGACAACCCCACGACCCCACGAACACAAGGAGACGACCCGATGAATGGACAATGGACGACGGTGAAGTCGCGCGACGGCGGCGAATTCCGCGCCTACACGGCGCTGCCGCCCGAGGGCAGCGGCCCGGGCCTCGTGCTGCTGCAGGAGATCTTCGGCGTGAATGCGAACATGCGTGTAACCGCCGACCGTTACGCGGAAGAAGGTTACGTCGTCATGGTGCCCGACCTGTTCTGGCGTCTGGAGCCGAACGTCGATCTGGGCTACGAAGGCGCGGACATGGCGAAGGCGCTCGCGCTCTATGAGCGCTTCGACGTCGACCTTGCGCTCGACGACATCGCGCAGACGCTCGCCGCGTTGCGCGCGCATCCTTCGCAGCGCGGCAAGGTGGGTACGCTCGGCTTTTGCCTGGGCGGCAAGCTCGCGTATCTGGCGGCGGCGCGCACCGATGTCGATTGCGCGATCGGCTACTACGCCGTGGGCCTCGAACAGAGCCTGGACGAAGCGAGCACGATCCGCTGCCCGCTGATGCTGCACTTCGGCGCCGACGACAAATGGTGTGACGAGGCAGCGCGCGAACGTATCGGCGCGGCGCTGGCGGACAAGCCCGGCGTCGAGCTCTACACGTATGCCGGCTGCGATCACGCGTTTGCCTCGCCAGCGCGCCCGCAGTTCGACAAGGCCGCCGCGATGATGGCGTACTCGCGCTCGCTCGCGATGCTGCGCCGGGTGATGGGCCCGATCTACGATTTCAACGCGCTGTGGGAAGAGCACTGCTACCACGAGTTCGTCGCGCGCAACCCCAACGATGTGATGCCGACGATGGTCGCGCAGCCCTACGTCAACCACATCCCGACCATGACGGGCGGCGTCGGCCATGACGAGCTCAAGCGCTTCTACACGCACCACTTCGTGCATTCGAATCCCGAAGACACGCGCCTGATTCCGATTTCGCGCACCATCGGCTCGGATCGCGTGGTCGACGAGTTCATCTTCTGCTGCACGCACGACCGCGAGATCGACTGGCTGCTGCCGGGCCTCGCGCCCACGGGCAAATACTTCGAGGTGCCGATGCTCGCCGTGATCTGTTTTCGCGGCAGCAAGCTCTATAACGAGCACATCTACTGGGACCAGGCTTCGGTGCTGGCGCAGATTGGCGCAATCGACCCGACTGGCCTGCCGATCGCGGGCATCGAAAGCGCGAAGAAACTGCTCGACGAAACCCTGCCGTCGAACACGCTCATGCCCGCGTGGAAAAGCAGCGAAGGCAAGCCGTTCTGAGCCTGCCTTCGAGGTAAGCGTGCTTTGTACGTCTGCTGAGCGCGCTTACTGAAACGGGTTGTCGATGACGCCGGGCTTCGCGTCCGGCTCGTCCTTCACCTGCGCGGGCAGATGCGGTTCTGCCTGCAACTTCGTCACCACGTTATCGAGCGCGGCCTTCAGCGCAAGCGCCGCGGCGAGCCCGCGCTTGTCGCGCGTGAATTCGAGCGTACCGGCCAGCGTCACGCGCGTGGTGCCGTTGGTGAGCGTGAGGGCGTCGCCCTGCACGTTCAGGACATCGTCGTCGTTTGCGTATGCGTCGAACACCATCTATTCCTCCTTGAGTGCGATGCACGTTGGGCTCGCATTATAAGAAGCGGCGCACGCCGCCATCAAACGTGAAGCGAATGGACTGCCACGATCCGGCCCTTGCGGCCGCGCGGCGTCCACGCTGACGCAGATCAAGACCGAATCGCGAATCCGCTGCACTTCGCGGCAAACCGATGATGATGACGCACCTGAGTTTGAACGAGGAGTGCGTCATGGGAATTCTAGACAAGGTTGCTGCAATCATGGATGTCGTCGGCACTGTCGGCGCGATGGTGGACACGTCGTGGCGGGCCTGACGATGCGGGTTTTGCGATTTTTACGCACGCGAGCCGCAATGGCGCTTCTGGGCGCGTGTGCGACGCTGCTGGCGGCCTGCACGTTTACGCCGTGGCAATCGTCGCTCGGGCGTCCCGGCGACGACGGCGGCGCGGACGCTGCGGTGGCGTCGAGCGATGCGGAGGCTCCGTCTTCGACCGAGGTCAAGGCCTCTGCTGTGCCTCTGGCCACGTCGGTCGTCGTGCCCACGTCCCGGGCCGTCACGCCATCGCCCGCTACGGGCGCGGGCAAAGACCTCTATCGCGTGAAGGCCGGCGACACGCTCTATCACATCGCCGCCGCGCACGGCCAGCGTGCCGCCGATATCGCCGCCTGGAACAAGCTGCCTGCTTCGGGCCAGGTGAACGTGGGGCAGATGTTGCGCGTCGCGCCGCCTGTCAAGGGCGCGGCAGCGGCTCCCGCGCCTGCAGCCGTGCCGGTCGCGCCTGTTGCTGCCGCAGCCCCCGCTACGACGTCCGACATCAATGCCAGCCCGGCCGCTGCAAAACCGCGCGCCGCCGCCGCCCGCCTGGCGTGGCCGATGCGCGGCAGCGTCGCCACCGCATTCGCGCCCGGCAAGTCGCGCGGCATTGTCATCGCCGGTGCACCGGGCGAACCGGTCAAAGCCGCTGCGGCTGGGCGCGTGATGTACGCGGGCAGCGGCATTCAGGGCTACGGCAAGCTCATCATCGTCAAGCACAACGCAAAGCTGCTCACTGCCTACGGCCGCAATGGCCGCTTGCTCGTCAAGCAGGGCGACACCGTGAAGCCCGGTCAGACGATCGCCACCAGCGGCGCGGATTCCGCTGGCGTCGGCACGCTCCTCTTTGAAGTCCGCGAGAACGGCAAGCCTGTCGATCCCATGGACTGGCTGCCGCGTCCGCAATCGTAAGCGCAGTTTTTTATTCGGGAATGCAAATAAAAATGGAAAAAATGAATCGACGGCAATTTCTCGCAACCGGCGCGGCTGGCGTAGCGACCTGCGCCGGTCTGGTCGCCTGCACCACGACGCCCGCGACGGCCCGGTCGTCGGAAGAGAACCTGCATGCCCGCCGTGAGATCGATGCGGGCGTCGATGGCGCACTCTCGCGCCTCTATGGCACGGTGAAGGGTTCGCGTGAGCTTTTCTCGAAGGCGCGCGCGGTTCTGGTGTTTCCGGACGTGATCGGTGCGGGCGTGGGCGTGGGGGCTCAATACGGCAAGGGGGCGCTGCGCGCGGGCGGCCGCACGGTGGGCTACTTCAGCACGACCGCCGGATCGCTGGGCTTCCAGGTGGGCGCACAGTCGCGCGCCATTTTCTATGCCTTCATGACGCAAGGGTCGTACGAGCGCTTTCGCCGTAGCAGCGGCTGGGCGGCGGGCGCGGACGGCACCGTCGCGCTCGTGAAGATGGGCGCGAACGGCACCATCGACACGACGACCGCCGTCAATCCCATCGAAGCCATCGTGCTCACCAACGCGGGCCTGATGGCCGGTGTGTCGCTGGAAGGCTCGAAGGTCTCGCGGCTCGACATCTGATCCGGTCGCGAGCAGCTTGACGGGCGCCTACCAGGCTTACCAGGCTTACCAGCCCCACTTGCGCACGGTGAACGCATGGCCGTTGAACGCCACGCTGGCCTTCGCGGCGACCTGCGCCGGAATGCCGGGGAACGCAATGCCGGCCTGCTTGCTCAACTCGGCGACCGGACGAATGTCGTAGCGGTCGACGGTGGTGTTATCGGCCACGATCGCGAACGCGAGCTGCTGCGACGGCACATACACGACCTTGAAAATCTGCGTAGGAACGAGCACGCGCGTCGCGCCGATGGTCTGCAACTGCGCGCCGGTGAAGAGCGGGCCGGTCACGACGTAGGCCTCGCCGTACTGGTCGGCGAGCTTGCGCACGGCGGTTTCGATGTGCGCCCACAGGCGCTGGTTGTTCTCGCGGTTCTGCGGAACGATATTGGCGAGCGAGAACGATTCGGCCATCGCCTGCGGATTCCAGCGGTTGCCCGCCGGGCTCATGTGACCGCGATCGAAGCCGCTGCGCTTGTAGTCGGCAAGCGTCGCGCCTTCGCCGGCCGGCAGGCGGTCGTCCTCGAAAAAGCGATTGGTGCGCGTCATGTCTTTCGCGGCTTCGAGGTGGTCGCGCGTGAGATGTTCCGCCGACCAGAGCGGGCCGTGCGTGATGCCTGAGTGCAGCACGACGAAATCCGAATAGCAGAGCATGCGCGTTTTCGGCGCCATGCGCGGGTTCGTGATCGAGGGGAACTGGCCGTCGGGGACGAATGCGGAACAGGCGGGTGCGGCGAACGCATGACCTGCGAAGGCCATGGCGAGACAGGCAAACAGCTTCTTCATCGGCGAATCGGGAATGCGAGTGGTGCGCGGGCGCTGCGCTACGGATGCGCTACAGATGAGCTACCGATGCGCGACGCCGCGTTCGTAAAGGGCCCGAAAGTATAGCGGGCGCGCTCGCGCGCGGCCACATCGCGTCAGCCGCGATCCGGCCTCGGGGCGAGCGCAGGCATGCGCGTCGCTCCAGCACGACGCACAGCAATCAATGCGGCGCCGCGCGCGGCGGCGTCGTGACCAGGAACAGCTTGAGGGTAAAACAGGGTGACGCGGGGTGAAGCGCGGTGAAGCAGGGTGCAGAGCGCCAGAGCGGCGCGCCGCGATCAACCAGCGAACAATGCGTTTTCGGCGTGAACGGCTTCCCGATCCACGGCCTGCAGGCGCCACTGGCCTTCCATTGGCGAATGCGAAACTTCGCATGACCAGGTAGCGTCGCCGTGCGCGGAGCTGATTTCCTGGCGGCGGTTTACGTGCAGACCGCGCAGGGTGCAAAGCGGTTGATCGGCGAGCGGCGCACAGAGCGCCGTCACGCCGCCGGAATCGTGCATCTCGCCCCACTCGGGGAGATCAATGCCGGCGTGGGACTCACGCGACCAGCGTTGCTGGTCGGTATCGAGCCAAAGCACTGCGTAGTCATGATTCACGGTCGGATCGGGGCCGTTTATCAAAATCGTCAGTCGCATGTGAACTCCGAAAAAGTGCGCGATGGGGGTGGCCGCGCGACAATCTGGACGAACTCTCAGTCTAGAACGTATGCATCCATGCGCAAGTCGGTTTTTCACATATTGGGATGCTTACGACTTCAGGTTAGACCATAGAACCGGGACACCGTCTGTGACACGCCGTCGCGCAAGGCTTTGGCGCGATTTATCCCGGCGCTATCGGCGGGATTGAAATTCGCAATTGGGAAGGCAAACGGCATTTCCTAGATTGATAGAGCGGCGTAGTCCGCATGACAGGTTTTGCTGCACCGCACGAAGATGCGTAGCGCCGCGTCCCCGCAAACAGGATGGATGGAGGCATAGATGACACAGCTCAAAGGCTCGAAGACCGAGCAAAATCTCAAGGACGCCTTCGCAGGCGAATCGCAGGCAAACCGCCGTTATCTCTACTTCGCAGCCAAAGCCGACGTCGAAGGCCAGAACGATGTCGCCGCGCTGTTCCGCTCGACCGCGGAAGGCGAAACCGGCCACGCGCATGGCCATCTCGAATATCTGGAAACGGTGGGCGATCCCGCCACGGGGCTGCCGTTCGGCACCTCGCGGCTGAACCTGGAAGCGGCGATTGCAGGCGAAACGCACGAATACACCGACATGTACCCCGGCATGGCCAAGGTTGCGCGCGACGAAGGTTTCGACGAAATCGCCAACTGGTTCGAGACGCTCGCCAAGGCCGAGCGCAGCCACGCAAACCGTTATTCGAAAGCGCTCGACGCGCTGGTCGAATAATCGAGTAGCGTCGCGCACGGCGCGGCCCGCAGCGACTGACGCACGCGACGCCCTGGCGGCGCGCGGCGTCGGGGCGTTGTTATGTGCGTACCGCGCGGAAAATCCAATTACAAAAAAGGAGACGTCATGCCCCACAAGGAAGGCAGTCTCGAAGCGCCTACGCGGCACCCGCTCGACTGGCAGTCGGACGCGTTCTACGACCAGGCGCTGCTCGACGACGAGCTTGCGCGCGTGTTCGACATCTGCGCGGGCTGCCGGCGATGCGTGTCGCTTTGTGGCGCATTTCCAGCGCTGTTCGATCTTGTCGACGAAACCGATAGCGGCGAAGCGCATGATGTCGATAAGGCATCCTATGGAAAGGTCGTCGACCAGTGTTACCTGTGCGACCTTTGCTACATGACGAAGTGTCCTTACGTGCCGCCGCATCCGTGGAACGTGGATTTCCCCCATTTGATGCTGCGCGCGAAGGCGATCCACTACCGCAATGGCGAAGTGCAACTGCGCGACCGGGTGCTGTCGAACACCGATGCGCTCGGCCATCTCGCGGGCATTCCCGTCGTCACGCAGACCGTCAACGCGGTGAACGGCACGAAAGCGATGCGCGGCATCATGGAAGATGCGCTGGGCGTGGCTCGCCACGCGTGGCTGCCGTCGTTCGCGACGCGCAAGTTTCGCAGCGCGGCCCGCAAGGCGACGTCGAGCGAAGTGCGCGACGGCGAGCGCACGCCGGGCAAGGTCGCGATCTATGCGACCTGCTACGTGAACTTCAACGAACCCGGCATCGGCCACGATCTGCTGGCGCTGCTCGATCACAACGCCATTCCCTATGTGCTGGTGAAAAGCGAGGCATGCTGCGGCATGCCGCTGCTCGAACAGGGCAACCTGGAGGGCGTGGCGAAGAAACAGGCCGCCAACATGCCAGTGCTCGCCCACTACGCGCGCGAGGGCTACGCGTTGCTGGGCGCGGTGCCAAGCTGCGTGCTGATGTACAAGCACGAACTGCCGCTCATGTTTCCCGGCGACGCCGACACGCTCGCCGTCAGCGAAGCGTTCTGGGATCCGTTCGAATATTTCGTGGCGCGCAACCGCGACGGCCTGCTCAAGACCGATTTCCGCACGCCGCTGGGCAACGTGTCCTATCACGTGCCCTGTCACGCGCGCGTGCAGAACATCGGTCGCAAGACCTCGGATCTGCTGTCGCTCGTGCCGGAAACGAAGGTCACGGTGGTCGAGCGCTGCTCGGGTCACGCGGGCACCTTCGGCGTGAAAAAGGAATTTCACGCGATGTCGATGAAAATTGGCACGCCCGTGTTCAAGCAGATGGCGCAGGGCGCACCCGATTTCATTTCATCGGACTGCCAGCTTGCCGGGCACCATATCGCGCAGGGCATCGAGGAGAACAAGCTCGGCACAGCCGATGGCGGGCCACCGCTTGCGCATCCTCTTACGCTGTTGCGGCGGGCATACGGAATTTGATACGGACTGCGATGTTAATGAGGCATCGGAAATTCACAAAAGAGGACGGCGCAATGACGATCGAAAGAGATTCGCTGCTGTCGCTGGAAGCGTATTCGAAGCAGCGCTCCGCCATGCGCGGAAAAATTATCGAGCACAAGAAGCGCCGTGCCGTGGCGTTGGGCAATCACCTCACGTTTCTCTTCGAGGACGAGGCGACGATTCGCTACCAGATCCAGGAGATGCTGCACATCGAGAAGATTTTCGACGAAGAGGGCATACAGGGCGAACTCGACGCCTATCTGCCGCTCGTGCCCGACGGCAGCAACCTGAAAGCGACCCTGCAGATCGAGTACGAAAACGAAATCGAGCGCCATGCGGCGCTCGCGCGCCTGATCGGCATTGAGGATCGCGTGTTCATGCAGGTAGCGGGCGAGCGGCCCGTGCATGCGATCGCCGACGAAGACCTTGAGCGCGACAACGACGAGAAGACCTCCGCCGTCCATTTCGTACGCTTCGAATTCACGCCGGCGATGATCGACAAGCTGCGTGCGGGCGCCGCGCTGTCGATCGGCTGCGATCATCCTCACTATCGCCTGCCCGCGCAGGACATTGCCGGCGAAGTGCGCGCCTCGCTGCTGGGCGACCTCGCGTGAAGACCGGTGCGCGTCAGACGTCCTTGCGATACATGACGAAGCCGGGCTTGTCGGCGACATCGTCGTAGAGGCGCATGGCCGTGTGATTCGTCTCGTGCGTGTGCCAGTAGACGCGCTTCGAATTCGACGCTTTCGCGTGTGCATAGACCGCCTCGATCAGCGCACGCCCGACGCCCTTGCCGCGCAGGTCTTCGACCGTGAAGAGATCCTGGAGGTAGCAGATCGGGCCGTCGAGCGTCGTGTTGCGGTGGTAGATGAAATGCACGAGCCCCACTACGCGTTCGCCGTGCAACGCGATCAGCGCATGCATCGGCTCGTAGCCGTCGAAAAAGCGCGTCCACGTGGTCGCGGTGATCGACTCGGGCAGCGCAGTCGGCCCAAAGCGGCCATAGAAACGGTTGTAGCCGTCCCAGAGCGGACGCCACGCGTCGTAGTCGGCGGGCGTGGCCGCGCGCACCTGGATCGTCTGGCTCATCGTCGTTCTCCTTGTCATTTCTTCAATCGATAACAGGCCTCAGCGTAAGCGAATTGTGGCACCATTGTTAGTCCCACCCGGAATGCAAAACATGGAGCCACGAGATTGGACTACGCGCTGATGATGTCGGCCTATGAACGCAAGGCGCGCACGAATACCTCGCGCCGCCTCACGCAGCAGGACTTGCTTTACGAGAGCCTGCGCCGCGCGATTCTCGACGGCGATATTGGCAGGGGCACGCGGCTCGCGTCGAGCCGCACGCTGGCGGAAGAACTCGATATCGCGCGTAATTCGGTGCTCTATGCCTATGAGCGGCTGGTGGAAGAGGGTTTCGTCACGGCGACGCGTCATGGCTCCGTGGTCAACGACGTGAAGGCGACAGCCGCACAGCCTTCGGCGCCGGTCGAACTGCGCGAGAGCGCACCGCGCGCGCTGTCACGGCGTGTGCGCGAGTTGCCGCCGCGGCGCGTGCATACGAACGACGCCGTCGCGTTCCGGCCCGGCGTGCCCGCGCTCGATGCGTTTCCGCTCGTGCAGTGGCGCACGGCGCTTGAACGTGCGATGCGCGACGTGGACGCGAGCGAACTGGGCTATGGCGACAGCGCGGGCCTGCCCGCGTTGCGCCAGGCGATTGCCCAGTACGTGCGCGTCTCGCGTGGCGTGCGCTGCCAGCCCGATCAGGTGTTCATCACCGACGGCACGCAGACGAGCCTGGACATCTGTGCGCGCTTTTTCGCCGACGAGGGCGAGCGCGTGTGGATCGAGAATCCCGGCTACCAGGGCGCACGCGTGGCGATGCTCGCGGCAGGGCTGACGCTCGTGCCGATCCCCGTGGACGCTGCCGGCATGGCCGCGCGCGAGGAGGACTGGCGCGATGCGCCGCCGCGCCTGGTGTATCTCACGCCGTCGCATCAATATCCGCTTGGCTGCGTGCTGAGTCTGGAGCGGCGTCTGGCGTTGATCGAACACGCGCGTGCTTGCGGCGCGTGGATCGTCGAAGACGACTATGACAGCGAGTTGCGGCACGACGGCCCGCCGCTGCCGTCGATCCAGGGGCTCGCGGACGATACGCCGGTGATCTATCTCGGCACGTTCAGCAAGACGATGTTTCCGGCGCTGCGCATCGGCTTCATGATCGTGCCGCGCCAGGTCGTCACGCAGATGGAAACGGCGCATCGCACGCTTAAACGGCAGGGGCGGGTGGCGGAGCAACTGGCGCTCGCGGACTTCATCGAAAGCGGACGATATGCGCGGCATTTGCGGCGCATGCGCAAGCTCTACCTGGCGCGGCGCGATGGCCTGGTTGCGGCGATCGAAAAGCATCTTGCCGGACTGATGACGGTGTCGGCCGATGCGGGAGGGATGCACCTGAGCGTGCGGCTGGATGCGCCGCTTGCCGATGCCGCGGTGAGTGAGGCGGCGCGGGAGCATGGGTTGGCGCTATCGCCGTTGAGTTCGTACTGTCTGGGCGACGGTGCGCGTTTTAACGGCTTTCTGCTGGGGTATGCGGAAGCGACGCCCGAGGCGTCGAATACGCTGATGGAGGCGCTTGGGACAGTGGTGCGGGAGATGCTGGGGGTTAGAGACGTAGCAATTCGATTGCAATGAGGTGAATGACGAAAAGTACCACCAGCAATGCCGCCCAGAACAGCAATGATCTGGGCCGCTTGCTGAAGGCGTTGGCGACGGTCGCGAATACGATGGATGGGCCGAAGTAGAACGCGACTACCCCGAATTCAAACAGCACGGAGTGATTGCACTTGTCCAACTCCGTGCAAACGCCCGGCTTGGGCTGGCAGTATTTGGGAAAGATATGGCAAATCTCCAGGTCAGCGGACGCGCCTATCCAGAGACTTGCAAACCCCAGGAGAAAGAACGCGATGACGAAAACGAATCGGCGGATCAACTGATCTCCCAAAATAAAATCTGGTCGGCGTTATGCAGGTCTGAATAGCCGAATGCCGTACCAGACGCTACGGATTGACGCTCAAATATGAATCGTCCAATTGTCGCTAACGTCCCAGGAAAGCCCGACATCGTAAGCCGATTCCCGTTCCACAAATCGATGTGGTTGCCTGTCGTGACATTCGGGCCGTCAGAGTCACGATGCCAGTAGCCAGAGAAGAAAATGATCCCGGTCTTACCCCTGATGTCTTTCTCCCACGTCCTGGGGCGCACAGACGCAGCGCTGGGGCAACCTGCAAACGGCCGACGCTGCAACCACGCAGCAACTTCTGCTGCACGAAGCATGTGTCCCGGATGATCTGCGTGACAGCGCGCACCTGAGAACGACTTGCCTTCGATTCCGCACAACCGGAACATTTCTCCAATGCGGGCCGCGCATTGATCGCGATAGGGGCCGGAGCACGGATCTAGCGCGGGATAGGCTGCCCATAGTTGCTCAAATGTCAGCGCTTCGAGCGTAACTGTCACGACCGAATTGCGCGTCGAATTGGTTTGTATGACCGTCTTTTTGTTCGGCATTATAGGGATTCCTCGCGAGCCAGCGCTTCATCGCCCCAATAAACGGAATAACGATCCTCGTTCGCGAGATAGATGCGTGGCAAACGCCCGATTCCTTCGAGCCTTCCGGAGAACTGTTGTCCGTCTTGCGTTTCAATGAAGTACGGATAGCCCTCTCTTGCGCCAGCGCCAGTCAGTTCGGCTTGCTCGTCGAAGAGCCGCGACGACGGGACGGCCTCGATATCCCGCGCCTCCCCACGCTGACCGCGCCCTTCCCCCGAATCCTCGAACCACGAAAGACTCTGCATGCTGGACAGCATTTGCGGCGGGCGCTCGCATTTGCAGAGCAAAACGTCGCCGTCCAGCGCCAGCTCTTTCCCGCAGTGCACGTGACGCCTGGGGCCGCCGGCTTTCGCAATCGTCCCGATGCTGTTGCAAGCCAGGCACAGCACCTTGTCGCCAACGATGGCAGGCTGATGACCGTTGATGGTGTACGAATGGGTTTCAAGTGGCTGTATTTCCCCACCGGTTTCGGGCCTGTCTCCCACGCAGAGGGTGCGTCTCATCATGATCGTTCTCGATGGCTTGTTGAGGATACCTTTCGATCTTCCAGCGACATACCGTAAGATCAATCTCTCCTGAAAAAGCCATACTCGCTCAACTAGCACCGGCGCTTGAACCAGAAAATTCCGAAAATTTGAACGCCGTCAGGCGACGAAGCGTACCGGTGCGGGTGTCGCAATTGACGCCAATATTGTCATTTACGCCTCTATGGCCAACCGCCGGTTCCTGGCTAAACTCGCTGAATCCCCCATCGTCCGCATGAGAGAGAAGATGAAAGAAAACGCCCCAAGCTTGCTCGATAACCCCGCGTGGTTTGCCTTGACCACCAGGCAAGCGAACCTGGCGCTCGGTACGGGTGCGGCGCGCCGCTACGATGCTGCGATCGCGCCGTTCGCAGGCGTCGATGCGCCAACGCAAGACGCGCTTCAGGCACTCAAGACGCTGATTTCATCGGGTGAATCTGCCGTGCTGTTATCGACCGCAGACCTGCCTGCTATCGAAGGTCTGAAAGTCGAGCGCTATCTTTCATTGCTTCAGATGGTCGACGAGATGACTGTGAAGCCGACCGACGATACGCAAGTAACCCGCCTGCACCCAACCGACGCAAACGACATGCTGGATCTCGCGATGCGCGCGAAGCCCGGGCCTTTCGGTATCCGAACCATCGAGACGGGCAATTACATCGGCATTCGGGAAAATGGCGAGCTCATCGCCATGGCTGGCGAACGGATGAGGCTGGATGGGTATGTCGAGATCAGTGCGGTGTGCGTTGACGACCGCTATCGCGGCAGGGGCATTGCCGCGCGTCTAATGAACATGCTTCGCGGCGAGATTCAGGCGCGTGGCGACACCCCGTTCCTGCATGTGCTCGACGAGAACGCACCGGCGATTGCGCTTTACGAGCGCCTCGGATTCAAGGCGCGCAAGCGGTTTACGCTCTATCGCGTGAGCGTCGATTAAAACATCTCCATCACGCGGTGATACATCATGCCGATTTCCAGCGCGGGCCGGCGCCACGCCGCCCCGCCTGGGAACCGCGCGTGACGCACCTGCGAAAACAGGTCGTACGCAGCACGCTCGCCGGCGATAGCCTGCGAAACCACGCGTCCCGCTATGCCCGTCAGCGCGACGCCGTGACCGGAAAACCCCTGCACGTAGAAGTAATTCGGATCCACCGCGCCAAAGTCCGGCGCGCGATTGCGCGTGACGTCGACAAAGCCGCCCCAGGCGTATTCCACCTGCACCCCTTCGAGTTGCGGAAACACGCCCGTCATACGGGACTTCATCGCTTCGGCCAGTTGCGCGGGCGCGGCGCCCGTTGAATCGGCGCGGCCGCCGAACAGCAGGCGGTCGTCGGCCGACAGCCGGAAATAGTCGAGAAAGAAGTTGTTGTCGCAAATGGCCGCGCGACCTGGAATGATCGCGTCGGCACGCTCGCGTCCAAGCGGTTCGGTCGCGATGATGTACGAAGCAATCGGCGCGATGCGCGCTTCGACGGCTGCGGGCAGCACGCCGCCAGGCGCGGCGTTGCAGCACGACACGACGAAGCGGCAACGCACCTCGCCGCGCGCGGTCTTGACTACCGGCTTCGCACCGCGCACCACCGTGAGCGCCCGCGAATGCGCGAAGAGTTGCGCCCCTTCCTTGCGTGCCGCAGCGGCAAGGCCAAGACAGTACTTGAGCGGATGCAGATGACCCGAAACGGGATCGTAGACGCCTGCCAGGTAAGCCTGCGAATTCACGCGCGCACGGGTGGCGTCGGTGTCCTGCCATTCGAGCTTGTCGTAACCCCAGCGCTTTTGCGCAGCATCCATCCACGCACGCAGATCGGGCACGCGCTTGGGCTTGGTCGCCACGGTCATATAGCCCGAGGTGAAATCGCAGTCGATGCCGTAGCGCGCGATGCGCTCCTTCACCAGCTCCACGCCCTCGATCGACAGCGCCCACGCCGCGCGAATCCCCTGCGCGCCGAGTTGCTTCTCCAGCACTTCATCCTTCGCAAAGCCCACGAGCGTCTGGCCGCCATTGCGGCCCGACGCGCCCCAGCCAGGCCGATGCGCGTCGATGACCACGACCGACAACCCGCGCGCCCGGCATTCGAGCGCCACCGACAGCCCCGCAAAGCCCGCGCCGATCACGCAAACGTCCGCGTCGACGACGCCTTCCAGCACCGGGTCGTCGTCGGCGGGGCGCGTGGCGGTGGCTTCGTAGTACGAGTGGCGGGCGAGCACGTCCGCCTGGGTGTCGAGATCCAGTTTCATCGGTGTGTATCCATCAAAACAGGCGCATCAAAACAGGTGCATCAAAGCAGATCCTTCATTCGATACCACGCCATCGCGAGCACGAGGGCAGGGGTGCGCAGTGCTGCGCCGCCGGGGAAGTCGCGGTGGCGGATCTTGCCGAACAGGTCGAAACGCGCGGCCTGGCCGTGAATGGCTTCGGCGATCAGCGTGCCCGCGAGTGCCGTCGTGTTCACGCCGTGGCCCGAAAAGCCCTGTGCGAAATATACCGTGGGCGAGAGCCGGCCAAAATGCGGCGCGCGGTTCATCGTGATATCGACGAAGCCGCCCCATGCGTAATCGATCTTCACGTCGGCGAGCTGCGGGAAGGTCTTGAGCATGTCGCTGCGCATCGCCTCGCCCAGATTGCGCGGCTCGAAGGTCGAATAGCTGACCTTGCCGCCCCACAGCATGCGCGTGTCCGGCGCGGGCCGGAAATAGTCGAGCACGAAACGGCTATCGCAAACGGCGGCCTGTGCGGGCATCAACGCAGCCATGCGTTCCTTGCCGAGCGGCTCCGTGGCAATCACATAGGTGCCCACCGGCATGATCTTGCGCGCCAGCTCCGGCGCGAGTTCGCCCAGGTACGTATTGCATGCGAGCACAACGAATTTAGCACGCACCTTGCCTTGTGCTGTTTCAATTGTGTGACCGCCCTGTTCGTCGCGCATGCGCGTAACGGCGCTGTCCTCGAAGATCTGGACGCCCGCTTCGCGCGCCGCGCGCGCCAGGCCCAGCGTGTAATTGAGCGGGTGCAGATGGCCGCTATCGGGGTCGTAAAGGCCGCCCGGGTAACGCGCCGATTGCACATACTGGCGCACGCCTTCGCCATCGACATATCGAAAGCGGTCATAGCCAAAGCGTTGTGCGGCTTCGTCGCGCCATTGCTTGAGGTCGTCGACGTCGCGCGCCTTGTTTGCAGCGGTGAAATAACCTTCGGTCAGCGCGCAATCGATCTGGTGCTTTGCCACGCGCGACTTCACGATGTCGAGCGTTTCCAGCCCCATCGCCCACATCTGTTTCACTTCGCCTTCGTTCATGAACTGCGCGAACGTGTCGATACCGCAGGCGAAGCCGCCGATCAGTTGCCCGCCATTGCGTCCGCTCGCCGCCCATCCGACTTTCGACGCTTCGAGCAGCGCCACGCGATAGCCGCGTTCGGCAAGATTGAGGGCCGTCGAAACGCCCGTGAGACCGGCGCCGATCACGCAGACATCGGCGTCGATCGTGCCTTGCAACACGGGATGGCGGGTAGCGTCGTTGGCGGTGGCTGCATACCAGGACGGCGCGTGCGACTGATTGGCGAATTTGAGCATAGAAGAAACGTACGACAGTACGTACGAAAAAAAAGAGGGCGGCCGCGCGGAGGATTCCGCAGGCGCGCCGCCCGCAACGCACTCCTTAGAACGAGTAAATAAACTGCGCCCCCAGCAAGTCATTGCTCTTGCTATACGACCCGTCATTACGCAGGAACACCTTCTGCGACGCCCAGTCGTGGCGGTATTCGACCTTCACCGTGATCTGCTGCGTCGGATAGAACAGCAGATCCAGCGCTACGTCCTGACGCACCGCGCCCTTGCACTCGAAGCCCAGGCCGCCATTGGCCTGCGAATTCGCCAGGCAGTCCGCACCAATGCCGAAGCCGTTGTACGGATCCATGCCGTTGCCGTTGAGCGCCACGCCACCGCCGCCGCCGCCGTTCTTGCTGTCGGCCAGCAGGTCGTAACGC
>NZ_BAYA01000063.1 GCF_000685015.1 Paraburkholderia bannensis NBRC 103871 | reverse complement strand
AAGGTCAGCCGTCGACAGGTGCGTAGTATAAAACGAATAAAGTAGCACCGAGAAAGCAGCATGTCCTCCGTTGCTTGTCCACTCCGTAGCGCAGAACGCGCGACATCAGCACCGCAGCGAGTTAAACGCGCGTCCCAGCCAAAGACCGTAGATCACACATGAGCTCCGACTCACCCATCTGGCGAGTGCCGTCATTGCGTCGAAATGACAGGCAAAAGCACCGCGAGAGTCGCAAAAAAAACCGCCGCGGATTGGAGATGCGGCGGCTTCGAGCGAGACCGCCAGCGCTCGGGTGCGCTGGCGGTTGCGTAGCAACGCAATCTCTAATTTAGCAATAATGCCCCTATCCGTCCAGCATCAGGGTTGGAGATTCACTCGGGGGGGGGCCCTATGTGGTTCGTCAAGCGTTAGGGGCGGACTTGGGTTCGTAAAAGGTGCCGTCGCGCAGCATGGCGAACAGGACGTCGCAGCGTCGCCGTGCCAGTGCGATGAGCGCCTGGTTATGTCGCTTGCCCTGCTGGACCTTGCGTGCGTAGTAAGCCCGTGAGATGGGGTCTCTCAAGGCCGCGAAGGCCGATAGAAATAAGGCGCGTTTGAGCACCTTGTTGCCGCGCCTGGACGGATGCTCGCCACGGATGGATGAGCCTGAGCGCCGGGTAACTGGTGCGAGGCCAGCGTAGGCCGCCATGTGACCTGCCGAAGCGAATGCTTTGTGCGCGACCTCGGTGAGGAGTCTGGCGGCGGTCCTGACGCCGACTCCCGGAAGGCTGGTCAGGACCGGCCAAAGAGGGAGCGCAAGCACTAGCCGCTCAACCTCGGCTGCGATTTCTTCGCGCTGTTTGCGCAAGGAGGCGAGCTGCTAGGCTAGACGAGGCATGACGATGGTGGAGGCCTGCGTGCGGGGCACGATCACGGCCTGTTCACCCAGCGCCTGAACGACTTCGGCGGCCAATCCTTTGCCCATGCGTGACGCGAGCGTGGTCAGGCGGTTGGCGAGCGTCTTCTCGCTGATTGCTGCAAGCGCCGCGGGCGACGGGTAGCGCTCGAGCAAATCGAGCACCGCCGGGTGATCCAGTCGCGGTCCGAGAACTCGCTCGAGCGCGGGATGGATCTGGGTGAGCAGGCCGCGAATACGGTTGCTGGTCTGGGTAGTTTGAGCGGCGAGATCGTCGTCGAAGCCGCACAGCATGGTCAGCTCAGCGAGTGGTTCATCAGCCAACCGAAGCGAGCGCAGTGCATGCGGCATCGAACGGGCGGCCTCGGCAATGATTGCGGCGTCGCGGGCGTCGGTCTTGGCTTCACCGGCATGCAGGTCGGCAATTCGGCGCATCGCCAGCCCGGGCAGATAGGCAACCAGAACGCCTTCATCGCGGGCAACGGCCACCGGCAATGCGCCGATGGTGGCAGGTTGGTCGACTACGAGGAGAAGGCGGCCATGTACCTTGAGTTCGGCGATCAGGGCACGTAGCTTGGTCTCGTCGTTGGGCAGCGCCTTGTTGTACAGCCGCTTGCCACTCCGCCCCAGTGCAACGGCGTGATGTTGGCCTTTACCGACGTCGACACCGATGAAGACATCGACGGCGTCATGTTGTTGGAATTCTTGCATCGAAGTTTGTGCAGATTGAACGAGTTGGCCTGCAACAACGGTGGCAAGTCTCGGCATCCACGTTACGGACGGCCTTGGAATATCCCAGCCGAGCCCCTATTAGCGATCACCAGCCACCCACCAGGCCCGGTGACAACACCCTCCGGATCATGACTGCGACTGGCGGCGAGAGTCATGCCGGGCCTGGCTCGCCAAAGCCTCGATTATCGAGGCGGGAAGATAGTAACGGGGGCGACTGCGGATGACTCACGATCCAAGATTTCCGCTCTGAATGTCGTCGCTGCTTGCAACTCTGTTCTACATCTACATACCGGCCGATACGGCCTTTGCGGCTCCATTCAAGGGCAACGCGCCAGCAGCGCGCTCTTCCATTGGCAAGAGACCGCGGCTGCGAGTAGAAGGCTTAAACCTTACGGGTTGGTAGTTTTCTTACTAAACATCAAGAGTTCGCATCTATCCATCACCTCAACTGTGTCGACATAACTCGCGTAACGAACCTTCTGGCGCAATCAAGTGCAGCCAATATCCACCACGGTCTCTCATACGGATCGAGTCTGCCCGTGGCACAGCCAGCGCGCCTTTAACTCTTTCTTAATCCGATCGTCGTTGCCCGAGCGGTAGCGATTAGGTATGTTCTGTCGAAGAAGAGACAACGATAAGGAGGAGCGCGAGACATGCAACACCCCCTACAACTCCGTACGTCGCTCAAGGGGCGAACCCGCAGGCTCCAGATAACGATTGGCGACCGCACGGTGACACTCGACGGCCACGGGATAGACGAATTCATTGAACGGCTTGCGTACTTTCGGGCATTCCTGCTACCGCGGGTGCCTGACGACATCTCAGCAACCCACCGATATCACATCACCATCGATCCATGCTGGTATGTCGAATCAAACCCGTCGATGGAGGCCACAGTCCTTTTTCTCAGGCACGTTGGCTTGGGCTGGACAGGATTTGCATTGCCAGATCATGACTGCCGGGAGTGGCTCACACAGCTACGTGCAGCGGCGAACTGCATCGAAACGCCTGCATTTAAGGAGACCCCGCAATGGTAGATGCAGACGAGTGGGCGAATGATCTTGCGTTTCAGATGGAAATCATCGATGACGATGGCGACAGTAAGCTCCGTGTGCAATTAGGGCAGAACAGCACGACGCTAAGTCCACATGAGGTTGATGAAATCATCGAATTGCTCGGGCTCACTCGCGCGGATATGGAGCCGGAAGTACCGTTGGAAGTCGCGCGTAATCATCAGTTTCCGCTGGAAACTCAACCTGCGTGGAAAGTCATTGTTGATCAGAATTTTCACGGTGCCGTCCTTTTTTTTCGGCACAGCGGTTATGGCTGGACTGGATTTGCCATTCCTTACGAAAGTTTGACGAAAATTCTCGATCTTGATTTGTGTCTAACACTCCCGGTTACGCGCTACAGGCTCAACTGACGTGGAAGAGGGCGTCGAAAAGTAAAAAACTTAATTTAATTTTTGTAAATTATTGCGGTTAAAAATTCCCGCTGACGAGCCGCCCGTCTTCCACAAATTAAAAGTAAACGATACTTAATGTATGCAATAGCGATTTAGAAAGGGGCACGATGCATCATCATGCGTAAAGTACTTTCGTGCACTGTAAAGTGAGTCCAGACTACATCAGCGCCTGAGACGCCGAGTACGGAAAAATATGCGGATGCCAAGCGGATCGTGACCGGAATGTCAATACCGGAAACGCAGTGGGAAACCTCTTTCCGAATCATTTGCTATATATCTTTATCGAGCAATCGTAACCAGAACGACTGTCGTTCGCTTAATCCTGCTCATCATGACCCGGATATTATCAGTTGAAGACGACGAAGTAATTTTGCAGGAGATACAGGAGGCCCTGTGTGCGTGCGGTCACGAAGTCGATACAGCGACGACGGGGCGTTCTGGCCTCGCGAAGGTCATGAGCGAGTCATATGACGCGGTAACGCTCGATCGTACATTGCCTGACATCGATGGACTGATGATCATTGCTGCCATGCGCGGCGTTGGAATCCGTACTCCCGTGCTCATCCTGAGCGCAGTGTCTGCGCTAGATGAACGAGTCCGCGGACTCCGCGCAGGCGGAGACGACTACTTGACAAAACCTTTCAGCCCCGAGGAGATGTCAGCGCGCATCGAGGTGTTGCTTCGTCATCGCACACGGGCATCGGCAGCTAAGACGGTGTTCAATCTGGGTAGTTTGAGGCTTGATCTTGTCGCACACAACGTGCAATTTCATGGCCAAAACGTTGAACTTTTGCCTACAGAGTTCCGCATTCTTGAATACATGATGCGCAATCCGGGGCAACTGCTTACACGGACAATGATATTTGAAGAAGTTTGGGGTTATCGGTTCGATCCCGGCACGAACGTGATCGACGTACATGTCAGTCGTTTGCGGAACCGGCTAGCCGCGATCGCTGACAGCCCCGCTGTAAAAACCCGCCGGGGCTCCGGTTACATGCTCGCCGAATGAGCTGCCGCTTGCAAGCGGTTAAAACGGCGCATCGGTTTTACTCTGCATACTCCTATCCTATTCCCGTACCAAAAATCAGATGAATGCTCTCGTACTAGTCGCCTTAAGACGTCCTTTGACGTTTGTGGTGATGAGCATATTGATCGTGCTGTTTGGCGGTATCGCTGCCTACGAAACGCCGACCGATATCTTTCCTAACATCAAGATACCCGTCGTCGCGGTTGTCTGGACTTATAACGGCCTTTCTCCACAGGATATGTCTGGCCGCGTAATCTATTACTACGAGCGTGCGCTTACAACGACCGTAGAGAATATTGATCACATTGAAAGTCAATCGCTGTACGGCCGTGGCGTCGTCAAGATTTTCTTTCGCCCTGGTACAAACATTGCGGCCGCACAGGCACAGATCACCTCGATCTCGCAGACAGTTCTCAAGCAGATGCCAGCGGGTATTACGCCACCACAGGTCATTTCCTACAACGCTTCGTCAGTACCTGTTCTTGATCTCCAGGTCTCTGCTCCGGACATGACGGCGGCACAGGTCTATGATATGGCGTCGAATCTGATACGCCCGCAGTTGGTCGCTGTCCCAGGCGCGGCCATCCCGACTCCCTATGGCGGCTCCTCTTTGAACGTCGAGATCGATCTCGACCAGACCAAACTGCTGGCACATGGTTTGACAGCCACCGACGTTGCAAAAGCCCTGAAATCTCAGAATGTTGTGCTGCCTGCGGGCGACCAAAAAATCGGTGCAATCGACTTTATGGTGCAGACGAATGCCAGCCCGGTACAAGTTGACACGTTCAACAGCCTGCCGATCAAGACCGTCAATGGCACGACAGTTTTTTTACGCGATGTTGCGTATGTTCACCGAGGCTCGCCTCCTCAGATCAATGCGGTACTGGTCAAAGGCAAGCAGGCCGTGCTGATTCAGATTCTCAAGAGCGGGGATGCATCGACCTTGGCTGTGGTGAAGGGCATCAAGCAGGCATTGCCTGGCGTCTTGCGCACGTTGCCCCCCGGAGTGCAGATTAAGACACTGAACGATGTCTCGGGCTTCGTCAGCGATTCGGTACGTGAGGTCGTGCAGGAAATGATTACTGCCGCGATTCTGACCGGCCTGATCGTACTGCTTTTTCTCGGGAGCTGGCGCTCGACGCTGATTGTGGCAACGTCGATTCCGCTGGCTATTCTGTGCTCGGTGCTAACACTTTCGTGGCTCGGACAGACGATCAACGTAATGACCCTAGGCGGACTTGCGCTAGCCGTCGGCATTCTTGTCGATGACGCGACAGTCATGATCGAAAATATCGACACCCATCTTGAGGCAGGCGCGGCGCTTGAGCCCGGAATAATCGCAGCGGCAAACCAGATCGTCGTACCGACATTCGTCGCCACGTTGTGTATCTGCATCGTATGGTTGCCGCTTTTTCAGCTTGATGGCGTTTCAGGATTTTTATTTTTGCCAATGGCCGAAGCAATCGTATTTGCGATGATCGCTTCGTTCATTCTCTCGCGAACACTGGTTCCAACGATGGCCGCGTGGCTTCTGCGCGGCCAGATCGGCGCACATGGCCACGAACAGGCCCACTCGCCAGGATTTTTTACCCGCTTTCAACGACGCTTTGAGCACGGTTTTTCAAACTTTCGCACACGCTATCGCGAGGTGCTTGTTGTTGCCGTTTCGAACCGACGTACGTTCGTGCCAGTGTTCATGCTGTGTGCGGTTGTCTCACTCGTGCTCGCCGCATTTCTTGGCCGCGACTTTTTTCCGGGGATCAAGTCAGGGGAAATTGACCTGCACATGCGTGCGCCCATCGGCATGCGCCTAGAAGATGCATCTGAGCAAGCTGTACTCGTGAACAATACGATTCGTACTTTGCTGCGTGGCAAAGTAACCAATGTGCTCGATAATTGCGGGCTGCCGGCGAGTGGGATCAACGAAGCCTATAACTCGACCGGCACAATCGGTCCTCAAGACTGTGACATTACAATCAGCCTGAAGGACGAGCAGTCACCAGTGGATGACTACCGATTCCTGCTTCGTCGGGAATTGCCAAAGCTCTACCCAGGCACGACGTTTACGTTTCTACCGGGCGACATCACGGCGAAAATTCTTAACTTCGGCCTGCCAGCTCCAATCGACGTTCAGATTTCCGGTCGTGGCCAGGAAGAGAACTTCGCGTACGCGCAGAAAGTCGCGGCGCGTCTGCGTCGGATTCCCGGCAGCGCTGATGTAACGATACAGCAGGCGATTAACGAGCCCACACTCAAGGTGAATGCATCGCGGGCCTTCGCATCGGGCATGAACCTCACCGAAGCGGATATCGCCAACAACACCCTTGCGACATTGTCGGGCAGCGGCCAGACCGCTCCCACCTATTGGCTTGATACGTCAACTGGCGTGTCCCACCTCGTCAATATGCAAACGCCACAGAATCAACTGGGCTCCCTAAATGATCTCGAGGCGATCCCGGTCGATGCCGGCAACGGCACACCTGATGCTCAGCACGCGCAACTGCTCGGCGCATTAAGCCGCATCACGCAGGTAGGAACGCCGCTTCTTTCTTCGCACTACAGCATCCTTCCGGCCATCGATATCTTTGTAAGTAATCAGCGCCGTGATTTGGGCGGTGTCTACGACGATGTGTCACAAGTCGTGAACGGCATGCAGGCAGGGTTACCTCACGGTGCGAGCATACATCTGCGCGGACAGGCCCAGACGATGAGCACCGCCTACCGTGAACTACTGGGCGGTCTCGCGCTGTCCGTTCTTCTCGTCTATCTCGTGATCGTCGTGAACTTCCAGTCATGGCTGGATCCATTCATCATCATCACCGCGTTGCCCGCAGCGCTTGCCGGCATCGTGTGGAGTCTGTTCATGACCCATACGACTCTTTCGGTTCCCGCGCTAACGGGGGCAATCATGTGCATGGGAACGGCGACCGCGAACTCAATTCTCGTTGTCTCGTTCGCGCGTGAACATCTGGCGCAATATGGCAACGCGGTTGAAGCCGCGATCGAAGCTGGATTTAGCCGTATCCGCCCGGTCTTGATGACCGCATCGGCAATGATCATCGGAATGGTTCCGATGTCGTTCAGCAATACGCAGAATGCGCCGCTTGGGCGTGCCGTGATTGGTGGTCTCACGCTCGCAACATTCGCCACGCTGCTTTTCGTCCCGAGTGTGTTCGCTCTTTTGCACCGGGATCGTCATCCATCTCTGGAGGCAAATCAATGAGCGCTAATCATCAAATTCAGGCGCCGAGACGGATCGGACATCGTGGATGGCTTGCGGTTCTGTGTGTTGTTGCCGTAGCGATCGCGGTTCTGGGCATTATCCACCGCCGTAGCAGCCTTGCCGATCTGCGTGATGTCGCAGACGAAGACTCGATTCCGGTGGTTCAACTCATTTCGCCCGAAACCGGGCCACAAACCAGCACGTTAACATTGCCGGGCAATATCCGTGCGTGGTACTCCGCGCCAATTTACGCTCAGGTTTCGGGCTATGTCCTGAAGTGGGACAAAGACTACGGTGCCACCGTAAAAGCGGGAGAGACGCTTGCCACAATCGATGCACCAGGTGTCGATGAGCAGTATCAAGGCGCTCTTGCCGATCTTGACGTTGCGAAAACCAACTATAGGCTCGCTGCGATAACTGCTAGTCGTTGGCAGGCGCTCGCCGGCACCCAAGCGGTTTCACAGCAGGAAGTGGATGTAAAGGCAGCAGATGCCGCAGCGCAGGCTGCCAAGGTTCGCGCCGCAGAGCACCAAGTGGCACGATATCGCGTGCTGGAAGGGTTCAAGCGTATCGTCGCGCCGTTTGACGGAGTGGTGACATCACGTAGTACGGACGTCGGCAATTACGTGAACGCCGCGGGTGGCGACGTAAGCTCACGCGGTGCTGCGGACGAACTCTTCACGGTTGCCGACGTCCACGAGATGCGCGTCTTTGTATCGATTCCGCAAGACTACTCATCGATGCTAAAACCCGGACTGACGGCAACGCTTACACTGCCTCAGTATCCGCAGCGCGAATTCAAGGCAACGTTTGATACAAGTGCGAACGCATTTGACCCACAGACCCGCACTGTGACGACAGAATTGCTTGTATCGAACCCGGATCACCTAATCTGGCCGGGCACATACGCAAACGTCCACTTCAATATCCCGAACGACCAGAGTATCAAGGTTGTGCCTGAGCAGGCGATTCTTTTCCGCTCCAATGGCACGCAGGTAGCCGTCGTCGACAGCGATCAAAAAGTCCACCTACAAAATGTTACGCTCGGACTAAATTTTGGTAAGACTGTGCAAGTTCTCTCCGGCGTGAACCCGACCGAAAGGCTCGTTCTCAATCCGTCCGCCGGCATCCTTGAAGGCGAACGTGTCCGTGTTGTCACCGGCCTTCCAGGGCTTTCCGTACCTGTAGATCACACGATGCCTGGCAAGGGTAAAGCCTGATGAATCGCCTGAAATACTTTGCCATCGCCGTCGTCGCGTCGATGCTTGCAGGCTGTGATCTTGCGCCTGTTTATCAAAAACCCGAAATGATTTTGCCTGCGCAATATAGTGGGACAGGCCCATTTGTGAGGGCCATACCAGAGGACGAATTGCCACGCGGGCCATGGTGGACCCTGTTTGGTGACCCTCAGCTTTCGCGCCTGGAGGCACGGCTCGATAAGGCAAACCCGGACCTTGCCGCGGCCCGCGAGACTTGGCAACAGGCGCGTGACGAGGTCGCTCAGGCACGCTCTGGTCTGTTTCCATCACTCGGTCTGAACGCCGGTGTGAGTGAGAACAGAGAGTCCCATCACACACTCTTTCATAGCAGCGGTGGCCCTTATCAGGAACGCTCGAATTCATACGTCGGCGCCGCGTCATGGCAAATCGACTTCTGGGGGGAGACGCGTAATGCAACGCGCGAAGCGTCTCGCGTTGCACAAGGTACAGCCGCTTTGCTTGCTGACGCCCGTTTGAGTCTTGAGCTTGAACTGGCTTCAGATTACATGGCGGTATGGGGTCTCGACAGGCAGCACGCGGTATACTCCCAGACCATCAAGCTTTACGGCATGGCCGTATCCATAACCCAGATGCGCCTAGCTGACAAGATCGCGTCGGGACTAGATGTCGCCCGGGCAGAAAATCAGTTAGCATCAGCGCAGGCTGCGGATACCGAAGTACTTGCGCAGCGCGGCGTGCTTGAGCATGCAATCGCGGTGCTTGTCGGTGCCAATCCGATTGACTTCCATCTCTCGCCGTTTCCTGATCGGCAGTATAGGGTTCCAGATCTGCCGCTTAGCGTTCCTTCGTCGCTCCTGCAACGTAGACCCGACATCGCGAATGCTGAGCGAACAATGGCCGCTGCGAATGCCGCCATAGGGGTCTCGCGCGCTGCCTTTTATCCGAATATTCGACTTAGTGCCGAAGCTGGCTTCGAAGATCAGGGATTCGGCCTCGCCTCGCTACCTAACGCTTTGTGGGCCGTAGGTGCCTCTGCGATGTTGCCGTTATTCGAAGGGGGGCTCAGACGCGCACAATTGCAGGCCAGTTGGTCGCGCTTTAACGAAGCCAGTGACCAATACAGATCAACCGTACTGCAGGCGTTCAGGGAGGTTGAAGACGATCTGGTACTGACGCAACGGCTCGGGACAGAATCGAAACAACAGGAAGCAGCACTTCAGGCTGCAATGAAGGTCCAAAATATGTCATTGCAGCTATATACAGAGGGATTGGACAATTTTCTCAACGTTACCGTAGCGCAGATCGCGGCACTGGATGCGCAGATCGCGAGCGTAAAAGTAGAAACACGACGTCTTCAAACTTCTGTGTCGCTGATCGGCGCTCTCGGTGGCGGTTGGAGTACACACCAACTACCTACTCCTGAGCAAACTGTGCCTTTTGGGCCGTTGGCGTATGGCGGCTGAATCAAACAAAATGTTCTTGCCTGGACACTAAGAAAAAAGGGGTATCAAGGATGAGTTTCAAGGACGTTTTGGTACATGTCGACACCAGCGAGTGGGGGCGCGCACGCTTGCGGCTTGCCGCAAATCTCGCGACCCGTCACCAGGCCAGGTTGAATGCACTTTTTGTACGCGAACCCAGCATCGCACAGCAACGCAAGCTCAAGGCCTCAGAATTGGGGCTTGTACCAAGCCGGCAGTTTGTCAATCTTCGTGCATCCATCCTTGACGAGCTCAATGCACAGGCGCTTGAGCTTCAGAAATACCTAGACGATATCGCGTCTGAGCAATCCATCGACGTCGCGTGGCATGATGTTGAAGGGCATGCACGTACTGTCGCGACGCAATATGCACGTTACGCGGACGTGAGCGTGGTCGGGCACGATCCCCGAGACCACGCTGATCTACCTGAGGAGTACGCGTTTGCCGAGCAAGTGCTGTTCTCGACGGGCCGTCCGCTTCTGATAGTTTCGCCTTTTGCATCTTCAGCCAATAATGTCACGCTGGGCTCAAACCTCGCTATCGCGTGGAATGGCAGTCCTGCGTGTGCGCGTACACTGTCTGCCGCGATGCCGATGGTTGAAGCTGCGGAACGTGTGATCGTGCTAATCGTCGACACAGGCAAACCCTCTAACCCGGACTGGCTACCACCCGAAGCGATCGTGCGCCACCTGCGCAGGCATAGTGCCCACGTCGATATTTGTGCTTTGGAACGCTCAAGTATCGAGATCAGCGAACGTCTTCAGGATGCGGCGCTTGCCGGAGGTGCCGACGTACTGATCGCCGGCGCACACGGGCGTCCCACGCTATGGGAAAAATTAATCGGCGGTGTAACGGGTGGTCTTCTCAACGAACCACGCATACCCCTATTGATGTGCAGTTAAGAAAGGAGCGTGCAGAATGAAAGAATTTTCACGTTTTCGATACGCTGTACGAGACTGGCGATGCGTATGCTTCGCTAGCAGCCTTTGACTCGCGGTCAGCCGTCACGCGCGACCTGTTATAACTCGCAGATAATCAATGCGTGACGGCCCACGTAACGGTCGATGGTCATAATCGGCATGCTTTTCGTATAAAATAATCATAAGACATCCATGAAAAAAGCACATCTGGTTAGTGACATGCTGTCATTCGGAGGACAAAATTGGCGCACGATGACGTTCCGCTGGCTCACTACTTACGCAATGATATTCTCGTTTGGCGTCCTAGTACTGCTTGGGCTGATTGAGTATTCTGTGACCCAAGCGATGGAGAGCGAGGTCGACAGCGGATTGCGCTGGCAACTGCGGTATTTTGACTCGTATGCTGACGTCGATCTGCCGACCGCGATTGCGCGTCGCATAGCACATGGCGGTCTAATCTACAATCATTATGGCCTGTTTGCGTCTGATGGCCGGCCAATTGCAGGCGACCTCGATGAGCGCCCGGATTTGCGTCGGATTGAACACATCGGACAATCACACGAAAGCGCGTCAGGTTCGGATGTAATGCTCCTAGTGGGCCATGATCGCAAAATGTTACGTGCGATAGCGGAAGTGCGTCCCGACGGGCGTATTCTAGTGGCGGCACGAACACTCACGGACGTCCACCGAATACATGATGACCTGCTCAAAGCAATTGTCGGCGGCGGCATTTTTTGTCTAAGTGCAAGCCTTCTGGGGGGGGGGCTTCTCGGATTTCGTCAATTACAGCGTGTTGCAGCGATGCGCCGAACTACCGTGTCGATTGCGGCAGGTGATCTCTCGTTACGCTTGCCCGTCACTGGGCGTGACGAACTCGATATGCTCGCGCAGCTGGTTAACCGCATGCTTGAAGAAGTGGAGCGCCTGATGAATGAAGTCAAGCTCGCTTCTGACGGAATCGCCCACGACCTGCGTACGCCGCTCGCGCGCATGCGGTTTCGTTTGGCCAACGCACAGGCAGATGCCGAGGCTCACGAAGGCGCTCTGGCTTCCACCCTGGCTGCTGCCCTAGAAGATGTCGATGGAATTATCAATCGCTTTTCTGCGATGCTCCGGATCGCAGAACTGGGGACGCGCCAACGTAGAGCAGGATTCGCTGCGGTCGAATTGCAATCAATGATGGAAAATCTCTGTGAGCTGTACCGTGCGCTTGCTGAAGAGAAAGACATTCAATTGCATGTGTCACTTTCACCCGTCGATGAAATCTGGGCCGACGAAGCATTGCTCTTCGAGGCATGCAGCAATCTGCTTGACAATGCGATCAAATTCTCACCGCAAGGTGGCCATGTCCATGTGTGTCTTGAGCGCAACGCGTACGGTGCACACATTTGCTTTTTTGATAACGGGCCTGGGATTCCAGAGGAGGAGCGTAGCCTCGTACTAGGAAACTATTATCGTGCGACAAATACTCGGCACATTTCAGGCAGCGGTCTTGGGCTGGGCATCGTCGCGGCAATCCTTCGCCTGCACGACTTCGCTCTCACGATCGAAGGATCCGAACACGGCGCGGTCATCTGTGTCGAATGTTGGGCGCACGAATCAGGCTCTGTTGAGATTTCACGCGACTAGCAAGCTAGCCGCGTTGCCTGAACAATCGATACGCGATCTGTCGTCTTTCCGACTACGCGGATTGCCAACCGCTCAAGCACAACATTTCGGGACAAGTCTTAAGTCGGGAAAACGTGGCATCGTTCACACGAACTCACATAGCCTGATCATTTCCCGGCAACACTTGTTGAGCTATCCGGAGCAGGCGAACTGCTCACATTTGTTGTGCAGTCTCGAACATATTCAGCGTGTAGTTTTTGTTGCGCGACTTGAAGGTCGTTCGGATAATCGCTGTCATCCATCCCCGGCTGGTATCCCATCGCTTCTAGTTCGCCCAACTCGTTCATCAGTTGCCGGTGAGTGACAGGCTTTGATGTCCGCACGAACGGGTATCCGCTACATTGCTTCGGCGTAAGTGTCTGAGCCGAGAATGCAGGAAGACTGAGAGCCGCCAGCACGCAGATGGTAGCGGTAGCCAGAAGTTTTTTCATGATTGATCCTCGTCAAAGTCGTAGTACGGATAGGCTATGTCACGAATCAATCTTCCAGACCCTCTGCAACATTAATTTTTATTCACATCCGAGACGGTCAATACATGATGTTCGGATGATAAAAAAACCCCATCGCCCGGAGAGGCGGTGGGGAACAGGGATAAAGAAACAGATCTGCGGGAGTAGATCTGCAACTTTATGCTATCTTGACGAGATACTTTCGTGTCCTCTCAAAGCGGAAAATAACTTTTTCAATAAATAGAAAACTTACGATATCCATAGAATTAAATGGCATACGGGAATTTTTTCGAGACCGATATCTTATACACCTAAAAAAATGAAGCGAGCTCTCAGCTTGCAGACTCTCGTCGACCAAGACAGTCACCGCAACGTAAAAATGTCTTTACCCAGCGGCATAGATCCCGCTCGCCAAATACCCAAACACCCCAGCTGCGAGCAAGGCAAGGGCGAGCATACTGGGAATGACGGCAAGCCAGAAAGCCAACTTGCCTGTCGGTTCTTGCTTAAACAACGGGACATCATGCGATGTAAGAGGTATAAGATCTCAGATCGGTTGCGTTATCGTATCTCGAAGGGGCAAGCACGGTTTGTGACGGATACGGGCATTTGCTTTGTCCGGCGTGATGTTTTCCGCCAAACTCGGTTCCGGCTACCGCAATCCAGATTGATGCGCAGTAGTACGCATCGAAGCCTTGAAAGGGATACTGCTTGATACAGATGGGTAATTCGGCCTGTGAGAGCCTGAACACCTTAAGGCACTGGGACTGCAGTGTCGTAAGTGTCGCCGAAGTCGAAGCGCTGGGATTCCCGCAAACTGTTGTCGACGACGAGAACGGGGTGTGATATGCAGCACGGCGATCTCAACGTCTCCGAACCGTCTAGAGAATTGCCGGGATTCTAAAGAATAATTCAAAATCCCGAGCACCTGGTGTAACGAAAGATCATGTCAGAGAGGGCATACTAAGACCGTTGCCGTCCCCCGCGGCAGCGATTGTCCTCGTCGCCCCGGTAAGGTTTCCGGGGCATTTTTTGAAAATTTTGAATCGGTAAAAGGGTCATAGAGCAATCGCGGCAAAGAGCTCAGGGTGCCTTAATTTTCCGGTGTTATTGTCTATCGACGTGCGTTGGCGCAAAGTGGGATCCTTAAGCACCAACGTCGAACCCACCCGGAATCAAGCGATACCTCCGGCCGGCAGCGAGCAAGCATCAGGAACATCATCAGTGTGCTACGACAAGATTTCCAGGTTGATTCGCATTATTCGCAGCCATCTTTTTGTGGCGTCACTTTCTGCGATTCCCATTCAAATGGGGCTCTTCGCCGTGGCAGCAATTTCGAACGGATCGATGGAACTTCAACCACCTGATCCGTTCAAGCTATACGTAATCTCCCTGATCGTGGCCTCGGTCGTATGGGTCAAAATTGTTGCTCGCCGCGCCTTTGATCGTGCCTTAGCTAACTGGGATGCCGTTGTTTACGATGGCGCGTCAAGCACGGTATCCGTTTCGGCGGACTGCAGACGGCGCAAACTTGTGCTGCTTCATGTTGGTCTTTCTGGTTGGACAAACGAGCCAGTCGCGCCGCGTCCGAGAGGTGGTTCACGATCAAGCGTTCGACAAGATTGACTAGAAGGTGTTATGAACTTTCGGCCAGACCTGGTACCCTGGCGGAATGAAAAAAACGCAGGCCCTACCCAACGGATGTATCGGACGAAGAGTGGTACTTCGCCGCTCC
>NZ_BAYA01000064.1 GCF_000685015.1 Paraburkholderia bannensis NBRC 103871 | reverse complement strand
TCCCGGCCGGGGTCGATTTTTCTCAGGGACAACAATCGCGTCGCGATGTGCGGTTCGCAGTTGCAGCCATCCGCCAGGAAATTCGCACACACCCACGCATCGACCACAAGCGCCAGGGCGTCGAAATTTTCAAGCACAATTTCCGCTGATAGAAGCGGGAACTCGACGATGCATAAACCGGCTACCTTCATCCGGAACACTCGTGACGGACTTGAGGCGTGGAAAGAGGCACACGGGCATTTTTACGTGAAAGTTCTCATTGCCACATGGCTACCGTCATAATCGACCAGTACTTTCGTCGCCGAACGATTGCGTACGGATACAGACGACGATTGCTCTCCTGTCGCGCACGCGGCAAGTGCCGTTGAAAGCAATAAGATAAACAGAGAAGTTCTCATGATGTCGTAAGCTACAAAAAGTGGAGGTAATTTCTGTTTGCTATGCATTCCTTCATAATATAAGCCCTGTTTCAAGTTACGCGATTACGATCCTGAATCGAAGACGGTTAGCGAAAAATCCAGATGTTGCGGACCATAGGCGAAACGTCGAAGCAGTTCAGGAACCGCAGACATGTGTGGCAGTAAGTAAGGCGCCGATAAAGTGGCAACGCCACTGGCCGGCCAGATCTGGAATTTCGACTTTGCTTGCATGCACACAATGATCCGTACTCGCTACGCGATTCATCCCGGAGTCAGGCCGTGTCGTTTGTTTGAGCCCCCTACGCTGCGGCGCCATTTTCGAGGTGCCAGACGCGCTGGGCCGGCCTATCGAGCCGTCCGTGCGGCTCAGCTTGCCGGCGTGGGGCAAAGAAGTGACAGGTGCATGACGACTCACCGACCGCTTCACCAGGCCAGAGACGTACTCTCCGGGCGGTGGGCCTGTGACGGGTCGTCGAAATCCGTGTGTCGATCGTTAAGACGTCCGCTGCGCACCGCAACGCCGATCGCACATATACTTTGCGATGACCGAGCTTAAGATTTCGTTAAGACGCAAATATTGAAGCCTTCGACAGGCTCTGTTTCTCGAGCGGCCACGCTCCCACGCAAGCCGTGTAACGGTTCGACGCAGTCACATGCCGCAACTTCGGGCTAGTCGTAACACTTGGTTATTTGCGGTCCACCCAGTTTCGCGCCTTGGAAACATCATGATCAAAGTCGCTGCCAACCACCATGATCCAGTAGCCCAGACCTGCACGGGTGAACAGCGATTGTTCTCCTCCCGGCGTTTCTCTCATGCTTCGGCCCGATCCGGCAGCACTTTGCGTTACCCAGACATCGGATGAACGCGGAATGTCATCGCTCCATACTGAAGGAACGCCTCTCCACATGGTATGTCTTGACTGTCCCAGCCGCAAATGATCAAGTTATCTGGCAAGGATAACTACTCTCATGCCAGACACGTAGTCTACGCTTGATAACTTGACAGTGCCCTTGGCGCGTATGCCCTTCATCCGCCCCCGGCTTTCACAGCTGTCCCTTCACGCGAGGGAGCGTCGTATCAAACGGCTGAAACAATTCAGCGCAGCGTCCGGCGAGGCCGTTGTTCAGCGTTCTCCGGTGGCCGTGAACCGCCTGCTTCTGCGGCGAGCTGGCTGCGAATTCCGGCGAGTTCCCTTCTCCGCTCCTCCGTTGTCTCGGGATACCGCAACCTCAAGCCCTCAAGCGTATCCAGAATGATCTGCGATACGACGAGCCGCGCGTTCTCCTTGTCGTCGGCAGGTACGACGTACCATGGAGCGGCGTCCGTGCTGGTCGCCCCCAGACATTGCTCGTAAGCACGCGTGTACTCCGACCAGAGCTTGCGCTCTCCGACGTCGGCCGTGCTGAATTTCCAGTTTTTCTCAGGTTCGTCGATACGCGCAAGAAGGCGCTTGCGCTGCTCCTCCTACGAAAGGTGCAGAAAGAATTTCACGATACGTGTGTCATTGCGATACAGGTGATGCTCAAGATCATTGATGGAACGATATCGGCCATGCCACAGGCTCTCGCCCGCACCGGCGGTTGAGGCCAGACCCTCGCCACACAGAATCTCAGGATGCACCCGCAGGATCAATACTTCCTCGTAATACGACCGATTGAAGATGCCGATGTGCCCGCGTTCGGGCAAGTTGCGCGTGGTGCGCCAGAGGAAATCATGCTGAAGCTCATGTGCGCTTGGATGCTTGAAGCTGAACACCTGGCAGCCTTGCGGATTGACACCCGACATGACGTGTTTGATCACCCCATCCTTGCCCGCAGCGTCCATCGCCTGAAAGATAAATAGCACCGCGTAACGATTGTCGGCATAAAGGAGGCTTTGTTGCGCGCTCAAGCGCTGGATGTGATCGGCGAGTATTGCGCGATACTGAATCTTCGATTTGTAGACCGGTGCCACGCGCGTGGGCCACGTCCCAAGTTCAACCTCCGTGCCTTCGCGCACACGAAACACATTGGCCTGGATTTTCATCCTGTCTCTCCCTCCCAGCACGTCATGCTGGCGCGCATCATCGATGCGCTCTCGTTGACCATCCGCCTTGCTGCCCGGCGATCCAGTCCGCAATCGACGGCCATTGTTCAGATAACGTTCTCGCCCCCATGAACAGCGATATGCCCCCGCCACGGTCTTCTGGACAATCCGCTCCTTGGGCGTGCCAAGATACCAGCTCGCGCTGCGGACCTGTAGAGGCTCAGTGATGTCGTGAGACGCACCTGCGGGAAAAAGCACCGGGCACGCGATGTCGTGGACATCGGGCTTCCGGCCAAGGCCAACAAACGTTCCTTTCGCGAGACTATTTTCCTTGAAAAGTTGGACAATGACCTGAAGGTACCGTTGCCCCGGCAGGTCGATCGGAGTCTCGTACCAGCTCTCGAACGCCTCCTCCTTGGCGAGGTACGTCGGGTCATCGATGTGCTCGTAGAGGTCCACATGGTCTTGAATATAGTGCTGGTCCGGGTGCATGCTCTTCCCGCCCTGCAGCATGAATTTCCCTTTCATCAGGCCGCCGCCCAACTCGACCAGTTTCTCATAGAACACCAGGGGCGATTCGTGCACCACGTGCTTGATTAGCCCGCTTCCTGCACCGGTGTCAATCGGCGAGCACGAGTTTGGCCACCTTCCCCGGAAAGCGCGCTGTGACCATCGCCGATGCCCATCCGCCCTGACAAAGTCCGACGAGGTTCACCCGGCCGCCAAGGTCGTCAATCGCCACCACGAGTTCGGCGAGATAGTTATCGATTTCCAGAACCTTCATGTCGGGTGTGGCCAACTTCCAGTCCGTTAGCGCTAAGTGGTCGATGCCGTTCGCGAGCGGCGTTTCGATGAGACTTTGGCCCGTGTGGTAGTCCGCGATCATCGCAGTGTGGCCGGCATAAGGCGCAACGACGAGCGTCGGCACCCCTTCACCCGGCTTGGCATAGTCCTGAAGCATCATGGTGCGCAGGTCGAGACGAATCTGGTTCACCATGGCGAGCTTCGACCTCAGGTCTGCGCGGCTCCGGATTTCTTCATCGATCAACCGGACGTTCCTGGCATAAAGCTCGCTACTCTCCTCAAGCAGCGCCTGCGCAATGGCCAGTGGGCAGAACGCGGGCACACTCAGCCAGGATCGCTCAGAGGTTTTGATCGATGCTTTTCTCGACATCTCGATTTCCGTGACTGAAATAGTTAATCAGGCGCGGCGAATTTTCGACTGTCAGCCTATTGCCCGCGACTGGTTTTCACCTTGATTCATGTCAAATCGGACCGACTGCTTCTAACTCGGTGCTTTCAGCACGCTATCCGCCGTGCGGTCCCCTCAGGAGCGAAATTGTTTGCACGCGGCAGAGATTGACAGATCGCATACACCACTGTCGCCTTGACTTCCGAGCGGCTGACTCGATTAATTCGCCTCGTACGTTGCAAACGCCCGGCTGCCTGGTCAGAGCTCACGCAAGCGAGCCGAAGCATCTTTTACGATTCCATGCCTGCCGCAGACGCTTGGCGAAGCGTGTCGACGCTGCGGACTCCCAGCACGAAATCAAACGGTTTCCTTGAGTCAGATCAAGTTCCCGCATGCGTGATTAGGTACTGTGTTGGATATTGAAGTGGTGAATTAAATCGGAATTTCACAACTTTAAAGAAAATTAATGAAAGGGAATCACATGAAACACTTCTTCCGCGTCGTCCTCTCACCATTGCTTGCGGCCTTTGCGGCGGCAGCAATTCTTGCCCCGGCTGTTGCCACTGCGAAACCCACTCAGCATACTGAAAATGGCGTGACCTACGTTAGTGGTGGCATCGGCGAGAATGACCAGCAAGCCATGCAGGCGATGCGAGGCGATTACAATCTCCACATGACGTTCGCCCAGAAAACAAGCGGCGCCTACCTTTCCGACATCAAGGTGAACATCAAGGATGCGGCGGGCAAGGATCTTGTGACAGCCTTTTCCAAGGGGCCATTTTTCTTCGCAAAACTTCCATCAGGTCAATATCGGGTCTCCGTGACTTATCACGACAGTGCGCAGACCGTTCCTGTTGACATCGAAGATCGCAAGGAAGTCGACACTCACCTGTATTGGGTTCACGAATAGCAGACACGTCGCGGAGGACCTGCTCCAGTGTCGGGGCGCGGGACCATGACCTTGTCGCAGGCCAGGAGGTCTCCGGTCATCTTCTTTCGTTGCTGACTGCGTCGTGCCCAATGTTCAGGCCTCCAAGCGGAAGGGACTCGATGTGGTTGCATTATCTCCCGCCTGCGTTCACGCCTGCGAAATTAGTGCATAGCAGCTTCTATCACGAATGGATCTCCAGTATGGCGTCAACCTTTTCGAAACCATGTTAGCTTCCCCGAAACGCGCCTTGGATCGCCCTCAGGTTGGGACTCCCGATCAGTCATTAATGGGCACAGAGGATCTTCCGAGGACCGACCGCGCAACGGGGCTGTCCACCGACGATGCTCAACGACGCCTTCGTCTGTTCGGTGCAAATGCGATCGCGGACGCGCGCATACCACGGTGGCGCCAGTTCATCGGAAAACTCTGGGAACCGGTTCCCTGGATGCTCGAGGCTGTGATCGTGCTGCAGGTTCTCCTGGGCCGAACGCAGGAGGCGCTTGTTATTCTGTTTCTGCTGATCTTCAACGCCGTCGTCGCCTTCATTCAGGAACGTCGAGCCCAGGATGCGCTGGTGCTGCTGCGGCGCCAGTTGCGAATCAACGCACGCGTGCTGCGCGAGTCGCATTGGGGCCGTTTGCCCGCGGACGAACTGGTGCCCGGGGATATTGTGCACATTCGTGCCGGCGACATCGTCCCAGCCGACCTTGTGCTGTTCGACGGCACAGTAGCACTCGACCAGTCTGCGTTGACCGGCGAGTCCCTGCCCGTCGACGCAAGTTCCGGGCAGCCAGCGTATACCGGATCAATGGTGCGTCAAGGCGAAGCGAGCGGCGAAGTCACGGTGACCGGGTGCAGAACCTATTTGGGCCGGACGGCGGAGCTGGTTCGGACTTCCGCTGCACCCAGCCATATGCAGCGGACTATCTTCTCCATCGTGAAGCGCCTAGTCGCGTTCGACCTCGTGCTCATTGCGCTGGTCGTTGCATACGCGGTGTCGCACGGCCTGCCGTGGACCGATACCACGGTTTTTGCTCTTTTGCTGCTCGTCGCTTCGGTGCCCGTGGCGCTGCCTGCGACCTATACGCTCGCCACAGCCGTTGCCAGCACGAGGCTTGCTAGTCAGGGGGTCCTCGTCACAAGACTCCCGGCTGTGGAAGAAGCCGCGGCGGTGGATACGATCCTCTCGGACAAGACCGGCACACTCACCCAGAACGCGCTGTCAGTCAGTAGAGTAACGGCGCTGGCAGCGCTCGACGAATCCGGCATCCTGCGCGTCGCGGCATTTGCCAGCGACGACGCGTCGCAGGATCCGCTGGATCTCACCATTCTCGCTGCATGGCGTGCAGCCGGTGATATCGGCTCGCTCGCGCCCCGGATGACGTTTCGGCCATTTGACCCGGCGACGCGATTCAGCGAGGGCGTCTATACCCTCGACGGCGGTGAATGGCACGCGGTGAAGGGCGCGGCAAGGGCGGTGCTCGACCTGTGCCTGATCGATTCCGCTGCACGCGCGGCGGCAAAGCAGGCGGAGCAAACACTGGCAGCCGAAGGTGCGCGCGTGTTGGCCGTTGCGGCGGGGCCCTCCGGTGCGATCAGCCTCATCGGCCTGATTGGGCTGGCTGATCCTCCCCGGGAGGATGCCGCCGGACTCATCGCAAAGCTCCGTGGCCTCGGCGTGAACGTACGCATGGCTACCGGGGACGCACTGGAAACGGCAGAGGCGATCGGCAGGCAGCTTGGGCTCGGCACTCGCATCTGCGTGCCGAGCGCCGATGATCTGCGGCAGCCCGAGAACTACGACATCTTTGCCCGCGTGTTACCGGAGGAAAAGCACGCCATCGTATGCGCGCTGCAGAAGGCGGGGCATGTCACAGGCATGACGGGTGACGGCGTCAATGACGCAGCGGCGCTACGGCAAGCCGAGCTTGGCGTAGCGGTTGCCAGCGCGACGGACGTCGCCAAAGCCGCAGCGGGTATCGTGCTGACCAATCCGGGCCTCGGCGGTATTCTCACGGTGGTGAGCACCGGACGCGAAGTCCATCGCCGCATGCTGACCTACATACTCAACAAGATCGTCAAGACACTGGAGATCGTCGTTTTTCTTACGCTGGGCCTCTGGCTCGCAAAGGGCTTTGTGATCTCCGCGCGACTCATTGTGCTCCTGCTCTTCGCCAACGACTTCGTGACGATGAGTATCGCAGCAGATCGCGCCATACCTGCGGCGCGACCGCAGCGTTGGGGCGTTGGTCAACTGGTCACCGCGGCCGTAGTGCTCGCCTGCGCCTCTCTGGCTTTCACATTATTGACTTACGAAACGTTGCATGCTCGTTTCGGACTGAACTCGGGGCAGATGCAAACCATGGTGTTCCTGCTGCTGGTCTTTACGACGCAGGCCAACGTTTATGTTTTGCGCAATGACGGTCGAGTCTGGGTGTTCGCGCCTGCTTCCGCCATGGTATTGGCGAGCATCGCCGATGTTGTCCTCGTGAGCACGATGGCCGCAACCGGAACACTGATGGCGGCAGTCCCGCTCGCGTTAATCGGCGCCGTGCTTGGCGCCTCCATTGTCTTCGCCTTCGTGCGCGACCAGATCAAGCTCGTCGTTCTCCCTCGTGCAGGGCGTGCTTGATGCAGTGCACGATCTCTCGCCTTCAGGGCGTTCGAGCAGGCGAGCCGAGCTTTGACGAACGCCAGCTGCCTCGGCTTCGACTGGGGACAGCAAGAGCTGCGTCATGCAGCCCCAAGGTTCTGTAAATTTCCAGACATAAAAATACCACGGAAACCATACCGGAACGACGAGGAGTAGTCGCTGCCTCCGGGACGGCTGCGACGAAGACACTGCGTAAGGCACAGTGCAGGCATTGGCAATGTCTCGGCGGCTGCGCTGTCGACTAGACGTGATTCTCTCAATCGCCGAACGGTGGAAACGACGGGTATTCCAGATGACTTATTACTACCTTGACACCAGGAACGTTCTCGGCTGCTACGCAAATCGCCCGACCTTCGGCCTCGCTCGCGACCGTGCCCCACAAATGGACTACGCCATCCGTAACCGTCACATCCTCCCGGTCCAACGCCCGACGGGTCCCACGCGTTACCGAAACAATAGCTTCGCGTAGTTCCGCATCGGTCGAGGGAGGCTTGGCAGTTTTGTGTGTAATTTAATAATTGATCTCCTGAAATAAAATTTGGTAATTTTGTTTGTGTCCAGTTACGTATATTCCCGGCCAAAAGGAAAGCATTCTCCGCCCCCCAGCATCTCACTAAATGCTTTTCTCAAAAAGTGTGCCGGGGGCGAACTACTTCTCGCTGGAAACAAACATCGAACAACACGTTGCTTATGTCAGCGCGGCTATGACGTATTCTTTCAGAACATCGTCCGGATGCCTGCCGCCGCAATATAGTTGGTCGATTCGTAGCCGTTAAAAGCGGCACCATTGAACTTTGAGAACATATATCCAGCGTATAAATCTGTTCGGTGGCTTAAACGATAATCAACCAGAAGAGAATATTGGAGCTGATTTCCGCCTGCCACACCAGTCGACTGCATCGTTTGCGTATCGTAAAAGCCGGCCGCGATGTCTACCAAATGGGTTATTTGATAGTCTCCGCCAAAGAAGTACAAATTGTTTCGCGAAGGATTAACTGTATTTATGACATTTCCAGAATATCCGTAATAGGATGCGATTGTACCTGCCGAAACAGGATCAGACGGCGCCTTTAGGACGAAATGTTCATATCCAGCTTTGATCGTAAATTTATCAATTGCATATTTCGTCGCAAACATGACGTCTTCATCGTTATTCAGGGTAAGTGAGCCGACACTCGTTCCTATCAACTCGCTGCCGATTGCATTGGCTCCAGTCAGAGCACCTGAGTGGAGCGCATCGCGGGCGTTATACCACGTCAATTGCATACCGAATCCATTGGTTTCGTATCCTACGTTCGCGCCAAACGTAGATCCGTATCCAAATTTTCCAGGTACGCCGCCAAGACTGTACGAGATGCCAAAGTTGACCGGCCCTACCCGATTTGTGTACTTTATGTTGTTGTCAGTACGTGATCCTTCGGTGATCCCACCTGCAGAATACGATCCGGAAAAACCAAGGGGTGAAAAGAGCTGCGCAGCAAATATCGGGTCGTAATTCGCAATGGTATCGAATCCGAGCGTCGTACTGCGTCCGAATGACACGGATCCGTACGTGTCGTGTCTAAGGCCCACATAAGCCCCCCGATTGAACAATTGACCATCAAGGGCAGAGGCAGCGCCGACTGTATTGTTTGATCCTGCAATTGAACCTGCGGCATTGTTGATGGCACCAGACGGGACATTAAATCCCGATTCAAGATCGAAGAACGCATGAAGCTGCGATCCAAGGCTCTCACTTCCCCGAATCCCCCATCGAGGGTCGGATATGCCTCCGTTAAACATTCCTATTACTGGATCTTTGAATTTCGTGCTGACTTTACCAACAGGATTCACAGTTGCGGGAAAAAGCGCACTGGCCCCGGCACTATGCTCCACTCCGCCCAAAGCTACGTCCAGAATCCCATAGAGCGTTATCCCGTCGCCTGCATCCGCGTGAGCTACGCTGGTGATCGCTGATAACACAAGTGCGGTCAGAATTTTCTTTTTCACGGTCTCATCCATGTATCTGATTGAAATTTAAATTATTGGATTTGCAAATTTTGACTATTAGCGAGATTTTTCATAAATTGTCATTCTCTTTGCATTTCGTTAATATAAATTACAAAATCATTCGAGAAATATGAAATTCAGTATTTCACTTTTTTTGTTGGTTGGGCGCTACATCGGCGAGACATGCATATTTGTTTCTGATTTAGCGATGTGATGATGTAGTTGGCATTCCTGCGAGAAATTTTTCTGGCTAGCATGTTCGGACGGGTATTCGTCTTACCATTTTCGCTGTGCCGGAAAAGTGACCCAAGGTTCAGAGGGAGATTTAATGGTGCACTGTAAGCAGACAACGACCATCAGTGCTGGACGGCTTACTCATGCGGTGCAGACAATCTGTGGGGTTATGCATGGCAAACAAACGCCCATCGAATGTGCAGAACAGACTGTCTAGAGAGGTGAGATCCAGTCACTTTTACAAGCGAGCCCCCTACGCGGTTGCGCTTACAATTGGCACGAAGCGCGAGCGAACCAGATTGGGTCTGGGCTTGAGGGCGAGACGTAGATCAGCTTGACATGCCTAAGAGGCCAGTTCAAGAACCCGGTTGGGGGAACCACCTACTTTCCCGGCAAGCTGTTATTCTTGGTTGCCTGAATCGATAAGAACATGAAGATGAATATTCGTGAAGCGCAACCAAACGACCTCGATTCGATCAGAAAGCTGCTCGAGGACAACCGACTGCCGATTGCTGACGTTACCGCTCCGCTCTTGGACGATTTTCTCGTAGCGGTTGTCCCAGGTCTCGTGGGAGTGGTAGGACTTGAGCGATTTGGGAGTAATGCGTTTTCTACGGTCACTCTCGCGGACTAGGCCAAGAACTGGTCGAGAAAATGGAGCAGAGAGCGAGAGCGACGGATGTCTCATCGCTGTGGCTGCTGGCAAACTCTGCGACGGAGTTTTTTCAGGGTGTGGGATATTCGACAGTTCACGGGATGAGCCGGTAGTGATCACGGGAAGCAGAGAGTTTCCCGAACTTTGTCCAGCTAGTGCCGTTTGCATGTGCAAGCACCTGTGACAAATGCCGCTTTTGCTGTACTAGGTTAGATCAGGCAGGTTACGCCGTTCGCCTCAAAATGTTCCAGCAGATGAGTGCGCAGCCAAGTTTCAAGAACGCTTCGTGAATGTCAGCTCGGCGATCGAATCGGATACGAAGACGCCGGAAGTTGTGGAGCCAGGAGTGAGTCCGTTCTACTACCCAGCGGAATTTGCCCAGACCGCTGCGATGTTCAGTTCTACGTCGTGCGATCGGCGGCCTGATGCCACGATCACACAAGCGCTGGCGATGTGTGTCGGAGTCGTAGCTCCGATCGCCGTAGATGACCTTGGGCTTGCGAAGTGGTCTGCCGCGCGTGGCCGCGAATCGGGGATATGGCGTCGACCAATGGCAGCAGATGAGTGACGCCATGACGGCTTGCGCTGGTCAACGTCAAACTGACCGGCACTCCGTTGGCGTCTACGAGAATGTGGTGCTTCGAACCTAGTCGCGCACGACCCGCCAGGTTTGGCCCGTTTTTTCGCCTGCGCCAACAGCGCGCATGGAGGAAGAATCGACGGCAACATACGAAAGGTCCAGTTGACCGGCTTCGCGCAGCTTGTCGAGCAGCAGCGCATGCAACTTGTTCCGAACGCCCGCCTTCTGCCATGTGTCCAGACGACGCCAGCAGGTCACGCCCGAGCCGAAGCCCAGCCGGGGCGGCAAGTGGTTCCAGCAAATACCTGTCCTGAGCACGAACAGGATGCCGTTGATCGCCCGCGATCCGGTTCCGGATCGCGCTTTGCGCGGGGTTTCACGACAGGCAGCAACGGTTCAATCAGTTTCCACAATCCTGCTCGGGAAATAAGGCAACAGCGTGGCTGACTTTCGTCGATCACGCTGTTGCCAATATTCTAATTTTTTTATTGAATCCAGTAGGTATCGGCGCAAGCTGGACGGGTTGATTTTATTGCGCTGAATGCTGAACAATTCGATAAGGTACACTTATGGATATTTGCACGATTTTTGATTAATCTTAAGGTGTTGGGTAGGGTTTGTAAGTCGCTAGGAACTGAGGGCATCATAGACTAAATTTTAGAATTTTAGGAAGGTGAGCGATTGGCCGGTAATTGAGATGCCTTGCCGGTGCAGTCGTGGCGATATTTAATTCGCAGCCGTGCCTCCGCTGCCTGAATATCGGAGGGGTAATGAACATCGTTATCGGATGGCTGATATCCCACCGACTCAAGCTCTTTCAATTCTCGCCGAAGCTCTCGTGGTGTTACGCCCGTGGAGGGCCTCACGAATGGCCACGAATTGCAATCGTTTGGGGATAGAGGTGCTGCCGACGTTGCATTAGGCCAAGTTGCGCCTAGCGAGATGAAAAGAGAAATTGATGAGGCAATAAGTTCTTTTTTTATCATCACATCCTCCATTAAATGGATTATTTTGCGGATTAAGTCTTTCCCGCAAAAACAAGGTTAGTAAAAGATTTTCCTGTTTCGATGTCGCAAAGATTAATTTTTATTAAATAATTTAGCGGGCTTCGCGTGTTGCATTGATGGGCTACTTACTAATAAATTCAAGGTTGATTTTTTGCTGCAATTTCATGAAAATAGTAGGAAAGATTTCGTGCTGGAGGATGATAAAGTGACGATAAGGCGCCTCTACTGGGATCGCGATGCGCCGTCAATGCAACTGTCATCCGATGGATTAATTGATCTGGTCGTCAGCGTACTAATCTTGGGAAGCAGGTCAATCAACGGCTGGTGCGTAATCTCCCCTCAGCAACACGCTCACTCGGGATCAGCCCTTTATCAGGCAGGCGGTCAACTATTTATGCGGTGGTTGTGTCAGCGCAGCAAGCACGCCGAGCTACTCGCGTGAAGGCTGTTGTCCATCTTCGGCAGCACGTTGAGGACGGTGTATTCGAGGTCATCGACAGGTTGTCGGCTCGGTCTCATTTGAGTACATTACGACCGCTGTCGTAGTGCAATGGCTGTCTCCCCCAAGCCCTAACTAAGCCTTAAGCTTCTGCCGATATGATTCGCACACATACGGCGCTGGCACGTCAGAAGCAGATCGATTCCGCCAAACTCGCCATGCCATTTCATGGGGAAGCTCTCGTATTCGACCTGAGAAGTGCTTTCGACGAAAAGATTTTTTTATTGCTTTCGAAGTGAGCCAGTGATTCAAAGCTAGTTTTGCTTTTTAGGTAGGAGTATCGAGCGTCGATGCTTACTGTGCGCTGCGTCGAAGCCTTTTGTCCTTAGTGCCCCGAGCTACAAGGGGAGAATTTGACGACTTCCATCATGATCTGGTGGCGAACTTCGCTCTTTACACACTGCAGCATCTGTGGATTCCGCCCAGAAATTCGCGGAGATTTATCTGGTTGTACTTGGTCGGCCTAAAGCGTGGCTGATCGTCGGCTTGTCGAGACGTCGTCTCTGGTACTACCCGACATCAATGTTCGTATTCTCCCGCTTTTTGACTTCCAATTGTGTCGATAGATACTCACTCACGCATTCGATACGGATCTTCTGCTCACAGCGCTGGATGTTGTCGTTATTGTGCTGACGTGGCACGAGTTCGATATCTACGACCGACGAGCGTTCAGCGTCTACTCCGTCGCACCTTCTCTCCCCGTCATGAATTTGCAATGGAAACTATCGAAGCATTCAATCAAGCCATCTTTCTTCAAATCAACGCGACGGCTGCCACGCCCAACTGGCTAGTCGCCGCGGGTGTGTTTATTGCCAACTACGCAATCGGTGCTGTTCCGATCATTCTCGCGTGCATGTGGCTGTGCGGTGGCGATGACCGGCGAACAACGGTCGTTCACGCTACATTTGTTGGCTTTGTGGCGCTAGGTATCAACCAGTTGATCGGCTTGTTGTGGTATCACCCTCGGCCATTTGCGATCAGCCTAGGCTATACGTTTCTTGAGCACGCTCCAGACTCGTCATTTCCAAGCGATCACGCGACACTACTTTCGGCGATCTCATTTACGCTCCTCTACGACGGCAAGCGCATGTTGGGTGCGCTTGCCCTTGCGGCAGACATTGCTGTCGCTTGGGCTCGCGTGTTCGCCGGCGTACACTTCCCGATGGACATGGCTGGAGCGGCGCTCATTGCGTGGACAACCTGCAGACTTTTGGCTCCGTTGTGGAGATTTGCGGGTGACGCATTTTCACGTGCATTGATTGCTGTGTATCGCAAGGTTGTCGCTTGGCCAATTAGCCGAGGATGGCTGCGACCGTAATCAAGCCACACCGAAAATCATTTATCGGATACATCTGGAATCCAAACGAAGTCACGGCTCGGCCAGCGTCTTCTGGTTCCCGACGTCGAGGGACGACATAGCTTGGCATGTGGCTCAATACACTGACGCCATACCTAAGGGCCGGTGCTTGAAACGCCGGTGAACCCAGTAATACTGCTCGGGATATAACACCACCTGTTCCTCGAGAAACGCATTCATGCGCCGCGCATCAGTCGTATCACATCCGGAAGGAAAGTTCGCGAGCGGTTCAAAAATCGTCAATTTGTACCCTTGATACTCGGGTAGTACCTGAGTGACGAAAGGCACAACCCGAGCATGTCCCAATTTCGCAAGTCGCGAGACAGCTGTGAGCGTGCAAGCGGGAACACCAAAAAAGGCACAAAAACCGAGTTATCGATGCCCTGGTCCATATCCGCCGCTAGCATGACGGGTTTGCCGCTTCGCAGCAAACCCACAATTTTTCTTGCGCTGGTCGCGCGTTCAATCATCTCTGCGCCGAACCTACCTCGTTGCTGCCTTGCAAGGTCGCATAGCGTGCTGCTTGACATGCGTGTATAGAGTGAGGCAACGGGGTGATGCGTCGAGTACAGCATGCAGCCGACCTCAATACCAACAAAGTGAAATCCCATGAAGATGGTAGGCGGTGCAGTCGCGTCGTTCAGATCGATTTTGCTTTCAATCTGAACGATGTCTCTGATCACCTGAGCACTGCCAAACCACTGAATGCCTCGCTCCAGATAGCTGCGAACAACATGACGGAAATTTTCTCGCGCGAGTCTCCGAAGTTCGTGACTGCTCTTTTCCGGAAAACAAAGACGCAAGTTTACAAGAACGATGTGCTTCCGGCGGCTCGGCAGCGCATATAACGCGGTACCTAAAGCCACTCCGAGCCGCGCGACGAGTTTATAAGGAAGCACAGCGAGTGTGCGTAGCAACATCACGATAATCGCACGACGGAGGTGTTTCAACTCTTGTCCCCTACAGATAAAGCAGTCTCGAGAGCAAAATCACGTGCGACGCAGGCGAGTTTCCCACGCGTCAGCGTTTTATCCCAGCATGAAATCCCACACATAGTCTGAATACTTTTCGAAGCGCGAGGATGATCGCACGGACGCGGTGGTTCT
>NZ_BAYA01000065.1 GCF_000685015.1 Paraburkholderia bannensis NBRC 103871 | reverse complement strand
GTTTTTGCCAGTCTCGTTGATCGACTAGTGGTTTCCGGGGTGGTTTAACCGCCACCCCAAAATGGTTTAGGGGTATAGCTCAACTGGCAGAGCGTCGGTCTCCAAAACCGAAGGTTGGGGGTTCGATTCCCTCTGCCCCTGCCAACTTCTCGCGCCTGTGGCGCGTTGTTCTTTAAGGTGTTATGGCGAATCCTTCCGTCGAAACTGTTAATACTTCCAGCGACAAGCTGATGCTTGTGGTGGGTGTATTGTTGGTTGTGGCCGGGTTCGTAGCGTTCTACTGGCTCGGTAGCCAGGAGTGGTATGTCCGCGGTGCAGCGCTTGTGGTTGGCGTCGCTGCGGGGGTGGTAGTCGGTCTTCTTTCGGCGCCCGGCAAGAGCTTCATCGCGTTTGCCAAAGACTCGTACAAAGAAGTTCGCAAGGTCGTCTGGCCGACTCGCAAAGAGGCTACGCAAACGACGCTGGTGGTCTTCGGTTTTGTGCTGGTAATGGCCATCATTCTCTGGGTTTGCGACAAATCCATCGAATGGGTGATTTTCTCGGCGATTCTGGGTTGGAAATGATATGAGCGATACACCGGCATCCCCGAGCGGAAAACGTTGGTATGTGGTGCACGCCTACTCCGGGATGGAGAAGAGCGTGCAACGTGCGCTTCAAGAGCGCATCGATCGTGCCGGCATGCAAGACAAGTTTGGCCAGATCCTCGTTCCGACTGAAGAAGTGGTCGAGGTGAAGGGTGGTCACAAATCAGTGACTGAGCGTCGTTTCTTCCCGGGCTACGTCCTGGTTGAGATGGAAATGACGGATGAAACGTGGCACCTCGTGAAAAACACGGCAAAGGTGACCGGTTTCGTCGGCGGTGCACGCAATCGCCCGAGCCCGATTTCGCCGCGCGAAGTCGAAAAGATCATGTCGCAGATGCAGGAAGGCGTTGAGAAGCCGCGCCCCAAGACCCTGTTCGAAGTCGGCGAGATGGTCCGCGTGAAGGAAGGTCCGTTCACGGACTTCAACGGCAGCGTCGAAGAAGTCAACTACGAAAAGTCGCGTGTCCGGGTCTCCGTCACCATTTTTGGTCGCGCTACACCGGTCGAACTCGAATTCGGTCAGGTCGAAAAGCTGTAAATCGAATACTACGGATCGCACCTTCGGGTGCGGTCCGTTTTTCCGCGCTTACGGTCCGCGTCATGGCCGTAGAGGAGCGTCAGTACCTCAATCGGCTGTAGAAATGTTGGGACAGCGAAGATTGTGCGAACGCGCGCTACCACTCACCTGAACGCTCACGCGTTCCATTGAGGTTTTCAACATGGCAAAGAAAATCATCGGCTTTATCAAGCTGCAGATTCCTGCAGGTAAAGCCAACCCGTCGCCGCCGGTCGGTCCGGCACTGGGCCAGCGCGGCCTGAACATCATGGAGTTCTGCAAGGCGTTCAACGCGCAGACCCAAGCGATGGAACCGGGTCTGCCGATTCCGGTCGTCATCACCGCGTTCGCTGACAAGAGCTTCACGTTCGTCCTGAAGACGCCGCCGGCTACGGTTCTGATCAAGAAGGCAGCGAAGGTCGACAAGGGTTCGGCCAAGCCGCACACCGACAAGGTCGCTACGATCACGCGCGCGCAAGCCGAAGAAATCGCCAAGACCAAGATGCCGGACCTCACGGCAGCTGATATGGATGCAGCGGTTCGTACGATCGCTGGTAGCGCCCGCTCGATGGGCATTGTCGTGGAGGGCGTGTAAATGGCTAAGGTTTCGAAGCGTCAACAGGCACTGGCTGCCAAGATTGACCGTCAGAAGCAATACCCGATCGCTGACGCACTGTCGCTCGTGAAGGAATGCGCTACGGCGAAGTTCGACGAGTCGATCGACGTCGCAGTCCAGCTCGGCATCGATGCAAAGAAGTCGGACCAGGTCGTTCGTGGTTCGGTCGTTCTGCCGGCAGGTACGGGTAAGTCGGTTCGCGTTGCTGTGTTCGCACAGGGCGAAAAGGCTGAGCAAGCTAAGGCAGCTGGCGCGGAAATCGTCGGCATGGAAGACCTGGCTGAACAGATCAAGGGCGGCAACCTGAACTTCGACATCGTGATCGCTTCGCCGGACACGATGCGCGTCGTCGGTACGCTCGGTCAGATCCTCGGCCCGCGCGGCCTGATGCCGAACCCGAAGGTCGGTACGGTTACGCCGGACGTCGCCACCGCGGTCAAGAACGCGAAGGCTGGTCAGGTGCAATTCCGTGTCGACAAGGCCGGTATCATCCACGCGACCATCGGCCGTGCATCGTTCGAGCCGACCGCTCTGCGCAGCAACCTGAACGCGCTTCTCGAAGCGCTGACGAAGGCCAAGCCGGCAACGAGCAAGGGCGTGTACCTGCGCAAGATCGCTGTTTCGAGCACGATGGGCGTTGGCGTTCGCGTCGACCAGTCGTCGCTGGCAGCTTAATTGCCGCACAAGTTTTGCCGCGTTGAGGCTCGATAGGGCAGCAGCGCGGATTTAAAGGGCTTTGGGCGGTTGTGCGGTGGCAAGTACCGCATCGTGCAACCGGTTGTCAAAGACCGTTGGCGGAAGTGCAGCAGGCAGGTGCTTCCTTAATGCAAAGCCAACGCAGATGGCGAACCCGAAAAAGTTTTGAAGTGTTGATGTGAGCAAAGCAGGTGGCAACACCTGACGATGCAAGCTGATTTACTCCGGACTGGTCGGTCGCCGTTGTTGAATGCGGCATCTGGCGCAATAGCGTTGGGTGTCGAATCTGGAGGTTAACCGTGCCACTGAACAAAGAAGGTAAGCAGGCCGTCGTCGCTGAAGTCGCCGCGCAAGTCGCGAAGGCTCAGACCGTCGTGTTGGCCGAGTATCGTGGAATCGCGGTTGGCGATCTGACCAAGCTGCGCGCGAAAGCGCGTGAGCAACAGGTGTACCTGCGCGTGTTGAAGAACACGCTGGCGCGTCGCGCTGTCGAAGGTACCCCGTTTGCTCCGCTGGCAGAGCAGATGACTGGCCCCCTGATCTACGGCATCTCGGAAGATGCAATTGCTGCTGCTAAGGTCGTCAACGACTTTGCAAAGAGCAATGACAAGTTGGTCATCAAGGCTGGTTCCTACGAAGGCAAGGTGATGGACGTGGCAGGCGTGCAAGCGCTGGCCAACATCCCGAGTCGCGAAGAACTGCTCTCGAAGCTGCTGTTCGTCATGCAAGCTCCTGTCTCCGGCTTCGCGCGTGCACTCGCCGCGCTGGCAGAGAAGAAGCAAGCAGAAGAAGCGGCCTGATTTCAGGCTGTCGAACAAGCAAGAGCGAGCGAAGATCGCTAGCTGTTTCCGAATTCAAATCTGGAGTAATTTCAAATGGCAATCGCAAAAGAAGACATCCTCGAAGCCGTTGGCTCGATGTCGGTTCTCGAACTGAACGAACTGGTCAAGGCATTCGAAGAGAAGTTTGGCGTGTCGGCAGCTGCTGTGGCAGTCGCTGGCCCGGCAGGCGGCGGCGCAGCTGCTGCTGCTGAAGAGCAGACCGAATTCACGGTCAACCTGCTCGAAGCTGGCGCAAACAAGGTTTCGGTCATTAAGGCTGTTCGCGAACTGACGGGTCTCGGCCTGAAGGAAGCGAAGGACCTGGTTGACGGTGCACCGAAGCCTGTTAAGGAAGCTGTGCCCAAGGCTGCTGCTGAAGAAGCCAAGAAGAAGCTGGAAGAAGCCGGCGCGAAGGCTGAAATCAAGTAAGTTTCAGCGCGCTGTGCGAAGGCTGGCGGTTTTTACACCGCCGGCCTTTTTGTGCTTTGTGGGTTCTGCGTTTTTGTGTTCGATTTCTTGAAGATCGGAGGCGGGATGCGGGACCCAGAAGCCAAAGAAAAACGTCTTACGCAGGGTGTGATTTTGACCGCCTGTGCGCACGACGCTTCTCTTTGTCTTCTGAAGCGACTGCAGAAGGCAAGTTTGGTCGGGCAGCGGGCAAGTTATGACAAGCCGGTATCCGCTGCCGTCAGCCAGCGGTTGGTAGAGGCCAACCACCAAGCTTCCAGGGCTCGCGCAGCCATCGGGTCTCAGTCGGTGAACACTCGGGTCGTCCTACCCGCCGTGATTCGGAGATCGTATGCAATATTCCTTCACCGAGAAGAAGCGTATTCGCAAGAGTTTCGCGAAACGCCCCATCGTTCACCAAGTTCCTTTCCTGCTGGCAACCCAGCTTGAATCTTTCAGTACCTTCCTGCAAGCGGAAGTGCTGTCGGCGCAGCGCAAACCGGAAGGTCTGCAAGCTGCGTTCACGTCTGTTTTTCCTATTGTTTCCCATAACGGCTTTGCTCGTCTAGAGTTCGTCAGCTACATGCTGTCGTCGCCGGCATTCAACATCAAGGAATGCCAGCAACGCGGTTTGACGTACTGCTCGGCGCTGCGCGCCAAAGTCCGTCTCGTCCTGCTCGACAAGGAATCGCCGAGCAAGCCGGTCGTGAAGGAAGTGAAGGAACAGGAAGTGTACATGGGCGAAATTCCGCTCATGACGCCCACCGGTTCGTTCGTCATCAACGGCACGGAACGTGTCATCGTCTCGCAGCTGCACCGCTCGCCTGGCGTGTTCTTCGAACACGACAAGGGCAAGACGCACAGCTCGGGCAAGCTCCTGTTCTCGGCACGTATCATTCCTTACCGCGGTTCGTGGCTCGACTTCGAGTTCGATCCGAAGGACGTGCTGTACTTCCGCGTCGACCGTCGCCGCAAGATGCCGGTCACGATCCTGCTGAAGGCCATCGGCCTCACGCCGGAACAGATCCTCGCAAACTTCTTCGTGTTCGATAACTTCACGCTGATGCCGGAAGGCGCGCAGATGGAGTTCGTGCCGGAGCGTCTGCGTGGCGAAGTCGCGCGTTTCGACATCACCGATCGCGACGGCAAGGTCATTGTCCAGAAGGACAAGCGGATCAACGCAAAGCACATTCGCGACCTCGAAAGCGCGAAGACCACCTTCATTTCGGTGCCCGAAGACTACCTGCTCGGCCGCGTTCTCGCGAAGAACGTCGTCGACGGCGACACGGGCGAAGTCATCGCTAACGCGAACGACGAAATCACCGAAGGCGTGCTCGACAAGCTGCGCGAAGCGAAGATCAAGGACATCCAGACGCTCTACACGAACGATCTGGATCAAGGTCCTTACATCTCGTCGACGCTGCGTATCGATGAAACCGCCGACAAGATGGCCGCGCGCATCGCGATCTACCGCATGATGCGTCCGGGCGAGCCGCCGACCGAAGAAGCGGTCGAAGCGCTCTTCAACCGTCTGTTCTACAGCGAAGAAGCGTACGACCTCTCGAAGGTGGGTCGTATGAAGTTCAACCGCCGCGTGGGCCGTGACGAAATCGTCGGCCCGATGACGCTGCAGGACGACGACATCCTCGCGACGATCAAGATCCTGGTCGAACTGCGTAACGGCAAGGGCGAAGTGGACGACATCGACCACTTGGGCAATCGTCGTGTGCGTTGCGTCGGCGAACTGGCGGAAAACCAGTTCCGCGCAGGTCTCGTGCGTGTCGAACGCGCAGTCAAGGAACGCCTCGGCCAGGCCGAAAGCGAAAACCTGATGCCGCACGACCTGATCAACTCGAAGCCGATTTCGTCGGCGATTCGCGAGTTCTTCGGTTCGTCGCAGCTGTCGCAGTTCATGGACCAGACCAACCCGCTGTCGGAAATCACCCACAAGCGCCGTGTTTCGGCACTTGGCCCGGGCGGTCTGACGCGCGAGCGCGCTGGCTTTGAAGTCCGCGACGTGCACCCGACCCACTACGGCCGCGTGTGTCCGATTGAGACGCCGGAAGGTCCGAACATTGGTCTGATCAACTCGCTCGCTCTGTACGCGCACCTGAACGAATACGGCTTCCTCGAAACGCCGTATCGCAAGGTCGTGGACAGCAAGGTGACCGACCAGATCGACTACCTGTCGGCGATCGAAGAAGGCCGTTACGTGATCGCTCAGGCGAACGCGGCAGTGGCTGACGACGGCACGCTGACCGACGAACTCGTCTCGTCGCGTGAAGCGGGCGAAACGCTGATGGTCACGCCGGACCGCATCCAGTACATGGACGTGGCGCCGTCGCAGATCGTCTCGGTTGCAGCTTCGCTGATTCCGTTCCTTGAGCACGATGACGCGAACCGCGCACTGATGGGCTCGAACATGCAGCGTCAGGCCGTGCCTTGCCTGCGTCCGGAAAAGCCGGTCGTTGGTACGGGTATCGAGCGTACGGTTGCAGTCGACTCGGGTACGACGGTTCAGGCGCTGCGTGGCGGCGTGGTCGACTACGTCGACGCAGGCCGTATCGTGATTCGTGTGAACGACGACGAAGCGGTGGCGGGTGAGGTTGGCGTTGATATCTACAACCTGATCAAGTACACGCGTTCGAACCAGAACACGAACATCAACCAGCGTCCGATCGTGAAGATGGGCGACAAGGTTGCGCGTGGCGACGTGCTGGCTGACGGCGCATCGACCGATCTGGGCGAGCTCGCGCTCGGCCAGAACATGCTGATCGCGTTCATGCCGTGGAACGGCTACAACTTCGAAGATTCGATCCTGATCTCGGAGAAGGTGGTTGCGGACGACCGTTACACGTCGATCCACATCGAAGAACTGAATGTCGTTGCTCGCGACACGAAGCTCGGACCGGAAGAAATCACGCGCGACATTTCGAACCTCGCGGAAGTGCAACTTGGCCGTCTCGACGAGTCGGGCATCGTGTACATCGGCGCGGAAGTCGAAGCCGGCGACGTGCTGGTGGGCAAGGTCACGCCGAAGGGCGAAACCCAGCTCACGCCGGAAGAAAAGCTGCTGCGCGCGATCTTCGGCGAGAAGGCTTCGGACGTGAAGGACACGTCGCTGCGCGTGCCCTCGGGCATGAGCGGCACGGTCATCGACGTGCAGGTGTTCACGCGTGAAGGCATCACCCGCGACAAGCGTGCGCAACAGATCATCGACGATGAACTGAAGCGCTATCGCCTCGACCTGAACGACCAGCTGCGCATCGTGGAAGGCGACGCGTTCCAGCGTCTGGCACGTATGCTCGATGGCAAGGTCGCGAACGGCGGCCCGAAGAAGCTCGCGAAGGGCACGAAGATCGATCAGGCTTACCTGAGCGACCTCGACCACTACCACTGGTTCGACATCCGCCTTGCGGACGAAGAAGCAGCGGCGCAGCTCGAAGCCATCAAGAACTCGATCGAAGAAAAGCGTCACCAGTTCGATCTGGCGTTCGAAGAGAAGCGCAAGAAGCTCACGCAAGGCGACGAACTGCCGCCGGGCGTGCTGAAGATGGTCAAGGTGTACCTGGCAGTGAAGCGCCGCCTGCAGCCTGGCGACAAGATGGCAGGCCGTCACGGTAACAAGGGTGTCGTGTCGAAGATCGTTCCGATCGAAGACATGCCGTACATGGCCGATGGCCGTCCGGCAGACGTCGTGCTGAACCCGCTGGGCGTTCCGTCACGGATGAACGTGGGTCAGGTTCTCGAAGTGCACCTGGGCTGGGCCGCTAAGGGTCTGGGCTGGCGTATTGGCGAGATGCTTGCGCGTCAGACGAAGATTGCAGAACTGCGTGAGTTCCTCACGAAGATCTACAACGAGTCGGGCCACAAGGAAGACCTCGACAGCTTCAGCGACGACGACATCCTCGAACTGGCGAAGAACCTGCGCGAAGGCGTGCCGTTCGCAACGCCGGTGTTCGACGGTGCGACCGAAGAGGAAATGGGCAAGATGCTCGATCTGGCGTTCCCGGACGACATCGCACAGAACCTCGGCATGACGCCGTCGAAGAACCAGGTGCGTCTGTACGACGGCCGCACGGGCGAGATGTTCGAGCGCACGGTGACCGTGGGTTACATGCACTACCTGAAGCTGCACCACTTGGTCGACGACAAGATGCACGCGCGTTCGACGGGCCCGTACTCGCTCGTCACGCAGCAGCCGCTGGGTGGTAAGGCGCAGTTCGGTGGCCAGCGCTTCGGTGAAATGGAAGTGTGGGCGCTCGAAGCGTATGGCGCTTCGTACGTGCTGCAGGAAATGTTGACGGTGAAGTCCGATGACGTGACGGGCCGGACGAAGGTGTATGAGAACCTCGTCAAGGGCGACCACGTGATCGATGCGGGCATGCCGGAATCCTTCAACGTGCTCGTGAAGGAAATCCGCTCGCTCGGTATCGACATCGACCTCGACCGCAACTAATCGGACTACGGAGAGAAGGCAATGAAAGCTCTGCTCGATCTATTCAAGCAAGTCCAACAAGAAGAAGTTTTTGACGCGATCAAGATCGGTCTGGCCTCGCCGGACAAGATCCGCTCGTGGTCGTTCGGCGAAGTGAAGAAGCCGGAGACCATCAACTACCGTACCTTCAAGCCGGAACGGGATGGCCTGTTCTGCGCGAAGATCTTCGGGCCGATCAAGGACTACGAGTGCCTGTGCGGCAAGTACAAGCGCCTGAAGCACCGTGGCGTGATCTGCGAGAAGTGCGGCGTTGAAGTCACGCTGGCGAAGGTGCGCCGCGAACGCATGGGCCACATCGAACTGGCCTCGCCGGTCGCGCACATCTGGTTCCTGAAGTCGCTGCCGTCGCGTCTGGGCATGGTGCTCGACATGACGCTGCGCGACATCGAACGCGTGCTGTACTTCGAAGCGTACGTGGTGATCGAACCGGGCATGACGCCGCTGAAGGCGCGTCAGATCATGACCGAAGAGGATTACTACAATAAGGTCGAAGAGTACGGTGACGAATTCCGCGCTGAAATGGGCGCGGAAGGCGTGCGCGAACTGCTGCGCGCGATCAACATCGACGAACAGGTCGAGACGCTGCGCACCGAGCTGAAGAACACCGGCTCGGAAGCGAAGATCAAGAAGTACGCGAAGCGCCTGAAGGTGCTCGAGGCCTTCCAGCGTTCGGGCATCAAGCCCGAATGGATGGTGCTCGAAGTGCTGCCGGTGCTGCCGCCCGAACTGCGTCCGCTGGTGCCGCTGGACGGTGGCCGTTTCGCGACTTCGGACCTGAACGACCTGTATCGCCGCGTCATCAACCGTAACAACCGTCTGAAGCGTCTGCTTGAGCTGAAGGCGCCGGAGATCATCGTCCGCAACGAAAAGCGGATGCTCCAGGAAGCGGTTGACTCGCTGCTCGATAACGGCCGTCGCGGCAAGGCGATGACGGGCGCCAACAAGCGTCCGCTGAAGTCGCTCGCCGACATGATCAAGGGTAAGGGCGGTCGTTTCCGTCAGAACCTGCTGGGTAAGCGCGTGGACTACTCGGGCCGTTCGGTCATCGTGGTGGGCCCGACGCTGAAGCTTCACCAGTGCGGTCTGCCGAAGCTGATGGCGCTCGAACTGTTCAAGCCGTTCATCTTCAACAAGCTGGAAACGATGGGCGTCGCGACGACCATCAAGGCTGCGAAGAAGGAAGTCGAGAACCAGACGGCCGTGGTGTGGGACATCCTCGAAGAGGTGATCCGCGAGCATCCGGTCATGCTGAACCGTGCACCGACGCTTCACCGTCTTGGCATTCAGGCTTTCGAGCCGGTGCTGATCGAAGGTAAGGCAATCCAGCTGCACCCGCTCGTTTGCGCGGCGTTCAACGCCGACTTCGACGGTGACCAGATGGCTGTTCACGTTCCGCTGTCGCTCGAAGCGCAGATGGAAGCGCGCACGCTGATGCTGGCGTCGAACAACGTCCTGTTCCCGGCCAACGGCGATCCGTCGATCGTGCCGTCGCAGGATATCGTGCTGGGCCTGTACTACGCCACGCGTGAAGCGATCAACGGCAAGGGCGAAGGCATGACGTTCACGGGCGTGTCGGAAGTGCTCCGCGCGTACGAGAACAAGGAAGTCGAGCTGGCCTCGCGCGTGAACGTGCGTATTACCGAAATGGTCCACAACGAGGACAAGTCGGAAGGCGCACCGGCATTCGTGCCGAAGATCTCGCTGTACGCGACGACCGTTGGCCGTTCGATCCTGTCGGAAATTCTGCCGCCGGGTCTGCCGTTCTCGGTGCTGAACAAGCCGCTGAAGAAGAAGGAAATCTCGCGTCTGATCAACACCGCATTCCGCAAGTGCGGTCTGCGTGAGACGGTGATTTTCGCTGACCAGCTGATGCAGTCGGGTTTCCGCCTGGCAACGCGCGCCGGTATTTCGATCTGCGTGGACGACATGCTCGTGCCGCCGCAGAAGGAAACCATCGTCGGCGAAGCCGCGAAGAAGGTGAAGGAATACGACCGTCAGTACATGTCGGGTCTCGTCACCGCGCAGGAACGCTACAACAACGTGGTCGACATCTGGTCGAACACGTCGGAAGCGGTCGGCAAGGCGATGATGGAGCAGCTCGCGACGGAACCGGTTATCGACCGCGACGGCAAGGAAACGCGTCAGGAATCGTTCAACTCGATCTACATGATGGCCGACTCGGGCGCGCGGGGTTCCGCAACCCAGATTCGCCAGCTGGCGGGTATGCGCGGCCTGATGGCGAAGCCGGACGGCTCGATTATCGAAACGCCGATTACCGCGAACTTCCGCGAAGGCCTGAACGTGTTGCAGTACTTCATCTCGACCCACGGTGCACGTAAGGGTCTGGCTGATACGGCACTGAAGACCGCGAACTCGGGTTACCTGACGCGTCGTCTTGTCGACGTGACGCAGGATCTCGTGGTCGTCGAGGAAGATTGCGGCACGTCGAATGGCGTGGCGATGAAGGCACTCGTGGAAGGCGGTGAAGTCGTCGAAGCGCTGCGCGACCGTATTCTCGGCCGCGTTGCGGTGGCGGATGTCGTCAATCCTGAAACCCAGGAAACGATCTACGCTTCGGGCGACCTGCTCGACGAAGACGCAGTCGAAACGATCGAAAGCCTCGGCATCGACGAAGTGCGCGTGCGCACGCCGCTGACCTGCGAAACGCGTTACGGCCTGTGCGCATCGTGCTACGGCCGCGACCTGGGTCGTGGTTCGCGCGTGAACGTCGGCGAAGCAGTCGGCGTGATCGCGGCACAGTCGATCGGCGAACCGGGCACGCAGCTCACGATGCGTACGTTCCACATCGGTGGTGCGGCATCGCGTGCAGCAGTGGCCTCGTCGGTTGAAGCCAAGTCGAACGGTACCGTCCGCTTCACGGCGACGATGCGTTACGTCACGAATGCGAAGGGCGAGCAGATTGTCATTTCGCGTTCGGGCGAAGCCATCATTGCCGACGATCACGGCCGCGAGCGCGAGCGTCACAAGGTGCCGTACGGCGCGACGCTGCTGCAACTCGACGGCGACGTGATCAAGGCCGGCACGCAGCTCGCTACGTGGGATCCGCTGACGCGTCCGATCATCACCGAGTACGGTGGTACGGTGAAGTTCGAAAACGTCGAAGAAGGCGTGACGGTTGCCAAGCAGATCGACGATGTGACGGGTCTGTCGACCCTCGTCGTGATCGACGTGAAGCGCCGTGGTTCGCAGGCTTCGAAGAGCGTGCGTCCGCAGGTCAAGCTGCTCGACGCGAACGGCGACGAAGTCAAGATCCCGAACACCGAGCATTCGGTGCAGATCGGCTTCCAGGTCGGCGCACTGATCACGGTGAAGGACGGTCAGCAAGTGCAAGTCGGTGAAGTGCTCGCACGTATCCCGACCGAAGCGCAGAAGACGCGTGACATTACCGGTGGTCTGCCGCGTGTGGCGGAACTGTTCGAAGCACGTTCGCCGAAGGACGCAGGTATCCTGGCAGAAGTCACGGGTACGACGTCGTTCGGTAAGGACACGAAGGGCAAGCAGCGTCTCGTTATCACGGATCTCGAAGGCAACCAGCACGAGTTCCTGATCGCGAAGGAAAAGCAGGTTCTGGTTCACGATGCACAGGTCGTCAACAAGGGCGAAATGATCGTGGACGGCCCGGCCGATCCGCACGACATCCTGCGTCTGCAGGGTATCGAAGCGCTGTCGCGTTACATCGTGGACGAAGTGCAGGACGTGTACCGTCTGCAGGGCGTGAAGATCAACGACAAGCACATCGAAGTGATCGTGCGTCAGATGCTGCGTCGTGTGCAGATCACCGACAACGGTGATACGCGCTTCATTCCGGGCGAGCAGGTCGAGCGTTCGGACATGCTGGACGAGAACGACAAGATGATCGCCGAGGACAAGCGCCCGGCAACGTATGAGAACGTGCTGCTGGGTATTACCAAGGCATCGCTCTCGACGGATTCGTTCATCTCGGCGGCATCGTTCCAGGAAACGACGCGCGTGCTGACCGAAGCGGCGATCATGGGCAAGCGCGACGATCTGCGTGGCCTGAAGGAAAACGTCATCGTCGGCCGTCTGATTCCGGCTGGTACGGGTCTCGCCTTCCACAAGGCGCGCCGTGCGAAGGAATCGTCGGATCGCGAGCGTTTCGACCAGATCGCAGCGGAAGAAGCGTTCGAATTCGGTACGCCGGAAGCCCCGGCCGCCGAAGAGCCGCAAGTGCAGCCGCAGCAGCACACGACGGACGAGTAAAGCGATGAGCGGGGCAGGGCGGTGCAAGCCGCCCCTCGCTCCCGCTGTCGCCACGCTCGCACCGTAAGTGCGCTACAAAGCCGCCTGGTTCACGCCAGGCGGCTTTTTTATTGGCGCGAATGTTTAGGTGTTCTGCGTATGGCTGGCGGTGGCTCGCTCAAGACGCGAGCCGTACATGCGACGTCGCGCCGCAGTGCTGGCGAGGTCGCTGCGCGCTGCGGCGCAGCGTGCTAACGTAGCGCGCCAAGTCCGGCTGCGCGTGGCGTTCTGTGCCGTTGCGCACGCCCGCTCAGGCGGCATTTATCTGAATCTGGAGGCGGTAATCATGTGGGTCGTTGGGATTGGTCTCATCCTGAATCTGGTGTCGTGCGTCGCCAATTTTTCGCATCTGCTGCACTTCGTCGGCAAGGAGCAGGCCGCCAACTTCTTCGCGACGTTCCTCGTGTTGTGGGCGTTCCTGATCATCGGCTTCATCATGCAGCTGGCGCGCAAGGCACGCATGGGCGCGTTGCTGCTCACGATCGGTTCGCTGGTGTTCATGGTGGGCAGCGCCGTGCTGCTGCCGCTCGGACTGCTGGTGGCGGTCTCGTTCCTCGCGGGGATCGTGACGATCGTCGGTAGCGTTCGCATCGCGCTCTCGCAGGAACGCTAATCTTGCGTTGAACGAAGTTTTGCGCTGGCGGCCCGCAATGGGCACGCCAGCTTCCTCGCTTTTTC
>NZ_BAYA01000066.1 GCF_000685015.1 Paraburkholderia bannensis NBRC 103871 | reverse complement strand
GCCGCGCCGCGCGACGAGCCACGCCGCGCGGCGCTGCCGCTCAAAGCTCAAGGGTCCCGCTGATATGGACATTTTCTTCGGTTACTTCATCTGGGGGCTCATCATCGCGGCGCCGCTCTGGTGGCTAGCGTGGCGCCTGCGTCTGGGGCGCTACCTGCCCGACTGGGCCAAACCGGCGAGCCAGCGCCCGCTCGAACTGCCGCCGCAGCTCGACGCCCTCGTGATTCGCGGCAAGCGCCGCAAGGATCTCGTGATCCGCCGTCCGTCGGTCGCGCGCGCCGCCGCGCCCGCGCCTGCCCCTACCGCCGCCCCGGCCACTCTCGCGGAGCCCCGTTCATGAAAACCGTCGCGATCGTCTCCGCCGTCGGCGGCGCGGGCCGCACGACGCTCGCCGCCTCGCTCGCCGGGCTGCTGGCCGCGCGCTCGCATACGGCGCTCGCCATCGAATGCGATCCGCGCAACGTGCTCGCCCTGCACTTCGGCCTGCGCGAAAGCGCGCGCGAAGGGCTCGTCACGCAGCTCTACGACCCCAATCCCGCCAGCGACGTCTGGGCCCGCGCCGCGCTGCAAAGCGACGACGGCGTGCTGGTGCTGCCGTGGGGCAGCGTCACCGCCGAGGGCGAGCCGACCACCCACAGCAGCGATGACGGCGACGGCGGCGCGCGCCTGGACGCCAACCGCCGCTGGCTGCGCGAGCTGCTCGGGCGCGTGGACCTGCCGTCGAATACGCTCGCGCTGATCGACGCCGCGCCCTGGCCTTCGGCCCACGCGCGCCAGGCCATCGAAGCCGCCGACATCGTGCTGGGCGTGCTCACGCCCGACGCCGCCGCCTGCGCGACGCTGCCGCGCTTCACCGAGGCACTGGTGCGCGCGGGCAAGCGCACGGCTTTCGTCGCCAACGCGGTGGTGCCCGCCCGCCAGCTCCACACCGACCTGATCGCCATGCTGCGCGCACGGCTGGGCTCGGCGATGCTGCCGTACCTCGTGCACGCGGATACCGGCGTGCCCAACGCGTTTGCCGCCGGCGCGAACTTCTGCCGCAGCGCGCCCGGCTCGCAGGCCGCGCACGACCTGAACGGCATCGCCTCGTGGATCTCGCACTGGGCCACGGGTGCGCTCGCCGAACTGCAAAGCGACCTGCCCGAAGGCGCGAGCCCGCCGCCGCCGGATCGCTTCGCCGGAGGCAGAAGATGATCCGCGCCAGGGTGCAGACGTTCTGGGCCGACTACGTGAGCGATCCGCTGGCCCGTTACTGGAGCGCGCTCTGGGTGGGCCTGCGCCGCGTGAGCGCGCCCCAGCTGGGCGTGGCCGCCGATGCGGATTTCGGCGACTGGCTGCTGCGGCTCTTTTTCCGTGCGCCGCGCCCCGGACAGCGCGACTGGCCTGCACTCGCCTTCGCCTCGCTCGGCGACGACATCGCGGCGCGCCTGGACATGGGCCGCGATCGCGGCAAGGGCGCGTGGATCCTGCGCCTGTTCCTGCGCCCGCGCCGCTCGCGGCGGCGTCTGGCCGCCGATCTGCGCACGGTTCACAAGCAGCCGCATCTGCACAGGATCGCGGCGCGCGTGTGGCTCGACCGCAAGCTCGAACCGGTCTACCGGCGCGCCCGGCGCGCGAGCGCGGCGATTGGCGCGCGGCTGCCGACGATCCACTGGGACGGCATTCGCGAGCGCCTCGAAAAGCTCTCGGAGACGCTCGACCGCGTCCCCTTCCTGCGCCAGTGCCTGCTCTGGCTCGCCTTCATCACGGCAGTCACGATCTGCACGACGCCGCTGCCGCTCGGCGACCAGGTGCTGCTGTTCTTCCTCGTCTGGGTGGTGGTGATGCTCGCGCGCCGCGTGCCGGGACGTCTCGCGACCATGCTGATGGTGATGCTGTCGATCATCATGACGGGCCGCTACGTCTGGTGGCGCACCACGCAGACGCTGCACCTCACGAGTCCCGCCGAAGCCATCGTCGGCTACGTGCTGTTCGCCGCGGAGCTCTATACGTGGGTCGTGCTGATGCTCGGTTACGTGCAGACGGCCTGGCCGCTGCGCCGCAAGCCCTCGCCGCTACCCGACGATCCCGCCGACTGGCCGACCGTCGACATCTACATTCCGACCTATAACGAGCCGCTGTCGGTGGTGCGTCCGACCGTGTTCGCGGCGAGCTCGATCGACTGGCCGCGCGACAAGCTGCGCATCTATCTGCTCGACGACGGCGACCGCGACGAGTTCCGCGACTTCGCCGCGCATGTGGGCGTCGGCTATATCCGTCGCGAGGAACACACGCACGCGAAGGCGGGCAACATCAATCACGCGCTCAAGCTCACCTCGGGCGAGCTGATCGCGATTTTCGACTGCGACCACATTCCCACGCGCTCCTTCCTGCAAACGACGGTCGGCACGTTTCTCGCCGATCCGAAGTGCGCGATGGTGCAGACGCCGCACCACTTCTTCTCGCCCGATCCGTTCGAGCGCAACTTCGACACGTTCCATCGCGTGCCGAACGAAGGCAGCCTGTTCTACGGCCTGATCCAGGACGGCAACGACTTCTGGGACGCCACCTTCTTCTGCGGCTCCTGCGCGGTCATCAAGCGCGGCCCGCTGGAGTCGATCGGCGGCATCGCGACCGAGACCGTGACCGAGGACGCGCACACTTCCCTGCGTCTGCACCGGAACGGATTTACTTCGGCGTATCTGCGCACGGTGCAGGCCGCCGGTCTCGCCACCGAAAGCCTCGCGAGCCATATCGGCCAGCGTATCCGCTGGGCGCGCGGCATGGCGCAGATCTTCCGGCTCGACAATCCGTGGTTCGGCAAGGGGCTCTCGTTCTTCCAGCGCATGTGCTACAGCAACGCCATGCTGCACTTCTTCTACGGGCTGCCGCGGCTGATCTTCCTCGTGATGCCGTGCGCGTACCTGTACTTCGGCCTGCACGTTATCAACACGCCCGCGACCGTGATTCTCGCGTACGTGCTGCCGTATCTCGTGACCGCGGCGATCGCCAACTCGCGCATCCAGGGACGCTACCGGCATTCGTTCTGGGCCGAAGCCTACGAGAGCGTGCTGGCCTGGTACATCGTGCTGCCGACGACGATCGCCGTCGTCAATCCGAAGCTCGGCAAGTTCAACGTGACGTCCAAGGGCGGCCACATCGAGGAGGACTACCTCGACTGGACGATCTCCACGCCGTATCTCGTGCTGCTCGGCATCAACGTGGTGGCGATCCTGTTCGGCATCGGGCGGCTGACGATCTGGCAAACCGACGAACCCGCCACGGTGGGCATGAACCTGTTCTGGGCGCTCGTGAACCTCACGGTGCTCGGGCTTGCCGTGGGCGTGGCCAAGGAAGCGCGCCAGGTGCGCGTCGCGCACCGCATTCCGCTGCGTGTGCCCGCGATGCTCACGCTGCCCGACGGCCGCACGCTTGCCTGCAAGACCGAGAACTATTCGATGGGCGGCCTGGGGCTCGTGCTGCCGGTCGAGGCGGGCGACGAGACGCTCGTTTCGGGCGAGCGCGTGAGCGTGTGCCTGTCGCGCGGCGCGGTCGAGCACGACTTCCCCGCCGTGGTCGCGCGCCTGGCCGATCGCCACCTGGGGATCCGCTTCGAGGACATGTCGATCGAGCGCGAGCGGCGCCTGGTCGAATGCACATTCGGGCGCGCCGACGCCTGGCTCGAATGGGAAGACGTGCCGCGCGACGACGCGCCGCTCAACGGTCTCGTCGAGCTGATCCTGCTGAGCTGGCAAGGTTATCTGCGCCTGTTCGATGCCTTCTTCGACGCGCTGGAAAACATCTTCACGCGACGTCGCGAGGAACGCGGCAAGCCTGCGCGTCAGCCATAAAGGCACGCTCACCTGACGACACAGCTACGCAACCGATTCACGCCGCAATAACGCTGGAACGCGACACACTATGGGCCTCTGGAATCTCTACTTCGCCGCCAAGCTGTACCTCTACTCGCTCGGCAAGCTCCAGGTCATCTGGCTGCTGAACATCCTGTTCGCCATCGCGCTGCTCGTGCCGCTGCATCTGCGCTGGCTGCGCATCACGCGCAACGTGCTGGCGGTGCTCGCGGGCATCGCGCTCTTCTATCACGAGTCCGGATGGCCGCCGATCAGCCGCGCGATCTCGCAGATTCCCGTGCTGCTCACCTTCACGCCCTCGTACATGATCGAGCTGCTCGGGCGCCTCGTTTCGCTCAAGGCGATCATCGTGGTCGTGCTGGTCGTGCTGCTCTACTTCCTCATCAACCGCTGGATCCGCGTGACGACGCTCGTGCTGATCGCGCTCGTCGGCGTGCCGCTGTATCAGGGCGCGGGCACGCTGGTCGCGAACGCCACCAGCGCGCTGGCGCAGAACGGCGACGGCAGCAGTGACGGCAGCGACGGCCGCAACGCCAACGAGCCGAAGAACGACCAGGCGGGCGGCTACGACCAGCAGCTCGCCGCATTCCGCGCCAACGAAGAAGGCCGCCGCGTGAACTTCTCACCGCTCACGAGCGACCCGAGCGCGCAATTCGACATCATCGTCGTGCATATCTGCTCGCTGTCGTGGGACGACATGGACGTGGTGAAGATGCGCAACAATCCGCTGTTCTCGCGCTTCGACTATGTCTTCCAGAACTTCAGTTCCGGCGCGAGCTATAGCGGCCCGGCTGCGATCCGCGTGCTGCGCGCGACCTGCGGACAGGAGGCGCACAAGGCGCTTTACGATCCTGCGCCGCCCGAGTGCCATCTGTTCGCGCAACTGGCCGCGGCCGGTTACACGCCCAACGCGCTGCTCAACCACAACGGCCGCTTCGACGACTTCCGCGGCACGGTCATCAAGGAAATCGGCGTGCCGGGCGTGACGATTCCGTCGAACGAAGGCCTGCCCGTGTTCATGAAGGAGTTCGACAACTCGGATCTGGCCGACGACTACGACGTCATCGCGCGCTGGTACAAGCAGCGCATCGCGGCGGGCGGCGGGCCGGTCGCGCTCTACTACAACACCGTGTCGATGCACGACGGCAACCGGCTGCCGAACACGAAGATGACCAGCCTGGAGTCGTATCCGGTGCGCCTGCAGACGCTGCTCGGCGACGTCGACAAGGTGATCAATCTCGTCCAGCAATCGGGCCGCAAGGCGGTGATCGTGTTCGTGCCGGAGCATGGCGCGGCGCTGCGTGGCGAAGAAAACCAGATCGCCGGGATGCGCGAAATTCCGACGCCGAATATCGTCCACGTGCCGGTGGGCGTGAAGGTCGTCGGCCTGCCCTCGGGTACCGAACAGGCAGGCGGCCCGGTCACGATCGATCAGCCGACCAGCTATCTCGCGCTCGCCCAGCTGCTCGCGAATCTGGTGGCGAAGAGTCCGTTCGCAGTCGGCGCCCAGCCGCTCGCGCAGTACGCGCAGAACCTGCCGCAGACGCGCATGGTCGGCGAAAACGAAGGCACCGTGATGATGACCACGCCGTCGGGCTATGTGATCCACACGCCGGACGGCGTCTGGGTGGAGGGCAAGTAAATGGCGCTGAAACTCTGGGGCAATCCGGGCCGCTCGCGCCGCAGTCCGCTGCTGCCCGGCGATATCGATGCGCTGGCGCGACTCGTCGAAGGCGTCGACGCCGATCGCTATTACGACGTGCAGGCGCAGGACGCCTGGCAGGAGGCGGCGGGACGCTGGCCGCTCGTGGCGGCGGTGCTGGGGCTGAAAGCCGACGCGCAGAAGTAGGCTGATCGGCGGCTTCGATCAGGAAAGCGTTGGGCGCCCGCGCTGTTGAGGATGCGGATAGGCGTCGTCCTGAGGCAGCTCCATCGACAGCTGAGTCCAGTCCGCCGCGCGCGATGCGGCGCGCTGGCGGGCCCCGCGAAGCAGATCGGCACGATGATCGGCTGAATGACGCGCGGGCTTTGCCGGGTTTTCGGCAGGCGCCAGATCGAAGAGATCGCGCGCGAACAGGTCGTGCGTCTCGCCGCAGGCCGCCATCACGGGCGGCTCGATGCAACCGCTGAGCGCGAGCGTGGCTTGCACCGCCTCGCATTCGGCCTGAAGCACGGCGCTCAGCTCGCGCGCCTTCGTCACCAGTTCGAACAGGTCGCTCGTCACGCCGCGCGTTTGCTGCGCCGATGCTTCGCTGCGCAAACGCTTCGTGAGATCGACGTAGGCGTCGAAATCGGCGTTGCGCGCCGCTTCATGCAGCTTCGCCATGTCGCGCGCTTTCACACGCGTGGGCTGCACGAGCTTCACGAAGTACGGCGCCTCCAGTTCCACGCCGAACGCCACCGGATACCCCTTCGCGCCGAATTCCGCGCCCGCGCGCGGCGTGCGCTCGGCGCGATCCACCCGATCCACCACCACCGTGCCCTGCGTCGCGCAGGGCGCCTTCGCCGTGCTCACGCTGCGCAGGCGTTCCGGCTGAACGCGCAGGCCGCTGCCGAGCGTGAGCTCGGTCGGCGACGCACAGACAAGCGCGTAGTGATGGTCGCGCAGCTTGCCTGACGGCAGGCGCGTGCGACTCGTCACGAACACGTGCTGCGGCAACTGCCGCACCTGCCCGCTCGCGTCCACCCAGGCGTTCCACACGAACGCGTCTTCACGCCTGATGTCCGCCACGCGCGGGCGACTGGCCGCCGGCGAGAACAACGCCAGCAGCGATCCTGTGCGCAGCGCGGCGATCTGCGCGCTGCTGCCCAGCGACTGGTTGATGCCCCACAGGAAACGCCCGCCGCCCAGACGACGCTCCCACTCCTTGCGCAGGACGATCGTCGGGAGATCTTCACCCGTTTCGGATCCGATCCTCGACCAGCAGAACGTGGGCGGTAGGTGCTTCAGTGCCATCGACTTCCTCGAAATGCGCCGCGCCCACCCTATTCGGCAGGCAATTCAATAAGCGTTACTGTATAGGTATAATGCATGGCATGGAAGGCCCAGACACTCATTTTCCCGTGCAGGAACTGTTGCGCCGGCTAGCGGCCGATGCCCGCTCGTCCAGCGAAATAGCACGGCTTTCCGGGGTCAGCCAGCCGACCGTCTCGCGGCTTCGGCTCTCTAACGGCCGCAGGGTGCGGCGTAGCGCGTCATTCAACAAGCTATGCAGTTTCTATGACCTGAAGGCCGTATCGCGGCCTGCGGCGGCCTATAGCGACCTGCTGCGCAATGCCATCGTCGAGGTATGGGACGGCTCGGAGGAGCACGGGCGCGCGCTGCTCGTCGTCATCAAGGGATTGAAAGAGCTGCGGGAGCGGGCCGGTTGAGCGCGGTTTCGGCTTCAGGTAACCGGATTTGGGATTGAGGTCGCCACGAAAGGCGCGGGACGCCAGAAAAAACGTGAAAAAGGCAGGTTTAGTCGCGTTACGGGCTTGCCTGTGCGCCTTGTCGCACCGACATTGCATAGAAATAGGCACGGCGCACCCCAGAAGTCCCCATAAGCGGTGACCTTTCGCTTCGAGTGGGAACCTATGCGTACCGGGCCTCGATTTTCCGGGGAGCGTCTATATATAGAAGAGGCAATCGCGACACGCCGCGTGTGCGTTGTGTGCGTAACGTGCGCGCGTATCGCTTCGTTTGCTTCTATATCGCCATCGTCGGATCCCATGAACTCAACGTCGATCGAAGATACCCCTGCGCCGCTGCGCGGCCAGTGCCTTTGCGGCGCGGTGCGCTATCAGGTCGAGGACGCCTTCCGCTACGCCTTCAACTGCCATTGCTCGCAGTGCCGGCGCGCGACGGGTGCGGCGTTCAAGCCGTTCGCCGGTATCGAGCGCGCACATCTGCGTCTTGAGCAGGGACAGGGTGACGTGATGGTCTACGGAAACACCGACGCCGCGCACGATGTCCATTGTGGGTGCTGCGGGTCGCTGCTCTATTCAGTGGTGCGCGAAGGCGCCTATGTTCATGTGACGCTGGGCACGCTCGTCGATGCTCCCAGGATTCGCCCGCAGGGCCATCTGTTTGTCGGCTCGAAGGCGCCGTGGCACGAAATCACCGATGCATTGCCGCAATATGACGAATTTCCTTCGTAATATTCCGGCGTGCGTGTCGAAGTCAACGCACAAGGAGGCGGACACGTTCATAATAGAAGGTTGTCGCGTTGCAACTGCCGTAATGGGGAGCAATTGCAGCGCGTCACGTGCGTCCATGCGCCATTTCGACGCAATTTTGCTGCGGCACCGCCTGGCCGTTTATCCCTTGATGGAAAACGTGCGAACCATTGGCTGGTCATTGCGTCAAATCTCGCGCGTGAGAGAACGCGGAGCGCCAAAAGGCGCCATTCAGACGACGTATCCAATTCGTTTCGACCCTGCAAAGGCCGATCTGTGCGTCCACACGACGATTCGGGTTGCCTCGCATGGCGGAACGCACTACCATACGCGATCTTTCTGCATTGCACGAAAATCCAGGACGCCACGCCCTTGTGCGTTTGGCGCTCGCTCGGCGGGCCGGCACGCGCCCCCGCCCATTCCCCTGCAATTTCGTCATCGCCAGGACGCCACGCCGCTGGCGCGTGACCCTTTTTGCCCTCGCCGGGCATTCCTTTCGAGGAGAATGTATTGACTAGCCATGACCGGGAAGACGCGCTGGCCTCGACGTCTACCCGCACCGCACGCCGCGGATCCAAGGACAAGACCGGCGATACGACTCAAATGGACGGTTCGTCGCAACTCGAGAAGCGCCAGCACCAGATGCGCGCGCTGATCAAGCTCGGTCGCGAACGTGGTTACCTGACCCACGCCGACATTAACGACCACCTGCCCGACAACTTCGCGCAGACGGCCGCGCTGGAAACCATTGTCGCGACGTTTAACGACATGGGTGTGCAGGTCTACGAGCAGGCGCCGGACGCCGACACGCTGCTCCTGAACGATGAAGCACGTGCCGACCAGCAAGCCGACGACGAAGCCGACGAGGAAGTCGAAGTCGCGCTGTCGACGGTCGACTCGGAATTCGGCCGCACGACCGACCCTGTCCGCATGTACATGCGTGAAATGGGTTCGAGCGAGCTGCTCACGCGCGCAGGCGAAATCGAAGTCGCCAAGCGCATCGAAGACGGCCTCCAGGAAATGATCCAGGCGATCGCGGCTTGCCCGTCGATCGTCGCGACGATTCTCGCCGACGCCGACCGCATCGCCGCCGAAGAAATGCGCATCGACGAGCTCGTCGACGGCATCGGCAGCGGTGAAGCGGAACAAGAGCCCGCAGCGGCTGAAGCCGACACGAACGACACGCTCGAAGCCCAGGCTTCGGACGACGACGAGTCGGACGACAGCGAAGACAGCGACGAAGACGCGGACAACGCCAAGGCCAACGAAGCCCAGCTCGCACAGCTGAAGGCAGACAGCCTGGCGATCTTCGCACGCGTGCGCACGCTCTTCGAACAGATGACCTGCACGACGGACGCCGACGCACGCGCGTCGACCGCCGAAATGCAGATCTGCGCGGACATCCAGACGGAACTCGCACCGATCCGCTTCACGGCTCGCACGATCGACCGCCTGTGCTCGCTGCTGCACGAGCAGGTTGCAGGTATCCGCGCGATCGAGCGCAATGTGCTGGCAATCGTCGTGGATCGCTGCGGCATGCCGCGTGAGGCGTTCATCGAGCAGTTCCCGGGCAAGGAAACCGATCTCGAATGGGGTGTGCGCGCTGCCGCTTCGTCGAGCAAGTACGGCCCCGCCATCGAGCGTAGCCTGCCGGCCATCCAGGCCGAACAGCGCAAGCTCGCTGAGATCGAAGCCGCTGCCTCGCTTTCGCTTCAGCAGATCAAGGCGATCAATCGCCGCATGACGGCTGCCGAATCGAAGATGCGTCAGGCCAAGGGCGAGATGGTCAAGGCCAACCTGCGTCTCGTGATCTCGATTGCGAAGAAGTACGTGAACCGCGGCATGCAGTTCCTCGACCTGATCCAGGAAGGCAACATCGGCCTGATGAAGGCGGTGGACAAGTTCGAATACCGCCGTGGCTGGAAGTTCTCGACCTACGCGACGTGGTGGGTGCGTCAGGCTGTGACGCGTGCGCTGGCCGACCAGGCGCGCACGATTCGCGTGCCGGTGCACATGATCGAAACGATCAACAAGCTGAACCGCATCTCGCGCGAGATCCTGCAGCAGACCGGTATGGAAGCGCATCCTGCCGATCTGGCCGCACGCATGGGCATGACCGAAGAAAAGGTGCGTGGCATCCTCAAGATCGCCAAGCAGCCGGTTTCGCTCGAAAGCCCGGTCGGCGACGACGGCGATGCAACGCTTGGCGACATGATTGAAGACGCGTCGTCGAGCTCGCCCGCCGATGCAGCGATCCACGCGAACATGCGTGCCGCCATCGACGAAGCGCTCAAGGCACTGTCGCCGCGCGAAGCGAAGGTGCTGCGCATGCGCTACGGCATCGACACGACCTCGGATCACACCCTCGAGGAAGTGGGCAAGCAGTTCGACGTGACGCGCGAGCGTATCCGCCAGATCGAAAGCAAGGCGATGCGCAAGCTGATGCACCCGAGCCGCGCCGACAAGCTGCGTCCGTTCCTGGAGCGTTAATAGCGGTTTCATCGCTACGCTTGCTGGAGCAACGAAAAAAGCCCGTCACGAAAGTGACGGGCTTTTTGTTTTGGCGCAGTTGAAGCCGCGCGAACGTCGATCAGTCCGTGCCGAATTTCGGCGAGTGCGGGCCGTAGAGTAGCCCCGTGGGCGGGCCTGCATGCAACAGACGATAGCTCGTGATACCGGCAATATCGTGACTCTTGTCGGTCAGCGAGTTCGCAACCTGCTTGATTGCCGCCACCACCAGCATGGCGATCAGGCCGCCGCCGTTGTTGCTGCCTTCTTCGCTGTTGGCCGTCGCGGCGCCTTGCCAGAGTACGTCGCCGCTCTTCAGGTCGACGAGCTTCGCCGAAGCGGTGACCACCGTCGCGCTAGCCAACACGCGATATTGCGTGCCGAACTGCGTGATCTTCGAGTACACCACGGCATCGGCGCCAAAGATCTCGCGCAGCTTCGCAGGCGGCGTCTGCTGGATGTCGCCCGCCGTCGTAAGACCGTTCTGCTTGAAGGTCTCCTCCATGACCGCAACCGGAATCACGTAGTAACCGGCTTCCGCGAGCGGCATCGTCATTTGCGACAGCATGCTGTTCGACGCATTCACGTCGGTCGTCTGGTTGTCGGGCGGCAGCACGAGAATCGAGCGCGGGCGCGCATTCTTGAACGCCGTGTAGTCCACGTGCTTGACGGGCTGCGCGCAGGCGGCCAGCAGCGCGAGCGCGGACAAGGCCAGCCAGAGCTTGAGAGAAGTGATTCTGGACATCGTAGTGCGCTCGCTTAGGGTTGTTTCGGGGTCTTCATGAGGAAGTCCATGTAGGTCGTCGACTCCGGGAAAAGATGCTTCTCGGCGTCGAACTCCTGCATAGCCTGCGTGCCGTTGCCGACGTTCGCGTACAACATGCCCAGCTGCGCGTGGAAGCCCGGCGGCGGCGTGTTGCCCTTTGCGCGAATCTGCTGCAACGACTTCTCAAGCGCGTCGATCTGTTCCTGCGGCGCCTTTTCGCCCTTCAGGTAGTCATAGACCCCCGGCTGGTAGCCAGTCCATTGATAAAGCGGCGGCGTGGCGGGCGCGCAGCCCGCGAGCAGCAGCGTCGCTGCCGTGACAGGCAGGCAGAGTCCCCGAAGCGTGCCGATGTATTTCATTGCAAAACCCCGTATGCGTCGTTGTTGTGGTCGAGCGTGAAGCGCTAATCGTTGAATCGCTAGCGCGTACTCAATGGGCGGTGCGCAGCGCGCCCGCGTCGACTTGATCGGAGAGGTGGTTGACGGCCTCCTGGATCGCAAGCTCGAGCACCTTGCCGTTGAGCGTCGAGTCGTAGCTCGCCGTGCCGCCAAAGCCGATGATTTCGCGGTTAGACAGGCTGTATTCGCCCGCGCCTTGCGCCGACGCGATCACTTCCGAGGTCGTGGTATCGACGACATTGATGCTCACCTTTGCGTACGCGATCTGGCTCTTGCCGCTGCCGAGAATGCCGAACAGTTGGTGATCGCCAACTTCCTTACGGCCGAACTCGGTCACGTCGCCGGTGATGACGTAGTTGGCGCCCTTGATCGCCTGGGCTTTCTTCGTGAAGCCCGCCTCCTGGCGGATCTCGTCGAGGTTGTCGCGATCAAGCACGTTGAAGCGCCCGCTCTGCTGCAGCGACGTGACCAGAATGGTCTTTGCCTGGCCGCCGAGACGATCGATGCCATCGGAGAAAATGCCGCGCATGTAGGCCGAGCGATTGTCGAACTTGCCAATCGCGATCTGCACTGGCTTGCCGACTGCAGGACGCTGCGCGACTGCTACCGGAGCAACAGCCAACGTACGCGACGATTCCGTCGCGCAACCGCTCAGCGCCGCGATAGTGGCAGCGGCGAGCACTGCGCCGCAGGTTCTGGACAACTTCATGGATTCTCCTTGGTGATGAAACGGAAACGACGGCGTGTGCGCGCGATACCGCGTGCACGAATTGAGGCGACAGGAGGAAGGGAAGCGGCGGCGAGATGCGGCGCTAGAGGACGTGCTGCGCGGCAATGGCGAGCATGCTGGGTACGCTGGGCGCGAGCGCCCCACGCAAGGTGTTGCGATGAGTGCAAAGGGCGCAGTACGTCGCTGCGCGCGTGGTCATTCCATCGGCATTGCATGTTTCTCGCTTCCTGCACGCTCGCGCGCATGGAAGCCCCCGGATTCTTGTCGATGCTGCGTGTTTTTAAGTTTGTAATTACAAGCTACACACGCGTGTATCGGCGGGTTTTAGAGAAACTTTAGAAAATCGACGATTTAATGCGTATCAGATTTTTTATTCGATCGATTTAAATGCGCATTAACGAGCTTTGAGAACGCCGTTTTAAAGAGGCATTTTGAGTTGTATGCGTGAGGGATTTGATGACTGCGGAGGGGTATTACGTGCTTTTCGCGCACGTAAACGCCAA
>NZ_BAYA01000067.1 GCF_000685015.1 Paraburkholderia bannensis NBRC 103871 | reverse complement strand
GAGCGGCTTTCTTTGCTTACCTTTCTTTGCCGCGGCAAAGAAAGTAAGTGCCGCCCCGCACAGGGGCAACACTAATAGACCGACGCGAAAACAAGGAAATGCCAACCACGCCAATCAACACACGCCAACTACCGCGCGGTATACCCACCGTCGATCACAAGCTCAGTCCCGGTCACATACCGCCCAGCAGGCGACACAAGATAAAGAATCCCTGCCGCGATATCCTGCGGATCGCCTATCTTCCCGATGGGCACCATCTGCTTCATCTGCCCGAAGATCTGCTCCGGATCCCCGAGTTTCTGAAACGCCTCCTCAAGCAAAGGCGTCCGAATAAACCCAGGATGCACAGAATTAGCGCGAATACCCTGCGCGGCATACAACATGGCATCGGTCTTAGCCATCAAGCGCACCGCGCCCTTCGAAGCGTGATAAGCAGGCACATCGGGCCCACCCACCAGCCCATACATGGAGGACACGTTAACGACAGAACCACCACCGGCCTGCTGCAAAGCAGGAATCGCATACTTGGTGCAAAGAAACACGCCAGTCACGTTCACGTCCATCACAGCACGCCACTGTTCCAGCGACATCTGATGCGTAGGCAGGTTTGCCCCTTCAATACCGGCGTTATTCACCAGCACATCCAGCCTCCCAAACCTCGCAACGATCTCCGCGAATACACGCTGAACCTCAGCCTCCTGCGTCACATCGAGCTTCCAGAAATAAGCCTTGCCGCCAGCCGCCACAATTTCCGCCGCCAGTTCCTCGCCGGAAGGCGACACATCCAGCACGGCAACAGCCGCCCCCGCCGAAGCCAAAGTCCGCGCCGTCTGCGCCCCAATCCCACGCGCTGCGCCCGTAATCGCGGCAACTTTGCCGCTCAAATCGAAAAGTTGCTGCGTGATCGCCTGCAGGTTGCTCATGCTGTCTCCTTGTCGTTATGTTCCGTATCCACACTGGCGCGCAAATCAGCCAGAAAATCCAGGCACTCGCGATTGAAATAGTCGCGATGCTCCACCATCACCCAATGCCCGCAGCGGTTCATCATCACGAAGCGCGCGTCCTCGCAATGCTCCAGAAAATGCATCGCGCCACTCACCGGGTTAAACCGGTCATTGGTGCCCCAGAATCCCAGCACCGGGCAGCGCAGTTCCGCCAGTCGTTCCGTGAGATTCGGCACACGCATGGTCGCCAGCACTTCAGGCGGCTGCGTTTCGCACACGCGCAGGCGCTCTTCCACCAGCGCGTCGGTCACCAGCGCACGGTCGTGCACCAGCAACTCCAGCAGGTATCGCATCGTCTGCCGGTTCATCTGACGATTGGTGAACAACGACACCATCTTCTGGATGCCTTCCATGCGGAAGTAAGTCTCACGCTCCTCCACGCCGCCAGGCGCCATCATGATGAGCGCCGCCACGTCGTCGGGATAGTCGAGCGCGTACTTCAGTGCAATCGCACCGCCCAGCGAATTGCCGAGCAGCGTGGCGCGCCCCACACCCAGTGCGTCCAGTTGGGCGCGCAGCGCCGCCACGAAGTAATCGAGCGTGTAGTGCGCGTCCGCAGGCTTCGACGACGCGCCGTAGCCCGGCAGGTCGACCACGATAACCCGGTAGCCCGCCGCCGCGAACTGAGGATAGTTATGGCGGAAATTGCTGATGCCGCTGGCGCCAGGGCCGCTGCCGTGGATAAACACCACGGGCTCGCCGCTGCCGGCTTCGAAATGATGCAGTTTCAGACCGCCGGGGACATCGGTATATGCGCCGATGGTGCCTGCCGGCAATGCGGGGTTCGGGGTTGCTGTCATGCGCGCTTGTCTCCTGATCTTGCCTTGAAACCGGCCTTTTAAAGATCATCAAGGGCACGAACACGCGCCGCATCGTCCTTTCAGACTAAGAAGCCACCCGGCCTTTTCTCTACCATCGGCCTCGATCCTTTATTCCACGGAGACAGGCCATGTCAGTTCCAGATTTCAGCAGCAGTTTCAAAGGCAAAACCGTGCTCGTGACGGGCGGCACGCGCGGTATCGGCGCAGCAATCGCGCAAGCGTTTCTAGGCGCTGGCGCAACCGTCTACGTCTGCGGGCGCAGCGTGCCCGACCAGAGCGGCACGCCCGCAGGCCTGCGCGCCATCGCCGCCGACGTTCGCGATATCGACGCCATCGACGCCCTCGTCGCCCGCATCGAAGCCGAAACCGGCCGCCTCGACGTGGTCGTCAGCAACGCGGGCGGCGCGCCCTTCGCGCTCGCTGCGCAAGCCTCCCCACGCTTTACCGAGTCCGTGATCCGCCTGAACCTGATCGCACCGCTATGGCTCGCGCAGCGCGCCAACGCCGTGATGCAGCGACAGCCCGAAGGCGGCGTGCTGCTGTTCGTCGGCAGTGTGAGCGGCCTGCGCGCCTCGCCCGGCACAGCGGCCTATGGCGCGGCGAAGGCTGGGGTGCTCAACGCCGTGCGCTCGCTCGCCGTGGAATGGGCGCCGAAGGTGCGCGTGGCCGCCGTCAGCCCGAGTCTCGTGCAGACCGAAGCCGCCACGGCCGATCACGTCGGCGAAGCGGGCTTGAAGGCGGCCGCGGCCACGGTGCCCGCCGGGCGCCTGGCCACACCCGACGACGTGGCGCACGCGTGCCTCTTCCTCGCTTCCGGTTACGCGTCGTATGCGTCGGGCTCCAATCTCGTGCTCGAAGGCGGCGGCGAAGTGCCCGCGTTTCTCGCCGCGACATCGGCGGGCAAGGCCTTTGAGCGTGCATAAGCACAGATCGGCGCTGAGCGGGCAACCATCGAGCGTGAAAACACTGAGGGGAACCAGGTAGTCCGTTTTGACGATTCTCGCTGCACGCGTGCCCCCTAACCTCTGAGCACAACAACGCCACGACAAAACCACAACGGAGCCTCAGAGGAGACGCAATGAGAATCGACACACCGCGTGCACAACGACCGGTCGCATTGGGCCCTATCACCGCCGCCTGCCGCCTCGCCCTCGCGGCGGCGTGCGTGAGCACCGCGGCTCCGGCCTGGGCGGGCGACACGATCGCGTTCGGCGCGGACACCACGCTCGACTACAACTTCACGATCGGCTATGGCCTGGGCATGCGCACGCGCTCACCCAGCGGCAACCTGCTGACCCCGGCCGACATCAACGGCGACGACGGCGACCGCAATTTCAAGGCCGACAAGCTGATGCAGAACCAGGCCAATATCCTCGGCGAAGTCAATCTCAAGCACGACGACTGGGGCGTGTTCGTGCGCGCCGATGCGTTCTACGACCAGGTCTATCACCGCCCGAACTACAACGACGCACCCGATACCGTGAACCATTCGGGCGCCTACAACCAGTTCACCGGCGATACGAGCTACTGGGCGGGCGCACGGCCGCAACTGCTCGCGGCTTACGCGTACAACACCTTCCACATCGGCAAGACCAACCTCAACGTGAAGGTGGGTGACCAGGTGCTGGCGTGGGGCGAGAGCGTGTTCTTCCCCAATATCGCGGGCGCGCAAGGCCCTGCCGATGCCACCAAGTCCTATGTAGCAGGCGCGGAAGTGAAGGACATCCTGTTGCCGGTGCCGCAGATTTCGGCGCAATGGCAACTGGCCACCAATTTCAGCGTGCTCGGCTATTGGCAATTTGCTTTCGAGCACAACGATCTCACCGCGCCGGGCAGCTATTTCAGCTACTCCGACGTTACCGGCCCCGGCGCGCAGTTCCTGATCGGCCCCGGCGGCACGCTGATCCCGCGCGGCGCGGACATCAAGCCCAATAACAACGATCAATGGGGTATTGGCGCGCGCTGGCGCGTATTCGGCGACACGGAAATCGGCGCTTATTACCTGCACTACAACGACATGAACCCAAGTGTCGTGTTCAGCTATTACCCGACGCTTCAATATCAGCAGAAGTATTTCGACCACATCAAGCTCACCGGCCTGAGTTTTTCGACCGAAGCCGCAGGCGTGAATATCGCAGGCGAAACCTCGTATCGACAGGGCGCGGCCGTGCTCGTGAATGCGCCCACCGGCGCGACGGCCACGCGCGGCGACGTGTGGCAATCGAATCTCTCCGCCATTTATTCGATCGGGCCGACGTTCCTCGCCGCCTCGCAAACACTGGTTGCTGAAGTTTCCTATGTGCACACGGGCAACGTTACGCCCGTGGACGGTTCGACCACGCTCGCGAATACGCGCAACGCCGCCGCTTTCGAGCTCGCGTGGACGCTCAGCTACAAGAACGTTTTCAACGGCTGGGACATGGACGTCCCGCTCACCTATTCCGACGATTTCACGGGCAAGTCCGCGCTCTCCGGCGCGCTCGGCTCGCTCACCGGCGTGGGCGATCACCGCTTTACCGTAGGCGTCGATTTCACACGCCTCTCGAATCTCAAGCTTTCGCTGGTCTATGCGAAGTTCCTGGGCACACCGGATCCCGCGCAGCGTCCGCTCGCGGATCGTGATTACGTGCTCGCCACCGCGACGTACTCCTTCTGAATACCGCTGTATTTTCACTGCAAGAGGAATGGTCATGAGCAGAACCCTTCATTACGCCATGCAAGCCTGCGCCGTCGCGGCAGGCGTCGCGCTCGCCGCCGGCTCGTTCGCGAAAACGAGCGCCGTGGATCTCGCGAAACTCGACAGCACGCTCACGCCGATGGGCGCGGAGCGCGCCGGCAACGCGGACGGCAGCATTCCCGCGTGGACAGGCAAGTACGTGGGCGCGCCCGCAGGCGTGAGCTACAAAGCGGGCGAGCGCTATCCCGATCCGTATGCGAGCGACAAGCCGATCGTCACGATCACCGCGCAGAACATGCAGCAATACGCGGCGCGCCTCACCGACGGCGAAAAGGCGCTCTTCAAGAAGTATCCGGACACCTTCAAGATCACGGTGTACCCGAGCCATCGCGACTTCGCGTATCCGGACGCCGTGTACAAGGCGATCCACACCTTCGCGCCCAACACGGCGATGACGAAAGACCAGAACGGCCTGAAGGATTTCCCGCCCGTCACGCCGTTCCCGGTGCCGAAGAACGGCGTGGAGGCGATGTGGAACCTGCGTTTCGCGTCGATGATCGAATCGGAGAATGCCACCTACGACCAGGCCGTGGTCTATCCGGACGGCAACATCGCATGGGGCAAGGTGCAATATTCGATCTACGGGCCGCGCGCGACCGTGCCGTTCCAGGCCGACAGCAAGCTCAACGGCCGCAGCTTTTTCCGCCAGACCACGGTGCTGCCGCTTTCCGATCGCGGCACGATTATTACGGGCTACGAAATGTGGGATCAGGAAGGCTCGGACACGCGCCGCACCTGGTCGTATAACCCCGGCACGCGCCGCGTGCGCCAGTCGCCGGAATTCGGCTTCGACCAGCCCGAAGGCCCGGGCGGTTTTCGCACCGTGGACGACGACCGCCTCTTCAACGGCTCGGGTGAACGTTATGACTGGAAGATCGCGGGCAAGCGCGAAATCTACGTGCCCTACGACAACTACCGCATGATGGATCCGTCGATCAAGTACACGTCGCTGCTCACCAAGGGCCACGAGGACATGCAGACGATGCGCTTCGAGCTGCATCGCGTCTGGGTGCTCGAAGCGACGCTCAAGCCGGGCTTCCGCCATCAGTACGCCAAGCGAGTGCTGTACCTCGACGAGGACACCTGGAACGCCGTGGCCGCCGACAACTACGACGCACGCGGCACGCTCTGGCGCACCAATTTCGCGCCCACGCTCTATGCGTTCGACGCGAAGACGTTCTATTCGACCTCGGTGTTCTATCACGACCTGATTTCGGGCGCGTACTACGCTGACCGCCTCACCAACCAGGAGCCGATGCCGAACCTCACGCCCACCACGCAGACCAACGAGGCGTATTACTCGCCCGATGCGATTCGCGGCGACGGCGTGTAAGGCGCATATCGCGCCCGCTGCGCGTTCGAAGCGCCCGCCGGACATTGCGCACGGCGGGCGCCCTCCTCTTTTTCCCCGACCCATTTGCCATGACTTCAGCCCAACTTGCCACGCTGGGCGACGCGCTCTACGCCGCCTGGCGCGAGCGCACGCCCATCGCGCCGCTCACCGCGAGACTGCCCGCGTTGCCGCTCGCCGACGCCTATCGCATCCAGCAGCACTACATCGCGCGCCGCGTGGCGGCGGGCGAGGCCGTGGTGGGCAAGAAGATCGGCGTGACGAGCCAGGCCGTGCAGGACATGCTCGACGTGCGCCAGCCCGACTTCGGCATGCTGCTCTCCGGCATGCACCACGAAAGCGGCGCGGCCATACGCGCCGATACGCTGATCCAGCCGCGCGCCGAAGGCGAAATCGCCTTCTATCTGCGCCGCGACCTGCGTGGCCCCGGCGTCGATCGCACCGAAGTGCTCGAAGCCACCGAGGCCGTGGGCGCGTGCTTCGAAATCGTCGATTCGCGGATTCGCGACTGGGCGATCCGCATTGGCGACACCGTGGCCGATAACGCCTCAAGCGGCGTCTATGTGCTGGGCCCCGAGCGTGTACCGCCGCATGCCGTCGATCTGGCTGCATGCCGCATGCGCATCGAGAAAAACGGCGTGAACGCTGGAGAAGGCGTGGGCGCGGCGGCGCTGGGCCATCCCGCCGACGCCGTGGCTTGGCTTGCCAATACGCTCGGCGAGCTGGGCATGCCGCTGCTTGCTGGCGAAGTGGTGCTGTCGGGCGCGCTTGCTGCACTGATTCCCGTCAAGGCTGGCGACCGGCTTTCGATGCGTATTGACGGCATCGGTGGTTGCGAGGTGAGTTTCGTCTAGTCTCCACCAACATCATTAGTCATCCAAATGATCTGAAAACCGCTTCAACAAGGACATCCCCATGAGCAAGATTCCATGCGCGCTGATCGGCCCCGGCAATATCGGCACCGACCTGCTTTACAAGCTGCGCCGCAGCGCGGTGCTCGACCCGGTCTGGATGGTCGGCGTCGATCCGGCTTCGGACGGACTCGCACGCGCCCAGGCGCTGGGCCTCAAGACCACGTCGGAAGGCATCGACGGCCTGCTGCCTCACCTGGAAGCGGACGGCATCCGCATCGCTTTCGACGCCACCTCGGCCTATGTGCACCGCGAGCACTCCGACAAGCTCACGGCGCGCGGCGTGCGCGTGATCGACCTCACGCCCGCCGCGATCGGCCCGTTCTGCGTGCCGCCCGTAAACCTGGGCGAGCACCTGGCCGACACGCTCAACGTCAATATGGTCACCTGTGGCGGCCAGGCAACCATTCCCATCGTGCATGCCGTTGCGCGCGTGCAGCCGGTGGCATACGGAGAGATTGTCGCGACCGTGTCGTCGCGCTCGGTCGGCCCGGGCACCCGCAAAAACATCGACGAATTCACGCGCACCACGGCGCGCGCCATCGAAACGGTGGGCGGCGCGCAGCGCGGCAAGGCGATCATCGTCATCAATCCCGCAGAGCCGCCGCTCATCATGCGCGACACGATCCACTGCCTGACCGTCGATGAACCGGACGTGGCGGCCATCACTGCATCCGTCCACAAGATGGTCGAGGAAGTGCAGCGCTACGTGCCGGGCTACACACTCAAGAACGGGCCGGTGTTCGACGGCAAGCGCGTGTCCGTCTTCATGGAAGTCGCGGGCCTGGGCGACTACCTGCCGCGATACGCGGGCAACCTCGACATCATGACGGCCGCAGCGGCACGCACCGGCGAAGTGTTCGCCGAGCAGATGCTGGCCGCCGTTTAACGCCGCGCAACCGCATAAAAGGGAAACACGATGGAAAACCTCACTGCGCACCCGCTCGCGGGCCGCCGCATCACCGTGCACGACATGACGCTGCGCGACGGCATGCACCCCAAGCGTCACCAGATCTCGCTTGACCAGATGCGCGGTATCGCGCGCGGACTCGACGCGGCGGGCGTGCCGCTCATCGAAGTCACGCACGGCGATGGCCTAGGTGGCGCTTCGGTCAATTACGGATTTCCGGCGCATAGCGACGAAGCCTACCTGGAAGCCGTGATCGGCGAACTGAAACAGGCGAAAGTGTCGGCACTGTTGCTGCCGGGCATCGGCACCGTCGATCATCTGCGCATGGCGCATGGATTGGGCGTCAACACGATCCGCGTGGCGACGCATTGCACTGAAGCCGACGTGTCTGGCCAGCATATCGGCCTTGCGCGCGAACTGGGCATGGATACCGTGGGCTTTCTGATGATGGCGCACATGGCCCCGCCCGCCCTGCTCGTCGAGCAGGCGAAGCTGATGGAATCGTATGGCGCAAACTGCATTTACATCACCGATTCAGCGGGCTACATGCTGCCTGACGACGTGCGCGCGCGCCTGGTTCCTGTGCGCGAAGCGTTGCGGCCCGAAACCGAGCTGGGTTTTCATGGGCACCACAACCTGGCAATGGGCATTGCGAATTCGCTCGCGGCGATTGAATCTGGCGCATGCCGGATCGACGCCGCCGCTGCAGGGCTGGGTGCGGGCGCGGGCAATACGCCGATGGAAGTGTTCGTGGCCGTGTGCGAGCGCATGGGGATTGAAACGGGCGTGGACGTGTTCGCTATTTCGGACGTGGCGGAAGACCTCGTGACGCCGATTATGGACGCGCCGATCCGAATTGATCGCGATGCGTTGACGCTGGGGTATGCGGGCGTCTATTCGTCGTTTCTGTTGTTTGCGAAGCGCGCCGAGGTGAAATATGGCGTGCCTGCGCGGGATATTCTCGTGGAGATGGGCCGCCAGCGGCTCGTGGGCGGGCAGGAAGACATGATTGAGGATACGGCGATGACGCTCGCACGCGAGCGTGGTTTGAGTGCTGTTGGCTGATTTTTTTGCTGCTCTCTCTTTGTACGCGTGCCGTCGCAGGATGGTGCGCGTTTTTTGTTTTTTCGTTTCTTTATTTAACCCTATGAAACGGACTTTGTTTGCGTTGCGGGTTGTTGGCGTTTCTATTTTTGTTGGTCTTGCCGCTGGAAGCGCGTTCGCGCAAGAGACTGTGTACGCCTCCAATAACGATCATCCTGTGCCTATGCAAAATATTCAGAATCTGCGCGATCTTGGGGGGCTTGCTGCCGCTGACGGCAAGGTCATTGCGCCGCATCGGCTTTATCGCAGTGGCAATCCGGCGCTGGGCACTAGCGCGGATTTCGCGCGGCTGGAGGCTATGCATCTGGACGCTGTAGTGGACTTTCGCGCAGCCAGCGAGAAGTCGCCCGCCGAAGCAGCGTTTGGGGAGCGGTTTACCTGGCAAGCCGATCCGGTTCTGGCTGGCGATCTCTCACCCGCTGCCATCGTGCCAATGCTCAAGCGCTCCACGCCCGCACAGATGCATGCTTTTATGGTGGGGCTATATCGACAGTTTCCTGTGCAGTATCAAGCGCAGTTTGCGCGGTTCTTGAAGCTCGCTGAAAACGATCAGACGCTGCTCTATCACTGCACCGCAGGGAAGGATCGTACTGGGTTTGCTACTGTGTTGTTGCTGTCTGCGCTTGGGGTCGATCGCGCAACTATCGTCGCTAATTATCTTGAGTCTAATCGGGAGAATGCTGCTTTTAACGCTGGCGCGTTGGTGCAGTTGCGGAAGATCGGTGTCGCGGATGATGTTGTGATGCCTTTGCTTGTTGTCGATGCTGATTATATTGGGGCTGCGATGGAGGTCATCGATACGCAATTTGGCGGCATGCAGCATTTTCTTCGCGATGTTTTGCATGTCGATGTTGATAGGATTCGGCGGAATTATCTTGTGGGTACGCGAGGTTTGTGAGGTGATAGGCGGTGTTTTTTTGTCGCGTTTCCTTGTGAGCGTGTCGGTCTGCAAGCGTTGCCCCTGTGCGGGGCGACGCTAATAGACCGGGGCCCGACATTAATTTCTTGTTCAAGGTATATGATTCTTTCCAGGAGAACGTATGCCTCGCAAACCAAAGACCCCACCGGTCGAACTGCCGGCCATTCCCGCTGAGCTGCTGGAACAATTCCGCAACGGCCAAATGACGGCTGAAGCCATCAACGCCGCGACGCTAGCCCTCAAGAAGGCGCTAATCGATTTGCGCTGCCAAGCCCGCCGCGTGACGAACCAGTGCAACGGCAAGGGTGCCAAGACTGTTCTGACTTAGGATGGCACGATCCGTATCGAAGTGCCGCGCGACCGCGACGGCAGCTTCGAGCCGTTGCTGATTCCCAAACACAAACGGCGCTTCACGGGCTTCGACGACAAGATCGTCGCCAGGTACACCCGGTGCATGACCGTGCGCGAGATTCAGGGCCTCCTGCGAGAGCAATACGCCGCCGAAGTCTCCCCCGAGTTCATGATCTCGGTCACCGATACCTGTCAGCGACGTATCCAGTCTGTACACGGGCAAAAAATGAGGGGAAACTTGTGCACCGCGTCTTCCCTCTAGCTACGGGGTGCAAAAGGGGTTTGCAGTTTGCACTGGCGTCGAAACCGCGCGCTTGACCGCGCTAGCGTCGCTTCCGATCGCGTTGATCCGTGGTGCTGATATGCGCGAACATGCCCTGCAGCGGTAGATAACTACCGCGCCTGTCGCGCACCTGACCGGATCTACGGCACCACGCCGAAGTGGCTCACATCGGGCGGCTGGAACTAACCGGGACGGCGCACGCATTGAAGAGCACACCGCGTCAGGTTTGCACTTCGATATCCGTCAGAATTTTCCGGGACATCGATGAGACTCGATGACCTGGGCAGCAAGCACGCCGCTGAATACGTTGCGGCTCATCAAGCCATTGCGATTTTCTGACCAGGCCCTATTGAGGCAGGGTTGCTGCAGGCGTAAAAGCCGATGTGGACTCGACGAATGCAGCGCGGCGGCCTCCTTATCCCCTTTGCAGTCCTGATGTACCCGCCGCGTCTTTCGTAAGTCCAGTGTTTCGCGCGTGCATCAGGTTGTCCCTGCACGCCCGTTTCACGCATGCAATAACAGAAAGCAAGGGAGCCGGTTTCATGCATCGCCCGTATTGCGCCGTTCGCCTGTCCATCCGCCAGCCGGGAGGTTTACTGGCATGAATTCCGACGACATCTACCGCGCGCGGTGGCCGAAGGCACTGAAGCGCACGCTCACCGTGACCGGCCCCGCGGTGCCCGAACAGGCTGATGGCGAACCGGTCTTCGTGCTCAGCGCCATCAAGGGCGAGGAGCGGCTTTCCACCGTCTGCCAGTACGACCTGATCCTGACCACGTCGCTTGGCGTGCCTGAAATCGAGGCCGCGTCCCTCGACATGAAGGCACTCATCGGCACGGAACTGACCGTCACGATTGAACTGGAGGGCATGGGCGCGATTGCGGGGGCGATGAACATCGGCGCGGGCGCGCGCGAGATTTCCGGCATCGTGACCGAGGCGCGCTTCCTCAAGCGCCTGAACCGCCAGTGCCAGTACGCGGTGGTGATCCAGCCGTGGATTGCATTGCCTGGAAAGTCGACTGATTACCGGATTTTCCAGAGAAAATCTGTTATCGAGATCGTTGAGGAAGTCCTTCAGGGCCTCATCTATT
>NZ_BAYA01000068.1 GCF_000685015.1 Paraburkholderia bannensis NBRC 103871 | reverse complement strand
GCCGATATGCAGGCCGCCCGCCTGTTCATGAGCCTTGCGCGGTTGCTGGAGCCGGGAAGCGGCGGCGTGGTTGTCGCCAGCAATCAGGCCATGCAGGAGATGCTAGACGTGTCGCCCTCTACGGTGGCCAGAGCACTCCGCACCTTGGTAAAAGGCGAGTTCGTGCGCCGTCTGCGGGTCGGTGGCGCACACGCGCTGGCTATCAACCAGGAATTCGCATGGGTCGGAAAACAGGACGACAAACAGCACGCCGTATTTCCCGCGATTGTCGTTGCCTCCCGTGCCGAGCAGGTGGCCGCCGATCTTAAGCTGGGCAAGCCCAAACGCATGCCACTGGCGAACCGTGGGGAGCATGTCCTACCCGTGGGAGCAGAACCCGACCCGCCCGCACAGGGACTTATCGAGGGCACGGAGCCTGTCGCGTTTGTGGCCATGGTCGAAGATACCGGCGAGCCAGAGGGCCTGTAACCGGTCGGCCTATGGTGTACAAATCCCCGGTCAAGAATCCAAAGCCTTTCTGGATAAAGGTTTCCGGCCGATTCTATGGTGTACAAATTCCGGGTTGGGTTACTTTCCTGATTTCATGAATTCTTGAAAGCAAGCCGCCAGAAGCGTGTTTAGCTTCATGTCGTGGTCTAGCGCGGCCTGCTTGAACTCCCGGACGAACTCGGGCGGCATCTTGAACTGGAGCGGCACCAGATCAGCCGAGGGGACCGCCCCGCGCTGCTGTGTTGCGCTCTTTGCCTTGGTTCGCCGCGCCGTCAGGTCGGCGGATGTTAGGGGGGTTGCTTTAGCCACGGGCTTTCCTCACGCGTTGCGGTTGCTTTTTTTCATGAAAGCATGATTTCACACATTCCCACAGGTGGGCAACCTCTGCGGCTGCTGGGCCTTTGGCGGCCAGCTCCGGGGCTGTCTGGCCCGAGGTCATAGCCACGGCATACGCTACCCGGTCGGCCATGAAGGCTTCGGCCACAGGACCATGCTGGGAGAGGGCGGCTACGGCTTGGGCGGTAATCCCGGCTTTCTGCTTGGCCTGGGAGACGACGAACAGAAACGGCTTGCCCGCCTCCTTCACGGCCTCAACAGTCTCCGCTACGGCCCATAGATCGGCGGGGGAAGGGCGTACGGGGATCAGCACAAGGTCGGCCAGCGTCAGCAGGGCGGCGTTCTGCTTACTCGATGCCGGCGCGGTATCCACAAAACACCAAGAAGCCCCACGAGCCGCCAGAGCAGCCAAGCCATCCCCAACCCTGGACAGCGCAACATCGGCCCGCTGCGGAGCCTCTACGGCCCGCCGGTCGTGCCACTCGCTCAATGTCCCTTGCTGGTCGGTATCAATCACCCATACTGGGCCGTCCCCTGCCCGTTCAGCCTCCACGGCCAAGCACTCCACGATGGTTGTTTTCGAGGAACCGCCCTTCTGGCTAGCGACTATGATTGTTTTCATGAAATCATCCTTTCATGCTTTGATGAAATATGGATATCCAGGGGATGATACACGCCGCCTAGGTCACTGAAGTAACTGGCCGAAGATAAATCCAGCTTCGGGGTGTCAGGATACTGACAGTTCCGGGGTGTCAAAATTTTGACAGGTTGCCGGTTTCTGCATGCAAGTTACGGTTTGGTTGCGGAGCCTAGAAGTCTTATAGGGCGGGCGTTTCGGGGATTTTCTGCATGCAGGTTGCCCCCGCAAGCAAATTTGAAAATTTTGTAGCTAGATACAAGTCGCACGCGCGCAGTGCCCTTGCGAAAGCAGGGCTAGGAGGGACCCGTGAATTTTTGGCCGGGGCCGTTCGAGGGCGCAGGGTGTCAACCAAACCGACAACCAAGGTAACAACTGACAACCGGAGTGTTACCCACCTGCCAACCAGTCGATTTGGCCTAAATCATTGCTGGACGGGCGTTCCAGGCAATAGGTGACAACCAAAGTGTTACCTGTTACCCAAATTTCAAAAGTTTGTATGTAGCCGGACATCGCACGCGCGCAGTGCCCACGCTTTAAGAGGGCGGAGAAGGACCCGGAGACGGGGGGGCGTCCCATGTGCGGGGCGGCACTTACGGGCGGGGGCGGCGGGCCTTCATTGACTGGATTTGCTCAGTCGTCATTTCCGGCACGTCCAGGTCTTGCGCGATACCGCGCTGGATCGCGGCTTCCTGCTCAGGCGTGTTGAGTCGCCAGCGGCGGAGATGGCGCGCGTGCCATAGGTCGTGGCTCACCTGCATCGCCAGCCAGAATTCAGCATCGCCGCCGTGATCGACGCCAAGCCATTCCTCGATGCGCAAAGCTAACTCGGCGGTCACTGGCGCATCGCCACTCAATACGCGCATCAAATTGTCCAGCGGCACGCCGAGCAGCGCGGCCACGTCTTGCGGCGCAAGCTTGAGGGCTGGGATAACGTCCTCGCGCAGGATCTCACCCGGATGAGTGGGGCAGCGCTCGCTGTTACGAAATGATCGAGGAGCATCTGCGGATGACGCAGCCGTTACATTCCGCTCTCCGCGCTGCTGAGCGTGCCATAGGTCGTAGCTTGCCTGCTCCGCCATCCACAGTTCGGCACGCCCACCATGATCTACACCCAGCCATGCCTCTATCCGCAGAGCCAGTTCGGCGGTCACTGATGCCTTAGCATTCAGTACATCTGCCAAGTCATCCAACGGCACACCGAGCTGCGCGGCAGCATCTTGCGGCGTGAGCTTGAGGGCATTAATACCGTCGAGCAGCATCTCGCCTGGGTGTGGAGGGTTATGCATGCGGGTGCGTGGCGTCGTCATGTTCAAACGATAGCACTCGTGTACGCGTAACTATATAGCTACGCGTGTTGCTATACACATCGCTGTGCCCGTGGTCATGGCGCACCGTCTCATTACGGCTTGGTGCCACGCTGCACGTACGCAACCGCAAGGATTCGGGTCATTGCGAGCAGGCACAGCGCGCCAATCGGATTGGCTTGCATGGTCTCGCACAGCTTAATAACGCCGGAAATTGCCGCCCCAATGTATTCCATACTTTCCATTTATCCGCTGTGATAGTGCCGTTCTTGTCGGCGACGTTCTTAGGTTGGTGTCACAACTCGTCGGTATGTGCGCACCCCGATATGTTCGCTCATGCCAACTACCAGGTCGCGCCGCTGTTTTCCTATGAGTCGGGAAAACGAACACGCAGCATCGTGAAACGCTGTGGTAAGAGCATGGCGTCACGACTTTCGGCAGTCCACTAGCGGCGGTTGTACCCGTGCTGGGTACAGGAACTCGTGATGTGTCACGACTCGACGCCATCAAGTTGAAGGGACGATTTATTCTGCGCCGAAGATATTCAAGATCGACACGCTCCCAAGCGTGCAGGTACGTGGTGCTTACTAGCCACCGCGCCTATCGAACTGGTTGCATAAGACGTGCTGCGGCACCTCGACAACTACGTCGCTATCGGTCCGCCGCAGGTGGAAATGCAGGATGGAAAAAAGAAAACGGCCCATTGCTGGGCCGGAGGCAACGGCGACGCGATGCACGTGGCCGATCCGCGTGTGTTAATCTCGACCGTAAGTAACGGTTTGCTAGGATATAGCCGGAGAACAAGTCCAAGACTTGTTAATCAGGTTCCATCCTGGCAGTTGGCTGTTAGCGATGACAGTACGCTAGAGCCACGTAGATCGAGCCAACGCAAAGGTAGTTGGCTGCAATCAGCCAATACGCAGTTGCTGTACTCATGTGCCCTCCCTAAAAATGGGGTTACATGATCGAAGGGGGCCGTCCTACTCTTTCCACGGACTCAGACGGTTTCCCTTCCCCTATCTTGAAACTGGCGCGGATTCCCGCGCCGTTTCTTTTTGGGCGTCAAATCAGCACGCCCGAGAACAATCGTATCAGCTTTCAAGAAGTGTCAATCGTGGTTGCCGGTTCTAGCCATACATTTAAATAGAAAAAAACTATTAATTTTACTATTAAATAGTATTTTTTATTTGTTAGCGGCCGGCATTTCATATCCTTCAAAGCCTTACTGGTGGCGGTTCTTGGCGATTTTTCGCTAGCCCATAAAAACCTTTTCACCGTGAAAATACGAAACATTGGGCCTCGAAAAAACTTGAATTTGGATCGACACGATGATGCTTTTGACGACGTTGACGATCTCGAACTCGCACAACACCTTGTAGTTGTCCGCCCACCGCCGGAGCTGCCAAGGTCTTGGGGTAGCCAAATGCTGGCCCTCCTAACAAATATGACCCTAAATATTGGGCGATTCCCTCCTGCACACCTTGCTATGGATCAATAGGGTATGCCAATGTGATCCAGTCACGGGAGATGCGAAAGGTGGGTCAATAGGATTGATCGTATGTGAGCCAGCCGGTACGATTGATCCACCAACCCAATTGATCCAATCCAAACCATGCGCAAGCTGTATTACGGTCGAATCAGCACCACGGACGGCCAATCCATCGCCAGCCAAGTCGAGGACGCAAAAGCCCACGGTGTCAGCGAGAAGGACACGTTCATTGACGAAGGTGTGAGCGGGTATCACGTTGCGCCGCTGGATCGACCGCAGTGGGCCAAGGTCGAACATGATCTACGGCACGGTGGAGTGCTGGTGGTGCGCTGGCTTGATCGAATCAGCCGCCGGTACGACGAAATGCACGCAACGATGCGGCGATTGATGGAGATGAACGTGCGTGTCGAATGCACGCTAAACGGGATGGCGTTCGACGGCTGCGCAACAGATGCGATCCAGAAAGCGTCGCGCGATGCGGTGCTGGCGTTCATGGCCGCGCAGGGTGAGGCAGACTACCTGAATCGGGCCGAGATGCAGCGACGGGGTATAGCGATTGCCAAGGCGGAGGGGAAATACGCAGGACGGCAGCGCGCCCATGACTACGCAGCGATCAAGGCATGGCGGACCGACCATGGTGCATCGATCAGCAGGACGGCGGAGCACTTCGCCGTGGGCACGGCGACAGTGAAAAGGGCGTGCCGCTAGGGCTACATTTATTACAAAACCTTTTCAATTCGAGTTGGAACGCGATTAAAAGGTCTTTTTTCCTGCTTATAAAGTAAAAAAGCCCGCAATGCGAGCTTTTTCATCAGAAATAGTTCGTGCCCCAAGATGGCTTTTGATATGATCCATCTCGGACTCGACGCAGGCGGTCCGCAACTCTTTCCAGGATTGCGGGCGGTCCCTTCATAAGAAAGCCCGTAGTCCTGGTTTTTTTAACCTGCGCTTCTATAGGTGAAAAACCATGATTCACAACATCCTCGGCCAAAGCGCCGAAATCGTCGTTGCCATCTGCTTTGTAGTAGTCGGATGGCACCATCTGCAACAAGGCATCACTACGCTTGTCCAGATGCTCGGGTCCTAACCCACCTTCCAAACCTGCGGGGCTGCGCCAACAGCTTCGTAGGTTTTTTTTTGCCTCTACTTCCCACTTGTTCCAGAGGAACTTTAGCGGCTAAACCGAAAATTCCTCGATATAGACAAGTAGATATCGACTGCGGAGTGAAGTTTAAGTTTTTCGACCTCACGCTGCAATTTTTGAATCACGGCAAGGGAACTAGCACGATTAGAACTATAAGTACTATGGGAAACTATGTGTACATGGATACCTATGAGCACGGAAAATCTGTGTAGGCCTTATTGGGCTTGGATCCATGGTATCATATGGGACACCTTCAAAGCATCAAACGTAATATCCATTACATCTTAACGTCAAAAAACCAATATTTAGGGTAAAAAAGTGGCATCTGAGAGCGATATCGTCAGAAAAAAAGGCCCGAAGCGCGCTTCTGATCGAAGGAAATTCTTGAGATCGACCATGTGGCCAGAGGTTAGCGAGGACGAACTCTGGCTGCGAGCGAAGAGCGTTGGGTTTACGACGGTACCTCGGACAATCACCCTGATCGGTCGCATTCTCGACAATCTTTCAGATAAAGGCTTTCCTCTCTCGGATACCTACCTGACTCTGTGGTGTTGGGTGTTTGATGAGGCCTTTTTGGAGGTTCGTAATCCTCGCGAACTGGCCTTTGAGTCGGGGTTTAGCGGGCCTCGTGCTGAGACCACATGGCGCAACCGGATGGGCCGCCTGAGGGATCTCGGTTTTATCAAGGCCAGGGAGGGGGTCTCGGGCGAGTTTAACTATGTTCTTCTGCTCAACCCGCTCAAGGTCATCGAGAAGCTCTATAAGGAAAAGGAACGGCAGCATGACGTGTTCTACAACGCCTTGTTGAGCCGGTTAGTACAGGTGGGTGCAGATGATATTCAGACGGAAGATGAAGGAGATTTGGCCGCTCATCCAGCGGCTCCCAATCTGACTGATCTTTTGGACTGATGAGCCTCTAAAGATCGATCACGCGCTACCGGTTAACCTGCTGAATACCGTACTTGGCCAGCATGGCGCGTAACGTGGGCCTGGATATGCCAAGCCATTCGGCTGCGCGTGATTGATTGTGCTCGACGGCCACCATCGTCCACTGGATCAGCGCCTTTTCGGCTTCCCCAATCACGAGGGCGTGTAGGTCGGTGGGTTCCGCGCCGTGAAGAGCTTGTTCATACAGGTCGAGGCGATATGTCACCGCCTCCGCTATCTGCCCGCCAACGGCCTTGGGCTTGCGTTGAGTGCTCATTAACTCCGGGTGTAAAAAAATTTGCCAACGAAGGAGTTTCCTTCATTTCTCGGCAGCCGGAAACCCTTGCTGGGCGGGGCCTCGATTTTCCGCCGACTGTCACTGCGCGGACAAAAACCCTTATAAATCAATGGCCACCTTAGAGAACCTCTAATATGGGGCCTCTGAGATCGCCCGAGGGTCAACCGGGGCCATGCGCTCGCTGTATCTCTGGCCGTACTCTTGAACAGCAGCGCGTTGCCGTGCGCGGCGCGCGTCAGAGATTTTCTCCCGAATGGTTTCCTCGACCACCCTCTGAATCTCCCGAGCCAGCATTTCATTCCATGATGGGTTACGGGCCTTGCCAGCCCGCACGTCCGCTAACCGGAGCATCAGGTCAATCTCGTGCTGCGAAACTTCTCCCGGCCGGACATCGCACCGAGTACTGGCCACATAGCTTTCAGCGTTGGCCAAGTAGTGCGGGAAGTGTTCCCTAGAGCTACGGCAGGCTTCGCCAAGTGATTGGCCGTGGAGAACAGCCCTCGCCCGTAGGCGTTTATCTGCATCTAATGGATACCCGGATGGGCTTACTTCCGGGTGCATCCTGGCCCGCTCTCCGGGCCGACGTCGTTGCTGCATGAAACTCCTTTTTGATAGACCAAAATTATCATCCGCCCCATCAAAAAATTCAATAGTCCGAATTAATTTGAGGCTTACCTGGTAAGGATTTGATAGATATCTCCTACAGAATATTTTCTCTTATTGAGTTGGTTGTTTAGGCAACTTTTAGGTGTTTGAGGCTCGCTGTCGTCCGCTATAGAATCCGGCCAAATAACCGATGAACCGAGAGAACCAGAATGTCCGCTGATCTGTACACGTACCGCACCATCTGGTCTGACGAGGACCAAGAATACGTAGGCCTGTGCGCCGAATTCCCCAGCCTGAGCTGGTTGGAACCAACGGAAGCAGCAGCGCTGGCCGGGATTAGGCAGGTAGTTGCAGAATGCGTAGCCGACATGATCGCGGATGGCGAACCTGTGCCAACGCCTATTGCAGAAAGGGACGCGGAATGAGGCGGATTGGCCTCAAATTTGAGGCTGGATGCCCAAAGTGAGGCCGGTTGATTCAAAAATGAGGCGGATCTGCCTCATCTGGTGAGCGATGCCGGCGGCCAGTTCGCATGATGTGAAGTACGTTTCCTACCGTGCGAAGTGCATTTCACAGCGCAGTGAAGTAGGTTTCACATCAGCTACGTTGCAGAACCCACGCAATACGTTGCCGAACCTAGGAAATACGTTGCACGCTAGTACGCAACCGGGTGCATAGTCCGACACATCCGCGATCGCTCTCAGCCCTTACAGCAGGTTGGATTGAATATGGCCAGCTCACCCCATCCCAAAGCAGCCTAGCCCCTTAGTGGGCCGATTTACGGCTTTGGCGGACTGATGCTGCTGCCATGTAGATGACGTTTGCAGACCTACTCCTTGGCAAGCTGCTTTTCTCGGCTTTCAGATTACCGATCACGGTTCCACGCCCACGCGCGATCACGCTGGCGAACCTTCGCTCCAGCTTTGCGCTAGTTGGCGCATCTGGTTTCACATGGCTGTGATTCAGGCTTCGTAGGGTGTGAAGTCGGAAACGCGTCACAGATGGCGTAGAACACCGCCATTTGAGTACAGATTTGCGACACGCCGCATTCTGACAAGGTGGCTTGGACGGCAGGCTACCCCAAAATTTGTCAGGCTAAAAAAGCCCGTTTTTGTGGGTTTTCAGCAGATGCGGTACTGACTGAAGCCTTATCTGGTGGGCCTTTTCTGGCTATTCGGGCATCTTTTGGGGTATTCGTACAAATTCATGGTTAGCCGAACATGCCTGTTCCGATGTTCGAATCCTTGCCTACAAACCGAAACGTCAACGAATAAGTAGGTTCTGGTCAGCGCATATCTTGGTTCCGTTTTACGCATAAGAGGGTTCCGTTTTTGGCCCACTAGGCCCTTCGAAACACCCTGGAATCGGTCTCAAACCCTTATGCCACCGTGGTAATCGAGGGCCTACGCATAACAGGGTTCCGACCAACGCATATGTTGGTTCCGTTTTTGCGGCTAACCGTCAGCGTTTACTAACCCGGCTTCACCTACTTCTTAGCACTTCCGGTACGCCCGCGCTCCCATGGACAAGCCGGGACAAGCTGATAGCTTGCCCCACCTTGCCCACAGGCCCCTCCGCGATCTTTCCCTTCGGGCTGACGCGCTCCGCTTGTCCTGATGAGATTTACAGCCTCTGAATCTCGGCCATCGCACCGCGTAAGCCGTCGGCGGGTGAGGCACCGCCAATGGGGGCCAACTAATCCCCCGCTTGCGGGGGGCTGGATATACAGACCTAGGTGAACAACAAACCTTCCTTAGATCATAAGAGAGACGCGTCTTTTGCCCCTTTATAAATCAATGGCTTGCAGAGGCCGACATGTCATAGCTGGTGACAGGCTAGGGCGTCATAGCTGGTGACAGGTAGTAGGGGGGTAGTGGACGGGTCATGTGGGCCAGCCTGTCATAGCTGGTGACAGGTTAAGGTGTCACTTTTTGACAGGATTCCTGTCACGGTTGACCAATACACTGTCAAAAAATACACTATCAACCACATCAATCATGACAGGGTTCCTGTCACATATGACAAAGAAACAACCACGCCTACGGTCCGTCATGGGGGCGCCTATCTCCAAGGTTGTACAGCCGGGGCAGGCGCACTTTGTCATGATCGAGAAAGAGGCCCTGTTCAACCTGGACGAGTTGATGCAG
>NZ_BAYA01000069.1 GCF_000685015.1 Paraburkholderia bannensis NBRC 103871 | reverse complement strand
CTTACTGGGCGTCACCGGTCGGCCGTTCTGCTCGTTTTTACACGTCCTCGGCCATCTTCAGTCATTGGCCTCTGCTCCAACACAGACGCTCGAAAGTCGACTCCGTCCTAAAAACCGACATCGCGGCATCTGTCGCGTCATCTCCTCGTAAACCACTCGAATCCGTATCCGTTGCCGTCGAGCAAGCTCGCGCGCGATTTCACAGTGTCCGGCGTCGAGACCGTGCGCGTACTGCACTTTGCGAGCAGCGTCCTGGAGCTTTCTGGATAACGATGAGGCTGCAAGCAGTCTTCGCGTTTGTCTGGCCGTCCGCGATCATGACCGACGCCCGTTCGTCGATGCGCGAAGCGCTCGAGACGTGGGCGTCACGCGTGCAGCGCATCGCCAACGACAACGCTGCTCACGCCCATTCTAGGTGTTGCATCGACCAGTTGAATCCGCCGTCGGTACCGGAAGTTCGCGCGGCATGTCCTCGCCGCAGCCGCGCCTCTGCGCCCACCAGTTCGCACCGGATCGGCTGTCCCGCGCGGAGTGACACAATTATCGTCGCAACGGTATCACTTTTATTACCGTCTACGCTACGTGACCACCTCGCCAACGTGACAGAGCCCTCTCTACGTCTCGCAACTCGCTATTGCTTCATTGCCGCTCGATCTCTAGGCAGAACAGCCCGGGGAAGCCTCTGCAAATTTTGCACGCTTTCGTCTGCGGTATCCTGCGATCTAGCGAGGCGAACACATGTTGTAGGCGAACAGGCTCGCCTACAACAGCAACTACCTCACATCACCAACTCGCAATCGGCGCTAGCCGTTAAGCGAGGTTGCAAGCTGTTAGAGCCTTTGAAGCATCTTTAATCGTTGTGTAAACCGCAGTGGATCCCAAAGCTAGTTCTGCCAAAAGGGCAAGACCGTCGCTCATAAACCATATTGTCATTTGGGCGGCAATCGTCAACGCCGCGAGGGCAGCACCCCATCCGGTCAGTTCCTTTTTTACGGCCGAGATAATCGCTGGGAGACCCAACGCGTTCTTAATCTGAGAGATCAGGCCAAGAATTTCTTTAACCTGCGTCGGAAAACCGCTTGCGTGGGATATGTCATGTATCTTCGACATAAATCCGTTGAGAGTTTTTGGGCCAAGCTCATTCAGCAGGCGCTTTGTGGCATTTCTCACGACGCTGGCCTTGATCCCGAAATACGTCAATATCAAACCGATAGCATCTGCGACAACTACATAAACTGCCGTAGCACATCCGCCAGAAGCATCTGCAAGCAGACCGTTGAAATCAATAAAGGCGTTGGCGTCATCGGCCACCAACGAAGCGACCACCGCCTCGCTTTCCAGTTCGATCGGCGCCTTCACGTTCGCCTGTAAGTTTTGATAGATCTCGTGTACGACCTGATCATACGTCATCGGCGGTAGTTCATCTTTTTGAAAATCGCTAAGCGCTTCTTCATAAAATGGTTGCAAGACCTCGTGCAACTGAACTTCTGAAAGCGTGTAAAGAGAATTAAACCTGAAGCGTTGGTCACTCACGATTCCATCTCCCGCGTTGATTTTCAAGCGCTCCCTCGCGAGAGCGGCGTTGCCCGAATACTGGTCTCAATCAGCGAGCAGCGTAATACCTACGCTGCGTTTCGCATGAGTGCAATCGCAATGTCTCCCGGGCGTATTTGCAAAGCAATGAACGTGCCAATCGCTCGGCTAGACGAAGTAGTGCTCGCAGTCAGGCGGAACTCCATGAAGTAATGAACCTTGGCGTGCAGAAACACAGCTTCGTCAGAGCTCCCAAGTGTTCGTGTTCGGGAAACGCGTTCCCATGTAACGTAACGTCTGGCTCGCTCGCAGCGTGGGCACGCTACCTTAAGGTCCCGATAGCAAGCGTCAACCTGCGCCATGACCCGGTGGGGCGCGCTGTCCTTGTTTAAAGCAGCTTGCGCTAGATCCGTTAAGAACATTTCAGAGTCTTAAATCGCTACCAAAACTATCATTGGCCCAGCTGCTTGAAGCGTAGCGCGATGCTCCTCCTCGGGCGATGCACCGACAGCGGCGACATCGTGACAATGTCCATCTATCACCACAGGGAACCCGCAGATGAGCCGGATCACTACGCCCGACGGTACGGAGATTTTTTACAGCGACTGGGGTACCGGTCAGCCAATCATTCTGGTCGGCGGGTGGCTTGTGAGCGCCGACATGTGGGAATACCAGGCGCTTTTTCTCGCCAGCAATGGATTCCGAGTGATCGCCTATGATCGTCGAGGTTTCGGACGGTCTAGCCAGCCGTGGTCGGGCTACGACTACGATACTCTTACCAGTGATCTGGACGAGTTGATCAAGCAGCTCGACCTTACCGACGCCATCCTGGTCGGCTACTCAATGGGCGGTGGGGAAGTTGCAAGATACATCGGTACTCGTGGATCAAAGCGTATCGCCAAGGTCGTTCTGCTTAGTGCGACCACCCCTTTGCTAGTGGCACGGGCCGATAACCCGGAAGGGGTGCCCCGAGACGTCTTCGATGGGCTGCGGGCCGGTATACTTAAAGATCGCTCCGAATTTCTGGTTAATTTTGGCCGCGCTTTTACTGGAGCTGATCGCGACCCGCCCGCGGTCACGCAGGCAATGCTCGACTGGACATTCGATATGGCAATTAAAGCGAGCATAAAGGCGACCCATGACTGCATTGCCTCCTTTTCGGAAACCGACCTGCGTCCCGACCTGGCAAAGTTCGACATCCCAACTCTGGTCATTCACGGCGGCGCAGACCCCGTTGTGCCAATCGAACTTTCAGGCAAGCAGTCCGCCTCGCTAATTACGGGTGCAAAATTTATCGTCTACGAAGGCGCCTATCATGCTCTCTACTATACGCATAAGGATCGCCTCAATCAGGACATATTGAGCTTCGCTCGATTATCGTAGGAACGCTACTGAAGACGGCTGACTTCCGGCATCCAACAGAAAGCGAGCAACGTCGTAGGGGTTGTTCGCGTTGGCGACAACGCTGGGCCAAGCGAGTACTTGTCAGCGTGTGCCTGGCGCTGTGGCCCGCTCACGCACTTTGAATGAGTATCTGAGCTAACGCGAGTCGTCGCGACCGGTCGTCGGCGCTGGCCCGGCTTCCTGCCGGCGCGTGCGCATAGCCGGTGGCGGGGAACGCGGCGAAGATCCGCTCGAACTCTTCGCCCAGGGCGATGAACTCTTCCCTCGGCTGAACGCCTTCCATGTAGCCCAGGACGAACTGGGCATACCGCACCGGCCCGAAATGCACCAGGCTGCGCAACAGCTTCGCGCGGGTTGAGAACAGTCCGGCACCGTAGCGGCCCACGATTGCGCCCACGATCGCCTCGGCCGCCGGGGTGAGCGCGGGCATCGCGCGCACGAGCCGCATCTGGGCGGAGGTGTTTTCGTCGATGAGCGCGTAGTCGCCAATGTTCTCGATGTCGAGCTCGAGGCGGCTGACGGGCCGGTCGGCACTGAACAGGAAGATGCGGACGCGTTCGGCGAGTGCCGAACCGGCTCGATCGGGAGCGGATGGGATAGCCAGAAGGGGCCTCCGGGGCTAGGTTTGATGGCCAGACCCCGAATTTTACCCCTCAAACGCAACCCTGATAATAACAATTGAACTAACCCGCTGACGCGGGAGCAGGTGGTTGGTCAACGGAGTCGGCCTCGCCGCAGTTCGCGGTGTGCATTCCTCCGAATGCGACGATGGCAGTGCAGTTTCTGCCTCGTCCTTTCGAAGGAGTCAGCCATGACGGCATTACGTCGACGCATGATCGAGGATATGCGCATCAGGAACCTCGCGGCCAACACCCAACGCACCTACCTGCAACAGGTCAGTAATTTTTCCCAGTATTTCGGCCGCTCACCTGCGCTGCTGGGACCAGAGGAAATCCGCGCGTACCAGTTGCATCTCGTTGAGGTCCAGCGGCGTTCACGAAGCACGCTGGTGGTAGCCACGGCGGCGCTGCGCTTTCTTTACTCAGTGACTCTCAAACGTGACTGGCCGATCGACGAGATCCCCATGTCGAGAGTGCCTCGCAGGCTACCAGTCATCCTCAGCCCCGACGAGGTGATGCGGTTTCTCGAATCGATCAGAAGTGCCAAGCATCGATGCGTGCTGATGGTGGCGTACTCAGCCGGTCTGCGCGTCTCAGAGGCGACCCACCTGAAGGTCACCGACATTGACAGCCAGCGCATGGTGCTGCGTGTCGAACAGGGAAAGGGCGACGCCGACCGCTACGTCATGCTTTCGCCTCGACTGCTGGAGATTCTGCGCGGCTACTGGCGCGTCGTCCGGCCAGAGTACTGGCTGTTCCCCGGGCGCTTTCCCGACCAGCCCATCGATCCGGCAACGATACGCATCGCGTGTCAGCAGGCGCGACGTCGCGCCGGGATCAGCAAGTCCATCACCCCGCATTCGTTGCGGCATGCATTTGCCACGCATCTGCTCGAATCCGGTACTGACGTGCGTACCATCCAGTTGCTGCTGGGTCATCGCAGCCTCGCCACGACGTCGCGCTATCTGAAGGTCGCAACCAGCACCGTCTGCGCGACGACCAGCCCGTTCGACCGGCTGCCTCAGCAATCCGCCCCCTCCTTCTGCCCCGAGCCACCACCCACAAACGCCTGAGTGCGATCATGCGCGCCGTGCTGGAACTGGCGGACGTTCTGCGTCGCCACGGCCCAACCTATCGGGAGTTGCATGCCGGCTCGCTCGGCCGCGAGCAGCGTCGCGTGATGAGCGCGATCGAGCAGTGCCGTACCGCAGCGCTGGGCGGTCACGTCGAGCAGTGCGACACCTGTGGACATCAGCGCATTGCCTATAACTCGTGTGGTAACCGGCACTGTCCGAAGTGCCAGTCGCTTGCCCGCGCTCAATGGCTCGACAACCGCCAGGCTGACCTGCTGCCTGTGCCGTACTTCCACGTTGTCTTCACGCTTCCCGAAGAGATCGCGTCGATCGCCTTCCAGAACAAGCGGGTGGTCTACGACATCCTGTTTCAGGCAACAGCCGAAACGTTGCGCACGATCGCTGCCGATCCGCGCCATCTCGGCGCAACCATCGGCTTCATCGCGATCCTGCACACGTGGGGCCAGAATCTGGTGCACCATCCCCATCTGCACTGCGTCGTGCCGGGTGGCGGCCTGACGCCCGACGGCCGCCGGTGGATAGCCTGCAAACCCGGTTTCTTCCTGCCCGTGCGAGTGCTTTCGCGTCTGTTCCGTCGGCTGTTCCTCGAGCGGTTGCAGCATGCCTTCGACACAGCCGAACTGCGGTTCTTCTCCGCGTTGACCCATCTGTCCGAGCCCGCTCAATTCGCCCGCTACCTTATGGGTCCGCGGCACGCCGAGTGGGTCGTCTATGCCAAGCAGCCATTCGGCGGTCCGCAACAGGTTCTCGACTATCTCGGTCGCTACACACACCGGGTCGCGATCTCCAACAACCGCCTCGTCGGCCTGACCGACGCTCACGTTACGTTTCGCTGGAAGGACTATCGCAGACCAGACAAGCCGCGCGTAATGCAGTTGCCCCCGCTCGAATTCATCCGGCGCTTCCTGCTGCACATCCTTCCGCGCGGACTGCAACGCATCCGCCACTATGGACTGCTGAGCAATCGCCTGCGCGAATCCCGGCTGAGCGCATGCCGTCATCTGCTCAACGTCGAGCCGGACCGCGAAGCCCGCACCGCGCCCGAACCGGACTATCGTGACCGCTACGCGAAACTCACTGGCCGTTCGCTCTATGACGGCCCCGTCTGTTCGCGCGGACGCATGCTCTGCGTCGAGCGTCTGCTACCTGGTGCATTACCGCGGGCACCACCGGCGAGTCCCCGATGAATTCCGATCCGCTCGACTACGACATCGGTTCCAGCACGTCACGCCGGCACCGGTGGACACGCTCGGCCAGACATCGCCTACCGCCGCCTGCCACACTCTGCGCCATCTGTTCATCCCATGCGTTGTGCGGATCTCCCATCCTCGAACCGGTCCGCAGGTCGTTCATCCTGGGCATCACGAACCCTGCCGTCGAGAACATCGCATGCTGGCCTTTCGATTCAATGCCCATAGCCGCAAACGCCAGCGGAGCGGCTTAGCTCAAAGAATTTTTAGCGAAACACAGCCGGCCCGTACGTCGTGCCAATGCGGACGTGGTCCGCCGTCTGCGCTTCGCTAAAAATCCTCTGCTTTTGCCGATGTTTGCAAACATTATGAAAAGACTGCGATGTGACTGGGGATCCGCGCCTGCAGGGCAGGGCGCGTCGCCCCGGACCGTCGTCAGGCAGCCCGTCGGCCTGCTCACGAACGCGGCCGGCCGCTCCGCCGGGTTTGACGCCAACGGCGCCACCGCTAGAATCAGTCCGTCGCCGCCCGTAGGCTCACTCCCCAACGTCCATGTCCGCTTCGAAGCCCGCCCGGCCTGCATCGGCACCCGAACCCCTGCCCGGACTGAAGCAGCTGCGCACCGAACTCGGCCAGGTGAACGACCGGCTGGCTGACGCCCGCGCGCGCGAGGCTGCCGCGGCACTGGCCCGGTTCCGCGAGGAGGTCGCGCTGCTCGGCATCACTGAACAGGAGGTACGCCGCGCGCTCGGTTACGACCGGCCCCGGCGGCTGCCCGCGAAATACTACGATCCCGTGACTGGCTGCAAGTGGTCATGCAAGGGCAAGCGCCCGCGCTGGTGCGTTCGACGCGCTGCGGCCACAGGCATGGTGGCCGAGTGAATGAGAGATTTTCCCCGCGAGGCCCCGTTTGGACGAATCGGGCTTTCTGCCTCGGGACGCAGGGCGCGGAGCGGGGCCGATGGCAGATGGCACGCCCAAGCAGATAGACAAGTCCGTTTCCGTTACCTTGGGCTGTGAAACCTACTTTGGTCTCATTAGAGCAACGACGCAAGGTCGCGGGCGCTAGAAGCTGATCCGTTCGTTTGGTCAGTACGCGTTTTCAAGTTCGTAGAGCGAAGAAATCTTGTCACTGGTCATCGCACGCCCGGGCAGCGGTAATCATTCGATGCGTGGAATTTCTGGCGGGTTTCACGAAAAATAATTGATAGATCAATGACTTGCGGAAATCTGGCTTGCTCAAAATCGAGGAAACGGCAAACCCTGGTTGGGCAAGCATCTGTGCCCTGCAAGTACGATGACCCCTGATTCGGGCTATTGCATCCGGTCGGCCGTGAGCACCTGCCTACGTCTCTGACCTGAAAGCTTTGTTCCATCGATTGCTGGACGAGCCGCCCAGTCCGAATAGTGAACGCAGCAAGGATTTTCCGCATGTCTTGCAGGAATTCTACTCCCTGTCTCCAACATAGTTTGGTCGGCAAAGCCTTCGATGCAAGAAAACCAACAACATAGCTCTGTCGATGTATCCGTCGGCGTCGATGTCGGCGCAGGCCACCATCACGCCGTCGCCCTCGATCGGCGCGGAAAGCGCCTTTACAACAAGGCGCTGCCCAACGACGAGGCCAGGCTGCGCACCGTCATTACCGAACTCAAGACGCATAGCCAGCTCTTGTTCGTCGTCGATCAGCCGTAAGCGGTCAATAAAAGACGCCCTTCCATCGAGGGGCAGAAGGTCAGAAGCTAGGTGTCCACGTGGACACCTGCACACTGACACTGATGACAGAGAACAAAGACCTGAAGAGCCGTCTGGTGATTGGCGAGAAACGCGACGGCCGACGCGAGTATGACGAAGGCGCACGCGACGAGCTGGTCATGATGTGCCTGAAGCCCGGCGTGTCGATCGCGCGTACGGCCATGGAACATGACGTAAATCCG
>NZ_BAYA01000070.1 GCF_000685015.1 Paraburkholderia bannensis NBRC 103871 | reverse complement strand
CTGCGCAAAATTAAACCTCTTCGCCCGCCGCGAACGCTGACACCTGCCAGTTCTAACTTTTATCTATTGATCGGTGGAAAGATGGGTGCGCGCCTCGCCGCAAGACGCGCGCGCCTGCTTGCGCCGGTCTGGGGGCTCGATGCCGCCACGATCGAGCGCGCGAACGCACGCCGCAGCTACGCCGCACGGCCGGTCGAGGCGGTGAATTTCGACGAGCAGCAGAAGATTGCCGACACCTTCCTCGCCGCCAGTCGGCTGCCCGCCGCCGTGGATACATCCCGCGCCCAACGCCGGGATTTCAACGCGAAGCGCGCGGTGGCGATTGGCGCGTAGTTCGAAGGGCTCACTTGTCACGCGCGCGCCAACATAAAATCACGTCGGCCAGACAATCAGAAGGAGCGCGTAGTGGCAATCATTGGCGTAATGGGTTCCGGCAAAGCCGAATGGCCGGAACTGTCCGTCCCGCTGGGAAAATGGATTGCCGAACAGGGCTTCGATTTGCTGACCGGCGCGGGGCTCGGCGTGATGTTGTCGACGGCGCGCGCGTTTTCGACGACGCTCGCCCGTAAGGGGCGTTCGATTGGCATCGTGCCGAGCGAAGCCCATCCTCAGCTCGGCTTCGTTGCCCTGCCCGGCTATCCGAATCCCTATATTGACCTGCCGATTCTCACACCGCTGCCGCGCAAGCTCGCGGACGCGCCCGACGACGCGCTGAACCGCAACTACGTGAACGTTCTGACAAGCAACGTGGTGGTGGCGCTCCCTGGCAACCAGGGCACCCTCGATGAGATCCGGCTGGCGACTCGTTTTGCCAAGCCGCTGATTTGCGTTGGCCCCGAGTCGGCTTTCGATGGCGTCCCGGCTAGCACGAGCATCGTCGGTGATCTGGATGCCGTATTCGCGTTTGTACTCGCCAGCATGCATGCCGAATAGTGGCGCGCCGATCGCTCAGAGCTGGATAGCGAAACTCGCGTGTGATTTGCAGCAAACGATGCAGGCAGGCAAGCCTGCTATTTTCATCGAACGTGTTTGGAGAGTTTGGCGCGATATATCACCCGCGTCCCTCTTTATCGCCACGTAAAACGTTGCCTGGTTCATCTATCGCATTAAACAACATAATCAGTGCTGCGCGAATCCGCCTCTACGCGTGGGATCCGCATAATTTAATCGATCAATAAAATCCGCGTCGGAAATATTTTCTCATAACCGCCCTTTCCCCGGCTCTATGCAGCGAATAATTTTCCTGTATTTCACAAATTTGACAGGGTTTCTCCATCCTGATAATTTAATTTGTCATTCTTCGTAATAATTTAAAGAGCATACTCGCCACGCGAATAAAAACGAGGCGCGAGTGATGCATTTTGCGTTAATACGTATTCTGCATCCGGGGAACAAGCCGTGAATTATCCGATCCCGCGTGTCTTTATCGGCGCCCTGCCTTCGCAGGAAAACCGCCCTTTCCGCTTGTACTGGAGCCGCTCTCTAAAGTCGCTGGCGGGACTGCTGCTCGTACAACGCATCGATATTCGCGAAGCGCTGGGCAGCGGCATCGAAGGCCGCTTGACCGGCATCTCGACGAGCGTCGGAATCCCGCTCCAGACCTTCCTCGGTCAGCCGCTGACGGTGCAACTGGTCACGGATCAAGGCGCCCTGCACTCGATCTGCGCCATCGTGACCGACGCATACGAGGGCGAGTCTGATGGATCGCTCGCCACCTACCAACTGGTGATTCGCGATGCGCTGTCGATCATGGAACGGCGCACCAATACGCGCATTTTCCGGCAAAAGAATGTCGTCGATATCCTCCAGACGCTCGTGAAGGAATGGCGCACCCGCAGCACGACGCTGGCGGGGACTTTCGATCTGGATATCTCGCAGCTCGATTCCACGAAATATCCGGCGCGCGAGCAGACCTTGCAGTTCAACGAATCCGATGCCAGTTTCGTGCGGCGCTTGTGCCGCCGCGATGGCATCAACTGGTTCGTAAAAGCCGGCGGCAACCAGGCAAACGACAGCGCCGCGCAGCCGTTTCACACGCTGGTGCTGTTCGATGACGCAGCGAAGCTCTCGCGGGCAAGTGTGGGGACGGTGCCCTATCACGCGGATGCCACCATCGGCGCGGCCGATTCGATCACCCAGATGTGCTTTGGTCGTCAGATCGTGGCGGGTGCGATCCGGCGCACGAGTTGGGACCTGAAGCCGGCGCGCGTCGACGAGGTTCAGATTCCCACGAGCGTCGATCAAGGCGCGGCCGGCAATGATCTCGCACGCTTGCTTTCGGATTCGCGCATCGACTCGCCGCATATGGCGGATTCCTGGAACGACTACGACCGACTGGGCGTTGCGCGGCTGAACGCACAGGGTTCCCGTTCGGTGTGCGTCGACGCGGCCAGCGGCGTGCGCGACCTCGCTGTCGGCGTCTGGATCGCGGTGTCGGGGCATCCCGAACTGGATCGACTGCCCGAGGAGAAGCGCAGCTTCGTCGTCACGGCCCTGCACCACCGCGGCGAAAACAACCTTCCGAAAGACCTCAGCGACCGTGCCCAGGCGTTGTTCGACGCAAGCCGCTGGTCGTTCGGGATCGTCCCGCCAGCCGTCGATACGGCTGCGCGCCCCGCCGCCGCCGATGGCTCGACATCCAGCCGTTACGAAAACACCTTCAGCGCCGTGCCGCGCGGCACCCCGCTCACGCCCGTCTACGAGCCGCGCGTCGATCTGCCGCCGGTGTATCCGATCGTCGGCATGGTCACGGCGCCAGATGGCGAAGAGGTGCATTGCGACGAATATGGCCGTGTGAACGTGCAGGTCCAGGGACTCGATCCGGACGATCACGCACACGCGAACGGCGCGGGCACGAGCGGCACCCCCACGGACAGCGCGCTCGTGCGCGTGCTGGGCAACTGGGCTGGCGACACTTATGGCACACAGGTGCCGCTACGGGCAGGCATGGAAGTGCTGCTGGACTTCGTCGGCGGCGATCCTGACCGGATGTATGTCGCGGGCGTCTTCACCAATGGCCGCAACATGCCCGCGTCGATGTTCAGCGGCAAGGGCGCGTTACCGGGCAATCGCTATTTGTCGGGGCTGCGCTCTAAGGAAATCAAGGGGCAGCGCTATAACCAGCTACGTCTGGACGACACCCCTGCGCAGATCAGCGCGCAACTCACAAGCCAGCATCAGTTCTCTGAGCTGAATCTAGGCTATCTCACGCAGCCTCGCGACAACGGTCAAGGCGCCAATCGCGGCGAAGGCGCAGAGCTGCGCACGGACGCGGCGGCCGCCCTGCGGGCCGCTCAGGGGATGCTGCTCACGACCTATGCACGGACGCAGGCAAGCGGCAACCAGCTCGATCGAGACGAACTGATCCAGTTGCTCGGCGAATGCACCGAGCTGTTCAAGTCGCTTGGCGATTACGCGGGACAGCATGGCGGCCAGACGATGGATACGGCCGGCCAAAGCGCGCTGGCGTCTGCCTTCAAGGGCTGGCAGGCGCCGGGCGGAGAGCCGCTGATGGCGTTCGGCGCCCAGGCCGGGGCCCTGCACGTGACGCCAAAGACGCACGTGACCTATGCGGGCGAGAACATTGATCAGGTAGCGCAGCAGCACGTCCAGGTCACCAGTGGTCAGCGCATCAATCTGCAGGCCGGGCATGGCGTGGCGCTCTTCGCCCAGGCCGACGACATCTCGGCGGTCGCCAATCAGGGCAAGGTGAAACTACAGAGCCAGGCCGACGATACGCAGATCGATTCGGCGAAAAACATTCAGTTGACGGCCGCTGGCGGCAAGCTCACGGGCGCGGCGAGCGATCAGGTCGTGCTCGTGACTTCGGGGGGAGCGTACCTGAAGCTGCAAGGCGGCAATATCGAGCTCGGCTGCCCGGGCAATTTCACGGTCAAGGCGGCGGGACACACATGGGCCGGCCCGGCCAGTATGAGTGCAGATATGCCGAAGTTCGACCACGCGCCACTCGGGCGCGTGCCGCAACTCGTGCGGGCGACGGACGGACAAGCCGCGAGCGGTTACGAGGGCGAGGTCCGCAAGGCCGCGGGCGACATCGTCAAGGGGCAAACCGATGGCTCGGGCCAGTTACCGGCGATCAACGGCAATCAGTTCGAATCGCTGGCGGTGAATTTTTTCAAGAAGATGAGCTAACCGCATCGTGAGAATAAAAAGAACATGACCGACTCCTTTCTCGATCCAACGTCCTCGCAGGCTGGTGCTGCAAATCAGGCTGCAAATGCGTCCGATGCGGGCGCCGCACCGCGCATCCTGGTCGGCGGCGGCCAGGGCCCCACACTCTTCGACGTGCAGAGCAAGCTTGTTTGCGTCAAGCAGATGCCGTTGCCAGGCGTCGTCATCTTCGTGCATGGCGTGAACTCCGAGGGCGAATGGTTCCAGGCCGCCGAAGAGGGCCTGTGCAAAGGACTCAACAGGCGGCTGGGGCGACTCGATGACCAGATGGCCTATACGGGCGTCGAGGGTGGGCAAATGTCGCCGGTGAGCTATACGGGGAGTTTGACTGCGGATGGATACATCAATCCCAAACTGACGTCGAGTACATACATCAAGGACGCGCCCTCCTTCTCGCCGGTGATCCATTTTCGCTGGGGTTACAAGGCGAACAAGCAGGACATGAAAGACTACGGCGCCAACGTCTTTCTTAATGAGCAGAATTACTGGGGCGGCGGTCCGTTCGCCAATGGCTGCACCAGTCTGGCCGACCTATGGAACGTGGGCATCGACGACCGTGTGTTTGGCTGGATCACCGTTCAGGCGATGAATCCAACACCGCGTCTTGTCTACCGGACCCCGCCGCGGTCGTACATGGTGATGGGCGCGCTGCGCCTTGCCAAACTCATTCAGTCGATTCGCCAGAAGCAGGCCGACGTCCCTATTACGGTTGTCTGCCACAGTCAGGGCAATATGGTCGGCATGGCGGCCGCGTTCCTCGGCGATCGTATGTCCGATGTCACCGACCCGTTTCAGAAAACGGGGAGTTGTGTGGCAGACGCCTATGTGCTGGCCAACGCGCCCTATAGCCTCGTCGAAAAGCTCGGCATGGACAACTGGACGCAGCGCGAAGCGAAGGATGCGCAAGGCAATCGGGGGCGGGAAACCTTCACCGCGCGCGCCGAGACGCTGAAGAATCTCTTCGAAATCCTGCGCAAGCGCGCGGCGCTCGAACCGGACGCAGGCGAAGTCGACAAGGAGATGGCCAACACGCGGAATTCGGAGAGCGGCGGCAAGCCCTACAGCGCGTCGCAGGACAGGACCGATCACGGCGTGAACGGACACACCTATGGTCGGGTCACGGTGTATTGCTGCCCGCACGATCAGGTGATTTCCGCAACGACGGTGCAAGGGATCGGCTGGCGCGGGATGAGCGCGCAGGAAATCGACAAGACCGGCGGTCACGGCGTTTTGACGCAGCGGGTTTTTGCAACCCACTTCAAGGTCGGCGACGCGGGCAACACAACGTACAACTACCGGAACAACGACTGGCGCGCGAAGGTGATCGATGAAAAGGGATTCTGGTCTCCGCCATCGCCACCGGCGAAGTTCGGACTATCGAAGGCCCTGCGCGGAAACCGCACGATGTTCGGCAAATTCGGCACGCTGACCACCGCTCCGCTTCTGTATCTCGCCACGCTGCTGGTCAAGCTTCCCGTCAACGAAGATCCGCCGAAGGATTGGGAGGTGCCCGTCAATGCGCCGGTTCTGGACGAGCCGTTTTGTCCGGCTTCGAAGCGCTACGGCAAGGAGGTCGAATACAAGGCAGATGGTTTCGTCAGCAACTTCAACGAGGGATACGACCCGCCGTCGGCGGCGCGCAACGCGCAGAAAGCCGCGAGCGACACCCAGGCAGGTGATCCGTACGATGCCTTCAAGCCCGATGCGTCGATGGTCAATGGGCAGATCAAGGCGAGCGATCTGGAGGCGCAGGGTACGCTCGATAGCGAGGCTTCGCAGCGCTATGAGGATCACGCCATTTTGCGCCAGGAGGCGCGCCGCAACGCTCAGCAAGGTGATACGAACGGCTGGGTCGATGACAATGGCAAGGTGACGGGCGAGGACGATGCATCGAACGCAACACAGGGTTACCACGACTGGCACAACGACGAGATCAACAAGATCCTGCGCGACGGCGTGAATAACAATCCAACCAACCACTCGATCACCATGACGAATGCCGACCATGCGCAATTCGCGCTGGCGTATGACGTGGCGATCGGGCCGTGTTATTTGACTGGCGAGGACCTGAGTGATCTGCGTAAGGAGGCAGACTGGCGCTTTGGGAAAGGAATGGAAGATAACAACCCGAATAAAAAGTACTCGGAGTACTTTGCGACCGGAAAATACAAAGATCAACTACTGCAGGACTGGGCTCATTCTGATCCCGAGGCAACGTTGCCGAGCGACAAGATTCACGACCAGCGCGAAGGAGAGCTCTTCCTTAGTGTGGGGGAGGTTGTATGAGCACACTGATCGGCACGTGGCCGCGGCGACTCGGTCTCTCCATTTCCGTAATGGCTTTGGTTTCTGCGCTGATGTTGGTCTCAATGAATTATGAAGGACGGGCGGCGCCCGGTAATTTGGCGACAGGAGAGGTAATGAAACGACTGGTAATCCTGCCGGGCTTGCTGGCATTTGCAGTGTTCGTGCTGTCAGCGGCGCTTGCGCCGACGGTCGCGAACGCAGCTCAAACCAATGAGACTGGATCGGTAAGCCCGGGGGAGGATGCGACAAAACCCTTCGTTGCGCAGGTAGTCGGACTTGAATGGTTAAACCCGCTGCAACGCCGCGATTACCCGACTGAGTGGCAGGTCCTGTGGGCTATGGGACTGTCAAGGGCAAATGCGAACGACGATATGGTTCGCAGCGATCCCAAGAGCTTTACAACACTTCAATCCGTCGCAGGAATCGCGGACGGAAACAACGGCCGTGAAACCTTCAAGGGATATCACCACAAATATATCGATGAGCTTTTACCATTGTTCGCCGACCGCTATGCGATGAACGGCAAATATTTCTACACAGTGCAGCCTCGTGATAAAAAATTGTGGCGTGAACTGGCTGGCATTCATATCGAGTATGCCATTCCAACAGGGCGACTTGATCCAGTGGAGGCGAAATCCTATCTCCGCGACCGCATGAAGTTGTATTTCGAAATCGGCAGCAAGTCGTCCCCGGATCTCTGGAGCAAGGACACGCCGCCGGATGTTCATGTCACTTCCGGAGGCCCCAACGCAGGCTTCACATCGCTGAACAACGCACTGGACTATCTACAGGCAAACCCCGATAAAAGCGTCTGGGTGATGAACTGGGACGCCCCGAGCTTCCCGCCGAAAGACGGCCAGATCAACGAGAACATGGTGCTTCTGATCCTCGCCGGATCCGACATGAAGACCGAACGCGCACCA
>NZ_BAYA01000071.1 GCF_000685015.1 Paraburkholderia bannensis NBRC 103871 | reverse complement strand
AAACGGTACTGGGGCGCGACGATATCGGCGTGACGGAGAACTTCTTCGAAGTGGGCGGCGACTCGATCCAGAGCCTGCAGATCATTGCGCGCGCCCGCGAGGCCGGTCTGGTGCTCACGCCGCGTCAGGTGTTTGAGCACCCCACGGTCGCCGCGCTCGCGCAACGCGCTCAACGCGTCGGCGATACGCAGACGGCGATGGCAGAACACGCCGAAGCCTTTGAACTCACGCCGATCCAGCGCCGCTTCTTCGAGCACTATCCGCAAGGCGAATCGCACTGGAACCAGTCGGTGCTGCTCGACGTGCGGGGCCGTCTGGATCCTGCCGCGCTGGAGCAAGCTGTCGCCGCGCTGCGCGAGCGCCATGACGCGCTGCGTTTGCGCTTTGCGCAGGAAGACGGTCGCTGGCGTCAGCGCGTGCTGGGCGTTGCCGACGCGCAGCTGCAGGAAGCCGGTCTGATTCACCGTCAGACCCTGGCCTCGGTCGATGCGCTGAGCGCCGCCTGCGACACGCTGCAGGCGAGCCTCGACCTTGCACATGGCCCGATCTGGCGCATCGGCTGTTTCGAGACGCCCGCACAAAGCTGGCTGCTGGTCGCGGTTCATCACCTCGCCGTCGATGGCGTGTCGTGGCGCGTGCTGCTCGAAGAACTGCAAAGCGCATATGAACAGGCCGAAAACGGCGAGACCATCGCACTCGGCGCAGCTTCGACCGCATGGAGCACCTGGGCGAATGCGCTGCACGAGTACGCCGGCGCGCCCGTGGTACAGGCCGAAGCCGCATGGTGGCGTGACACGCTCGGCGCGCCTGGGCAATCGAGCGTTGCGACCGGGCAAACCGCCTTCGGCGTCCCGTCGTCCACGCGCATGGCCGACAGCGTCGTGGTCGAATGGAAGCTGGACCCGCAGCGCACCCGGGAGCTGATCCAGATCGCGCCGCGCGCCTGGCGCACGCGCGTCGACGAACTGCTGCTCGCGGCGCTCGCGCAGGCGGTCGGCGAATGGAGCGGCGCGGCCACGCTGGCCGTGGAGCTCGAAGGCCATGGCCGGGAGGATCTGATCGACGGTGTCGATCTGAGCCGTACGGTCGGATGGTTTACGACGCGCTTCCCGGTGGTGCTGCCCGCGCACGCGGCCACGCCCGCCGATGCGCTGATCGCCGTCAAGGAGCGCATGCGCGCGGTGCCGCACAAGGGCTTCCACTGGGGGCTGCTGGAGGCGGAGCGCACGCGTGCGCGTCCGGCCGTGAGCTTCAACTATCTGGGTCGTTTCGATCAGGCGATCGACGCCGATTCGCGCTTCGCCTTCAGCGAGCAAAGCGCGGGCCGCAATCTCAGCGACGATGCGCGCGTCGATTACGCGCTCGACCTGAACGGCCTGATCGCCGGGGAAAGCCTCGTGCTGCGCTGGCGTTTCGATCCCGCTCGTGTGACCCGCGCGACGGTCGAGCGCCTGATGAGCGGTTTCGAGCGCAATGTGCACACGTTGCTCGCGCATTGCGTCGCCGCGCCGCCGGGCGCGACGGCGGCCGATTTCCCGCTCTCGGGCCTGAACCAGTCGCAGTTGAGCGCGCTTGGCCTCAAGCTCGGCCAGGTCGCTGATATCTATCCGGCGACGCCGCTGCAGCAGGGCTTGCTCTATCACAGCGAGCGTCAGCAAGGTCAGGGCGTCTACGTGAACCAGCTGCAGCTCACGCTGCGCGGCGAGCTGGACGAAGACCGCCTGCGGGCGGTCTGGCAGGCGGCGCTGGCGCGTCACGACGTGCTGCGCACGCGCTTCGAATGGCGGCACGGCGGGACGGCGCTGCAGATTGTCGAACGCGATGCGGTGCTGCCGTTCGCGGTTCACGACTGGCGCGAGGCGCTCGACTACGACGCGCGTCTGGCCGACTGGCGCAGCGCCGATCTGGCTGAGGGCGTCGATACGTCGCGCGCGCCGCTGATGCGCGTGAACGTGTTCCGCCGCCCGGACGGTGCGTTCGACCTGGTGCGCACGCATCACCACGTCCTCACCGACGGCTGGAGCGGCGCACGCCTGCTCTCCGAGGTGTTCGACGAATACGCGCACGGCGGCAGGGGCGTTGATGCGCCCGCTGTGGCTGCGGCGCAACCGTATCGACGCTATGTCGAATGGCTCTCGCGTCAGCCCGACGCGCGCGACTGGTGGCTCGAACGCCTGCCCGCCGCCGATGACGCGGGCACGCTCACCGGCAGTCTGCCCGCGCCGCGCACGGCTGCGGCCAACGTGCCGCAAAAGCTCGCCCAGACGCTCGACGGCGCGCTGGATGCGCGTCTGCGGCGCGCCGCGCAGCACTACCGCGTGACGCTCAATACGCTGATGCAGGGCGCGTGGGCCGTCGTGCTGGCGCGCCTGAGCGGCAAGGCGTCGGTGGCGTTCGGCGTGACGGTGTCCGGGCGTCCGGCATCGCTGCCGGGCGCGGACAACATGATCGGCCTGTTCATCAACAGTCTGCCGGTCTTCACCGCCGTGCCGGGCGCGGCGCGCGTAGACGACTGGCTCGGCGCGCTGCAGGCCTATAACGTTGCGCTGCGCGACGTCGAGCACACGCCGCTCACCTCGTTGCAGCAATGGTCGGGACGCAGCGGCGACGCGCTGTTCGACAGCCTGATCGTGTTCGAGAACTATCCGCTCGCCACGGGATCGGGCCGTCAGGAGCCGGCGGCGCTGCGCGTCGAGCGCATTGAAACGCTCGAACGCACGCACTATCCGCTCACGCTGACCGTGCTGCCGACAAAGCAGATCGAACTGCAATGGGGCTGGGACAGCCGCCGTCTGGAGCGCGCCCAGGTCGAAGCGCTGCACGCGCAGTACTGTGCGGTGCTCGAACAGCTTGCCGATGTGGCACAGGGCGCGCGCCACGTCGGCGAGCTGAGCGTGCGGGCAAGCGCGCCGCCGGCCGGGCCGTCGCATGAGGCACCGTTCGCGTCCTTGCATGCGCGCTTCGAGCAGCAGGCCGCGCGCACGCCCGCGCGTGTCGCGCTGCGCCACAACGGCGCGTCGGTCGATTTCGCGACGCTTGCGCGCTGGAGCGCCGGCATCGACGCCCGTCTGCGCGCGAGCGGCGTGGCGCGAGAAGAGCGCGTCGCCGTGTGTCTCACGCGTGCGCCCGCGCTGATCGCAGCGATGCTCGGCGTGATGCGCAGCGGCGCGGCCTACGTACCGCTCGACCCCGAGTTCCCGGTCGAGCGACTGCGCTACATGCTCGACGACGCGGGCATCACGCGCATCGTTACGGACGCGCAGGGCCTCGCCCGTCTGGGCGGCGGACTGGACGCACGCGTGGTGATCGACGCGGGTTCGCCCGAGGACATCGATGCGGCCTTTGAATCGCCCGCCGCCCGCAGCGTGCACGACGCGCAGCTTGCCTACGTGATCTACACCTCCGGTTCGACCGGGCGGCCCAAGGGCGTGGCCGTGTCGCACGGCGCGCTGGACCGCTTCCTGTGCAGCGTGCGCGAAGCGCCGGGCCTTAGCGCCGACGACGTGTTGTTGTCTGTCACGACCGCATCGTTCGACATCTCGCTGCTGGAGTTCTGCCTGCCGCTGATCACGGGCGCGACGCTGGAACTGGCCGATGCGCGGGTGGCCGCCGACGGCGTGGCGCTCGCGCGTCTGCTCGACGCGAGCGGCGCGACCTTGCTGCAGGCCACGCCGAGCGGCTGGCGTGTGCTGCTCGAAGCGGGCTGGCGCGGCATCGCGGCGGCGGGCGGTCGCAGGCTCACTGGCATCGCGGGCGGCGAAGCGCTGCCGCCGGATTTGTGCGCACAACTGATCGAGCGCGGCGTCGATCTGTGGAACCTTTACGGCCCGACCGAAACCACCATCTGGTCGAGCCGCGCGCCCATGACGGCGGGCGCCGCGCTCACCATCGGCGGCGCGCTGCATGCCAACGCGCTGCGCGTGATCGATGCGAGCGGGCAGTTGACGCCGCAAGGCGGCATCGGCGAGCTGTGCATCGGTGGGGACAATCTCGCGCGCGGCTATCTGGGCCGCCCGGCGCTGACGGCCGAGCGCTTCGTGCCCGATCCCGACGGCGCACCGGGCGCGCGCCGGTATCGCACCGGCGACCTTGCGCGCGAGCGCAGCGACGGCGCATTCGAATGCCTGGGCCGTATCGACCAGCAGATCAAGCTGCGCGGCTATCGCATCGAACTGGGCGAAATCGAGGAAGCGCTGCGCGCCTGTGCGGGCGTGCTCGACGCCGCGGTGGCGTTGCTACCCGCCGCGCATGGCGCAGCGGAAGCGCGGCTGGTGGGCTATGTGGTCGGCGAGCTGCCGCACGGCTGGCGTCAGGCGCTGGGCGCGCGGCTGCCCGGCTACATGATCCCGGCGTCGCTGCATGGCGTGGACGCGCTGCCGCGCACCGCAAACGGCAAGCTCGACCGTCAGAAGCTCGCGCAGATCGAGACCGGCGAGTCCCGCGACAGCGTCTGGAGCGAACCCGCTGCCGGGCTGGAAACGGCAATTGCCCAGGTGTTCGGCGAGGTGCTGGGCGTCGCGCGCGTGGGCGCGCACGACGACTTCTTCGCGCTGGGCGGTCACTCGCTGGCAGCGGTGCGCGTGAATGCGCGTCTGGCCGAACTATTGGGTCGCAAGCTCGAACTCGCGCTGCTGTTCGAGCACGCCACGCCTGCAACGTTGGCGTCGGCGCTCGAAGCGCCCGCGCGCGCCGACGCAGCCGCAGCGGAGGAGGACGCCGCGCACAGCGACCTGCAGGCGCTCGATGATCTTTTCAACGCGCTCGATTGAGGCACGGCCCCCTCGCGCCATCCGAATCTGGTTTCGAACGAACTATGCTGAATACGACTGAAGACCGACCCATCACTGGCGACACCGCGCCGCCCGCTGTCGACCCCGCGCGCGCCATCGCGCTCAAGTACGCGGCGCTGCCTCCCGCGCGGCGCAGCCTGTTGCGCACGAAGGTGCGCGAGCAGGGCATCGATCCGGCGCGCCTGCCGATCGTGCCGCTGGCGCGCGAAGCGGCAGAGGGCGCGGACGGCGCTGATCACTATCCGCTGTCCGCCGCGCAGGCGCGGCTGTGGTTTCTCTGGAAGCTCGATCCGCTCAACCCGGCCTACAACCTCGCGCGCGCCGTACGCCTGACGGGCGCGCTCGATGTAGGCGCGCTGCGGGCGGCGTTCGCTGCGCTGGTCGCGCGCCACGGCGCCTTGCGTGCGCGCTTTGTCGAAGAGCGCGGCGTGGCGGTGCAGCGCATTGCCGCTGCCGTTGCCGTTGTCGGCGGGACGCATGACAGCTACGGCTGGCGCGAGCACACGCTCGACGATCCCGCCTTGCAGGGACAATTGCCCGAGCTGCTGCGCCGCGCCGCGCGCGAGCCGTTCGATCTGGCCGCCGGGCCACTGCTGCGCGCCGATCTCGTGCGTCTGGCCGACGATCGCTGGACGCTGCTGATCTCGACGCATCACATCGTCTCCGACGGTTGGTCGCAGGCGCTGCTGGTGCGCGAACTCGTCGCGCTGTATCGCGCGGCGCTCGACGGCGGCGATATGGCCGGGGCGTTGCCGCCGCTCGCGCTGCATTTCGGCGATGTGAGCGCGTGGCAGAGCGAATGGCAGGACGTGACGCAAGCCGACGATCTCGCCTTCTGGCTCACACGCCTGGGCGCGGTGCAGCCCGAACTCGAACTGCCGCTGGATCGTGCGCGCACGCCCGCGCGCAGCATCGAGGGCGGCCGCCGCCGCGTCGAGATCGCCGAGCCGCTGGCCGCGCGGCTGCGCCATCTCGCGCGCGCGCAGCGCACCACGCTTTTCACGGTGCTGCTGGGCGCGTGGGCGGCGCTGCTGCATCGCTACGGCGGGCAGACGGCGATCCGCATCGGCGTGCCGTCGGCCGGGCGCGCGCGGCGCGAGACCGAGTCGCTGGTGGGCTACTTCGTGAACACGCTCGTGATCGAAGCCGAGGTGAACGGCGCGATGCCGTTCGAGCGCCTGCTGACGGGGCTGCATGCGCGTGTGCTGGAGGCGCAGGCGCATCAGGACGTGCCGTTCGGCAAGGTGCTCGATGCGCTCAAGATCGAGCGCGATCTGGGGCGCTCGCCGCTGTTTCAGGTGATGTTCAACCTGGAGCAGGGCGGCGCGCCGTCGACGCTGACACTGCCCGGACTGGTCGTGGAGCCGCAGACGGGCAGCACGGAAACGGCGCGCTTCGATCTGGTGCTCAACGTCGTCGACGAGGGGAGCGCGCTCAAGCTGTCGTTCAATTTTGCCGCCGATGTGTTCGATGAAGCGACGGTGGCGAGAATTGCGACGCAGTACCAAGCAATGCTCGTGCAACTCGCGGACGATGCGACGCGGCGCGTGGGCGAACTGGTGCTGCCGGAGGCGGCTGCGGCGCAGGACGCGCAGGTATACGCGTTTGATTCGCTTGCGGACTCGCTGGTGGCGCAGGCTGCGCGTTCGCCTGCAGCGGTGGCGTTGCGGTGCGAGTCGCAATCGCTGAGCTATGACGAATTGCAGCGCTGGTCGGGGGCC
>NZ_BAYA01000072.1 GCF_000685015.1 Paraburkholderia bannensis NBRC 103871 | reverse complement strand
GCTTTTTCAGTCTCTCCCCCGTAGTAATCCTCACTTTTTTCAGCCGCTTGCCTGCAGTCGTTAGCACTGCCATTCATCCCCCCAGTCAGTGCGTTCGTCGGTGTCATGACGCTCATCGTGACGCTCGGCCGGTCGTTGCATTTCGGTTTTCCCATGGCGCCGGGCGGCATGCGCAACGCCAATTTCGAACTGGAAAATCGCTCCGGATGTCGGCGTGTTGCGGCAATCTCGCATCGGCCTTTCGGCCAACGTTGTTTTAAGTGGCGGTTGAGGGGCGCTGTGGTTGGTAAAATGCGCCGACCGCTTCAGAATCCCGTGCCCTCCCTGTGCCCTCAATGTCCCGCTCCCTCGAAATTCTCAACGAAGTCTTCGGCTATCCCGCTTTTCGAGGGCAACAAGGCGAGATCGTCGAACACGTCGCTGGCGGCGGCGATTCGCTCGTGCTCATGCCGACCGGCGGCGGGAAATCGCTCTGCTACCAGATTCCGGCGCTCGTGCGCCACGAGGCGGGACAGGGTGCGGGCATCGTGGTTTCGCCGCTGATCGCGCTGATGCAGGACCAGGTGGCGGCGCTCACCGAAGTGGGCGTGCGCGCCGCGTATCTCAATTCGACGCTGAGCGGGGCAGAAGCCGCGGCGACCGAGCGGGCGCTGCGCGAAGGCGAGCTCGACCTGCTTTACGTGGCGCCGGAGCGCCTGATGACCGCGCGCTTTCTCGATCTGCTCGAGCGCACGCGCATCGGCCTGTTCGCGATCGACGAGGCGCACTGCGTGTCGCAATGGGGGCACGATTTCCGCCCCGAGTACATCCAGCTGTCGGTGCTGCACGAGCGCTTTCCGGACGTGCCGCGCATCGCACTCACCGCGACCGCCGACGCGATCACGCGCGACGAGATCGTGCACCGCCTCGCGCTCGACGATGCGCGCATCTTCGTGTCGAGCTTCGACCGCCCGAATATCCGCTACCGCATCGCCGAAAAGGACAACGCGCGCACGCAACTGCTCGATTTCATTCGTGCGGAACATACGCGCACGGACGGCACGACCGACGCGGGCGTGGTCTATTGCCTGTCGCGCCGCAAGGTCGAAGAGACCGCTGAGTGGCTCAAGGGGCAGGGCGTGCGCGCGCTGCCGTATCACGCCGGCATGGAGTTCGAGGTGCGCCAGAAGCACCAGGAACTGTTCCAGCGCGAGGAGGGCGTGGTGATGTGCGCGACCATTGCCTTCGGCATGGGCATCGACAAGCCGGACGTGCGCTTTGTCGCGCACATGGATCTGCCCAAGAGCGTGGAGGGCTACTACCAGGAGACCGGCCGCGCGGGCCGCGACGGGCTGGCGGCCAATGCGTGGATGGCCTATGGGCTGGGCGACGTGGTGCAGCAGCGCAAGATGATCGACGAGTCCGACGCCGACGATCAGCACAAGCGCGTGCAGACAGGCAAGCTCGACGCGCTGCTAGGTCTCTGCGAGACGGCCACGTGCCGGCGCGTGCGGCTGCTCGCGTACTTTGGCGAAGAGAGCCAGCCCTGCGGCAACTGCGACAACTGCCTGGAGCCGCCCGCCACATGGGACGCCACGCGTGAGGCGCAGATGGCGCTGTCCTGTGCGTTTCGTGCGCAACGCGCGAGCGGTTTCAACTTCGGCGCAGGGCACCTGATCGACATTCTGCGCGGTAACCGCAACGAGAAGATCCTGCAGCGCGGGCACGAGAAGATTTCCACTTTCGGCATCGGTGCGGCGCTTTCGGAGCCCGAATGGCGTGCGATTTTCCGGCAACTGGTGGCATTCGGCTATCTCACCGTCGATCACGACGGCTACGGCGCGCTCGTGCTCACCGAGGCGAGCAAACCTGTGCTCAAGGGCGAGCAAAAGGTCACGATGCGCCGCTACGTGAAGCCCACGCGCACGCGTGCGTCGTCGAGTCGCACGAGCGAGCGCGCCGACCCGACCCTGGGCATGAGCCCGCGTCAGCGCGCGCGCTGGGAGCGCCTGCGTCTGTGGCGCACGGAGACCGCAAAGAGCGAGGGCGTGCCGGCCTACGTCATCTTCCACGACGCCACGCTGGCGGAAATCGCGCGCAACGGCCCCGAGTCCGTGGACGATCTGCGCGATATCGCGGGTATTGGCGCGCGCAAGCTCGAGCGTTTCGGTGAGGAACTGGTCGAAGTCGTCGGTGACGATTGATTCGCAACTGACGCACCGATTAACGGTGAGCGGCGCTTTTAATGCAGTCGCACCGTCACGCTTTGTTCATATTCTCCGTCATCCGAAATACCTCAAGTCGTTGACTCGCTTGGTATTTTCGGAATATCATGCTGGGTTCCGGTTCTTGGGATGTCTGCGCTCGTCGCGCGTTTCAGGGCCCGGAGTTCTCGTAAGAGTTTAGATGCATGGTTTTCCGCTTTGCCCGGAAATAAATGCGTCGATTTTGTTCAATTTCAGGAATAAACAATGCCAACCATCAATCAACTGGTTCGCAAAGGCCGCACTTCGGAAGTTACGAAGAGCAAGTCGCCGGCCCTGCAGGACTGCCCTCAGCGTCGCGGCGTGTGCACCCGCGTGTACACGACGACGCCGAAGAAGCCGAACTCGGCACTTCGTAAAGTTGCCAAGGTTCGTCTGACGAACGGCTTCGAAGTCATTTCGTACATCGGTGGTGAAGGCCACAACCTGCAGGAACACTCGGTTGTGCTGATCCGCGGCGGCCGTGTCAAGGACTTGCCGGGTGTGCGTTACCACATGGTTCGCGGCTCGCTGGATACCCAGGGCGTCAAGGATCGTAAGCAGGCTCGTTCGAAGTACGGCGCGAAGCGCGCGAAGGCTGCGAAGTAAGAGTCGAGCGTCGTCTGCGCTTTCGGGCGTTGGCGATACAAGCGACAGGTGCCGGATTGGCCGGTGCTGTCGAGTAAGTGGTCACCCGACCAGGCTGGTAAGTCGTAATGGATGAATCGGGTTAGTTGGTGGCCGCGGAGCGTAGGGTTCCCTCCACGCTTCAACTGAAAAGTTAAAGGAAGAAACATGCCGCGTCGTCGCGAAGTCCCCAAGCGGGAAGTGTTGCCGGATCCGAAGTTCGGTAACGTTGATGTAGCCAAGTTCATGAACGTGCTGATGCTCTCCGGCAAGAAGTCGGTTGCCGAGCGTATCGTGTACGGCGCTTTCGAACAGATCCAGACCAAGGGTGGCAAGGACCCGCTGGAAGTGTTCACTGTCGCGCTCAACAACGTGAAGCCGGTGGTGGAAGTTAAGAGCCGCCGCGTTGGTGGTGCGAACTATCAGGTTCCGGTCGAAGTGCGCCCCTCGCGTCGTATGGCATTGGCGATGCGTTGGCTGCGTGAAGCCGCGAAGAAGCGCAGCGAGAAGTCGATGGCCCTGCGTCTGGCAGGTGAACTCTCCGAAGCGGCCGAAGGCCGTGGCGGCGCGATGAAGAAGCGCGACGAAGTTCACCGGATGGCAGAAGCGAACAAGGCGTTCTCGCACTTCCGTTTCTAAGAGAAGACCCCATCTGGGGTTAGCTCGAAAGACGGAAAAAATTCCGGGCGGGTGCGCTTATCAAGCGCCTCGCCCGTTTGTGTTCAGGCGTGTTGGGATCGACCCGGTCGGGTTTGACCCCATACGCACCTCCCGATAGAGGATCAAAGTGGCTCGCAAGACTCCTATCGAGCGCTACCGTAACATCGGTATTAGCGCTCACATCGACGCCGGCAAGACGACGACGACCGAGCGCATTCTGTTTTACACCGGCGTGAACCACAAGATTGGTGAAGTTCACGACGGCGCTGCGACCATGGACTGGATGGAGCAGGAGCAGGAGCGTGGCATCACGATTACCTCCGCTGCTACGACCGCGTTCTGGAAGGGCATGGGCGGTAACTACCCCGAACACCGCATCAACATCATCGACACCCCGGGCCACGTTGACTTCACGATTGAAGTTGAACGCTCGATGCGCGTGCTCGACGGCGCATGCATGGTCTACTGCGCAGTGGGCGGCGTTCAGCCCCAGTCGGAAACCGTGTGGCGTCAGGCTAACAAGTACAAGGTTCCCCGTCTCGCGTTCGTCAACAAGATGGACCGTACGGGCGCGAACTTCTTCAAGGTCTACGACCAGCTGAAGACGCGTCTGAAGGCGAACCCGGTTCCGGTCGTGGTGCCTATCGGCGCAGAAGACACGTTCCAGGGCGTGGTCGACCTGATCAAGATGAAGGCGATCATTTGGGACGAAGCGTCGCAAGGCACGAAGTTCGACTACGTCGACATCCCCGCTGAACTCGTTGACTCGTGCAACGAATGGCGCGAAAAGATGATCGAGTCGGCTGCTGAAGCCAGCGAAGAGCTGATGGAAAAGTACCTCGGCGGCGAAGAGCTGACCGAAGCGGAAGTCGTCAAGGCAATCCGCGACCGTACCATCGCTTGCGAAATCCAGCCGATGCTGTGCGGCACCGCGTTCAAGAACAAGGGCGTGCAGCGTATGCTCGACGCCGTGATCGACTTCCTGCCGTCGCCGGTGGACATTCCCCCGGTCACGGGCGAACTCGAAAACGGTGAGAAGGCAGAGCGCCGTGCAGCTGACGACGAAAAGTTCTCGGCACTCGCGTTCAAGATCATGACCGACCCGTTCGTCGGCCAGTTGATCTTCTTCCGCGCGTACTCGGGCGTCGTCAACTCGGGCGACACGGTGCTGAACTCGACCAAGGGCAAGAAGGAACGCCTCGGCCGTATTCTGCAGATGCACGCGAACAACCGCGAAGAAATCAAGGAAGTTCGTGCAGGCGACATCGCCGCAGCCGTTGGCCTGAAGGAAGCAACCACGGGCGACACGCTGTGCGACCCGCAAAACCCGATCATCCTGGAACGCATGATTTTCCCGGAGCCGGTGATTTCGCAGGCTGTCGAGCCGAAGACCAAGGCTGACCAGGAAAAGATGGGCCTCGCCCTGAACCGCCTGGCACAGGAAGACCCGTCGTTCCGCGTCCAGACGGACGAGGAATCGGGCCAGACCATCATTTCGGGTATGGGCGAGCTCCACCTCGAAATTCTGGTCGACCGTATGAAGCGTGAATTCAACGTGGAAGCGACCGTCGGCAAGCCGCAGGTTGCATACCGCGAAACGATCCGCTCCACGGCGAAGGACGTCGAAGGCAAGTTCGTCAAGCAGTCGGGTGGTCGCGGCCAGTTCGGTCACGCTGTCATCACGCTTGAGCCGAACGAGCAAGGCAAGGGCTACGAGTTCCTGGACGAGATCAAGGGTGGTGTGATTCCGCGTGAATTCATCCCTGCGGTCGACAAGGGTATCCAGGAAACGCTGAAGGCAGGCGTGCTGGCGGGCTTCCCGGTCGTCGACGTCAAGGTTCACCTGACGTTCGGTTCGTACCACGACGTTGACTCGAACGAAAATGCGTTCCGCATGGCCGGTTCGATGGCGTTCAAGGAAGCAATGCGCAAGGCGCAGCCGGTCATCCTCGAACCGATGATGGCTGTCGAAGTCGAAACGCCGGAAGACTACATGGGCAACGTGATGGGCGACCTGTCGGGCCGTCGCGGTATCGTCCAGGGCATGGAAGACATGGTTGGCGGCGGCAAGATCGTTCGCGCCGAAGTGCCGCTGTCGGAAATGTTCGGCTACTCGACGTCGCTGCGCTCGCTGTCGCAAGGCCGCGCAACGTACACGATGGAATTCAAGCACTACGCAGAAGCACCGCGTAACGTGGCCGACGCGATCATCAGCGCGAAGGCGAAGTAAGCATCGGCGCTCATTTGAGCACGCAGCGGATCGGGCGGGTGCCCGGTCCGCATCGCATAGTCACCGGTTCACCACTTTTTTGAAAGAAGAGAAACATGGCAAAAGGTAAATTCGAACGGACCAAGCCGCACGTCAACGTCGG
>NZ_BAYA01000073.1 GCF_000685015.1 Paraburkholderia bannensis NBRC 103871 | reverse complement strand
CGATGGGGCTGTGCGGCGCGAGCACCGGCGCGAAGATCGCGACGACGACCAGCAGCAGCACGATCACGCCCGCGGCCACCGCGCCGCGGTTGCGCGAGAAGTTCGCCCAGAATTCGCGCAGCACGAGCGCGCGGCCCGAAGGCGGCGTGACCGCCTTGGGAAGGGTGTTTTGGATATCTGCCATGACTGGTTACCTCGTGTGCCGGATGCGCGGGTTGAGCACGCCGTACAGCAGATCGACGACCAGGTTCACGAGGATCACGAGCGTCGCGATCATCAGGATGCCGCCCTGCACGACCGGATAGTCGCGCCGGCTGATCGCATCGATCAGCCACTTGCCGATGCCGGGCCACGAGAACAGCGTCTCGGTGAGCACCGCGCCCGCGAGCAGCGTGCCGACCTGCAGGCCGATCACGGTGACGACGGGAATCAGCGCATTGCGCAGCGCGTGCACGACGATCACGCGCACGGGCGACAGGCCCTTCGCGCGCGCCGTGCGGATGTAGTCCTCGCGCAGCACTTCGAGCATCGACGAGCGCGTCATGCGCGCCACCACCGCAAGCGGAATCGTGCCGAGCACGATCGCGGGCAGGATCAGGTGGCTCAAAGCCGACCTGAACGAGCCTTCATCGGTGCCGGGCAACAGCGAGTCGATCAGCATGAAGCCCGTCACGTGCGGAATGTCGAACTCCACGGCGATGCGCCCGGACACCGGCGTCCAGCCCAGCTTCGACGAGAACACCATGATGAGGATGAGGCCCCACCAGAAGATCGGCATGGAGTAGCCGGTGAGCGCCGTGCCCATCACGCCGTGGTCGACCACGGTGCCGCGGCGCAGCGCCGCGAACACGCCCGCGGGCAGGCCGATGGCGAGCGCGAAGATGAGGGCGCAGACCGACAGCTCGACGGTGGCCGGGAAGCGCGCGAGAAACTCGCCCATCACGCTCGTGTTGGTGATGATCGAGGTGCCCAGGTTGCCCTGCAGCGCGTGGCCGACGTAGTGCAGATACTGCATCGGCAACGGCTCGTCCAGGCCCAGGCGATGCATCGCCTCGGCGTGCATCTGCGGATCGACGCCGCGCTCGCCCATCATCACTTCGATGGGGTCGCCCGGAATCAGGTGAATCAGCGCGAACGCCAGGATCGTGATACCGATGAAGGTCGGTATCACCATGCCGACGCGGCGCAGTACGAAGCGGAACATGTCGTGTTCCCCCCTAAAACTTCAGTGAGCCTGAATTGAAACGCAACCGGCGACAGGGGCTCGTGACCCCGGTCGCCGGACCATTTTCCGCCTGTTTGCCCGATGTGAGGCTCAGGCGGAAAGTCTTACCCGATGATCTTTACTGCATGCTCACGCCGTCAAAGCGTGCGTAGCCCAGCGGCTCGATGCGCATGTCCACCACCTTCTTGCTGACCGGCTGGTAGACCGTCGAGTGCGCGATCGGCGAGAACGGCATCTGCTGCGCGAAGATCTGCTGCGCCTGCGTGTAGAGCTTCGTGCGCTGCGCCTGGTCCGAGGTCTGGCGAGCCTTCTGGATCAGGTCGTCGAACGGCTTGTAGCACCACTTGCCGAAGTTGTTGCCGTTCACCGCCTCGCAGCCGAGCAGCGTGCCGAGCCAGTTGTCCGGATCGCCATTGTCGCCCGTCCAGCCAATCAGCATCGTGTCGTCTTCGCCCGCGTGCGCGCGCTTGATGTACTCGCCCCACTCGTACGTGACGATCTTCGCCTTCACGCCGATCTTGGCCCAGTCGGCCTGGATCATTTCGGCCATCAGGCGCGCGTTCGGGTTGTAGGCGCGCTGCACCGGCATCGCCCAGAGCGTGATCTCGAAGCCGTTCGGGAAGCCCGCCTTGGTCAGCAGCGCCTTGGCCTTCGCCGTGTCGTACGGCTGGGCCGTGAGGCTCTTGTCGTATGACCATTGGGTCGGCGGCATCGGGTTGGTCGCGGCCTGGCCTGCGCCCTGGTAGACCGACTCGATGATCGCCTTCTTGTTGATCGCCATGTCGAGCGCCTGGCGCACTTCAAGCTTGTCCATCGGCTTGCGCGTGACCGTGTACGACAGGTAGCCGAGGTTGAAGCCCGGCTGCGACGGCATGGCGAGGCTGGCATCGGCCTTCAGCGGCGCGATGTCGGCCGGGCGCGGATAGCTCATCACCTGGCATTCGTCGCGCTTGAGCTTCTGCACGCGCACGCTGCGTCCGGCGTGATCGAGAAGATCAGCTTCGAGAGCTTCACTGCGCCCGGCTTCCAGTAGTCCGGATTGCCGTCGAAGCGGATCGTCGCGTCCTTCGTGTAGCTCTTGAAGATGAACGGGCCGGTGCCGACCGGGTTCTGGTTGATGTCCGCGGCCTTGCCGGCTTTCATCAACTGGTCGGCGTATTCAGCCGAGAGGATCGAGGCGAATTCCATCGCCATGTTCTGGATGAACGGCGCATTCGGCTCGTTGAGCGTGAACTTGACGGTGTAGGGATCGACCTTCTCGACCTTGGCGATCAGCTTGTCGAGGCCCATGTCGGTGAAGTACGGGAACGACACCGGGTACGCCTTGCGGAACGGCTGGTTCGGGTCAAGCATGCGCTGGAACGAGAACACGACGTCGTCGGCGTTGAACTCGCGCGAGGGCTTGAAGAACGAGGTCGTCTGGAACTTCACGCCGTGGCGCAGGTGGAACGTGTAGGTCTTGCCGTCGGCGGAAACATCCCACGATTGCGCCAGACCCGGTTCAACCTTGGTGCCGCCACGCTCGAACTCGACGAGGCGGTTGTAGACGGTGAACGTGTTCGCAGTGAAGTCGGTGCCGGTGGTGTACTGCGCCGGATCGAAACCGGCGGGGCTGCCTTCCGAGCAGTAGACGAGCGTCTTGTTCGGGATGCTGCCCTCGGCGTGCGCGAGCGGGGCGCCTGCAATCGATGCCGCTGCGAGCGTCACGAGAGACGTCAGTCGTGCAGCACGCAACAGTTTGTTTTCTTTCAT
>NZ_BAYA01000074.1 GCF_000685015.1 Paraburkholderia bannensis NBRC 103871 | reverse complement strand
GAGCGCGTGTACGGATGGCGCGGCCGCCCGATCACCGTCGCCTTGTCGCCCAGCTCCGCCACGCCGCCCAGGTACATCACCATCACGTCGTCGGCCACATGCTCGACCACCGCGAGGTTGTGCGAGATGAACACATAGCTCGTGCGGAACTGCTCCTGCAGATCCATGAACAGGTTCAGGATCTGCGCCTGGATCGACACGTCGAGCGCCGACACCGGCTCGTCCGCCACCACGATCTGCGGATCGAGAATCATCGCGCGCGCAATCGCCACGCGCTGGCGCTGCCCGCCCGAGAACATATGCGGATAGCGCTTCGCATGCTCCGGCCGCAGCCCCACGATGCGCATCATGTGCGCGATGCGGTCGGCGCGTTCGCTCGCCGTGAGCCGCGTGTTGATCGCCAGCGGCTCGCCCAGCGTCTGCTCCACCGTCTTGCGCGGATTGAGCGAGGCGAACGGGTTCTGGAACACCATCTGCACGCGCCGGCGCAGCGCCGCGATCTGCGCGCCGCTGGCGTTCGCCACGTCCTCGCCGTCGATGGTGAGCGTGCCCGAGGTCGGCGGCTCGATCATCGTGAGCTGGCGTGCGAGCGTCGACTTGCCGCAGCCCGACTCGCCCACCACCGCAAGCGTGCGCCCGCGCTGCAGCGAGAACGACACGCCGTTGAGCGCCTTCACGGTGCCCGTGCCGAACATGCCGCGCTTCACGCTGTAGTGCTTCTTCAGGTCGTGCGCGACGAGCACCTTCTCGTCGTCATGCGCGTCGCGCTGGGACGCGGATTGCTGGACTGCGTTCATCGCGCGCCTCCATTCAGTGTTTCAGTCACCACGTTCAGCGGCTTGATGCAGCGCACGAGCGCCACGCCGCTTGCGTCCGCCACCGCATCGAGCGACGGCCGCGCCTTGTTGCACGCGTCCACCACGTACTTGCAGCGCGGCGCAAACAGGCACCCCGTGGGCCGGTCGTCGCGCCCCGGCACCATGCCCGGCAGCGCAGCCAGGCGCGCCGCGCCCGTGTTGTGCTCCGGAATTGCCGCGAGCAGCGCCTGCGTGTACGGATGGTGCGGACGCGCGAAGATATCGGGCACGCGGTTGGTCTCGATGATCTCGCCCGCGTACATCACGGCCACGCGCTGCGCGACCTCCGACACCACGGCCAGGTCGTGCGAGATCAGCACGAGCGCCATGCCGCGCTCCTTCTGCAGGCGCACGAGCAGCTCCATGATCTGCGCCTGGATCGTCACGTCGAGCGCCGTGGTCGGCTCGTCGGCGATCAGCAGCTTCGGGTTGCAGGCCACGGCCATCGCGATCATCACGCGCTGGTTCATGCCGCCCGACATCTGGTGCGGGAAGTTGTCGATGCGGTTCTTCGCGTCGGGAATGCCCACCTGGTCGAGCAGCTCCAGCGCGCGCGCATGCAGCGCCGCGCCGCGCAGCCCTTCGTGCAGCTTGAGCACTTCCTTGATCTGGTAGCCGACCGTGTAGCTCGGGTTCAGGCTCGTGAGCGCGTCCTGGAACACCATGGCGATGTCCTTGCCGACGATGCGGCGACGCTCGCGGCCCGTGGCGTTCAGCAGGTCGCGGCCATCGAAGGTGACCGAGTCGGCCGTGACCTTGCCCGGGGCGTCGATCAGGCCCATCAGCGCCATCATCGTCACGCTCTTGCCCGAGCCCGATTCGCCGACGATGCCGAGCACTTCGCCCGGCGCCACCGACAGGTTCACGCGGTCCACCGCCGGCAGGCCGTTGAAGTTCACGGCCAGGTTACGGATGGTCAATAGTTCTTGAGTCATGTTCAGGCCATCCGCTTCAGCTTGGGATCGAGTGCGTCGCGCAGCCCGTCGCCGAGCAGGTTGATCGCGAGCACCGAGATCAGGATCGACAGGCCCGGCATCGTGACGATCCACCACGCGCTGTCGATATAGTCGCGCGCCGAGGCGAGCATCGCGCCCCACTCCGCGGCCGGCGGCTGCACGCCCAGGCCCAGGAAGCCGAGCGCGGCCGCATCGAGAATCGCCGAGCTGAAACCGAGCGTCGCCTGCACGATCAGCGGCGCCGTGCAGTTGGGCAGCACCTGCGAGAACATCAGCCGCAGCGTGCCCGCACCGGCCACGCGCGAGGCCGTCACGTACTCCTTGTGCAGCTCGCCGAGCGCCGAGCCGCGCGCCAGGCGCACATAGCCCGGCAGCGCCACGATCGCGATGGCGAACATGGTGTTGGTCAGCCCCGGGCCGATGATCGCCACCACGGCCACGGCCAGCAGCAGCGA
>NZ_BAYA01000075.1 GCF_000685015.1 Paraburkholderia bannensis NBRC 103871 | reverse complement strand
TAGGGAGCCTGACGATTACCTACTTTCACACGGGCAATCCGCACTATCATCGGCGTGGAGTTGTTTCACGGTCCTGTTCGGGATGGGAAGGGGTGGGACCAACTCGCTATGGTCATCAGGCTTTGACGGGTTGCTGCGTCGCGGTGGGGTTTGGTTAAACCCAGCGCCACAGCCAATCGGGAAGAAGCGTAAAGAATTCGGGGGTTGTGTTGTTTAATCTGGCACAACACTGATCTCAACCTGCATGCTCATCACTCCAGCTCTCTGGAGCAAGGCACACCTGTTATAGGATCAAGCCTTACGGGCAATTAGTATCAGTTAGCTTAACGCATTACTGCGCTTCCACACCTGACCTATCAACGTCCTGGTCTCGAACGACCCTTCAAGGGGCTTGAAGCCCCGGGGATATCTCATCTCAAGGCGAGTTTCCCGCTTAGATGCTTTCAGCGGTTATCTCTTCCGAACATAGCTACCCGGCGATGCCACTGGCGTGACAACCGGTACACCAGAGGTTCGTCCACTCCGGTCCTCTCGTACTAGGAGCAGGTCCCTTCAAATATCCAGCGCCCACGGCAGATAGGGACCAAACTGTCTCACGACGTTTTAAACCCAGCTCACGTACCTCTTTAAATGGCGAACAGCCATACCCTTGGGACCGGCTACAGCCCCAGGATGAGATGAGCCGACATCGAGGTGCCAAACACCGCCGTCGATATGAACTCTTGGGCGGTATCAGCCTGTTATCCCCAGAGTACCTTTTATCCGTTGAGCGATGGCCCTTCCATACAGAACCACCGGATCACTATGACCTGCTTTCGCACCTGCTCGACTTGTCAGTCTCGCAGTCAAGCACGCTTATGCCATTGCACTATCAGCACGATTTCCGACCGTACCTAGCGTACCTTCGTACTCCTCCGTTACCCTTTGGGAGGAGACCGCCCCAGTCAAACTGCCTACCATGCACTGTCCCCGATCCGGATCACGGACCAAGGTTAGAACCTCAAACAGATCAGGGTGGTATTTCAAGGACGGCTCCATGCAGACTAGCGTCCACACTTCACAGCCTCCCACCTATCCTACACAAACCGGTTCAAAGTCCAATGCAAAGCTACAGTAAAGGTTCATGGGGTCTTTCCGTCTAGCCGCGGGGAGATTGCATCATCACAAACACTTCAACTTCGCTGAGTCTCGGGAGGAGACAGTGTGGCCATCGTTACGCCATTCGTGCAGGTCGGAACTTACCCGACAAGGAATTTCGCTACCTTAGGACCGTTATAGTTACGGCCGCCGTTTACCGGGACTTCAATCAAGAGCTTGCACCCCATCATTTAATCTTCCGGCACCGGGCAGGCGTCACACCCTATACGTCCACTTTCGTGTTTGCAGAGTGCTGTGTTTTTATTAAACAGTCGCAGCCACCAGTTTATTGCAACCCCTTCACCCTCCTGGCGCAGGCCAGTCAAGCTACAAGGGCGTACCTTATCCCGAAGTTACGGTACCAATTTGCCGAGTTCCTTCTCCCGAGTTCTCTCAAGCGCCTTAGAATACTCATCTCGCCCACCTGTGTCGGTTTGCGGTACGGTCACTGTTGAACTGAAGCTTAGAGGCTTTTCTTGGAACCACTTCCAGTTGCTTCGTCTCCTAGGAGACTGGCCTCACACCCTTGAATTCCGCGCCCGGATTTGCCAAAGCGCCTTCTCCAATGCAAGGACCGGGACTTCCAACACCCGGACAACCTTCCGCGATCCGTCCCCCCATCGCATTCAACAATGGTGCAGGAATATTGACCTGCTTCCCATCAGCTACGCATTTCTGCCTCGCCTTAGGGGCCGACTCACCCTACGCCGATGAACGTTGCGTAGGAAACCTTGGGCTTACGGCGAGGGGGCCTTTCACCCCCTTTATCGCTACTCATGTCAGCATTCGCACTTCTGATACCTCCAGCACGCTTTTCAACGCACCTTCGCAGGCTTACAGAACGCTCTCCTACCATGCATATAAATATGCATCCGCAGCTTCGGTATATAGCTTAGCCCCGTTACATCTTCCGCGCAGGACGACTCGATCAGTGAGCTATTACGCTTTCTTTAAAGGGTGGCTGCTTCTAAGCCAACCTCCTGACTGTTTTAGCCTTCCCACTTCGTTTCCCACTTAGCTATATTTGGGGACCTTAGCTGGCGGTCTGGGTTGTTTCCCTCTTGACACCGGACGTTAGCACCCGATGTCTGTCTCCCGTGATTGCACTCTTCGGTATTCGGAGTTTGCTATGGCGACGTAATCCGCAATGGACCCATCAACCATGACAGTGCTCTACCCCCGAAGGTGATACACGAGGCACTACCTAAATAGTTTTCGGAGAGAACCAGCTATTTCCAGGTTTGTTTAGCCTTTCACCCCTATCCACAGCTCATCCCCTAACTTTTCAACGTTAGTGGGTTCGGTCCTCCAGCACGTGTTACCGTGCCTTCAACCTGGCCATGGATAGATCACCTGGTTTCGGGTCTACACCCAGCGACTGGACGCCCTGTTCGGACTCGCTTTCGCTACGCCTGCCCTATTCGGTTAAGCTTGCCACTGAATGTAAGTCGCTGACCCATTATACAAAAGGTACGCCGTCACCCCTTGCGAGGCTCCGACTGTTTGTATGCATGCGGTTTCAGGATCTATTTCACTCCCCTCCCGGGGTTCTTTTCGCCTTTCCCTCACGGTACTGGTTCACTATCGGTCGATCACGAGTATTTAGCCTTGGAGGATGGTCCCCCCATCTTCAGACAGGATTTCACGTGTCCCGCCCTACTTGTCGTACACCTAGTTCTTCCTCGCTGTTTTCGCCTACGGGGCTATCACCCACTATGGCCGCACTTTCCAGAGCGTTTGGCTAACAACGAAGATAAAGAGTACAGGCTGGTCCCATTTCGCTCGCCACTACTTTGGGAATCTCGGTTGATTTCTTTTCCTGCGGTTACTTAGATGTTTCAGTTCACCGCGTTCGCTTCACATGACCTATGTATTCAGTCATGGATACTCCATACGGAGTGGGTTTCCCCATTCGGATATCGGTGGATCAAAGCTTGTTTGCCAGCTCCCCACCGCTTTTCGCAGGCTACCGCGTCCTTCATCGCCTGTGATCGCCAAGGCATCCACCACATGCACTTGTTCGCTTGACCCTATAACGGGTGTGTCTCTGCCGTGATTGCTCACGTTGAGTCACTCGTTACAGGTTGAGTATTCGTGTTGCGCCGTATTTCAAGGCAATCTTTCGATCACTTAAAAATACATTGATACAATCACAACCCTGATTCACCTACTCCACACCCATCTCTAAGTGTGTTTCAGACGAATCTCTTTACTACTTCTTCCTGATTGTTAAAGAACGACAGCCGATATGGTGTTACTCACATCGCTCTGACTGGCTCAATCGCCAATGCAAAGTGTTCTGCAGCATTTCGCAGAAAACTGTGCATTGAAGATTGGTGGAGGATGACGGGATCGAACCGACGACCCCCTGCTTGCAAAGCAGGTGCTCTCCCAGCTGAGCTAATCCCCCAGTCACATACTCTCGGATCCGCCTGTCAGAAACAGGTGGTGGGTCTGGATGGATTCGAACCATCGACCCCCGCCTTATCAAGACGGTGCTCTAACCGACTGAGCTACAGACCCCGAGTCTGTCATTGATACAGCCGACAAGTGTGAGCGCTTAACGCTGAAGCAGCGGGCTCTGGAAAGGAGGTGATCCAGCCGCACCTTCCGATACGGCTACCTTGTTACGACTTCACCCCAGTCATGAATCCTGCCGTGGTGACCGTCCTCCTTGCGGTTAGACTAGCCACTTCTGGCAAAACCCACTCCCATGGTGTGACGGGCGGTGTGTACAAGACCCGGGAACGTATTCACCGCGGCATGCTGATCCGCGATTACTAGCGATTCCAGCTTCACGCAGTCGAGTTGCAGACTGCGATCCGGACTACGATCGGTTTTCTGGGATTGGCTCCACCTCGCGGCTTGGCAACCCTCTGTTCCGACCATTGTATGACGTGTGAAGCCCTACCCATAAGGGCCATGAGGACTTGACGTCATCCCCACCTTCCTCCGGTTTGTCACCGGCAGTCTCCCTGGAGTGCTCTTGCGTAGCAACTAGGGACAAGGGTTGCGCTCGTTGCGGGACTTAACCCAACATCTCACGACACGAGCTGACGACAGCCATGCAGCACCTGTGTTATGGCTCCCTTTCGGGCACTCCCGCCTCTCAGCAGGATTCCATACATGTCAAGGGTAGGTAAGGTTTTTCGCGTTGCATCGAATTAATCCACATCATCCACCGCTTGTGCGGGTCCCCGTCAATTCCTTTGAGTTTTAATCTTGCGACCGTACTCCCCAGGCGGTCAACTTCACGCGTTAGCTACGTTACCAAGTCAATGAAGACCCGACAACCAGTTGACATCGTTTAGGGCGTGGACTACCAGGGTATCTAATCCTGTTTGCTCCCCACGCTTTCGTGCATGAGCGTCAGTATTGACCCAGGGGGCTGCCTTCGCCATCGGTATTCCTCCACATCTCTACGCATTTCACTGCTACACGTGGAATTCTACCCCCCTCTGCCATACTCAAGCGATGCAGTCACCAATGCAGTTCCCAGGTTGAGCCCGGGGATTTCACATCGGTCTTACATCACCGCCTGCGCACGCTTTACGCCCAGTAATTCCGATTAACGCTTGCACCCTACGTATTACCGCGGCTGCTGGCACGTAGTTAGCCGGTGCTTATTCTTCCGGTACCGTCATCCCCGACGGATATTAGCCATCAGGATTTCTTTCCGGACAAAAGTGCTTTACAACCCGAAGGCCTTCTTCACACACGCGGCATTGCTGGATCAGGCTTTCGCCCATTGTCCAAAATTCCCCACTGCTGCCTCCCGTAGGAGTCTGGGCCGTGTCTCAGTCCCAGTGTGGCTGGTCGTCCTCTCAGACCAGCTACGGATCGTCGCCTTGGTGAGCCTTTACCCCACCAACTAGCTAATCCGCCATCGGCCGCCCCTATAGCGCGAGGTCTTGCGATCCCCCGCTTTCATCCGTAGATCGTATGCGGTATTAATCCGGCTTTCGCCGGGCTATCCCCCACTACAGGACACGTTCCGATGTATTACTCACCCGTTCGCCACTCGCCACCAGGTGCAAGCACCCGTGCTGCCGTTCGACTTGCATGTGTAAGGCATGCCGCCAGCGTTCAATCTGAGCCAGGATCAAACTCTTCAGTTCAAACCTGTTACTGTTTTCGGTTCTTTCGAACCGGTCGCTCACTCAAAGCTGACAGGTATCTGAATTACTTCAAAAACCTGACTTACTTTTGTGTGAGACTCTTGATACTTTTG
>NZ_BAYA01000076.1 GCF_000685015.1 Paraburkholderia bannensis NBRC 103871 | reverse complement strand
AACCCGGCGGCGGCACGTGCGCCCAGCGATCGCGATCGCCGTACCATGATCGGTCGCGGTAGAAGCTGCCCCAATAGGCGCCGATGGAGAAGGTCACGATCGGCAAGCCGATGGCCGCGCCGTAACCGGCGAGCGGCACATAGTCGCCCTGATAGGGATAGGTCAGGTAGCCGGCGTAGACCCAGCCGCGCATGCCCGGCATCGCCACGTCGCACCAGGAATAGTCGCTGACGCAGCCCATCACGGTGACGGGATAGTTGGGCCCAAGCTCGCTCACGACTGGGTATTCGTCCGATGGCCCCGCGTAGAGATCGACGGGTTCGCTGGTATAGGCCTGCGATTGCGCGAGCGCGCCGGTCGCCGCAAGCGATAACCCGGCGGCGACCCAGAAAGCCGCGACGGGAACGGTGCAGCGAACCGTGAAACGGCGCGTCGGCGGCGTGGAACGGTCGTTCATGCTCTCCCCTTTTCTTGTGCATTCATAACGAGATATCAGCATATTCCGTTCCTCGTCCGGGCAATAGCGCGTCGCGCCATGCAGACCGCTTACCCATACTTACTCAGGATTTCCCTGCCCACCCCGCGAGGGTAGTACCCGGCGATTTACCCGCGCCTTACCGTGCTTGAGTCCGGCCGGCCGGGCGCGCTTTCCCGCGTGCCCGCGCGCCGCCATCCACGCCGCCTCCGAGGCCCTCCCATGACCTTGAACACACGCCACAAGCCTGGATCCGCCTGGATCATGACCGCGCTGTTGACCGGCCTCGCCATGATCAACTTTCTCGACAAGATCGTGCTCGGCATGGTCGCCGTGCCGCTGACCGCCGACCTGCATTTGTCCCCCGCGCAGTTCGGCCTCGTGGCGGGCAGTTTCTTCTGGTTGTTCTCGATCTCGACGATCGTGGTCGGCTTCCTCGCTAACCGCTTTCCGACCCGCTGGATCCTGCTCACGATGGGCGCGAGCTGGGCAGTGCTGCAATTGCCGCAGGCGTTTGCGGGCAGCGCGGCCGCCCTGCTCATCTGCCGCGTGGTACTGGGCGCCGCCGAGGGGCCTTCATTTCCCACCTCGGTGCATGCGATCTTCAAGTGGTTTCCCGACCGCAACCGCACGCTGCCCGTCGCCATCATCAATCAGGGCGCGGCCATGGGCATGATCCTCGCGGGTCTCGGCATTCCGCTCGTCACGCGCGAGTGGGGCTGGCGCGCGAACTTCTTCCTGCTCGCCGCGATCGGTACGGTGTGGTGCGTGCTATGGCTCGTGTTCGGACGCGAAGGCACGCTCGAAGATGCTCCGCGCACCAGCGCCGCTTCGACCGTCGCGGACACCGCCGGTGCGCTTCGCCAGCCGTACCTGAAGCTGCTCACCGATCGCTCCGTCCTGTGCGTTTTCCTGCTTTGTTTCTCGATCTACTGGTTGCTCGGCCTGGGCATTACCTGGTTGCCCATGTGGTTCGAAAAGGGCCTCGGTTTCGACGGCATCGTCTCCGGACGCTATTTCGCGCTGGTGATCCTCGCGGCCGCCGTGGCCAACCTCTGCCTGAGCGCGCTGTCCCAACGGCTGCTCAATGGCGGCGCGAACTCGCGCCAGGCGCGTGTCCAGCTCACCTGCTTCGCCATGATCGCGGGCGCGCTGCTGCTGTTTGCAATCGCCATCTTCGACCTGCCGGCCGGCGCCAAAGTCGCGCTCTACGCACTCGGCAGTGCGCTGCCGACGGTTTGCCTTTCGATCTCGCCGACCTTGATCGCGGAAATGGTGCCCGCGACGCAACGCGCAGCGATGGTCGCGATCAATACGGCGATTTCAAGCCTGGGCGCGGCCATCGGCCCGACCGTCATCGGGCGCATCGTGCAGGCCTATGGCAGCGGCAACAGCCACGCCTATGAAATGAGCATCGCGGTATGCGCCGGGTTGATCTGCCTTGCCGCGCTGGGCGCGCTGATGTGGCTGCACCCGGCGCGCGCGCAACGGACGCTGAACCGCGCTGCGGCCCCGGCCACGGCCTGATTCCATTCAGCCAGGACGAGAAAGGGGGAGCGTTGCCGCTCCCCCTTTCTTTTGCTCCCCCGGCGTAACGCACGCCAATCCAGTCAGTTCGGATACCTCTATATCGACGAAAGCGTCAAGGCGTTCTTCACCTGCGCGACGCCCGGCACGCCCTGCGCCGCCTTGCCCGCGAGTTCCACCTGAGACTGCTCCGGCACCAGCCCCTCCAGCGTCACTACGCCGTCATGCGCGCGCACGGTTATCATCGAAACGCGCAGCCCTTTGGTTTTGCTGAGCGCGCGCACGACGGCCTTCTGCAATGCGCGGTCGGCGGCCCTGGCCGAATGCGCGTCGCCGCCCGGTGCTGCAGCCGACGCCTGGGTCGCGGCGTCGCTGCCCTGCGCGCCGACGCCTGGGTCGCGGCGTCGCTGCCCTGCGCGCCGACGCCAACCGATATCAGCGCGCCCAGCAAGCCTGCGGCCAGCCGTTTGATTTGATGCGTTTTCATTGTCGTCCTCCGTTTCGTTCTGGCTCGTTCTGGCGCGACGCCTACCGCGTCAGAAGCGATGCGTCATGCCGAGCACCGCCAGCACCTGCTTCGAGCCATCGGCCGTCACGACGCCCGGCCAGCTCACATTGGCAATGCCGTTGTTCTTGAGGTATCCCGCACGCAGATAAAAGCTCGTGCGCTTGGAGAGAAAATGCTCCGCGCCGATCTCGAAGCCGGGCGTGTTGTCGTCCACGCCACGCACGCTGCGGTAGACACCCGCGAATTCGATCACGTCTACCGGCGTCGCCTGAATGGTCGCGCCCGCCTCGATGATGCTGTACGGATGCACTAGCGCCGAGAGCGGAGCCAACGTGCCCACGCCAGGCGCGGTGACGCGCGCACCCGGCGGCGGCGCGGTCGGGCTGCTGTAGCTGTAGTTGAACTGCAGGTTGACGATGCCGATGCGATAAGCAATCGCCGCCGCGTAATGCGCCGTCGAAACCAGGTCGAACGTGCTCGCGGGCAACGGCTGCCCGGCCAGCGGCGTACCGGCCGGATACTGGCCGAGCGAAGCGGTTTCGCTGCCAGCGTGCTGGAACTGGTAGCCGAGGCCCAGAAAAAGCCCGTAGCCCGAATACGTCGCCGCGAGATCGATCATGTTGCCGCTCGTCATCGGAACCGGCTGCGTGACCGTGGCGGCGAAGGCGTACATGCCGTAGAAATGCAGTCCGCGCCAGTCCGGCGACTGATAGACGATCGAATTGCTCGTGCGCCCCGAAACGTACTGCCCGGCAAGCGTGGCACGGTCGCGCCCACTTGAGACGTCGAGCGCCGAGATCGGCGACAGCACCTCGTTGCCACGGAACGGATCGGTCGGATAGAGCGCCAGGAAGCTGGGCTGATACTGCCGCCCGAAGCTCAGTTGACCCCAGTTGTCATGCTTGAGTCCCACCCACGCCTGTCGATAGAACATCGCGGTTGAATCGGCAAAAAATCCGCCGTTGTTGACGTTAAAGCCACTCTCTAGATCGAAGATGGCTTTCAGGCCGCCGCCGAGATCCTCGCTGCCCTTCAATCCGAACATCGATCCGGTCTGCCCGCCGCTTCGTTCGGAATACGAATGACTACCTGGCACGTATGCGGTGCCCGGCCCGCCCTTGGTACCACTGCCGTTGTAGAGAAACTGCCCGAATACATCGACAACACCATAGAGCGTCACGCTCGTCTGCGCCGAAGCGCCTCCTGCAGCGAACAGCAGCACCGCTCCATACACGCTTTTTTTCACCAGCTGCATGCCTGTCTCCTCGTTATATACGTCCCGGTTTTGAATCGGTGCGTTCATGGTGCCGGTGACATGCAGGTGAAACACCTCCCCTCCAGGAGTGGGACGGGAATACCCCGAGCATCGCCCCGACACGGCTTGCGGCGGGCCAGTGCGCGCCCTAAGAGCGCATTGCGTGGCCGCGCCACGCCTTAGCCCCCCCTCCCGGGGGTGGTGCGCGATGCGCCGTCGAATCTCTATGCTCGGGTTCAAGGTGACAAGCCGCGCCAACGCATCGCGGCGCGGCAGGCGCGCCTTCACGAACGAACGCCGGGATGCACGCCGGCCCAACCGTCAGGACATCTACCATGCACATCACCCGCAACGTCTTTCGTGACGATCATGAAATGCTGCGCACGACCGCGCGCCGGTTCCTAGAAGG
>NZ_BAYA01000077.1 GCF_000685015.1 Paraburkholderia bannensis NBRC 103871 | reverse complement strand
AAATGAGGCTCCAATATTTGCGCTATTGGAAACCATCATTTTTCGGGAGCGTCGCCAGAATCCATGACGTATCATTTGTGCAGCGGGCGCGGGAGAATAGTATTTATGAATTCCGCATAAAAGATTGCCCATGCTTTGCAATACAGCGATTCGAATCTCGCCCATCGCGGCCATTATCAACCGGAAGAAGCGGAAGCAAGTAGAATCAGGGCGCTTTAAATCGGTCGATCAATCCAGATCCGGCAAGCGGGCAGATAGACAAAACGGGAAAACCAGCACATGGCACGTCCATTCATTGTCCTCGGCGACAAACACAGTCACGGAGGCACAGTCACGAGCGCGGCCGTGAACGCCAAAATCGCCGGCAATCAGATCGCTCGCCGCAACGACACGGTGAGCTGCCCCATTCACGGCCCCAATCACATAGCCGAAGGCGACGACACGGCCATTGTCGAAAACGAAGCCGTAGCCCGCGACGGTCATAAAACCGCCTGCGGCGCCACGCTGATTGCCAGTCAGACGAGCACCGGCGGCGCATGAGCGCCACGCAGCCGGCCGCAGGGCAAAGCCCGAGCCAACGATCGACGTTAAGCGGCGTCATGCCGATCGTGGCCATCTTCGTCGCGGTGTGGGTCGTCGCGCTCCTCTACTGGAAGACAGCCTCGCACGTGCCCGCGGCACGCGATCTGTTGCTATATGGCCTTGCATTGCCTACTCTCCTCGCCACGAGTTTCGGCCTCGTGCGCAAAGCGATTGCGCGCGAGGTTCCGCGTCCAGCCGCTGGGTCCGCTGCCGCGCCCGTCGGCGACGCACAGGCACAGGCACGGCCGTGCACGATCGCGCTGCTCGACTGCTGTTTGCGCTTGCCCGCCGGCATTACGCCCGAAGACGCGGGTGGCGCGGCGCGCGCCGCAAGCATCGTCGGTCTGCATACCGAATTGAAGCGCCGCAACGGCGTGAAGATTTTCGCCGCCAGCGTCGCTTCGATCGAACTCGACCAGTTCGACGAAACCCTGCTGGCCGAGGACCGCGCGCGCACGCTCGACGGTGAACAACGACGCGCGCTGCTACTCGCGGCTGAAGCACTCGACGAGTTGATGGAACGCCGCCCCATCGAACGCGACAGCACGGGCGGCAACGGACCCGGGAATGATGCGCGGGAAACCGCGCTGTATCGGCTGCATGTGGTGCTTCCGCAGCGCTGGCGAGCTCACGCGGGAACGCTCGCGGCATGGCTCGACGCGCGCCTTGCACGTGAGCGCTGGATGCCTCGCATCGAACGCGCGAGCCTCGTGTGCGTAACCGATCCCGTGCAGGCGCTTGCAGTGCTGGACGACCTGAGCGTCGCGCTCCAGAAGCAGCCTGCTTCCACGCCACACATCCTGCTGGCGCTGGACTCGACGCTTGGCCAGAGAACCGTGGACACGCTCGACAACCTCGGCCAGCTTTACAGACAGGCGCATCCCGACGGCCATGTCCTCGGCGAAGGCGCCTGCGCGTTGCTGCTCGCGCATCCAGACGCAACCGCCGCGGCCTCGGCGGCGCGCGTTCACCGCCTCGCTGCGGATATGCTCAGCAATCCTGCTGAACAAGCGGCGCAGCAACGCGGCGATACGATTACGCAGTTGCTAGACGCGGCACGCAAACAGGCTGCGATGCCGGAACTGGAGATCGCGTCGTGCGCACTCGTGAGCGACGCTGATCAACGCAGCAGCCGGCGCGCGGAAGTCACCAGCGTGGTGGAAGCGGGATGGCCGGACAAGAAAACGCGCGAGCACTGCCTGCACCTGGGCTTAGCGAATGGTGAAGTCCATGCAGCGCTGGCGTTGAGCACGATTGCGGTGGCCGGTGCGCACAGTCTTGCCGAGCATCAACCGACTTTCGCACTTTCCAGCGCCGATGGGATCGCGCGCGGCGTCATGCTCGTCACCCCGCCGCCGATCCAGGTCGACGCACTTCCCGCGTAAGCGCCGCCTGCCGTTGCGGAAACACGGATGCCGGATCAGATGAGATGGCTACGCCCTGAGCGGCGCGGGCAGCGCAACAATTCCACGCCGTCATCACCCGATAGCAACACCAATTGCGTAAAGCCGTTGCTCGAAATAGACACGCCCAACAGCGTGTCGAGCAATTGCGCGAAAGCATGCAGGCCAGTCTCGGCCAGATGACGTTCGTTGACGGTCACGCGTATTTCAAGGCCGCGCACGACACTGGCGACGGGCTTGTCAGATACCCACGCCGTCACGGCTCGCCCAGCCACATCGACGAGCGCCTCCGCCAGTCGTGACGAGCCGGTCAGGTCGTGAAGCCGCAGCAGATCGCGAAGGGGCTCGGCACCACCATTGAGCAGCAGCGCATGGAACGACAACTGCGAAATCAGCCTCCACAGCGCGCCACGTTCGTGCCGGAAATACCGTGTCTGCGTAGGCCGATGCAACAGCGAGATACGCCGTGCGAGCGTGCCCCCCTCGATCAATAGATCGCCATTCTCCGCGCCCGGAACAAGCTGCTCCGGCAAATCGCGATTAGTGCAGGTGAGGCGGAGGCCCAACCCGTTTGGCGGCGACACGGCTTCGATCTGTTCATCGACGAAAGCAAGCGCAAACTCGTGGCCCGGCAGCGTGCTGGCCATCAGCGGGTCGCGATGCGTGCGCCAATATAACGCCGAACGCGTGTCGTGAAGTCGTGAGTGAAGCGAGGGAAATTCGGTGACCTTTTCGCCCTCGGGAGTCGCGCTCACCTGCGATACCGAATCGACCGAATACACTTCATATGCATGAGCGTTTTGCTCGTCCACGAGGAGCGGAAAAGCGCCGGCCATCGACGACTCGTCCAGCCGCTTGCCGAGCAAGCCCGGCGTCTCGAACAAATTGACGACGGGCGTGCACCCTGGCGTCAGGTGCTGAGGGCCAAACGACTCCAGCAGGCTGGCGGCCTGCGAGTCGGCCGGAATGTCTTTCAACAGCACATGCAGCGTGAACACGCGACCGCCAAGACGGCCAGCCTGACGCAAGTCGCAATCGAAGAAACCGAATTTCTCAGGGAAAGCGAAGAATTCCGTCAATAGCGGATAAGCGGCGTCAACAGCCTCGGGACTGGGAATCAGGCTTTCATCGCGATCCAGACCCGCCATCGCGAATGGAACGCTGTCCAGTGCGATCCAGCGACCGGTGTGCGCCGGTTCGACATACGCGCAGAGTGCGTGAATGGACAACGCATCGCGCAGGGCGGCACTGAAAAGCGGCTCGCCGTGCGCGTACAGCCGGATTGAATCGAGCGTCAGGTCGGCAACCGACGCGTGCGCCGACTGAATGGCGAACGTGACCGAAATCTGCGCGCTGGCGTTGAGCGGCAAACGCAAAGACTGCGGTGTCTGTGCGATGCGCTGAAAGCGGGCGTGACTTATATGGAGCGGCGATAACGTGACGTCGAAAGCAGTCCGGAAAAAAACTTTCGTTCCCCGCACCGGAGGACTGTAAAGTTGGGTTCCACGCGCAATCACAATGGACGTGGACATTTGCGCCGCCCGACTGCCGTCCAGTTCGAAACTCGCGATCGAACACGATGGGAACGGTCTT
>NZ_BAYA01000078.1 GCF_000685015.1 Paraburkholderia bannensis NBRC 103871 | reverse complement strand
TCCGAGCATCCTGTCGCGGTCGTGGTTGCCCCCCCGGCCCAACCGTTGCCGATCGAACCAGATGCAGACTGGTTCCGCGCACGCGGCGAAAACAATGCGTATCTGCCGTGGTGGGGACGCCGTTACGACACGAAATACAACCAGCAAGGCTGGTCGTGGTGACTTTGGAGCGCCAGCCATGAAAGGCATCGTTCGTGTGGGGGACGCAACCAGCCACGGTGGCCGCGTCAGAAGTGCGGACTTTTTTGTATGCCAATAGCTGATAGGAAACAATTAAGTCTGTCGGACGCACTCTCTGTAAGTCATTGATTCTGCTGCATCCTCAAAAAACAACAAGTCCACGCAAAGTCTGTCGGGAACCCGAATCCGGACGCCGCCGGAGTCCTTTTGCGACGTTAAAGTCTGTCGGTCCTTGCTGGACAAGGGTTTCCAGCCAAGTTCATCTTTTCACACACAGCAGCCGAAGCATGCCGGGACCGGCATTACTGGCGCCAAGCAAGAAGAAGTGGAGACGGGCAGATATCGAATGAAAAATATAATGGGGCCGGATTTCGCAGCCCTAGTTGGCGGTCACGCTCTACGCCGTACCATTGAACCCAAGACGGCACCAGCCAGTTCGCGGGCAGGCCAGAAACGGAGAGCCGGGACGCCAGAACAGCTCTCATCTCCTCGGGACAGTCGCGCGGACGAAACTAGAGCCCCTTTTATTTACGTGTGCGACACGTCACACATGCTCTGCGGCTGCAAACGCGGCTTTTGTCTCGGGCTTCTCGCAGATAATCGGCCAGCGCTTGAGCACCAGTTGGGCCAACCTCGCGCCTCGCTCCTCAACGTTCTCCCGGCGGTATCCCTGACTTGCCCCACTGCGCGTTGCGGCCAACGCCTTAACGGTCTTTATGTCAGAAGACAGGTACAACGAAGGCAAGGTGCCCGCTCCTCAATTGACCGGCTGTCCACCCGTTGAATTGTCAATTGAAGGCAAATCGCAAGCACATTAGGCGCAAAGCGAGGCATGCTCGAGAATCTGCGCCAAGTGATGGGGATTATTAGACTCCAGCTGGAAGAATTTAAAGATAGCGCGCTCGACGTCAATTGCACGCCATTCCTGAGGCTGCGACTCACTCGCCTGCCAATGCCACGGCTTGCCAGCGCGGATGCCGACGTTAAGGCAATCTTGCCGGTTGCGGGCAAGGTTATCGTCCAACTAGCGTCGTCAGCGCTCACTGGTGGAGCGCTGCATGCGGGTATGCGGCTATCGACTTCGACAAAGTTCCACTAAACGAACGTCAAGCGGCCGGACGTTAATGCGAACTCGGCGACGCGCGGGATGAGTAGAGGGGGTGCTGGTCGCGACACAGGGTTTCACTCTGGCTCAAGGCGGGAGAAACAGCCAATTGGCTCTTCATCGTGAGGTGGCTAGCCCTTAATCGCCTTGGACCCATCGGTCCTTGGCGGCTTCCCCATGTTCATCATGGCTGGAAGCGATGGCTCAGAAACTTCGTAGCCAAAATTACCCTACTCGGACCTGATGCTCGAACCTACCATATCGTTTTTGTTCACCACTATGGAGTTCATCATGACCCAGCAGACAAAGAAGCAAGCCGAACATCGTGGAGATGCTCTCAACCAAAACAAAGGGACGAGCGGCACGAACAAGACGAATGCGAAGGTTCACGGAAACCGTGGCAAGCAACTGAACCCGAACCAAAAGGCTCGATAACGCAGCCCCCCGCAATAGCGAGGCGCCCTCTATATCACCAAGGTATTTGCCCATGAATTCGGTCGGCTTCCCGACGCAAGGAGAGGTATTACAGTTTGTGTTCAACGCGCTCGGCGTCTTGCCACGAAGGCACGAGAGTGATGAGAGCTTCGACGAGGTTCGCAAGAAGACCACCCAGGCTGCTCTGAGGCGCCTCGCTCGCGAAGATGGGCTTCTTCAGCCAAACCTTCAAGCGCTTCTGGAAACGCTAAGTTATCTGACGGCCGGAGCGCTCCCTCCGCGCGCGTTTTTCGCCTTTGGTGAGGCTCTTTTTGACATCTTCGAGACGTACCGACATGCGCTCAAGACGGAGGGAACCTTTCTCGGGAAAGCCGATTCGGTCAAATATTTCTTGCACGATTACTGCGCGCCGAGGCTAGCGATTTCGGTGGCCAAGCAGCTGCAACGTTTCAATGTCGAAGCGGACGGGATGATGGTGCCACCTAACAAATTTTGGTATCTGCCCACGCACGATGGTCGGGTGTGGGAGTGGCCGTTAGAACGAGTGATGCGCTGGGCGTATCAGCTGGCCGAGACTTCCTGCGCTCAGTTTCACTGCCCAGAAATGGATTCTCTATCGTCAGAGCTGTCAAAGAATCTCGATAACGCGAAGAATTGGCTGAAAGGAGAGCACCTGCCATCGTGGACATCGCTGCTGCAGAATTTCCTCGATTCGTTTGCCGCGGTGAATCGAACTCGGGAGAAGCGCAAGCTTCCACTCCTGCCAAAACTGCTCGTATCCAGCGTATGTTCATCGCTCTTCCTTGCGCGCGCTGCCACCGCTGTGGCGATGGAGGTGGTCGACCACTACGGGGATGAGGTTATGCTCGAGTTCTGCCGTCGGTATCGGCGGATTGCCGAGAGCACTGTAGATGCAACAAAAACAGTGAAGCGTGCGGTCCGCGAGTACATCGAAGACAAGCAGCTTCCAGCGTCGGAATGGGATGACGCTTGGTTCCGCGTAACGTCCGACTACTGGCAATGGTTCGTTGAATGGCAAGACAAACTGCGCTCCGCGACTGCATCTCATAGCCTTACGAAGGAACAAGTGCTCGCCGCGAGTAAGAAGCTGGGCGCACTGTCACTGCTGGAGTTCGAAGGTCAGGAGGAGATTGCAGTCATGCACGAACCTCCGCTTGGATTCACAGAGCTGTTGCTCGACGGCCTCGCCCTTCAAAAATCGCGCAGCCTCAGTTTGGCCGACATAGATGCTTACAGCGTTCGCCTCGGGGCGTCGAGGTTACATGACACGCTGCCTTGGATGGCGCCGTGGATGCGCAGCTCGCTTTGCTATCGCGAGCAAAGGTATGAAGACGCCTACGCCCATGCAAAGGAGGCTTACGAGAGCGCTCAATACTGCGCAGGAGTTCACCAGGCACATCTGGTCAGCCAATTCATCGACTTGGCCGCCAAGAACGACAAGTGGAAAGAGTTTCGGAAGGCAGTCAATTGGGCCGGGTATTTGGACATCAAAGTCAAACCGCTTAACACGACTGCGTCCGACAACGAGGGATTGAGGAAGCTGTTCGACGGACTCAAGGGATTCCACTGCGCCAATTGGTAGGTCTGCGGCGAAGCAGTACAAGTCAGTGGGGCTTGTCCAGGATGGATGCGTCTAGTCGCCGGAGAGCCTCGTTCTATGACTGAGGCTCAAGCTCGTGGCGAGCCTGGGAGGAGGGGCGGCTCGGACGAGTCTGCAGCAGTGCTTGCAGGTGGGGG
>NZ_BAYA01000079.1 GCF_000685015.1 Paraburkholderia bannensis NBRC 103871 | reverse complement strand
GTAAGCGGTAAATTCAGCACACCGAATCGATAATCATTTGCAACCGACGGGCGAGCATAGCCGCATCGCTACGGCCGAGGTTGACCGGCGATGGCCGCATCTGGGTTTCGGTAAAGTGTGCCGGCGCGATGACTGCGGCACGCCCGCTGTGTCAGCTCACGCTCGCCTCGGCTTGCCGCTTCGCGTAGTTGAACGGCAGCAAGTCGCTGATGTCCGCGTTTGCGGCGCGCTGCGGCAATTCGGTCAGCACGTGCAGCAGCCAGGCGTGAGGCTCGACGTTGCAAGCGCGACACGTAAGCATCATGCTGTAGACCATCGCGCTCGCCTTCGCTCCCGCAACCGTGTCGCTGAACAACCACGATTTTCTCGCAGTGGCAAACGGCCTGATGTCGCGCTCGATGACGTTGTTATCAAGCGGCAGACGGCCGTCGTCTACGTAACGGATCAGATACTGCCACTGTCGGCGGCAGTACCCGATCGCCTCGCCGAGCAAACTCTGCGGCAGAACCTTCGGCGCCAACTCATCGAGCCATGCCTTGAAGGCGCTCAGCAGCGGCACGCTGTGCTGCTGCCGCAGTCGATACCGGTAATCGGTCAGCATTTCGCCTTCGGGCATCGTCTGTTTCGCGAGCGCTTCGACCTGATACAGCGCCTGGAAGAACTCGAGTGCCTTCGTGATGCGGGGACCCGGCTTGTTCTTCTGGCCCTTGAGCGCGTCCGTAAACAGCCTCCTCGCGTGCGCAAGGCATCCGAGGTGCGTCGCCGTCTTGATCGTGCGCCAGGCGGGCCAGCCATCCGTCATCAGCGTGCCCGCGTAGTCGCCGAGGAAGGCACGCGGATGCTCCCCACCGCGCCCAGGTTGATACTCGAACAGCACGACGGGCTGCTCGCTGTCCGCCGCGCTCCTGTACACCCACATGTACGACGTGTCCTGCGCCTTTCGATCCTTTTCCTTGAGCACCTGGACCGTGGTCTCATCGCCGTGGATCAACCACTGACTGCGCAGAACCTGCTTGAGCGCATCGTAAATCCGTGTGTAATGAAGCTCAGCGGGGCGGATGATCCAGTTCGCCAGCGTGCCGCGGCTGACCGCGATGTTCGAGCGCGCGAGCACATCCTCCATCCGGTACAGCGGCGTGCCGTCAACGTACTTGCCTGCCGTGACGGCGGCGATCATCGAAGGACTGGCATGACTGCCCGGCAGGGGCTGTGCCGGCATCGGCGCGACGACGATTGGCGTGCGCACACCGTGGCGTTCGCAGTGTCGGCACGCATATTTGGCACGCGCGTGCTGCAGCACCGACACCTTGACCTCCATGTGCAGTTGCTCGCTGATGTCCTCGCCCATGCGATGCAGGGCCTTGCCGCAGCACGGGCAGCTCTTCTGGTCTTCGGGCAGATCGTACTCGATGCGCTCGCGCGGCAGATCCGCAGGCAGCGGCTTGCGGCCTCGCTTGCCGGGTTCGGGCTTGTCGAGTTCCGGCAACCCAGTGTCCGGCAGCGAAGGCACGTCACTGTCGTCCCCGTCGACCGGCTCGGTGTCGACCGCCTGCTCGGCCTCGTTGAACACGCGATCCTTGCGCTTCTCGCTCTTCGGCGCGTACTGCCGGGCCAGCGCGAGACGATATTGCTCTTCCAGCGCATCCAGGCGCCTGGTCAGTTCGTCGATCCTGGCATCGCGCTCGGCGAGACCGGCTTCGAGTTCGTGGATGTAGACCTTGGCGGCCTGCGGCAATCGGGCGAGATCGGCTTTCATGCGATTCACGATAGCGAAGCGCGGCGCCGCACAGGTTTACGGAGATGTGTAACAGCCGGGACGAACGTTGTTGACCAACAACGTTCGCGATACCGGGCCTCAACTCGCGAAGCAGTACTGTCGGGCGGGATGCGGACGCAGCGCGTCGAGATCGATGCCATCGAGCAGCAGATGGAGCTGGTCGACCGTGAGTTCGATCACGGCCTGTTGACGACGGGGCCAAGCGAAACGATCCACCTCGAGCCGTTTCAACATCAGCCAGAAGCCGGCCCGATCGTAGAGCAACAGCTTTACACGATCCCGTTTCCGGTTGTGGAATCCGAAGACGGCTCGTGCGAGCGGATCGAGCTGCATCGACTGTTCGACCATCGTCACCAGCGTATTCAGTCCGGCCCGGAAGTCGATCGGCTCGCGATGCAGGTAGATCCGCAGGTCGTGGTCGAAGCGGAACATCAGCTCGCTCCCAGCGCGGCAATCATCGCTGTGACCAGTGAGGTGTCTCGCCCAGAGCATTCGAGCTCGAGCACAACGCCGTTAGGCAGAGTCGCCGACAAACGCGCCCGCGGCGCCGCCCGCAGCGACGGACGGGCCGGCTCTCGTTGCAGCGACGGCTGCGGGGCTGGCAGTGCCGTTTCCGCAAGAGTCGATGCCGGTGACTCGTCGATCAAGACGACCGGCACGAAGGCTGACGGTGCTTGCGCGATAGCACCATGCAAAACGCCCGCAACTTCCCGTCGCTCTTGCAGCTGTACCCATTTGCGCAACTGGTTCGCATTGACCCCAGCCTTCAGCGCCAGACCTGCCAATGACGCGCCCGGCCGGCGGCAGGCTTCGATCAACTTACGCTTGCCCTCCGGATCGTATCGATGCTTGCCATCCGCGCACGTCCGGGTCACGCGCAGAGGGAGAAAGTCAAAGTCAGTGTCGGTCATCATCTGCGTCCGCAATTCAAGTCTGCGGACGCAATCGTGGATCGATTCGGCAGCGCTGCCTAGGTGCGGAGAATTTCGCGCTTAC
>NZ_BAYA01000080.1 GCF_000685015.1 Paraburkholderia bannensis NBRC 103871 | reverse complement strand
GCCGAGCATCCTGTCGCGGTCGTGGTTGCCCCCCCGGCCCAACCATTGCCAATCGATCCAGACGCAGACTGGTTCCGCGCACGCGGCGAAAACAATGCGTATCTGCCGTGGTGGGGACGCCGTTACGACACAAAATACAACCAGCAGGGTTGGTCATGGTGACTTTGGAACGCCGGCCATGAGAGGCATCGTTCGTGTGGGGGACGCAACCAGCCACGGTGGCCGGGTCGAAACCGGCAGCGGAGTCAGCGAAGTCATGGGACGCGCGGTCGCCCGATTGGGCGACCGCTGCATCTGCCCGATTCAGGGGCATCAAAACTGCGTGATCGTCGAAGGAGATTCCGCTTTCATCGTCGACGGCCAGCCCGCTGCGTTCGATGGCCATAAGACCTCATGCGGCGCGACGCTGATCTCAAGCTTGTCGTCTTCCGGGCGGGAATGACTCAGTTTTTCCGTGAGCTTCGTTGCGGAGCCGATTCTGGCTACCCAGAGCGCGAACAATGAACGAATGTCTGGAACGACGTATGTTGCTGCGAGGCTTGCTGGGAGTCGCGTCGCTTGTGCTGGCAACGCTGCTTGCGTCGACGCTCGCGGATGCTGACGAACTGAATGAACCTGGATCCGCGGCAGCCGGAAACGGCGCGCGCGAGCCCTTCGTCGCGCAGGTCGTGGGAGTCGAATGGCTCAACCCGTTGCAACGCCGCGATTATCCAACGGAGTGGCAGATTCTTTGGGCGCAAGGCCTCGTGAAGCCGAACAGAAATGACGATATGGTTCGCATGATGCCTCAAAAATTTTCGACGCTCCAGTCGATCGGTGCGCTCGCATATGGCCATAACGGTATCGAGACGATCAAAGGTTTCCATCACAAATACGTCGACGAAATTTTCACGATCTTCGGCGACCGTTATGTGATGAATGGCAGGTATTTTTATACGGTACAACCGAGAGACCGCAAGCAATGGCGCGAACTGGCTGCTATTCACGTCGAATATGCGTTGCCCGCGGGTCGAATCGAACCGTTGGAGGCGGGCGAATATTTGCGCAAAGAAATCATCAGCGAGTTCAATATCGGCAACACTTCGTTCAAGAACCTCTGGAGCAAGGACACGCCTCCGGATGTGCGCGTGACTCCCGGAGGCCCCAACGCAGGCTTCACATCGCTGAACAACGCACTAGCCTATCTGCAGGCAAACCCCGATAAAAGCGTTTGGGTGATGAACTGGGACGCGCCGAGTTTCCCGCCGAAAGACGGCCAGATCAACGAGAACATGGTGCTTCTGATCCTCGCTGGCCCCGACATGAAGACCGAACGCGCGCCACTTGCGTGGATCGGCAAGGCGGCCACAGGGAACAGACAGGACTTTGATGCGAAGGCTGCGACGACGCAAGCGGTCGAGTCCTGGAAGGCCACCATTGAGGCTGCGGCGCGCAACGCAAACGTACCCGCGACCAAAATCAACTACGTGATCCACGATGCGGGCAAAGGCAGCGACGCCGCGCCATCGCGTATCGGCTCGCTTGGCCGAACGCTGACCGAAGCCCTCCCGGAATTCGACTTTCAGAAGCAGACTTTCAATACCCCGGAGCTACTAGGCGAAATGGGCGCAGGCACGGCGCTCACCGATGTCGTGCTGGCGATTGGCCGTGCGAACCACCTGGGCGAAAACGTGCTAGTTGCGGGCACCACAGACGCCGAGCATCCCGTCGCGGTAGTGGTAACGCCTCCAGCCCAACTATTGCCAATCGATCCAGACGCCGACTGGTTCCGCGCACGCGGCGAAAACAACGCATATCTGCCGTGGTGGGGACGCCGCTACGACACGACGTACAACCAGCAAGGCTGGTCATGGTAATCATCGAAGGCGAGCCTTCAGCTGGCTCTGACCGCACGGAGTCTCGATGATGAACGAATGTATCGCGCGACATTCGATATTGAGAGGCTTGATGGAATTCGCGTTGCTCGTGCTGGCAACCGTATTTGCGTGGCCCCTCGCACATGCGGTAGTACCGGACGAGTCTGAATCCGCATCAGCCGAGCGTGTTGCGCTCAATCCTTTCGTCGCGCAGGTGGTCGGACTCGAATGGCTCAACCCGTTGCAACGCCGCGATTACCCAACGGAGTGGCAAGTGTTGTGGGCTCAAGGGCTCGTGAGGCCCAACAGAAACGACGACATGGTGAGAACCGATACCAATGGTTTCTCGACGCTAAAATCTGTCGCCGGAATCGCTGACGGAAACGGCGGCAGCGAAACCTTCAGTGGTTTTTACGAGAAGTACGTTGATAAGTTTCTCATCTTGTTCAGCGATCGTTATGCCATGAATGGCAAATACTTCTACACCGTCCAGCCGAAAGACAAAAAGCTGTGGCGGGAACTGGCCGCCATTCACGTCGAATTCGCGATTCCGGCTGGCCGCCTTGATCCTGTTGGCGCGCAATCCTATCTCCGCGACCGCATGAAGCTGTATTTCGAAATCGGCAGCAAGTCGTCCCCTGATCTCTGGAGCAAGGACACGCCCCCAGACGTGCATGTCACTCCCGGCGGCCCCAACGCAGGCTTCACATCGCTGAACAAGGCACTGGACTATCTACAGGCAAACCCCGATAAAAGCGTCTGGGTGATGAATTGGGACGCCCCGAGCTTCCCGCCGAAAGACGGCCAGATCAACGAGAACATGGTGCTTCTGATCCTCGCCGGCCCAGACATGAAGACCGAACGCGCGCCG
>NZ_BAYA01000081.1 GCF_000685015.1 Paraburkholderia bannensis NBRC 103871 | reverse complement strand
AAGCGTGGCACCAGCGACGTTTTGACTGGAGATCGTGATCCTCAGACTGGCGTGCGGAGCTGAGCTGCGACGACCCACGGTGTGAGTTCGTCGATGCGGTTGATGGCATGGTCTGCGATGCGCGCGAGGACGTAGCGCAGATACGCTTCAGGATCGATGCCGTTGAGTTTCGCGGTGCCAACGAGGCTGTAGATCGCAGCAGCACGTTCGCCACCGGAGTCTGCGCCGGCGAACAGATAGTTGCGGCGGCCAATCGCTACCCCGCGTAGCGCGCGCTCGACAGGCAGGTTGTCGATTTCGAGCTGCCCGTCATCGCAATAGCGTGTGAGCGCGTCCCACCGGTTCAACGCATAGAGGATCGCCCGACTCGTGTCCGATTTGCGCGAGAGCGTTTCCAGCGTCGCCTTGAGCCACGCATGGAACCGGTCGAGTAGCGGCCGCGCGTGCTCCTGGCGATGGGCGCGGCGCTCGTCGGGCGGTTTGCCCCTGATGGTTTCCTCGATCCTGTAGAGCGCGCCGATACGCTCGAGCGCCTCAGTGTTCAACGCATTGGGGCGCGCCGCGTGCAATTCGTAGAACTGTCGTCGGGCGTGCGCCCAGCAAGCTGCCTCCGTCACGCGCCCGGTTTCGTAGATGGCCTGGTAGCCACCGTATGCATCGGCTTGAAGCGTGCCGTTGAACGAATCGAGGTGCTGCTGTGGATGGATGCCCTTGCGATCCGGTGTATAGGCGAACCACACCGCCGGCGGCGTCATGTCGGCCGATGCACGATCGTCGCGCACGTACACCCACAGGCGACCGGTTTTCGTCTTGCCGTTACCCGGTGCAAGCACTGGAACCGGCGTGTCGTCGGCGTGCAGTTTCGTCGCTGACATTACGTGAGCACGCAGTGTTTCAACGAGCGGCTGCATCAGCGTCGCCGCGTGACCGACCCACTTCGCAAGCAGCGAGCGATCAAGCTCGACGCCTTCTCGTGCGTACATGACCGACTGCCGGTAGAGCGGCACGTGGTCTGCGAACTTGGAGACCAGTACATGGGCCAGCAACCCTGGGCCGGCGAGACCGCGTTCGACGGGGCGGCTCGGCGCAGGCGCCTGGGCGATGTGGTCGCAACACACGCACGCAAACTTCGGGCGCACATGACGGATGACCCGGAAGCTGGCCGGCACGTACTCCAGTTGTTCTGCGACGTCTTCGCCCAGCGACTTCATCAGGCCACCGCACTGCGTGCACTTCCCAGCGGATTCGGGCAGGTGCGTCTGGATCTCGCGCGGCAGATGTTCCGGCAATGGCCTGCGCGGTGGCTGCTCCACTGCCTTGCGCGGCGTTTTCGGGATTTCGACTGGCATCGCGCCTTCGTCGGCCTCAAGCTCTTCTAGACGTAGTTCGAGTTGCTCGATCTGGCTGTCCAGTTTCTCCGACTTGCGACCGAACTGCATACGACGCAGCTTGGCAATGAGCAGCTTCAGGTGTTCGACTTCGGCGGCGCGCGAAGCCAATGCGGCTTGTTGCGAGTCGACCGTTTCCTGCAACTTGAGCACTTGCGCGTCGCGTTCGCGCAGTGCGGCCTCCTGGCTGAGCAGCATGGCCTTCAGCGTTTCGACATCGTCGGGAAGTGGGTTCGCGCGCGCCATGCAGGGCAGTTTACGCGCCGCCGGCGACGTTTACAACGCTGAGGTCGGTCGCGCCGTTCTCGTCGGTTGCCGCCAGTCGATACCTTCCAGCAGCATCGAGAGTTGCGCCGGGCTCAGGCAGATGACGCCGCCGTCGGCTTGAGGCCAGACGAAACGCCCCTTCTCGAGGCGCTTCATCAGCAGGCACATGCCATCGCCGCTCCACCACAGCACCTTGAGCAGGTCGCCGCGTTTGCCACGAAACACGAACACGTGCCCGCAGAAGGGATCGCGTTCCAGTACGGTCTGTACCTTGGCGGCGAGGCTGTTGAAGCCTGAGCGCATGTCGGTCACGCCAGCAGCCAGCCAGACGCGCGTGTGGCTGGGCAGACCGATCATGTTGCTGCTCCCGGCATACCGCGCAGCATGCGCAGCACCAGCATCAAGGTACTTTCGTCAGGTGCGCCTTCAATACGCACCCGGGCGTTGCCGACACTGACTTCGATAGCCCCTGACGGTGCAGTGACCTGCGCTGGAATCGATGCAGGTGGTGCTACCTCGGTCAGCGCTACATCAATCTTTACGGGAAGCAGATCAACTGGATCATATTCCCCCGCGTGCAGCGCCCGGCGCCATTTGAACACCAGGTTCGTGTTCAGCCCGTGTTCCATCGCCAGACGTGCGACCGAAACCCCGGGCTCGCTCGCCAGCCTGGCGATCTCGCGCCGGAATTCGAGCGGATGATTCGGTATGCCTTTGCGGCCCGATTTTTTCGGTGCTTCTGTTGTCAAAGTAGTCCCCACTACTCGATGTGGTGGGGACTACTCTGGCAACTTCTGGTCAGGCCGTCGAGACGGTACGGTGGACTCGCTTAC
>NZ_BAYA01000082.1 GCF_000685015.1 Paraburkholderia bannensis NBRC 103871 | reverse complement strand
GTAAGCGGTCAATTAACGACGCCCATCAGAGTTGTTGAACAGGGCAATAGACTTACCGCAGTTCGGCGGGCATGGACCAAGGAAGAAGCGCGGCGTAGTCGTCGACGGTCTGCGCGAGCGGTAGGCATCGGAGTAGCCAGTTGAGGTATCGATATGGATCGATACCGTTGGCTTTTGCCGACTGGACCAGCGAGTAAAGATTCGCGCTCGCATGTGCACCGGCAACCGTGTCGGCAAACAGGAAGCCCTTGCGCGCTACGACGAACGGCCTGATCTCGTTCTCACAGGCGTTGTTCGAGATTGGATAGTCGCCGTTTTCAATGTAGCGGCTCAGCTTGTGCCACTGCCGATTCAGATATTGCAGCGCTTTGCCGAGCATGCTACCCGGCACGACGGCAGGCAGATGCTCAATCAACAGTTGCTCGATGACGGCGAGCACGCGGGCGCTATAGCGGCGGCGTAATCGCAGCCGGCGAGCGGCGTTCCACTTCGCACTTCGCGCCTCAGCCGCGAACAGCTTGCCGATGAGGTTGATGAAGCGCGTTGACAGCAGGTCCGGAGTGCGAGCGGCTTTCGGCACCGTATCCTCCGCCTTGACGAACGCGCGCCTTGAATGAGCCCAACAACCAAGATGGACGAGTTGATGGTCGTGCGCGATGCCGCTATACAGCTCATATCCATCGGTCATCAACGCCGCGCCTGGTTTGACGCCGACGTAGAGTTGCGCGGCGTGTTTTGCACCGCGCCCGGGCGTGTAAGTGAACAATCGAATGGGTGGTCCCGACCCGTTCATTTGCGCCCAGACGTAGCTCTTTGTTTGCGGTCGGCGCCCAGGCTCCTTGAGCACCTGGAAGGTCGTCTCGTCGCCATAGATCAGATCTGCTTCGAGCAACGTATCGCGCATCAGGTTGATCACCGGCTGGGTCGCAAGCCCAACCCGCACAACGCTGATGGCAACCGTGTTCGACGAGATGTCGCCGCCGAAGCGTCGCAAGAGCCCGGCCTGACGATAGATTGGCATACCGAACTGGTATTTGCCGGTGATGATCCACGCCAGCGCCGATTCGGTAAACAGGCCGCGCGGAATGATTCGCGGTGGTGGTGGCGTCACCTTGATCCCGAGATCGCAACACGGGCACGCGTACTTGACGCGTTGATGCTGGATCACGCGGATCTGCTCTGGAATCACGTCGAGCTGCTCGCTGGTCTCAACGCCGATTTCCACGAGCGCGTGGCCATCGTGACCACAGAAGCGCTCGGACTCGGGCAGCTCGTGCCGGACAACCACGCGTGGCAGGCGCGGATCGAGCGGCTTGCGGCCGCGCTTCTTGCGTGTGTGGGCAGACACCGCCGTATCTGCCGTATCTTCCTGCGCGGGCTGTCCTCCGGAGACCGTGAGCGCTTCGGCTTCATTGAACAGACCAAGCTGGTCCGATTCGCGCGATTCGCTAGATGCGCCAAACAGTTCGCGCTTGTACGCTCGCAACCGCTCTTCCGCGAGATCCCGCTCCGCTGTCACCAGCCGTAGTGTGCCGCGCAGTTCGTCACGCTCCTGCTGAACGGCACCAAGTGCGTCGCGTGCGGCGAGCAACTCCTTCAGTTCCTCGGCGGTGATCGTGACATTGATCGGCATGCCCGGTTAGACAAGCATGCTGCGTCGGTGTTCAGCTCACACGGGCGTAATATCGCATTGGGTGCTTCTTGATGGCGGCGAGGTCGACGCCCTGTAGAAGCCAGCCTAATTGCTCGGTGCTCAGCGTCACGACGGCCGCATCGCTGGGCCACGCAAAGCGATCATGACCTTCGAGCCGCTTCAGAAGAAGCCAGAACCCATTGCCATCCCAGGCAATGATCTTGATACGATCGTGACGTCGGTTGCCGAACACATACAGGGCCTCGTCCAGCGGGTTTAGCGACATCGCCTGCTCGACAAGGATTGACAAACCATTGATGCCCATCCGGAAGTCAACGGGATCGCGGTGAACGTAGACCCTCAGCCCATCGTCGAACCGGAACACGGTAGCCTCCCCAGCATCTGGACGATCGTCGCCAGTTCATCGAGACTCGCGTTGCCGAGTTCAAATTCGACGCCATTCGGCAAGCGCACGTGAAGTGCGACCACCATCAGTGGCAAGGCCTGCGATGGCCCTTGAGGCGCAGCCGGCTGTGCCGATGGTGCGGTGACGACTGGAATGAATGCCGGCGCCTCGCGCGCCACGCTCGAGCGTACCGGTGTCGGAGTATCGATCAGCACACCATCCGCGACCCCTGATGGTGAGGTCTGCTGAGCCTGCGCCATTCGCTGCTGACGGTAACGAGTGATCCACTTGCGAAGCTGATT
>NZ_BAYA01000083.1 GCF_000685015.1 Paraburkholderia bannensis NBRC 103871 | reverse complement strand
CGCCGCAAGGCGCAGCCCGGCGCGGCGCGCTCGCGCGCATGCTGTCGCGCTTCGTGCCTTCGGGCCGCACCACGGTGATCGGCATTCCGTTCATCTGGCTGGCGCTGTTCTTCGCCCTGCCCTTCGTGCTGGTGCTCAAGATCAGCTTCGCCGACCAGGTCATGGGCATTCCGCCCTATTCGAACCTGGTCGAGATGAAGGACGGCATGGTGCACCTGGCGCTCCAGCTCTCGCACTATGCGTTCCTTTTGCAGGACAGCCTGTATATCGCCACCTATATCAGCTCGCTGAAGATGGCGGCGGTGTCCACGTTCTTCTGCCTGCTGATCGGTTATCCCATCGCCTATTACATCGCACGCTCGAACCCGGCCACGCGCAACCTGCTGATGATGGGCGTGATGCTGCCGTTCTGGACGTCGTTCCTGATCCGCGTGTATGCATGGATCGGCATTCTCAAGGACGACGGTCTTCTGAATCACGCGCTCATCGCCATGGGCCTGATTCATTCGCCGCTGCGGCTCTATCACAGCGATGCGGGCGTGTATATCGGCATGGTCTACTCGTACCTGCCGTTCATGGTGATGCCGCTTTACGCGCACCTCTGCAAGATGGATCTCACGCTGCTGGAAGCCGCGTATGACCTGGGCGCGAAGCCCTGGGTCGCCTTCACGCAGATCACGCTGCCGCTGTCGAAGAACGGCATCATCGCGGGCAGCCTGCTCGTGTTCATTCCGGCGGTGGGCGAGTATGTGATTCCCGAACTGCTCGGCGGCGCGGACACGCTCATGATCGGCCGCGTCATGTGGGACGAGTTCTTCAACAACATGGACTGGCCGATGGCCTCGGCTGTCACCGTCGCGATGGTGTTGCTGCTGCTCGTGCCGATGGCAGTCTTTCAGTACTACCAGGTCAAGGAACTGGAGGAAAGCAAATGATCAAGCCCAATCGCGCGATTTCCACCAGTGTTCTCACACTCGGCTTTTTATTCCTCTATATCCCGATCATCAGCCTCGTCGTCTATTCGTTTAACGAATCGAAACTCGTGACGGTGTGGTCGGGCTTCTCGCTCAAGTGGTACGCAGCGCTGCTGCAGGACGACGAGCTTTTGAGCGCGGCCTGGCTGTCGCTGAAGATCGGCCTGATGACGGCATTCGCATCGGTTGTGATCGGCACGTGGGCCGGTTTCGTGCTGGCGCGCATGGGTCGCTTTCGCGGCTTCACGCTCTACACCGGCATGATCAACGCGCCGCTCGTGATTCCCGAAGTGATCCAGGGGATCTCGCTGCTGCTGCTGTTTGTGGCCCTCCAGCAGATGATCGGCTGGCCCGCCGGGCGCGGCATCCTCACGATCTGGATCGGTCACGTGATGCTGTGCGTCTCTTACGTGGCAATCATCGTGCAGTCGCGGGTGAAGGAGATGAACAAGTCGCTTGAAGAGGCCGCACTCGACCTGGGCGCCACGCCGCTGAAGGTGTTCTTCGTCATCACGCTGCCGCTGATCTCGCAGGCCCTGCTCTCGGGCTGGCTGCTCTCGTTCACGCTGTCGATCGACGACCTGGTGCTCTCCGCGTTCCTCTCGGGCCCGGGCTCGACGACGCTGCCGCTCGTGGTGTTCTCGCGTGTTCGCCTGGGCCTGAATCCGGAAATGAACGCACTGGCCACGCTCTTTATCAGCGCCGTGACGATTGGCGTGATCGCCGTGAACCAGTTGATGAGCGCGCGTGAAAAGAAGCGCATGCGCGACATGCAGATGGCCTTCGTGCAGCCCGATCCCGCCGAAGCCAGCACGCCCGGCACGCCGCCTGGCGCAGTGGGTTCGCCGATTGGACGGCGTGCAGCCTGAGAGAAAACACGGCGCGCGCCTGAATAACAACCCCAAAGCGCGCGCCGCATAAAAACGGCCAGCAGAACAGAAAAAAGCAGTTGGCAACACAAGAATTAAACGTCGAAACGCCTGCAATAACGACCCATAAGGAGAATGTCGATGAAGAAGAAGTTAATCTGTCTGCTGGTGGCCGGGGCACTGCCGGGGCTCGCGTTCGCGGACTCGACCAGCGACCAGATCAAGGCCCTGCAGCAGCAGCTCAATGCCCTGCAAAAAGAGGTGAAATCGCTCAAGAGCGAACTCGCGC
>NZ_BAYA01000084.1 GCF_000685015.1 Paraburkholderia bannensis NBRC 103871 | reverse complement strand
CCCGCCGCGTCGTACTCGAAGGTGACCTGGCTCGGTTCCTCACCCGGCGCGGTGGCCTGTGCCTGCGTGAGCAGTCCGCGCGCATCGTACCGGTAGCTCGCGTGCGTCCCGTCGCTTGAATGCCGCTCGACCGGGCGGCCCAGCGCATCGTAGGCAATGTCGGTCGTGATCTGGCCGTCCGTGCCGTGGTCGGTGCGCGCGACGACCTCGCCCGCCGCGCTGTAGCGGTACGTCTGCCGCCGTCCGTCGAAACCCGTCTGCGCAATGAGCCGGTCGCGGCTGTCGTATTCGAAGGTGGTCTGTTCGCCGTTCGCGTTGGTCAGCGCCGTCAGCCGCCCGAGCGCATCGTAGCCGTAGCCATTCGTGCCGCCTGCTGGGTCGGTCACGTTCAGGCGCTGGTCGTAGGCGTCCCACTGCGTGCGCGTGACGCGCTGGAGTGGATCCGTATGGGTCACGACACGGCCCGCGCTGTCGTAGCCCACGCTCCACGCGCCCAGGCCCGCCGGTGTCACACTCTCCAGCCGTCCGCGCGCCGCGCCCCAGCCCTGCCAGCTTTCGTTGCCCAGCGGGTCGGTGGTCGTGATGTGCCGGCCTTCGCTGTCATAGGCGTATTGCGTCGTATGGCCCGAGCAGTCGGTGCGCGCCACGAGTTGCCCCGCGTCGTTCCACTGCATCGCCGTGACGTTGCCCAGCGCATCGGTGCGCGTCGCGGGCAGACCCTTCGCGTACGTGTAGGTGGTGGTGTTGCCGAGCGGGTCCGTTTCGGTCGTGAGGTGGCCCGCGTCGTCATAAGCGCGCTGCCAGACCTGGCCCGCCGGGTCGGTAACCTGCACGGGCAGATTCAGGTCGTTGTAGCTCACGCGTGTGATGTTGCCGGCCGCATCGATGATAGTGGTCGGGTTGCCCCGGCTATCGTTGACCATCCGGGTTACGCGGCCCAGCTCGTCGGTATAACCGCTGATGCTGCCGGTTTCATCGAAGTGAGTCAGACGCGTGCTACCGTCCGGGTAGAGGATGCGATCCACCGCCCACAGACCGTTGTAGTGGTATTCGGTGGTGCGGCCCAGCGCGTCCGTGACACGCGTCGTTTTGCTGGCAGGCTGGTAGGCGAATCGCGTGTCGAGCGTGATGGCGGGCCACCCCTGACGCGCTGCGTCGTCGTCCACATAGGCGAACGTACGCGTCACGCGCGCCTGCGGGGTATCGCCGTCCCACTCGGACATGTGGATCGCGCCCGAGGGCGTACGGTAGCCCGTCAGCAGGTGCTGGCGGTACTGGTAACGCCAGGTGCGTCCCGCGCGGTCGGTCACCTCGACCAGATCGCCGTTCGCGTCGTAGGTGTAGTGCGCCAGCAACGGATCGCCGTAGCCGTCGAGATACACCGCCGTAATGCGGCCTGCGTCGTCCAGTTTGCAGCGCACAGTGTGCGCGTTGTTGCGCACCTCGCGCAGCCACCCCAGGGGCGTATAGCTGAGGACCAGCACGTTGCCGTCGCGGTCGGTCACGCGCTGGAGCTGCCAGCGCGCGTCGTCGGTCGGGTGAATGGCGTAGTGCTCCTGTACGCCGTTGGTGAAACGCATGGCATAGGTGGGCCACTGGGCAGTGTCCTGGCCGCGCACGAGCGTGATCTTCTCGATGGGATCGAAGTGCTCCCTGCCAGGTTCCAGCAGCGGGAAGGGCAACCTGCGCCCGTCGGCGTCGTAGTACGTGAGCTGCGATCCGTCGCGGCGGATCTCCGTCGAATACGGCAGCCGCCACGCCACCCCCACCGCACCGGCCCGCTGATCCTCGCTGCGGTAGCTGCGCCCCCAGTTGATGGGCATGCGCCCCGGCAACCCGAAGTCCGTGTGCACCATCACCTTCTGGCCGGTCGCGACATCAACCGGTTGCGCCGTGGTGGTCTTCTGTCGCTTCGCGCAATCGGCACATGTCGCCGGGCTCACCGGTGCCAGCCCACCCGCGCTGCCCCCGCTCATGCTGATGACCGGGGCCTTCAGGTAGATGCCTGTGCCTTCGAGAGTGATCCCGGCGGCATCAATCGTGACCTTGCCGCCGGGGCCGATCAGCTGTGCCTGCTTCGCGCCCGAGAGGTGTGCCTCGCCGGTGTCCTTGATCA
>NZ_BAYA01000086.1 GCF_000685015.1 Paraburkholderia bannensis NBRC 103871 | reverse complement strand
ACAGGTACTGATCGTCCCTGGCGATATAGATGAAGTCGGCCCGGTCGAACCGCCCGTCAGCCCTCGCGCTCGATGTTTGTGTTTTCGGCACCAGCGCCGCAATTCCCGCGTCGTCGCAAGCCTTGATTTCCGTTGCATTGAAGTATCCGCGATCAGCGAGTGCCTTGAGCTTTTTCTTGCCCATTGCGTGATGACTGGCCGAGTGCGCACCTAAATGCCGCACGCTATCGATCCGCGGTCACTGATGAACTGAAACGATGACGCCTGTATGACGTGAGCTGAGGAGTCCCGTCGTCGGTGACCATCAGGATGACATGCTCGACCCCAGCCTGTAATGTTGTCACCCGAAGCTTCGCTGACGCGCTGCCAGCCAACTTGAGCGTTGGCGGCGACGACAGGAAGTCCTCGCCGCGTTGGCCAATTACGTCGGAGGGCCGTACGGCGTGTGAAATAGCCGAACCCGCTTCAGGGTAAGCAATCCAGCGATATGTAAGACGATTGCGATCGGGGTCGATACTTGTCGACGCATCCAGCAAAAGCGTGATCGCCAGATTGCCCTGCTCGATACCGGCAATCTGCTCTTGAGATGCCGACGATATTTCACCCACGATGTCAGTGACTTGTTTCACTGACCCGACAATTTCACCGATTGTGCCCCGACCTGTGCGACGAGGACCGAGCCTGCCTCCACGCGGTAGACCGATTCGGCGATCAGATCCTTGATTTCCTTGGCGGCGCTGGCGCTGCGCTAGTGCACGAACTTCACATGCCACGACAGCGAATCCTCGTCCTTCCTCACCAGCACGCGCCGCTTCGACTGCCGCGTTAAGCGCAAGGATGTTGGTCTGGAAAGCGATGCCTTCAATCACACCAATGATCTCAGACATTCTTGTGGAACTGGCTGCGATGTCGCGCATCGTCTCGACGACGCGGCTCACGACTTCGCCGCCTTGCTGCGCAACGCCGGATGCCGCGCCGGCAAGCGTTACCGCCTGCTTCGCGTTGTCCGTGTTGTGGCGGACAGCGGCAGTCAGATCTTCGATACTCGAAGCAGTCTCCTCGAGCGATGCCGCCTGCTCTTCAGTTCGGCTCGACAGATCCAGATTCCCTTGCGCAATCTGGGCGCTTGCAGTCGCCACTCCTTCGGCGCTCTCGCAAACCTCTGCGACGACCCGCGACAGCGCATCGCGCATCGCCTTCAGCGATGCCATCAGGCTCTTCGTGTCGCCTGGGCGGAGATCAATGTCTACGCTGAGATCTCCGTCCACCACATCTCTGGCGAGATTAACGGCAATCGCCGGCTCGGTACCCAATTGTCGCATCAGGCTACGCGCGACCCAAACACCGATTCCAATACCGATCAGCACGGAAACGGCCACCAGAACCAGCATCAGGTTGCGACCTTCGTCATAGACCTTGTCGTTCCTGTCCGCCGTTGTCTGGGCATCGCTCTGCGTGACATCGACGAGGGTGCCCATCAGAACCAGCGTCCTGAAGCCCTGTCGTCTGCCCACGCTGGTTTAAGACTTGCTTAAGGAAGCAAATCTAAATTCGCAATCGAGAAGCAAAAATTATCGACATTTATGTGGAAAGCCAATTGTATGGATAACAAAACGTTGAAAATGCGCGGCTTTCGAATTTCATTGGAAACGGTCAATCCATTTGGTCATGTCTGTCAAATTGTCGAATGGGTCGACCCAGAGGGTCATATCGCAAGGCGGGTCGCAGGCGCTCATCTCACAACTTCTGCGGTCAACGGATTGGCCCAGTCTTTTGTAGCGGGAGTTAGGCATACGTTGAGTGACGATGAGCCACAGCCAAAGGCAACTCTCCGAAAGCGGTAGTGTCACGAGGACGAAAGTAGTGGGATGCTACTCCTTCCGCATGATCCCTTGAACCA
>NZ_BAYA01000087.1 GCF_000685015.1 Paraburkholderia bannensis NBRC 103871 | reverse complement strand
TGTTGAGGTGCGTGCAAAACTGACCCACTTCCGCTAAAAGTTTGCATCGAAAACTGACCCACATGTTCAATACCTGCTTGGACGCCAAGCAGGAGAACCGGAGTGATTACGGTGAGCATGTTGGCAAAGATTCGGCGGATGCACTTCCGCGATGGCGTTCCACTGAGGGACATATCCAGACGCACTGGCCTGTCCCGTAACACCATACGGCGCTGGTTGCGTGAGCCTCCATCAACTGGTGAGCCGAAGTATCCGAAGCGAGCGAGCAATAGCGTCGTCGACCCGTGGTCAGAGCAGTTACGTCTTTGGCTGCTTGCTGACACTCGAAGGCCGAAACGTGAGCGGCGTTCGGCAAAACAGATGCACGCTGATTTGCGGGCTGCAGGCTACGACGGCAGTTACGACCGTGTTTGTGCGTTTGTCCGCAACTGGAAACAAAACCGCGATGAAGGCGCCCTGCGAGGTGCCTTCGTACCGCTCGCCTTCGAGTACGGCGAGGCATTCCAGTTCGACTGGAGTTGCGAATACGTCTTTATCGCCGGCCTGCGACGGAGAATAGAAGTCGCACACACGAAGCTCGCCGCCAGTCGCGCGTTCTGGCTTGTGGCCTATCACACGCAGAGCCACGAGATGCTGTTCGACGCCCACGCAAGAGCGTTCGCGGCCTTCGGTGGCGTCCCCCGACGCGGCATCTACGACAACATGAAGACTGCGGTGGACAAGGTGGGGCCGGGGAAAGAGCGGGCGATAAACGCGCGCTTCCATTCGATGTGCAACCACTACCTGTTCGAGCCCGAGTTCTGCAACCGCGCCGCGGGTTGGGAAAAAGGCATCGTTGAAAAGAACGTTCAGGACCGCCGCCGCCACATCTGGCACGAAGCAATCCGCACCCGGTGGGAATCACTGGATGTTCTGAACGTATGGCTGGCCGAGCGCTGCCGGCAGGCATGGCAGGAGCTTCGTCATCCTCAATGGCCGGAGCTTACGGTAGCAGACGCCTTGCAGGACGAACGCCCGCGTCTGATGCAGTGTCCCAAGCCGTTTGATGGATACATCGAACAGCCTGTTCGCGTATCGTCAACCAGTCTCATTCACTTCCAGCGCAACCGCTACAGCGTGCCAACGGAGTTCGCAAACCATGTTGTGAGTTTGCGAACGTATCCCGCGTTCATCAGCATCGTCGCTGACGGAAACGAGATTGCGCGGCACGCACGCAGCTTCGACCGGTACCAGACCTTTTACGACTGGACGCATTACATCAGTCTCGTCGCCCGCAAACCTGGCTCCCTAAGGAACGGCGCACCGTTCCTCACAATGCCGGAGCCAATGCAGCGGTTGCAGCGTCATCTGCTTCGACAGTCGGGTGGCGACCGTGTGATGGTGCAGGTGCTATCGGCAACACCTGTGCATGGACTGGAGGCAGTTCTGGTTGCCGTCGAGCTTGCTCTCGAATCCGGCCGTCCAAGCGCCGAGCATGTGCTGAATATCCTTGCCCGCCTAAAAAGCCCGGCCTCCCGCAGCGCCGATGGCGTGCAGACATCGCTGCGGCTGAAGATAGAACCGCTCGCCGACGTTCACCGATACGAAAAGCTTCGTACTCCGAGGAAGGAGGATGGTCATGTCG
>NZ_BAYA01000088.1 GCF_000685015.1 Paraburkholderia bannensis NBRC 103871 | reverse complement strand
CCTACGAATTCCGCACGGACGGCACCTATGAACCGCTCGACTACGTGGTCCAGTACGGCGAAACATCGCTCGCGTTCGTCCAGCGCATGCTGGCAGAAGCGGGGATCACCTGGTACGTCGAGCACAGCGACACGTTTCACCGCATCGTCTTTGTCGATCACCTGGGCGGCTACAGGCCGGTGGCGAGCAAGGCCTATCACACGCTCGAATACCACGAGCCGGACCTGAAGATCGACCGCGAGTACATCGACCACTTCGAACCTGTCCAGCGTCTGACCACCGGCGTCTTCAGCACCGACGAGTACCACTTCAAGAAGCCGCGCGCGGATCTAACTTCGCACCACGAACTGCAGCAGGACACGGCGCACAGCGATCTGGAAATGCGCGAGTGGCCCGGCAACTACACCGAACACGGCGAGGGCGAGGACATTGCGCGGCTGCGCATGGAGGAACTTCGCGCCCCCGGCGAGCGCGCCACCGGCCACGGCAACCTGCGCGACGTGGTGTGCGGCACGACCTTCACGCTGGAGAACCACCCAAGGCCCGGGGCCAACCGCGAATATCTCGTGCTGTGGGCGAAGCTCGATTTCGAGGAAACCAGCGAGACCTCGGGTAGCGGTGCCCAGTACCGCTTCGAGGTGGACTTCGAGGTGCAGCCCGCGACGGTGCAGTTCCGCCCGGATCGCAGCCGGTGGCCCCGGCCACGCATCAGCGGCCCGCAGACGGCAATGGTGACCGGCGCGGCAGGCAGTGAAATATGGACCGACCAGTATGGCCGCGTGAAATTAAGCTTTCCCTGGGATCACGCCGGGCCGAAAGACCAGAACTCGTCGTGCTGGATCCGCGTCTCGTACCCGTGGACGGGGGCGAACTACGGCGGCATTCACATTCCACGCGTGGGCACGGAAGTGATCGTGGATTTCGAGAATGGCGATCCGGCGCGCCCCATTGTGACGGGCCGGGTCTACAACGCGGCCACCATGCCGCCGTGGCAGTTGCCGGACAACGCGACGCAGAGCGGCATCCTCACGCGCTCCTCGAAAGGCGGCGGCTATGGCAACGCCAACGCGATCCGCTTCGAGGACAAGGCCGGGCAGGAACAGGTCTGGATCCAGGCGGAGCGCAACCTGGATACCGTCGTGGAGAACGACGAAACCCATACGGTGGGCCACGACCGCACGAAGACCATCGGCCACGACGAGACGGACCATATCGGGCGCAACTGGAAGCTGCATACGGGTGGCTGGAAGTTCGAGACGATCGATCTGGCGGCGGTGCAGAACGTGGGCTTCGGCCAGATGCTCAACGTGGGCGCGGCGTATGTTGTGAACGTGGGCGGGCTGTACGCGCGGCAGGTGGCGTTGCAGATGGCCAGCACGGTCGGCATGAACCGTCACGACCGGGTGGTGCAGAGCTGGACGGCGGACGTGGGCCACACATACACGCTGACGGTGCGCGGCAAGGCGGTGGGCGATGCGGTGCAGAAGGATCTCGACAATCCCATCGAGGCGACGCCGGATTTTGCGCCGCAACTGCCCGCGCCGGTATCGAGTACGGAGAACAACCAGATTG
>NZ_BAYA01000089.1 GCF_000685015.1 Paraburkholderia bannensis NBRC 103871 | reverse complement strand
GCCAGATTTGCAGCAGCACCGCTTCCGTTTCGCTGGTCGCCGCGATGCGCTCGCTTTTCGGCTCCTCAGGTTGCGGGAGCGCCTTGCGGTCGAGCTTGCCATTCGGCATCACCGGCAGCTTGTCGAGCACGCTCAGGGTCGATGGAACCATGTAGCCCGGCAACTTGCGTTCGAGCTCGCCCTGCAGCGCGGCGACATCCACCGCGCCCGCGACATAGCCCGCGAGCCGCTGCTTTTCGCCCGCGCCATGCACGATCACGGCGGCTTCGCGCACGCCTGCGCAGTGACGCAGCACCGCTTCGATTTCGCCCAGTTCGATGCGCTGGCCGCGCAGTTTCACCTGCTGGTCCAGACGCCCCAGGAATTCGACCGTGCCGTCAGCACGCATGCGGCACAGGTCGCCGCTGCGGTATTGGCGCGAACCCGGCGCACCGAACGGATCGGGAACGAAGCGTTCAGCCGTCAGCGCCGCACGGCCCAGATAGCCCCGCGAGACCGTCGGCCCGCCGATGCAAAGCTCGCCCAGACCGCCTGCCGGCGCCTCATCGCCGAAAGCGTCGAGCACGCGCGCGCTACGGCCTGGATACGGCTTGCCGATCGGCACCGTGACCTGCTTCGCATCGCCGCCCGTGGTCTCGCGGTAAAGCGCTGCGACCGTCGTTTCCGTCGGGCCGTAGAGATTGTCGAGACGGATATCCGCAAGCGGGCTTTCTTTCCAGTGGCGCAGCGCGTCGCCTGGCAACGCTTCGCCGCCCACCGTCACCTGGCGCAGCGCGAGCGCCTCGCGCGCAGGCGCATGGCGCTGCCACTGCTGCCACAGCGCCGTAGGAATACGCGCGAACGTCACGCGGCGTTCGGCCAGGCGCTCGCTCAGGCTTTGCAGATCCCACGGCTGCACGCCGCGCATTTCGACCGTTGCGCCCACGCGCAACGCGGGCAGGATTTCGTGCAACGCCACGTCGAAGTTGATCGTCGACGAATGCAGCACCGTGTCCTGCGCGCTGATGCGATACGTCGCCTGGAAGTCCTCAAGGTGGCTCCACAGCGAATCGTGGCTCACCGCGACGCCCTTCGGACGACCCGTCGAACCGGACGTGTACAGCACGTAGGCGAGTTGTTCCGGATGGAACCGGATCGACGGCGCTTCGCCCCCCGCTTCGCCCCCCGCCTCGCGCGCCGCGTCCACATCGACCACCTCGCAGCCACGCAGCACGTCGGCCAGACGCGCCGCGCTACGCTCATCGGCCACGACGCGCGTGATGCCCGCGTCTTCGATCATCTGCTCCAGACGCGCCTGCGGGTACTCAGGATCGAGCGGCACAAACGCCCCGCCCGAGCGAATCACGCCGATCAGCGCCGCGATCATCCCTACGCCGCGCTCCACGCACAAGCCGACTCGCGTTTCCGCCCGCACGCCACGCGCCGCAAGCTGCGCTGCCAG
>NZ_BAYA01000090.1 GCF_000685015.1 Paraburkholderia bannensis NBRC 103871 | reverse complement strand
CTAGCAGGCTGTTGAAATAGCTCCCGCCGCCGTCATCGGCGCGGGGGCGGTAAACGTTGAAGCAAGGGAACGGACAATACTGAGACCGAAACGATGCGCGGAGCGGACGGCTACACCGAGGCGATGTTCACAATGGCGAAGCTGGATGACTTCGTGCCTGCTAACCACCCCCTGCGCCCGATTCGTATCTGGCTGAACGACGCGCTCAAGCGTATGGACCCGTTGTTCGCACGCATGTACGAGAGTGACGCGAAGGGCGGCCGCCCGAGCATCGCCCCAGAGAAGCTGATTCGCGCGTTGCTGTTGCAGGTGCTGTATTCGATTCGAAGCGAACGCATGCTGATGGAGCAAATCTCCTACAACATGCTGTTTCGGTGGTTTGTCGGCCTTTCGATGGACGATGTGGTGTGGGATCACTCGACCTTCAGCAAGAACAGAGACCGGTTGCTCGAGCACGACGTCATCGTGGCGCTGTTCAACGAGACGGTTGAGGCGGCGCATGCGCGCGGTTATCTGTCGGGCGAGCATTTCAGCGTGGACGGCACGCTGATTCAGGCGTGGGCTGGGCACAAGAGCTTCGTGCGCAAGAACAAGTCGGATGACGATGCGCCGCCCGATGGCGGTACGCACGAGCGCGAGAACTGGCACGGCGAGAAGCGTAGCAACGAGACGCACGAATCGAGCACGGACAGTCAGGCGAAGCTGTTTCGCAAGAGCCGGCGCACCGGTGCGCTGCTTTGCTACATCGGACACCTGCTCACGGATAACCGACATGGCTTGGTAGTGAACGCGCAGGTGACGCAGGCCAGCGGTACGGCCGAACGCGACGCTGCGGCTCAAATGCTCGCGGACGCCGCGCAGGTTGCCAGCGCCCCCATTACTGTGGGGGCCGACAAGAACTACGACACGGCGGGCTTCGTGGCGAGTTGCCGCGCCAATCGTGTAACGCCGCACGTAGCGCAAAACGACGGGCGCGCGGGTGGCTCGGCGATTGACGCTCGCACGACGCGCTGGGCCGGCTACGCCATCAGCCAGCGCAAACGCAAATGCATCGAGCAGGTCTTTGGCTGGGGCAAGACGGTCGGGCGGATTCGTCAGACTGTGTATCGCGGCCGGGAACGGGTCGAGCAGTTGTTTCTGCTCACTCAGGCGGCCTACAACCTCACGCGTATGCGTACGCTCGCGGGCAAAGCGGCGTAGAGGCGAAAATCAGCGAGGAGACGGCATTGGTTCCACCTGATTTGAGCGTGCTCGGCATCAAATCGACTCGGACCAACCCGATACGGCGACTCTTCGAAAAGAACTGCCTCGCATCAGCGAGGTGTATTTCAACAGCCTGCTAGA
>NZ_BAYA01000091.1 GCF_000685015.1 Paraburkholderia bannensis NBRC 103871 | reverse complement strand
CAGGTTGCGGAAATACACCCCCAACGGACGCTGCCTTCCTCGGGTTACGTGCCCAGCGTCGCTAAATCTTTCGCATTGTGCAATTTCAACGCGAATCAACCTCTTTTAAGCAGTGTGAGGCCGACTTCTGGCCTCATTGCAGCCTTTGCCCGCCGCTATGGGCGGATTTCTGCCAGCGATCGCAGACGCACGAGGTTATAGGCCGCCATGTTCAATACGAACATCTGGTCCACCTTCTTCAAGCCGCGCACCATCACCTGGCGCATGCGCCCAACGGTCTTGGCCCAGCCGAATCCTTGTTCGATCAACTTGCGCTTTTGCTGCGAAATCGCGTAGCCCGCGCTCGAGGCAACCGTATCGGGCACTGCCGAACGCCGCCCCGAGGTGTTTTGCGCAATGTGCGGTGTGACCTTCATCTGCTGGCACGCCTCGATGAATTCCTGCGCATCGTAACCCTTGTCTGCACCCAACGTAATTTCTACGTTCGGATCCTCTGCCGCTTGCCGTGCGTCGTGGATCATGATCTTGGCCGCTTCACGCTCGGCATGCCCGTCGGCGCGAGTCACGCGCGCATTGACCACCAGGCCGTGCCGGTTATCAGTCAGCGTATGGCCCATGTACCGCAATTCGCTGGCTGTTTTGCCTTTGCGATAGAGCCTCGCATCGGGGTCGGTCCTCGACTGATGTGTCTCGTTACTGCGTTTCTCGCCCTTGAAGGTGCCCGCGCCGCCACCGTCGTTGTCCTGATCGTCACCGTTCTTGCGTACAAAACTCTTGTGCCCGGCCCATGCCTGAAGCAACGTGCCGTCCACGCTGAAATGCTCACCCGATAGCAGGCACTTCTTCTCGGCGATGGCCACCACTTCGTTGAAGAATTCGATCACTGCATCGTGCTTGATCAGACGCTCGCGGTTCTTTGTAAAGACTGTGGGCACCCACACCTCGTCATCCATTGCCAGGCCGATGAACCAACGAAAAAGCAGGTTATATTGAACCTGCTCCATCAGTTGGCGCTCCGAGCGGATGCTGTAGAGCACCTGGATCAGCATGGCTCGCAGCAACTTCTCTGGCGCGATGCTCGGCCTGCCGCCTTTTATGTCCGCTTCGTACATCCCGGCGAACAGCCGATCCATCTTCGCCAGCGCTTCGTTCGCCATCACGCGAATCAAACGCAACGGATGCGACTTCGGGACGAAGTCGTCCAGCTTCCGCAGGGAAAACAAACTCTCGGTGAACGTGTCGGTGCCGCGCATATGATCTTCTGGAAGGCGGGTGGGGTTCTTACATCAACGCTTTTGCTTTCCCTCGCGATGACTTCAGTGCGAGGTATTTCCGCACCCTG
>NZ_BAYA01000092.1 GCF_000685015.1 Paraburkholderia bannensis NBRC 103871 | reverse complement strand
TGGACTTGCCCCTGCATGACCGGACACGCGGTCACGCTTAGGTTGGAGAATTTGTTTGCTGGCGAAACTCGCGTGGCGAGCGGTATTTCAGGGCGCTGTGTGGATGTGACTCGTTGTAGTGGTGGAACGCGATAGCCAGGTTTTGCAGCGCCGTTCTCGCGTCAGGTTTGGGCATCCACGAAACGTAATCGCGCTTCATCGTCTTGACGAAGCTCTCGGCCATCCCATTGCTCTGCGGACTTCTCACCGGTGTCGTGACCGGCTTCAGACCGATTTTTCGCGAGAACGTCAGCGTGTCATCGGCAATGTAGCAGGAACCGTTGTCGCTCAGCCACTCGATTTCGCTCTCAGCCGCCAATGCACCGGCAAAGCGGCTTTCGACCGCCTGAAGCATCACATCCCGCACCATGTCGCCGGTGTAACCGCCGGTGCTCGCAGCCCAGCTCATCGCTTCCCGGTCGCAGCAGTCCAAGGCAAAGACCACGCGCAACGGCGCACCATCATCGCAGCGGAATTCGAAACCGTCTGAGCACCAACGCACGTTGCTTCTGTCCACGGCAATCTTGCCGTCGTGCCGACGCGCGCTCGGAGCGTAATGAGGCCGACGTTCGAGCAGCAAGCCGTGGCCGCGCATAACGCGGTACACCCGCTTTGCATTGACACGCGGTTGGCACAGCGCGTCCCGGCTTCGCCGTAGCAGCGCCCATGCACGCCGGTAGCCATACGTCGGCAGCTCGGCGACGAGCTCTCGAAGCTCAGCGACAAGCGACATATCATCCAGAGCGGGCTTCTTGCGCTGGTCGACCCAATCGGCGGGGCGCTTCAACTTGACCGCGAGATTCGAGCGCGACACACCCAGGACTTCACAAACCGTTTTCAACGGTCGTCCCCCGGCAGCAATGGTGAGCGCGCAATCAATTTTTTTGCTCGACCATACTCCACTGCTTCACGGAGGACTTCTACCTCCATTGTTTTCTTTCCCAGCAATCGCTGGAGTTCGCGAATCTGCTTCATCGCTTCAGCCAGGTCCGATGCCGGTACAACCTGTTCGCCGGCACTGACCGCCGACAGGCTTCCATCCTGATAGAGCTTGCGCCAAGCAAAGACCTGGTTGGCATTCACCTGATGGCGACGCGCAACGCCCGAAACGGTAGCGCCAGGCTCGAACGTTTCGCGCACTATTGCGAGCTTTTTGTCGACAGAGCGCCGGCGGCGCTGCTCCGGCTGGGTGAGGACTTCGACGGGTTCCACGTTATGACTGGGCTTAAACATAGGCGGAAGACTACCTCATAATTTAAGCGTTACCCAGTGTCCGTTTTTCGCGGGGGCCGGCCCA
>NZ_BAYA01000093.1 GCF_000685015.1 Paraburkholderia bannensis NBRC 103871 | reverse complement strand
CCTTCGAAGGAGGTGTATCGATAGATCGCACGCTGACCCGCTGGACACAGGTACTGATCGTCCCTGGCGATATAGATGAAGTCGGCCCGGTCAAACCGCCCGTCAGCCCTGGCGCTCGATGTTTGTGTTTTCGGCACTAGCGCCGCAATTCCCGCGTCGTCGCAAGCCTTGATTTCCGTTGCATTGAAGTACCCGCGATCGGCCAGCGCCTTGAGCTTCTTCTTGCCCATCGCTTCGCGCGCGGCTGTGGCCATCGGGCTGAGCTGAGCGCGGTCACTACCGACGTTCGTCACTTCGTGTGTCACGATGAGGTGGTGCTTCGTATCAACAGCCACCTGAACGTTGTAGCCCACGACACCTGTGCCCTTGGCTTGCGACATCATCGAACGTGAGTCGGGATCAGTCAGCGAAACCTGTTTTTCCGGTAAATCATTCAACAGTTCCGCGGCCCGATCCAGATCGCGCATCTGCTCGCGCAGTGTCTCGATCTTGTCCCGTAGCCGTTCGGTTTTCGCTTCCACCTCGACTGGTTGCGTGCGATCAGCCGTCTCAAGAGCATCCAGATAGCGCTGGATGCTTTGCTCGATCTGCTCCTGACGCTTTGCGATCTTGTTGGGCGTGAAGTTGTTATCGCGGCTGTTGACCGCCTTGAACTTGCTGCCGTCGATGGCAACGACTGCTTGCGTGAACAGCTTCAGGTCGCGGCATATCACCACGAAGCGGCGGCATACATTGCGAATGCCGGCGCCATTGCTGCGTCTGAACTCGGCGATCGTCTTGAAGTCCGGCGCGAGGCGACCGGTCAGCCACATCAGTTCGACATTACGCTGGCACTCGCGCTCCAGACGTCGGCTCGACTGCACGCGATTGAGATAGCCGTAGATGTAGAGTTTGAGCAGAACGGACGGATGGTAAGACGGTCGGCCCGTGATCGCCGGCGTGGTGCCTTCGAAGCCCATGGAAGCCAGATCGAGTTCGTCTACGAATGCGTCGACGATCCGCACGGGATTGTCTTCAGCGATAAAGTCTTCGAGACACTCCGGCAGCAACGTGGCCTGATTGCGGCTTGCACCTTCAACGAATCGCCCCATCTCCGCCTCTCGCGCTAACAGGTTGATTCAG
>NZ_BAYA01000094.1 GCF_000685015.1 Paraburkholderia bannensis NBRC 103871 | reverse complement strand
TCCCATCTTCGAATGCGTCGGTAGTCTGCAGGCGTGCACTGGCTTTTCATCGGGCACTTCGGGCAAGCGCTGCTCCAGTACGTTCGCAGCTCCAGCAGATTGGCACCTTCGAAGGAGGTGTATCGATAGATCGCACGCTGACCCGCTGGACACAGGTACTGATCGTCCCTGGCGATATAGATGAAGTCGGCCCGGTCAAACCGCCCGTCAGCCCTGGCGCTCGATGTTTGTGTTTTCGGCACTAGCGCCGCAATTCCCGCGTCGTCGCAAGCCTTGATTTCCGTTGCATTGAAGTACCCGCGATCGGCTAGCGCCTTGAGCTTCTTCTTGCCCATCGCTTCGCGCGCGGCGTTGGCCATCGGGCTGAGCTGAGCGCGGTCACTACCGACGTTCGTCACTTCGTGTGTCACGATGAGGTGGTGCTTCGTATCAACAGCCACCTGAACGTTGTAGCCCACCACGCCTGTGCCCTTGGCTTGCGACATCATAGAACGTGAGTCGGGATCAGTCAGCGAAACCTGCTTTTCCGGTAAATCATTCAACAGTTCCGCGGCCCGATCCAGATCGCGCATCTGCTCGCGCAGTGTCTCGATCTTGTCCCGTAGCCGTTCGGTTTTCGCTTCCACCTCGACTGGTTGCGTGCGATCAGCCGTCTCAAGAGCATCCAGATAGCGCTGGATGCTTTGCTCGATCTGCTCCTGACGCTTTGCGATCTTGTTGGGCGTGAAGTTGTTATCGCGGCTGTTGACCGCCTTGAACTTGCTGCCGTCGACGGCAACGACTGCTTGCGTGAACAGCTTCAGATCACGGCATATCACCACGAAGCGGCGGCATACATTGCGAATGCCGGCGCCATTGCTGCGTCTGAACTCGGCAATCGTCTTGAAGTCGGGCGCGAGGCGACCGGTCAGCCACATCAGTTCGACATTACGCTGGCACTCGCGCTCCAGACGTCGGCTCGACTGCACGCGATTGAGATAGCCGTAGATGTAGAGTTTGAGCAGCACGGACGGATGGTAAGACGGTCGGCCCGTGATCGCCGGCGTGGTGCCTTCGAAACCCATGGAAGCCAGATCGAGTTCGTCTA
>NZ_BAYA01000095.1 GCF_000685015.1 Paraburkholderia bannensis NBRC 103871 | reverse complement strand
AAACGCGTTCCAGCGCGAGCGCCACGCCCATGCCGCCGCCGATGCACAGCGACGCCAGGCCGCGCTTCGCGTCGCGGCGCTGCATTTCGTGCAGCAGCGTCACCAGGATGCGGCAGCCCGATGCGCCATCGGGTGGCCAATCGCAATCGCCCCGCCGTTCACGTTGATCTTCGACGTGTCCCAGCCCATCTGCTTGTTCACGGCCAGCGCCTGCGCTGCGAACGCTTCATTGATCTCCATGAGATCGAGGTCGCCCACCGACCAGCCCGCACGCTCCAGCGCGCGCTTCGAAGCCGGCACCGGGCCCATGCCCATGATCTTCGGATCGACGCCGCCGGCGGCATACGACTTGATGCGCGCGAGCGGCTGCAGGCCCAGCGCTTCGGCCTTCTTCGCCGACATCACCACCACTGCCGCCGCGCCGTCGTTCAGGCCGGATGCGTTGGCCGCCGTCACCGTGCCTTCCTTGTTGAACGCAGGCTTGAGGCCCGCGAGCGATTCCGCCGTCACGCCGTGACGCACGAACTCGTCGGTGGCGAACTTGAGCGGCTCGCCCTTGCGCTGCGGAATTTCGACCGGCACGATTTCCGCGTCGAAACGGCCTTCCTTCTGAGCGGCTTCCGCCTTGTTCTGCGACAGCGCTGCGAACGCGTCCTGCTCTTCGCGCGTGATGCCGTATTCCTTCGCGACGTTTTCGGCCGTCACGCCCATGTGGTACTGGTTGTACACGTCCCACAGGCCATCGACGATCATGCTGTCGATCAGCTTCGCGTCACCCATGCGGAAGCCGTCGCGCGAGCCCGGCAGCACGTGCGGCGCCGCGCTCATGTTTTCCTGGCCACCCGCCACGACGATGTCCGAGTCGCCCGCGATGATTGCGTTGGCGGCCAGCATCACGGCCTTCAGGCCCGAGCCGCAGACCTTGTTGATCGTCATGGCCGGCACCGAGGTCGGCAGGCCCGCCTTGAGCGAAGCCTGACGCGCCACGTTCTGGCCCGAGCCCGCCGTGAGCACCTGACCCATGATCACGTCGCTCACCTGCTCGGGCTTCACGCCCGCACGCTCCAG
>NZ_BAYA01000096.1 GCF_000685015.1 Paraburkholderia bannensis NBRC 103871 | reverse complement strand
CGATGCAGCGCCGGAAGAAAAGGCACGTGGTATTACCATCAACACCGCGCACGTCGAGTACGAAACGGCTAACCGCCACTACGCACACGTCGACTGCCCGGGCCACGCTGACTACGTGAAGAACATGATCACGGGCGCGGCACAGATGGACGGCGCGATCCTGGTTTGCTCGGCTGCTGACGGCCCGATGCCGCAGACGCGTGAGCACATCCTGCTGGCACGTCAGGTTGGCGTTCCGTACATCATCGTCTTCCTGAACAAGTGCGACATGGTCGACGACGCTGAGCTGCTCGAGCTCGTCGAAATGGAAGTGCGCGAACTTCTGTCGAAGTACGACTTCCCGGGCGACGACACCCCGATCGTCAAGGGTTCGGCCAAGCTGGCGCTGGAAGGCGACACGGGCGAGCTGGGCGAAGTGGCGATCATGAACCTGGCTGACGCACTCGACACGTACATCCCGACGCCGGAGCGCGCAGTTGACGGCGCCTTCCTGATGCCGGTTGAAGACGTGTTCTCGATCTCGGGTCGCGGCACGGTGGTGACGGGTCGCGTTGAGCGCGGCATCGTCAAGGTCGGCGAAGAAATCGAAATCGTCGGTATCAAGGCGACGGTGAAGACGACCTGCACGGGCGTGGAAATGTTCCGCAAGCTGCTCGACCAGGGTCAGGCAGGCGACAACGTCGGTATCCTGCTGCGTGGCACGAAGCGTGAAGACGTGGAGCGCGGCCAGGTTCTGGCCAAGCCGGGTTCGATCACGCCGCACACGCACTTCACGGCTGAAGTGTACGTGCTGAGCAAGGACGAAGGCGGCCGTCACACGCCGTTCTTCAACAACTACCGTCCGCAGTTCTACTTCCGTACGACGGACGTGACGGGCTCGATCGAGCTGCCGAAGGACAAGGAAATGGTCATGCCGGGCGACAACGTGTCGATCACGGTGAAGCTGATCGCTCCGATCGCGATGGAAGAAGGTCTGCGCTTCGCAATCCGCGAAGGTGGCCGTACCGTCGGCGCCGGCGTGGTCGCAAAGATCATCGAGTAA
>NZ_BAYA01000097.1 GCF_000685015.1 Paraburkholderia bannensis NBRC 103871 | reverse complement strand
AAATCAAGGGCCTGTCGTGGCGCGCGAAGGACGGCTCGATCGAGCACAACGAAGCGCGTCCGATCCTTGAAAACATGGACGAGCTGCCGTTCGTCGCGCCGATCTACAAGCGCGACCTGAAGATCGACAATTACTTCATCGGCTATCTGAATTACCCGTACGTGTCGATCTACACGGGGCGTGGCTGCAAGTCGCGCTGCACGTTCTGCCTGTGGCCGCAGACGGTCAGCGGCCATCGCTATCGCACGCGTTCGGTGGAGAACGTGATTGCCGAAGCGAAGTGGATTCGCGACAACATGCCGGAAGTGAAGGAGCTGATGTTCGACGACGACACCTTCACCGACGACCTGCCGCGCGCCGAAGCGATTGCATTGGGTCTGGGCAAGCTCGGCATGACGTGGTCGTGCAATGCAAAGGCCAACGTGCCGTACAAGACGCTCAAGGTCATGAAAGAGAATGGCCTGCGTCTGCTGCTGGTTGGCTTTGAAAGTGGCGACGACCAGATTCTCGTGAACATCAAGAAGGGCGTGCGTACCGATTTCGCGCGCCGCTTTAGCGCCGATTGCAAGAAACTCGGCATCAAGATTCACGGCACGTTTATCCTGGGCCTGCCGGGCGAGACGCAGGAAACCATCGCGAAGACCATCGAGTACGCGAAGGAAATCAATCCGCACACGATCCAGGTGTCGCTGGCGGCGCCCTATCCGGGCACGACGCTCTACAAACAGGCCGTCGAAAACGGCTGGATGGAAGAGAACAAGGTCATCAACCTGGTGAGCAAGGAAGGGGTGCAGCTGGCCGCCATCGGCTATCCGCATCTGTCGCGCGAGGAGATTTATCACCACCTCGAACAGTTCTATCGACAGTTCTATTTCCGCCCGTCGAAGATCTGGGAAATCGTGCGCGAAATGCTCACGAGCTGGGACATGATGAAACGCCGTCTGCGCGAAGGCGTGGAGTTCTTCCGCTTCCTGCGCGCGCACGAGGCATGATG
>NZ_BAYA01000098.1 GCF_000685015.1 Paraburkholderia bannensis NBRC 103871 | reverse complement strand
AGAAGGTGTTATGCACTTTTGTTAAGGGCTGCAAAGTGGACGAGCATAAGCACGGAGAATACGACGAAATGCAAGCCAGCCAATGTTTCGGGCAATCGCTCGTAATCTCTTGCCAGACGTCGGAAGCGGTTGAGCCAGCCGAAGCTGCGCTCGACCACCCAGCGGCGCGGCAACAGCACGAACCCCTTTTTAGCCTCCGCAAGTTTGATTACTTGAAGCTCGATTCCTTCGTCAAGTGCTGCCTGCGCAGGCTCCTCGCCCGTATATCCCTGATCGGCGAACGCCACCTTGACCGTCTGGCCCGTCGCCTCCTGAACCTGACGCGCCAGTTCTCCGACCTGTGCTCGCTCCTGTTCGTTGGCCGGCGTCACATGCACCGCAAGCAGTTGTCCCAATGTGTCCACCGCCATATGTACTTTGCTGCCTTTCTTGCGTTTGTACCCGTCGTAGCCCGCGCGTGGACCGCTCTCGCACGTCGACTGCAGGGTACGGCCATCAAGGATGACTGCACTGGGCTGACCTCGGCGATCCTGTGCCACCCGGATAATCGAACGCAGGTCGTTGACAATCGCCTCGAAACAGCCTGCCTGAATCCAGCGTTGCGTCTGCTGGTAGACCGCCTCCCACGGAGGAAAGTCATTGGGCAGCAGGCGCCAGGGCGCACCCGCGCGGACAATCCAGCGCAAAGCGTTGAACATCTCGCGCAATTCGTAGCGACGCTGAGGCGCGTCCTTGTTCATCAAGGTCAGGTAC
>NZ_BAYA01000099.1 GCF_000685015.1 Paraburkholderia bannensis NBRC 103871 | reverse complement strand
GTCGGCCCGATGGCGCCGTCGGCTGAAATCACGCTCATGCCCAACCGCGGCAACGGCATCACGCTGCTGGCCAACGAGCATGGCGACATCGGCAACAACATCCTGAACACGGCGGTCGTGACGGTGCCGATCACGGCGACGCAGACCTTCGTGCGGGTCTCATGCCGAGCTTCGGCGGCTACGAGGTGCAGCAGTCCAACCAGATGCTGACCCTCACCCACAACCTGCTGTACGACTTCTCGGATCCGGGCAGCTACGTGGGCGTGGGCTGGAACTACACGCCGGACGGCAGCCAGTGGGCCTTCAAGTTCATGGTGGGCAACGAGCAGTACCGCACCTACGGCTCGGTCACGCAGACCGGCACGAACGCGCTGGGCGACCCGATCACGACGAGCAACAAGATCCCGACGCTCACGGCGCGTGCGGATTACACGTGGTCGAGCGCGCTGGATATCGGCGGCTCGTTCAACATCGGGCGCCAGACGCTGTCGAGCGCCATCGACGCAACGACGGGTCAGGCAGTCTACGGTGCGGGTGGCCAGGCGACGAGCTCGGGTGGCTACTTCTTCTTCGGCGAAGTCGATGCAAGCTATACGGCTGCGGACATCCAGTACAACGCCGAAGTCGATTACGGCCAGCAGCAGCGCGCCGCGTACAACGGCGGCAACGCGCAGTGGTACGGCTTCTCGCTGCTCGCGCACCGCAAGTTCAACGCGCCGGTGGTGGGCCGCATGGGCGTGACCGC
>NZ_BAYA01000100.1 GCF_000685015.1 Paraburkholderia bannensis NBRC 103871 | reverse complement strand
TGTTGATTTGCAGTAGAAACTGACCCACTTTTTGCATCTAAAACTGACCCACCCTCGTGGCGCAGAATCGTCACTCCTGCGCGTCAACTTCTTCGTCTTTTGTAGTCTTTGGTGAGGTTTTTCGGGACGTGGTCCGCTTTGTGGGTTGTGCTGCTGTACTGTTTTTGAAGCGCCACGAATCATTGCCCGTTTCCACGATATGGCAGTGGTGTGTGAAGCGGTCAAGCAGAGCAGTGGTCATTTTTGCATCGCCGAACACGCTCGACCACTCGGTGAAGCTAGAAGCGCACGCGCTTTGCGTGGTGTTGCACGGCCTCGATGCCAAGCGACGTAGCCAGATGTGTTTTGCCAGTGCCCGGGCCGCCGATGAACACGACATTCTGTGCCGATTCGCAGAACTGCAGCGTGTGGAGTTCACGTACGAGCGGCTCGTCCGTGCTGGCCTGTTCGAAGTCGAAGCCAGCGAGGTCGCGATGCGCTGGGAATCTCGCGGCGGTCATCTGGTAGTTGATGGACCGAACCAGTCGCTCGGCCGTCTCGGCTTTTAGCAGCATCTGCATGAACTTCTCCGGTTCAAACTCGTTGTGCCGCGCCTGGGCGACCAGCTCGGGCCACGCCTGCGCCATCCCATGCAGCTTGAGCGACTTGAGCTGCGCTGCAGTTTCATT
>NZ_BAYA01000101.1 GCF_000685015.1 Paraburkholderia bannensis NBRC 103871 | reverse complement strand
CTGCGTGAACGCGTCGCCTGCGTTGTTGTAGGTGTTGCCGCCGATGTTGTACGTCGGCGCCGAGATCGAGCCGTCGCTGTTCACCGTCGAGCCGCCACCCAGCGCGCTAGCCGTCGAGCTTGCCGTGTTGTACAGCTGCGAACCGTTCACCGCATCGAAGCTCGATGCCGAGATTTCGCCCGCTGCCACGTTATGCAGCGCCACTGCCGACGTCGCACCCGTGCCGCCCAGCGTCACCGAGTTGTGCGCCGACGAGTCGTACAGAACCGCGTCGTTAAGCTGGCCGTTGATGTTGGTGATATCACCTGCCAGGTTAGAGACGCTTTGGTTCGTTGCGTACAGCTGCGAACCGTTCACCGCGTCGAGGCTAGAAGCGCTCAGCGTGCCGTTGGCCACATTGGTCAGCTTCACCGCTGCGGACGCACCCGTGCCGCCCAGCGTCACTGAGTCGTGCGCCGACGAGTCATACAGAACCGCATCGGCCAGTTGGCCTTGCAGGCTCGTAATCTGCCCGTTGATGGTGGTGACGTTGCCCTGAAGGGTCGTCACGTTGCCCGCGAGGTTCGACACATTCGTGTTCGTGGCGTACAGCTGCGAGCCGTTCACCGCGTCAAGGCTCGACGCGCTCAGCGTGCCGTTGGCCACATTGGCC
>NZ_BAYA01000102.1 GCF_000685015.1 Paraburkholderia bannensis NBRC 103871 | reverse complement strand
TTGCGAAACCCCGGCCCTAAAAAGCCGGGGTTTTTGCTTTTTCGCTCTCCCTATAAGTGAGAGCGTTGTGGTTTGACGCCGAATAAAGTGCTTGACACGGTTCGGACGTTACTCCATAATCATCAGTTCTCTACGGAGGGGTGCCCGAGTGGCTAAAGGGGGCAGACTGTAAATCTGTTGGCTTACGCCTACGTTGGTTCGAATCCAACCTCCTCCACCAGAATTCAGCTGAAGTTAGTGTCGGGAATCGACAAGAGTCAGAAAGACTTCGCGGGTGTAGCTCAATGGTAGAGCAGAAGCCTTCCAAGCTTACGACGAGGGTTCGATTCCCTTCACCCGCTCCAGCTCCAGGACGCAGTTGCAGCAAGCAAGTGCAGCAGTAAATGCCCATGTGGCTCAGTGGTAGAGCACTCCCTTGGTAAGGGAGAGGTCGGCAGTTCGATCCTGCCCATGGGCACCAGCCGGTTTAGCAGGCCTCTGAGGGCCTCGCATCAAGCAGGTAGTGCAACATAGTGATTGTTTGCGCGCCCCGCGCAACGTACGGAAAATCCTCTTAGGAGTCGAAAATGGCCAAGGGTAAGTTTGAGCGGACCAAGCCGCACGTGAACGTGGG